>UGGS01000001.1:1235626-2471253 GCA_900450595.1 [Flavobacterium] thermophilum
CTCAGCTGCTTTTTTCCAGTCGTGTGTAACGACCGCTTCCCATGTCAAATAAACAATAGAAGCGAGCGCCAATAACATCATGCCGGTTGCCACCGGGCGCTTCCAAGGACGGCGCTCCGGACCGCGATCCAAAAACGGCGCCAGCAGCAAAGCAGCAAACGCCAGCCCCGGCATGACGATCGCACCGATGACCGTATACGGACCGGATGCATACGAATATTTGAGCAATTGGTATAAGAACAAGAAATACCAGTCAGGCAGCGGTATATACGTCGTGTCCGTCGGGTCGGCGATCCGCTCAAGCGGCGACGGGTGGGCGACCGTCAAGCTTAAAAAACCGACGAGAAAGACCGAACCGACAAGCCATTCCTTCAAGAGGAAGTTCGGCCAAAACACTTCCGTTTTCCCGGGGTACTCTGAATAGTCCTTCGGAATATTCGGTTTTCTTACCGCGGGAACACGGGAATCGCCGACAAATTTCATTCCTTTTCCGCGATGCATTGCGTGATTCCCTCCTTTTTTCTATCGCCTCGAAACGCGGGCCGACCGATCATAGCGGACCGGAAATGCCTTGTCTGCGAATCATTAAAAAGTGCGCTGCCATTAAGCCGAGCAAAGCGGCCGGCAAGAAGAAGACGTGAATGGCAAAGAAGCGCGTCAGCGTTTGCGCGCCGACAATTTCTGGGTCCCCAGCTAACAGCGTCTTAATGGCCGGGCCAATGAGCGGCGTCGCTTCCGCGATTTGCAAACCAACTTTCGTCGCAAACAGCGCTTTCATATCCCAAGGCAATAAATAGCCGGTGAAGCCAAGACCCATCATCACCATAAAGATCAATACGCCGACGATCCAGTTCATTTCGCGCGGCTTTTTATAAGCCCCTTGGAAAAAGACGCGCAGCGTATGTAAAAACATCATGACGATGACAAGGCTTGCCCCCCAGTGGTGCATGCCGCGCACGATTTGGCCGAACGCCACTTCGTTTTGCAAGTAATACACCGATTCCCACGCGTTTTTAATATCCGGGACGTAGTACATCGTCAAAAACATGCCTGACAAAATTTGAATGACCGTGACAAAAAACGTCAGCCCGCCGAAACAATAGACAAAGGCGGAAAAATGATGGGCGGGGTTGACGTGCTCTGGAACTTCGTGGTCGGCGATATCCCGCCATAAAGGCGTAATATCTAAGCGTTCATCGACCCAGTCATACAGCTTGTTTAACACGCATTACGCCTCCCCTCGTGGTTTCGCCTTGCCTAAATACAGCTTGCCGTCTTTCACTTTGTACTCGTAACGGTCAAGCGGAGCTTGCGGCGGCGTCCCCGGAACGTTCGTGCCGTCTTTCGTATAAAGCCCGTAGTGGCACGGACAGAAGAAATGATTCGGATTGTTCTTGTCCGTATTCCAGTCAACCGTACAGCCGAGGTGTTTGCAGATCGGCGACAGGGCGATAATGTCCCCTTTTTCATCCTTGTACACCCAAGCTGATTTCGGCTCTTCCGACTCGTACCAAGCGTCTTTCACCTTCACTTTAAAGTCGAAGCGCTTCGGTTCGGTCGTGATTTCTTTGACGTCCGCCACCGCGACCATCTCTGTGCCCGCCGTCTCTCTCAAGATCGGGTCAAAGGCGAAGCGGAGCATCGGCATGAGCATCCCTGCTGCCATAAAGCCGCCGACGCCAGTCAGCGTGTAGTTTAAAAATTGACGTCTCGTTACGCGATGTTTGCTGTCGCTCATCGTCTTCCCCCCTCTATGCAAAGTCAAGTCCACACCGGACGATTGTATGTATAACACATACGGAAAACTAGGACATTCTAATGATAGCTCAATTGCTGGACAAGGTCAATATCGCAGACGGCAAAACGTCGGACTTTGCCGCGTCTACTCTTGCGCCCAGCGACCGACGAGAAAGCGGAGCAGCTCGGCGGCCTGCTCTCTGACAAGCTTGTGCTTGTATGATTCATCCATGCTCTCGAGCGGAACGGCCGGAACGAGCCAAATGCGGCTGGCCTCCGTCTCCTCTTGCCACGCGCGATCGCACGTCACATAAAACACATGGTCCATCCCTTCCTGCCTGAGGCGGTTTGTCCAATTCGTCAGCCTTTCTAGCAACTGGCTCCGCCCTTCATCCGCAAAATAAACAAATGGCGGCAACAAAAACACGCGCCCCCTCAGCTGGCGCTCGACCTCAGCGGCGACGAGCCCGACGAGCTCTCCTCCAGAAGCGAGCCGCCTCGCGCCTTGGCCGATGGCCACCGGCAAAAGCGGAATGAGTGCCGTATCAATGTAGTCGCGCTCTTTTTCGTAGATGGCGACGTCCCCGCTTGTCCATTTCATCGTTACTCCCCTTTGCCATAAAGTTCGTTCCTTATCACCATACCATATTTTTCGGCAAAAGAAAAACCTTGCCGGCGGCAAGGTGTTACAAGTTGTTCAATTCATCCGTAAGGCGGCGGAACGCCTCTTCATCATGGCGGTCGAGCGCCTCGTCAATCAGTTTCATGAGCCGTCCGCGCCGAAACTCGTAAATGGACCGCTCCAAAAATTGCTCGGCAAGGCGCTGGTCGTTTTCGCTCACTTGCGCCTGTTTGGGCGCGTACGGATTTTCCTCAAGCACGGCGACATATTGCGGCGAATGAAAAGAAGCGCGGAAATTAAGCTGAATGTAAATATCTTCGTCGCGGTTCAGGCGGATATCATGGAATGATTTCTCCGCATCGGTCGTCATCACATTCCCTTTGTAGAAGCGAAACGGCACGTCATCCACGCAATGGGTCGACATCACGATGCCGCGCGGGCAATATTGGGCGTTCTCGACAAAGTGCACCTTTTTCATCAATTGGTCGTGGCTCATCAAATAGTTTAAAATCCAGACGCATTCGCGCCGCTTCAACTGATAGTGGCTTAAAAACCAACGGATGAATTCTTTTTTTTCATTGACGGATACGTGCGTCATTGTGCGCTTCCCCCTCGATCGGTTTCCAAGAAAGAGGTTCGATCACCGCTTCTCCCCTACTCCTCGAGCTCAAGCAGCATCTCGGCCGCCTCCGTATGGCTTGGGTCGAGAGCAACAATTTGTTGAAATATTTCTCTCGCTGCGGCCCGATTTCCTTCTTCGATGAGAAAATATCCGTACTCTTCGAGAAAATCGACGTTATGCTTAAAGAAATTATATGCCTCGGCGTAATGGTTTAATGCATCATCATACAGCTCCAACCGGTGTTTGGCGCGCCCTAAATCCCACTCAAACTGCGGATCATACTCGCCGTCGGCCATCGCCCGCTCGAGGAGCGACACGACGTCCTCATAGCGTTGCTCATGAAGCCAAAGCGCCGATAACACCGTCAGCGCCTCGACATAGCCATTGTCGATTTCAAGCGCCTTTTGCAATTGCTCTTCCGCTTCGGCCGGTTTGTTCAGTTTCAGCGCGAGCTTGCCGGCATACAGGCGGAGCTCTTTGTTCCATTCATCGATGCTGATGCCTTCCCGCACCGTTTCGTAGCTTTTTTGAAGCTGTCCTTCCTGTTCATACGCTTTGGCCAAATATAAGTAAAGCGGAGCATAGTCAGGATCAAGCTCTTTTAAGGCGCCAAGCTTGTCAATGGCCGTTTGCGTATAGCCGGCCTGCAAGGCGGTGAACCCATAGGCGAACAGCGTCCGGCTGTCCGTTTTTTCGTTAAGCGCCTCCTCATAGTGCGGAAGCGCCGCCTCAAACTCCCCGATGCGGCTGAGCGACTCGGCGAGCCGTTCAGCGACCAAAACGCCGGCGATCTCCCGGTTCGTTTTCCTCACTTGTTCATAAAGCGGCACGCTTTTGGCGTACTCGCCGAGCGAAAAGTACAACTCCGCTAAGGCGAATTGCACGACTGGTTCATCCGGCGCTTTCTCGTACGCTTGTTTTAGCTTCCGTTCGCTGACTTCGGTCAGCCCTTGCATTTCATACAGGTCCGCCGCAAGCAGGCACGCCCGGACGAATTGCGGATCGTCTTCGCTGATGTCCATCAAAATGGCGAGCGCTTCGTCTTCAGCTTCAAGCTCGGTATACACTTCCGCCAAAAACAGACGGACGTCGCCGTCGTCCGGATAGCGGCTGGCCAGTTCCTCGAGCAGCTCTTTTGCCTCCTCGAGCATCCCCCATGAGTATAGACAGTCGGCCAGCGTATATTTTTCCTCATCACTGCCGTACTTTTTCACTTTTGGCACAAGCGCCAACGCTTCGTCAACATTTCCGTTTTCCACTAGACGAATGATTTGTTCAACACGTGTCATGGTTTCGAAACCTCTCTTACAACGACAAGTAGGTTGCCTGACAGGGCGGCGCTTCCCGCCCTCGCTGTCCGCATTGGTATGTACCGGCACAACGGGAACATGTTTTATCATAATCGACAATCGCCGTTTCGGCAACCGAGCCGCTCGCCAACCGCGCCGCACCGGCTGTTGGGGAATGTATCCGCTTTCAAAAAGCGGCGCCAATTATTCCTCTTATTGACAACATATGAACGGACAATGCAAAATATGACCGCCCGCCCGCTTGGGGCGGGGGCATCAACAGCCGGCGGGTTCACTCCCGCTTTCGCTCCATCCTTGGACGTTCGTTCTCACCCGTTTACTAAAGAGCGCAAATCAGAGAAAAACGCCGGGTACGAGACAGCGACCGCCTCCGGACGCTCAAGACGGACCGTGCCTTTGGCGCAGCAGGCGGCGATGGCGAGCATCATGCCGATCCGGTGGTCGCCATGGCTGTCTACGACGATCCCATCGGCCGCGAGCGGCGTTTTGCCGCGGATGATCATGCCGTCATCGGTCGCTTCAATATCGGCGCCGAACTTTTTCAGCTCCGTAACAACTGTATCGATTCGGTTCGTCTCTTTTACTTTCAATTCACTGGCGTCTTTAATGACCGTCGTCCCTTCGGCTTGCGTCGCGAGCAAGGCGATGATGGGGATTTCATCGATCAACCTTGGAATCAAGTCGCCGCCAATTTCGACGGCGCCAAGCGCCGACGTGCGGACCGTGATGTCGCCGACCGGCTCTGTGTCCTCATGGCGGACATGTTCAATTGCAATCTCAGCGCCCATTTGTGTGAGCACGTCAATAATGCCGGTCCGCGTCGGATTTAGGCCGACGTTTTTCAGCGTAATTTCGCTGTTCGGCACAATGGCCCCTGCGGCAAGGAAAAAGGCGGCCGAGGAAATGTCGCCGGGAACGTAAACGTGCGTTCCGCGCAAACGCTGCGGACCGGCGACCGAGACGGTCAAGCCATCCACTTTCATCTCGCCGCCGAACAGCCGAACCATCCGCTCCGTATGATCGCGCGAGCGGTGCGGCTCGGTCACAGACGTCACCCCGTCGGCAAACAAGCCGGCAAGCAAAATCGCCGATTTCACTTGAGCGCTTGCGATCGGCGAGGTGTAGCGAAGCGGACGGAGAGCACCACCGCGGATGGAAAGCGGCGTATAATTCCCGCCATCGCGCCCGTCAATGTGCGCTCCCATTTCGCGAAGCGGCTTCGTCACTCGCGCCATCGGCCGCTTGGCGATCGACTCGTCGCCGATGAGACAGGCGTGAAACGGCTGTCCGGCCAAAATGCCTAAAAGCAGGCGCGCCGTTGTGCCGGAGTTGCCGACATCAAGCACAGCACTTGGCTCACGCAGCCCGCCCGGCCCTGCTCCTTCAACCACAACATGCGTCCCGTCCCGGCGGATGTCGACGCCAAGGCGGCGGAAACAATCGATCGTGCTTAAACAATCGGCGCCGGGCAAAAAGTGATCGATGACCGTCCGGCCGGAAGCAAGCGCCCCAAGCATGACGGCGCGGTGGGAAATCGATTTGTCGCCGGGCACTTCAAGCGTCCCCCGGAGCGATGACACGTTTGTTGGCAGCTGCATGCAACATCCCTCCATTGTTTTTTCGTTGCTATCCTTCATATGTCGCATAGTTCGTATGCTTAGCGAGGCACGCCTTCGCCCGCGCCCGGTCGTCTTCGCTTTGGAAGCTGAGGCGGAGCACCCCGTAAATTTCTTCGCGCGTCTCAATAATGCGAATGTTAGTAATGCTGATGTTTTCCTGCGCCAAATAGCCGGTCACCTCGGAAATGACGCCCGGGTAGTCCGGCACATCGACATACAAATCGTAAAACGACGGGATCGCTCCTTTCGTCCGCGCCGGCAGCCCATCGCGAAACTGCTTGGCTTCGAGAAAGTAATGGTAAATGGCGATGCTGTTTTCTTCCTCGACAAACGAGCGCAGCCGCTCCATCTCCGCCATCCAGCGGTCAAACAGCGCGAGCATCTCGCGTTTATTATGAATGAGAATATCGCGCCACATTTCCGGATTGCTCGATGCAATGCGCGTAATATCGCGGAAGCCGCCGGCCGCAAGCCGGCTGACAAGAGCGTTTTTGCTTTCGTACTCGCGCGCCTGATGGACGAGGCTGGCGGCAATCAAGTGCGGAAAATGGCTGATCACCCCGGTGATGCGGTCATGCTCTTCCGGCGTTAACACGACAAACTGCGCCTTCGTCCCGGAAAGCCATTGTTTTAGCGTTTCCACCCGTTCGAGCGGCACATCATCCGTCGGCGTCAAAATGTAAAAGGCGTTTTCAAACAAATGGGCGCGGGCGGCCGCCACCCCGCTTTTATGCGATCCGGCCATCGGATGGCCGCCGATAAACGCCACGCCCGCCTCCAACAGACGGCGCGCGCCTTGGACGATGCGCTGCTTCGTGCTGCCAACATCGGTGACGATCACGCCGCGCTTCAGCTGCTCAATCGGCATGGCGGCTAAAATCGATTCGGTCTGCATGACCGGAGTGGCAAGAACAATCAAATCCGCGGCGGCAAACCCATCCTCAAGCGTGCGAGCCGTTTCGTCAATCACCTTAAGCGAACGCGCCAAACCAAGCTGATGGCCGTTGACATCGTAGCCGATGACGACTGCTGCTGGATGCGCCTTTTTAATGGCTAAGGCGATCGACCCGCCGATTAAGCCGAGGCCGACGATAAACACGTTTCCTTCCAATGGTCTCACCTTCTTTGTATGTAAACATACGCCCGCTGCTTCTGAAAAGCAACGGGCTCATCGTTCCGCCTGGGCGGCCGCGAAGCCGGTCAGGCGAGCTGTTTTTCCCGCAGCATGCTGGCAATCGTTTCAAACACTCGGTCGTTTTGCTCTTTCGTGCCAATCGTGACGCGCACACCGGTCGGCAAACCGAGGGCCCGGCCGGAGCGGACGATCACGCCCCGCTCGAGCAAATATTGAAACACCTCATTGCCATCAATGCCGAAATCGATAAATACAAAATTTGTTTGCGACGGATAGTACTTGAGGCCGTGCTCGTCGCAAAAGCGGTAATACCGCTCGAGTTCGGCGCGGTTTCGTTCGACGCAGGCGCGGAGGAACGCCTGGTCATCGAGCGCAGCCGCCGCGGCCGCTTGAGCGACGGTTGACGTGTTAAACGGCTCGCGCGCCGGTTCAACGGCGCGGATGAGCGCTTCGCTGGCGATGCCGTAGCCGATACGGAGCGCGGCGAGCCCGTACGCCTTTGAAAACGTGCGCATCACCACGAGCTGGCTGTATTCATTTAAAAGCGGCACCGTCTGTGGATAATCGGGAGCCGTGACGTATTCATAATACGCTTCATCCAACACGACAAGCACATGCGGCGGCACGCGGTCCAAAAAGGCGCGCAATTCCGTTTCGTTCACATACGTGCCGGTCGGGTTGTTCGGGTTGCAAATCCAAACGATGCGCGTCCGTTCATCGATGGCAGACAGCATCGCCTCTAAGTCATGGCGCCCGTCGACAAGCGGCACTTCGCGCACTTCCGCCCGCTCGATGACCGCGTTATGGCGATATTGCGGAAATGTCGGCGCCGCCATCACCGTATTCGTGCCCGGCTCCAAAAAGGCGCGGCAAAAAATTTGCACAACTTCATCCGAGCCGTTGCCAAACAAAAGCTGCGTTTCCTTGACACCAAGATGCGTTGCCACCTTTTCGCGCAGCGTGCGGGCGTAGCCGTCCGGATAAACGGCAAGGCGGTCAAGCTCGGCGGCGATGGCCGCTTTGGCCGCCGGCGACGACCCATACGGATTTTCATTGGAAGCTAGTTTAATAATATCAGAAAGGCCGTATTCCCGCTTCACTTCCTCAATCGATTTTCCCGGCTGGTATGGGGGAAGCCCCCGAAGCTGCTCTTTCACTTGCATTCGCGTTGCCAACTCCTTCATCATCGGAACTTTTAGCGCAAAGAACACGGCGCGTGAAGCGGCGCGGCGAGCGAGCGGGCGTAGGCGGCAAACTCGGCGATGGCCGCTTCTTTTTCTTCCGGCGCCAGCAGCCGTTCCGCCAACTGTTCCACTTTTTGCACAAGGGCGCTGCCGATGACGACGCCATCGCACACCTCTTTCAGCATCGCCACTTGTTCGGGCGTGGAGATGCCGAACCCGACAGCGACCGGCACACGGCTATGCCGCTTGACTTCACTGACAAAATCGCCAAGCGACTCCGGCAACGTTTCGCGCACACCGGTGACGCCAAGCGAGGAAACGCAATACAAAAACCCTTGCGCTGCCGAAGCGATCCGCTCAATCCGCTGCTTTGACGTCGGCGCGACGAGCGAAATGAGCGGAAGGCCAAACCGCTCGCCCAGTTCGCGGAGCGGGCCGCTTTCTTCAAACGGCAAATCGGGAATGAGCACGCCGTTGGCGCCATTTTCCCGCGCTAAAGCAAAAAAGGATTCTTCTCCTAATTGTAACACAGGATTGTAATACGTAAAGAGAATAATCGGAATGGTTACCCCTTTTTTTCGCATTTCGGCGACGAGATGAATGGCTTTCGGCAACGTCATGTTCCCGGCAAGCGCCCGGGCGGCGGCGCGCTGGATCGTCGGTCCGTCGGCGAGCGGGTCGGAGTACGGCACGCCAAGCTCCAATAGATCGGCGCCGGCCTCCTCAAGCGCCAAGGCCAAATCCACCGTCACCTCAGGCGACGGATCGCCGGCGACAATAAAGGGAATAAACAGCGGCGGATTAACGGATAGCAGCAACATCTTCACCTTCTTTCGCGCCAAGATGGCGCATCATCGTTTGCACGTCTTTATCGCCGCGACCGGACAGACAAATGAGCACCGTTTCATCCGGCGACATCGCTTGGGCGAGCTCCACGGCTTTCGCCACCGCATGGGCCGACTCAATCGCCGGAATGATGCCTTCCGTTTGCGCCAGCAGCCGAAACGCCGCGACCGCTTCCTCGTCGGTCACGCTTTCGTAGCGGACGCGGCCGATGCTCGCTAAATAGGCATGCTCCGGACCGACGCCGGGGTAATCGAGGCCGGCTGAGATCGAATACGGCTCGACAATTTGCCCGTACTCATCCTGCAGCAAGTACGTCATCGCCCCGTGGATGACCCCTTTCGTCCCTTTCGTGATCGTCGCGGCATGGTAAGGGGTGTCAATGCCTTTGCCGGCGGCTTCCACCCCGACAAGGCGGACGTCATCTTGCAAAAACGGGTAAAACATGCCGATGGCGTTGCTGCCGCCGCCAACGCAGGCGACGATGACATCGGGCAGCTTCCCTTCGCGGGCGAGAAACTGCTCTTTCGCCTCATCGCCAATGATGCGTTGAAACTCGCGCACCATTTTCGGGTACGGGTGCGGGCCGACCACCGAGCCGATCATGTAAAAATGGTCGTCGCAATGGGCGACCCAATAGCGAATCGCCTCGTTTGTCGCGTCTTTCAACGTCCGGTTGCCGCTTGAGACCGGCACCACTTCCGCGCCAAGCAGCTTCATGCGAAATACGTTCAACTCTTGCCGCTTGATGTCTTCCTCTCCCATAAAGACGATGCAGTCCATCCCGAAATGGGCCGCCACGGTCGCGGCCGCCACCCCATGTTGGCCGGCGCCGGTTTCTGCGATCAGCTTTTTCTTGCCCATCCGTTTCGCCAAAAGCGCCTGGCCGATGGCATTGTTGATTTTATGGGCGCCGGTATGGTTTAAATCTTCGCGCTTTAAATACATTTTCGCGCCGCCAAGCTGCCGTGTCAAATTCGGCGCGAACGTGAGCGGAGTCGGCCGCCCGGAGTAGTGCTGCAAAATGCGGATATATTCTTGTTTGAACGATTCGTCCGCCAGCGCTTTGTCAAGCTCGGCTTCGATTTCCTCAAGCGGAAGCATGAGCGTCTCCGGGACAAACTTGCCGCCGAAATCGCCAAACCGGCCGTATTCATTCGGAACGCGTTCCATCATCTAACCCCACCTTCTCCTTCATAAAAGTTGAAAGACGAAGAGCCGCATTTCTTCAAAGTGCCAGTGTTTGTTAACCGTCCGAGCGTCAGCGCCGTCTTTTGGCCCTTCGTTTTGTTATTTTTTTATCAGGTGTGTTGATGAACCAATAAAAAGTCTGTCGAGAAGGCTCTAGTCCGAGCTTTTCTGCCGTAGTCGGCAAGCGGCTCGCTTGCCGACCGGGCATGCTGCCGCATGCCCTCCTCGAACAATGAACGCTTTGCGGGCAAATGTCATTCGCCCGCCGGCGTTCTTGTTCGAGGGAAGAGGCAGAAAAGCTTGTGTTCAGCCATATCATTCTCTGTTTTTTCATACATAACGGATCATCAACACCCGTGATGTTTTATTTTTTCTTCGATTTGTTTCATCTTCGTTGGATCTTTGCGTCCGTCCGTTTCAATGCCGCTGCTGATATCGATGCCATCCGGGCGGTAGAGGAGCAGTCGCTCAATATTGTCCGGTGTGACGCCGCCGGCGATGAAGCACGGCACGCCTTGGCGCGCCGCTTCTTCCAAATAGCGCGGCACCGCCTCCCAGTCGAACGCGACGCCGGTCCCGCCCCACAAGCCGGCGACGCGGCTGTCGACAACATAGCCATCAGCCACCCCAGCGTACTGCTTCATCGCCTCAAGCGCTCCATCGTCGTGATGGATCGCCTTCCAAACAGCGCGCCGTGTCACTTCTTTCACAGCAGCCACCTCAGTTGGCGTCTCGCGGCCATGGCATTGGATGATATGAAGCGGCAATTCAGCAGTGACAGCGGCGATCTGCTCCGCCGCGGCATTGACAAACACCCCGACGAGCTGTTTGCCGCCAAGCGGCGCTGACGCCAGCCAGCGCTTCACCTCAGCAGGCGAGACGCGCCGCTTGCTGTCCGCAAAAATAAACCCGAGGTAGTCCGCCCCGCTTGCCAAGGCGGCCCGCACATCTTCGGCGGAGCGGTTGCCGCAATATTTAAGCCGGATCATGGCCGCCATCCTCCCCGAACAGCCGGTAGACAGCCCGCTCGACGTCCGCCTGGCGCATGAGCGACTCGCCGACGAGCATCGCCTGCGCCCCGTACGAGCGGACCGTTTCGACGTCGCGCCAAGAGCTGATCCCGCTTTCGCTGACGATAACGCATGACGGCGGAATAAATGGCGCCAGCGCTTTTGTCGCCTCAAGCGCCGTCACAAACGTATGCAAGTCGCGGTTGTTAATGCCGATCACTTCCGGAGTGAACCGGTCAAGCAGCCGCTCGAGCGTCTCTTTTGCGTGCACTTCGACGAGGCATTCCAACCCGATGTCGTACGCCTCGCGGTAAAGCGCCTCGAGCGTTTCCGGCGCCAGCGCCTCGCCGATCAATAAAATCGCGTCAGCCCCGAGCCGGGCGCTTTCTTCCACTTGCCGGCGGTCGATGATGAAATCTTTGCGCAGCACCGGAATATCCACCGTTTCTTTCACAAGGCGCAAATAGCTGCGGTGTCCCTGGAAGTAACGTTCATCCGTCAACACGCTGATCGCATCGGCTCCGGCGCGCTCGTATGCTTTGGCGATGGCCGCCGGATCAAAATCGGCGCGAATGAGGCCTTTTGACGGCGACGCCTTTTTCACTTCAGCGATCAAACCGAGCGCCCGCCGCGGCCGCCGGAGCGCCGCGGCGAACGGCCGGCGCTTCGGCTCCGGCAGCGGTTCTGGCATGGTCAATGTTTCGAGTTCTTCCCGTTTGGTTGCCAAAATTTGCTCAAGCACCGTGGACCACTTCCTTTCGGCGCAGGCGCTGCAGCTGCTCGTACGCCGTTTTGGCCAAAATGGCGTCTTTCGCCATCGCCACCCCGGCGGCGATCGTCTCCGCCTTGCCGGCTGCGTACAGCGCAACGCCGGCGTTGAAGGCGGTGATATCGATCGCGCTCGCCGGCGCCGTGCCGTCCATGACGGCTTCAAGCAGTGCGGCGCTTTCCTCCGAACTGCGCACTTGCACGTCAGCGAGCCCGCCGCGCCGCAGGCCGACGCTTTCCGGAGTGAGGACGAAACGGCGAATGTCACCGTCTTTCAGTTCCACAACATCCGTCTCAGCGGCGATGCTGCACTCATCGAGCCCGTCGCGGCCGGTGACAAACACCACGTGCTCAGAGCCGAGACGGCGCATCGTTTCCGCCAGCTTCTCGGCGTAACGGGTCGAATAGACGCCGATAACTTGCCGCTTGCAGCGCGCCGGATTGGCCAGCGGGCCGATCAAATTGAAGATCGTGCGAAACCCGATCTCTTTCCGCGGGCCGGCGGCATATTTCATCGCCGCATGATACAAGGGGGCGAACAAAAACGCCAATCCTTTTGTTTCGAGCGCCTGTTTGGCGGCCTCAGGCGACGCGGGAATGTCGATGCCAAGCCGCTCGAGCACATCGGCGCTTCCGCTTTTCGAGGAAACGGCGCGATTGCCGTGCTTGGCGACTTTGACCCCGAGCGACGAAACGACAATGGCCGCCGCTGTCGAGACGTTGAACGTCGCCGCCCCGTCGCCGCCCGTCCCGCACGTGTCGATGACGTCATCGCCGGCGTCGATCGTGGTCATCCGATCGCGCATCGCCCGCACAAACCCGGCGATCTCATCGACCGTCTCGCCGCGCACGCGCAAGATGGATGCCAAACTCGCAATCTGGCTGTCCGTCGCCTCGCCGGACATCACGGCATTCATGGCTTCGTACGCTTCCGCTTCCGTCAATGTTTCCCCTTCCGCGCATTTGGAAAGCAACCGCTTTAACATACGATCTGTTCCCCTTTCGCAAATAATCGTTCCGCTTGTTCGATGGCGTAAATGAGGGCGCTCGCCTTGTTGCGCGTCTCTTTCCATTCAAGCTCCGGAACCGAGTCGGCGACAATGCCGGCGCCGGCCTGCACGTACGCATAACCGTCTTTAATGACCGCCGTCCGGATGGCGATGCACGAATCAATGCTGCCGTCAAAGCCGATGTACGCGATCGCTCCAGCGTACAATCCCCGGGCGGTCGGCTCGAGCTCCTGCAAGATTTGCATCGCCCGCACTTTGGGCGCCCCGCTCACCGTTCCAGCCGGAAAAGCGGCCAAGAGCGCGTCGATCGGGTGGATGTCGTCGTCAAGCACGCCGACGACTTTGGAAATTAAATGCATCACATGAGAGAACTTGCCGATTTCCATCAACACCGGCACCTCGACCGTTCCGTACTTCGCCACCCGGCCGATGTCATTGCGCGCCAAATCGACGAGCATATAATGCTCCGCCCGCTCTTTCGGGTCATGGTACAGCTCGTCGGCGAGCTTTTCATCCTCCGCCGGCGAGCGTCCGCGCCGCCTTGTTCCGGCGATCGGGTCGATCTCGGCGCGCCGGTTGCGCACTTGGATGAGCTTTTCCGGCGAACTGCCGACAATTTCAATGCCGTCAAGCCGAAAATAAAACATGTACGGCGACGGGTTGATGTGGCGCAAGATGCGATAAATGGCGAACCCACCCGCTTGCACCGGGACGGAAAACCGCTGCGACAGCACCGCCTGAAACACATCGCCGGCCGCAATATACTGTTTCACCGCCTCGACGTCACGCAAAAATTGCTCTTTTTCGTAATTGGACGACGCTTTCGAGAACAAGGCGGCCCGCTCGGCCTCGTCTTCGGCCGGCAGCAGCGGCTGTTCGGCCCGGGTGCGCGCCGCTTTCGCTGCCAGCGCGGCGATGCGTTCTTCGGCGGCTCGGTATATCGCGATTTTCTCCTGCATCGTTTCATGACCCTTCAACCGGATATAATGAATGAGAGACAGCTCGCGTTTTTCGTGATCAAAAGCGAACAGCGACTCGCAAAACACAAAATGCCCGGCTTTCATGGCTAGGTCGGGGGCACGGTGGCGCGGCACCTTTTCAATGGCGGAAATGAAATCATAGCCTAAAAAGCCGACCGCGCCGCCCGTAAACGGCGCCGCTTCGGCGAGCGGCTTGACGCAAAGCGCCCGCTCGACCGCTTGAAACGCTTCTTTCAACGTCGACGCCGTCATTTGGACATTTCCGTTCTCGTCTTTGATCAAAAACGTTTCTCCTGTCTCGCTCTCAAGCGTCAAAAACGGGGCCACGCCGATAAACGAATAACGCGCCCATGGCGATTCGTCGTCTTTGCTTTCAAGCAGAAACACCGCTTCCTCGCGCAAATTGGCAAACACTTGCAACGGTTCGATGACATCGGCTAAAAATTTGCGCATGATCGGGATGGTGCGAAACTGGCGAGCATCCGCCAAAAAAGCGGCTAGCCGATCAATGGACATCCCTTTCTCCTCCCTTTCTGATTCATCGGGCGGAGAATGAGAGTTTATGAGGCGAAAATGGGGAAAGAAAACGCCCAAAGACCATCGTCTTTGGGCAGATGCAAGCGAAAGGAAACCAATGCTCACCTCAGCTAAACTCGCTCATTCTCATCTACCCTGCACTCGTTCTCAGCTCTTGCTCGGCTTCTGGCAGCCCGCCGGCGGCGGGCAAAGAAGTTATTTTAACTATATTACATTTCTGTTTTTTTTGTCAACGACAAATCCGGCCGCAGCATGGCTGCATCCTTTAAATAGACGTGGCAAATCTCATCTTGCCGTTTGTCTGTCTCCACCGTCATCATGACGCGGATGCAGCGCGGCAGCGAACCGGGCACTGGAATTTCTCGCGTGCACATGACAGGCACGTACGTCCAGCCGTCAAGGCGGCGCAAAGCTTGAGCCGGAAACGCAGCCGTGATGTCGTCAGTGACGGAAATGAGCACGAACGAAACGTCATGGGCGGCAACATCGTTGGCGCGAACCATTTCGCGCAGCAACGTTTCCGTTGCCGCTATAATTTCTCCGGCCTCGTTTCGCTCCACTGTAATCGCCCCGCGAATGCCGCGGATCATCGCTCTCCCCCCTGTCCAGCAAACTCCCACAGCCACGCGAGCATCTTGTCATCTTCGAGTTCCACGACTTCCACATCGCCGATTTCACGCAAAAGAACCATCCGCACCGTCCCAGCGTACGCCTTTTTGTCGCCTTTCATTTTCTCGAGCAGCCGGTGAGGCGCCAGCCCGTCGGGGAGCGAAACCGGAAAGCCGTACGCAGCGAACCATTCGGCAAAGCGGTGCTCGGCAAATGACCGGCCGTAAAGCCGCTCGCTGACCAAGATGGCAAACAGCATGCCGACCGCCACCGCCTCCCCATGGGTCAGCACGCCGTAGCCGAGCTCGCTCTCGAGCGCATGGCCGAGCGTATGGCCGAAATTCAAATGGGCGCGCACCCCGGTTTCTTTTTCATCTTCACGCACGACGGACGCCTTAATATCAATGCCCTTTTCAATGCAATAGGCGAGCTTGCCGCCCTGCAAGTCGGCGAGCGTCTTGATTTCTGCGCGCAGCCAGTCGTAAAAGCGGCGGTCGCGGATGAGCGCATGTTTGATCACCTCGGCAAATCCTGAACGGAGCTCGCGCTCAGGCAGCGTGCGCAAAAAGGCGGTGTCATAGACGACCGCTTCCGGCTGGTGGAAAGCGCCGATCATATTTTTGCCAAGCGGATGGTTGATGGCGACTTTGCCGCCGACGGCGCTGTCGTGGGCCAAAAGCGTCGTCGGCATTTGAATGTAGCGGATACCGCGCATATAGGTGGCGGCCACAAATCCGGCCAAATCGCCAACGACGCCGCCGCCAAGCGCGACAATGAGCGAGCGGCGGTCAAGGCCGCACTGAAGAGCCGCCGTCTGGCAGGCGTAATAGTTGTCAAACGACTTCGCCGCCTCGCCGTTTGGAATGATGTAGGCATACACATCATAACCGGCAGCGGCAAGCGTGGCGCGCACTTCATCCAAATAAAGAGGCGCCACCACATCGTCGGTGATGATCAACATCTTCGTCCCCGGCGGGCAGGAGAGCGCCTGAAGCAGGCACGGCAACGCGCGGACCGCTCCGTCGCCTAAGAGGAGCGGGTATTGCTTCGTCGCCGTTTCAATCGTCCGTTCGATCATCGTTAAAACTCCTTTGCATAGCGGCGGGCGCGCTCGATGTTTTCTTTAATCAAATCGATCCGGTCTTGCCCGAACTGGCTGACGATCGCCGCCGCCACTTCCCAGGCGACGACCGCTTCGGCGACGACGCTCGCCGCCGGCACAGCGCAGCTGTCCGACCGCTCGATGCTTGCCGCAAACGGTTCTTTCGTGTCGATGTCGACGCTTTGCAGCGGTTTGTACAGCGTCGGAATCGGCTTCATTACACCGCGCACGACGATCGGCATCCCCGTCGTCACCCCGCCTTCAAAGCCGCCCGCCCGGTTCGTCCGGCGCGAAAAGCCTTGTTCCGGGCTCCAAATGATTTCGTCGTGCACTTCGCTTCCCGGGCGGCGCGCCGCTTCAAACCCGATCCCGAATTCGACGCCTTTAAAGGCGTTAATGCTGACGATCGCCGCCGCGATTTTCGCATCGAGCTTCCGGTCGTAATGAACGTAGCTGCCGACCCCGGCGGGAACGCCTTCGACAATCACTTCGACGATGCCGCCGATCGAATCACCGTTTTTCTTTGCCAAATCGATCGCTTCCATCATTTTTTGTCCCGCTTCCGGATCAAAACAGCGCACCGGCGACTCTTCTGTCACATTTTGCAATTCCTCCAGGGAGCGGTAATCAAGCTTCTTTGCGCGCACACCGCCGATTTCGATGACATGCCCGGCGACGCGGATGCCCACTTCCTCCAAAATGCGCTTCGCCACCGCTCCGGCCGCCACGCGCACCGTCGTTTCCCTTGCCGATGAGCGTTCAAGCACATTGCGCATATCGCGATGTCCGTACTTCAGGGCGCCGTTTAAATCGGCATGACCTGGGCGCGGACGCGTCACTTTTCGTTTGATCTCCGTTTCATCATCGATCGGTTCAACGGCCATAATCGTTTGCCAATGTTTAAAATCACGGTTTTCCACAACCAGCGCAATCGGCGAGCCGAGCGTTTTCCCGTGCCGGACGCCGGCGGTGATATTCACCACGTCCTTTTCGATTTGCATGCGCCGCCCGCGCCCATACCCTTTTTGCCGGCGCGCCAGCTCCTTGTTGATATGCTCGGCGCGCAGCTCAAGCCCAGCCGGCACTCCTTCCAAAATCGCCGTCAATTGCGGCCCGTGCGACTCCCCTGCTGTCAAGTAGCGCATGTTTGTCTCTCCCTTCAGCTCTTTAACGCGTTTATGTAAAAATATATCATAAATTTGAAAAATGAAAATAGTTTCTGTAAAAAAAGAGCGCGGCGCCCGCTATTTTCTCCGATAAAAAAACGTCTCCTCGACTTCGAAACCGTATAAGGACGGGTTAAAAATTTGCTCCGTGCTCCCCACAAACAGCACGCCCCCGGGCCGGAGCGCATCATGAAATTTCTGATACAGCATCCGCTTCGCCTCTTCAGTGAAATAAATGAGCACGTTGCGGCAAACGATCAAATCCATGTTGCGCGGAAACGGATCCGCGAGCAAGTTGTGCTTTTGAAACTTGACCGTTTGTTTCAGCCTTTCGTCTATTTTATAATACTCGCCTTCTTTCGTAAAAAACTTTTTTCTCATTTCCTCGGGCAACTCTACAAGCGACCGTTCGCTGTACAAGCCGAGGCGCGCGCGGGCAAGCGCATTATCATCAATGTCGGTCGCCAACACCGACACGCGGTGAAGCGGCAATCGTTTTGCGAGCACCATCGCGAGCGTGTACGGCTCCTCGCCGGTTGAGCAGGCAGCGCTCCACACGTTCGGGCGCGGGTTTTCCGCCAATAGCCGCGGCAAAATGACGCGTTCAAGCACCTCCCATCGTTTGGCGTTGCGATAAAACTCGGACACGTTGATCGTCATCCGGTCAAGACATTCATGCCAGAGCGACAAGTCTTTTTCCATCGCTGCAAACAGCTCGGCAAAGCTCTTTAGCCCTTTTTTCATGTACAACGACGCCAAACGCCGCCTCATCTGGGCTTCCTTATATAGCGATAAGTCAATGCCGGTTTTTCGCTTCACTTTGGCAATGAATTGCGCATAATCGTCCATCTTCCCCTGTTCCTCTCTCCTGTCAATGTACAAAAACGGCAAAAACCGGCCGATGGGCGGCCGGTCTTTTTGTTAATAGAGCCATTCGTTCATCAGTTTTGTATAGTGGAGAAGCTCTTCTTCTTTGAAAAACAGGTTGATCTCGCGTTCCGCGCTTTGCGGCGAATCGGAGCCGTGAATGACGTTTTTTCCGACCGTCAAGCCGAAGTCGCCGCGAATCGTGCCCGGTGCGGCTTCCTGCGGATTCGTTTTCCCCATCATTTGCCGGGCGGCGGCGATTACATTTTCGCCCTCCCACACCATCGCAAACACCGGCCCGGATGTAATAAAGTCGACAAGCTCGCCGAAAAACGGACGCTCTTTATGTTCGGCATAGTGCTGCTCAGCCAGCTCGCGCGACACTTGCATCAGCTTCGCGCCAACAAGCTGGAAGCCTTTTTTCTCAAAGCGCGAAACAATTTCGCCGATCAAATTGCGCTGAACCCCGTCTGGCTTTACCATTAAAAATGTCCGTTCTGCCATTCATTCTCCACCCCTACTGTCGTATGTACTAGGAAACGGGTTCCCAACCACCATAGTACCATTGTTTCGCGCCATTGGCAACAACGTCCTTGAAAGCGTTAATAATCCCTTTTCCCGATGTAAAGGGCGAGGTCGCGCAACAGGCCGCGCGCCTCATTCATCGGCAGTCCGTCAAGAAGGTGAAGCGCCTTGTCAAGGTAACGGTCGCTTAACGCATACGACCGCTCAATGGCGTCCGTCCGCTTAATGGCGGAAATGACCGCCGCCATTTCCGCAACGTCCGTTTCCGGACCGACAGCTGCAATGGCCGCCTTCACCCGCTCATCGCTCAAGGCATACAGCACAGGAAGGGTGACGTTTCCTTGCAGCAAGTCGCTTCCGGCCGGTTTGCCGAGCTGTTCCTCCGTCCCAGTGAAATCGAGAATGTCGTCGGTAATTTGAAACGACATGCCGACATAATGGCCGAACCAGTACAGCCGCTTCACAATCGGCTCCGGCGCGCCGGCAGCGAGGGCGCCAAGCTGGCAGCTCGCGGCGATGAGCAGCGCCGTTTTCCGACGGATGCGCCGCAAATACGTGCGCAGCGGCTGATCAAACCGGTACTTGTCTTTAATTTGCTCAATTTCCCCGCGGCACACTTCCACGATCGTTTTCGCCAACACTTGATGGGCGCGCGGGTTGCCGAGCTCCGCCATCCGTTCGAGCGAGCGGGCAAACAAATAATCCCCTGTGTACATGGCGAACCGGTTGCTCCATTTCGCCTTGATCGTCGGCCGGCCGCGGCGCAAATCGGCGTCGTCGATCACATCGTCGTGGACGAGCGAAGCCATATGAATGAGCTCGAGCGCAACGGCAACATGCTTCATCCGCTCAAGGTCATATTGGCCGAAGCGGGCGGCAAGCAAGACAAAAACGGGACGGATCCGCTTTCCGCCCGCCTGCAACAGATGGAGCGCCGCTTCCCCAAGCGGCCCGTATTCCGACTGAACCGCCCGCTCAAGCTCCTCTTCGACCGCCGCTAAATCATCGCTTAAAAACGAATACATCGCCTTTAACTTCATGTTGTTCACCTTAACTCACCGTTTATAACCCAAGTGCATCGCCGCCACGCCAAACGTGTACGGTTTGACCTCGACATCGACAAAACCGGCGGCGCGGAACATCTCGGCCAGCTCGTCCCGCCCCGGAAACTCGCGCGCCGATTCCTGCAGCCACGAGTACTCCTCATAGCTTTTCGCCAGCAGCTTGCCAAACAGCGGCATAATAAACCGGAAGTAAAAATAGTAAAGCTGACGAAACCCGAACAGCGTCGGCTGCGACGTTTCCAGGCAGACGGTTATGCCGCCCGGCTTCGTCACCCGGTGCATTTCCTTAAGCACGGTCATATAGTCAGGGACGTTGCGCAAACCGAAGCCGATCGTCACATAATCGAACGAATTGTCAGGAAACGGCAGCTGCATCGCATTGCCGTGAATGAGCTTCACATTATGCAACCCGCGCGCTTTTACCTTCTGTTCGCCGACTTTCAGCATGTTTTCGCTGAAATCAAGGCCGTACACTTCCCCTTCCGGACCGACCGCCTCCGCCAAGGCGATCGTCCAGTCAGCCGTCCCACAGCACACATCGAGCGCTTTTTTGCCTTTTTGCACATTCATCCGCCGCATCACGTCTTTGCGCCACTTCAAGTGGCGGCGGAAGCTGATGACGGAGTTCATCCGGTCATAATGCGCAGAAATGTTTTCAAATACGCGATGGACTCGCTCTTCTTTCGATTGATGCATCGTTCTACCCTTCTTCCACCGTCTTTTTGGCGATGGCTTGAAACCCGCCGGAAAGCTCGGCCACGCGGAGCTGCAGCAGGCCGTTGACCGGCAGTTTCGCCGCAAACAGCGCCTCCCGGCAGCCGTCGATATAGCGGCGGCAAAAGCGGAGCAAATGCCGCTTTTGCTCTTTCGTCAACGTTTTCGTGCGCGGGAACGCGATTTGCGCCATTTGCTCAAAGAGCGCCGAAGCTCCCGTGCGGATGAACGCTTCCTGCTCGAGCAGCAGGCGCCGCATCAGCAAATACGAATAGGCAAACTGCCCCCACTGCGGCGCCGCCATGCGGTCGGCGAGCTTGACAAGCAACGCCGATTCGATCGTGCCGACCGCCGCAAACAACGACTCGATCCGCTCTGCTTTTTTTTCGTAAAGCAGCACTTTTTGCTCGTTAATATCGCGGATCGCCTCGGCGAACGAGCGGATGAGCGCCGTTTCGCCCGAACGCGCCAACAACTCATAGTACAGCCCGCTGTACAAGTCGCCGGCGAGGACGACAAGCTGCCGCGTCCGCAAGTCGCCGCCGTCATCTGTCACCTCATCGTGGGTATCAAGGGCGATCTGCATGAGCATCATGGCGATGATGCACCGCTCCGCCTCACTCGGCGCCGTTGAAGCGCCATCGAGCATTGACAGCGAGAGCAGCAGGCGATCTTCATCGATCGCCGGCGCCGGCAAATGCTCGCGCAAATATGGGTGATGGAGCAGCTGCTCAATTTGTTCTTTCAATGACGCCAATTTCACCGTGATGTCATCCACATGAACCACCCTTGTCCCCGAAAATATCCGCACCACCATAACGGACTCATTATAACATAATTTTGTCGAAAACGCTCTAGTTTGCTAGACATTTGCCAACTTACTTTTTCCCTTCCGACTCAATGGCGCCATGGCGCGTTTGAATATACGCCTTGCCTCTCACTTTAATCGCCGACGTGTGCTCTGTAAACTGGGCGATCAACACTTCGCCTTTATCGAGCTTTTCCGAGTGATGGAACCGTGTATCCGCCCCGCGCGTCAATCCAATGACGTTCACTCCGTCTTCAAGCGCTTTAATGACAACAAAGTCGCTGTTCGTATACATCCTTTCCCCCTCCTTATGCTTTAATGAGCGAAAGCACTTCCGAACGGGCGGCAACATCCGTTTCAAACACGCCGCGCACTGCCGTTGTCACCGTTTTCGCCCCTGGCTTTTTCACGCCGCGCATCGTCATGCACATATGTTCCGCCTCGACGACGACCATCACCCCGTGCGGTTCGAGCGCTTCGACGATCGAATCGGCGACTGTCGCCGTAATGCGCTCCTGCAGCTGCGGGCGGCGCGCCACCGCTTCGACCGCCCGGGCGAGCTTGCTTAGCCCGGTCACTTTTCCTTCCCGCGGGATGTAGGCGACGTGGGCAACGCCGAAAAACGGCACTAAATGGTGCTCGCACATCGAGTAAAACGGAATATCTTTGACGAGCACAAGCTCCTCATGTTCCTCGCTGAATACGGTTTGAAAATACTCCCTGGGGTCTTTGTGCAGTCCGGAGAACACCTCGGCGTACATTTTCGCCACTCGTTTCGGCGTGTCGACAAGCCCCTCACGGTTTGGGTCTTCCCCAATTGCTTCCAAAATCAAGCGGACTGCATATTCAATTTGCGCAAAATTGATCTCCGGCATGTAAACAACATCCTCCTGCATTAGAAAAACTGCATGTAATCCGATTCTAGCATAGAGAGCAAAAAAAAACAAAAAAGAAGGGCGGTGGAGTCAGTCAAGACTTTGTGGAGAACATTTTTTCGGTTCACTACGGGCGTTGTCAATCACTAGTTAGCGAACCATTTTCAGGAATTCATATCGTAAGCGCTTTCGGACTCTCATCCCTCATCTTGAGGTGATGATATTGTATTCCATTTTTTTACACCCAACCACCATCCCGGAGCGCCGACAACGCTTGATGGATCGGCGTCCCGGATGACCGCTGCAGACACGGTAGATTCTGACGCACCACATCTGCCCATAACCGTCCGGCCTTCCGTTTGGCCTGTTCGATCCGCTTGGACTTTGTTGAGGCCGAGGCCGCCGTTCGGGTCTCTCCTTCCTCCACCAACTGCCCATTTCTCCGCCAAATCCCGTCGATTCGGGCCGCCATCGCCCTCAGAAACGCCCGAAGCCCTTGGTCTTTCCAGCTGCGGCGGGATTTCACCCGATGCGCAAACCGGCTCATCACGCTCTCGGCGTGGCCCATCGGACGCATGCCGGTCGTCTCCACCCCTTGCTCCGACAGCCACTCCCGATAGTCCCGGATGCATCCCGGCATCGACTCGATCCGGCGAATCAAGGCGGCCAGCTGTTGTTCTTTGCCTTCGTCCTCCAACGTGCCGACCGCGCTGTTCAGCTCGACCAAAAGTCCTTCTTCGTCTTGTTTCGCCAGCTTCTTCCGCACCTCCCGCCAACGCGGATGGCCGGACAGACACTGACGCAGCTCCCGCGCCACATGAAATCGATCCAGCTGAAAGCACGCCCGCTTCCCAAAATACTCCCGGCAGGCCGTGATCCACGACGCCGCGTCGCCGTTGATGATCAAAAGGTCCCGGCACGGGTCATAGGCATATTCGTTCATCAGCCACTCTTCAAACCGTTCCCACACGTCTCCCGCCCCTTCATGGAGGTAGTGGCGCCGGTTCACGAGCTCGAGCTGCGAACCGTTTCGTTTCCATCCCTCGTGAACCGCCAGGATTTTCTCTTCTTTCGCCCGTTTCCCTTTCCCCTGGCGGGAAATGAACAGCCCATCCGCCTCCACAAACAGCACTCGGCCGTGCCGTTGGGAAACAGGGTGGTGCAGCGAGACAGGGGCCTCCAGCACCAGTTGGCGAATCGCCTCGTGGCTTAGGACCGCATACCCCACGATCGACTCCAACGTACGGGCTGCTTTGCGGTAGGAAGAGCACTCTACGGCCAACTCGACCGCCGTTTCCTCGAGGCAAGGGCTGATCGACTGCGCTCCATCAAAGCCCAGTTCGGCATCCAGCAAGAAGGTATACGCCCCCGCCTGCCGATCATAGTAGTAGTTCCGTCGAAACGTCACTTCTCCAAACAGCGTTTGGATCGTGGTCGGCCGTTTGTCTTTCAGCTGATACCGGCGCTTGTCCCGCGCTTCCGCCAGTTGTTGATCAATCTCCTCCAAAAGGGCCGCCAACAAGACAGCGAACACCTTTTGAAGAGTTCTGACTAATTGTTCCTCCAGCTCTTTTAATAAAGGCCATTCTGTGGTAAGATGTTTCATGGACTCTCTCCCTCCTGTTTTATGGATGTTGGTCATCACCATCATAGCAGGGAGAGAGTCCTTTTTGCATGACATTTGCTTTTTTCTACCGCGCTTCGCTTGGTGGCCCCGACGAGCGTCGCGAACAAAAGTTCGCAACCCTCGTCGGGGAATCATTCCTGAATGTCACCCACAAATATTTTACTCACACGGGCGGTGCATCACCAGCCCTTCCCTCCTAGCTCCTGCCTCAGCTATGTAGGCTTATTTTACGGCATCTTTTAACGCTTTACCCGGTTTGAATGCAGGAACTTTGCTCGCCGGAATTTCCATTTCTTCGCCCGTTTGCGGGTTGCGTCCTTTCCGGGCGGCGCGCTCGCGCACTTCAAAGTTCCCAAAGCCGATTAATTGCACTTTATCGCCTTTTCGCAACGCTTCTGTAATCGAGTCAAATACCGCATCAACGGCTTTTGTTGCATCTTTTTTGGAAAGACCGCTTGTTTCGGCTACCGCGTTGATCAATTCCGTCTTGTTCATGCCATTCACCTCCTCCCAAGGAGCTGTTCTTGTTTACTACCATTTGTGCACACTTTTCTGCTTTTCTATACATAGACGTTGACGGCTTCGGCGGCGAAAAGGCCGGCGCATGAAAGGCGTCGCACCGGTGCAGCCAATGATTCTGCCTTCGTTCAGAAAGACAGACAGAACATGCGCCCGCGCCGCCGATGGAAGCGTCCCCTTGACCGTTCAGCGCCGCCCGCCGCTTTTAGGCGGAACTGCCTTGATTCCGCCAAGATGCGGTGACATGCCTAATCTTAACCAATTTATCGCGATAATTCAACATTTTTTTCGCCAAAGCGGCCAATTTTAGGCATATTTCACCAAAACAACGATTTCAGATAAAAGATTACCATAACGCCATGCGCATAATCAAGTGCCAATCCTTATTTCTCAAGGGTTTCAACGATTTTTCCCCCATGAAAGATCCTTGATTCAAAAAAACAAAAAAAAAGCCCCCGACCGGGGAGCAAATCTCGACGCCTCCGCTTTTCTTATTGTCTAGCTCCGGCTCGCCTCCGCTTTTCTATAAAATAATCGCGATGAGGCCGCCGGAGCCTTCGTTGATGATGCGTTCAAGCGTTTCTTTCAGCTTGTAGCGGGCGTTTTCCGGCATGAGCGCGAGTTTCGCCTGAATGCCTTCGCGGACGATCGAGCTGAGCGAACGGCCGAAAATGTCGGAGTTCCAAATCGACAGCGGATCGTCTTCAAAATCTTGCATCAAATAGCGGACAAGCTCTTCGCTCTGTTTTTCCGTTCCAATAATGGGAGCAAATTCGGATTCGACGTCGACTTTGATCATATGGATTGACGGAGCCACCGCCTTGAGGCGGACGCCAAAGCGCGATCCTTGGCGGATGATTTCCGGCTCATCCAAGCTCATATCCGACAAAGCAGGCGCGGCGATGCCGTAGCCGGTTTGTTTGACCATTTTCAGCGCGTCGGCGATTTGGTCATATTCCGCTTTCGCATGGGCGAAGTCTTGCATAAGCTGGAGCAGGTGGTCTTTGCCGCGGATCTCGACGCCGACGATCTCTTTTAAAATTTGGTCGTACAGTTCATCCGGCGCATACAAGTCGATTTCGGCGATCCCTTGCCCCATTTCAATGCCGGCGAGCTGCGCCTTTTCGATAAAGTCGTATTCGGCGAACTGCTGGACGACCCGGTCGACGTCGCGCAGCCGCTTGATGTCTTTGACGGTGTCGCGCACCGCCTCTTGATAGCTTTCACGC
Source organism: [Flavobacterium] thermophilum (assembly GCA_900450595.1). Classification (GTDB taxonomy): domain Bacteria; phylum Bacillota; class Bacilli; order Bacillales; family Anoxybacillaceae; genus Geobacillus; species Geobacillus thermophilus. The sequence continues at coordinate 1,261,300 of UGGS01000001.1, forward strand.
AGCCAATGGTCTTCGCGCAGCACCATCACCCAGCTCGGCAAGTTGACGTTCACCTCAAGCACTGGGAATTCATATAATGCTTCACGAAGCACGTTATACACATCGGCTTCGCGCATGCTTTCCACGCTCATAGCGAGCACCGGGATGTCGTACTTTTCGGCGAGCTCGCGGCGGAGCGCCTCCGTTTCCGGGTGATGCGGCCGGACGGTGTTGACGATCATAATAAACGGCTTCCCGACTTCTTTCAGCTCGCTGATCACCCGTTCCTCCGCTTCTACATAGGCTTGGCGCGGGATTTCCCCGATCGTGCCGTCCGTTGTGATGACGACCCCGAGCGTCGAATGTTCTTGAATGACTTTTCTCGTCCCGATTTCCGCCGCCTCTTGGAACGGAATCGGCTCTTCGTACCATGGAGTGTGGATCATCCGCGGGCCGTTTTCGTCTTCGTACCCTTTCGCGCCGGGAACAGCATAGCCGACGCAATCGACAAGTCGGATGTTCACTTCAAGCCCCTCGTCGACTTTCACCGTCACCGCCTGGTTGGGCACGAACTTTGGCTCCGTCGTCATGATCGTTTTGCCCGCGGCGCTTTGCGGCAGTTCGTCCTGGGCGCGCGCCTTGTCGGCTTCGTTTTTAATGTTCGGAATGACGACAAGCTCCATAAACCGCTTAATAAACGTCGATTTCCCGGTGCGGACAGCGCCGACGACCCCTAAGTAAATGTCGCCGCCGGTCCGCTCGGCGATATCTTTAAAAATATCGACCTTTTCCAAATGACTCCCCTCCAGTTCCTCGGTCGTTATCGGAAACAACTGAATCAGCTAGTATAATAGGACACTATATGCATATGATGTTGTCCTGCTCAGTTATGACTAAAAGCCATAAATAAAAATCCCTTCTCTAGAATGTATTTTTCCAGAGAAGGGATGATGACTCATTTCGTGAAAAAAATCGGCTCGTTCGTCTTGGCGTCGATCGTGTACGGAAGGGAGTACGCCGGCACGAACAGCGAATGGTCGGTCAAAATCGGGCGGATGTCATCGCCTGGTTCATACTTGTGCGGATACTTTTTCAACGCCGCGTATAAGTCAGGACGATAATCGATATAAATTTCCCCGCTGCCGTCAATGACAAACGACAAATTGTTGCCGGAAAACGGGCTTACGGCATACGGCGGTTCTTTGTAGCCAAGTTTTTTGTAATCAAGCGTAAATACGCCCGGTGCGACGACATCTTGAAATGGCGGATAACGGTGCCGATCCGTATACATCGAAAGCCGCAGCTTCAAATCGCGGATGCGCTCAGCGAGACGCAGGTCAAGAAGCTTGACCGTCGGGTTCGTTTCCGCATCGATGATCATATACTGGAAAACACCCCCGCTTTCATAGGCGTTTCCCGGCGGTTCCTGCATGTAGCGGGGAACGAGCTTTTGAAAGTCAACCGGATATTTTAAATACATCGGTGTTTTCATGTCGCGCGTCTTGATCGGCAGCAATCCGCCGGTCGCCTTCCGGTATTCGTCAACCGCCGATTGGACGGCCGCCACTTGGTCTTTGTATGGAATTTGGTTTTGCTTAAGCCGCTCTTGCGGATACAAGCAGCCGGAAAGCGGCACGAGAAACAAACAGGCTAAAAGAAAGCGAGCAATCCGTTTCATAGTTCCTCCATCCTTTGCCTATTGCGGCGTCGGTCCGCTGAACACGACAAAAATAATGATGATGCCAGCGAGAATCAACAGGACGTAAGCGATAACCGCCAGCAAAAAGCGAAGCCAGCGAATCTTGAGCTTGTAGCGGCTCAAATAAATGAAACCGACGGAAATAAACATGAACACCATTGAGGCGATGGCGATCCACATTTTCGCTAAAGCCGGTGACATACGTGTTCCTCCTTTTTTCGACAACTATTATATCATCGCCATAAAAAAAGCTGAAGTAAAGCGGGGCTTTCTTTACTTCAGCATCGCCTTATACCCTTCCGGAAGCTCAAGCCGATGATGGTTCGTCATATTGTATGCAAAACAGGGACGACTTGTACCGCCATCCGCCTATTTTCAGCGTTACGGCTCGGCAAAAATGTTCATGACATCGTCCATTTCCTGCTTTTTTCCGCGCGCCATGAGCGAATCGACTGCTTCTTTCGGCTCTTTCCCTTCGAACAAGACTTCATAGAGCGCCTCGGTAATCGGCATTTTGACGCCGAGTTCTCCCCCCAGCTCGTACGCCGCTTTTGTCGTCCGCACCCCTTCGACAACCATCCCCATGCTTTCGAGCACCTCGTCAAGTTTTTTTCCTTGGCCAAGCATATAACCGGCCCGCCAGTTGCGGGAATGGGTGCTTGTGCACGTGACAATCAAGTCGCCGACTCCGGCCAGCCCGGAAAAGGTGAGCGGGTTGGCGCCAAGCGCGCAGCCGAGCCGGGCAATCTCGGCCAACCCTCTTGTGATGAGGGCTGCTTTCGCATTATCCCCGTAGCCGAGCCCGTCGCTGATGCCGGCGGCCAAGGCGATGATGTTTTTCAGCGCCCCGCCGACTTCGACACCGACTAAATCCGGGTTCGTATACACGCGGAAATAGTGATGGTTCATAAATAGATCTTGAATGCGCTGCGCCGCTTCCATATTCGGCGATGACACCGCCACCGTCGTCGGATGGCGGAGCACCACTTCTTCCGCATGGCTCGGCCCCGAAAGAACGACAACGTCTTCCAGCCATTCGCCCATTTCCTCAGCGACAATTTCCGATACGCGCTTGTGCGTCCCCGGCTCGATGCCTTTGCTGACGGCGACCACGGTGACCGGCGCCGCCAGGCACGCGCGCGCTTTTTGCAGCACGCCGCGGATCGCCTTTGTCGGCACAGCGAGCACCGTTACGGACACGCCGTCGAGCGCAGCGCAAAGATCATGATAACCGATGATCGCTTCCGGCAGGCGGACGCCCGGCAAATATTTTTCATTCGTCCGCCGTTTGTTGATTTCCTCGATCTGTTCAGCCCGCTGCCCCCAAAGCCGAACGCGGTGCCCGTTGTCAGCCAGAACGAGCGCCAGCGCCGTCCCCCAGCTTCCGGCGCCCAATACAGCGATGTTCTCCATCGTTTTCCACTTCCTTTATCCGATTGTCGCAGCCTTCCGCTTTTCTTATTTCCGCGGGCGGGCGATGATTTTGATCGGTGTACCCTCGAAGCCAAACGCATCGCGGATGCGGTTTTCCAAAAATCGTTCGTACGAAAAGTGCATCAATTCCGGATCGTTGACAAAGGCGACGAACGTCGGCGGCTTGACGGCGACTTGCGTCATATAATAAATTTTCAAGCGCTTGCCGTTATGCGTCGGCGTCGGGTTCATCGCCACCGCATCCATAATCACTTCATTGAGCACGTTCGTCTGAACGCGCATCGCATGGTTGTCGCTGACAAGCTGCACGAGCGGCAGCAGCTTATGGAGCCGCTGTTTCGTCTTCGCCGACACAAATAAAATCGGGGCATAGTCCAAAAATGGGAAGTGATCGCGAATCTTCCGCTCAAATTCAGCCATCGTTTTGTCATCCTTTTCGATGGCGTCCCATTTGTTGACGACGAGAATCACCCCGCGCCCGGCTTCATGCGCATAGCCAGCGATTTTTTTATCTTGCTCGAGAATGCCTTCTTCGGCGTTTAGCACGACAAGAACGACATCCGACCGTTCAATGGCCCGCAACGCGCGCAGCACGCTGTATTTTTCCGTGCTTTCGTAAATTTTTCCGCGTTTGCGCATTCCTGCCGTATCAATAATAACATATTCCTGCCCTTCACGCACAAACGACGTGTCCACCGCATCCCTTGTCGTCCCGGCAATGTCGCTGACAATGACCCGCTCTTCCCCTAAGATGGCGTTGACAAGCGACGATTTGCCGACATTCGGACGGCCGATGAGGCAAAACTTAATCACGTCCTCTTCATACTCTTCGGCGGCCCCTTTTGGAAAATGGCGGACGACGGCGTCAAGCAAATCGCCAAGCCCCGTCCCGTGCGCCCCGGAAATCGGATACGGCTCCCCGAATCCAAGCGCGTAAAAGTCGTAAATCAAATCACGCATTTCCGGATTGTCGATTTTGTTCACGGCGAGCACGACCGGCTTGTTCGACCGGCGGAGCAGCTTGGCCACCTCTTCATCAGCCGCAGTCACACCGTCGCGGCCGTTCGTCATAAAGATGATGACATCCGCCTCATCAATGGCTATTTCCGCCTGCTGGCGGATTTGCACGAGCAACGGCTCATCGCCGATGTCGATGCCGCCGGTGTCGATTAAGTAAAATGTATGGTTCAGCCATTCGGCGCTGCTGTAAATGCGGTCGCGCGTCACCCCAGGCACGTCTTCCACAATGGAAATGCGCTCTCCGACAATGCGGTTGAAAATCGTTGATTTCCCCACATTCGGACGGCCGACAATCGCCACAACTGGATTTGCCATGCTATCACCCTTTTATCCTCATTTTTGCTTCGTTTGCTCTTGAAAAGGCGCCTTTTTCCAGGCCAGAGGTCCATCCCCGTCCCTTTGCCGCCCACCCGGCTTGAAAAGCGGGGAAGGCGCTGGGCGATGAACCAAAACGTGCTGCAACTGCTTTATTTTATCAAAAAGTGAAACACCCAACAACCGCCTAATGCTTGACGATCACAAGCAGCCCGTCGCTGAGCTCATGGGCGATGCCGTCCAAAATCGCCTCCAAATTGGCGGCGATTCGCTCCATCTCCTCCTTCGTGCGGCAAACAAAGATCGGCGCACCCCCAGCGACGGCTTCACCGTTGATCGTAATGACCGCCAAAATCATTTTTTCATGCGTCATCACCGCTGCCCCCTCTCCGTTTCCAACGCCGCTCGCCCGGCATGCGGATCGCGCTCTCCAACACCGGAACATTCTCAATGACCGCTTTCGCCTTCTCGATATCCTCCACTTGCGGCAAAATGAAAATGCCGACGCGCCCGTCGTTTAAATCACGTTTGGCGAGCGGCACGAGCGCCGGCGTCCCGGAGTCGCGGTAAATGCCGAGCGCCGTCGACACATCGTGCAAAATCGCCTGCCGCTGCCCAAGGTTGGCGATCGTTGTTCGGGCGTTGAAGTTTTTCGGCGTCAAAATAAACCCCATCCCGTAGCGCAAAATTTCTTCCCTCCGCGCCGGCAAGCCGATATTCATAATGTAAATGTTGTCCACATACAGCCCTGCCCCCTCAAAATGGGGTTTGACATATTTCACATCGGCGATATCTTTCAACCGGCTCCCGCTCATAAATCGCCGCGCCACCATCATGCCGATGGCGCTGGCCGCGAGCGCCGCCCAAACGTTCCACACTAAATAAAAAAGAGTCGATAAAAACGAAACGAAAATGACCAAATAGTTCCGCCCTTCAAACACAATCGCAATGCCTTCAATGTATGTTTTTCCGCGCGGCACTAATTCATACTGGTCAAGCTCGTTCAACGTGTTGCGCTCCATGTTGCGCACATCGCGAAACTGTGAGGCGGCCAACGCCAAAAACGTGATGGCGGCAAACTCCTTTTCCATGATCGCCGGCACGGCGACCGTCCCTAGACCGGCAGCGATCGCCCCCAATGCGATATGGATCGTCCGCCCGTGCAAGTATGTCGGATACTGCCGGTAATCGGTGCGCAACAAATAAAGGCGCGTCAGCACTCCGACAGCGACGCCGTATAAAATGGGAAACGTATATTCGTTCACGGCTGTCTCGCCCCCCTTACAGTCCGTTTTTCCTCGAGCTGAAGCGACAGGAAGCGGATCATTTCCCAAATAAGCAAACACGACGCGCTGATCGCCGCCGCGTCGAAAAACGAGAACGAACCGAGCACATAGTCGGGCGCCATGCGGTGAATGGCCATGGCGTATACCGCTTCCCCTTGGCAGCCGCCAAGCGCCAGACAAAGAAGGCGGGCGGCAAAGCGGCGATGAAACAAACTGCTGACGATAACGAGCCACCAAGCGAGCATCCACTGGCCGTCAAGCCAAATCCAAACCGGATCAAACAAGGCAAGCAGGCGGAAGGCGGCATAGGCAAACGCCAAGCCGGACGCCGACAGCGCCAGAAACGGAAGGCGGCATGGCCGCCGCTCGATGGCCGCATAACATGAACATAAAAAAAGAACGAAAAACGCCAACGTGGCGCGGACAACACCGATTTCCACCGTCAACGACGCGGAACTGATCATCACAAGAGCGAACGCCGCCAGCCTCGTCCGTTCGCCCGTCTTTTTCATCAAAAAGGTGGCGACAATCCATATGAACCAAAAAAAGAGATAAAAATGAGTCCCTTCCATCTTTTCCACCCCTTATTATGTCCATTATGTCATCTTTTATGGCCGTTCATTCATGCATAGAAAAAAGAACGCCCGGTCATAGTAAAAATGATATTCATCAAGAAAGGAGCGGGGTGTATGGGAAAAGACCGTCAGGAGAAAAAGCTGAAACAATCGCGGCGCGTCGAGTCCGACCGTGACCAGTCATTCGCCTACAAAGGCGCAGCCCGGCTTGATACGCCGGAAGAAGCGCGCGAACGGAACAGGCAGTAACAACGCGGCCGCCTGTGGAAAACCTCGCGCAGGTGGTGGGTCGTTCACACCGAACACAACGATTGTTTCTGTTGCTATACGCGATCATAATAAGAAAAGGGTGTTCCGGCCTTTCTCGGACACCCTTTTTTTACACTTAGGTTATTTCAATTTTTTCAACTGCTCGCCGATCACTTCGCCGAGCTGGAAGCCGCGCGATTCCGCCGTTTTCGTATACTGGCTGTAATCTTCCGCCGGAGCGGCCGTTTCTTCCTCAAGCAGCGCGCGGATGCTTAAGGAAATGCGGTGCTCGGCCTCGTTGACATCGAGCACTTTCGCTTTCACTTCATCGCCTTCTTTCAGCACTTCATGCGGCGAACCGATGCGGCGGTTGGCAATTTGCGATACGTGGACCAATCCTTCGACGCCCGGGAAAATCTCCACGAACGCGCCGAATGAAGCAAGCCGCTTCACAGTCCCGGTGACGACATCGCCCGGCTTCACTTTTTCGCTGATGCCTTCCCACGGACCCGGAAGCGCCTCTTTGATGGACAATGACAGACGCCCGTTCTCCGGGTCGACGGCCAGCACTTTCACTTTCACCGCATCGCCTTCTTTCACCGCCTCGGACGGATGGGCGACACGCGTATGGGAAAGCTGGGAAATATGTACGAGCCCATCAAACCCGCCGACATCGACAAAGACGCCGAAATCGGCAATGCGGCGGACGACGCCCTCGAGCACTTGGCCCGGCTCAATGCGGGAAAGCAGCTCTTTCTGCTGCCGCTCTTGCTCTTCCTCAACAACAGCGCGGTGCGACAAAATGACGCGGTTTTTCTCGCGGTCGAGCTCCACCACTTTGACGGCGAGCGTTTTTCCTTTGTAATCGGAAAAATCTTCAACATAGTGCGGTTCAACAAGCGACGCCGGAATGAAGCCGCGCACGCCGACATCGGCGACAAGCCCGCCTTTGACGATGTCTTTGATGACCGTTTCGAACGCCTCGCCGTTTGCGAACTTGCGCTCAAGCTCTTCCCACGCCCGCTCGGCATCGACTGCCTTTTTCGATAAAATGAGCAGCCCTTCTTCCCCGTCTTTGCCTTCTTCCACTTTTTTGACTTTCGCCGTCACTTCATCCCCAACGGCAACGGCATCGCTCGGCTTCTCGATATGCAAATTCGACAGCTCGCTGATTGGGATGATGCCATTTTGCTTGCTGTTTTCGACTTCGACAAGCACTTGCTTGTCCTCAAGCTTCACCACTTTGCCGCGGACGATATCGCCCACTCCATACACATTCACTTGCACATTCATTTCTTCTGTCATCGTAAAAACCCCTCCTTCATCGACTGGCGATCCTGCCAAAAGCGCGCCTCGCGCCGAGGCCGCGGCCGGCTGTCGGCAAAATAAGGACGCTTTTCTAATTATTATACCATATTTTCTCAATCAACATGTACTATAATGCTTACTGATGTTGTTCAAGCAGTTGGCGGATATGATCCATAATGTAGTCGGCCGCCTCCTCCGGGCTCGCCTTCCGCGCGCGCAGCGGCGCCATATCAATCGGCGCCCCGTACACGACTTTGAGCGGCACAAACGGCCGGTACGGGCCAATGATCGCACATGGAACGACAGCCGCATCGGTGCGCAAAGCGAAAAAGCCGACGCCGGGCAGCGCCTTTTTCAGCCGGCCATCTTTGCTGCGCGTCCCCTCGGGAAAAATGCCGAGCACTTCACCGTTTTTCAGCACTTCCAACCCGGTGCGCAGCGCCTGGCGGTCGTTCATGCCTCGTTTGACCGGAAAGGCATGCAATTGTTTGACGAGCGTTTTCACGATGGGGGTGTGAAACAGCTCCTCTTTTGCCATAAACCGAATCGGCCGCGGCGCCGTAATGCCGACGACCAGCGGATCTAGGTTGCTGATATGGTTGGCGCAAAGAAGCACCGCGCCTTCTTTTGGAAAGCGGTCAACCCCGATCGTTTGAATGCGGTACAAAGGAGTTAATATGCTTTTTACCGCTCCCTTGGCGAATGAATAAAAATCCACCGTCATCCAATCCTTTCGTTGACAACTTCCATAATGCGCGCCGCCACTTCTTCGACCGACAACGACGTCGTGTCGATTTCCACGGCATCCGGCGCCTTGCGCAGCGGCGCCGTTTCCCGCTCCGAGTCAAGGCGGTCGCGGCGGGCGATCTCTTCTTTCAACGTTTCGAAGTCGGACGGAAAGCCGCGGGCGATGTTTTCCTCATGTCGGCGCCGCGCCCGCTCCTCAACGGAAGCTTTTAAGAAAATTTTCACCTCGGCATTCGGCAGCACGTTCGTTCCGATGTCGCGCCCATCCATGACGACGCCGCCGCCTTTGGCCATGGCGCGCTGGCGGGCGACCATCTCCTCGCGCACCAGCGGATGCTGGGCGACGAACGACACCGCATTCGTCACCGCCTCGCCGCGAATGATGTCCGTGACGTCTTCGCCGTTGACAAACACGAGCTGCCCTTGCGGCGAAGGCTGCAGTTCAATATGCGTATGGCGAAGGAGCGACAAGAGCGCTTGCTCATCATGGACATCGACGCCGCATTGGAGCGCCCGGTACGTCAGCGCGCGGTACATCGCGCCCGTATCAATATACACGTAGGAGAGGCGGCGGGCGATCAGTTTGGCAACCGTGCTTTTTCCGGCAGCCGCAGGTCCGTCAATGGCGATGTTAATCCGTTGTTTCATAGTTCCTCCTGCTTCGTCTAAATCATTTGATCAGGGCACAAAGAAAAATGCAGGAAACTCCTGCATGTTCTCATGTTCATTGTACCATATCCGCCGTCAGCGGTCGACGGCCGTTTCGATCGTTTCTGTTTTTTTCGGCTTGGCGACTCCCTCATATTCATATACTTTGCCGATATAAAGCGCCGCCGGCGTGTACAGAACAAGCCATTGGGCGATGAGCAGACAAATCGCCTGAATCGCGACAAGCTTCCATAACAGCTCTTCGATCCGCTTCATGGCGAACGATCCCGCCTTCCGTTTTTTCTAGCAGTATTCCACGCCGGCGCCTTATTTATTCCCTTCTCTTCTCTTCAAGCTGCCGTTCGAAGCTGTAGCGGATGAGCCGGACGCGATCTTGCGAGGCGAGGCCGGCAAACTCGACCGACATTCTCGCCCCGCTGTGCTCGTCGACAGCCATGCGGACGACCGTCGCCTTCGTGCGCACATAATGGCAGTCGCCGGAGCGCATCGTCAGCACGAGCCAAAGCTCGACCGACATGCCGGGGCGCAGAAGCGGCGCGTGCGTCGGCGGAATGAGAAGGGCGGCCCCGCCTGCGCTAATATCGACTGTCATCGTCACAAACGGGGCAAACTCGCCGTCAAGCGGGTGGACAGCGGCGTCAACATTCGCTTTCACCCGCACATAGCGACGGCGCTGAATGCGGATGACATATTCGTCGCCCCGGTAGTCCAAGACCACCATTGGCAGCGGATCGCGCACTTTCCCTTTTACTTCGGTGTCAAACATGTATAACGTTCCTTCTTGGCTGACAAAACTTGCTTTAAACTGCATCCCGTTTAACAAATACACTGTTTTTCCCGTCTGCTCGTCAACGGGGTAGCCAATATGGATCGCCCCGCCGTCGACGGCAAGCACTTTGCTTCGGTATTGGCGTGCCGAGCCATCAAGCGGCTCGAGCCGAATCGGATCCCCAATTTTGATCATCATGTTTCCGCTTCCCCTTTTCAGCTGGATGCCGTTTTTGTACGATCATTATACCACAGAGCGGACGCTTGAGGCGGACGGAAACAAAAAGGAAGCCATGTTTCAGGCCTCCCTCTGTTTTCATTCGTAATTCGGTTCGACGCTTTCAAGCTTTTCCACTTTTTCCTCTATGCCGGTTGACGCGTTCATAAACAGCTGGTACGTATCATCGCCGAGCGTCCCTAAAAACTCGTAGCAAAGCACTGGCTTTTGCAAGTCGTTCATAATGACCGCCTGGCGCTGTTCCATTACCTTTAGATGCGGATTCAACTTTTTCTTCACTTCTTCGGCAGTGATCGCCGGTTTCGGCAGCGGGCGCGGGATGGACGACGACAAATAGTCGCGCGCCGTAAAGCCGACGACATGGCCGTTGTCAAGCGCCACTTTCATTTGGATCGCTTCCGGGTAGATGCGGACGCCGTTTTCGCTTTTCACAAACGTGAGCACGGCGACGTTATCGTACTGTGTGCTGTCATACAGCTCAAACCCGGTGAATTTGTGCCGCTTCAAAAACGCCATTCCGCGGTTGGCCGCCTCATGCAGGCTGATCGTCGGTTTGCCAACCGGCCGGCTGTTTAACACCCAAATCGGATAGCCGCCGTTTTTCGTTATATCCATGTAAATATCGCCTTTTGTTTTCGGATCGTGAATCGTCAAACTGTAAAAGCGTTCGTCGGCCCCTTTGCCGCTTTCCGTCACCTTGATCTTCTCCGTTCCTTTCAAGCCGAGAAAATCGCGTGCGATCCGCTTTGCTTCATCTTTGGAAACCGGGCGGCCCTTCGCGCGGACGAACCCTTTTTCCTCGTTGGCCAGGCCGATGAATGACGGACCAAACTCGGACGAACTTGAGAACGTATCAACATTTTTTTCGACCGCTTTGAAGCCGTCAATGATGATGTTGTCTTCTTTTTGATCGTTCGTTGCCAGCGCCAGTTCGACGTCCATCCAGCGCAAATTGTTTTCCAAGACTAAATGCTGCACATTGCGCAGCTCTTGGCGGATCGCCCCGGCACTTTTATACAGCCCTTGCAGCGTCTTATACTCTTCTTTTGTCAACGGCTCCTCTTGCAAATCACGCACTGCGGTCCGGTAGGTGAATTCACCGATTTGCGACAAAAATTCTTGCGTTTTGTTAAACGGCAAAAGCGACAGCGGCAGCTGGCCGACATCGGAATGGGCTTCCGAGGCAATTTTCCATATTTCAGCGAGCGCCGGCGACAATGACGCATGCGAGTTCATCGCCAGCGTGGCGCCCAGTTTATCGTGAAGCAAGTCAATTTGATAGGCCAGATCGTGAAAGGCGCGCTGATAGTTGTTTTCCGCATGAATCAAGATCGCATTTTTCTCCTGATGCTCGCGGTAGCCCCAATAACCGGTGCCGATGACCGCCACAGCCAGCACGGCGATCAAGATCGTTCGCAGCATATCCGTCCCCCTCCTTTATTTGCAGAAAATATGGTTGCCGATCCGTTTGATTTGCGGCCGGCTCCAAATCCAAGCGCTTGTCGCCGTCGCCGGATTAAAGTAGTAAATGGCCCCGCCGGTCGGGTCCCAGCCGTTGATGGCATCGAGCACCGCTTTTTTCGCCGTTTCGTTCGGCGTCAGCCAAATTTGTCCGTCGGCCACTGCGGTGAACGCCCCAGGCTGAAAGATCACCCCGGCAACCGTGTCCGGAAACGACGGGTGTTCGAGCCGATTCAAAATGACGGCCGCGACGGCTACTTGCCCGATGTACGGCTCGCCGCGCGCCTCGCCGTAGACAGCGTTCGCCATGAGCCGAATGTCGTTTTGCGAAAACCCTTTCGGCACATTGGATGCTGTCGTTTTCGCCGTTCGCTCGCCGCCTCCGCCGCGTTTTTTCACCTGCTGGCTGAGCGGAATGCCGCCGTAATGGGTGAACTCGTTCCCTTGACGGATTTGCTCTTTCACAAACGACTCGTAATATTTCGATGCGTTTACAAGCTTTCGCTTCGTCTCGGCGCCGGCCAGCCCATCGACCGGCAGTCCATATTCGTATTGAAAATTGCGCAGCGCCCAATACGTGCGCCAGCCGAACACGCCGTCAATCTTCCCGTTGTAAAAGCCGAGATACTGCAGCCGCGCCTGCAATTCAATGACATCATCGCCAACCGCTCCGCGCTGAATCACTTGCGGGGAAAAAGCGGCCGCATGGCCGGCCGGATGCATCCATGCCATTAGGCCGACCAACATGAGCATGACCAAATTCCTTGCCATATGCAAACCTCCCGTCAACCATCGCCGTTTTTACCCCTATTTTCCTTCAACTTCTCCTTTTTATGCAGAAAAAACAAAAAAAGCCAAGCATGTTACGCCTGGCTTTTCACAGATGGCATCTTCTCAATGCGGACGGATTCTTTCGCTTGTTTCACTTTGCGCAACGCCACCCACCATAAGATGAGCATGAACGGCCCCATGTAATACCCCCACTGCTTTTGGGCGAGCAGAATCCAGTCGTAAACGCCGTGAAGGAAAAACGGCAGCAAAAACGACGCCCACAAATAATAGTGGCGCTTTCGGCCGGCAAATTTGGCTTTGCCAAAATAAAACCCCATAATGACGGCAAACAGGGCATGGCTTGAGACCGGCAAGAGCGCCCGGGCGATTGCCGTGTCCACTCCGTTGGCGAGCAAATACAAAATGTTTTCAAGCGTCGCAAATCCCAGCGAAACGCTGGCGCTGTACACAATGCCGTCATACGGCTCATCAAATTCGTCATGGTCGTAGACAAAAAAATAGACGACAAACCATTTGACGAACTCCTCAAGCAGCGCCGCCGAGAAAAACGCCTCGGCGGCCGGCGAAGAGACGATTCTTTCAGCAGCGAGCACATACTCAATAAACATGATCGGAAAAACGAGCAAGGCGCCGAAAAAAAACATGCGCAGCACAAAGGAGAGCGGCTCGGCCTCATACTCGTCCTTTAAATAAAAATAGCTGAGCAGCGCCACCCCGGGGGCGACGCCGGCAGAAATCAACGAAAACATGCCGATCCCCGTTTCTTTGTCGGTTTATCTCTATCGTACCACGAAACAGAGCGATGAAAAAGATGGAATTGCCGGGCGGCCCGCCGACCTAATAGGCGAACAAGCCGTCAACGGCGGCGCCGGCGGCGAGAGCGACGGCAAGCTTGATGCGCGCTTTTTTCGCGTCATAGTCGCTGCCGAGAATGACCCCTTTTTTATGCAAATCATAGGCGCTTCCCACGTAATCGTACGTTGTATACACCGCCCCTTCCTCGGCGCTCGTCGTCACGACGACTTTGATCCCATCGTTGACGGCCTTGATGATTTCATCTACCATCTTCGGCGCCACTTGCCCGCGGCCGACCCCTTCAAGCACGATTCCGGCGACGCCGCTTTCCCGGGCCGCTTTAATAAACTTGCCGTCCGCCTCCACGTAACATTTCACAATGTCGACGGGCGGAAGCGGATGCACGAGCCGGAAATGTTCGCGCCGGATCGGCTTTTGGTACACATGCACTTCATCGTTGTCGATAATGCCCAAATAGCCGAACCCGAATGCGTTGAACCCTTGAATGTTGGAAGCATGCTCTTTTTTCACATATTTCGCAGCAAAAATGCGCTCGTTGAATACGACGACCGTCCCCGCCCCGCGCAGCGTTTCGGCGCACGCGGCATAAATGGCATGGCGAATGTTGATATACACATCGCTCCCTAAATCAAACGGCGCCCGCTGCGAGCCGGTGACGACGATCGTCCGCGGATCGTCAATTGTCAAATCGAGAAAATACGCTGTTTCCTCGAGCGCGTCCGTCCCGTGGGTGACGACGATGCCATCCACAGACGGATCGGCGAAATGCGCCTCAATCCGCCTTTTCAATTCAAGCCAATGCGAAAACGTCAAATGCATGCTCGGGAGCTGAAACACGCTCTCAACCACCACTTCAATTTCCTTCGGCAAATGGCAGAGCGAAGCGAGCTCTTCGCCGCTCAATGCCCCGGCGTTCAGGCGGCCGGAGCGCTCATTTCGTTTGCTGGCAATCGTGCCGCCAGTCGTCAGCAACACAACTTTCCGTTCAGCCACATTCGTCACCCTCACTTTTGCGTTTTCCAATCACAGCGCCCGTTTCCGCCGTGCGGATGCAAGGCGTTACAGCGGCTTTCGGGCCGCCGCTTCCCGCTCGCGCCGGGCGATGCAGGCGGCGATAGCGTCCCCATGGAAACGGCCGTTTTCGATAAAAATTTCGTTCGCATCATTGCCGGCGGCAATCACCCCGGCGATAAACACCCCCGGGACGTTCGTTTCCATCGTTTCCGGGTCGTAGTGCGGCCGGCCGCTGTCCGGATCGACGCCGACGCCGATGTTCGTTAAAAAGCGATGGTCCGGATGGTAGCCGGTCATGGCGAACACGAAATCATTTTTGATCGTTTTCGTCTCCCCGTTCACTTCGTAAATGACCGCATCTTCCGTGATCTCTTTCACATGGGCATGAAACTCCATGCGAATGACGCCTTTTTTCACAAGGGCGTCAAATTCCGGCAAAATCCACGGTTTAATGCTTTTGGAATATTCCCCGCCGCGGTAGAGGACCGTCACGCGCGCCCCGGCTTTCACAAGCTCCATCGCCGCGTCAACGCTTGAGTTTTTGCCGCCGATGACAACACAGTCGGTATTGAAATACGGATGCGCCTCTTTAAAGTAATGCATGACTTTCGGCAATTGTTCCCCCGGTATGTTCATATAGTTTGGATGGTCGTAATAGCCGGTGGCCACGACCACGTATCGGGCCCGATATGGCGCTTTCGAGGTTTCAACGAGAAACGTCCCGTCTTCCTGGCGCTTAATCGCCTTCACTTCTTCGAACGTATTGATGCGAAGCTGTTTGCGGACAACGACTTCACGGTAATACGCAAGCGCCTGGCTCCTCGTCGGCTTCCGGTTTTCCGTAATAAACGGCACCCCGCCGATCTCGAGCCGGTCGCTCGTGCTGAAAAACGTCTGATGCGTCGGAAACCGGTAAATCGAATGGACGATGTTCCCTTTTTCGATTACAAGCGGCGAAAACCCGGCGTTTTGCAAGGCAATCGCCGCCGCCAGCCCGCACGGTCCGCCGCCGACGATGATGATGTTTTCTTCTTTCATGGCTCTTGTCACCTCGCACGAAACAAAAAATCCCCTATCCTATGATAGGGGATTTCGCGAAAGCTTGCAAACATCGCTGCTTGCTGCGCTCACACCCAGCCGCGGAACCGGCACGCCTCCGCCATTTTGCGGACGCCGACCATATAGGCGGCAAGGCGCATGTCGACGCGGCGCGTCTGCGCCATTTCATACACGTTGTTGAACGCTTTGACCATCACTTTTTCAAGCCGCTGTTCGACTTCTTCTTCCGTCCAATAGTACCCTTGGTTGTTTTGCACCCATTCGAAGTACGACACCGTTACGCCGCCGGCGCTCGCCAGCACGTCCGGGACGAGCAAAATGCCGCGCTGCGTCAAAATTTCCGTCGCCTCGAGCGTCGTCGGGCCGTTCGCCGCCTCGACGACAATGCTTGCCTTAATGCGCGGGGCGTTTTCAGCCGTAATTTGGTTTTCGATGGCCGCCGGCACTAAAATATCGCAATCGAGCTCAAGCAGTTCTTTGTTCGAAATCGTATTTTTAAACAGCTTCGTCACCGTGCCAAAGCTGTCGCGCCGTTCGAGCAGATAGTCGATATCAAGGCCGTTCGGATCGTACAGCGCGCCGTATACGTCGGAGATGCCAACGACTTTCGCTCCGGCGTCGTGCATAAATTTGGCCAAATAGCTGCCGGCGTTGCCGAACCCTTGGACGACAACGCGTGCGCCTTCGAGCGACAGGCCGCGTTTTTTCGCCGCTTCACGAATGCAAATCGTCACCCCTTTGGCCGTCGCCGTTTCCCGGCCGTGCGAACCGCCGAGGACAAGCGGTTTCCCGGTGATGAAGCCCGGCGAGTCGAACTCGCGGATGCGGCTGTACTCGTCCATCATCCACGCCATAATTTGCGAGTTTGTAAACACATCCGGCGCCGGGATATCCTTGGTCGGCCCCACGATTTGGCTGATGGCGCGCACGTAGCCGCGGCTTAAACGCTCCAGTTCGCGGAACGACATCGTGCGCGGATCGCAGACGATCCCGCCTTTGCCGCCGCCATACGGCAAATCGACGATGCCGCACTTTAAGCTCATCCAAATCGACAGCGCTTTCACTTCGCGCTCGGTGACATCGGGATGGAAGCGCACCCCGCCTTTCGTCGGACCGACGGCATCGTTATGCTGCGCCCGGTAGCCGGTAAAAATTTTCACCGACCCGTCGTCCATGCGCACCGGAATGCGAACCGTCAGCACGCGGATCGGCTCTTTCAGCAGCTCATACACTTCTTCCGGATAGCCGAGCTTTTCCAACGCTCTATGTATAACAATTTGTGTCGACGCCAGCACGTCGTATTGTTGCCCCTTCTCTTCCGTATGCTTATCGGCTGCCATACGTAAACCTCCTATAAGCTCGCTATAATAATTTGTCGCCTTTCATGTCATAGTATACACCTTCTGTGGCCGGATGCAAAGGAAAAATGGCGAAGCGGCGTCGAACAGTTGGCGCAAAAAAATAGACTCCTTGTCCATTTCAAGGAGCCTTTCTATACCTTTAATTGGCGCGGAAATAACGAACGAGCTGTTCGATCGCGCGGCGTTCAATCAGCCGCTTCCCATATTCTTGCACACGGTGTATCGTTATCGTAGCCGGGTTGCCAAACTCGGCCAGCAAGGCGACAAAGTTGTCGAGCGGAATCGGCGGTTCCTCGGCAACGTGCAAGTAAAAGCGGCCTTGGTACGAATAAAGCGTGCCGTCGAGGCAGCCGACCGCATGCAGGCGATGAGCAAGCTGGATGACATCTTCGAACGCTTGGAATTCGTAAAATATGTCATCGCTCTCATCGAGCGTTACCTGCATCTCAATGTAATCGTCGGCGAATTCTTCTTCGATGTCGTCGTAGTCACCTTCATTCGTGACGATAACGACCATGCCCTGTGCCGGTAAAGAGTAGACTTCGACCGCGATCGATCCGTTCACCTCAAAGCCGAGCTCTTCGCTCGCTTCCTCGATCATATCGCGGAACAGCTGATGGACTTTAAACGTGTCCTTCCACAAATCGTCTTTCGTCAACCCGCGGTCCAGCAAATCGTCAAACGTCAAGAAAATTTTAATTTTGTTGTGGGTCAAGCGCTCAAGACGCATCGGCACCCCTCCTTACCTACAGAGCCATCTCTTACCGTTATTGTATGACGCAATCGGCAATTGGTTCGTTTATTGTGTTTATTGTTATTAATGAGTTTACATCGTTTTCCCGGTTTTAGACAAGCATTTTTTCTCGGGTGTCGGTTTTCCGGGCACAATCGTGATGAGATGAGTCTCTGCCGGCGCTCCGAGGCGAAGCGGCACCCCGGTCGTCCCGTAGCCGTTACTCGTCAACACCGCCGTGCTGCCCTGCCATTTGAGCCCTCCCTCCTGCTAAAGCCGATCATCTTTGGTCAACCGGCGGTCTCTCATCGTCATCATACCATAAAAAAAGGAAAAAACGAAAAAAAGCGCCGCCAGCGGCCAATGAAACTGAAACGCCCAATAAAAATGGCTGAGCGCCGCCATGCTCATCAACCATTCACCAACACGGAACCGCCGTCCGGACAGCAGACGCCCGCTCCCGATGATCGCCGTGCGGATAAGCGCCCCATTGGCAGCAGCGCCAAGCAAAAAACAAGCGAACGCAAGCCATGTCCGCAACGGGGCAAACAGCAAATCGGTCAAAAACCGCTCCAGCGAGAACGGCCCAAGCGGCGGCAGCCAGCAAAAAAACAAATACGTGCACAAAACAGCGGCCATGGCGGTCATCGATAGACGGCCCATGGTTTCCTCCTTAGCCCGATCCTCATTATTCGTCATGGCAAACAGGCATGAACGACATGGCTCCATCATACATATAGACTGAACTTTGCCAAAAAAGGGGGGTTTTATGTTTACGACGCGCAAACAATATGAGCCGTACATCAGCCCGTTTGACCCGTGCCCGCCGATCCGCGTCAAAACGTACGTCACCGCGCCCAACTTGTATGTCGGCTTCCAACCGCCGAATTTGCCGCAGTTTCCGCTGCGCGAGGCGTTGATGAAAGGAACGCTCTGGCAAGTGTTTTACGATCCTTACTACAGCCCTTACGAAACGAAGGGAAAAGGTGATCAAAGCACAGCTGGATGGGCCCCCATTCAGCTGTTTTCATAATATAGGTTGATGTCGTACTCCCGCTTCAGCCATTCAAACAGCCGGTGACGCCCATTCCATTGTTCTTCATTTTTCCATAAATCGATGCTTTTCTGGATAATTTCGCAACGGAGGGCATGAAAGTCGTCTTCCGCCTTTTCACTTTTTCCTTTATAATAAACAGCCAGCCAATACACCGTACATAACAGGAGCAAGATGAAAATGTGGGCCGGGGCGGCAAAAAACCAGGCGAATCGTTCGCTCCACGCCGTGATCGCTGCAGCGTTGGCAATGATATAAAGAAGGAACGCGGCCAAGCCGGCCAACGCGGCCGCCTGCAAAAGCGTCGACCGCTTTTCAAGCCGCTCCCATTTTTTCTTTTTTTCAATGACGGCAAGCAACATTTCTTTTGTCACTTCATCGAGGGAAAATTCATCCGGAAACCGGGTCATGGCGCTCTCCCCCTTGTCCGTATTCTATTGTCCATCATATGCGGGCAACAGACAGATTAGAACAAAGGGGAACGGCGGGCGCAACCGCTTATTCCGTCTGAGCGGGGAACGGAATGCGCAGCGTTTGCCCCGGCTCGAGCCGGCTCGTTGACAAGCCGTTTTCTTTTTTGATGATCTCCATGGCGGCAGGCGTGCCGTAATATTTCATCGCAATGCTATAGAGCGTTTCGTTCGCCGCCACCACATGGGTGATGGTCTGCGCGTCGGATTCGCTTTTTGCCCCGTCACCCGCGGCGCGCTTCGGCTCTGATGTTTGTTCCGCCTTCGCGCCATCTTCTTGAATAATGCGCACCGTCTCCCGGCTGCCGCTTTCTTCATGGCGGACGACTGTGACCGTTCCAGGCTTTGACTGGGCATAGTAAACAGCCGTCACCGCAGCCGGCAGCGTTAAAAACAAAAACGCGAGCAAACGGACGGGAATGTATTTTCGTTTTTGCTCCTCTTTTTGCCGCCGCCGTTTTAGGCGCGATGGCGGCGCCCCCGCGCTTGACGCCGGGCGTTTTTTCCGCGCCAGGCGCCCCGATGCCTCTTCCATCGCTTCACTCCCTTTCTTCCTCTGCCCCCCGTTTGAACCGAACATGTAAGGCAAGCACAAAATCGATCAAAAAGTGAGCGGTGATGGCGGCCCATAAGCTGTCAGTCTGCTCGTAAAGGACGCCGAGAAAGAGACTGAGCAACACGACGACCATAAACAAAAACCATTTTTCCAAATACCGGACGTGCAGCACGGCAAAAATGGCGCTTGCCGCCCAGAGCCCCCAATGCGTCTGCACAATGCCGCGAAACAGCCATTCTTCCGTCACCGCAATGAGCGCACATAAAAAAAAGAGATGCGGAATCGAGCGGCCGCGGAATATTTTTTCATTGACGCCGCCGTCATCATACCAATCGTCCGGCAAATAGCGCATCGCCAAAAACTCGGCAGCGAGCACGAACGCCGCCCCGCCGGCTCCGTACACGAGCACATCGCGCAGCTCAAACTGCCAAAGCCGACGCCACTCCTCCCGAGCAAATAAAAACAGCGAGCTGCCGCCGGCCAAAAGCAGCAGCAACCCTTGCGTGATATAAAGATGGATGAGCACTTCGCGGTCTGTCATCTGTTTGATTTGTTCACTTTGCCGCCTCATCGCGCCGCCTCCCGCCAAAAAACATATGCCATAGCTCCTCGCGCCAAGGCCGGACGGGCGCCGGCTCGGGACGGCGGCCGTCCGCCATGAAACAGTCCGTCTCCAGGCCGCAGTTGTCGCAGCAAGCATCCGGTTTGTCCGATAGCTCCTCCCCGAACGCGCGGACAATCGCCGCGCGCCGGCATGAAGAGGCGTGCACCCATTCCTCCATTTCGCGCAATTTTTTTCGCTTCCAACGCCGCCGCGCCTCGATGGCAGCGGCCATCCGTTCATACAGCCGCTCCTTCGCCGCGGCCGTCAGCTGTTCGGGCGCCGCTGTTTGTCCCCATTCTAAAAAGTACGCCAACAGCCGTTTTTGTATGTCCGTAAATCCGCCGACATCAACCATAGCGCGCCATCCACCGCCGACGGCGTCTTCCGGCAGCCGCCGGCACCACTCGCGGAGCGCAGCCGAGTCGGGAAGCTCCGCTTCGGCGACCGCCTGGGCGATCGCCCGGTCGCCGTCCGCGTAAAACAATACCGCAAGGCTTGGCGCCCCATCACGCCCGGCGCGCCCGATTTCCTGCACATACGCCTCAAGCTGGGCCGGCATATGAAAGTGAAGCACAAAACGGACGTTTCCTTTGTCCACCCCCATGCCGAACGCGCTTGTGCAACAAACGATGTCGAGCTCGTCATATAAAAACTGCTGCTGCACAAGCAGCCGTTGTTCCCCATCCATGCCGGCGTGGTAATAGGCGACCCGACCCGCCCCGTTTTGCGCCAGCCGGCGCGCCATTTCTTCAGCCCACTGCCGGCTTGAAAAGTACACGATCCCCGGTCCTCGGAGCCGTTTCGCGCATTCGGCCAAGCGCGCAGCTTTGTCCTCAACCGATAAGCAATGTTCCACCGCCAAGGCGATGTTCGGGCGGTCGACGGAATAAATATGGCGGCGCGTCCGCTCCATCCCGAGCGTGCGGATGATGTCCTCCTGCACTTCCGGCGTAGCCGTCGCCGTCAGCGCCAGACACGGCGGCGAACCGAGCGCATGGCGGACCGCTCCGAGCTTCAAAAAGTCCGGGCGAAAATCATAACCCCACTGTGAAATGCAATGCGCCTCATCGACGACAAACAACGAAACACGCGCGCGCCGGAGCGCCGCCAAAAACGTTTCAGATTGCAGCATTTCCGGTGAGGCATAAATAAAGCGAAAATCTGGAAGCGAGGCGAGGGCTTGCCATTTTTCTTCCGCATCGAGCAAACTATGGAACGCGACAACGCGCTTTTCACCGCGCCGGCGCAGCTGCTCGACTTGATCTTCCATTAAGGAGACGAGCGGCGAGACAATGAGCACGCTCCCCGGGAGGAAATACGCCGGCAGCTGATAGCAAAGCGATTTGCCGCTTCCAGTCGGCAGCATCGCCAGCACATCGCGCCCGCTGAGCACGTCTTCGATCACATCGCGCTGTCCGGGCCGAAACGACGCGTGCCCGAACCGCTCATGCAATGTTTTCGTTAATTCATCCAACGTCCCACTTCCTTTGCCAACACGAGCCGAATTTCAAAATAACTCGCTATTCCGCCAAGCGCCTCGCGAATACGCTTCAGCTTGCGCGTCCCGAGCGCCCGCGCCGCGGCCTGGATCGCCGCCGCCCTTTCAGCGGCGACAAACGGGTCGATCGAAAAATCGGGCACATTGGCGGCCAACTCGACGACATGATCCTCGATTGTACTTTTTTTCAAGCGCCGAAGGGCGGCGATTTCGTCGATCGTCTTTCCTTTTTGCAGCCATTCGTACGTTTTTTGCGCCGATTGTGTCAGCTGCACCGGCGCCAGCCCGGCCATCAGCTCGGCCATCACCGGGGCGCGCCCGGCTTCGGCTTCAGCCATCATATAATGAAGCGCGTTGCGAAACTGAAACTGCACATACAGCACATCCTTTTGCAGCCAAGCGGCAATTTGCTCCGCCGTCCAGCCGATGCGGCGGGCGCTTGTCAGCCGGAGCGCAAACACCGTCGCCGCTTCTTCAGAAACAGCCGCAAGCAGCCGGATGAGCTCGTCATAAAGCGCCCGCGCCAACGTTTGGCGCGATCCCTTGCCCAGCAAATACTGCTTCACCCATAACAGCGTCCGCTCGTCGCGGCAAATGGGGATAAAACGCTGTCCATGGGAGAGGTTGGACAGCGTCTGCCCAATGAGCGACAGCCGCTGCCAAAAAAGCGGCTCGACCTCATGGTAGCGCCAGCCGTTCACATAGCGGGGGAACGATGCCGCCTGTTCATCGAGCCAATGCCGCCCTTTTTCCGTCAATATATATGTCCGGTCATGGACGGGCGCGGCCCGCTGCTTCCGAACGAGCACGAGGGCCGCCTCCTCCAATCGGTCCATCGTCACGTCTTTCCATGTGCCGAAAAACGGCGCAAGTTGAAACCATTTGCAGTCTTGCAGCGTCTGGGCTGATTTTTTTCCAGACAACAAATGGTACACCGCCGCCAGCGTCCGTTCACCGTTTAGGCGGCGCAAGCAGTGGGCAAGCAAAAACGAGGCGTAACCGTGCCGCATCTTTGATTCCTCCCCGCCTCTATTGTAACAAAAATCGCACAAGCCGTTTGCAATGAAAAAACGATTTTGGAACAAAAATAAACAAGAGGCATATGTGTAAAAATACAGGAGAGCAATTTTTTAGTTGAAAAGCGGGGCGAACGGTCTTATTATAAAAGTGAAAAGTTCATTTCCGAGCAGGCAACACGGAGATGACCCGTCCGTTTCCAATAAACTTGGGGAGGTTCGATTTTTATGCCAAAGTATACGATTGTGGATAAAGAGACTTGCATCGCCTGCGGAGCTTGCGGCGCCGCCGCTCCCGACATTTACGACTACGACGAGGACGGCATTGCCTACGTCACCCTTGATGACAACCAAGGCATCGTCGAAGTGCCGGAGATTTTGATTGACGATATGATGGACGCCTTCGAAGGCTGTCCGACTGAATCGATCAAAGTTGCTGACGAGCCGTTTGACGGCGATCCGAATAAATTCGACTGACATTCCCCCTCTTGCCTTGCCGGCAAGAGGGTTTTTTGATGCAAGCGTGAAATCACAAGTGGCGCATCTTGAACGAACGTGCTACAATAAGATTGGCTTGTCCGCCGCGCCTGCTGGGTGGACAAGTTTTCATGTATACATAACCAACAAAGGAGGAACGGGTTATGGCATTCGAAAATAAAATTGTCGAAGCGTTTATCGAAATTCCAACTGGGAGCCAAAACAAATACGAATTCGACAAAGAACGGGGCATTTTCAAGCTCGACCGCGTCTTATATTCACCGATGTTTTATCCGGCTGAATACGGCTATTTGCAAAATACGTTGGCGCTGGATGGCGACCCGCTCGACATTTTGGTCATCACGACAAACCCGACGTTCCCGGGCTGCGTCATCGACACGCGCGTCATCGGCTATTTGAACATGGTCGACAGCGGCGAAGAAGATGCGAAATTGATCGGCGTTCCGGTCGAAGATCCGCGCTTTGACGAAGTGAGATCGATTGAAGACCTCCCGCAGCACAAACTGAAAGAAATCGCCCACTTCTTTGAACGCTACAAAGACTTGCAAGGGAAACGGACGGAAATCGGCACATGGGAGGGGCCGGAAGCAGCCGCCAAATTGATCGACGAATGCATCGCCCGCTACAACGAACAAAACAAAAAATAATCGCCTAAAACGTTGTACATCCAATGCGAACCTCAGCTATTTCCGAACAATCCCGCCTATATCTTTGGATATGGGCGGTTTTCTTTTGGAAACACGAACATTCCCTAAAACAGAAAGCGCTGTCATTGGTATGACTTCTTCGCTTTCCATTGACAGAAAGCGCTTTGCTATGTTAAATTATCAGAAATTTAACATCTTCGAAACAGAAAGGGGCACCTGCTGTGGTTCGCGTACTCGTTTCCGACGCCATTAGCGAAGAAGGCTTGGCGCCGCTCCGCACATCGGCGCACATCGACATCGTTCAAAAAAACGTGAGCGAAGCGGAGGACGAATTGCACACGTTTGACGCCTTGCTTGTGCGCAGCGCAACGAAAGTGACGGAAGAATTGTTGGCGAAAATGCCGAAGCTGAAAATTGTCGGCCGCGCCGGGGTCGGCGTCGACAACATTGACGTCGACGCCGCGACGAAACGCGGCATCGTCGTCATTAACGCGCCAAACGGCAATACGATTTCGGCCGCTGAGCATACCTTTGCCATGATGGCTGCGCTCGTCCGCCGCATCCCGCAAGCGCACATTTCTGTCAAATCGCGGGAATGGAACCGCTCGGCGTTTGTCGGCAACGAGCTGTTCGGCAAGAAATTGGGCATCATCGGCTTCGGCCGCATCGGATCAGAAGTAGCAAAGCGGGCACGGGCGTTCGGCATGACCGTGCACGTCTACGACCCGTTTTTGACGAAAGAGCGGGCGGAGAAGCTCGGCGTCTCCATCCATTCACTTGATGAGGTGCTGGCAGTCGCCGACATCATCACCGTTCATACACCGCTGACGAAAGAAACAAGAGGCTTGCTCGGCACGGAAAATTTGGCGAAGACGAAAAAAGGGGTATACTTAATCAACTGTGCTCGCGGCGGCATTATTGATGAGCAGGCGCTCATTCCGTTTTTGGAAAGCGGCCATGTCGCCGGTGTCGCTCTCGACGTCTTTGAACAGGAGCCCCCGGGCGACCACCCGCTGCTGGCGTTTGATAATGTCATCGTTACGCCGCATTTAGGGGCGTCGACGGTTGAAGCGCAACTGAACGTCGCCACCCAAGTCGCGGAAGAGCTGCTCCACTTTTTTGAAGGGCAGCCGGTCACATCATCGATCAACTTGCCGGCGCTGTCGAAAGACGTCTATGAGAAAATTCAAGCATTCTATCATTTAGGCCGAAAGCTCGGTTTAATTGCTTCGCAGTTTATGAACATTCCGGTTCAAGAGCTGTCGGTCACCTACGCCGGCACGGTCGCCGATTTGGAAACGACGTACATCACTCGCAGCTTGCTTGCCGGCTTCCTGCGGCCGCGCGTCGCTTCCACCGTCAATGAGGTAAACGCCGCCATGGTCGCCAAAGAGCGCGGCATCACATACGGCGAAAAATTCTCTGATGAGACGCACGGCTATGCAAACTGCATTTCGCTCACCGTCCATGGCGAGAACAAAACGTTTACGATCAAAGGAACGCATGTGCCGAACTACGGCGACCGCATCGTCCATTTTGACGGCGTCACGATCGATTTCGCGCCGGAAGGCCATCTCCTTTACATTCAGCACCACGACCGCCCGGGGATGATCGGGAAAGTCGGGAACGTGCTCGGGGCGCATAACGTCAACATCGCCACCATGCAAGTCGGCCGCCAAGAAGCGGGCGGAAAAGCCATGATGATCCTATCGCTCGACAAACCAGTCGATGACGCGGTATTAAAAGCGCTGGCGCAAATTGACGATATTGAAACCGTCAAACGGCTCGAAGCGTAACGAAAACAAAAAAAGCAGGGTTCCCAAACGGGAAGCCTGCTTTTTTCATCGTTGGCGGCGCAGCGCCTTGCAACAGGCGCCCATGGCTGCCTTCTGTGCATGGCGGCCTGCTTCCGCCGTCCATTCTGCTTCTCATATTTCGCAACCTTTGCATAATATACAAAAAAACACCCCGGATATTCGCATCAAAATAATTTTTATACAAAAATTGTAAAATAACTAATTTTTATTCGGTCAAATCGGGCTTATTTCGAATTTTTATTCAAGGCGCGAAATGTGAGCTGCTTAACCGAGCGGCACCGCTTTCCGCTCGCCTTTCGAGAACGTCATGAGTTCGGTATAGCCGACGCTGCGGGCGAGTTCAACCGCCTTGTCAAAGTCGGCGCCGACATCGCCCGGCACGTGCGCGTCCGAGGACAACACGATCGGAATGCCTTTGTCATAGCACATTTGCAGCAGCCGCGGATCGGGATACAGCTCGCCGACCGGCTTGCGCAGCCCGGCCGTGCTGATCTCGACGCACGTCTTCGAATTGGCGAGCGCTGTCGTTGCCCGGTCGTATTGCTCAAGCAAAAACTCTTCATCTTCCGGAACGTATTTAAAAATTTTCACCAAATCCAAATGGCCGATAATATCAAATAAGTTCGACTCGGCGAGCGTTACGACTTGGTCAAAGTATTTGCGATATGTATCATACAAATCGCGCCGTTCCCATTCACGGCGGAACTCGACTAAGTCGATGCCGAAATCGTCGACCCAATGGATCGAACCGATGACATAGTCAAACTCGTACGAGCGGATAAACGCAGCCATTTCCTCATGTTTGCCGGGAGTGTAATCCATTTCAATCGACATTTTCACGTCGATTCCGGCATCCCACGCTTCGTGGAACAAGCGGACATAGTCGGCCATATCGTAGCACCGGCGCGCCTCCACCCACGGGTTGGACAAAATGTTTTTCGTTTGGTAAAAATGATACGCATGCTCGGAAATGCCAAAATGCTGAATGCCTTTTTTCGCGGCTTCATCGGTGAACTGGCGCAAATAATCGAGCGTCAGCGTCCCCCGCTCCAAATGGTTGTGATAATCAGTCAGCACAGTGTTTCTCCCCTCCTGCTGTTTTTTTCATTATAACGCATCACCGCAAGAAAGGACAACCGTTTGGCGAATCATCACCCAATCATCCGTTCGCGCCGACGAGAAACAACAGCCCGACGCATACCGCGACGCCGGCGACCGCCAAGAGCCGTGTCATGAGATCATCCATCTGCCACCCCTCCTTGCCTTCTTTGCGCCATATATGTCTTATGCCAATATCATCTCCGATAGAACAACAAAGTGAAGATCGTAACAAAACGACGCAAACGGCGGCGGCTACCAGCCGGCCGCCATCAACAGAGCGTTCGGCCCGGCCGGCACGCGGATTCGCATTCCAACCGGATACGGGCCCAAGTTCGACAACCCGTCAGCCGCAAACGTCACCTCACGGAAGCCAAACTCTTTCGCTGTCAGCAGCACAGCCTCCGCCATGCGCGCCGCGTCCTCTTCATGTGGCTGAGCGGTCAGCTGAATCCGGACCGTCGCATGCCGCGCATCCATATCAGCCAGCTCCACGTTTACTCCCGGCGGAATGGCCGGCTCGAGCCCGCGGATCGTCGATGTTTTCATCTGCTTCAGCGCCTCCGAAAACGTGCGGGCGCTGCCCGGCGCCGGGACGAGCACTGTATAGCCGAACGAAGCGCTGTTTTTATAATACATTCGCTGCCGCTCCTTGATTTTTGTCGCTTTTACCATTCCGAGCGCCGGCAACTCAAGCCCTTCCTTCTCTCCGGTGAAAAAGCGGAGGCGCCGCTCCCCCATTTGCCGCGCTGTTTCGACGAGGGCGTCGACAAACAGCTTCTGCTCTTTGCGGCTGGCCGAAAACACGCGGTGCTGAGCCGGGACGTGCACCATCCATTCCCCCGTCCCCCCGGCGGCCGGCTGAATGACCACTCCATCAAACCAAGCGGACGCCGCCCGCAGCGGAGAGCGCCCAAGCACGCGCAGCGCTGCCGTGAACCGCTCTTCGGGGGCCAATCGGCCGCTGAGCGGAACCGCCACTGGCACCACCCGGCCGTTTGCCGCATCAGGCAAGCCGACCACCATGACGCCGGCATCTTCCTGCGCCGGCGCCGCATCAGCGGCCATTATCGTCTCAACTTGGGGGGGAGCGCTCTCGGCTCCTAGCGTTTTGACGGTAGAGGATCGTTGCTGCTGTTCCGCGCGCTCCGGAGCGGCCGCATTCATTCCGACAGCAACAACCGCAAGAAAGAGGGCCATCGATGCCGCCGAAAGCCAACGCCGTCTCCAGCGCATCTTGCGCTGGGTGCGCTGAAGCCGTTCGTAAACATCTTCTTTTGTGCACCGGTCTTTCACCATGGGCAGCTGCTCAAGGCTATGTTCGATGCATCGCTCATTCCAGGGAAATTTTTTCATGCCGCCACTCCTCCCGTTCGGCCTCTTCCTCCATATGTTGTTTCAGCGCCTTCAGCGCGCGGTGCTGCGTCGTTTTCACTTTGCTTTCCGTCCAGCCGAGCGCGGCCGCCGTTTCAGCAATCGACAGCGACTGGATGAATCGGAGGACGAGCACAAGCTGTTGGTCGACCGTGCAGCGCGCCAAGCAGCGGTACATGAGTTGAATTTCCTCGTTTTGAATCGCGATTTCCTCCGGCATCGGCTCGTCAGCGCCGAGCTGCTCCTCGCTCCACTCCGATGTCTTCACCCACTGGCGTCGTTTTTGCTTGCGAAAAAAATCGATCGCCACATGGCGCGCAATGGACAGCAGCCACGTCTTTTCACTGCATTGCCCTTTAAACCGTTTGTACGAACGCAGCACTTTCACATACACTTCTTGCACTAAATCTTCGGCATGCTCTCGATTTCGCACCATGTAATATAAAAAATTAAACAAATCATCGTGATATTTTTCGTACAACTGTTCAAAAACGGGGTCCATCGTGTCTCTCCCCCTATTCGTTTCCATGGACCAAAGCCGAACCATTCCATTATCTTCATGATAACGGGTCTCATGCAAAAAGGGAACCATTTTTTTGGACGAAAAAGGAAGAAGGCCGAGCGAACCGGCTATCGCTCGGCAAAGAGCGGAAAAAAGAGGCGGCCGGCTCGCTTCCGCAATGCGCCCTCTGCCGCCCGGTCATAGCTGATCAAAAACGACGTCGCCGGACCACCAGAGGCAAAGAGCGGCAGCGGGCAGGCGCAGGCCCGCCCTTGGCGGCCGTTGGCGGCCGACAGTTGCATCCATTCGTAGTAAATGCCTTTGGAACCGATCGGGACGAGCTCATAAACAGACGGAGAGGCGAGAAGCTCAACAAACAGCGAAAGCGGCGCGACCCATTGAGGATGCGCCAGCACGGCCGGGCCGACGAGCGGGCGGCCGATGACGGCAAACTTCGCTCCCTCCGGCGTGACGCCGATCCGCTTCCGTTCGGCCGCCACCGTTCCGACCGCCATCACGCCAAGCGCCGACTGGACGGTGGAAAAATTCGATTCCGTGCTGCCGGTGACCGGAAGGCGAAGAGAAAGTTCATGGCAGACTCGTTCAATGCCGCGGCAAAGCGCTTCCCATCGGTCATCCCCCATAAAGTTTTGCAAGACGACGGCGTTTGCTTCCGCCCCGACGCTCAGCAATTCCATCAAGGCGACGCGGGCGGCAAAATATGCGACCGTCTCCGCCGGAGCATGCACCGTATCACCCGGCTTGTCCCCGACCGCCGCCGAGCCGTCGACGGCAATGGCGAGCTCTCTGCCTTCGGTCAATGGAAGGAAGAGCACATCACGCATGCGGCGCCCCCGCCTTCGCCATCAAACGGGCAACCGCCGGGGCAACGGCCAGCGCGATCAACACGTTGACCAAAGCGGCGGCGGAAAGCGGCGGAATGACGGCAAGCACAAACGGCCAGCCGAACGAACCCACTAGCGGCAGCGGGGCTAACAACGCATTGCCGATGAAAAAGGCGGCGGCGCTGCCTATTTTCCATCCCCGCTGATGCAGTACGGCGAACAGCGCGCCAAGCCCGGCCATTTCCAATGCGACAAGCCAATGGAACGGGCCGAGCGGCCACCCGCCGACCACCGCCGAAATAAGGTGCCCCAGCCCTGCAACCGCCGCTCCGGCGCGCGGACCAAGGATGGCGGCGGCAACGAGCGCCGGAGCGCTGTCTAACGCGATGCTGCCGACAAACGTCGGCAGCTTGATGAACGATCCGATCGCCGAAAGCGCCAAACAAACAGCCATCCAAGCCAGGCGGCGGCTCATTGCTTCTCCTCCTTGTCGCGGAACACAATGGCGCTCCGCTCATATTCGACATCCTTCACCCCTAAGCGGGCGTTCACAACCCGGGCGGCAGCGAACAAATAGTCGGACAGGCGGTTCATATATTTCAGAACAACGTCGTTGATCGGCTCCGCTTTTTGCAACGAAACGATGCAGCGCTCCGCCCTTCTCGTCACCGTGCGCGCCAGATGAAGCGCGGCAGCCGCCTTCGACCCTCCCGGCAAAATAAACTTTTCAAGCGGCGGCGCCTCTTGGACATAGGCGTCAATGCGCTGCTCCAAAAAGGCGACCATCTCCTCGGTCGCTTTATACGGCAGCTTGCCGTTGACGATGGCCAAATCCCCGCCGCAGTCAAACAGCTCGTGCTGGATTTTTTGCAGCTCACCGCAAAGATCGTGAAAACGCGCATCATCCACCAATAAGGCAAGCGCCCAGCCGATGAACGAGTTCGCCTCATCGATCGTCCCATACGCCTCGACGCGCAAATGATCTTTATCGACGCGCCCGCCGATTAAGCTTGTTTTTCCTTTGTCTCCAGTCCGCGTATACAATTTCATAATTCTTCTCCCCTTTATTTTAATCGTTCCGCCAACCCGCACCAAAGCCGGTCGACGCGATGGCATACGGCGGCAAGCCGTTGATAGCACAGGCCGACGGCGTCGCGCCAGCGCCGTTCTTGCCGGTCAGTCGGAACGACGCCTTGCGTTACGTCTGTCCCGATCCAGACGACCGTGCGGCCGGCCGCTCCTTCCTCCCACTGCTTCCAAGCGCAGAAAAACCGCTCCCATTCCTCTGGGTCCGGAAGGCGGCGGATGGCGGCTTCGAGCCCATCCAAGACAACTGTTTTCGCCGTCTTGGCGCCATCCGGCCACCCGTATGGTCCCTGATAGCCGTCATGCCATACGATATGAACACCGTCGCTTATTCCGTACCGTTCCCGCACCCATTTTCGCTTTCCTTGGAACGCACCGCCGACAACGAAATGCACCGTTCTCCCCCTTTCCAGCGCTCGATCGTTGATTCGAGCGTATACCCGCCGGAAAACGGCACCTTCCATTCCCAAAACGGGCGAACGTCCGGCGCATATTGTTCAAGCACGAAACGGATCGGACCGCTGTGGGTGACGATCGCCACATGGCGGGCGCCCATCCGCTCAGCCAACGCAACCGTCTCGGCGAGCGCCCGTTTGATGCGCGCTTGAAACGAAACATAGCTTTCTCCGGCGGGCGGCGCCGTCGAAAATGGCGACTCGAGCCATCGGTTGTACGCGAGATCCGTTTCGAGTTCGGCGAACGTTTTCCCTTCCCAGACGCCAAAAAAAAGCTCGCGCCATCCGCTCGTACACCAGTCCGGCTCGCGGCTGCCAAACAGCAGCGCCGCCGTCTCCCAGCAACGGCGAAGATCGCTTGTCACGATGCAGTCGACCGGATATGGCCACTCGACCCGCAAACGGCGCAGCCTGCTATGTTCCGCGGCCGAAAGCGGCGCGTCCGTCCAGCCGATATATGCATCGCGCCGATTCAGTTCCGTCATCCCATGACGGATGAGCGTAACAGCCAAAGGACGCCCCATAGCACCGTCTCTCCCCCTTCGATGAGCGCGCCGAGCACATCGCCGCTCACGCCGCCAAACTGCTTTTCCGCCCACGGCTTTGCCGCGAGGGAACAAAGCGCCATCGCCGCAGCCAACACCACAACCGCCGCCGGCGGAACGCCCGCCGCCGGAAGAAGCAAAAGCACAAGGCATGCCAATCCCAGCGCCCATGCTGCATCGCGCCATGAACTATATTCGCGAAGCGAGGCCGCCATTCCTGTCGATTTGGCCAGCTTGCCGGCGGAAAGAAGCCAGACAGCCCCGGCTCTCGACAGCAGTGGAATGGCAATAAACAGGGCAGGGGAAATGCCCGCTTTGATCGCTTCATGCAAAAACAGCCAGCGGAACGATAACAAACAAATGAGCGACAACACAGCGAACGCGCCGACGCGCGAATCGGCCATGATCTCTTGCCGCCGCTTGGCGTCCCGGTACGAAAAAAAGGCATCGCTCACGTCCATAAAGCCGTCGGCGTGCAGCCCGCCGGCAAGCCAAATGCCAAGCCAAAGAAGAAGGAGAGCCAAAAAAGAAGGCGGACCGAACGAAAGCGCCGTACAGGCGCCGTACACCAAGGCAGCCAGCGTCCCGAGCAGCGCTCCAGCCAGCGGCATTGTGCGCACAAGCCAGCGGACATGCGGGGCTTTCCATTCAATCGAACGCTGGATGGGAATGATCGTAAACAGCTGCAGCGCCAGCAGCCAGCCATTCCATGCCCGCTTCATTGCGGCCACCGTCCTTTCTTCACGCGAAGAAGACCGCATTCCACCACGGCGGCGGCTTCTGCTTCCGCGACCAACTGTTGATGAAGCCAACCGAGCATTTTCATGTAGCGAAATGTGCCGAGGTCATTCGGCACGCCGCCAGAAAACAACTCATTGGACACAATGACAACAGCGCGGCATGCCGCCGCCCACGCCCGCACTTGGTCGAGCAGGCAACGGGCAGCGGCGAACGCTCCTTCCTCTGTTTTCCATTCATCTCCGGCAAATAACACATTCGCCCACCACATAGTCAAGCAGTCGAGAAGGACAACATCAGGCGGACGAAGTGCAGCCAACAACTGATCAGGCCCTTCCGGCGCTTCCCACACCACCCAAGGCGCCGTCATCCCCATGCGCCGCTCTTGATGGCGGCGAATGCGCTCTTCCATTTCCGCATCGGCAGCCCGGGCGGTGGCAACATAATGAAGCGTCTCGCCAGCGGCCAGCCGGATGGCGCACACCTCTGCCGCTTCACTTTTGCCGCTGCGCACCGCGCCGCTCACAAACACGATCATCCATCCCACCTCTCAAGCGCCTCAAGCAGCCGGTCATTCTCCACCTGCGTTTTGACGGCGAGCCGGATGTAGCGGCCGTCAAGCCCCGGGAAATTCATCGTATGGCGCGGCACAACCCCTTCCTTCAACAAATGAAAAAACAGCTCCTCTGTCCGTCCTGAACACGGACGCAACAAATAAAAGTTCACGACCGATGGCGAGACGTCATACCGCCCGGCAGGCAGCGACCGAAACACCCGCTCCCGCTCGGCGGCGATCCGTTCTTTCGTCCACTTGACAAACGATTCCATCGCCATGAAACGAAGCGCCAATTGTTGGGCGATGCCGTTTGTGCTCCATGGCGGCTGATGCGTTTTCAGCGAAGCGATCACCGCCTCGTCAGCAGCGACATAACCAAGGCGCGCGCCGGCCAGGTGATGGATTTTCGTCAACGATCGAAGCACAATGAGGCGCGGATAGCGTCCCAACCAGCGCATCGCCGTAAACCCGCCGCGCCAAAACGGATAAAATGCTTCATCGATGATTACATAGGTGCCAGCCGTGTGCGCCGCGTCCACCAGTGATCTCAATTCACCCTCCTCCATCACCGTCCCCGTCGGATTGTTCGGATGGCATAAAAAGATAATGTCTTGCTTGCCTGCCCAGGCAGTCGCTTCATCCAAGTCATAAGAAAAGCCCCGCGCTTCATCGGCCGCGAATCCCTCCACATCGCATCCATAAGCGAGACAGGCGCGCCGATACTCGGAAAACGTCGGCTCCAAGATGCCGACGCGCCGACCGGCAAATAGCGCGGCCAACAAATAAATCGCCTCCGCCGCCCCGTTCGTCATCAGCACTTGTCCGGGTCGAATCTGCTCCTGCTTGGCAACGAGCTCCCTGAGCGCCTTCGCTTCCGAATCCGGATACTCCCCGGCCCAGCGAATCCACTCCTCACCGCTCGGCCAAGCTGACGGCGGCAGCCGGTACGGATTCGTATTGACGCTGAAATCAATGTATTCGTCTGGAGGGGCCAATCCGCATTGCTCATACAACGCGCGCGGATTCGCCCCATGCGCCGGCCAACGCAACGATTATCCCCCCAATCCATAGCAATAATGTAAACACTAGCACCGTTCCAATCATGATGCGGACCGCTTGGCGAATGTGGGCGGCGCGAAGCGGGGCGGCCGGGTCACCGAGCGTCGGCCTCCTCGAGACCACGCCGCCGTATGTATTCGTTCCGCCGAGCTGCACCCCAAGCAGCCCGGCCATCGCCGCCTCAAGCCAGCCGCTGTTCGGGCTTGGGTGGCGGCGGGCATCGCGAAATAAGATCGACAGCGCCAAACGAAAGCGGCGGCCGCCAAAGACCAACACCATCACAAGCGCCGTCAGCCGCGCTGGAATGTAGTTGAGCGCATCGTCCAGCCGCGCGGCCGCCCAGCCAAATTCGCGATACTTCTCATTTTTGTAGCCAATCATGGAATCACACGTGTTCACCGCCCGGTACAATAACGCGAGCGGCGCACCGCCCAAGGCCGCATAAAAGAGCGGAGCGGTGATGCCGTCGCTCGTGTTTTCCGCCACCGTCTCCACGCAGGCGCGGGTGATGCCGGCTTCATCGAGCCGCTCGGTGTCGCGGCCAACGATCATCGACAGCGCGCGGCGCGCCGCAGGAAGATCGCCTGCTTCCAGCGGCCGGCGCACGTCCTCAGCCGCTTCAGCGAGGCTTTTCGTCGCAATGGCGGTGAAAATGAGGGCCGCCTCGATCGCCACCCCTACGTATACGGACAGCGCGTAGCCCACATAAACGATGAACGCCGATATCCCGTAAACAGCGGCCAACACGACCGCCACGGCCGCCGCCCCTTTCGTCCGCCGCTTTGTTCCTTGATTCCAGCGGCGATCAAGCCACGCAATCATCATTCCCATCCCGCGCACCGGATGCGGCAGCCAGCGCGGATCGCCCACGAGGGCATCGAGAAACAGCGCCAACGTCAATGCGGCCAAATGGGTCATCGCCGTTTCCTCCGCTTCTCCCAGCGGCCAAGCGCCTCAACTGTTGCCTCATACACAAGCCGGCCGAGCGCCCGGCCAAGCTCCGTCGCCGTTCCGGCATAGGCAAAGACCTGCCCGGTTTGCGTCGCCGCCACAGCGAGCGAATCGGTCGACGTGCCGGTGGCAAGCGTCCCGGTTTCCGGGTCGCAAACCGAACAGTCGGCGAGCGCTTTTGCCTTCGCTTCTGTCGCTGTCATCACCGCCTGGACAAACGCTGCTTCCGTCAGCACTCCGTCAATGACCACCACCATGTTGATCGTCCCCGGTCTTGCCGCTAGCGGCTGATGCTGCCACGCCCGAGCGGCATCGACGGCATTGCCGACGCCAGCGGTCGCCATGACCGCAACCGAAAACGCTTCCCCTTCTTTCTGAAGCCAAACAGCATCCCGGACATCAACCGCCGTCATCATGCCGACCGTTCGTTCCGGCGGAAACCCGTGCTGCTCCAAATAGCGGCGCATGTCTCCTTCCGCATCACTGCAATCGTAATCCAACCCGACTTGGCGGTTGACAAAATGGGTCGCCCATTGAAATCCGGCGCCGATCAATGCCGAGGACAGGACGCGAAGCGGCGCGGCCGCAGTAAGCACAGCGGCGTCATCAAGAAAGGAAAGCCGCAGCCCGCCGACCGGCGATTCCCCTTGCTTCTTGTTCGGCATGAACGAAAACATCGGCGTTGCCGACGCCGGATGGGCCAGACGCACAATCGGCGCGGCAAACACTTCCTCAAGCAACGCCGGCGTCATGACATCCGCAGGGGCGCCGAGCGCGGCTATTTTCCCTTTGTTCAGCACGAGCACCCGATCGCAATACAAGCTCGCCGCATTCATATCGTGGAAAACGGCGACGACCGTCAAGCCGCGGGCGTGCGCCGCTTCGGCGAGCCGGTCCAAAAGCCGGACTTGGCCGCTCACATCCATATGGTTCGTCGGCTCATCGAGCAAGAGCAGCTTGGGCTCTTGGGCGAGTGCGCGGGCCAAATAGGCGCGCTGCCGCTCGCCGCCGCTCAATCGTTCGAGCGGTTCATCGATTTTCCCCGTCAGGCCGACGGCCGCAAGTGCGTCTCGGAGGGCGGCTTCATCGTCCTCCGTCCACGTCGGAAAGAAGCCGCGCTGATGAGGATAGCGGCCGAGCGCCACCGTTTCCCTCACCGTATAGCCGGGCGCCGCCTCCGCTGTCTGCGGCAAGACGGCGGCCATCCGCGCCCATTGCTTCGCAGACAGCGCCGAGAGCTTTCGGCCATCGATGACGATCTCCCCGCTTGCCAGCGGCAGCTCTTTGCTGATGAGTTTGATCAAAGTCGTTTTCCCGCTGCCATTCGGCCCTAAGATGCCGAATATTTCGCCTTTTTCCACGGCAAACGTCACACCATCAAGCACTTGTTGCTGCCCGTATCGATGCGATACGGCCCGCACCTCGAGCATCGTCATCCCATCTTTCGTTTCGTTTTTCGGAAAAACAAGACGGCAAACAGCGGAGCGCCGATCAGCGACGTAATGACGCCGATCGGCAGTTCGCGCGGTTCAATGATCGTCCGCGCCGCCACATCGGCAAGCACAAGAAACGATCCGCCGTACAAGAGAGACAGCGGCAACAGCACCCGGTAGTTCGGCCCGCACACAAGCCGAACCATATGCGGAACGACAAGCCCGACAAAGCCGATCGTCCCTGACACCGACACCGCCGCGCCGGTGAGCAGCGCCGCCGCCGTCAAAATGATGACTTTTCGGCGCGTAACATCAACGCCGACATGAAGCGCCGCCGCCTCGCCAAAGGCAAACGCGTTCAACTCGCGGCTGTTGGCGATGAGCACTGCGGCCCCAACGAGAAAAAACGGCAGCAACAGCCCGCTGTATTTCCAGCCGCGCATTGCCACGCTCCCCATCAGCCATGAGATGATTTGCCGCAATTCTTCCCCGGTCAAAGCGATCATCAGTGAAATGAACGCGCTGAAAAACGCGCCGAAGATAATGCCGGCTAAAATGATCGTCTCAACCGACAGCTGCGGCTCAACCGCGCGAGTGAACGCCAAAACGGCGACAAGCGTCGCCATGCCGCATAAAATGCTCACGATCGGCAGCGTGAACGTGCCAAAGAGCGGCCATTGCCAGCCGAGAAAGATGACGAGCACCGCCCCGACCGACGCGCCGGACGAGACGCCGAGCGTGTACGGATCGGCGAGCGCATTTTTTAACAGCCCTTGAAACGCGGCCCCGGCCAGCGCCAATGACGCCCCGACCAAAAACGCAAGCACGACGCGCGGCAAGCGGATCGCCATCACGATCGGCACCCAATCAGCCGGAATGTGGCGAGGCAGCGCCGCTCCGAACCATTCAGCCGCCAAAATGCGGACAATAGAAGAAAAGGGAATCGACAGCGATCCTGTCGATATCCCTACGAGAAGCGATAACACGGCCGCGGTGACGGCCAATATATACATCCACATTTTACTTGAACACATCCGGGTAAATGGCTTTGGCAAGTTCCTCGACCCCTTCGACAAGGCGCGGACCCGGTCGGCTTACTAAGTCGGTGTTGACGTCATACACCCGCTTGTTTTTCACCGCCGGCACGTCTTTCCAAGCGGCGCGCGCCAACACTTGCTTCGCTCCGCCGTATGTCGTGATGATCACATCCGGCTTATAGGCCACGGCTTTTTCTTCCGTCACCATCGGCCAGCCTTCCAAGCTGCCGGCGACGTTTTTCGCCGAAATCACTTGAAGCATCTCATCCATAAACGTCCCTTTGCCGGCCGTATAAATTTGCGGCGGCGGCGACACTTCAATCCAGACATTGGCCTGTTTGTCCGCCGGGATTTGTTTCGCTTTTTCTTTGATTTTCGCAAGCTTCTCTTTCATCTCATCAATCACTTGCTTCGCTTTGTCTGTCGTCCCGGTCGCTTTGCCGATCAAGTCGATGGACGCATACACATCGTCGAACGACTTCGCGTCATTGACGACAAGCACGGTAATGCCGGCGTCTTTCAATTGCTTGAGGCCATCGCGCGAGTTATGGGCGCTTGACGCGTGGGCCAAGACGAGATCCGGTTTGAGCGAAATGATTTTCTCGACATTAAACTCCATGCCGCCGATTTTCGTTTTCGTTTTGACGTCTTCCGGATAATTGTCAAAATCGCTGACGCCGACGATCTTATCGCCCAACCCCAACGCATAGGCGATTTCCGTATTGCTCGGGATGAGCGAGACGATTTTTTTCGGTTCCGCTTTGATCGTCACATCCTCGCCAAGCCCGTCTTTCACTGTCACTGGAAACGCCGCTTGTTCCGTTTTCGGCTCGTCTTTTTTCGCAGGCTCGGTGCTGCCATTCGCCCCGCCACAGCCGACGAGCACGGCGGCCAAAAGGAAGAACACCGCCACCACCGCCGGCCATGTCCAACGTTTCATCCGTCATTCCCCCTTCGATGATGTATGTACAACAAAAAAGCCCATTCCGTCCGAACGGGGAATGAGCACGAAACAGACCGCCAATGGCCACAGCAATGCCTAATGCGGCTGTTTCCGCGTCTCACCCCCCGAAGATTCGGAAACTGCGGCAAGCAAGGCAGGTCTACTGGCTCATGCTTCATCCTACTCTGAAGCCTTCCCGTACGGAAAACAGCGCAAGCCATCTGTCCGTACAGTGGCGATTTCATTTCGTCCGCATTGACAGTTGCGGGGACAGCTCCGGATTCCCACCGGATTCCCTATTAAGCCGTTTCGGCACCTTGCTGCGAGTTGATGAATTTGTCGGATATGGACATTTTTATAATAATGCAGCGTTTAGCATTTGACAACTATGAATTTACAGCAGGTTGGAGGGAAGTCGTCACCTTCCCACTCTTGCAGACAATCGAGATGGATTCATAACCCATGTTTCATACGGAACAGAGCATTCCCTTTTCATCGCATCGAGCACCCGCGATTTCAAATGCGGCCATGTCACATATTCATCAATATTCGACTCATCGATCAACACAAACTTCGCCTCTTGAATTTCCTCAGGCTGGGGAGAAACGTTTCCTTTCACATATGTCGCTTTAAATACAATGTTTATGATATTTTTAGTTTCATTGTAATACACGCCGCTGACCCCGATGAGACGGATGTCAACGCCAGTCTCTTCATACACCTCGCGATGAACGGCCCGATCGAGCGGCTCGCCTGGTTCAACTTGTCCGCCCGGCATTTCCCACGTATCGGAGCGGTCATAGCTTTTAACAAGTAAAACCTCTCCCGTGTCATTCGTAATATAGGCTGAAACGGCGATAATGGCTTGTTGGTGTTTATCCATCAAGCTCTCCTCCTACATCGCGGAATGATCCTAGCCCTCTCCTGCAGAAAAAAAGCAGCTGCCCCATCTATACTGCCATCTTGAAAAAAATAAGGAAAATCCGTGGTGCTAGTTGAACATTAACGCCTCACGTGATGACACAGCGCAAGAGGGACAAGATCTCCACAACAGCATAGGCATGATGTTGTCCGTGCCTCGCTAGTTGGTGACGGATCTATTAGAAAAACTCTATTTAACGGAAAAACGGAGCAACCGACAACAACAGTTATATCGAGAGCGTTCAGGGAACATCTCCCTAGTGAATAAGTTTCCAATGACATACTGATACCCTGCTCGTTCCGAAGTAAAACAAAACAACTTTCCAAGAATATGAATGGCGATTATGACCCATTTCCTTGCTTTAACAAATGACGATTTCAGCGCTACAATACATTTAGAGCCGCCAGACAGTTGCGCTGATACCAAGAACAAGATCGCCGTATATTGCTTTTGAATTTCCGCTTGATCCGTTGTAAAATGAAGACGCTCTTGTATGGGATTTCTCCTTTCTAATGTTAGGTGAGCACTTTCATTTTAAAAGGAGATTTTCATACAAGGACTATTTTTATTGCTCGTCTGATTTTATCTAGCACCACGGGTAACTAAACATCATGCAATACATATCTTTTTATATATATTCAGAATTTAACTTCTTCTTATAATTGATAACGCGGTAAAAATAGAGTGTAACTCACATTTCGCACCCTCTCGACGAAAATCGGGAGGATTTTTTCGTTCCGATGTCGAATGAATCCTTGACACACAAGGAACGTAAAGGAGTTTTTCTCTTATGAACGTTCAAGTCAAAAAGGTCTATCGTAATGATTATTTGAATATAATAAGTGCCCTATTCAAGAAACTGGGTCTGCCTCAATTGATTGACCATCTCGTGCCCGTCGATCCGCAGTGCCAAACGCGAGTCAGCGATGCCGTTCAGGCCATCATCTACAATATGTTTGACGGCCGGCAAGCCCTTGTTCACTTGGAACATTGGGCTCAGGAGGTCGATCTAGAGAAACTCATCCGTCCCGGTCTCCATCCTTCCTGGTTGAACGACGATGCCTTGGCTCGTCATCTCGATCGCCTGTATGAGGCTGGCATTCACAACGTCATCAGCACTTGCTTGATTCATATTTATCGCAAAGAAGGCCTTTCCCTCCGAGCCTTCCACGCCGATACGACGGACAAGACGGTTTACGGCGCGTATGAATCGGCCTCGTTAGAGGCCTTACAAATCACACATGGCTATAACCGCCATCATCGTTGGCAAAAACAGATCGGTTTCGGACTGGTCGGCAACGAGGACGGCATCCCGTTTTACGGCGATGTGCACGACGGCAACCTGCCTGACAAAACGTGGAATCCGGAGGTGCTGTCCCGTGTCCACGAACAGCTCAAACAAGCGAAGATGGAAGACGAATGGATTTACGTGGCCGATTCCGCCGCGATGACAAAAGACACTCTGGCGCAAACCAAAGCGGCCAACGCCTTTTTGATCACCCGAGGCCCTTCGTCGCTTCGGATCGTGAAACGGGCATTAGCGGAGGCCGATTCGCCTCACATCCCGTGGAGCGAACCCTTTACGCTGGCGGAGAGAAACGGCGCCACGTATCGGGTATGGGAAACATCCTCCACCTATGAAGGCCACCCCGTTCGGCTGATCGTCGTCGAATCGAGTGCGCTCGATCAGCGAAAAGGAAAGACGCTCGAAAAAGAACGAACCAAAGAAGCGGAGCTTCTTCGCGAGGAACAAGCCCATTGGGAGCGCCACCCTTTCTCGTGCCGGGAAGACGCTGAACAAGCCTTGGCGTCCCTCAAGGCGTCCCTTCGCCCCCGGTTTCATCGGGTTGAGGCCGCGGTCGAAGAGATCGTACGCCCGAAAAAACGGCGCGGACGGCCGAAAAAAGGGGCGGAACCCGAGGTGGAGACGCTGTATTTCTTGCACCTTGACGTCGAATTCGACCAAAACGCGTGGGAACAGGCAAGACGGAAAGCGTCCCGGTTTGTCCTCGTCACGACCGTTCCGGAGGAATGGAAGGGCCAACAAATGGATGCCCAAGAGATCTTGAAGCTGTATAAAGGGCAGATCTCGGTGGAAATGAACTTCGCTTTTTTGAAAGA
Source organism: [Flavobacterium] thermophilum (assembly GCA_900450595.1). Lineage (GTDB taxonomy): Bacteria > Bacillota > Bacilli > Bacillales > Anoxybacillaceae > Geobacillus > Geobacillus thermophilus. The sequence goes on from UGGS01000001.1 coordinate 1,302,648, forward strand.
CCCTTTTTTCACGGATGAGATCTATGTCAAAAAGCCAGAACGAGTTGCGGTATTGGGCTATTTGTTTCTCTTGGCCTTGGCGATTTACCGCGTTTTTCAGCGCCGAGTGCGTCAGTTTATTACTCCAGAACACCCGTTGAAGGGTCCTGGAGGCCGCAAGCTGACCCGGCCGACGGGACAGGCGATTTTCCAGCTGTTTCAATATGTGAACGTCGTCCTGTTCAAGCTGCCGGATGGGCGCATCCAACGCTCACTGGATCGCTCCCTTACCCCTGATCAGCGAAGGATTCTGCAGGGATTGGGCATGGATGAGAGCATTTACGTGTAACGTCATACGGAACGACCAGCGATGGTAAAAAAAGGATAGCCATCGCTCGTCGTGTTGGTCAAAAAGTTATTCTGAAAAACTAAATAAAAAATCCTTTGTTTTGACCTTGTTAGGGTGCGAAATGTGAGGTGTAAATTAAAAATTTCCAATAATGATTTATAATTGTACATGTAACAGATAGCAATGAAATCTATACCAACGCGGCTGCTCTACCCCGTTAATCTTTAATTGATCAAATACCCATTCAACGCATTATGGAGATCAAACAGACACTTTTCAAATCCAGTTTTCAAGAAGACAGCAATCACATAACCATAGGCACCTTTTGTTTCTCCACTATTCCAGCGGTTAATCGAGAAAACAAAAAGAATTCTCACTTGTTCAACCGTTCTTTATACCTTTAAACTAGTAATACCGAGTTGAAATGACCCATTTTGTTTGGAGATCATACTACAAGAATGTTTCAAAGGGCCGTACCATCCACCATGATCACTTTCAGAGATTAAACACATACATCGTTTAAGAGATGATGATGAACATCAGAAAATTCTTACTTTTGAAAGCATCGGCTGGTCCTTGAAAAGGTGGACAGATGAGAGACTCATAAATACATCAAAAATAGCAAAAACAGCGGAAGATGTTCATCAACTGCTACAAAGAATCGATCGTAAAGCACGTTTTCCAAAATAAACATTTAATCAATTGCCTTTTTAGACACCTGTGGTCTTCCCGCCACATAAGGTATTTCCAGAAAAAAGTTGATCGATGCATCGAAATAAAGCCTCTAAAAGAGGATCGATTTCATCGGTGTATTCGATCAAAGAATTGGAACTCTTGATAGTGTCACCCCTTTGAAGTTTTTTAGTAACTGTATATGATTCCCAATAAGAGTGGATTTTTTGTGTCCCTTTATTCATCCGTTATGCGTTTTGCAACCCGTTCCTTGATTTAAAATAATCTCGTTTTAGAATAGAGTATATAGCCATATCCCTAAATTTACCTTTAATATACCAATGTTCTCTCATAACCCCTTCAAATTGCATCCCTAACTTTTGTAAAACTCTTAAAGATTGAACATTTTCAATCATAGCAAATGCCTCAATTCTGTTTAATTCCATCTTGTCAAAACCAAATTCAATGATTTTATTAGCCGCTTCAACTGCTAATCCCTTCCCCCAATACTTATACGATAAAACAAAACCTATCTCAGCTTTATGATGATTGGGTAACCATTTAACTATATCAATTGTCCCGATCATTTTATTGTCTGCTTTTGAAACGATTCCCCACGGAGCTAAACTACCTTCTTTATAAGACTTAATTACAAATTCTAAAAATTGAATTGAATCTTCAATGGTATGATGAGGTCTCCAAGGTAAATATTTGCAGTTTTCCGGATTTGACGCATAATCAAATAAATCATATGCATCATCTAACGTTAATTTTCTTAATATTAAACGTTCAGTAGTAAGTGTAGGCAAATCCCCAAATACATCTTTAATCTTCAAATTCCTCAACCCTTTCTATACCTATATTTTAATATTCCTTTCATCCATTGTTTCCATGCATCCGATTGGCGAATTCGCTGATTGTTTCGGACGGGCGTCCAAAACGCGACTCGGTGCTCTTCGTACAGCTTCTTTCGCAGCGTTTGGCTGATATACCCTTTGTCACCGAAGTTATACGGATGTGGAATTTGCGTCATGACGGTTTCAGCGGCCACCCGGTCGTGACAAGACGCTTCGGTGACAACATATCCCATCGGCAGCCCTTGATCAGTCACTTGAAGGTGCAGCTTCAATCCGTAGTACCATTGCTTTTTGGAAGCGCAATATCCGATGTCTGCCATCTCTTGAAATTGTTTGACGCGATGCATTCTTGCCGTATGGCACAACGGGAGCGGCAAGCTGTCAACGACGGCATAGGCATGATGTTGACCGCGTTTTGCCAGCTCATGACGGATCCATTTGATGGCGAAACCAAGCGCCCGGCAACGGCGGTTGTATCGGGAGCGTTCAAGAAACGAGCCGTTTGTGAACAAATTTCCCGTGACAAAACGATGCCATGCCCGTTCGGATGTAAAACCGAGCAGCTTTCCTAAAAGATGAATGGCGATGATGACAGCGTCCTCTTGCTTTACCAAATGGCGATTTCGACGGTGAAGATGCACCTGAATGCATGAAAGTTGGGCAGAAACAAAAACGAAAATGGCGGCATATTGCTTTTGAATCTTGGCTCGATCTGTAGTAAAATGAAAGTGCTCTTGCATGGGGATTCTCCTTTCGAATGGCAGGTCGCACTTTCATTCTACAGGAGATCCGCCAGCAAGGGCTATTTTTATGCTTGCTCAAGTTTATCTAGCACCACGGGTTAAGGAAAGATACCTCGCCTCTGGCACGGCGTCTTTCCCCGATACAACCTTCATCTCGTCACTGTTGAATATATTTGTCAAACACAAAGCCAAAATCTTTGACTGTATAGTTCTTTTTCGCTTCCGTCAGCCAGCGAAAAGCGTATTCATTCATGGCTTGAAAATCCGCCGACACATTGGCGCCGTCACCGCGCATGTTGGCCAACACCTTGGCCGCCAGTTCCAAACTCCGCTCCGCATAGTTGAACTTCGTTTCGTTTTCATGGCAAATGTCCGCGATCGCCAGCAGCGATTTATACAAATCTTTCAGTTCCTCAATATGCTTTTTATGCACATCAATGGAGTAGGAATGTGATCCAATTTTAAATTTAATTTCCGCGTCCAAATCGACCGTCCCGGCCGTCTCAAGCGACACGTCGGAAATCGGATGCTTGTAGTAATCGTAGCGGCGCAGCGTCCGTTTTTTGCTCGCGGCGCTCGTGCCGTCCAAATGAATGAGCGCGCGGTTGGTGAAGCAATACTCATCCGATTTTGATTTGATAAGAAAATAGATTTTCTCCCCATCCTCGTGCATCACATAATCATCGGCATCGACTTTGTCATAGTCTTTCGGCTGAATGACCGCACCGATGTCGCTTAACCCAAGCACATCGGCGGCGACTTTTCCAAACATGCTCATGTTCCTCCGGCTCCTTCCACGTTTTATCGGCGCTCGCCTATTGGCGGATGAACGGCGTTTTGCCTTAACAAGGCGCCGTAATCTCATACCTTTCATCTATGTAATACGTCGAGATCGGAAAAACGTTTCATCGCCTCTAAAAATCAAAGACCCAACGCCTTTTATGACGGCGTCAGGCCTTACAAGCGACTACAGTTCCCCGCTTAGACGGGAGTCTTTGTTCGTGAGCCGCAAAAAGATCAGGTAAACGAGTCCAATCGCGATCCAAATCAATCCGAGCTTTTTGCTGAGCGGGTCAAGATTGACCCACACATAACCGATGATGATAAAGCCGATGAGCGGGAACAAGAAATGATTGATGTAATCGTTGCTCTTTTGTTTGCGCAAAAAATAATTTATCACTGACACATGCAAAAAGAGGAAAGCCGTCAAGGCGCCAAAGTTGACAAGCGAAGCGAGCTTATCAATTTGCGAGGCGAACACCGTCGTGACAATGAGCGAAATCACAGCGACAAGCAATGTGCTGACGTATGGAGTTTGAAATTTCGGATGCACTTTGGCTAGCACACTGGGCAGTTTACGGTCGCGACCCATGCTGTACAAAATGCGAGAGATGGCTGCCTGGGCGACGAGCGCGTTTGCGATCCCCCACGAAAGCGCGGTAGCGACGATCGTTGTCCATTTTAACCATGGTCCGCCTGCCAGCTCCGCAATCTGATAAAACGCCACGTCCGCATTTTTAAACGTCGTATAATCAGGCCAAATGAGAGCAGCGACCCATGTTTGCACGATGAAAAGCGCACCGACAACGAGCAAAGCAAAAATGATCGCTTTGCCGATCGATGATTTCCCGTCCCTTGTTTCCTCAGCCAACGTCGACACCGCATCAAAACCAAGGAAGCTCAAGACGGCCACCGACACCGCCCCCATCACCGTCCCCATGCTGAAATGGTTCGGATCGTACAACGGTTTGAACGTAAACTGTGCTCCATTGACGCCTTTTATAATCGCAATCATTCCTGTGATCACAAACACTGCAAGAACGATCAGCTCTAAAACAACAATCACTTTGTTCGCTTTGGCTGTCATCTCGATTCCGAGAATATTAATGATCGTATTCATGCCAATGAACAGAATGAGCCACACGGAAATCGGCACTTGCGGCACAATGTCGGCTAAGGCAGCAGCGCTGACCAAATAGAGAAGAGCCGGAACGAAAATGTAATCAAGCAAAATGACCCACCCTGCCATAAAACCGACATATTCATTCATTCCCCTCTGGGCGTAGGAATACACGGAACCAGCGATTGGAAACGCTTCGGCCATTCTAGCGTAGCTCAGGGCAGTGAAAATCATCCCCACCATTCCGATTAAGTATGCTAAGGCGACCATCCCTTTTGACCCTTGCGCTACATACCCGTAAATGCCAAAAGGGGCGATCGGCACCATAAACACCATCCCGTAAATCAACAAATCAACAAATGTGAGCGACCGTTTTAACTCCTGTTTATAACCGAGCGACTCGACCGATGTGTTCGTTTCAAGTTGCGCCATCGCCGTTCCCTCCTCAATCCTCAAACAGGCGGATGCCATACGCTTCAAGCACAAATCGCGGTACAAAGAAACGCGCTGTAACAAGTGGGTCAACGACTTGGCTGATTTGTGTCTGACCGGCAGCGCTGAGCACCATCGTCAAATGGTTCAGCGTCAACGGAGTATGCGGCAACAGCAAATCAACCATTTCCGTAACCGACTGTTTGACCGCTTCATCCAATGTTTTGGCCGAGACGATCGTCGCAATGCCATCATCGTTTTGCAACAGTGGATGGTTGAGCGAATATCCTTTCATCACCCGGACGGTAACCGTCACTTCCCCTGGAATTTCAATTCCAGACACACCGATTTCGCCGTCCCCCATCGCCGCATGCAAGTCACCCAATGCAAACAATGCACCTTTTACAAATACAGGAAAATAAACGGTTGCTCCTGTTGTAATGAGCTTTGTATCCATATTGCCTCCATGCGGCCCGGGCGTCCCGCACGACACATCCTCACCGCTCGGCGCTACCCCGATGACGCCAATCATTGGATTTAATGGAATAGAAAGATGCTCGTCAAATATAGCCCGGTTTTCTTCTACTGGAATCATTTTTGCCTCAAACTGCGGAATCCGGTCTCCAAGCACCCCGAGCCCTGGTCCGACAGCCATGACCCCCTGTCCTTTGAGGCGAATCTGTTCAATTTTTACCGCTAAAATGTCACCCGGTTCCGCCCCTTCAATATAGATCGGTCCGGTCGCCGGATTGATATGATTCCAATCGATCGAGTCAAACGGCGTTTCGCTTGAAGTAATTTGATTTTGGAAACAGTCGTACGTTTCGATGACAAACGTTTCCCCTGACTGGACTGTTCGAACCGGTTGGTGGTTTTTGCTAAATGCATAAATGGCAGTCGTGCACGGAACAAATGACATGTTCGCTTTCCTCCCTTTCGTTTTTGTCTCATTATAACAGGGAGCAAACAAACGTTTTTGCATTTTTTTAATTCATTTTTGTTAATTATTTATTTTTTGAATTAATAGATAAATATGAGTAAACAAGAAAACGCCAATCCCATTCCATGCTATGGCCTCCAGCACGTTATGGCGCATTCCCCATCGCCAGGCGATCACAAACAAACATCCCCATCCGATCATGCCTATAACCCCCATCGGTTTCTCTCCTGTCCGTAAAGCAGCCAACCCAAAACACGAGGAGGCAAGCAAGGCGGTCGAAAACATGACCATCCGCATCGGAAGAAGAGGAGCAATAAAAAAGAGGGCTAGTACAAGCAAAAAAGAGATAACATATGTCCATGAGAGATGCCTACTCCACCTGCGCCAAAAAAAATGCATAACGGAATGCAAGGAAAGGGATAAGCTGAGTGACAACGCCGCCAGCAAGGCAATAGTAAGCGGCCAAGCAATCCAGACAGAAGAATGAAGCAGCCACCGTTTCAGTATGGAGGCAGTCGAAGCGGCCGCCGCATACGGGACGCATAAGGCTGCAACGGCCAACGGGAGCGGAGCAAGGCAAAACGCAGCCATAAAAAACGTCAGCGCAACGCGTTCTTTTTTCAATATTGATGCAATATCCCATACATACTCGTCAGCCAACCATTGCCCGGCAGCTGCCGCCAGCACAGCCCAAAACAACACGAACAACGAAACTATGTTCACATCGAGGGAAGCTGGGACAGTGCGTATAATCGTCTCATATTGCCGCGCTACACCACCCGTTAGATAATAGGCAAACGGAACCATTCCCATCACTATATAAACTATGTATAGCAGAACCGTTCCGATTTTTCGCATCCCCAACCAACCGGCGAGCACGGTAAACACATACACATAGACGAACCAAATGAATAAAAAAGTCGGAGAAAAACGAAAGAGTTGCTGCAACAAATACGCACATAACCCGACAACGATAAGCAGCCGGCCGATCGAAAGAAGGCGAACAAAAAACCGGAAGAAAAACAAAGCCCGCGCCGTAAAACAGCAGCCCGGCCAGCGATCCCCTTCCTCTGTTAGGGAACGATAGCGTCCGGCTGCTGCTGAACGCCAAAGCACAAAAACGGCAGTCCATACCGCCATAGCCGTCACCACTCCCGCCGCCACTCCACCTCGAATAAAAGCATAACATCCAAACAACAGCAGCTCCCCGGATGCGAAACGCAACAACAGAGCATTGACCCCTTTGCTTAATCCAAGCGCCTCCGCTCCGATAAAACTGGAGCGACCAATATGCGGCACGGCAGCAAGCAGCAGTACGCATGCCATGAATAAAAGCATATACCAGTCCATTATCCATTGTTCTCCTTATACTTCGTAGGTGAGATGCCGACATATTTTCGAAACAAATGGCTGAAATGATGTTGGCTGGAAAACCCCGTCTCCTCAGCAATGCGTGCCATGGACCAATCCGGCTTTTTGGTCAACAGCTCTTTCGCCTTTTCAATCCGATATCGATTGACGTAATCCTTAAAATGGATGCCGATCTCCTCAACAAACAACCTGCTCAAATAGGCTGGATGTACATGCACGGCAGCGGCTACCTCGGTTAAGCTGATTTTTTGTGCATAATGACAGTGCACATATTCGAGCGCCGCACGGATGAGCGGGGACGAGACAAGCGCTTCTGGATGCTTTTGTTCAAATTTCGACAACGCTTGATCAAACTCGCTCTCGATGAGCGGCTTCACCAAGTAGTCGAGCACTTCAAGCTGAATCGCCCGTTTGGCATAAGCAAAATCTTGGTAGGCTGTGATAATGATCAAGGCAAGATCGGGCTGTTTTTGTTTGAGCTCATAGGCCAAATCCAACCCGGACTGTCCAGGAAGGTGGATATCGATCAGCGCCAGCCGGAAGCGATGGGATGCGGCCAACCGTTTCGCCTCTGCGGCATCCTCCGCCGGCCATACTTCCCAATGCGGATATTTCCGCTTCACCAAATACGTGAGTTGTTCCAATTCCAAATATTCATCATCGACAATCAGCACCTTCATCGTTTATCCCTCATCCCCTGGAACATACGGCCAAACGACAAGCGCCTCTGTCCAGCCGCGTTCATCTTTTTGCAACACAAGCTGAGTTGGCAAATCAAACAAAAGAGCAAACCGCTTGCGCAAATTATCCAAGCCGACACCTTCATTCGTGATGGATAACTCCTTCCCTTCATTGCCATTATCGCAGACACGCAAATATACCCAGTTGCCTTGGCGTCGAAAATCGATCGCCAAACATTTTTCACCCGCTTTTTTCTCAAGGCCATGTTTGAATGCGTTTTCCACCAGCGTTTGCAACGTATAAGAAGGAATGAGCGCACGCTCTCCATCCGGATCCATTTGCACCGACACCGACAGCCGTGAACCGAAGCGAAGCTGCTGCACCGCTAGATAGTTGCTTGTATGCGCCCATTCTTGTTTGAACGGAATAAGCGGCTGTTTCGTCTCATAGCTATCACGCAAAAACAGCGCAAAATGCTCCATTCCCCGAATCATTTCTTCATTTTTTCCTAAGCGTGCCAAGGATAAGAAAGCATTCAACGCATTGAAAAAGAAATGCGGTCGGATTTGTTGATGGAGCTGCATATACTTGCTTTCTTGAAGTTCTTTTTCCAGTCGAAGGCGCGCATGTTCCAACTGCCAATAATCCACTTCTTTTTCCGCTACTCCCAACAGCGCCAACACTGTTAACGATATAAGCGGCAACAATACGCTGAAAATGAGAATGAGATGAAATAATGGCTCGGCAATCATCATATTCTCCCCGCCACTCACGATGCTTTTCCATTTGTTCTTTCATTTTATCACAAATTTGTTCTTTCATTTGATCACAAAATAAATAGAGGCGGCGGTACAAGGCAAATGTTTCCCACATCTGCAAACGTATTTTCCATCATCTTGGTTCCCATTCTACCTGCTGCCGACAAAAAACGGGGCTAACCCAAACACGAGTGTGTTTCGGGTCAGCCCCTGACTGATCATATTCCACTTTATCTCAACGGCGATCTTGCCATGCGAATATACGTATGGCGTCTGCCGCGAATCGCGATCGAATACGCCATAATGTTCTCTGGAACAGCGATGCCATGATAGCCAGCGTCGCCGATATGGTGCAGATCCGCCCCAGCCATTTTGCCGGCGAGCGCGATTTGACGGATTGTGTGTTCATCGGCTCCTTCTTGGCTCGTACCGATCGTTAACATCACAAGCGCCCCATGTTCATGGGCCACCCGAACAAGCTGCTCCGTTTTGGCTAACGTCACTCCCGGCACCGTTCCAGGGGCCGGCATCAAAACGACATCCGCCCCGGCGTGAATAAACCGGACAACGACTTCTTCAGATATAATGCCTCCTCCTGCTTCATTGGCTACACCAGCTGCGTGCATTTTCCCGGCAATAATCAGAACATCGTCGCCTAAAACGGAGCGCGCCGTTTCGATCGCTTTTATAATCCCCTCATTTGTCACGCCTGTTTTCGGGTTCCCCGTTAAGCAAACAAAGTCAATTCCCAAGCGCCCCGCCTGTTGCAATGATTCGTTCGTTGCCATCCTTCCTTTCGGCAGCACCGTCAACTGTTCGAGCTGTTCTGCGTTTGGATCCACCGGCTCTAAATTGATGCCGATGGGGCGCCCTGTCAATTGTTTTAAACGTTCCACGATTTGATTCGGTTCATTCACATCCAACCCGTTCACAACTGGCTGGAATACATCGAACAGATTCAACAACAGCAAATCCGCCCCAAACGCCGTGGCCAGTTCGGCGTTGGTGACCGCCGGATACAGCGGCGCAAATTCCCCGACGACTTCCGCGACGATCACCCTGCCTTCTGACGCTTGAATCGATTGTTTTAACACATGGTGCAATCCGACTGGAATGAGCAGCCGGTTGAGGAACCCGAAAATGCCGACGCCAACCGCCCGGCGCCGACGATCCAATGGCCGACCGCGTTGATGCCGTCTTGAATCGGCGGCCATACATAGCCAAAAATCAAGGCAAGCACGAGCATGACAAGCGATGTCACGATCGGCACAAACCGCCGGCCGCCGAAGAAGCCTAGCCAGTCGGGCAACTTGATATCATGGTAACGGTTGTGTGAACTACCCCCACTTAATTTTCTAGCGAAAATTTGAAGTGGGGGCTTCCAAAGAAGTTTGACTGCTTCAAGCAATCCTTATTCTTTGAGGCGTGTCCACTTCGCCGCTAGAGCATAAGACACTCAGGTCTACAGCTTTACTTTTCTTTAAGATGTTTAATGCGCCATTGACATCAGCATTAATTAGTTTGCCAGACTTTGTTCGATACAAGCCGCGCTTAATACGTTTGCCGCTGAACTTATATTCTTTTGGATTGTCGGCATTATATTCAGGAATCTCATCGCCGTCAAAAAAGCTGGCTTGAGACGTATATGATTCTTCCTGTTTCAAGAATTCAATGCCGTAAAATTCACAAAGATATTCTAGTTTTTCTTTTATGTTACCGAGAGGAATATTGACAAAGTTTTGATTTGTCTTTTTTCCTATATAAGTTGAATTAAAGATTTACAACTGAACACACAAACGATCGATCGTTTGTTCTGGTTTCTGGTTGATTCGCTGAATAAAGGCTTGGACATTCTTTCTAATTTCTTGCACACTCGAATAGAACACGTTGTAAATCACGTCTGATTTCAGCCATTTCCATAGCCCTTCAATCAAGTTCAATTGCGGACTGTATGGTGGCAAAAAGACGAGCTCTAACCGATCTTCGTGTTCTTTTAAAAATGGCTGAATGAGTTTGGCATGGTGAATTCGAGCGTTATCTAAAATCATCACTATTTTGCCTGTAGGATAGCGTTCTAACACAAGTTGAAGAAATCGAAGAAATGTTTCCGCGTCATAGCGTTCTTCTTCGATGCAAAACACTTCCCCTGTTTCGTAGTTCAATGTGCCAATCAGCTTCAGCCCTTGATGTTTTCCAAACGTCGGAATGATTCGTTGTTTTCCTTTGACAAACCATGTTTTTTGAATCGCTTGGTAATCACGAATCATCGACTCATCTTGAAAGAGGACATGGGCGATGTTCCCATCTACCAGTTTTTTTTTTACTTCAGGGAAGGTGATTTCGACGAATTCTTTTTGTTTCTCTTCATCGGCATTGGCTAGTGTATAGGTCGGTTTCGTATAGCTTAGCCCTAACCGATGCAGAATGTCACTTGTTCCGCGAAGCGTGTATGTTGGCCCCCACTTTTGTTGAATGAGTTCAGCGATTATCGCAAGCGTCCAATTATATTTTGCTTCGAATCCCACATCTACGGGGAGCTGATGTTCAATGATCAAAGCCAGCTCTTTTTCCTGCTCAGGGGTCAATCGACGTGGGGCGCCAGGTGAGTATTTCATCTCCAGTCCATCAAGACCGCGCTGGGCGTAGGCATGAATATAGTTATAAATAGTTTTCTTGGATCGACCAATAATCGTTGCGATTTCTCCTTTGGTATATCCCTGCAAATGAAGATAAATCGCTTGGTAGCGTTCATATGCTCGTTTACTTTTTGCTTCTTTCATGGCAGTGGACAACTTTTCGATCTCGTCTTTGTGATTTGGCATCATAGTTTTCTCTCCGTTCCCCTATTTTCTCTTTGTATTTATTCGCCGTGGAACGGGAGAAAACCTTTATTTCAATTTATATAGATTCATATTGCGTTGCCATGTTTCCGCATAGCCAATGACAAGTTTGCCAATTTACAATCCGACGTTGTACATGTTCTTGGCAATATGGCACAGTTCTCGAAGAGTCAAGTATTCTTCTTTGGTCAAACCATTTAGCTGTTGTTTGATACAAAAATACATTTTTTCACCTCCCATCTAACTATATTATACCATATTTTACTGAATCTATCCTATTTTCAGCAAAATATAGTTAAGGCGATTCATCTCCCACTTACTCCGCTTCGCTTCGTTGAAGTGGGAGTCTTCTCGCCTAATTAAGATAAATCAGGCTGACCGAGCCGAAGCAGCAATCCCGCCGCCGGCAATACGGCAATCGGCAGCATTAACGCTTTTCCTAGCCGCTGCAAAAACCCTAACATCATGATCCTCCCCTTTTCATCTCAATCATAAATTTGTACCGGTCGCCGCGGTACACCGATTTGACGACTTCAAGCGGCCGGCCGTCGACAAGTTGCGTGCGGCGCTCAAGCAGCAGCACCGGCGCTCCTTCTTTCATCTTCAGATGCTCCGCCTCCACCTGGCGGGCGACCGAGGCTTCCAATGTTTGAACTGCAGAGCCGATGACCAGACCTTTTTCTTTTTCGATAAATTCATAGACGGAACCGCTTACAACATCACGCGTCAGTTCCGGAACAAGACAGACAGGGATATAGAGCGTCTCGAGCGCCATCGGCAAGCCGTCGGCCAACCGAAGGCGGCGGACTTCGTAAAGGTCATCGCCTTCCGCGACGCCAAGTCCTTCAGCGAGCTTCTCGGAAGCCGGAACCGTCTCAAAGCTAAGGACGATCGTGCCGGGCTCCATGCCGCGCGCCCGCATATCTTCGGAAAAGCTCGTCAGCCCTTTCAGCGGCTGCTCGATTTTTTGGGCGGCGACAAACGTCCCCTTCCCGCGCCGGCGGATGAGATAGCCATCGTTCACTAAATTGTTGACCGCCTGCCGAACGGTCATTCGGCTGATGTCATACATTTCCGCCAACTCGCGCTCAGACGGGATTATCTCGCCCGGCTGCCATTCTCCTTTTTCAATCTTTTCTTTTATATATTGCTCGAGCTGATAGTAAATCGGAATCGGCGACTGTTTATCGATCACGGCGCATCCACCCGCCGCTTTTCCTTCGGAATGAGCGAGAGCGCCTCCCGGTCGGCAATGATCGTCACGTCCGGATGAAGGTGAAGCGCGGAAGCCGGCAAGTCCGGGGTGACAACGCCTTCTAAAAGCCGAGCCATGGCCTCTGCTTTTTCTCGTCCCGACGCCAACAGCACGAGGCGGCGGCTGCGCAAAATGGTCGCAATCCCCATCGTAATGGCACGGCGCGGCACGTCATCCAACGACCCAAAAAAGCGGGCGTTTGCCTTGCGCGTAGATTCGGCAAGCTCGACGACATGGGTCGGCGATGAAAACGGCGTCCCTGGTTCGTTAAAGCCGATATGGCCGTTGCGGCCGATGCCCAAGAGCTGCAAATCGATGCCGCCCAATTCATCGATGAGCCGTTCGTAGCGGCGGCATTCTTCGTCAAGATCAGCGGCCAAGCCGTTCGGCACATGCGTCTCGTGAAGCGGGATGTCAAGCTTTGAAAACAAATGCTCATTCATATAATGGCGATAGCTGTTCGGATGATCCGGACCAAGGCCGACATATTCATCCAAATTGACCGTGCGCACAAGCCGATACGATGTCCCATGCTGCCGATGATCGGCGGCCAATTCGCGGTACACGCCGAGCATCGTCGAGCCGGTCGCCAAGCCGAGAACGGCGTTCGGCTTTTCCTTGACTTGTTTGATGATGATGTCCGCCGCTTGGCGGCTCATCTCTGCGTAGTCAGCAGCTTTCAAAAGCTTCAAAGCCATCGCTCTTCACCCCTTTCATCCTGCTTGCGATAGGCAAGGGCGCCGCGGCAAAACGTCATCATGACTTCATATCGTTCATTCAACACGACGACATCGGCGTCTTTGCCGGGCCGCAAGCTGCCTTTCCGATCAAGCACGCCAAGCTGTTTCGCCGGATTCCAGCTCGCCATGCGGATCACCTCTTCCAACGTGCAACCCGTATAGTCGAGCACACGGCGGATGGCCTCGCCAAGCTTGAGCACGCTTCCCGCCAGCGTTCCGTCGGCAAGCCGCGCCTCCCCACCGCAGACTTCCACCTCTTGGCCGCCGAGATCATACTTCCCATCGCCGAGACATTTCGCCCGCATGGCGTCGGTGATTAAGATAAGCCCCTCGCTTCCTTTATTCCGGTAAGCGAAGCGGACCATCGGCGGCGCGACGTGCAGCCCATCGGCGATCAGCTCGCACATGACTTCTTCAAACATAAGCACCGCACCGGCGACACCCGGTTCACGGTGATGGATGCCGCGCATCCCATTGAACAGGTGGGTCGCATGCGTCACCCCTGCATGGACCGCCGCTTTTACTTCGTCGTAAACGGCATCGGAATGGCCGATCGAAGCGATCACACCCGTCTGTTTCAAGTAGGAGGCAAGTTCCAGCCCCCCGTTCCGCTCCGGGGCAAGCGTGACAAGGCGGATGTGGCCGCCTGCCGCCTTTTGCCAGTGCTGGAACAGTGAGATGTCCGGATCGGCGAGATGGCGCGGGTGCTGCGCCCCGGCGCGCTTCGGCGACAAAAACGGTCCTTCCAGATGAACACCGAGCACTTCGGCGGCTCCCGGCCTGTTCGCCTCCGCCATATAGCGAGCGACGTTGCGAAGCGCGGCTTCGATTTGTTCGCTTGGCGCTGTCATCGTCGTCGCCAAAAAGCTCGTCGTCCCTTCCGCCGGCAAGGCGTTGGCCATCTTGTCAAGCGCCTCCGGGGTCGCATCCATGACATCCGCCCCAGCCGCCCCATGAATATGGACATCGATGAATCCCGGCGCGATGGAAAACCGTGAGGAAAGCTCGATCACTTCCGCCCCTGCATCAGTTGGGCACGACGACATCGGCCCGATCGCGGCCACTTTTTCCCCTTCGATCAGCACATACCCTTGTTCAATGTTTCCTGTTTCTGCATACACCGCGGCATTTTTCAATATCCACCGCTTCATCGCGATTCCCCACTTTCTGTCTCTCATTATAACATTATATATTCTAGTTGTCTATACCACTAAAACAAATCCGTCAACCAGCTCGCTTCAGTATGAAAGAAGCAGGGAAGCCGTGGCTTCCCCGTTCTTCCAAACGGCGCTACGCTCCTTTCGGCCCGCGGGCCGGCAAATAAAACGAAAACGTCGTTCCTTCGTTCAGTTTGCTGTGGACGGTGATGAGCCCTTTATGCGCTTCGACGATGTTTTTGGCGATGGCAAGGCCCAATCCCGTTCCGGAACGGCCGCGCGTGCGCGCTTTATCCGCTTTGTAAAACCGCTCGAACACAAACGGCAAGTCTTCTTCCGGGATGCCGGAGCCCGAATCTTGGACATGGATCGTCACGCCGTCGCCGCTTCGTTCAGCGATCAAGCGGACCGCGCCGCCTGATTCTGTATGACGGATGGCGTTATCGATCAAGTTGGTCAGCACTTGCTCAATCCGATCGGGATCAAACGCGATGTCCATGTCGCCATCGCGGAATTCGGCCTCCAGCTCGATCCCTTTTTCTCTCGCCAGCCCGTGAAACTTGCGGATCACCCGCTCAATATACGGAGCGAGCTTCACCTGTTCATAGTGCAGCTCGATATGCCCGGCTTCCATGCGCGCCAAATCAAGCAAATCATTCACTAGGCGGCCCATGCGCAGCGACTCGTCATAAATGACTTTCGCCATCTCTTTTTTCTCGTCTTCGCTTGCCGCGATATCGTCGATGATCGCCTCGCTGTAGCCTTGAAGCATGGCAATCGGCGTGCGCAATTCGTGCGAAACGTTGGCGATAAAGTCTTTGCGCAGCTTGTCAAGCCGCCGCTCTTCCGTCATGTCGCGCAAAACAGCCACCGCGCCGCGCACCATCGTTTTGCCGTACAGCGGCGTCATTAAAATGACCCACGTCCGCCCCTGCAGCGTCACTTCGGTCGATTGCTCCTTCTCCTCGCGAACGACGCGGGCGAACAGCTCTTTCACTTGCGGCGGCAACGGCGCCATCGCTTCCGCGTCGTTTCCTTGCTCAAAATACCACGCCTGCAAAAACCGCTCAGCCGGCGGGTTCGTAATCAAGATTTCCCCGTCGCGGTTAAACGTCAAGACGCCGTCGGCCATGCTGCTTAAAATGCTGGCGAGCTGTTCTTTTTCCTGGTTTAAGGCGTTGATGTTAAACTGCAGACGCCGTCCCATTTGGTTGAACGCCATCGCCAGCCCACCGATCTCATCGTTCGTTAAAATCGGCACTTTCATATCGAAATGGCCCCGCGCCATTTCGAACGCGGCTTGCCGCATTTTCCGGAGCGGAGCGGTGATGCGCGTCGACAAGAAAAAGGCAAAAAACGTCGTCATGACAATGGCGATAAACGCGGCGAGAAAAATTAACTCTTTCGTCCGCTCCGTCGCGTCGGCGATCGCCTCGAGCGACTGATAGATAAACACAGCTCCTCGGCTGCCATCCGGCATCGACATCGGCACGCCGACAATGATCATATCACGGGGCAGCTTTTCTTTTGGATACCGCTCCAGCATATACAAACGCTTTTTCACCGTTTTCCCATCTGTCAGCACACGCCGCAAGTCCCGATCTTGGCGGATCGACGACAGCGGCATATTGTCCAAACCAGCATCGCCAGGCGAATACCAATAGTGCGACTCATCGGCGACGATGACGGCTTTCGTTCGATTGTCCACAAGCGTCCAAGCGATCGAGCGGGCAAGCTGCTCATCGCGGTAATCGTGCATCACCTCGGCCACTTTTGTCGCCAGGCGGGTCAAGTCGTTTTCCGCTTCCTGCACATAATAATCTTCCAAAAATTTAATAAGCAAAATGCTTAAAATAAACAGCACGCACGAAACGAGCAACAAAATCGTAAACCATAGCTTGCCGACGACGCTGCGAAACAGCCACATCAGTCGTTCACTGCCTCAAACTTGTAGCCGACGCCCCAGACGGTGACGATCATTTTTCCCGCCTGCGGCGACGCTTTATTCAACTTTTCGCGCAACCGTTTAATGTGGGTGTCGACCGTGCGCAAGTCGCCGAAAAATTCGTAATGCCATACTTCCTTCAACAGCTGTTCGCGGTCGAACACTTTGTCGGGCGAGCGGGCCAGAAAGAGAAGCAGCTCATATTCTTTCGGCGTTAAGCTGACTTCCTTGCCGTCGACCGTCACCCGGTGGGCATCGTTGTCAATCGTCAAATGCGGAAACACAAGCACGTCTTTCGCCGTCGTCTCCACCGGCGCGTAGGGGGCGTTCGCCGCGCGGCGCAACAGCGCTTTTACGCGCAGCACGACTTCGCGCGGACTGAACGGCTTGACGATGTAATCATCCGTGCCGACTTCAAACCCTTGCACGCGGTTGGATTCTTCGCCTTTTGCCGTCAACATGATGATCGGCGTCGTTTTTTGCTCGCGGATTTCTTTGCACACCTCAATTCCATCTTTGCCCGGCAGCATCAGATCGAGCAAAATGACGTCATAATCATTCGTCAACGCCTTCTCCAACGCTTCATTGCCGTCGCCGGCCTCATCGATCACATAGTTTTCCCGCTCCAAATACATTTTCAAGAGCCGCCGGATGCGCTCTTCATCGTCAACCACTAAAATACGGATGGTTTTTTCTTGTTTTTCCAATGCTTTGCACCCTCCTATCATCAATGGAAACACTCCCTATTTTCTAGTTTACCGAAAAACCGGATGCTCGCCAACAGAGCATCCGGTTGTTTTCCATTATGTTCCGGCGTACGAGTGCAATCCCGCAATGACGAGGTTGACCGCCACTAAGTTAAACATAATAATGGCAAAGCCGATGACGGCGAGCCATGCCGACTTTTCACCATGCCAGCCTTTTGACAAACGAAGGTGCAAAAAGGCAGCGTAAAACAGCCAAGTGATCAGCGCCCATACTTCTTTCGGGTCCCAGCCCCAAAAACGCGTCCAGGCGATTTGCGCCCAAATCATGGCAAAAATGAGCGCCCCGAGCGTAAACACCGGGAATCCGATCGCTACAGCTCGATAGCAAATTTCATCGGTTAAATCCAAATTGACGTTTTTCACAAGCGGCTTGAGCGCGGCGGCGATGCGCTTGCGCAATGCGAGGCGAAGCGCGATGTACAAGACCGCCCCCGCCATCAACGACCAAATGACGGTATTCAACTTTTTCGCGTTAATGATCGCCGGCATCTCAACAAGCGGCTCCATGCGGCCGGCGCTTTCTTTCATAAGCTCCCCTTTGTGCGGCCCGACAAGCGCCGGCATATGGTACTCGACTTCGGCTGCCTGGCCGTTTTTATCAACCCAAGCGAACTTCGCCTCGTACCCGGAAAGCCCAAACGCCGTTGAGACGATGACAAAGCCGAGCGTCGCCACAAGGCAAAACATGACGACTTCCAGCCAAAACGTGCGCTTGGACGGCTTCGACTGATCGACGACGCGAATCAAGTAAATCAAACCAGCGACAAAGCTGATCGCCAAAATCGCCTCCCCGGCGGCCGCCGTTGTCACGTGAATGTGCAGCCAGTCGCTTTGCAAAGCGGGGATGAGCGGCGAAATTTCCCGCGGAAACATGCTCGCATAGGCGATGATCAGCAACGCGACCGGAAGCGCAAACAGGCCGAGCACGCTCAACCGGTAAATGAAATAAACAATGATAAAAGCAGCGACAAGCATCATGCCGAAAAACGTTGTAAACTCGAACAAATTGCTCACCGGAGCATGCCCGGCAGCGATCCAGCGCGTGATGAAATACCCGACCTGGGTGAGAAAACCGATGATCGTCACGGCAATGCCAAGCTGCGACCAACGATCCTTTCCTTGCCGCTCCTTCCGTTTGTCGCGAATGGCGCCGCCAAAAAAAAACGTGCCGATCAAATATAACACAAACGAAATATAGAGCAATGTGCTGCTAAGCTGTGCCATGTCCATGAGCTTGCCCCCCTTGTCCGGCCTGTTTCCCTTCTTCGAGCTGATCGGCCGGCATATTCACACCAGTGCCGTCAAGCAAACGGCGCAGCTCGTTTTTCAAGCCGAACCAATTTTTATTCGTGTGCGCGGCGATCCATAGCTCGCCGTTGACCCGTTGCACCCAAATGCGGCGGTGGTTCCAATACATCCCTTGGATGAGCCCGATCATGAAAATCGCGCCGCCTACCCCTAAAATCCAAAGCGTGAAATCGCGGCGGACGGTCAAACCGGAGACATTGCGGGTTTGAAGCCCGGCAAACGCCATTTTGTATTTGTTGTCCCCAAACGGTTCGATCGTTTGCCGGATGGCGACGAAACTGACTTCCCCTTTCGGTCGGTCCGGCGCATACATTTTAAAGACGAACGCCGGATTGTTCGGCACGCGCGATTTCGTCGACGGATTGCCGTCTTCATCAAACTCAAAATCAGGAAAATAGCTTAATAGCTCAACGCGATACCCATGTCCGAGATTGTACGACTCTTTCGGATCATACAAATCGACCGTCACCGTGCCGAACGTTTTCCCCGACTGCTTGTCCGCCAACTGAAATGACATCGCTTTCGGCTCATTCAAGCGGAAATCGACTTGATAGAGCGCATAATGGTCGAACTCCAGCGGCTCGTTGACGCGAATCGGATACTCCTTCACTTTTTCAAGCTTCGGCTTGGCGCCGGGGATCACAGGACCGACGCGCTTATACAACACGACGTTTGTTTGATAGTTTTTGGCGATCATCCCGTTGCCGACGCGGTCGATGGCGGCGTTAAACGCCTCGTTGTCCTCGCCTTTTTTATAGGTTTCAAAAATAAATTTTTCGCTCTTTAAAAAATATTGGCCATTCGTGCCCGGAATTTCTTTCGTCTCCCCTTCGCGGATCCACATCACTTCATCAATGTACATGCCCGGCACCGAGCGGAGCATCGCCCCGATGAGGAAAATGATCAGACCGATATGGTTGACATACGGCCCCCAACGCGAAAACCGCCCTTTTTCGGCAAGCAGGTGGCCGCCTTCCTCACGGACGTGATAGCGCCGCTCAACAAGCCGCTCTTTCAGGGCGGCCATCGCCTTGTCCACATCGTTGACGCGCGAGACGCCAAACAGCCGCTGCCGCTCCAAGAAATGCGGATGGCGCTTCACCCCTTGCCGCTTCAAGGCGCGGTAAAGCGGAACGACCCGGTCCAAGCTGCAAATGACAAGCGAAACGCCGATTAAGGCGATGAGCAAAATGTACCACCATGAGCCGTACAAATTGTTAAAGCCGAGCTCATAATACAGCTTCCCTGCCCAGCCGTACTGCTGCTTATAATACTCCGCCGGATCAACGTTCGGCGGAATATACATTTGCTGAGGGAAAATCGTGCCGATCGCCGAAGCGATGAGCGTGATGACGATGAGCGCCACTCCGACTTTGACCGACGAGAAAAACGCCCAAATTTGATCGATGAATGTTCGTTTGTACGTTTGCGACCGGCGGGCGCTTCCTTCGTAGCGCATGTCCAAAAGCGTTTTCCCCGCCCGCTCCTCGAGCGGTTTGCCGCATGATTCGCAAAACGCCGTGCCATGCGGGTTGACGTGCCCGCATTCGCATTTGACTTGTTTCATGATGCAAAACTCCTTACGGTTTGATGCTTTCCAAATGGCGCTGAATGTCTGCTTTTGTCATCGTACCGGTGATGATTTTCTTCACTTCGCCGTTTTTGTCGATCAAAAACGTGGTCGGCAGCGGGCCGACGTTGTACGCGTTCAACACTTGGTCTTGGCGGTCGATGACGATCGGAAACTGCAGCCCAAACCGCTCCGCAAATTTCTCGACGCTCAGCTTCGGTTCGCCGACATTGACCGCCAAAATTTCGACACCTTGCTTTTGATAGACCGGGTACAGTTCGTTCATATACGGCATTTCCCGCTCACACGGTTTGCACCACGTTCCCCAAAAATTCAAAAAGACGCCTTTGCCGCGATAGTCTGAGAGGCGGTGCTCCCGGCCTTTCAGGTCGGTCAGCACAAAATCAGGCGCCGTCGTTCCAACGGCGACTGCCTGTTTCTCGGTAAAAAAGTTGGCGTAAATCGTATAGCCGACCGCCGCCAAAAGCACGAGCAAAATAACCGTTCTCATCACTAGGCGCTGTTGTTTTTTCATCGTTCAAACCCCTTTGGCTTCGCGCCGGCCTCTGCGGCCCTAAACCGCAAAGGCCGCACGCGGCGCTTCACAATATCCCATTTTCCATTATAGCAAAGTTTTATTCAGCTTGCTGTGCAAGGATATGAACGTTATGTGACAATCTTCGTCATTTTCGCCCGCCAGATTGGGCGATCGCACGCAGCAGCTTCACTTCATGCGGCGACAGCTCACGGTATTCGCCGGGACGAAGCCCTTTTAAATCAAGAAACGCATACCGTTCGCGCTTCAGTTTCAGCACTTCACAGCCGATCGCCTCAAACATGCGGCGCACTTGCCGGTTCCGCCCTTCATGGATGCGGATTTCGACAATCGCCGTCCGCTTTTTTCGGTCAGCGGAGAGCAGTTTCACCTTCGCCGGCGCCGTCATGCCGTCTTCCAGCATCACCCCTTGCTCGAGCTGCTTCAGCTGCTCGCGCGTCGGGATGCCTTTCACTTTCGCGACGTATACCTTCTCGATTTCATAGCGCGGATGCATGAGCAAGTTGGCGAAATCGCCGTCGTTCGTCAGCAAAAGCAGCCCGGACGTATCATAGTCGAGCCGCCCGACTGGGTAAATGCGTTTGTCCAAATCCTTGAAAAAATCCGTCACCACTTTGCGCCCTTTGTCATCTTTGACGCTCGAGATGACGCCGCGCGGCTTGTACAGCAAATAATACACCGGCTCCTCGCGCTCGACCGGAATGCCGTCGACTTCGATCTCATCGCGCGGCCCGACTTTGACGCCAAGCTCCGTGACAACGCGGCCGTTGACTTTCACCCGCCCTTGCAAAATCATTTCCTCCGCCTTGCGCCTTGACGCAAAACCAGCGCGGGCAATCACTTTTTGCAGCCGTTCCATTCTCTCTCACCTCTTTCATCATCTTACCCTTTCCGTCTACCAGATACAAGCGCGGCACTTTTATTTTTCACCTTTCCCGCTCCCTTTGCAAACAAAAACCCGCCGAACGGCGGGAACAAAAAAAGGCGCCATCAGCGCCCGAATACAAGCATAACGATCAAAACGGAAACGACGAAACTGAGGATGTCCGCTAAAACGCCGACTTTTAACGCATCGCCCATTTTTTTGACGCCCACGGCGCCAAAATAGACGGTAAGCACGTAAAGCGTCGTTTCGGTGCTGCCTTGAATGGTGGAGGCAAGGCGGCCGATGAACGAGTCGGGGCCGTATGCAGCAATCAAATCAGTCGTCATGCCGAGCGCCGCTGTGCCGGAAATCGTACGAAGGGCGGCAAGCGGAATGACTTCCGCCGGCAGCCCGACGGCGGCTGCAAGCGGCTTGATCGCCTCCATCAGCGCCTCAAGCGCTCCTGAAGCGCGGAAGATGGCGACGGAAACAAGCATGCCGACCAAATAGGGAATGAGCGAAAAGGCGATGTTGATCCCTTCCTTGCCGCCTTCGACAAACGTCTCATACGTCGGCACTTTTTTGGCTGTGCCATAAAGCAAAATAAACGCGATTAACGCTGGGATGAGCCAAATCGACAACAGCTGGACGATGACCATTATGACTTCCTGCCTTTCCGCATCCGTTTCCAATAATAATATCGGTCAATCAATACGGCTCCGATCGTGGAGATGGCCGAGGCAACAACGGTCGTGCCGATAATCTCGCCCGGCGACGCCGATCCGTACGTCATGCGGATCGAAATGACGGTCGTCGGAATGAGTGTAATGCTTGATGTATTGATGGCTAAAAACGTCACCATCGATCGGCTTGCTTCGTCGCGGCCGCCGTTAAGCCTTTTCAGCTGCTCCATCGCCTTAATGCCCATCGGCGTCGCCGCATTGCCAAGGCCGAACATGTTGGCGACCATGTTGGAAACGATATACCCGAGCGCCGGATGATCGGGCGGCACTTCTGGAAACAGGCGGCGCACAAGCGGCAGAAACAGGCGCGCAACGTTAGCAAGCAAGCCGGACCGCTCGGCAATCGCCATCAACCCGAGCCAAAAGACTAAAATGCTGATCATGCCGATGCTGATCGTCACCGCCTCTTTCGCGCTTTCAAACACCGCCTTGTTCACTTCGTCCATCGTGCCGTTGACGGCCGCAAAGGCGATGCCAATCACCGCCATCATCACCCAAATGATGTTAACCATCGACTCTCACACCTAACAACCGAAGCAAGTGGAAAAAAAATCCGTGGCTGCTTTCCTTTCGCTCCGGCTCGTAGAAAAGCGGCACAACATCGACCGCCTTCTTGCGCAAGTAAAGCACCGCCTTTCCGACCTCCTCCGGGGCGCGGGACGGATCATCTTTCCATTCGTCGCGCGGCTTCAGCAAATACACTTTCACTCGCAGCCCGTCCATCTCCTTTTCGGTCACCGGATATTGCAAATCGCGGGCTGCACGCAGCCGCCCTTTGTAAAACGGATCGGCAATCTTCTTCACCACCCGCTCGCCGCTCACTTTCGCGATGCGGTAATGGGCAAATCCATATTCGTACATGGCGATATGGTCGTTCCAGTCGTCCGGCGCATCCAAGGTGACGGCGATCAAATCGACTCCATCTTTGGACGCCGTCGTGACGAGCGTGCGGTGCGCCCGTTTCGTATAGCCGGTTTTGCCGCCGGTGCAATATTCGTAAAGGCTTGTCAGCAGCTTGTTTTTATTCCGCCATACGCGCGCGCCGTCCTCACCGGGCGGGGCGGGGGCGCGGTACACTTTCGTTCCGGAAATGCGGCGAAACTCTTCGTTTTTCATCGCGTATTGCATGAGCAACGCCATATCATAGGCCGTTGAGTAATGGTTTTCCGCATCGTCCAATCCGTGCGGATTGGCAAACTCTGTGTCGCGCATCCCGATTTCAGCCGCCTTTTTGTTCATTAAAAACACAAACCCCTCGACGCTGCCGCCGACATGCTCTGCGATGGCAACCGCGGCGTCATTGCCGGAACGAAGCATCAGTCCGTACACTAAGTCGCGCAGCTTGATTTTCTCTCCTTCGCGCAAATAAATCGATGATCCTTCCGTCCGAACGGCGCGGGCGCTGACGGTCACCATGTCGTCAAGCTTCCCGGACTCGATGGCCAAAATGGCGGTCATAATTTTCGTGATGCTGGCAATGCGCCGCTTCGTATAGGCGTCTTTCGCAAACAAAATCCGTCCGGAATGCTGTTCTATTAAAATGGCGCTTTTCGCGCTCACCCCGTCCATGGCGTTCGTCTGCCGTGGAACGCATGACATCATCCCTGCAGCGAGGACCATAAGGCAAATGAGCCGCTTCCACCTTTTCATCCGATACCGGCGAGGATCCCCCTCCTTCGGCAAGCAGGGAGGAATCGCCTGTTCCTCCTTTCCATTCAACCTGAAATGAGCGCAATAGAGGGAAGATCGCGACACACCAAGGCCATGTTCTGTACAAGTGTATGCGCCGGTGGGACAAATATGATGAAAAATTGCGGCAAAACCTACCGGGGCGGCGCTTCCGGCGAACTGCCCCCGAAACGGCCTTCATCCGAAAAAAGAGGCGGGGTCTTCCCCGCCCGGTTAAAACGGCTGCCAGCGCAGCTTCCGCGCCTCATGAAAACGCGCTTCGACATCGCGCCAATTGACGACGTTCCACCAATGTTCGATGTACGCCGCCCGATCATTTTTGTATTGCAAATAGTAGGCATGCTCCCACACATCGAGCACAAGAAGCGGAATCACATCCCATTGCGCCATGAGCTGGTGTTTTTCCGCCTGCAAAATCTCGAGCCGATGCGCCCTCGGCGCCCAAACGAGCAGCGCCCAGCCGACCCCTTCGGCGCTTTTGGCCGCTTCGGTAAAATGGCGCCGGAACGCGGCAAAACTGCCAAAATCGCGTTCCAGTTGCGCCCGCAGCTCTCCGCGCGGTTCGCCGCCGCCTTCCGGATGCATATTATACCAAAAAATGGTATGCAAATAATGCCCCGAACCGTGGAACGCCGCTTCCCGCTCCCAATGCTTCAGCAGTTCAAAATTGTTCGTCCGGCGCGCTTCGGCCATCATGCGCTCCGCCTTGTTCAGGCCGTCGACGTAGCTTTGATGATGCTTCGTATGGTGAAGGCGCATAATTTCTTCGGAAATATGGGGTTCAAGCGCATCATAGCTGTACGGCAAAGGCGGCAGCACATGCCTGCCGGGCGGGATCGGCTGTTGCCGCTCTTCGTCATGAAGGTCCGAAGGGAGCGACGAAGCCGGTTCTGCCTGTGCTGTTGCCGAATCAAAAGGCTGCTCCGACTCTTCCTCCCGCTTCCCCTCTTCGCCGACGTCCAGCCGTTCTTCCTCGCCGTCTTCGCCAACACCGCCCGATTCAACCAGCGGCGCTTCCTCTTCCAGAAACAGCGCCTCTTCGTCTTTTTCGGCGGCCGAAAAGTCCGCAAGACGGACGGCCCGGTTGTACACGTCGTCAACAAGACGCTGGAGTTCGGAAACCGCTTCCTCTGTCCACGCACCGTTCCGTTCGTCAATATACGCCAACAAGGAAGAAAGGCCAACATCCTCAGCTGCCCCGCGCACGGACAAGGCATGCTCCACCTGCCTTCCCCATTCGGCCGCCTCTTCGGCATAGCGGCAAAGCGCGGCGGCGTATACGTCATCAACAAGGCGCTGAAGCTCGCGAATCGCTTCCTCCGTCCACTGGCCGTCATGCGCGGCAATGAACCCGCATAGCGACGAAGCGCCATCCGTGCTGGCTCCGCGCAACGCCAACGCTTTCTCAACTTGTCTTGCCCATTCGTTCACCTCAGCGGCATACTGGGCGAACTTCTCTTGATCGTTCATTTGGTAAAAACCTCCTCCTGCTTTTTTCGCCATATCGTATGCCTGCTTGCGGAAATCGTTCTTGTCCGCATTCACCCAAATTTTTGGCTGCTCATACATATAGGAGCGAGGCCATACTCAGCTGAAAAAACAGAAGGAGGGGAAAAGCATCTATTACGTCCAAGGCATGCAGTCGCCGCTGATGGCCGACCATATGGCGCGCGAAGAATGTTACTACTTGCAAAAGCTGGCGGAAACGACCGGCGAAGTGAAAGCTCTAGCCTGCGATCCGACCAAGCCGCGCACACAATAGTCCATAAGGAAAAAAGCGGTTCGCTCGAAGGAACCGCTTTTTCTTGCCCGTATAGCCGTTTTGCCGGCCCCGCCAAGCACGGAACACACGGCTTTTGTTTCACTGCGGCGCGCGCTCTGGCAGGCGGCATGCGCCGGTTTCGGCCCATTCGCCGACAAGCGCCTCCAGCGCCTCGGTGTCAAGAGCGGCAAAATAGCGGCGCAATTCGCCTTCGTCATGAATATAGACGCGCCGGCGCTGTCGGTATTCCGGATTTTTCCATAAGCAAACGAGGGCGACGATGTCGCGCAAATAGATGTCGCGCCCGTTGACAGCAAACAGCGGATCGCCTTCATATGGCAGCAGCTCAAGCAATGCTGTCTCAAAATGGCGCAAATACAAAACAGACAGCGTCCGCTCTTCGCCGCCGTCGCGGTACGTGACTTCCGATCGGTTGAAGTAGTCCTCAAACGTATTCGACTGCGATTTTTGCAATTCTTCGCCGTGCAGGCGGCAAATGTTCATGAGCGCCCCCCTTCCCGGTCAGCCGTTTTTTCTTTAGTTTACCATATTACGGCTGTCCGTCGCTCAAATTTTCCGCCAATTTTCCGAAAAACAAGTCAGCTTCCCGCTCAACCTCGCCATCGTCCGTCCATTCTGGCAGCGGCGGCAGTTCTTCAATCGTTTTCAGGCCGAAATAGTCGAGAAATTCGGCCGTCGTCCCGTATAAAATCGGCCGCCCGGTCCCTTCGGCGCGGCCGACTTCTTTAATGAGCGCCCGCGCCATGAGTGTCTGCAGTGGCTTGTCGCTTTTCACGCCGCGGATTTCCTCGATTTCAGCGCGCGTAATCGGCTGGCGGTAGGCGATAATGGCGAGCGTCTCGAGCGCCGCCTGCGACAGCGGCGACGCTCCCGGCGCTTCGACCAGCTTTTTCAAATACGGAGCATACTCTTTCTTCGTCGCCAATAAAAACACGCCGCCCAGCTCGACCAGCTGAATGCCGCGTTCTTCGCGGCAGCAGTCTTCCTGGAGCGCCGCCATCACTGCTTTCGCCTCCGGCTCGCCAATATCCAAAACAGCGGCAATTTGGGCAAGCGACAGCCCCTCGTCGCCAGCGGCAAACAACAGCGCTTCCACGATCGCTTTGAATGGAGCCGGCGCACCAGCAGCGCTGTTTGTTTTCATTTCCTTTTGGTCCATTCTCCCTTCTCCCCTTTCCTTTTTCACCGTTTTGATCGCAACTGCAGCCATCTTGCGGCTTCCCGGCATTTTCCGCGAAAATGCAGGACTGGCGCGTGATTTTCATCCCCGGGTGAAGGGCAAAACGTTGCCCATGAGACTTTTTCGTGAAGATGCGCATGCCTTGAGCAGACATTTTCACGCCTGGGCGAAGAGCAAAACTTGCTCATGAGCCTTTTCCGAATCAGCAGCTGTCCGTCTCGCCTTCGCACCGGCCATCAGCCGATGGGCCCAGCAGGCAAAAGGAAAGCGGTCCGCCATCGCGAACCGCCTCAACCGGCCAGATGATTGGCGGCGAGAAACAAATCGCTGAAATTCCGCTCTTGCTCAACGATGATTTTATTTTGTTTCATTAATTCCAAAATAGCCAAAAAAGTGACAACGATATACGAACGGTCGCAGGACGGAAATAACTCATAAAAGTTTTTCCGTTCTTTCGCCTGCCGCAGTTCATGCAAAATTTCCGCCATCCGCTTTTCAACGGAAATATCTTGGCGGGCAATTTTCGTCCGCATCGGTTTTTGCAGTTTTTTGCGGCGCAACAGTTTTGACAGGGCGCCGAGCATATCGTAGACGTTGACATCAAGCGGCGCGGACGCTTTTTTTTCATCGGCGTACGCGCTCAAGTCACTCGGGGGCTTCGTAAACAGAAGCGCCCGTTCTTCTTCGCGCCGCTTCAGCTCGCGTGCAGCTTCCTTAAACTTTTTGTACTCAAGAAGCCGCTGCATCAGCTCTTCGCGCGGATCGTCCGCCTCGGCGAATTCCAAGCTGTCATCTTCGGCGTGTTCGTCGGACACCGGCAGCAGCATTTTGCTTTTCATCGCCAACAGCGTAGCCGCCATAACCAAATATTCGCTGGCGATATCAAGCTCAAGCTCTTGCATGGCGTGAATGTACGCCATATACTGTTCCGTAATTTGCGCCACCGGAATGTTGTAAATATCGATCTCATAGCGGTTGATTAAATGCAAAAGCAAGTCAAGCGGCCCTTCAAACGCTTCAATTTTGACGTT
This sequence comes from [Flavobacterium] thermophilum, assembly GCA_900450595.1. Lineage (GTDB taxonomy): Bacteria > Bacillota > Bacilli > Bacillales > Anoxybacillaceae > Geobacillus > Geobacillus thermophilus. The sequence goes on from UGGS01000001.1 coordinate 1,330,759, forward strand.
ATACAGCACTTGCACATCCATCCCACCATTTTTCCGCAGCCGTTCCCCGCGCCGATGCGCACATTGGAGAACCTTGCTGGCAATATACTTATTGTATCATAATTCCGCGGCGAAGCGAACGGAAATGAGACGGTTTTTGCCTCGAACGCCATGAAAACGTATAATACGAGGAGAGCCCTGCCGCAGCGCCGGCAGCTGCACGGCTTTGCCTGGCAACAAGGCCGCCTACCGCTAAACACGCCTCGGCGAAAGGAACGATGGCCCATGTATCCAAAAGCATATATCGACTATTTAGTCCATTTCCATGGCGACCGCGATTATTTCGAATGTCATGAGATTTTAGAAGAACAATGGAAGCGCGACGGACGGAAACGGGAATGGCTCATTCTCATCCAAATTGCCGTCGCCTTTTACCACTACCGGCGCGGCAACAGTTCCGGCGCGCTCCGCCTCATCAAACGGGCGCGGACGCTGCTTGAGGAGGCGCGCGGGATGATCCGCCGGCTCGGCCTTGACGAGAAGGAGTTGGCCGTGCTGCTTGAAAAGGCCGCCGAGCGGATTGCCCGCGGCGAACCGTATGAAAGCATTGAGCTGCCGATTCGCGACCGCTCCCTGTACGAACAGTGCCAAGCCGCCTGCGCCGAGCGGCAGCTTGTTTGGGGGCAGGCGAGCGATCTCACTGATATCGACCTTGTAGACAAACACCGGCGGCGCGACCGTTCGGACGTCATCGCCGCCCGCGAACAAAAAAAGCGGGCGAAAGCAGAAGGGACATAACCCCTCTGCCGCCCGCAACAGCGCGGCGTTGCGCCGATTTGTCTCGTTGGGCTAGCACGTTTGGCATTTATCGAAAAACGAGGCGGTCCACTCGTTCGCGCATAGCCGGCGGTCGGGGTACGCCTCTTTCAACGCCTTGACCATCTGTTTTCCGATCCCTTGGTGGCGATGCGATGGATTGACGCTGATGTGCTGGATTTGCACAACATCAGGAGCGCACAACAGGACGCCGATAATGCCGACGATATCGTCCCCTTCCTTCCATAAAAACAGCTGCCAGTCGCTGTTCGTTTCATACTGTTTGATCGTCTGCTGGAGCCGTTTCAAATCTTTTTCCGTCGGCATAAACGACAACAGTCCCATGGCGATTTTCTCATAGTTTTTTCGATAGCGGATCAACATAAAAATCCCTCATTATCGACAAACGCTTTTCCGAAAAGGAAAACACGTTGTCATTTTCTCTATACGTATTATAAACATTCTCACCGATATTGTGAACCATTTCATGTCTTTTTACACAAATGTCCGCAAAACGTTCGCCATCTCAATGGCCGAAACGGCCGCTTCCCAGCCTTTATTGCCCGCCTTTGTGCCGGCCCGTTCAATGGCTTGCTCGATCGTATCGGTCGTCAATACGCCGAAAATGACTGGGACGCCGCTTGAGAGCGCGGCGTGGGAGACGCCTTTGGCCGCCTCGCTGCACACGTAGTCAAAATGGCTCGTCGCCCCGCGGATGACGGCGCCGAGCGCAATGACGGCATCAAACTGCTTCGATTCCGCCATTTTTTTCGCGAGGAGCGGAATTTCAAATGCGCCCGGCACCCAGGCGACCGTGATGTCATTGTCGCTGACGCCATGGCGCGTCAAACCGTCGATCGCCCCTGACAAAAGCTTGCCCGTAATGAATTCATTAAAACGAGAAACGACGATGCCGATTTTCAACCCGGTGCCGACTAAATTTCCCTCAAGAACCCGCATGTTTTTTCTCCTCCTGTTTTCAAAAATGAAGCATATGCCCTAGTTTTTCATATTTCGTGCGCAAGTATTTTTCATTTTCTTTTTTCGCTGGCATTTGAAGCGGCACCCGTTCGACAACTTCAAGCCCGTGCCCTTTCAAGCCGGCGATTTTGCGCGGATTGTTCGTGAGCAGACGCATTTTCGTGACGCCAAGGTCTTTTAAAATTTGCGCGCCAATGCCGTAGTCGCGCAAATCGGCCGGGAAGCCGAGCTTTTCGTTCGCCTCGACCGTATCGTAGCCTTGCTCTTGCAGCTTATAGGCGCGCAGTTTGTTCATCAGGCCGATGCCGCGCCCCTCTTGACGCATGTAAAGCAACACCCCACGCCCCTCGGCTTCGATTTGCCGCAGCGCCGCATGCAGCTGCGGACCGCAGTCGCACCGATACGAGCCGAATACATCGCCGGTTAAACACTCGGAGTGGACGCGCACAAGAATCGGTTCATCGGGAATGATGTCTCCCTTGACGAGCGCCACATGCTCCTTGCCATCAAGCACGTTCGTGTAGCCGACGGCGCGAAACTCGCCGAACTCAGTCGGCAGCCAAATGTCGACCTCGCGCTTCACTAGTTTTTCCCGCTGGCTCCGATAGGCGATCAAATCTTTGATCGTGATCATTTTCAATCCGAATTGGTCGGCGATTTGCCGCAAATCCGGAACGCGCGCCATCGTTCCGTCTTCTTTTATGATTTCGCAAATGACGCCAGCCGGCTTCGCCCCGCACAAACGGGCCAAATCGACCGCCGCTTCCGTATGGCCGGCGCGCCGCAAGACGCCCCCCTTTTTTGCAATCAACGGAAAAACGTGGCCAGGCCGTTTAAAATCACTCGCTTTCACATTTGGATCGAGCAGCGCCTGAATGGTCGCCGCCCGCTCGTAGGCGCTGATTCCGGTCGTCGTCGTCTTATAGTCGATGCTGACGGTAAACGCCGTCCCATGAGCGTCGGTGTTATGCGCGACCATCGGCTCGAGCCCGAGCCGCGCCGCCAACTCTTCCGTAATCGGCACGCATACAAGCCCGCGGCCATGGGTGATCATAAAATTAACGACATCCGGCGTCGCTTTTTCAGCCAATGCGACAAAATCGCCCTCATTTTCCCGGTCTTCGTCGTCGCAGACGATGATCACTTCGCCGTTTTTCAGCGCGTCCAGTGCCGCTTCAATCGTGTCAAACATCTGAAGTTGCCCCCTATCCCGTTTATTTATAGCCATGCCGCTCCAAAAATTCGCTCGTCAATCCGGAAGGCAGCTCCTCTTTCGCGGCAAGAAAAGCAGCGACGTATTTGCCGATCATATCGCACTCGATATTGACGAGGTCGCCCGGCTGCTTTTCGCCTAAAATCGTCGCTTCACGCGTATGCGGAATGAGCGAAATGGTGAACGTGCGCTCGCTCAGGCCGAAAATCGTCAAGCTCGTCCCATCGACGGCGACCGATCCTTTATAAATCATGTACGGGCGAAGCGGGGGAGGCGCTTCAATTTCATAGTAGACGGCGTTCGCCTTCGGCCATCGGCGGACGATGCGCCCGACGCCGTCCACATGCCCGGTGACGAAATGGCCGCCAAACCGCCCGCCAGCCGCCATCGCCCGCTCTAAGTTCACTTTCGATCCCGGCTTCAATGTTTTGAGCGCCGTCGCCTTGACGGTCTCCGGCATGACATCGACGGTAAACCGCCGGTCAGTAAACGACGTGACGGTCAGGCAGACGCCGTTGACGGCGATGCTGTCGCCGAGGCGAACGTCTTCGAGCACCCGGCGGGCGCCAATCGCCATCACGATGGCGTCGCCCGTTTGCCTCATTTGTTCAACCGTGCCGACCTCTTCAATAATACCGGTAAACATCCTTACTCCCCCCTCCTTTTCACCGCAGCAACGACTTTTATATCCGGGCCGACCATCTCCAACTGCCGGATGTCAAGCTCCATCGCCTCTTCAAGACGCGAGAAGCCGAGGCCGCCGACCGGCGTCGGCGCTTCGCGGCCGCCGATCAGCTTCGGGGCGATGTAGGCGACCACTTCATTGACCGCCCCTGCCCGGAGGAAGCTGTCATGAACGCGCGAGCCGCCTTCCACAAACAGCGACGTAATGCGCTGCTCACCGAGCAGCCGGAGCACGTCGCGCACATGAATGTGCGCAGCCGGCATCGGGATGATGCGCACCCCGAGGCGCTCGTATGCCTCGGCCTTTTCCCAGCTGATGCCGCTCCCGGTGATGATCCACGTTTCCGCCTCCCGGTCGGTGACGACATGGGCGTCAAGCGGCGTATGCAAGTTTGTATCCAAAATGATGCGGAGCGGATTTTTCCGTTGCTCCCCGATGCGGACCGTCAACTTCGGATTGTCCGCCAACACGGTGTTGACGCCGACCAAAATGGCGTCATGCTGGGCGCGAAGGCGGTGCACATCTTGGCGCGCCGCCTCGGACGTAATCCATTTGCTTTCCCCGGTCGCCGTCGCAATTTTCCCATCGAGGCTGCACGCGTATTTTAACGTCACAAACGGCGTTTTTGCCGCGATATAGTGAAAAAACACCCGGTTGAGCTCATCCGCCTCTTCTTTCAGCAGCCCGACATCGACCTCAATGCCCGCCCGTCGCAGCTTGTCGATCCCTTTCCCGGCGACGAGCGGATTCGGGTCGGTTGTCGCGATGACGACGCGGCGGACGCCGGCTTGAATGAGCAAATCCGCGCATGGAGGCGTTTTGCCGTAATGGCTGCACGGCTCAAGCGTCACGTACACCGTTGCCCCGCGCGCCTTCTCGCCGGCCATGCGGATCGCATGCACTTCCGCATGCAGCTCTCCCGCTTTTAAATGGGCGCCAAGCCCGACGACCGCTCCGCCATTGACCACAACAGCACCGACGACAGGATTGGGGGACGTTTGCCCGATTCCGGCTTTCGCGACATCGAGCGCAAGCCGCATATAATGTTCATCGCGATACACCACACTCCCCCCTTTTTTTCTAAAAAATAAACCCCCGGAACTTCCCCGGGGGTTCGTTGATGAGAGAATGAACCATGATGTGCAGCCAAACAAACAAGAACATTTGTTCGTTAACTATGTCATACCGACCGACACAAAGCGGCCGCCGCTACACCAAACCGGCGCTGGCCGTCCAGGCCGGCCGAAAACAGCCGTGCGCACATCGCCATCCTTCTCCCATCCAGACTATACTGTCGGCTCCGGAATCACACCGGATCGTGCCGATACGGCTCGCGGGCTGAGAGGCATAGCGCCTCATCACCGCCGGTCGGGAATTTCACCCTGCCCCGAAGGAGGCTTCACTATATTATTAGGTTTATTATACCACAAGAGCGGCCGGAAATCATCATTGTACGACCCAAAACCAGTACGCCGCTCCCCACAATAGGCTCATCCCCAGCAAAATGAAAAACAAAAGCCAATTGTTCCGGCTTGTCCGCTCCTCGTCTTCCGTTCGTTGCTTACGGTTCGTCAAACACTTTCACTTCCTTCATCACGTCGCCGTTTTTCATCGTCTTCACGACGTCCATGCCCGATGTCACTTGGCCAAAGACGGTGTGCACCCCATCCAAGTGCGGCTGCGGCTCATGGACGATGAAAAACTGGCAGCTGCCGGTGTCGCGGCCGCGGTGCGCCATTGACATCGCGCCGGTGACATGTCGGTGTGGATTGTTGTCCGTCTCGCACGGGATCGTATAGCCGGCATCGCCCGTTCCATTGCCGCGTGGACATCCTCCTTGGCTGACAAATCCAGGGATGACGCGGTGGAACGTCAACCCGTTATAAAAGCCTTCGTTTGCGAGCTTCTCAAAATTGGCCACCGTCACCGGCGCTTCGTTAGGGAACAGTTCAAACTCGATTTTCCCACCGTTTTCCATCAAAATATATCCTTTTTTCGCCATGGTACTTCAGCTCCTTTTTTGCGCTTCAACCGCTTTTATCATATCATGATTCGAAAGGGAAAGAAAGCCAAAATGCCGCCTCGTCGAACTGTTCATTGTTTTTTATATGGAATCGGAATGGGTACACTAGTGATGAATGATAGACGTAGCAAAACTATATAGATGCAACAAAGAAGTTTAACATATCCTTGACAGAAAAGTGGTTTGCCCATTTTCGACTGTCGAAGGCAAGCGTGTGGCTTGCCTCCGTCACGCCTTAGCGTGACGGAAGACCGAACAACGACTCGCTTCACAGACCCATTCATGGGTCTTTAAGCGGCGTTGTTCGGTCACTCGACAGTCGGATGCAATGACCGGCAAAGACGAAAAATGTTAAAGCTTTAAATTGCATCTATATAGCAAGGGGGCGTCCGACGGTGTTGTTGATGGCGGTTATTCAGCCGCCTTATATCCGCTTCTGTTTCTGATTTTGCTTTGGCATTTGTTGTTCGTGCGCCGCTTGGCGGCGAAGGCAAAGCGCCGTTCCGAATAGAAATTCACGCCGGCGTACGTTATAATGGTAGTGCATGGTTGGTAGATAGGAGGCGAGCAATGTGAAACGAACGATCGCTTCATCGCTGCTTTGGGCGACGCTGCTGGCGTTTCCGGCCATCGCAGCTGCCGATGCCGCGCCGGGTGATGTCATCGTCACGCTTGGTGAAAATTTGACCGCTGAACAAAAACAAAAAGTGCTGGAAGAAATGAAAGCGCCGGACGGAGCGCAGACAATCACGGTCTCGAACGCCGAGGAGCATAAATATTTGGATGGACTCATCCCGAAGGCGCAAATCGGCACACGCGCCATCTCATCGTCCATGATCACCATCGGTGAACCGGGCTCAGGGCTTCACGTTGAGACGCACAACATCACATGGGTGACGAAAGAGATGTATACAAACGCCTTGATCACCGCTGGGGTGAAAGATGCCGATATTTATATCACGGCTCCGTTTCCGGTTTCCGGCACCGCAGCGCTGACGGGGCTGATGAAGGCGTACGAAATTTCGTCCGACAAGGCGATTCCAGATGACGTAAAAAAGGTAGCCAACGAGGAAATGGTGCAAACGGCCAAGCTCGCTGATTCGATCGGCGCGGACAAAGCGGTCGCCTTGCTGGCGAAAATCAAAGAGGAAATCGCCAACAACCCGCCGCAAACGGACGCTGACTTGCGCGCCTTGATTGAAAAAATCGCCAATGATCTTGGCATCACATTAAGCGCTGATGAAATCAACGCTCTCGTCTCCCTTTTTCACAAAATGCAAAACGCCGACATCAATTGGGACCAAGTGAACGACCAGCTGAGCAAGGCGAAAGAGCAGCTGTCTGCGTTTTTGCAGTCAGAAGAAGGGAAAACATTCATCCAAAATTTGATCGACATCCTCAAAGAAATTTGGAATGCCATCAAATCGGCCTTTTCCGCCAACCAACAATGAGAGAAGGCGCCCTGCTGCATTAGGGCGCCTTCTCTTCTTGGCGGCGGCCGTTCTTTTCCAGGGCCGCCTTCATTGGTTGACTTTCGCCTTCAACGGCAAGTCATATTGGATCAAGTCTTCATACGTTTCCCGTTTGACGACGAGCTGGGCGTCGCCGTTTTCGACGAATACGACCGCCGGACGCGGCAGACGGTTGTAGTTGTTCGCCATCGAATAGCCGTAAGCACCGGTGCAAAAGACGGCTAAATAATCACCCGGTTTCGCTTCCGGAAGTGCGATGTCCCAAATGAGCATGTCGCCTGATTCACAACACTTCCCTGCAATGGACACAACTTCCATCCGATCGCCCAGCACCCGGTTGGCCAGCACCGCTTCGTATTTCGCTCCATACAGCGCCGGGCGGATGTTGTCGCTCATGCCGCCGTCAACGGCGATATAGGTGCGGACGTTCGGCACCTCTTTGCGCGAGCCGATCGTATAAATCGTCGTTCCGGCATCCCCCACGAGCGAGCGGCCGGGCTCAATCCAAATTTCCGGCAACGGAAGTTGATGCACTTCCGCCTGTGTTTTCACCTCATCCACGATGCAGTCGACATACGCTGACACCGGAATCGGGTCGTCTTCATCCGTATAGCGGATGCCAAAGCCGCCGCCAAGGTTGACGACCGCAGGAACGAACCCACACGTTTTGTGCCATTCGGCCAGCTTGGCAAACATTTTTCGTGCGGCGAGCACAAAGCCGGTCGTTTCAAAAATTTGCGATCCGATATGGCAATGGACGCCGAGCAGTTGAAACGCAGCCGACGCCATGACGCGCCGGAACGCTTCATCCGCTTGACCGTTATTCAAATCAAAGCCGAACTTCGAGTCTTCCTGTCCGGTTAAAATGTAATCGTGCGTATGCGCCTCAACCCCTGGCGTCACGCGAAGCAAAACCGGAACCGCTCGGCCGGATGACCCCGCCAATTGTTCAATCAGCTCGAGCTCGTAAAAGTTGTCGGCCACGATGCAGCCGATCCCGTGTTCAAGCGCCATCGCCAGTTCATCCCGGCTTTTGTTGTTGCCATGGAAATGGATGCGCTCCGGCGGGAACCCGGCGGCCAAAGCCGTATACAGCTCCCCGCCTGAGACGACATCGAGCGACAATTGTTCCTCAGCGGCCAGCTGCACCATGGCAACTGAAGAAAACGCCTTGCTGGCGTAGGCGACTTGCGCCCGCACGCCATGGCGGCGGAACGCTTCCTTAAACGCGCGCGCCCGCGCGCGGATCAAGGCAACGTCATAAATATAAAGCGGCGTTCCATACGTTTTCGCCAACTCGACCGTATCGACGCCGCCGATTTCCAAGTGCCCTTTTTCATTGACGCGGCTCGTTCCATTTCCATGAAAAAACATTGAAATCCCTCATTCCTCATCAAAGTGGCGCAAACATGCATACCAAAAGCAAAAAAGACAGTTTCGCAACCGGCGCCTGCCTTGAAAAAAACAAAGCCGCAGAGCAATCAGCCCCGCCGCATGGCAGGCTGTCATGCAGCCGCGTGCGCCCTCTGCCTCGAGCGCCCGCCCTCCTTAGGCGGACGGACGACTTGCCAATGGCGCTTGCAAAGGTGCGAAACGTCAAGTATAACGTATCATAATTATAAAAAAGTTTCAATAGCGCCAAAAGGGAGAAAGCGGCCGTCCATATATGCCAATGGAAACGGCCGCTTGTGCGATGACGATCTGCGTCATGTCGGTTGCTTTCGCACGTCCTGCGGATGAACGATGCTCGGACGCACTTTCGCCCCGGCCGCCGAGCGGCGGACGACAATTTGCATAAATGCCGCCGGGTCAAACGGAATGAACGGCCATAAGTACGGCGTGTTGAGGGAACGGATGCTGGCGAGCCAAAGCAAATAAACGGTCGTGCCAATGACGAGCCCGGGCACTTTAAACAAGGCGACCAATATGACAAGCGCCAAGCGGGAAATCTTATTGGCTATACTGAGCTCATAGCTCGGTGTCGCAAATGAGCCAATCGCCGCCACCGAAATGTACAAGATCACTTCCGGCACAAACAGCCCGACATCGATGGCGATTTGTCCGATCAAGACGGCGGCAATCAAACCCATCGCGGTTGATAGCGGCGTCGGGGTATGAATGGCTGCCATCCGCAAAAACTCAATCCCAAAATCAGCGAGCAAAATTTGCACAATGATCGGGATGTTCGTTTGTTTGTTCGGCCCAATAAACGCCCACGATTCGGGCAGCAACGACGGTTCAAGGACGAACAGCACCCACAGCGGCAGCAAAAACAGCGACGACAAAATGCCTAAAAAGCGCACCCAACGGACGAACGTCCCGACGCCCGGCGATTGCCGGTATTCCTCGGCATGCTGGACGTGGTGGAAAAATGTTGTCGGCGTGATGATGACGCTTGGCGATGTATCAACCATAATGAGCACGTGCCCTTCAAGCAGGTGCGTCGCTGCTACATCCGGCCTCTCGGTATAACGGACGAGCGGGTACGGGTTGTACCCTTGCTTCACCAAAAACTCCTCAACGGTTTTGTCCCCCATCGTCAGCCCGTCGATGTTGATTTGCTGCAGCTCTTTTTTGACGAGCTCGACGAGTCCGGGGTCGGCGACGTCTTTAATATAGGCGATGCATACGTCCGTTTTTGACCGCTCGCCGACTTGCAAAATTTCAAAGCGCAGCCGCTCGTCGCGGATGCGGCGGCGGGTGAGCGCCGTGTTGACAATGATGTTCTCGACGTAGCCGTCGCGGGCGCCGCGCACGACTTTTTCTGTATCCGGCTCCTGCGGCTGCCGGCCCGGATAGCTGCGGACATCAACGGCAAACCCGGTTGATTCCCCTTCAATCAAGACGATGATTAAGCCGGACAACAGCTTGTCGACCGCCTCGTCAAGGCTTGTGACTGGGCTGACTTGTTGGTGGACGAGCCTGTTTTCGATAATTTGCCACGCTTGCGCCGCCTGGCGTTCATCGTCGTTGACGCGCACGATTTGCTTCAACAGTTCGATAATGTATTGCGTATCGCATAAACCGTTGCAGTAGTAAATATGTACTTCCCGGTTTAGCACATGAACCTTCCGCACGCCCAAATCAAAACTCGTGCCGACGCCGATCCGCTGTTGCAAAAACTTCGCGTTGTCAACGAGCCGCTTCGCGATCGGCGCTTTCGGTTTCTTTTCTTTTTCCGGCATGGCCACCACTCCTTTCGAGAATCAACTCAACCGCCTTGCGCGTAATCAGCGCCCCGTTTTTGGCGTGGTCGCGGCATCCCATTTTGCCGATGTCGCCAATGCCAACGACGATCGGAATATTCAGCTGATCGAGGCAGTAGACGGTGTCGCCGTTAATGCGCCCGATCTCGAGATCGCGAATCCCCTCTTTGTCGACTCCGTACTCTGTCAGACATCCGTCGCGGTCGACGCTCACATCGACTTTTGTCCATTCGTGTTGGTGCGTGTTGGAAGCGACCGCCAGCGCCCCGAGCACTTCGATTTGTTCATGGCCCGCCACATAGCGAAGCGCCTGTTCTCCGGCCCCTTCGCCGACGGCGCCGCAATCGTCAAACATGACGAACACTGGGTCGTGCGGCGTTTGCAAAATCAGTTCCACAAGCTGCTCGCCGCTTAATTTTGTCGGATTGCCTTGCGAACGGGAGATGCAACGGCCGCCGATCTCGGCGGCAACCCGCTCAATCGCCCGGCAGGCGAACTCGTCCCCATCGGTTACTAAAATCACCCGTCTTTTTTTCATAATCCCTACCCTTTCGGTTTACAAATGAGCGCAGCGACGAACGACCCGGCCACCATGACAGCGACCAAGGCGCCGACCAAGCGGAACACCGCCGCACCGGTCTCCATCAGCCCTCTCGGCTGCGGTTCGCTCACCACGCCTTTGGCCAAAAAGTAGCCAAACCCACTCAGCGGCATCGTCGCCCCAGCGCCGGCCCAGGCGGCGAACCGGTCGTATGCGCCGCTGAAGCCGAGGAACACGCCGAGAACAACAAGCGTGACCGCGACGCCAGCCGGCGTCCACTTGCCGCGGTCAACGGCGAGCTGGGCAAGCGCGCACAGCAGCCCCCCGGCGACAAACGCACGCACATACTCCATATCCCATTCCCCCTCCATGGTTCCGAAATGGAAGATGTTCTACGGCGATGAATGAGGCTCCGGCTCGGCCGCTTCAATGACGACGCCGTGGGCGATGGCCGGAATCGATTGTTTTTGCTGCACCATCGTTTGGCTGAGAAGCGCCCCGGTGGCGACGACCAACAGGCGGCGAAATGTTCCTTCGGCAAGCGTCTTCAGCAAATAGCCGTATGTGACAACAGCCGAACAGGCGCAGCCGCTGCCGCCGGCGAACACATCTTGGTCAGGGCGGTAAATCATGAGCCCGCAGTCATTATAGACGTCACTGACGTCAAAGCCTGCTTCAGCGAGCAGCTCGCGAGCAATGACGCTGCCGACGCGCGACAGATCGCCGGTGACGATCAAGTCATAATCGTCAGGAGACGTCCCCAAGTCGCGGAAATGCTGCTCGATCGTATCCGCCGCCGCCGGTGCCATCGCCGCCCCCATATCGAGCGGATTTTTCAGCCCGGCATCGATCACTTTGCCGATCGTCGCCGCCCGGAGGCGCCAGCGCCCCGGGGTTCGGCCGACGAGCGCAGCGCCGGCGCCTGTGACTGTAAACGTCGCCGTTTTTGGCTTTTGCACCCCGAGTTCAGTCGGATAACGAAATTGCCGCTCGGCCGTCGCGTTATGGCTGCTTGTGGCGACAAGCGCCCGATCGGCCAGCCCTCCAGCAACGAGAGCAGCCGCCGCCGCCAGCGTCTGCATCGAGGTGGAGCAAGCGCCGAACAGGCATAAAAACGGAATCGGCAGCTCGCGGGCGACATAGTTGGACGTCGCACTTTGGTTTAACAAATCGCCGGCCAAAAACAGATCGACTTCTTCGGCCGACACGCCCGCCTTTTGCAAACAGTGCGCCACCGCCTCCCGCATCAGCCGACGCTCCGCCAACTCCCACGTTTTTTCCCCGCAATACAAATCGCGATGGCAAACGTCGAAATAACGGCCAAGCGGCCCGTCAGCCTCAAGCGGCCCGACAGCCGCAGCGGCAGCTTGAATATAGACGCCTTCATCAAACACCCACGTCTGCTTCCCGGTCCGCCTCATCGCCACCCCTCTTTTCTACAGCCAGAGCCAACAGAGGCCGAGCGCATAGGCTGCAATGATGCCATAAATGATCGCCGCGCCGCCGACTTTCAACATCTGTCCGGCCACCCCCGCCGTCCATCCTTCGCTCCTATGCTCGATGGCGGCGCTTGCAAGCGCGTTTGCCAACCCGGTAATGAGCATCGTCGCGCCGGCCCCGGCGAACTGGCTGAAATCGTCGTACTTTCCGACAGCCGTCAGCGCGATGGCCAGCCCGGCCATCACGGCCGCCGCCCATAATTGGGCGGCCAGCGGCGAAGCAACAACCAATCGGCCGTGCCATTCGGCCAACCATTGCGCCAAGGCGCAAAGCGCTCCACCGGCCAAAAACGCCTTGGCCGCATTGGCCGCATATGGGGGAGAAGGCTGAAACGCCTTCACCTCGCGGAGATAATCGGTTCTCAATCCCACGTTTTCTCCCCCCTTTTCAGCGAAAATAATCGACAAAATAAAGCCAATGAAACAACGCCCCCGCTACTTTGCCAAAGGCAATGGCCATCAACAAGGCGACGATTTTATCATCGACTCCGATCCGCTTCGCCAAAATCGGCCAAACGTTCAACACTTCCGTCAACGCCGCGGCGAGCATGCCGATAAAGACGCCATGCAACAGCCCGATCGGCACAAGCCAATATTTGGATAAATGCCACACCGAATGGCGCAGGCTCATCCAGCCGCCGACAATGGCACCCGCGACAGCACTCCACTCATAGGCGTGAATGCGCTTCGTCGTTTTCGTCAGCTGCGTCAAGCGCGGAATGACGCCAAGCACAACCAAAAAGGCGACAAACCCGGTTCCGACCGCCAGCCCTCCAGCAAAGCCGACGAACACTACCAGCAACACCTTAAGCGTCGTCAAGATGCCTCATGCTTTCTTTGTTTTCGTGCAAAATGACGTATTGATCGATCGCCTGCTGGTAGTTGAACATCTCGACCTCGAGAGGGCTAGGCTCCTCATTGATTCGTTTGCGGAACCAATGGTTGAAAAATAGCACCATCCCGATGCCAAGCCCAAGCGAATACGGAATTTGTAAAAGCAGCGGTTTGTCGACCGATTGGCCGGTCATCATCTCGTAAAGATGGCGATGCACTTGCTGCATGCTCACATCTTCGTGGAAATTCATGATCGCCATGGCTGAACCGACGAACAAAAGAAGCCAAACGAGAAGAAAAGAAGCCATTGAAAACCGCCGTTTTTCGTACACAACTTCCACGATCGTCTGTGAGGGGCCGACCATCTGCACATCGAGCGACGGGTCGGCATCAAGCACAGCCCGAACAATGTGCATCATATCGATAATGACGATGTTCTTGTCGCTCGGCTGGATGCGGTAGAGCGGAATCGCCTTCAGCCGGCGAATCAGCCCGCCATCTCCTCCCGTCATTTGGGCCACTTCTCCGAGCGTGACGACCGCTCCCGGTTTCACTTGCACGCGATGGCGCGGCTTAATAAACACAGTGGTTGCCATCTGCTTCACACCTTTATCCCCATTTTGTTTTTCTTTAGTTTGTTTGGCGGAAAGAAGGATCATACAGCTTGCCGCCATTCGCCATCGATTTCATAAAAGTAGAAAAGAATGGGCTGAAAAGCGCCCATTCTTTTGGAACATGATGATCAAATTAGGATTTTTTTCCTCCATCCGCCGCGAGGAGCAAAAAAAAGGCGGAACTCCGCCCCATGCGGAAAAAACGGACTCACCCGTCCATTTTTTCCCGCCCCATGCGGAAAAAACGGACTCACCCGTCCATTTTTTCCTTTATGTGCTGCAATATTTTCTTTTCCAGCCGGGATACTTGCACTTGAGAGATGCCGAGTCTAGATGCCACTTCAGACTGGGTTTGGTCTTTGTAGTAGCGCAAGTAAACGATCAGCCTCTCGCGCTCGTTGAGTTCTTCGATTGCTTTTTTTAAGGCGATTTTGTCAAACCATGACGCTTCGTCGTCATCGGCGATTTGATCGAGCAGTGTGATTGGGTCGCCGTCGTTTTCGTATACTGTTTCGTGAATCGACGCCGGCGAGCGAACCGCCTCTTGGGCGAGGACGACTTCCTCCGGGGAAATGCCTAGATGGTCGGCGATTTCGGTGACAGTCGGCGCCCGTCCGCGCGTTTTCGACAGCTCGTCTTTCGCCTTGCGGATTTTATTGCCCATTTCTTTGAGAGAACGGCTGACTTTCACCGTGCCGTCGTCGCGGAGAAACCGTTGGATTTCTCCGATAATCATCGGCACGGCGTACGTGGAAAACTTGACGTCATACGACAAGTCAAACTTATCGACCGACTTCAGCAAGCCGATGCAGCCGATTTGGAACAAGTCGTCCGGCTCGTAACCGCGGTTTAAAAAGCGCTGGACGACCGACCAGACGAGACGCATATTTTTTTCAATAATTTCGTCGCGCGCTTCCTGGTCGCCCTCCTGGCTGCGGCGAATCAGCTCCTTCATCTCCTGGTCTTTGATCGGCGACTGATCTTGCTTGACATCGACATCCATAAGCATGTCTCCCTCAGTTACATAACGCTTTGCTTTTCGCAATATGCTTTTTCAAATACACAGTCGTCCCTTTGTTCACTTCCGATTCGACGATGACTTCATCCATGAAATTTTCCATAATCGTAAACCCCATCCCTGACCGCTCAAGCTCGGGCTTTGTCGTAAACAACGGCTGGCGCGCTTCTTCGATGTCAGAAATGCCGACTCCTTCGTCTCTCACCGTCAAATGGACGACACCGTCTTCAATGATGACCGAAATGGAGACGATGCCGTTCGGATCGTTGTTGTAACCGTGAATGATGGCGTTCGTCACCGCCTCCGAGACGACCGTTTTAATTTCTGTCAGCTCATCCATCGTCGGGTCGAGCTGGGCGACAAACGCCGCCACCGTCACGCGGGCGAACGACTCGTTTTCACTGCGGGCGGAAAATTGGAGGTGCATCTCGTTGCGCATTTATGCCACCCCCAATGCCTGCAACGCAAATTGTTCATCCGCCTCAAAGCGAATGATTTTAAACAGTCCCGACATGTCAAACAAGCGCTTGACCGTCGGCGACACAGCGCAGACGACCATCTGTCCGCCGACGTTTTTAATTTGCTTATAGCGCCCTAAAATGACGCCGAGACCGGAACTGTCCATAAACGTCAGCTGTCTTAAATTGAGCACGATATGGCGGATGCCCCGGTTTTCGAGCACATCCGTCACCTGCTCGCGCAATTCTTCCGCTGTATGATGGTCAAGCTCTCCGGAAAGGCGAACGATGAGCACGTCTTGCTTCACTTCCAAGTCGATCGCGAGACTCACAGCGTGTTCCTCCTTGTCCATTTCAGGATACGGAGACATTTCGCTGCCGCTCGCCGGAAATCCTGCCGCCCGACAAAACTAGTGGTTGTTCGCCAAAGATAGGGAAAAGGCCGCAAAAATTGACATTATCCCGCTTGGACGAAACGGCTGAACACCCGTTTAAACAAGTCCCAAAAGCTGGCCTCCGCCACCGTTTGCTTCGCGACGATCGGGCTGCGCAAAATTTCTTTTCCATCCTGCTTCAAAATGAGGACGCCGAGCTCATCGCCTTTGCGAACCGGGGCCTTCACATCGTCTTTCACTTTGATCACTTTTTCAATTTGTTTGGTTGATTGTCCTTTTTTCGTCAACACTGACACCGGCTCAGACGTCACCGCCGCCACCGATTTTTGCTTTCCTTTGCTGACGTTGACATGGGCGACGGTTTCATTCCGCTCGTATACCGGAAGGGTTTGGTATTGAGCAAACGCGTAATCAAGCATTTTTGTAATTTGAGCGTTGCGCGATTTCGGCGTCGGCGCTCCGAACACGACGGCAATGACGCGCATGCCGTTTCGTTCCGCTGTTGCGGTCAAGCAATATTTCGCCTCGCCCGTATATCCTGTTTTTAACCCGTCAACACCCGGATAAAATTTGACAAGACGGTTTGTATTGACGAGCCAAAACTTCTTGTCCGTATTTTCGCGCAAATAGTCTTCGTATTTGCTTGTATATTTCGTAATGTCTTCATATTTCAACAGTTCGCGCGCCATAGCGGCCATGTCATGGGCGCTGCTGTAGTGATCTTCCGCCGGCAGGCCGGTTGCGTTGGCGAAATGGGTGTCTTTTAAGCCGAGCTGTTTCGCTTTTTCATTCATCATCTCAACAAACGCCTTTTCTGATCCGGCGATCCGCTCAGCCATGGCAACGGAAGCGTCATTCGCCGAACCGATGGCGATGGCGCGCAACAGCTCATCAACGGTCATTTCCTCGCCCGGCTCAAGGAAAATTTGCGACCCGCCCATCGAAGCTGCGTATTCGCTTGCCCGCACTTTTTCGTCGTAGGAGAGCTTGCCTTCGTCGATCGCTTCCATAATCAACAACATCGTCATAATTTTCGTCATGCTCGCCGGCGGCAGTTTTTCATGGGCGTTTTTTTCATAAAGCACGGTGCCGGTGTCGCGCTCAATCAAGATCGCCGACTTCGCTTCATCGGCCAGCTCCACCTTTGCCGCCTTCTTTTCGTGTGACTCGGCATGCACGGAAAGAGGAAGGAACAGAAGAATCGGCAATACAAGCAGACGGATGACTGTCGTTTTCATCTCCCAAACCTCCATTCTTTATACATGCCATTTTTTCCAGCAAAGATATTTTTATACAAAAAAACAAAAAAACGCCCGAAACATTTGTTTCGAGCGTTTTCTTCCTTGCACCGCCCCTTGTTCTGTTGGCTCGGCCGGCGCTCAAACGATCGTCTCGTACACGAGCGGCGGCGGAGTGACAGGTTTAGGCGAAAGCCGGATGGCTGAGGACAGCGTTTCCTCCACCTCGCGCACGTCCGGCCGGTTGCTGTGGATCGTGGCCAACGTTTCTCCCTTTTGCACACGGTCACCGATTTTTTTATGAAGCACGACGCCAACAGCCAAGTCGATCGCGTCCTCTTTTTTCGCCCGACCGGCGCCAAGCCGCATGGCGGCTGTGCCGACTTCATCGGCGGCAATCTCGGCGACATAGCCGTCTTCCTTGGCGGCAACCGGGAAGGTGTACGCCGCTTTCGGCAAGTTGTCCGGGTTGTCGACCACCAACGGATCACCACCTTGCGCGGCTAAAAATGTTTTGAACGCTGCGATGGCAGAACCGTCGCGGAGCGCCCGTTCAAGCAGGCGCCGCGCCTCCCCAAGTGTCGATGCCCGTTCCGCCAGGCATACCATATGGCTGCCGAGCGTCAAACAAAGTTCGGTCAAATCGCGCGGCCCGTTTCCTTTCAGGGTGTCAATCGCCTCTTTCACTTCCAGGGCGTTGCCGACGGCATAACCGAGCGGCTGGCTCATATCAGAAATAATGGCCAACGTTCGGCGGCCGACGCGCTTGCCGATGTCGACCATCGCCTGGGCGAGCTGGCGCGCCCCGTCGAGTTCTTTCATAAACGCCCCCGCGCCCGTTTTGACGTCGAGCACGATGGCATCAGCGCCAGCGGCGATTTTTTTGCTCATGATCGATGAGGCAATGAGCGGGATGCTGTTGACCGTCGCGGTCACATCGCGGAGCGCGTACAGCTTTTTGTCAGCAGGCGTCAAATCGCTTGTTTGGCCGATAATGGCGATCTTGTTTTCGTTGACGAGCCGAATGAACTCCTCTTTGCTTATTTCGACATGAAACCCGGGCACCGACTCAAGTTTGTCGATCGTGCCCCCTGTATGGCCAAGGCCGCGCCCGGACATTTTCGCTACCGGCACGCCGACGGCGGCGACGAGCGGGCCTAACACGAGTGTCGTCGTATCGCCGACGCCGCCAAAAGAAATAAAAGAAATTTTACCTCCCACATTTTTTTGCTCTTCTTTTGGAGACAAAGGAATCGAAAAATATAACTTAACGTCACCATCTTTATCAATTTCAATTTTTTCAATAATTTTATCAATCATTACTTTTTTCATATGATAAGGAACATAGTGTATATTTTTAGAAAAGTCTCGTATTTCTTCAATAATGGATTGAATAACATTATCTTGATCGGATTGCATATTTAACTGATTTTCTAATTCTTGTTTTGTTTTCTTTGCTTCATTCAATTTTTTTAATATTTCAGCCTGATCGCTTTGATAACTCTCTTTCAGTAATTCATAATTTTCATCATTTTCATCTAAATCAAGTAATAATCGTCTAATAGCAGCATAATCTTTATTTAAACGTTCAATTTTTTTATTCGTTTCTTCTAATGCAGTCTTTAGTTTTTGGTCAGATTCATTTAAACTTTCTTGTATTTTTTGTATTTCACTATCTAAATTTACATTAGAAATATATTCAATAATTTTTTGTAAAATAAATTCTTCTAACAATTCTTTTTTGAATTGTTTTGATGGACACGGATCTTTCCCAATATGTGTTATCCCACTTTTCCCACCACATACATAATAGCTATATCTTTTTCTGTTTTGTGTAGAGTTCCTTCCGTAAAATTTATTTCCGCATTCACTACAATACAATAGTCCTGTTAATAAAAAAGAAGTAGTGTATCGTCTTGGTTCAGAAATTTCATTTTCTCTTCTCCTTTTTTCCCTTAAAATCTGTTCATGTCTTTCTGGTGTTCGACAAGGTTCATGATTTCCTTTTGCACGAATAATTAAAGAATCATCATCTACTGAACGCTTATTGCCCGATGTACTGTATTCTATAACACCTGTGTAAAAAGGATTAAATAATATTGTGCTGATTACCTCTTTTGTCCAATATTCAGAAGAATTTTTATGCTGTTTTCTGCGATGCGCTCTCCCTTCTGGACGATATCCTAAGTTATTTACTTTTTCTCCATTTAACCATTTTGCAATAGAATATAACCCATAGCCTGCTAAATATAAATCTTCAATTTCTTCAATAATCTTTACTTCTTCTGGAACTAATACAATTTTTTTATCTTTTAATACATAACCATATGGAAGATTTCCACCAGTGAATTCTCCTTTTTTTGCTTTATTTTTTAATGTGTCTGATACGCGAACAGAAATAGTAGCCGATTCAATTTCAGCAATAGAAGCTTTAATCGCTTCTAACATTTTTCCGTATGGATCATTCATCATGGCTTGCATTTCGCCTGTGGCTGAAAATATCAATTCACAATTAGCTTTTTTTAAAATATCCCATATTGCCATTGCATCTTCTAACTTTCTTGCTAAACGGTCACGTTTATAAACAATTAATTTATTAAATAATCCATTTTTAGCATCGTTTAAACATTCCATTAATACTTCACGGTTTTTTAGTTCTGTTTTACTTGCCGATACAGCAGGCTCAATATAGGTGCGATAATGAATGCCATTATTTTCTTTAATAATTTGCATCCCTAACGCTTCTTGCATTTCAATAGAGTCTCCATGTTCAGCTTGCCGTTCAGTTGATACACGAATATAAATAGCATAAATGTCTTGTTTTTTATTTGACACATTTCTCCCACCTTTTTATTATCTTTGTCGATAAATTTTATTATCTATGTAAATATTAGTCTAAAAAAAGAAGAATGACAAGATTATTTGTCATTCTTTGTTTTTTTAGATTTTAAGTTATGTATAATCATTTGAGATAAGATATGTTTTAATTCTTGTATTTCTTGTAAATCGCAATAATTTTTTGTGTAGATGATAGAAATTTGATTAGGCGTATTTTTTCTTCCCATGCAGTCACCCCTTTTTCTTTTTATATTCTTTACAATTTAATTTCTCATCAATCTCTTTCTGTATCCGTCCTTCTTTAGCTTTTTTAAGTATCGAACAATTGTTTTTATATCTCCTACACGTTCTACATCTTTCCTCGAACTGTCGCATTTGTTCTTCATTATCAAAAATCCCTCTAAATGGTACTTGACTAATGATTAATTCCACTCTTGGATTTTCACTGTCAATTAAGATTCTTTGTGTACGAGTTAGAACTCTCGAATCATTATCATAAACAACCTTTTCTAAGCTATCATTCAATAATTTAAAGATATTATTGTCGTCACGCCCAGCACGGTTCATATATATGTAACAGTCTTGATATATGTAATTAGTTTTAGTCCACTCATAATCCCATTCTTGAGATTGTAATTGTTTAATAGTTTCTAATTGAATTTGTTCTTTAAGTTTTTTACCTTCTTCACTCATGATTCGTTTGCCAGTTGGTATCCATTTTTTTGTTTTTGGATCGTATACATATTGATTTATGTATAGTTTATTGATTGAAATGGGTAATGGTATAATGAGTTTTATTTTAAGAAGTTTTTCAGGCAACTTATCACAACCTTTATATTTTTATAATTTGTTTATAAGGAGCAGGAGAAGTAAGTCCTGCTCCTTCATATAATTTAATCCCAGTTATAAATATTAATTTCTTTTAAATTGCTTATTAGTTCTTGGTGGTTATTAAGTGGATAAATTCCACGAATTATCTGTATCAGCAAAGTCAAAGTTGGTAAATGAAATTTCCCGATAATACTTTCTAAGAATTCCATTCTTTTATCTTTGTCAATATTTTCATATTGATAATAAAGATCTGCCAACGAGTAAATTCCCTGTCTTACCATATTATGTTTCAATCTTTCAAAGAATAAATCAATTTGTTGTTCGGATAAATGGCTATGTAAAATTAATTTTTCTTTTAATGATTTTAAAGCATTTTCTTTTGCATCTTGTTTAAGTTTTTCTTCAAGTAGTTGTTTTTTCTTATTTAACAATTCAATTTCTCTGTTTAACAATTCTTGATATTCATTTGATCCAAAATCGCACTTTTGTTGCTTATCAATAACTTCCTTTAATTGAATATTTAATTTCTCTAATTTATTATCAACAGTTTTTTGCGACCAATGTTTTAATTCCATATTATTATTCTCCTTTATTTTTATAATTTCATTAATACTTCTCAACTTAACATTTGAGGGCTTAAGAAGTTCACGAAATTGTTCGATGTTTTTCTTATTTAAAACTAATTCATTTTTTTCTAAAATAGCAAACTGTCCATCTTTTGACATCTGACCATAAAACATCTTCATTTTTATTCACTCCAACCCAAAATACTCCTTAACTTCATCAACAAGGAAATGCCCAATGTTAATTTTAAGATCGCTTCCCTTATCGCTTTCACCTAAGAAGATTTTCATGTTGATTTCTTTTGGTAGCTGGTGTAATGCTTCATGAAATTGAATTAATTTTGTTTCCAATTCTTCATCATGTTCTAATTTTGCTTGCAATTTGATTGATGGTAGCTGTTTATTCATTTTTATCACCTCCTTTCAGTAATATTTTTATAATTATCTTTATATTGCTTGACTTATGTATTTTTCATGTGACCAATCTGGATGATTGACAAAGAATTTATGTACTAATTGTTCATCTACATCTTGTTTGTCAATTAATTTGAAGTAGCCTAAAACATGTTCTAGGATTGTTTCGATGTTATTATATTCCCAATCTGGAATTCGAATAAGAGGAATATTATTTTTTATACAATACTGGTTTTTAATAATATCTCTTTCGATATTAATTTTTAATTGTTCTACACCTCCCCAGTAATCTATTGCCTTAAAATGTTGAAGACCGTCATATTCGATTATTAATTGATTATCACGTATAACAAAGTCAAAATACAATTTATTTTTATAAACACATCCCTCTAAATTGTGATTTATTTTATAGCCAATATTTTTATGATTAAGCCATGTTTTAATTTTTTGTACACCTTTAGAATTATGAACATCAGAACAATATTTACATCTATTTCCTTTTCTAAAATCATTCCAAGTCATTTCAAAAGAGTGATTATTTGGACATGTAAAAGTTATCGGTGTTTTATTGTTTATGTAATTTGAAGTATCAACTTTAAATCCTGCTTCATTTACAAATTTATTAATCTTTTCCATCATATATTTTCTTATTTTTTCAATTCTTAAATTATGTTCAATTTCTCTACATTTTTTACATCTTACTCCCTGTAAAAAATGACTAAATTTTATAATACTTACATGATTGTTTTGACATTTTAACTCAAATTTAATATTTGAATTAATTTTTTTATTTTTAGTAATAATTGGGCGAATTACAGAATATCCTAGTTTTTCAATATAACTTTTCATTGAATCAATATCCCAACAGTGTATTTTCTTTAATACATCTTTATAATCTAATCCACAAGATTCAATAGCATTTTTCCACGAACCAAAAATATTACAAGCTGCATTATATAAACTTCCATAAAATTTTTGGATGTAATTGGAATTTAGGTTTTTATTATTTTTATATTGTATAATTATAAATTTCTTTATTTTTTCTTCGGTGTAATAACCATTTGGTTTACATTTTATTATTTTTGAATAATCGAAACCACAATGTTCAACTGCATTTTTCCATGTGATAAAATGTTTTCTTGCTATGTTATATAATCCACTGTAATTTCGACTGACAAATGAATCGCTTAAATCATTATGCAAGTAATAAATCCTTTTAATTTCGTTTACTATATCATTTTTATTTTCCCATGTTTTTCGTATTTTTATGAAATTTTTTCCTGATTCTTTAATTGCATTTTCAACACTACCAAATTCTCTTATACAAGCATTAAAAAGACTGCGATTTAAGTTGTAAATATCATTCGAACAAATACTGTCTCTATTTTTAAATGAAATTTTTATTTGATTTATTATATTTTCTTTACACCATTTTGTTTCCTTTTTAACTAAATTATTTCTATAGCATTCTGAACATACATCTTTTTTCATTTTATAATAAGATTGATAAGTTGTCTCTATCACGTTTCCACAATTGTCACATTGATATTTTATTTTTTGATGGCTATTAACTGGTAAATCATGTGTATTCACTTTTATTGTAGCACTTGTATCAAATACTAATTTCCCTTTTTTGTTCATAATTTTCGGTATTTGATAACCTTTATTAAGATAATATTGTATATGTTTACTATTTACTTTTACTTCAACTTCTTTAGTTAATAACATCTTTTTCCCCTCTTTTCATCAGGAGGCGTTGCAACGCATTTATATAGCCGGCTATCTCCGTTTTATTATATTTTGATAAAGTTGACCTTTTATTTAATTTTTTATGTATAAACTTTCTTTAACATATTCTTGCGCTTTATGTAATTTCTTAAATCCACTTATACCACTATATAAATATATATGTTTATCATAGATGTCTTTTGGTACATCGTATGTATTATCATCATTACCACTAATACCATCAAAACTTAATAAATAACCACATTTTAAACTCCGTATCCAATCCCAAAATTCATCATAATTCAATTTTCCATAATACATCGGATCAGTATTTGCATATGGTGGATCTAAATACATAAAATCATTTTTATTCGGTGAAACATTTTTATAATCTTGAATAATAAACTGCACATCATATTCATTTAATTTTTTTGACCAATATACTACAATCTTTTCTAATCTCTTTGGATCTATTCCTTTTCGACTAAAGTGAAATGGCGAATTAAATTCACCTTTTGAATTATAACGAATTAATCCATTTACACATGTTCTAGTTAAGAAATAAAAATCAAATATATCTTTTGTATTATTATATTTCTCTCTAACCTTATAATAATATTTTTTCTTTCTGTTTAAATCATCATCTTTATTTAATTCCAACCATCTGACAGTATAATTTTCTAACAATGTAGATGGTGATTGTTTAATGATATTCCACAATTTAATTAATTCTTCATTGATATCACTACAAACATACTTCTTTACTCTTACATCGCTATGTAGCAATTGAAACAATACACTTGCGCCACCAACAAAAGGATCATAATATGTATCGATTTCTTTTGGGAAATAAGATACAATTTGTTCTGCTTGACTTCGTTTACTACCTGACCATTTAATAACAGGTTGAAATATCATTTCATCACTCCTTTTATATTTCTAATAAAGTGTAGATTTTAAAGAAAATTAATATTTATATTCAACCACTTCATCATTTTTTGTATTAAGAATATAAAACGGCGGCTCTACTCCAATTGCAAATTTAGATGCTGCCTGTAAAGCTAACCTAATTCTTTTATATGGACTTAAATTTGTATTTTCTGTGGTCATCAAAGAACCTAATGCAAATGCTTCTCCATTACCACAAGCCATGTAATTGTCAATGGATTCACTAACCTGATAATCTGATTCAATTTTAAATAATTTATCTTTATAACCTAATAAGAATGTACCGCCTTCCTTTTCACCTGAATGATCTTTTGAAAATCCACCATTTTCAAATAATTCGATTACTTTTGGAATAAATTTCTTTACTATATACTCATGATTAATAGGTTTATCTTTTGGATTAATTAATCCTGTTGCATACATGAGCAATTGCCCCATTCTATATGATGTAGTAAAACCGATAACTGCGCTTGGAGTATCTTTTAATTTGAACACTTTCTTATCTTTTCTTACTGTTTTCATGTAGCTATTGGAAGCTAAAGAATCTGCGCCTATGTATGTGACACCGTTATGTACTAATCCTACAATACAAGTCATTCAATCATCCTTTCTCTATAAAACTTCTCTTTTATATTATTATATTTTACTTATTTTCTTTTAAATCCTCAATTCGATATGTAATCACTTCACCGTTCATGTTTTCATATGTATCAAAATCGCTTGGGAACACCACATTGCCCACTTTAAAGTCATAATAACTTTCCTCATCTCTAAAAACAAACGACGAAGCACGATAATTGTGATCGCCTAAATATTGTTTCATCATTGTCACCTCCTTTGTTGGTACAAGGTTAAATTAACCTTGTACCTTTATTATATTTTTATATTTTATTTAAGTCAATATAATTTTTATAATTTATTTAACTTTTTTCATAGATTCTAAAATAATGGTCATATGGGTTGTTTTCATCTGCTGGATTGTATTGTTCTGATACCACTTTCCACTCATTTGTGATTTCAGGAAAATATGAATCAGCCTTTTCAAATTCATGGTCAATCAATGTAATGTAGAGGCGGTCTGCGTAAGGCATGAATTGATTATATATGGTTTGACCGCCAATGATCCATAAATTAGGTTTACATTCACCATAGTTTTTGTATTGTTTTAATACATCTTCAACAGAGTGATATACAAATACACCTCTACAATGAAAATCTTTGTCTTTAGTTAACACTATATTGATGCGTTGTGGTAAAGGTTTTCCAATTGATTGAAATGTCTTACGTCCCATTACAACAATGTTGTGATCGCCTGATGTGGTGATTTGTTTAAAATATCTTAGGTCATTAGGTAAATGACAGAGTAGCTTATTTTGATAACCAAGTTGATTGGTACGTGAAATTGCTGCGACTAGTGAAATCATTTACACTGCCACCTCAAATCTTTCAACTTGCGGATGGTGTTTATAATTAATTAATTCAAAATCATCTACAGTAAAGTCAAAAAAGTTCTTTTTATCTGGATTAATAACTAATTTAGGTGCTTCATACCCTTCTCTAGATAATAATTCATAAGCCTGTTTTTGATGTTTATTGTAAATATGACAATCTTGAATGAAATGAGTTAAAATACCGACCTCCAAATTACAATGAATTGCTATCATATGCATTAAAATAGCATATTGTACTAAATTCCAGTTATTGGCAACTAAAAAGTCGTTTGATCTTTGAATTAATGTCATATGTAATTTACCATTTTTAACACTAAAATGAGTAGCATAAGCACATTCAATTAGGTTCTTTTCAGGCATATCTTTCACATCAAACATATTCATCATGATTCTTCGAGAAGTAGGATTAGTTTTAATTGTCTCTAATACATAATGTACTTGTGAAGGATAACCTAGCATAGGTTTTCTAATTTGATAAGCATACGCTTTCCCGATAAATCCTTGTTCATCAGCCCAAGAATTCCATATCTTACTGTTTAAGTCTTTAATATTGTTTGATTGTCTTTGATAAATCCACAAAATTTCGTCAATCGCTGCTTTAAAATTGATTGGTCTAAGTGTTAAAATAGGAAATTCTTTAGATAAATCATATTTATTTACAACTTGTAAAATACGTTTTGTCATAACAGGCGAGCCATCAGCCCATCTTGCACGATTATCAACTTCCCATTCTTGTTCAAGAATTTCTTTTAAATTTTGTTTAAAGACTTTATCTGCATAACTCATATAATTACACTCCTTTTATAATTCATTTAAATAATATCTCCTTTTCTTAAATACTTCCCTACTGCTGCGCTTGATGTACGGTAATAATCAACATCTTGCAATTGGACATCCTCTAAACGTTTAATCAATTTTACTTTACTATCATTTTTAGATTTCATCACGGCAACACCTAATGTTGTTCTTGATGATTTAGCATTAATCATACTTGTATTAAATACCAATACTTTATTGATTGTTGAAACAGCCACTAAATCAATATCTTGTTTAATTGTATCCCAGTAAATCGGATTTTCTTGGTCAGTATAGGCATTTTTTAACATGCTGCGATTTGATTTGTAACTAGATAATTCAATTTTCGCCACTTTGCCATTATTAAATCCAATAATCAAATATCCTTCATAATCTTCTGTCGCAGTAACATAAACAATATTCTCATCTTTCAATCCTAATGTTGAAGGTAAATATTCACCTAACACAGACGGTTTATGATCATCAATTTCATATGCTTTAAGTTTGTAGCAATTTTGTTTATCGGTAAAGATGAGTATATCCGATTTATTAGTCGCATCAAATTCATATGTAATCTCATCATCATCTTTTAGTTTCATATTGCTTGAACCACGTAATGATGTAAGTGGAATTTTCTTTAAGTAACCTTGTTTTGTTGCAACAATACGGATATTGTAATTTTCGATTTCAATTTCTTTTTCATCGACAGATGGTAATTCATCTGCATAAATAATTTCTGTTTTACGTGGTTGTCCGTATGTTTTCTTGACATATTCAAGTTGGTCAATAATCATTTTTGCAATTGTGATTTTGTCATTTAAGGCAAATTGTAATTGTTCGATATCTTTATCTAATTGCTCAATTTCATTAATTCGTTCAATTATGTATTCTTTATTAAGGTGTCTTAATTTAATTTCTGCAACATATTCAGCTTGAGTTTGGTCAATATTAAATGCTTGCATCAGATTAGCAATAACTTCATTATCACTTTTTGTTTCACGGATAATTTGTATTGCTTTATCAATATCAAGTAGCACCTGTTTTAATCCTGCTAATAAATGTCGCTTATTTTTCTTTTTGTCTAAATCGTATTGAATACCACGTTTAATACATTTTGCTCTAAATTTTAGCCATTCCCTAATAATTTCTTTTACCCCCAACACTCTTGGTCTGCCATCAACAATAACGTTAAAATTACAAGAGAATGTGTCTTCTAGTGGTGTCAATTTAAATAACTTCTGCATTAATAATTCTTTATTTGTATTGTTCTTAACAGTAATTTCAATACCTGATGAATTGACACCATAAATATCATTTACATCAACAATTTCTTTTAGTTTACCTTCTTTAACTAAATCAACAATTCGATCAATGATAACTTCAATTTTGGTTGTGTAAGGAATTTCTTTAATAATGATTGCATTATCAGTAAACTCATATTTTGCACGAATTTTAAAAGAACCCTTACCTGTTTCATAAATTTTTTCAAATTCCTTTTCATCATAAACAATTACTCCGCCTGTTGGAAAGTCTGGAGCTTTAATATAATCAGAAACTTTAACAGAAGTGTTTTTAATGTAATTGATTGTAAAATCAATTAATTCATTCAAGTTAAATGAACAAATATTGCTCGCCATTCCTACTGCTGTACCTTGTGTTGGATTAGCTAAAATCGTTGGAAATGTAACAGGAAGTAATCTTGGCTCTTTCATTGTATTGTCGTAGTTATCAACCATATCAACAACATTTTTTTCAATGTCTTTGAACAATTCTTGTGCAATCGCCTCTAGTCTCATTTCTGTATATCGCATTGCAGCGTATTGCATGTCTCTTGAATAATACTTGCCAAAGTTACCTTTTGAATCGATATAAGGAATAAGTAATGCTTCATGATCTTTTGTTAAACGAATTGCTGTTTCATATAAACTCTGATCACCATGAGGATTTAATTTTAATCCTTGACCAACCACATTAGCTGATTTTGTACGATTACCTTTTAATAAGCCCATTTTATACATTATATAAAGTAGTTTACGTTGTGATGGTTTAAATCCGTCCAGCTCTGGTAAGGCACGATGTAAAATAACATGGGCTGAGTAAGGCATGTAGTTATTTTTTAAACTATCAGTGATTGTTTGTTTTATCACTTTTTTACCCTCCTAATCTAAAACATTTTCAATATATTCATGTAAGTGTTCTTCAATGTAGTCTTTACGTCCTTGTAAATCATCACCCAAAAATAATTCAAAGTATTTTTGCATTTTTTCTACATCATCAACCGTTATTTGAATTAATTTTCTTGTTTCTGGATTCATGGTTGTTTCCCACATCATTTCAGGTGTATTTTCACCCAATCCCTTAGAACGCTGAACAATGAATTTACCTTTTAGTTGTGAAATAATTTCATCCTTTTCTTTATCAGAATAAGCAAAATATGATTTGTCGCCTTGCACAATTTCATATAAAGGCGATTCTGCAATATATACCTTACCCTCTTTGATTAGTGTTGGAGTTAAACGATAAAATAGCGTTAATAACAATGTGCGAATATGTGCACCATCGATGTCACCATCTGTCACGATAATGATTTTTGACCAACGTAAATTATTGATATCAAAACTGTTCAACTCTTTATTATGTTTTGATTTAATTTCAACACCACAACCAAGTATTTTTAGTAAATCTACAACAACATCATTTTTAAATATCTTGTCATATTCAGCTTTTAAACAATTAAGAATTTTTCCCCGTAAAGCATAGATAGCTTGAAATTCTGGATTGCGCCCTTGTTTTGTAGCTCCTAGTGATGATTTACCTTCTACAATAATCAATTCTGTTTTTGTGTTATCTTTTGAAGTACAGTTTACAAATCCATCTACACGATTGGTAATGTTATTGATATTGCTTTGTAGTTTCTTTTTAATGCTTAAACGTGTCTGTTCTGCTTTTTCGCGACTGCGTTTGTTGATTAAGACTTGCCGCATAATTTTATCTGCTTCTAATGGATTTTCAATGAAATAAATCTCAAGTTGTTGCTTTATATAATCAGTCATAAAATCACGAATGAATTTATTTGTAATTGCAAACTTCGTCTGATTCTCATAACTTGTTTCCGTACTGTACGTGTTCGTAATTATAATCAGACTATCCCTTATATCATCAAACGTAATCTTCTTTTCACCTTTTTTGTACTCACCTTTTTTCTTAATTAACTGATCAATTGCATATGTAAATCCATTTTTAATCGCTTCATGTGGGCTTCCACCATGTTTTAAAAATGAACTATTATGGTATGATTCCATTACATTAATTTCATTATTGAAACAGAAGGCAATTTGATATTTTGAACGATAATCTTTTTTATCTTCACGATCTCGTCCAATTGCTTCTGTTTCCCAATACACAACATCAGTAAAGTTTTTACCTTGATTGAGTTTATGGATATAATCAATAATTCCATTCTCGTAATAATATGTATATTTTTCATTTGTTTCTTCATTATAAACTTCAACTGTAACGCCTTTATTTACAATCGCTTGTTCTTCTGCATATTTTTTAATCCATTCAAAAGGTATATCTGTCTCCGTGAATACGGATAAATCCGGCTTCCATTTAACAAATGTACCCGTTGAATTATAATTATATTTTTCTTTTTTAAGTCCACCAACAACTTCACCTTCTGCAATTTCAATTTCATATTTGTAACCGTCACGATATGAGCGAACTAGCATATGTTTACTTGAAAAAGCTGTTGCTGATGCTCCTAAACCATTCAATCCTTTTGCGAATGCATAAGCGTCATCATCATTTTTTTCGTATTTTCCACCAGCGTATAATGTCTGGAAGATTAATTCATAATTGTATTTGTTCTCTACACTATTCCAATCCATCGGAACACCGCGACCAAAATCTTCAACACTGTAATAATTATCTTTGTGTTTTGTGATAATGATCTTATTGCCATAACCACCTTTTGCTTCATCTATTGCGTTATCAGCAATCTCAATCAAACAATGGAAGCATCCGTTAATGTCATCTGATCCTAAAACATTTGCAGGTCTTAATCTCACCGCCTCTCTGTCAGATAAGCTTCTAATACTTTCATTTCCGTATGTCATATAATCACCTCACACAAAATTTTAGTCGAGAACTACTGTCCTCGACTTTATTATAATTTATTTAATTCATTCAGTCAACAAAATATTTTAATTCTTTTATAATTTGTTTTAAAAAATCTATATCGTATTGTTTTAAATATGTATCATCGACATTGTTTAATGCTCTATGTAAAGATATTGCTTCAATTGGTTCAAGTTTTAGAATAAGATACTCTCCTGTGTTTGTTAGCTTCACCTCCATAGCTGAGCCTCCTATTTGATACTTTGCTCCAATGTGGGTTCTATTTGACAAACCAATTTCCCTGATTCCCATATTTCTACATATGTATCTCTGCCTTGTAATTGAAACTCTTCACTAATTGAAAAAGCTTTATTTGCACTTTCTCCGACATATTGAATAAGATCGTCTGCAATTGTGATATAAGTGACCATAATTTTATCCTCCTTGTTTTTAAATATAATTTAGGTTTTTATTCAGATTTACTTGTTCTACTAATAATTTCACAAACATCAAATTTTACATAAACTAAATTGCCAAGATCGTTTACAGCATAAACACCGTCATTATTTCTTGCAAGAAAAGTTGAAATTTCGCCACTTTTGTTTTAATATAACCCGTATACATTTACAACTGTTTTCATAAATGATTATCTCTCCTTTTTTAATTTTTATTTAAAAGAACTTTTTATTACATTATTTAATAACTATCTTAAACACCCATCAATTAACAAAACCATCGATTTATCATTTTTAATATCTTTAATAACTTCAGAAATAAGAATAAACTCTCCGTTCTCGGTTTTTGAAAATCGTCCATAAATAGCTAATGCATAATCACGTTCAACCTCTTCAATTTCTTTGTGTAATGAACCATTATCATCTGCAACACATTCTGTATATAATTGCATAGCCTCTTCCTTATCATTAGCTTTCAATAAAGCATAATATGGATAATGCACTTCAAAAAATTTCATTGTAAAACACTCTCCTTTTAATTATTTTTGATTTTAAATAACTTCTTTATAATTCTTTTAATATCCTGATATGGTTTATTAAATATTTCTTTAAATGCTGCAAAAAACACAGCAACTACACCAACAAAAACGATAGCAAAGATCATATAATTCATTAATAATCCTAACAAATACATTTTATTTCTCCTCCACAATAATACTATGGAATTGAGAACGATAAATAATTACTACCTTGCCATTATTAATAAATTTTATTTGATTAGATTTTGATTCAATAGCAAATTTCCCTTCATATCGTTTAATAATGTTTCCGTTAGCATCATAAATTGTCAGAACTCGCTCTAATCCTCCACCATATTCTGATTCAAGATTTTTCTTTGTACGCTCCCATGACTCTCCACAACCTGTCAGTGTTGCTAATGATAATCCTGCTAACAAGATACCTGCTAAAAGTTTCTTTTTCATTTTTCATACCTCCTAATAATATTTTTCTATCAAATAACTCTTTGATTTAATCTTCTATACTTCCGTAATCCAACTCAGCTTTATAAACCACTAATTCCTCGCCAATAAATTTTTCTTCTTCTACTTCATTCCATAGATCCACATCATCCTTGTATCTCCATTCCTCATCATTGAAAATAATAACGGTTTTAACAACGTTAATTAATGGAACATGATAGCCCCTTGTTTCTTTTACATACTTTGTCGCTTGTTCCAAAAAGTCTTTTTCATCTTTGAAATTTCTTACATCACTTAAAACTTCTTCTCCATCCCAATCTTCAAAAAATCCTTTGATACTCATTTTTACACCCTTTCTTTATAATAATTTATTTCTATAAATTCCCCATTTTATCATTCTTTATCAAATGTATCTGCTTGATAATATCCTTTGCTAACTCGAATGTCATAATAATATTCGTCACTATAATCGTCATAATAAAACTTATGTACTGTAACTGTTGTATTCCCAGAGCTAATTGAAGAACAGTCACCGCCATTCGTTTCTAAGTCACTGATACATCTTTGAATCCATTCGTTAATTTCTTCATTGGAAATGTTTACACCATTATGAAAACTGTAAAAATCATCAGGGAATTTAGGAATATTCACCTTACCATCTCCTTTTATAATTTATTTATTAAAGAACAAATAAGTATTGATATACAAAATACAAAAGGTAAACACTGTTGATTAGCGTAATTAACTTTGAATACCATTTAACCTCTGGAACTTTTTTAGTTGATAGCATTTTTAACACATCCATAAAGGTTTTAATATTTACAACAACCATAATTGCTGACCATAGTAAGAATAATGGAGAATTTGGAATAATGCTTCCTGCTGAAATATAGAAACAAATATTTAAAAATGTAACAATAACGAATGTAATCATATAAATTAAAGAAGGATTTTTGCCTAGTAGCTTTTCAGATTCCTCATAAGATTTATTGAATTTTTCTTGTAAGTCTTTTGTTCTAATATTTATATTTTTCCATGCATTTAGATTTTGTAATAACATATACAACGTAAAGATAACCATTAACACCTTCATATTTATCCTACCTCCATTTATATAAATGATTTATTTTAGATTTAGGGCAGCCGTAAAGACTTCCCTGTTTAATTATTTAGATTGACGAATTTGACGCTCAATTTCAGCTTTTAATTTTGGCTCTGGAGCAAACTTCTCTTCCCAATGTGGCGGCTTAATAATCTTACCATCTTCTTCACGATAACGAGGTTTACCATCTTCCCATAACTTACCCATATTAGCTTCTTGCACAATTTTAAATAAATTGAATGGTTTTACACCTAGATGCACAAATGTTCCAAAGTTAAAATACATAATATCGGTTAATGCATCAGCTTGTGCAACTACAACATCTTCAATTTTTTCATTTTTATCTAAGATTTTTTGGCTTACTTTTTCCAATCCTTCTTTAAATTGATTAAATAACTCTAAGAATTTTTCTTTATCGCCTTTTACAGTTGAATATAGAAATTCAACTAATTCCTCACCTGTCCATACAGCACGCTTCAATGCTAAATCGGATGGAATTGGAGTTGGTTTATCAGCTACATGATGACCAAATGCTTTGTGAAATTCACGTACCATATAATACATTTCGTTTGGATTATATTTCTTGAATGTTTTAACTTTCTTTTTACGTTCGCGGTATTTCACAACATTTTTAATATCTGTTTCGATTAATTTTGTTGTACGTTGACCCTTTTCTTTATCAAAATTAACAATCACTTCGACTACTGCTTTATTACCTTTTGTAGAATAGAGTCGTCCTTTTTGTTTTTCTTGTTTCATCCATACAAGCATGCCTTTTTGAAGTTTTTGTTGTTTGTTTGCCATATCTATACCTCTCCTTTTATATTATATTTTTTATTTAGAGGGGGAGTAAATCCCCCTTCTTAACTTATTGCAATTTAGAAATCATTTTTTGAATTTCGTCAGGCTTAAAGCCAATCGAGCGTTGAATTTCATTACCTTCGTCATCAAGAAGAATAGTGACTGGCGTTGACATGATTCCATATTTCACTGCAACGTCTGGATTTTCTAATACATTAATAGCTTCATGTTCTACATTGTGAGACTCAAGAAATTGTGAAACCATTTGACAAGGACGGCATGAAGGTTGATACAGTTTTAATAAACGATACATAACAAACATCTCCTCTCCATATAATTACAACTCATCAAAACCATTATCATCTGTTGTTTTTGCATATGATCTAGGTCTGTTTTCAAAAAAGTCAGTTTTACTCAAATTAATATTTTCATCGCTAAATACACGAATCCACGGCATCGAGTTTTCAGTTGCATCATATAAATCTTCAAGCCCCAACATTCGCAAGCGTTTATTGCCGAGATATTTAATGTATTCAGTCATTTCATCCACATCAATACCATCAATATCTCTCAATACGTATCGTGACCATTCAATTTCATATTGAACCGCCTGATCGATATACTCATAAATCCATTTAGAAAATTCCCCATCTTCATCTACCTCTGGATTCTCCCCTAACACAGCTCGCAACAATTGTGAAATAAAATAGCTGTGACACAATTCATCTTTATTGATATAACTAATCATTGTCGAAGTTTTTAACATTTTTTGATTCCGCGCTAAGTTGTAGAAAAATGCAAATCCCGAATAAAAGTTAATTCCTTCTAGCACAATTGAAGCTACTAGTGCTTTACAGAATGTATAAACATTAGGATTACTTCTAAATTCTTCATATACCTCAATTACATGCTTATTGCGTTCGTAAATTTGAGGTGTTGTACGAGCCATTTCAAATGCTCTGTTTTGTTCCGATAACTTTTCAATAGAAGCTAAAACATATGAATAAGATTGGTTATGAACTACTTCTTGTTGCTCAATAATGGAGAAATTAGCTTTTACACTTGGATCAGTAATATATTCTTTGATCACTCCAATGAAATTTGGTTGAACAGAATCCAAAATTGATAGCAATCCAATAATATGTAAAAATGCATCTCTCTCACGTTCAGATAATTTTTTCCATTGTTTAATATCATCAGACATATTAATTTCAAACGGTGTCCAGAAGTTCCCTAGCAACATTTTATAAATGTCATAGAAATTACTATATTTAATATCATTCCAATTTAGAATACCACTCGCTTTACCATTGATAATGCTTGTTGCTTTGTTTGGATTTGATGGTTCTAATAGTTTTACTTTTGCTAATTTATCATATTTACCCATACACTAAACCTCCATTAAAATTTTATTGATAAATTCTATTGGTAAATGCTTTTGATTGCCTCTAGGAGATTGTTCAATTTTTAATTTTCCTAATACAGTTGTAACTTTTGATAAATGATATTCCATTTCATCAACTGCTCGACAATAATATGTCCACATTGTTTCACCTGTACCGAATACTGCAACCTTCGGTAATTTCAATTGTTTTTCCTTAATGATATATTTTAAGCAATTCCTCATTTCTTCAGGTAATTTACCGTTTCCCCATGTATAAGAACCAAATAAGATTAAATCTTTATTATTTATATAATCATCTTTAATTTGTTTGTGATAGATGTTGATGCAAGTGGTATTGTGACCACCTGCAATCAACACCTCATTAATCATTTCAGCAACTTCTTTTGTGTTACCTGTTTGCGATGTATATATAATAGAGATATTCATTTTTCATCCCCTCATTAAGAAGCACAACTTTCACATTCTTCAATTGTTAAAGCTGTGCTACGTACATAATACGTTGACTTCAACCCCGATTTCCATGCCGTTAAATGAATATTGAGCAAGTCTTTCGCTTTAATATTATTACGAACATAAATGTTAAAACTTAATGATTGGTCAACATGTCTTTGTCTTGCTGCATTTTGTTTAATACTCATAATTTGATCAACTTGATATGCATTTGTATAGAACCATGTTGTTTTAGGATTTAAATCAGGTACAGTAACAGGAATTTTATAGTTTTTCTTTTCTTCAAAATATAAGCGATTAAATACTGGATCGCAAGCAGCAGTGCCATTTGCTAATACCGATGTTGATCCGTTAGGAGCAGGACTCATGAGATATCCATTTCTTAAACCATATTTCATCACTTCTTGTTTTAATGTATCCCAATCTAAATCATCATGTGATTTATATTCACGAATTTCAAAGTATTTACCTGTATGCCAATCTGAACCTTCGAATAATGGATAAGCCCCTTTTTCTTTAGCTAATTCATTACTTGCTTTAATTGTGAGATATGCAATTTTCTCAAATAATTTATCTGCGAATTCTACACTTTCTTCACTATCCCACATAATTCCGTTTAGTGCCAACAGATGATGCCATGAAAATGCACCTAAACCAATTGCGCGATATTTTTTATTCGTTAATACTGCTTGTAACACTTCAATGCGATCTTCGTTTAAATCAATAACGTTATCCAGCATACGAACTTGAATAGGAATTAGTCGCTCTAAAACACCATCTGGTACAGCACGACCTAAATGGATACTAGATAAGTTACATACAACAAAATCACCCGGTTTTTTATGAATAATAATTTCTCCATCTTGTGTATATTCTTTAGTAACAATTGTTGGACTTTGATTTTGCGCGATCTCCGTGCAAAGGTTACTACAATAAATCATTCCTGCATGTTTGTTAGGATTCATACGATTAGCTTCATCACGATAGAACATATACGGTGTTCCTGTTTCTAATTGTGATTTCATGATACGTTTCATGATTTCAATAGCAGGAACACGTTCTTTGCTTAGTTCAGGATGATTAACACATTCTTCGTATTTTTCTCTAAATGAACCTGAACCACGTTCTTCATCATAAAAATCTTCAAGTCCTAATGGGTTTCCGTTTTCATCTTTCCAACCCATAACTTTTTTAACTTCATGTGGGTCAAATAAATACCAGTCACCACGTTTTTCGACTTGTTCCATGAATAAATCGGGGATACATACACCATAGAACAAATCATGAGCTTTTGTTCTTTCATCACCGTTATTCAATTTCGCATCTAAGAATGCGAAAATATCTTTATGCCATACATCCAAATAGACGGCGATACTTCCTTGTCGTGTACCAAGCTGGTCTACTGAAACAGCCGTATTGTTTAATTGTCTCATCCACGGGATAACGCCCGATGAAATACCTTTAAACCCTTTAATATCGCTTCCTCGGCTACGAATCTTTCCTAAATATACGCCGATTCCGCCAGCACCTTTTGATAATCTTGCAACATCTGTGTTTGATTCATAAATTCCGATTAAGCTATCATCGACAGTATCAATAAAGCAACTTGATAACTGACCATATGATTTACCTGCGTTTGCATATGTAGGAGTTGCGACTGTCATATATTGATTGGATAATGCCCAATATGCTTCTTTTACCAATTCCATTCGTTTTGATTTATCTTCTTTTGACATTAATGTTAATGCAATTGTTAAAAATCTCTCTTGAGGAAGTTCATAAATCTCACCGTTATATCCTTTAGCTAAGTATCTGTCTACCAATGTTCTTAGTCCAATATATGTAAACAATTTATCTTTTTCAGGATCAATGAAAGTTGATGCTAATTTAATTTCTTCTTTAGTATATTCTCGTAAAATTAATTCGTCATATACACCCAAATCAGCCAATTTCTTTTGCAACCCATAGTAACTACCATATTTCTCGCTAGCATCATACGAACGATTATACGCTGCCTGTTTATATAATTGTTTTAAGTAAACTCGTGCTGCCACAAAAGTCCAAT
Source organism: [Flavobacterium] thermophilum (assembly GCA_900450595.1). GTDB lineage: Bacteria > Bacillota > Bacilli > Bacillales > Anoxybacillaceae > Geobacillus > Geobacillus thermophilus. The sequence continues at coordinate 1,368,676 of UGGS01000001.1, forward strand.
CAGGTTCTTCAATTGTAATATTATCTAATGCATTAAGAATTAGTTTATTTGTAATCTCTTCTGCTTTATATTCTTCGTGTGAAGTTATTGTTTTGATAATACGTTCAATGTATTTATCCGATTTTAAATGTGGAAAATCTGCTAAGATATTAGACACAAAATTTCTCAGACGTTGTTCATTAAAAGGTAGTCTGCGTTTTCCGTTGTCTTTTGTGATGATTGTCAACGTGACCACTTCTCCTTCTCTATGTAATTTTTATTCATACAACTCCATCCCGTCATTATATGTATAAACTGCTACATCCGCCTCTTTTAAATTGATCACCGCCATTTCTCTATAACCTCTAGCCATTTCCTCTTTATCAATTCTCTTCACTGGTTTATAATGTTTTTTAAGAATTTTTCTTGGAATTACAAACGTATACCCATCATCTTTTTTGGCAACATACCCTTCTTCACACTTACCAACTATGGAAAATAGAAAATCTTTATGTGCAAAGTACACATTATTCAACTCCTTTTTATATTTTATTTGAATGCACTAACTGTTGTTAGTACGCCATTATTCAATCGTGCTTCTTCTTCAAAATACACAACTGCTTCACTACGTTGTTTGGCTGTGTATGTATATAAATATGATTTTCCATCAGGCATTTCAATAACGCCATACCACTTCTTTTCGAGAACTGGTTTTGTTTCTGCTTGGTTTGAGAATACTGTTTGTTTAAATGGTTGAGTTGATCGTTTGAAGCGTTTCATCAATATCCTCCTTAATTTTTATTATTATATTATATTTATTTTAAAAGATTTATATATTACATTACCATCACCACCTTCAATGTTAGTATATAACATTTACGATATCTTGTCTATATTATTTTTATAATTTATTTAAATTTTTATTTGTTAAAACTAACTGTTTCATTCCTATTGTTTCACAGAATTATTTCTAATTCAATTATATTTTTATAATTATATTAAGTCAAGCATTATTTTTAAGAAAAGTAAATTTCATTATGTAAATTTGATAATACACTATGTATTTTGCTCAGCTTTAAATAGTATTCTTTCCATCTATCTGTATTAATTTCAATGTCATCTTCTAACTCTTGTTCCAATTCAAATAAATATTCATTAAGCTGATCTAAAAGATATAACAGCTCTTGCTTTTTATCATCACTCATAATAATCACCTTTTATATTATATTTTTCATACATACTTCCACCGATGATGATTGCCATCATTAAAGCACCAATTGAGCCACCGAGAATGAATCCGATGATAAATGAAATCATATTTCACCTCTATTGTCTCAACATATATGCTTTGCCGTCTTCAAAATAAACTAAATCAATTTCAATTAATTTTTCACCTGTACGTTTATTAATAAATGAATCTAATGTATAAGGATCATAATAAACTTCATCCATTTGTGATGTATCCATTTCACATTCACCTATGTATAATCCATTAAGTACGGCATGTACATTTTTTCGTTTCTTTTTTAAAACTCTTTGCCTTCCTGTTTCTGATACTTTGCATTTTACATTTTCAATTCTAAATCTGTCCGCATAAGCACAAACCAATCCTGTCTTTTTATCTTTGATACTAAAACACTTGCGGTTGAGATTCCTGTATACTGCCACTTCTTGACCTTGTTCTAACTTTCTATCTTTAACTATTTCTAACACATTTTTCACCTCCAAACCTATAAAATATGATTTTTGTTTAGACTTTAAATTACCTTAATCTCTTGTTTATCGGTATTATCCCACACAAAGAAAGCATAAGATGTTGCATCTGTTTTATTGTTAACGAATTTAGGTCTGCTTGAGAGTATGTATAATTTATTTACTTGGTGTCGCTGCCAAAATTCATATCTTGCTTTACTTTCAAGAAATGCTGTTCTGAGTAACATAATAATTTCAGCATCAGGATACAATTCTTTGCAACGTAAAATAAATTCTTTTGCTTTTGAAAATGGTGGATTTGTTATAATTGTCTTTACTTCGTGAACAGGCAATAATTCAGTAAGAAAATCTTTATGGAAAATATAATCTGCCCCACTATTAATTAAATTTTGATACTCTTCTTGTCTAATTTCGTTTGCAACGATTATATTTTTATAACCTTTATCACGAATAGCTTGAATGAAATTGCCACATCCGGCACAAGGCTCAAGAATAATTCCATCTTTTAATTGATAATGATCTAAAAAGTTATGTATTACTTCAACTGGTGTCGGATAAAAATCATATTCGATTCGCTTTGTTCCACGATTTGTAGCTGACATTCAATCACCTCTCCTATGTATATAATTTATTTATATTTTTCAAATCGTTATGTATTTCAATATTATCCAATCGCTGATTAGCTATTTCTACATATTCTCTTTCAATTTCAAAAGCTAAAAACTTCCTCTTATTTTTAATTGCAGCGATACATGTAGAGCCCGTTCCAGCAAAAACATCTAACACTACATCACCATTATTCGATGAGTTTGTTATTAAACATTCCAACAATTCAACAGGTTTTTCTGTAGGGTGTGTTTTATTCTTTACATTATCAAATTCTAAAATTTGAAAAGTCCCCATATTGTTAATGTTTTTTGCTTTGCCTTTTCGTAAAAATACAATAAATTCAGCATTTTTCAGATAGTATCTGTTTGGCGAATGTTTGCTTTTCTTCCAAACCAATATGTTTAAAAGTTTAAAGCCTGCTTTTTCACATGCATTTAATAACTCCATTAAATTACGGTCGTTACACATTACATAACAATGTGAAGCAGGTTTTAATACTCTATAGACTTCTGATAACCAGTCATCAAACTTGATTTCATTATGATTAAACACTTTACCTTTCTGCAAATCGGTAGCACCTTTTAGTTTTACTGCGTTATTTGTACAGCCACCTTGAATCAACTTGTATGGTGGGTCTGTAACAACTAAATCAATACTCTCATCAGGAATTAGTTTTAACCCTTCTAAGGCATCTATTTGATATATTCTATTTAATTCTAAACTACCTAATAATTCTTTCATCCAAACCCTCCATCATTATAAAGTTATTAATTTTAAATAAAACCACTATTTTATTATATTTATTTCTTCAAGTCTCTTTTCAGTAATCTCAATAGCTCTTGGATTGATATCACAACCTATATATTGTCTTCCTAACTCTTTAGCAACAACTAATGTAGTTCCACTTCCACAAAAAAAATCTGCTACAATATCCTACACTCCATTTAATTCAATCAAATTATCACCTACCTTCATAATTATCTATAAAATGTATGTTTCATTCAAACAAATCTTTATACTTGCCAACTATATCAAATCTAATTAATCCGTAATTTCAACTTCATAATTAATTAAAGCTTCATAAAGTCTCTTAGGTATTCGATCTTTATATTCTTCCGCCACTTTTTTAATTATATTTTCTTTAAATTTTTTATATGCTTCGAACGCTTCTTCAGGTGTATTATATCTACCTAAATACACATTATTTCCTTTTTCATCCTTACAGTTTGCCTGATATTTTTTATCTCTCTTGTAAAAACATACTCCAATAGGCAAATCTCCTCTCAATTCATCTTTTTTCACAAATAGCAAATTAATTCTTTTTGGAACAAAGACACAGTAATCAGGGCTGTATGTTTTGTTCCCTTTTAATAAAATATCCTTATCTAATTCCATTTTTTCGTCATCAACTTCATAGTAATTCTCATCATACCATTTAGAAAAATTTTGAAAGTTATGCCATTCTTCTGCAACCGAACAACCCATATATGTAGGATATCTTTTATACAATTTATCACTGTAACATCGTTCTAACATCCCTGTCCAAGTTGAATATTGTGGGCTTGGCTTACCGTTCTCGTATGGTTTATAGACACCTTCTCCAATATACCCAATTCCATAAACAGTTTTATCATACACACTTTTTACATCACCTTTACAAAATGCTTTCCAATTGGTGTGGACATGATTACCTTTTTCAAACTTTACCCAAATGTCTGTCGCAGAATTATACTCTACAACTTCCATCAATGATCCATAATTATTTTTATTTACTTGACCAAGTCTCTCTTCTCTTAAATTAACGCTTTTCATATACTTCATCCTTATTCAATTCCATTAATGTTAATATCGCATATCCAGCTAAATCAATTAATGTATCTTCTATACTTTCATCTTTAACTTGTGCTTTATTTTTTAATAATTGTTTAAGTCTTCTCATCTTATCATCTAGTCGAATTATTGCCGATAACAAACCATATTCTTTAAATTGTTCTTCAAAACTATTGCCATAGTCTGCATTTTTCCGTTTATATGTATCATGAATTTCATCAAGAATTTTTTTATGTAGTTCGATATTTGAATTGTTAATTATTGTATTGTTATCAATCAATTCTAATTCATGTTCATCAAACCAAATAATTTCATCATCATTAATAAACACTAAATAATCTTTACCTTTAGGGTTTACATCAACTATATTACCCTCCATTTCGTTGTAAGAATCATTACTAATTACCTTTACTTTATCACCCTTTTTAAACTTCATTCATATACCTCCTTTAATTTGTTTTTAAAACTTATTATAATTTTATCAATTTCTTCATCAACAGACGACAAATCATTAATTTCTTCATAAATTCGTTTTGCTTCATTTTATTTAATTTCTTTATTAGTTGCTTCGCTCAATTTTGCAAATTCTTGTTTCATATATTCCCTTTTATCCATAATCAATCTCATTGGTATCAATTCTGGTTCAGGAATCACAATATCAAACAATCCGATATTATGTATCTTGCGAAACACAAAATCCTCAAATTCTTGATATGTAGGTTGAAATTCATTTGTTTCTGATAAACACTTTTTCATCTGTTCTAATACTATATCTATGTATCGTTCACCGATAATATAAATAACTAAATCTTTGCTATAATGTTTATTAGTCACTTTCTTTATGTATGGTTGAGTTTTTACGTATTCGTCTGCTTTTGATAATATTTCTTTGATATTGTTTAATTTAATATTAACCAACGGATAAATTGTGTCACGTAACCCTAAAAAGAATTGTTCATTTTTGGATAATTTCTTTTTAACCAATTTATCACCTCCTTTTTATTATAATTTGTTTTAAAAACCATCAATATTGGAAGAATCGAGCTTAAACACTTTAAAGCCAATATCTAAATCCGTTTTTCCCGTTTCCTGAACGATTTTCTCGCCCGCGCGGCGGATGCGTTCTTTGCCGATTTCGCAAATGTTTTTATAACCAGCTTTATACGCCTCTGACTTTTCATCTGTCTTCTCTGGCAACTGCACCATAATAAACTTACGATTTCCCCCGTCTTCTGCATTTAATTGCATTACTGCGTGAGCGGTAGTTGCAGAGCCGGAGAAAAAGTCTAAAATAATCGAATCCTTATCACCCACACTTAATATTCTTTTCATAAATGCTAGCTGCTTAGGATTATCAAATGGCGTATTAAATTCTTTTAGTAATGCATTATCTGGTCTTTGATCATCGGACATGATTGATTTAGGTCTTTGTGTTAGATTTTCATCTAAATATCTTTTTATCGTTGGTAGGCTACCATCTGTGTGAAAATGTATTCTATTTTTTTTAATTAGTTCATTCAATTTTTCAGGACTATATCTAAATCCTCCGGGTGGCACAGGATCTTCTTTTCCAGTTAAAGGATTAATAATTGGGGTCATATTTCCATTCTTTACCCCTCCTAAATTATCTTTACGATATACACCTCTCTCATCAACATACCAGTAATTAACAAAATCTATAAACCTTGGATATTTAGTTAATTGTTTTAATTCTTCAGTTATTTGCTCATTACTTAACCCCAGATTTTTCAACTCTTCGATTTTACGTTTATACTCTTCTATATTATTTTTAGGAACCGACCATTTATTTTCAGCATGCTTAGTGGATAATACAGAAATATCTCTTGCATAAATTAAACAATAATCATGACTAACAGAAACAAATAAAGATTGATTTTTAGAACTATTTGTATTACGAGTAATTGACGCAATAAAGTTATTTTCGCCAAAAATTTCATCAAGTATTTTCCTTAAGTTTGCTACTTCCGTATCATCGATACTAATAAAAATTACCCCGTCATCTGTTAATAAATTCCTTGCCAATTTCAATCTCGGGTACATCATATTTAACTAATCGGTATGGTATCGTCCGCTTGTTTCCGTATTCGCTTTTGTCGTCTGTTGCGTGATTTCTTTGTAATTTTTGATATTGTCACGGAAATCATCCTTATACACAAAATCTTTCCCCGTATTATACGGCGGGTCGATATAGATCATTTTAATCTTGCCGAAATACGATTTTTGCAACAGCTTTAATACTTCGAGGTTGTCGCCTTCAATATAAAGGTTTTCGGTCGTATCCCAGTTTTTGCTGGAGGCTTTGTCCGGCTGAAGTACTCCTATGGGTTTCATTTCTGTAACTTTCAATATTTCAGTTTTACCTTCCCAAGTAAAATTCATTCATTCACCTCCCATAAAATTCAGGTTTTATCTAACTTCTAATATCATTATATTTTATTTAATTTGGTTTGTCTACCCTTTTGGAAATTTTATTATATAAATTTTTCGCTTTTGTTTTCCGAATTTAACTGCATCATCTACATCCTCAAAATAAACATCCACTCTATTTCCTTTAATTTTAAACCCTCTATCCTCTACTCGAAATACCTCATTAAACCCTTCGATTTTAACCAATGTACCAAATGGAAATCTCTGATCCATCGCAATGGTACGACCTTGAGTGGCAATAGTGCCACTCGCAGTCACCTTAAAATCAGGATCATCTGACGATTTACCTGTTGACTCTTCATATGGTGAATATGCGGTTACGATACCTTCGAAACTATATATGTAATTATTCTTATATTTTTCTCTTATTTGGTTAGCTTGCTTAATTCGTTTAATCTGTTCTTCAACTCCTTCAATTTCTCGATCAAATCGTTGCCTAAGACGATCTTCGCTTTCTTGAATTTTTATTTCTAACTCCCTTAATTCATCTTTCATACTGGTTTGTTCACGCTCAAATTGTTTAATTATTTCTTGCTGCTTTCTGTTTTGTGTTTTTAAATTGTTTAACTCTTTATGTAAATCTTGCTTTACGTTATATGTATAAACAATTGGTGTTACGACTAATGCAGTACAAAGCAACGTTTTCTTCAGTGATTTTTTCATGGCGACTCCTTTCTATTTTTCGTATTTCTTTGACATCTGCCAAGCAACAAGCCAATTTTCTTTAATATCAGTTTCTAACCATTTACCATCTATTTTGGTTAATTTAGGTTTTTGCTCTACTTTTAATACTTTTATAATATCACCTACATTTAACAAAGGTTCACCATCACTATTGTAGAAGTGTTGTTTGGAAACCTTTAACAAGACTTCTGAGCCATTATTCATTATGTATAAAGTGATTTTAGGACTGTATTTTGTGTCAATGCCTAAAATCATTCCATATGCTTTGTTTACGTTAGGGAAAGTGGTTTGACCATATCCTAATATTTCTTTTTCAAATAAAATTTGTTCCTGTATTGATATTTCCTTATCTTCTAATGATTTTGCATAATCTTTAATTTCTTTAATTCTTTGTTGTTTAGTTGATTCTTTATGCGATTTTTTATAATGCTTTTTAAATTTCTCATAAATTGCATATAATTTTTTATTTTTACCAAACATTTTAAAGAAATTTAATTTAATAAGTATCTCCATTTGCCTTGCATTACAAGATGTTTTTTCTTCAATATCAATCAATAAATCAACAAAATCGTCATACTTATTTTTTGCTAATTCATATAATTCTTCCGCTACGGATTCATTTAAAAATTTAATAGAAGCAATACCTTTAACAATAGAATTTGTTTCTTTATCTGCTGAATATTGCGCTCTTGATTTTCCAAATTCAATTGGAATAATTTTAATACCAAAATAATCTAGTTCTTTATGTAATTTATCTGTCATCTCTGTATCATTTTGATATTTATTTAAAACAACAGTGTAATACTCCAATGGATAATTTGCTTTCAAATATGCTCCATATAGTGAGTCATAAGCAACTGATAAAGCATGACTTGAGTTAAATCCATATCCTACAGCATCCTCAATGATTTTCCAAACCTTTTCTGCATTTTCAGGGCTATTAGTTTTTTCAATAAAGCCATTTATAAATCTTTCTTTAATTGGTTCAATAACACCCGGCTTCTTTTTTGCAATTGCTTTTAATAACCCATATGTTTCATCTTCTGGGAATCCTGCATAAACTAAAGTTGCCATAATATTTTCTTGATAAAGAACAAAATTATCCGATTCTTTTAGAATCTCATCAAATTCAGGAATACCATAAGAAAACGGCTTACGATCTAATAATAAATGCTTCATACTTTCAAAAGCAGGTCTAATTCCTGCAACAAACGCTGCTAATTCCCGAACAGATTTAGGTTTATATCTCATTACTTGTGGAGTAGCAGAATCCGTTCCTGTTTGGTTAAGTGTTGCAGTAATTCCATCTTCATATAATTTCCATACTTTTTTATCATTTTCAATGAGTTTATTTAATTCACGTATACTATGAATTGGTTTATTAATTGCTTTATATACATCAGCAATAATATCCCAGACGGTGACAGTCAAATAGTCATTTTTCAAATATTTCCAAGCATCAGAAGTTCCTGAATCAATTAATGCACATAATTCATCACCAATTTTAATTATTCCAATTTCTTCTGATATTGGTTTATCTAACAATAAAAATGCACAAGGATGAGGTGAAACAGATTCAATTACACCTACAAACTTTTTCGATTCTTCAATTAAATCCTTCCATTTAGGATCATCTTTATATCTTTCTAAATCCTTAGCTACATCGTTATACTCACTCATTTTTAAACCTTTTGCTCTACATAAATTCCTAAAAGCAGCACTATCTTTCATTTTTCCATATGCAACCATGTAATAAATATTATCTTCACCGAGTATTTCTTTTGTTGCTTCAATAAAAGGCTTTGGGTTGGCTGTATTAAAGTCAATCGCTACTACCTTTGCTTTCGCAAAGGGCTAGACTATATCTTCATCCTCAGCATTACCTGTTAGGATGGGCGGCGCTTCGGGTCGGCATCAGCCTCCCCTACGGGCTTCATCACCATAGCATTCGCCGTAGGTGGTATGCCCTAGTCGTTGAACCTTCTCCACCCTTTCGGGACAGGAGCTTGGCTGCTGATTGCCCATTGTTGCATCTTTCCTTTTTTCAAGCCGTCACGTCTGCCGTTTCCAACTACGTTGTGGCAAGGAAAGCTTTAGGGTTTCCCAGCAATTCACCGCCTGCATCTATAATATTTCTATTATAGAGGACTATCTTTCACTGTGTATTAAATTTACTTTATTAATATGCACAGTGAAAGAATAATCAGGCAAAGATCTTGTTTCTAAAATTCTCGATTTACTCATGAAACGTGTTGGATATAAAGTAATTGGAGCATCTAATCGGTCAATTTCTGTAAACCCCAAAAGCTTATTAATGTAAAATGAAGGTGCACTTCCTCTTCCTGTTCGTGTTAAAATTCCACCTTTTTGCTTTGCTCTTTTAATAACTTCATAATTTAATAAAAAGTAATCTTCCATTTTTGTATCTTCTACAATTTGTGTTTCAAATTTAATTGCTTCAATATATTCCTTATGTCTCTCTTTTGGAATTTCCTTTTTATCTTTCTCCCATTCTTGCTTTATAATTTCTTTAAGTTTTTTTATTTTTTGTTCATGTGTCCAAGTTGGATATATTGATGGCATTTTAATACTACTTTTATCTAATTTTATATCTTCAAATTCATCAATAATCCATGTATTTTTTAATGCTTGCTCAACTTGTTCTCGCGTAAAAACTCCTTGCTCTTCATATCTTTTGAAGATTGTTTCAGCATCAGGATAATCAAGAATAAACCCCTCTTCTTCAGGATAATAAATATTTTTTCCATTAAGAAATTCAGTGCGATCTTTGTCTTGTTCAGGATAAATATAATGGCTATCTGTTGCATGAATGAATGGTATTTTATATTTATTATGCAAATCTAATATTTTCTTATTATATTCAACTTGCAATGGATGTGTATTATCATGTAATTCTAAATAGAAATTATCACCGAAATAATCTAATATCGGTTTCACAAAGTTTTCTTCATAATCGTCAAATTTATTTATATAGCTCATTACACATGTAGATGTAACTACAACGTCTTTAGGATTTAAACTAAAAAGCAATTCTTTGTCAATACGCGGTTTATAATAATATCCAGTTTTATTTGCTTCCGACATAATTTTAAGCATTTGTTTCATACCATGATGATTTTTAGCTAATATCATTAAATGCGAATTAGATTTATCTTTACTAAAACGATCATTCACATAATAATATTCGATTCCAAATACAAATTTTAATTCATACTCTTGTGCTAAATCATAATACTCAAATATGTTTCCAGCATATCCATGCTCTGTTGTACATAAAGTAGTATGACCTAATTCAATAGCTCTTTTTGCATAATCTTCAGGTTTCACAATAGAGTCTGGCGTAATAATGTTGCTATAATGTGTATGCTTATGATAATTATTGTATCTCATTCACAACACCTCTTTTATATTTTACATATATTCCTTATTCTTTTTAAATGTTCTACTCTCAGGTGTCCACAAACAATAATATTCACATAATCCTTTTGTATACCATTCTGTATTCGGATTCGTTTCAGAGAACTCACACCAATAACACAGAGGCGAAGGCTTTGGAATCCACTCATCTATAGCTAAACACCATTCCATATCATCTAAAATCTTTTGTATTTTTTTAATACCTCTTTCTAAAAACCCTTTAGATGTAACATATTGTTTTTCGCCTAACAAAATCATATCATATTGATATTCCACAGGAATTTTATTATAAATCTCTTTACATGCCAAAGCATAAATTACCATTTGCAACGGTGTTGTTAAGTCTTTATCACTAAACAATTTATTTGATGATTTATAATCAACTACTCGTAATTCACCATTTGTGTTTTGATCAATCCTATCAATAAAACCATGAAAAATCACTTTGTCTTCAAACACAAATTCAAATGGCATCTCTACTGCAATAGGCTTCCACTCACTTGTATCAACATCTTCTTGTATGTATTCAAAGAAAATATCTAATTTCTCATTATAACTAAGTCCACTTTTTGCATCCACTTCTTCAAATAATTCATTACCATATTTCTCACGCAATTGTTTTAATCCGTTTAAAAACTTACCTTTATCTTTTTCTGTTTCTTCAGCAACTCCCATCTCAATAACATTAAATAATTCATTATAATTTACATCTTTTTCATCAATGATGTTTCTGTATTTAATTTCTAATGCTTTATGTAATATATTTCCTAATTCCAAGTGCAACGCTTCTGTTGCGCTTTTATTATCATCTATGTATCTTAATTTATATCTCATTGGACATTGTACAAACATATTCAAGCTACTATAACTTAATCTTGGCAATTCTTTCACTACATCAACCCCTAACTTTAAATTTATATTCATTATATAGACGATACCACTTATCAATATCGTCTATAGGACTTTCCTTTTTATCAAGAATTTTTTTACTCTTATCATAAATACAATACACTTTTTGAGATGGTAAAAACTTATCAAATTCTTTACGATAAAAATTCTTATCTACTTTACCTGTTTTCGGATCAATTTCAACACCCTCATCGTAAGCAATAACAATATCTACACCTAAATGAGTTAATTTTTGTACTTGAGTATCACTTAAACAATGGCTACCAATTGCGACAGTGTTTCTAATACCGTGACTCCATGCTTTCATAACGCTTTTTTCAGCTTCAAAAACAATTACTTCTTTTTTCTCTAATATGTAAGGTTTTGTTTTATGTAATCCATATAACACTTTTGATTTAGCACATGGTTGAATGTAAAAGTATTTTGATTCCCATTCCTCAACAACTTCTTTAAATAATCTCCCCTTCACGCCGACAAGGAATCCTAATTCGTCACGGATCGGTATGGTGATCATGTGATAATATAAATCATACCCTAATTCAAACTCCCATTGTGTTTCATAACTAATCCCTTCTTTATAAAATAATGGATTGCCATATCGCCCAAAATAATGCAAAATATCTTCATTTATAGGCAACAACTTTTCATCATCGTCACACTTTCCTTCTTTAACAACTTTCCACATATTACGAACCCAAGCTGCCAAGCGAGACTGTGGTACTTCTTGACCATAATAATCATAACCGCATACATCACAAATCCATTTGATCGATTCCGTAAAATATGTATTATTAACAAACGATACGAGTGATATGATGTCACTGTGACCATACGCATCTTTAATATTTCTCGTATATGCTTCTACATGCAAATTATCTTTATAAATAACTGTACTTTTAGGATTATTTCCATCCGGCATTCCACAAGTAATATAGTTTCCTTTATCTTTTATGGAGTGCATACCCAATGCTTCAAGTATATCGATAATTTTTTCATCTATAATAATGCGTTCTTTTAATTCTTGGGCTTCCATTTACACCACCCTTAATCAGCTCGTTCTAAATATCCTAATTCTACCCAAGTATTTAAATCTAAATTTACTTCATACACTAAAATTAAATCTTTCTCACCGCCCCTATTCTTTTCAACCTTTTTTGCATAATATGTTTTATTTCTTTCTAATGAAATGTAGCCCCATTCGTCTTTACCTTTAGCTACTTTAATTTGATATTTGTCATATTTATTTTTCGGCAATCTTTTTCCTAACAACATATGATCGCAAATATGTTTAATTTGTTTACTGTTTGCAATCATTTTTGAGTTATAATCAAAAATATCTACATCTTTTGCATCATCCGACAACTGGAAGCTTGCATATATCCCAATATTCAATTCATTTGCAATATCTTTTAATAACGTTGCTGTTTGTTTTAATGTATCCCATGCATCTGTCTGATACCCTTTTAACGTGTCATAAAATACATATTTGACACCCAACAAGCTATATTTTTTAATTTCACGTTTTAAATCATCATCAGAATATTGATTCATTTCCAAGAAATAAATTTTCGAATGTTCTTCTATATATTTACCCACTTCTAATGCTTTCTGATACTGTTCTTCATTTTCATATGTTCCGAGTAAAACTGTGCGCTCACTTATATTGTATTCAAATCCATATTCTCTACTGTTCATAACAGTTGATAAAATCATTGCAAAAAACTCTTCTTCATCCATTTCATTCGCTAGAATTAACACTGGAATTTGTTTCAATATACCTAAATACGCTGCTATTTTCGCAACTTTCCTTGATTTACCTTCATTACTTAGCATTCCATCTAAAATTAATTTCTTTGGTCGCCAACCACGAAATAAATTCGTCCAAATTTCAAATGGAAATTCTTCTCCCATATCAGGTTCTATACTCCACTCTTCAATCTTTTTAGTTGCATCGCTTCCAAGAATAATTGCTGATTTGCCACCACCAATAACTGTACTTATATGACTAATGTTATAACTCATCCAATTAATCACATCATCTGGACTCATTTTATGAAAATGTTTAGTAGACAAAAGCTTTTCAACAGGAAATCCTTTTCTAGCAAATTCACGAACTAATGAATATTTCTTAATCGTTTTAAAGTAATTCTCTGCATCGTTTACATCTGCTAAATCCATTTGTTTTTCGATTGTTTTCCATCCACCAATTTTACGATACATTTTCCAACGGTCAGGATCTTGTTGCATAAAAATATTCACTTTCGATTCTGTTACTTCTTGTGAAAAAGTTTTATAAAATACTTCGAAAGCATTGTATAAAAAGCGAACATCTTCATCATAGAAATCATATTTAGCTTTAACTAAACTTTCATAATTTATATAAAGAATAGGTTTGGCATACAATGCTCCAATAAACAATGCTTCTGTTGTAATATCATTAGGCTCTTCTACTCGTGTTTTAACCACTAATACACACCTCACAATAACAGTTCATCAATTACATCGGTTAATGAGAAAGAATCATCTTCTTTCTTATTTTTCACAATATGATTAATCTTTTCTTGTTCCTTCATTACTTTTTGTACTTCATTTGCTTTTTCACTTTCTTCTTTTAATCTATTTATATATTTTTTATAATCACCATAATTTCCAACAACAACAGCTAAATCATAATTCATTCGTTGCGTAGTATTTTTGAACGTTTTCTTTGCTGCAATTTTATTTAAATAATTTGCCATTCGCTGATAAATATCTAACAATATCGCATAATCAATTGGTTCGTTTAATCCTTCGTATGTTCCTTCACGAACAGCCTTTAATTTCTTTAAAAAATAAGACGGGAGTGTTCCATCATAATAATCCATAATCCATCTTAAAAATTTATCTTTTTCTTCTTGTTCTCGGATTTCTTTTTTTGTAATCAATAATCTTTCCGCTACTTTGCGATCAGCTTCTTCTATACTCATTTTCTTTTTCTCTAATAAATAATACCCATAGCACTCTGCATGAAAATATTTCCCTTTTTCGTCTTTCACAAACTCATGTTTTTCTGTATCAATAGACTTTACTGGCTTTACTCCCTGCTCTCTCATTTTTTTAGTAATTACAGGATCACAATAATGACATTTTAATAACACAAGTACCACCTCTTGTTTTAGGAAATAAGGGAGAAAATATTTCTCCCTTATTTTTATATTTTTATTCAATTACTAACTCGTAAAATTCTTTCAACTGTTCAATATCGTCAATTTTATTATAATCTAAAGGTAGTCCTGCTTTTGTTAGTTTTGGGCGCAATGCTTTTTTCTTAACTGCTGATAGCTTATCAATTCCTTCTTTAATAGCATTTCTATAGTCTTCTACTGTTTCTAATTTAACTTCTTGTTTTTCTACAGACACATCTTCTTTCGTTACTTCGTGAATACCTTTTGCTAATACATCCTCGTCTTTTTTAACACTTTCTTCAATTGAATCTTTAACAACGTTAGATTTTTTACCTTTGTTGCCATCAATTACACATTGCCAATACAAAGGAGTTGGAGCATCGATAATTTCATTTTGTTGAAATACTTTAGTACGGTCTTTACGCATAACTTGTGCTTTAATTGATCCGTCTTCATCTTCAAAGTGTCTTAATACTGTATAGAACTCATATTCTGCACCTTCAAAGCAATCAGGCACTTTACCAACTTCAACTAAAGTCATTTTTCCGTCTACATTTTGCATAACTTTCTTCGTTTTTTCACGAGATGTTACTACAACATATTTGTCAGTACCAGTAATTAGCAAACGCAGTAAGTTCTTACCTTTCATTTTGATTTTGTCATGATCACGAAACTCCAATCCGGCAGTTGCTTCAGCAACAAACTGTTCCAAAGCCGTTTTTTCTTGAGCTTTTGCTTTTAATTTTGCACGTTTTTCTGATACATTGATTGCTGCAAATTTTACATTGTCAAAAATAACAGTGATACCGTCTACAACAATTACATCTGCTCTAAATGGGTTACCATCGGCATCTAAAATCAATTCCATTTCTCCATCTTCATTTTCAATATATAAATCTTCATCATTTATTGCTTTTTTAACCCATTCTTCAACTTCTGTATAATTTGTTGTGTAAACTAATAACAAGTTATCTAAATTAATACCTTGTGCTTCTAAATCTTCAAGGTAGTTATCTACACTTCCTGCTTCACAATCGATATATAAAACTCGCAAAGGCTTTCCTTCTTCACTTTTCATTTTCATAAAATCTAATGCAAATGAAGATTTCCACGTACCTTGCTCACCATAAACAAAGAACTTTAAACCTTTTTTTACAGTGCTTCCTCGTTTTGCTTTTGCCATTATGTATTATACACTCCTTTTTTTATAATATTTTATGTATTATAATTTATTTACTTTTCACCACGGCAAGTCCAAATCGTCTATATCTTCACTATCTCCCCAACTTGAATCAACTTGACCTTCTGAATTCAATTTCTTAATCGCTTCTTCAATCGCTTCTTCTGTGTAAGTTTCTGTATCAATTGAATCTGGACTCGCACCTGTAATTACCAGTTCACGAACATAGCTTTTATTAATACGCTTAAATGTATCTTCTTCACCCCATACATTTGAAGCTTCTTCTACTTCATCTGTATCAATTTTATTTACAATTTTACCCCATACATCAATAGCTGTATATGGCTTTAATTTTCCTCTAAAATTATTAGCAAGTGCTTTATTGTAGATAATAAATTCTGCATCTTCAATAGAATTATAGTTAACAATTTTTGCTTCCACAATAAAGCGTGGCTCTTCACTTTCATTGTCTTTTTCAATATTCATAAAAACAATTTTTTGTTTAAAATCGCTTGTTTCTTTGAAATCAGGAGATTCAAAGTCAACATTGCTAGAGTTATAAATTTGTCTTACATTAAATCGTTTATTACGTGAAACTTCTCCATTATCACGTTTAAATGATGAAAATTCAATTTCACCTTGTACAAATACAGGCATACCATCTTCTAATTGTTCATAAATTTTTTCGGCTGCATCAAACTCTGTATATGTATGTTTTACATTCTTACCGTTCTCATCTTTTTCTAATCCAACAGCAACACCGATCAATTCATATCCTTCACCTTGATCATCAAATCTTTTTGCCCACGCAACCTTCTTTGTTTCAGTTTTACCATTTCCTACCCGTTTGCTAAAATAAACATCGTCACGTTCCATACCTTGTACTGTTACAAATACTGTTGATTCTGGAGCTGTTTCTACACCAAAATTAAGCACGTACATTTTTTTGCCACTTCTTGTTTCAATTTCTTTAAATGTATTATCTCGTTGCATACCAGTTACATATCCCCGTAATTTGAAAATCCCTTTTGTTTGCGGTAAACCATGTTTTGTATTTGCCATATTAATATTCCTCCTTTTGTTCCTTTTTAATTTAATATTTTTATATTTTTATTGATAATCTTTTATATTTGGAGGATCACGCCCAATTCGTTCTATGGTACTCACCGCCTTTCAATAAAACAATTATTTTATCGTATGTTTAACACAAGATGTTGTATGTCAATTTGTTTATCACTACTATATATTGTATTATTTTTATATTTTGTTTGATTCGTGTTGTTTAACCCTGCAATCTTATCTTATAACATTTCATTTTCCTTTGTCAATATTATTTTTATATTTTATTTAATTATTTTATATATCAGCTTATATATTTTTGATTACGTTGCTCTCTTTCTTGCTTTTCTAACTGTTCTTTAATAATCTTTTCAATATTCGGCGTTGCAATATTTCTCGCAGCATTAATATCAGCATTCTCTTTATAACCACAAACTTGACAAATGAATTGACCTTGTTCTGGTCTCCAATCTTTTTTCTCATAACTCTTATGTATATGACCGCATTTTGAACATCTAGCTGACGTATAAGCAGGATCAATATACACTACATCAATTCCATGTTCTCTTGCCTTATATTCTATTTTTTGTTGTAAATCATAAAAACTCCAATTCTTTAAAAACGAATATTCTTCAGGAATAATGCCTTCTAATTTTTCCATTTGAATTGTTCCACATTTGTTTTTTAAAGCTATGTTAATAATTTCCCTGCTCCAAACATGATTCTTTAAGTTTTTAAAATTATTAATTTTCTCCCCGATATTTAAAACAGGTTTTATACGTGTCTTAATACCATGCCCTACTCGACCATCTCCAGCCCAAACAGACCATTTTTGCAACTGTTTCTTTCTTACTTCAATTTTTGTTCTAAAATCTTCAATCTCTTTTCGATCTCCAATAAACCATTTTTTATATGGCATATCATTTATAGCAACAGCAGCAGGAATGTTATATCCAATATCTATTCCCATGATTCGATTTTTATCTAATTTTTCATCTTTCTTTTGTTCAAAAGAATAAACTAAATCAAAAAATATCTTGTTACCTTTCATAAAGATACGTGAACCACCTATTTTATATTCTTTATTTAAAACTCGTTCTAAAATAACTTTATTATATTTATCATTTGCTTTAATATAAAAACGAATATTCATATCATTAATGTTTCGTTTATGTACTTTTTCTTCTTTTTTATTCTTTGTTTTTACAGTAATACCGTTATATAGTTCTTCAGCATATTCTTTTCGCAATAAACGAACAGTGACAATATAATTATTATCGTTACTTTTATTGATCTTTACTTGTGACCCTCTAAATAAAATTGGGTGTCCTTTTTTAAAACTTAAAAAACTTGCTTTACCTAACATAAAATCTTCTTTATTTTTCTTCATTTTTACTTTTACTTCTCTAGTTATTGTTTCAACAGAGTCACCATTCATTTTCTGAAATTCCTTCTTTAAGTTTCTGTTTATATAAGCGTCATCTGCAACACCTTCTACGTCTTTTACATTAAACTTTATCCCAAATTTACTATAATAAATCTTTTTAAAGTTGTCTGCTTCCCATAAATATTGAGCACAGCGATTTAAACAATTCCATGTTTCGTAACTAATTTGATTTAAAATATATCGAAAAACTTCCCAATCATCATCTAAAGGTCTAACAATTTGATACCTCATTGTTTTAGTACATGTCATTTTTTCACCTTCTTTTTTGCTTTTATTTTCTTTAATATTTTTTCAGCTTTTTCATACGTTTCGTATATCTTCATTAAAGAAACTAACTTCTTCTTTTTAATATTTTCGCATTTTACCCATACAGATGTTCCGCGTTTTGATGGATATAATATTTCAATTCTATATATAGAATCATTTCTAATTATATACATTTTATATCACCTTCACATTATATATTTCCATTCAATATAAATTCATCTACTTCACACCATACTTGATTAATTTAAAACTATTGATACAAGCACAGCGGCAGGCAAAGCGCTGTTCTTCACACCATACTTGATTAATTTAAAACGGAGAAATTAAGGTTTTTTCATAGAATATATAATTATGCTTCACACCATACTTGATTAATTTAAAACTCGATTAGTATTGATTTCGTATCAAAATCAACATGTTCCTTCACACCATACTTGATTAATTTAAAACCCTATAATTATCAAAACTTTTCTAATTAAACACATTAATCATTTTTACAAAAACACTACATTTTTTATTCATTTTGCAGTGAACCTATTTCGCTAATCCATTGATAAATCAATATTTTTAAAATTAACTACCACTTCACTGCAATTTATTTTTGTATGGTGTCTAGCCGGAGTTTGTGGCTAGAGTTTCAGCCAGCTTATTGCTGGACTACCTTATCGAGTGTTGTTCCCTTTAATTATGGTATTCGAACGATTAATATGTATTTACTCTCGTTAGGGAACACTTCTCGATCTAAGGACGCTGAATAGCCCTATGGTGTGAATTTATATTTTAAATATTATTATATTTTATTTAATAATGGTTCACATAAACATCACCTCTTTTCTATTCTTATCTTATCGCTGTTGTTTTTAGTTGTCAATATTATTTTTATAATTTATTTAATTATTTTTATTAAATTATTTAGCAGCAATTTCTAATCTTATCTTACTATTGTTCAAATCTAATGTCAACACATTTTTTATAATTTTATTAATAATAACTTGGTTCATCTTTATCGTGTCTAATGCAAATAAACACTGGGAAAGATACACTTAATCCTCCGTCTTGATTGCGTGATTCACGGAAATATTGAATTTCTGCAATCTTACCTAAATATTTTTCTTTATTGTTCCATATTTCTTTGCGATCTTCATCTGTAAATCCCGAACCGCAGCGAAGCTCATAGCCTTTATAATCTAAAAGTAATGCACCTAACATACCTTCATATTTTCCTGTTCCCTCTTCAAATCCGATAATTTTACAATCCATAGTATTCATGGACTTGATTTTTAATAACACATCAGTGCGTTTGCATTGATATTTACCATCGCTAACATTCAACATCAAGCCTTCCTTACCTTTTCGATTCATTTCTTCGAGTAATTTAGGAATTACATCTAAATCTTTACCAACATATAAATTCGGCACAACCTTAATATACGGTGATTTTAATTTATCAACAATAAACTCTAATTCTTCTTTACGCTTTCGATATGTTGCTTTTGATTTCCCCGCTTTAAATTCTTCAATTGGAATCATATCAAATAAATGCAATACCAAACCTCGTTTTTCTCTATCTTTACGAGCGATCTTTAATGTTTCTTGCAGTACTTCTCGATCTTTATAATCATCAGCATTAGCGATCAATAATTCTCCATCATACACATTATCAGGTAAGAATACCGCATCTCTCATAATTTCAACTAATCCTGTAATCGGTTGTCCTTGACGTGAAAAGAATGTCACATTCCCATTTTCAACAATCATAATGGTACGCATTCCATCAAGCTTTTCAGTAATGACAAATTCTTTGCCTTTTACTTTATGTTCTTCATCTTCAAATTTCTTTGCCAACATTACATTAAACTCTGGAATAAACTTCTCACCAAAAGCCTTATTGATTGACTTTGCCGTTGCCCCAATTTTTAGCGTCTTTGTGATAATCTCTTCATATAATCCCTTTAATTCTTCATCATCTTGTGCATTTAAAAATTCAGCAACCATTTTCACATCATGATCTGTTCCTGTATTATGTACTTTTAAATACTTGATTACTTCAAATAAATCATTAAATTTATTTTCTTTACCAGTTGCTTTGTTAATAAATTTCTTTAATTTCTTTTCACCAATACCAAAAACAATATATGGATTTAGTGCTGCGTCTAATACCTTTCTTAATGTTTGATTATTTTTATGTTGCTTTAAAATCACTTCCTTTTCATTCCGACTATTTGTTGCTTTGATTTGATTAATAATCTCTAATACCTCTTTCATACATAGTCCTCCTTTGTACTAAACATTCAAAAATAACATCTGAATGAAAGATTGGTTTTATTGTAATTCTCTTCTTAACTCTTCAATCAGCTTCTTTTTAGCCCATTTAGGAATCATTAAAGAACTCGTGCCACTTCCAACATCCATAGATAACAATACTTTCCCTTTGTTCTTTTCTAATGTTTTTAATACTTTTTTAGCTTCTGTCCAATCAATTTTACGAAAGAGTGTTTTACATTTTCCCCATTGACAAATATAGATTTGAAAACTGTCTTTAACTTTATATAACTCACCATCCTTCGATTCATAATAGTAATCAACATGTATAAATGCATCCTTTTTGAAGAAATTTATAATCCTTTCTATACGGTCAATAATCTTTATCAGTATTCTAATAAATATTTTCTTCATATATCCACACCCTTTTATATTTGAATCAAATCATCCATTTATATTCACCTCGTTTTATTTGAATTCTAATATCCTAATAACTTTTCCCGTTAAATAGAAATTTTCTGCACCACTATACAACACTTCATTAAGCAACCCTTCTTTTTCTTCCTCTGTCATTAATTCCTCATCAAAATCACCAGTTAATTCAATTTCAGCAATTACTTTCATCTTATCAACCTCCTATAAAATGTTAGTTCTATTTATAATACAATAAGATTCCTATCATCTCCTGTAATACTTCTTTCTCTTTCTTTAATCTCATTCTTTTCTTTTTATACTTTTTAGCTTTATTATATTTTTTATTAATTAAGTCAACAATAACTCGATCAATATTCATGTATTCTGACATAGCAACAAAGAACCGATAAAACACCTCACTTTCCATCCATATGTATTCTTTACCATTACGGCTTATTTTTTTAACAGGAAATTCATATTGCATTATCATTCACCATCCGATAAAGAGCTAATTTTATCACCATTTTTTCATCAAGAATTTAACCTTCTTTAAATATTCTATAATTGTTTCCGTTAAATCAGATTTTTCCGATTGTAAAATATCTAAAGCGTTGTCAACATGTTTAATTGCCTCTTTATATTGGTATGGAACATCATCAATATCCAAACTTCTTTTACAATCATCCATAATCTCCATTAATTTATCAAAGTTGATATTTTGATTCATATAACTATCTCTTAAAGCATACTTGTACCAACTTAACTCAAATCCCGTTGGTTTATGTATGAAATTAGGTAATTCACAAATTCTATCATCATCTCCCCAATAATAAGGCATTAAAATGAATGTATCGTTCTCAAAATATGTCGCATCTCCAAACTCTGACTTTATCGTTTTAAACTCGCCTTTATAAGTTTGCTTGTCATTCACAGGTAATCCATAACCATCAAAACCCATATCATATAATTTATAAACAAATGCATCTTGCCAACTACGATCAACTCTATATTCTCCTCTTGAATTCCCGAATATCGCATTACCTAATTCCATTAATATCACCTCTGTTTAAAATTTTGTTTTTAAATAGATTTCAAAAGATCAATTAATTCTCTGCACTCATTGATAATCGATTCTCTTCCCTCTTTTACATACTGTCTAATCACATCTGCTTGACAATTAATTGTATTTTTGCCTTTGAACATATCGCTAAAATCATCAAACTGCTTTGCGTATTCAACTAAATGGGGATTTTCATCTAAATATTTTAACCACAGTAATTTATACCAGTATGTAAGATATTTTGTGTCAAATACCTTTCCTTTCAACTCAATATGAGTAGGCTGTCTACCTTTTGCATCTCTCCATGTTTTTGGTACTTCATTACCAAATCTTTTGCAAAGTTGATAATGATTTTCTATTGAATCATATTTGCCCCACACATTAACTTTTGCATAAAATGCAGAGAATCGTTTATCACCTTTTGAAGAACATTCTAAAATTTTAATGATGTATCACCTCTCCACAAAAAATCAATTTTATTAATACTCTGTTGAACAAACAATATACGGTTCATCTTTATTTTCCCATTTCAATACATCTGCAATAGTCACTAACGCAAACCAGATGCCGTCCATTATTTTCATTTTTCTTGTTACATCTTGATCTTCTTGTGGAATCTCATCTACTTCATACCACATCATTACATTTTCCGGATTAACTTCATATGGATAATACATAGGATCTAAAACCTCTTCCTCATTAAGTCCATAATAGTCCATATACCATTGTTTCGCTTCTTCAAGACTTTTGGCAGCCACATAATCAAATTCGTTTAATCTAAACACTTTCATTTCTTGCATTTGAAAAACTCCTTTCTAAATGAAGTATCGTTTTTATATAATCAGATAACAAATTGTCTCGTTTACTCAACAATCCATAAATACAAATCATCTAATGGAATTGTATAAGTGTAAGTATCAATGAGGTTTATACATTTTGCTTTATCTCCATCAATTTCTTTAATTAAATAAGGAACAACTATTCCGTTTTGTTTTCTAGAACGTACAATATCATTTACTTTCAGCATTATCTATTCTCCCTTCCACTAATAATATTTTTATACTTTAATCTACAATCGAACGAACAAAATCCACCTTGCACATAGAATACACGCAATTTACTTCCACAATATTTACACGTTTTATGTTTTGACATATCATTCATCCTTTTTATAATCTAAAGAATTTTTGAGGAAAGTTTTTTGCTTTTGTGTGAATAAATTCATCAATAACAATTAATGCCACAATAATATTTGCAACAGGTGTTAAAACAAACATTACATCTAACATTTCAGGCATTGTTGTCATATTATTTTTGGCACGCCATCTTACGCCTATCCATCCAATTATAAATGGTATCACGTACAATAAAACAAATTCCAATTAATGAATCCTCCTTTAAAATTTTCGTTTTATTTAATATATGTATTATGATTTATTTATAATTATTTAAGTCACTATGTATTTCAAGATTATCCAATCGCTTATTCGCAATTTCTATGTATTTTGATTCTGTTTCAAATGCCATGAATTTTCTATTTAACATTCTTGCTGCTACACATTCAGTTCCACTTCCACAAAACGGGACTAAGATAATATCATTTTCATTTGTATGCAAATTAATTAAAATATCAGTTAACCCTTCAATTCGTTTTTGTGAAGGATGTTTACCATAAGTCTTTTCTTTTGAAGGAGTTTGCGTAGTTATAAATACATTTCTTATATTTTTACCTTCGTTTATTTCTTTAGCATAGTTCAAGTTATATGTCCAATTCTTTCCTTTTACAGCCCATATTAATTGTTCAGTGCTTTCAGAAGGATTCCTGCCAGTTAAACAAGGCATTGCATTTGTTTTATACCATGTATAATGAGTTTTAATATCATAACCTATTTTTTCAATTTGGTATCCACAAATATAAATATTATGACGACTTCCCCAAACTAATAATGAACCACCATTTTTTAAAACACGATAAGCCTCACTAAGCCACAACCAATTAAATTCTTCGAAATTGTCTAGTGTGTCCCATTCTTCTTTTATAGCATAAAATCTTTTTTCTTCTGATTGTATGTACTTCCCTTTCTTCCCAATATTATATGGAGGATCTGCGATTATTAAATCGACACTATTATCAGGTATCAATTTCATCCCTTCCAAGCAATCCATTTGATAAATGCGATTTAATTCTAAACTACCTAATAATTCTTTCAAACTATCATCTCCTTTTATAATTTTCTAAATAAAAGACTGATTTTAAACAACCTCAAACCAATTTCCAAAATAACCTTCATGACCTACAACAGCTGCAAAATAATGATGTTTATTGCGATCATCAATAATTCCAATCCATTTACCATCATTATGTACAACATCATACACTTTATCTTTAGTTACAAAGCGTTCTTTGGAGATTTTCATATAGTCATCCTTAATGGCTTTGAGTTTCATTTATTAACACTCCTTAACTTTATATTTTTATAATTATATTTATTTATCCATCCTTAACTCAACTGGACAAATCATCTCTAAATCATCCGCAAGATTACCCATTCTGTTTCCATATGTATCAGCAGTTACCACAAAATCATCTTCTATACCGATAACTTCTAATGGTTTATGGCATTTATTTTTAACAATGTCGCCCTTCTTCCATCGCTGCTCTTTTCTTATTTGTTTTAGTTGTTGAATAAGTTCGTGTGCTTTCATAAAACTTATCATCCTTTATTAGTTGGTTTAACATTAATTACCAACATATTTTGCTTCTAAAAACTTCTCCCACAACTTAAATTCATCATCTATATAATTTTGAAAATCTTCACTCTCACAGAAAGTATCTACTGACTGTTGCATACACTCAAATTCTTCCTCTAAAGGCAATTCAACTACATGAATTCTATTCATATACGCCCACCTGATGATTTGATCTTTATTAGCATTGCTTCCTACAAGTTCATTCATCTTTTCTAGATTTGTCATTTTTAATCCTCCCTTTTTATTAAATACACTTTTTCTTCGTACTGTTCACTAAATTATTTTTTAGAATTAACTTCTTTTACAAATTCTAAAGCCTTTTCTAATTCATCTTGATAAAGATAAATTGTAGTGTCGTTATAACCGTTTAAATAATTTTTTAAAGTCAGTGTTAAAGCGACAAGTTCACCATCTGTTTCAACTTTCAAACTAGACCTATCATTATCAAAAATCACTTTACTTTTCATTTCTTCCACTTTAATCACTCCTTTACAGTATGTGTCTAACATCAATTAAAACAGTCATTTTAATCAAATTTACCATCTACAATAAATTCATAAAGCATTTTATAAGCCATTTTTCCGCCTTTAAAAATTAACTCTTCTTCGTAGTTTCTTTTTGGAACATTTTCAATTTCGTTAAGTTTCAATTCTAATCACTTTAACAGTTTATTCTTATCCATTCTTGCTAGCCTCCTCTAATTCAGCTAAAATCAACCATATACTCTCTTCGCTGTTCTCTCTGGCGTGCTGAAGGTCGGCAATTGCTATTCTTAATTCACCATTTTCTATATTGTTCAATGCTCTTTCTAAATTCTTCATTGCTTTCTCGATCTTTTCTACAACAAAATCCATGAGATATTATCATCACCTCGCTTTTTTGAATTCTAATATTATTATATTTTACTTAATTCATTTTGACAACCACTTTTTTATTATTTTTTACTATTATTTTTAAATTTAATATAACACTTCCGACAAACAGGTAAATACTCCTCATCACCGATTTGAATTTGTTCGCCTTCAAAAACAGGATTACCATCAACTGTTCTTAAATTCATTCGAGCTTTTCTGTCGCAATACCAACAAACTGTTTTAATTTCTTGAATCTTATCTGCTAATTCAACTAATCGTTTACTTCCTTCAAATAACTTACCTTGAAAATCTGTTAATAATCCAAAACACAATACAGGCACATTCAATTCATCCGCAATACGAGCTAATTCATCAATATGATGTTCTTTAGCAAATTGAATTTCGTCACATAAAACAGCATGATATTTTCGTAATTTCACCATATTGTATATGTATTCGTAATCATTTTCATCAAATGTATAAACTGGATATGTCGTCTCTAACGCTCTCGACTTAACAATATTACCATCTCTCGTATCAATTGAAGGCTTAAATATGATAATTGGTTTGTTTTGCTGCTGATAATTATAAGCCGTCATAATTAATTGAGCTGATTTAGATGAACGCATAGTGCCATAATAGAAAATTAATTTACTCATTTACTTTCTCCTTTCTATGATGATGCCCAATCCCTAAAACATATCCAGTCAACACGCTAAATAAACCAAAAATAAAATTCTCTAAAGGAGGAATCCAAATACGCCAATCTTTTGTTCCCGTATCAATAATACCCCAAAATCCAATCAGCGCAACACCGATATGTATAACACCTTCTAATGTATTAAGTATTGCTAATCCTTTAATTAACCATTTCATCATTCGTTTACCACTTCAATCTCTTCATTTTCTTCAATCCCTAATTCTTTATTTAATTCATTATATTTTTCTTTATCTAATGTCCAATCTTCAGGTACATAACATTTATTTCTCATCCATACAACCTTATCATCTTTCACTAAAAACCAAAGTGAACCATACTTGTACAACTGACAAGGATAACCTGATGAATCTTCTTTCTTTGCTAAAAGCATGTTACGTGTCATCTTACGTCTAATTTGATCATATGAAATATTTTTATTCCCTTTCACATTGTTTCGATAGTATTTTTCTACCTTTCTTTTCAATTTCAACAATTCCATTATGCTTCATCTCCTTTTTTATTTATATATCATTTGCAATATTTGTTTTGGAACAAAAGTTCTAACTATATTACCTTTTGCAGCGTTCTTGGCTAAATGATGTGCTGTTGTATTTTGTCTTCTTGGTATCCAGCCAAATGCTATATTATTTATCTCAGAATGATATTTGCTCGCAAATTCATTTACTATATCTCTGTTGTCAGACAAAATTATAATGTCGTTATTTATATTTAATTCTTTTAACTTATACAAAGCATACACAATTGCTAACCGTTCACAGTGGAACGAATCTTTACAATGTGTTCTAATATTGTAGTAATACCTCCCTTTATACCGATCAATCACAACCATTCCTATTCCGCTTTCCTTGTTCTTGTGATAAGAACCATCTACTTTAACTATATATCTTCGTCTTGGCACTTTATTTTCTCCTCTCTATGTTAATTCTTATTTATATATTTTCCTTTAATTTATCCATCTCAACACTAAATTTCTCTCCCATTTTCTTTAATTCATCTAATCCACCGCCAACTAAACCAAACTTAACCCATTCTGGATAACGAAATTTCTTTAATACTTCTTTAAATTCTTTTGTACTCAACAAAGGTTCTAGTTCATAAATCCAAACATTATTAAAAAACCATACTGTTATTAACGCATCCCATAATGCTCTCGAATCAAAACATAATTTATGTATATACTTATAATATGTTATTCTTGCTAATATTCCATTATAATTAGCTCTCATTAATACTTCTGTAATATTTTTAATATCTCTATTACCATTAAGTATCTCATATTTAGCGTGATAAAAATCATTTATTGCTATGTAGTCAAATGTTTTAAATAATTCATTCTGCAATATTCGCACTTGTTCATTGAAAGGTATACTCACTGTATTATCACCTCTTTGCATAAAGTTTGTCCTTTATTCAAATTCCTTTAAATACTTTTCAACCTCAATAAAAACATCACAAATCTTTTCATAATCATCAACACTCAAATTATGCTCTCCACGATTTAAATATGTACAATATTCTACATCAAGTTTTGTTGAAGCTTCATATAACTTTTTTAATAAATTATTTAATTTACTAATCTCCTCCATATATATTTCTTTCTCAACTAACAATGACTCAATAGTAGGTAAATCAGCAATTGGACATAACATTGAAAGCTGTTTGCGAAGTTTTTCGTTTTCTTCTTGTACTTGTTGGAGCTGTTTCTTTAATTGATATCGATCTTCTAACCATTTATTTTTATAAAACTCCCTCATTTTTGCATTTTGTTCATTTTCTTGCTGCAACTCCTCAATAACTGGCTTAATACCTTCAAACACTTCATTTAAAAATTCCTCATCAACTTCAACAAAATCATCTAATGTCATTGTTCCATAGCTAAATGCTTCTTTTGATCTAGTCAAATGATAAAGATATGTACCATCTTCACATTCATCAGTTAAACCAAAATGTGAAGCCAAGATATTTCTGATTTGCTGTAATTTATCATTCATTCTTCCACCTCCAATATCAACTCTCTATATTTTTCAATTTCATACCCTCCCCAGAGTGTCGGATCACCAAGCTCTCTTAATTGTTTAATCTTTTTTGCTCGCTCAATAAGCCATTCTATATCTCGATCTTCGATAAACCCTCTTCTGAACCAATCTTCGATCTCATGTAATTTATTATTCATTTATATTTACCTCCTATTATTATATTTTTTCTACAAATTGAAACTTTTATCTAATTTCTTTTTGATTTAACGTCATCGCAAAACGTTTCACACATTTATCATTTTTATTGCATAAATGGTAGACCCTATTTGAAAATGGTGTTTCTACGCAACCATGTTGCAATACTTTACCTAAATGAATTTCTAAAATATTTGTTTTATCTGCATGAAGCTTTCCACACATGTCACATACATAAGTTTGTGGAACAAACATCGCTCTAACCTCCCGATAAATCAAACTTTTTATTCGATTTCTTCAACAATTAATTTAATTTTTACCATCTTACCTGTATACCCAAATAAATGAAAAGGGTATAATCTTAATAATGATTTTTTATCTGGTATAAAATTCCCTTCCTCATCCCAATACCCATTAGCATAATCAAAATCATCTGGTTCTTTTCCTGTAATTTAAATGTTTCCTTATCTACTTCAAAACAAAATTCTTCGCCATCACCTGAATTAAATCCAACAAATTCAAACTCCTTTTTCACATTAACATCTCCTTTCTGTTTAAAATGGAATTTCGTTTAAATTTCAACATCAATACCTTTTGCTTTAAGCATAGTTATACAAATAGTTTTTGCAAGGTTAGTGCCCCACCATGTAAATGTTTCTTCAGGTGTATCGATCGAAACACAATATTTTTGCACTTTATCAAAAGAGAAAATGCCTTTAGATATTGAATAGTTATCAAATTGTTCTAAAGCCATCATAGCGTCCACAATATTAGCTGTAGGAGACCATTTTTCAAATTTAAATGCACTACCATCTTCACGTTTAAGATATTTATCAGTACCGTAAGTTACTAATTTCCACTCCATCACTTTCTCCGCAACCAAACGGTCAATTGCACGTGAATCCATTGTATCACTCTTCCTTCATAAATGTTTTAATCCAATCAGGATATCTTACCAACATTTCCTCTAAAATTAAAAATTCCAATTCCTCTTCACATTCATCACAATTTAGACACTCTACTTGACCACAATAATCACCATCATACACACTGATCATTTCGTTGCCACAAAATGGGCAATATTTCATCTTATTGATTGAATCAGCCCTAAATACATAATGCAATACACTCACTCCCCATATTTTACCTTTGCATTTTTGAATTTCATTTCTGTATAATCATTTTTGAAAATCACCTCATCACCAATTACTTTTACATATTTCTCATATGTATGAATTACCTTCCCATCCGCATAAATCGTTACTTTCTCACCTTTATCATCCACCTGTAATTTCTCTGGTGTGCTCGTATGGTTTAGACCGATCAAAGTAAACAGAATTAAAGCACCTAACATAAAAACACCAAACCTTTTCATTATCACACCCCTTTCTATAAAATAACTATTTCATCACATCTTGATTATATTGTATTATTATATTTTATTTAAGTCAACTGATTTTTACAAAAAAATAACCATCTTAGTTCGAAACATTTTTGTTTCACACCAAGATGACTTTTGAAATAATTTTATCGCTATTTCTATTTTATATATGTTATAATGTACATGTTCCAAATGAATTTATTTTCGTTGTTTGGTCACTAGACGTTATGTTTAGTGACTATTTTTTATTCCACATCTTCCCACTCAATGTGAAAGTTATCTACATTTAATCTATGTACTGTTCCATCAATTGTTTCAATATCGATGTTGCGAATGTTAGCATTTAATTCGTTGATAAGAGCATAAATTTTTTGTAGTGCTTCACTTTGACTCTTAGCTAATACTTGCGTTGATACATTCAAAACAATTGATCCAAATGATGTGAATTTATTCATATTATACCCCCCCTTTTTTAGTTATTTAAGTAATAAACATTCTACGTTTTTATTTTATATACTCTACATCATCCAATCTCCTTTCAAGAATAAGAACTTATGTTCTTATTATTTATTATACACATTATGGTTTATTTTTCTAGTGTTTTTTAAAATATTTTTTATCCTCTTTTACAAACAGGTAAATTTTGTTATTATATAATTATTCTGAATAGGAGGCTCGATCTGCTGATGAAAGAGATAAAATTTGGAAAATGCCTACTTTTAGAGCTTCTTCAGAAAAAAGGCATGACACAATCGGAACTTTCCATAAAAACAGGTATAACCGAGTCGCAAATCTCTCTTTACATCTCTGGAAAAAGAAAAATGTCATATTTAAGCGCCGTTAAAATTTCTTTTGTATTGAAGTGTCATGCTGAAGACCTATACGTTTGGAAAGAAGAGTAGGCACACTATGGGGAATACCTCCAATAGTACTTTTTTCTTTGCTTAGGCGCAAAGTTTTACTTTTACTAATAAATATTTTAATACAAATTTCTACATTTTTCATTGTCTTATTTTGTCGAATTTCGTCTAAATCATTTTTATATTTTATATAATTAAATGGGTTCATCACCACAACATGTACTTGACAAGCGATACGTTCTCCTGAACAAGGATGTGCAAAAATCATTGATTTACTGATTTTTCCTCACAAGCGTAAGTGGGGCATGTTATGAAAAAATCAAGCACAACTTTTGGTGAAGAGCCATTAAATGGTAATAAAGGAAATATATGCTATAATGCAATCGAGTTCATGATATTACTTTATACCCATAAAACATCACAAACCCCATTGCATTATTATTATATTTTTATCATTATGTATGAATTTAATCCCTTATAAAAAGGGATTAAATTTTTATTTTTGTCCAATATCAATACCATATAAATCGAGTATGTTATCACGATTAATAAATTGTCGCATTGCATGGTAGTTATAAGTCTCATGCCCATTATTAATAATTTTCCCTAAACCAAACTGTTCTGCAATCTTAGCTAACTGCTTATTAGTTAACTCTCCATCTTCTTTATATAAATCAACAGCGATCTTAATCATTCCAGAACGCCATATATTTTTGATTGTTAAATAAGGCATATCAAATAATTCTTTAATCATATACATTCTGCGATATATAACATTTTTGTCAGCTTCTCCTCTTGTTCTCCCCGTTAGAACGTTTTTAATTATATGATCTGTCTCATAATACGGATACTCACTTTTTCCATGCTTTGATTCTTTTTCACCATTTCGAGCATAATACACTTTTTCGTTAATTGCTTTTTCAATAATATCTAAACATCTATCACTAACTGTAATAAATCTTTCACCGTTTTTATCATCATATAATCTTAATCGTTTATTTGTATAATCTACATCATATTTTTTCAAATTAATTAACTCACTGACCTCATACCCATTTGCGCCTTCAAATAATAATCTTAATATTACTTTATCTTGATAATTCACTAATTGATCTTCAATTTCAATTAGCTCATCTTCTGAAATAAACAGTTTTTTACTTTTATCTATACATTCTTCGTAATCTTTTGCAGTAAACATATCCATTGGATTAATATTACTATTCGTTAATCCTATACGAATAGCCCAATCAATATATTTTTTCATCATGGAAGCAAATGAGCGGACGCTGTTTAATGTACTTTTATTTGCATTTAATAATACTTGCTTTAATTCACTCATATTAAAATCATACATATCTTTTTGTAAAATATCCTCTACATCATAACTCTTATAAAAAACAAACCTGAAAACATGAACCGTTTCCTCTGTATATCCTTCTTCATCGATTAAATATTGCAAAAATGACTCTTTAATTTCCTTATTATACATTTTACTCATTCATATTCACCTCTCTTATGCCAAATCTAATTCTTTAAAGAATTTATACACGCCTTGTTTCGCTCTTGTTACTACATTCTTATTTTTATCCAACACTTTATATTCTTGCCATTGTTTATTGTCTCTTGAAAAATCAATTTTTGAAACAATGTTAGGTAACTGTTCTAATGAAATACCCTCATCTTTCATTCGTTTAGATAATAATACATATCCATAAAACATTACATTAGCGTTAATCAAACTTTTTTCTCTTATCGCTGCTACATCACCTAAAAATTCATCTGGAAATGCATAGAACAATTTGTTGAAGAATTCTTTTAAATAATTCGCTGTCTTAATCGCTTCAACTCTATCCTCAATTCCATACACTTCATCAATAGCATCTGCTAATGTTTTTAACGATACTAATAACGATGTTGTATGTGGGATATTTTCAGATGGTGAAATTCTACTTTTCAATTCACTATTGTATTTCAACTGATCTACGATAAAATCAGCCTGTCTTTCTTTTTTAATATTTTCTAAATGCCCTTTACCGATTGGTTCAATTGTATTCATTTGTGCAAAGTATGCTCTTGCTTTTGGTATGTCAAAGTTGACCACATTAAGCATAAATGTCATATCTGCATCAGGATTTTCTTCTAGTGCTTTGACAATTGCCGTTACACGATGGAATCCGTCAAGACAATCCAATAACGTACCTTTTTGAATTGTAAGCTCCATTGTTGATTCATCATAAACTAATTCAATACCATCATCAGCAGTACCTAAACGAGCATTGAACGTTAGTGTTGAAGGTAAAGCATCACCTTTTACAATAGATTCTTTAATATGTTCCATGTGTTTCTTATTAATTTTTACTTCTTGAATAATATTGTTTGGATCATTTTTATCTACTCGAACTCTTGCTTCACGTTGCGTTTCAAAGTTATATTGCAGCAATTTATTGTCCATGAAGAGTTTAATTTCACTTGCTTTTATTGTAGTAAGAAACATATCTGGTGCAACTTGAATAGCTGGTTTAAGTGTATAAGGAAAATCAACTTTCTTTTGTACTTCACCTTCAAATGTACTTTTTACTTCTTTGATTTCCCTTTGTGAAAAATAATTCTCAGGATTCAATTCTAAATTACCCGAAGCAATATAAACTTGTTCTGTTAGTAAGCATAAGAATTTGTCATCAATTTGTTTTAATTGTTCTTCTGGTTCATTCAAGATCAATTGCACTGTTCCCGGTAAAATTTTATATTTCTTTAAGCCGTTTTTAACCTTTGTAACACGCTTCTTATCTGCTTTAATACTTTCAATAGTAGCCACAAGAATTTCTTGTAGCTGTCCTTTATTTTTCATTTTAACAACCACTCCTTTTTTCAACTCCTTCTCATTATAATATTATACCCAAATGTATAAAATGTAAACATTTTTTATTGTCGATTTTCATCATTTATAATTTCTTTAAGTTTTATGTTTAAAATTAATTGTATGTCTTTTGGGCAGTTTTCGATTGCTTTAATTAATTCTTCATGCGAAACTTTTTTATATAATTCCTCATCAATTTTATTTCCAAATGATACCGCGCCAGTAACTCCATAATCACGTAAGTCTAAATATCTCATTGTTACTATCGGATTAGAATGCCCTGCTGCTTTCATCGCTTGCGTTAGATCACCTGTAATTCGATACTGAAATGTTACACCTGCTTTTCTAATACTATGAAATGTAATATTACGTTCTTCGGGAATATTCATAAGTTTTTTTAATCTGCACACCATATCATCAACTGAATCAACTGAAATCGGGAAGACACGTTCCTCCCCTTCTTTTTTAATATTTAATAATTCACTATAAAATTCTTTACTAATTTTCTGACGAAACTCTTTATTCCCTTTATCAATTGCATGAACAATTACACCATCTTCTACTTCTTCAAAGTCTGACCATTTTAATTTTAAAATAGCTTGCTTTCGCAAACATGTATCTAATGCAAACAAGATAAAATAATACTTTATTTCTTTATATTCTCGTTCTTTTTCTCTGGCTAAACGAGCCATTTCCCACACTTCATGTACATCTAATACTCCATATTTATTATCTTGAGTTTTTAACCATTTGACTTTTTTGAAGAAATCTGTATTAATACCCCATTCATTTGCTTTTAAATTTTCTAAAAGACTTCGTACTGCCGATATTTTTCTGTTAATTGTTGATCTAGCCAATCCGTTATCTAATAAAATTTGTTTAAATTTCTCTACATCATTTTTACGCAACTGAACATCTTCCAATGTTAAATGCTCTAATTCTTTACCTTTGATTAATTGAAAAAACTGTCTTACATCCGTTTCATATGCTCTTCGTGTATGTTCACTTTCAACCCCCATCTCATTCAAAAAAATCATAATATCATCATACAATTTATTATCGAAAAGTTGCACCACTTTTTGTGTATTCATTGTTATTACCCCTTTATAATTTATTTAATTAATTTGATTAGTTAGCAATTCCATATACCCTTTGATCATTTCTTGTCTTATGTTACGTTTCTTTCTGGCTATGTATATTATATCACTCGACCATTTAAAATTCAACATATTTTTATATTTTATTTCATAGATATTAATTACCTTCGCGCTCATAATGTTTTTCACCTCCTCTGTATTACACATTATATACAAGGAGGATTGAATATATACCATAATTTTATATTTTGAATAAAGGCAGAATTTTATACAGAAATCCGCCCTAAATAACAGGCGGATTTCTTAATTATTATAATTTATTTATATATGTATGTAATAACTGCTTAAAAATTTCTTCACACACCTTAACAACTATACTGTTTCCAGCTAACTTATACAATCTTGTTCTCGATTTATCTTTTCCTTTGAAATATGTATTATTTATCGCTTCTTTTGCTTTATTATAATCATCTTCAGTGAATCCCATCAATAAAAAACACTCTTTTGGTGTCATTGTACGAATTTTATAACCGAAAATTTCTTTTTCAACTCTTAATTCATATTTAGTACATACAGAAGGGATATGTCCACCACCTACAGCAGTCCTAATAGTTGGCGAATAATGATAAAATATTCTTGGCTCTTTTTCTTTAAAACCACCGTATATGTTATGTAATATTGGCAGCACAGCATCTTCTTCTAAATAGTCCAATAAATTGTTACAAATTTCATTTTTATTTGGAAAAGAAAAAACTTGATCAATATCTTTTCGTATGCTTACTATAAAAACACGCTCTCTGTTTTGTGGAAATCCATAATCTAATGCATTCAACACTTTCCAATAATTTTTATAACCTGCTTTTTCTAATTCATCTAACATTGTTTTAAATTCATTTTTAAATTTCTTTTGTGTTAACCCTTTTACATTTTCCATAATGGCATATTTCGGTTGTTTTTCTTTAATAATACGTAAAGCATCGAAAAATAAAATTCCACGTTGATCTTCAAATCCCAATTCTTTTCCTTGTCTAGAAAACGGCTGACAAGGAGGTGAATAACATATAATATCGCAATCTGGAACATCTCTTTCATCTAATTGTGTAATATCTATTGGTTTAAAATTTGTATCATGTATTGCATTATAAGCTGTTATAGGATATTTATCGTTTTCAACAGCTAATACTACTTTATGCTGCACATTTAAATTTTCTAATGCTTTGCTCCAAGCACCAATACCGGCAAATAACTATACAACTTTCAATGTATTCATTTAATAAAATCACCTCATTTTTATAATTTATTTAAATTAAATAAAAATGAAATTTCATTTGATTTTTTATTATTTGACTTTAATCTTTTTCATATCCTTTTTGTATAATTCATGCCCAAATCTTCCGCACTTCCGATTTAATAAAACACCTTCATTTTCTGCTTCAATATTTAATTGTTCTGTATTATCCCATGTATAATCATTTAAAAACTCTTTTAAACTTTTATATCCCATTTGTTTAATTTTTTCTTTGAGCCATTTTTTAGGTACTTCAAAAGAAATTCCAAAATCAGTATCATTTTCTTCATCGTATGTACCGTATGTCCACAATTCAATAAAGTTTCTCTTTTTCATATATAAACCTCCTTCATTTATCATCCAACAATATCTTTAAAGCCTTCTCATACCTCTCCTTCAAACTCGGTTTCAATGTTTCTGTCCGTGATAAATTATGTTTTATATCGGCAATTTTTACCTTCCAAGCTATCTCACCAACCTTTGTTTCATTATCCTTCCACCATTTAATTGTTTTAATATAATCAAAATATGTTTGATCATATTCTAAATTTCTTGTCAATAATTTAATTGCATTATAAATGGTGACATTTGTTAATTCTAATAACATCGCTCGTATTTGATAGCAATTCGGATTATCTTCTAATATGTCATGAAAAAGACCTACAATCCATTCATCAGTCATCTCTGGGAACTGATTTGCTACTGCCAATGGATGTGTGATGTCATCGTAATATTGTTTGGCAAATTGAATTAATTTTTCTTTTAATTCTTCTTTACTCAATCTTAAACCTCCCATTGACTTCTGTTTTATATTTTCTCTGACTCGGACTATCTTTCCAATAATGATACACAAACTCAATTTCGTTATTTTCATTAACAAATTTCTTCTCTCTATACAACCGATAATCTATTTCAAAATTATGATTATGTACTGATACAAAACATCTCGGGAATGTTGCTTTGCAATAAGGTTTATCATATCTTTCATAAAATGGTTTATATATATTAGGCAATAATTTAGCTAATTTGCCATCATCAATCACAACTTCACCGAATTTTGCGCTGCCGATAATTCTTGTTTTATCTACACTCCACGGTCTATAATAGTCACTACCTAAAAACTCTAAATAATCATCAAAATTAAATTCTGGTGATGAAGGATTTTTAATTTTCGCTTCATAATTTCTGCAAATGTTATTGTGTCCGCTAATTTTTACGCATTCGGGCAATTTGTCGCATGATTCGTCTTCGCTATAATGAGTACCTTTAAAGTGTTTACAATTTGCACATCTGTACCTTATTGCATATTCGCCTTTGTATTCAAGCGATTTCATTAATTCATGGTTAATCAAATTATCAACTCCTTTTATATTCCAATTAAAATATACTTTTCATTCAGATTGATAAATCCTTTCAGATTCTTTCATGTGTTCTAAACAGACTTTTAACCCCTCTACTTTACCTTTTAATCGACTATATTCAAATTTATTATGAATATAATTATTTTTATAATCTTCAAGATATTTAATACTATTTTCTAACCAACGCTTTGTATCATTCCAAACATCTTGATTCATACTAACGACCTCCCATAAAATCCTTCTTTTGTCCAAAGTTCGCTTCTTCAAGCAAACCTTTCCGTTATCATTGTAACGGCTACACTCATACGAGTGGCAGTGGACATCTGCATTTACTACTTCAACTTAACTTAAGTAGTTAAGTTATCCGTAGATACTTTTTGGTTGTGTAATATTTTAGATTTGTATTTGCATTATTATTTAAGATGTTAATTGCTCCAACTAAATCTCGATGTTGTTTATAACCACATGAACACTCATAATTTCTTTTATTTGGTTTATTTAATTCGCCGCAATTTGGACATTTCTTTGATGTATATTTTTCATTAATTTTAACTAGTTTAATTCCATATCTGCTCAATTTATTTTCTAATTGTCTTATAATTTCACCAAAATTCCACTGTGATAATTTTTGTCTGACGAATCTATTTCCTTTTTTATTTTGTTTTGTATTTCTTGTGGCTGAGTCTAAATCCCCATAATAAACTACGCTTACATTATTTTGAATACAGAAGTCTAAATATAATTTTGTTATTTTGTGTACAGCGTCATTTATTTTTCTTTCTGTTTTATACGTCAATTTTCTCAATGCATTCATATATTTCAAATATTGTTTACTACCCTTTTTACACTTGCTCATTCTTTTATAAATTTCTGCTTGATGTTTATTTCTCAATTGTTTAATTGATCTCAATTTCCGACCTGTGATAATAACGGCATTACCACATGTGTCGATAGAAGTGATGGAGTGTATTTCACCAAGATCGATAGCAGCGTGATTATCTGATTGAATTTGATGATATTGAACTTTTTCTTTATATTTAATTGCAAGATAAAGTTTGTCTCTATAAACTAATTCAATTTCTACAATGTTTTGTGGAATATTTTTAACATAGCATACAACTGGTTTTTGTTTTCGATATTTACCGTTTATTTTTTCTTTAGTCATTGGTTTAGCTAACATTAATTTATTTCCGTTTATTTTATAACTTTGCGAATCCCATCCTGTAACAAAATATTTCTTTTGTTTGTATGGATAAAACACATCTTTCCTTCCCTCCTCTTTAGCTCTTCTTGCCGCATCTCTTGCAAAAAGATATTTATGAACTACATGATGAATTCCTTTCGCATGAAGAGGGACACATTGTTTAGTTAATTTCTGCAATTCATTTCTCTGAATCCATCTACCATTATTTTGTTCCCTATATTCTTTTTCGATTTTTAAACATAAATTCCATACTTCTGCTGAAAGTTTATTACAGTTAAGTAAATATAAATAGTCTTCTTTTGAACATTTAACTGGAACAATAAGAGTTTTATACATTGTATCACCTCCTTCTATAATTTAATATATAATATTTTTATAATAATATCAATATTTTTATTATATTTTACTTAATTCTCTTCTTTTATTTGCTTTCCATCCATTTGATCGCTTCATTTATTTCTTACAACTTCTCTCTAATTCGATTTATTTTTGCTGGATGTATATAAATATCTTGACTAGCTTCCCAAATCATTCTATGTGGCAGTGCCGATTCATTAAACTTTTTCCATCTCGAATAACTCATATTTTAATCATGCCTTTTCCGCTTTTAATACTGTTAATGCGTAATGTTCCACAATATCACCTCATTCATACCAAGTTTCTAATTGTTTCATAAATTCTTCCATTTCTTCAATCGCTTCATTTAGTCCCATCATTTTACCTGTTATTGCAGCTTTCCTTATATCTGTTTTTACTTTATTTAATTTTTCTTCATACTCTTTTATCTTGTCTTGTAGACGTTCAATGATTGTTTCGGCAAATTCTTTATGAGTTAAAATTAATTTTTTATTGTTTATTTCACTCAATTATATCACCTTACTTTTTAATCAAATCATATCTCACTACTCTGACCTTCAACCCTTTCTTTTTGGCGTATTCAATCATATGTTTTGTCCCATGACTCTTTCCATCCCAAAATGCCACCAGTGCATCTGAATAATTCCCCATTTCAATATTTCTCAAAATCCCTGCCTGTTTCCCTATGCTCCAATCAGCAGGAAATTGCTTTAACTTACAACCAAATTCACGGGCAAACCGCTCCCCTAACCTGTCTGCACCTCTTGCTGTTCCCGACACGATTTCAACTTCAGATAAATCAAAGCCTTTGAGATAATGTAGTATTTTACTTTTCAACAACTCATAATCATCAAAATCCCTACTACCTGCAATGATTACTCTAAACATGTTAATTCCTTCTTTATATTTTCTTTTACATGCTCTCTTACTACATCCTCAACCCATCGTTTCATTTCTTCATTCGATTTATGTCCCTTGTACCAATCTTTAAGTTTTTCTATCGTATATTGTTCTGTCAATTGCATCATTTCATCTAATTCTTGAACAGAATATTTACCTTTTCTGACACTTAACAAATTATCTCGTTGCGCTTCATATGTATACCGAATTGCTAATTGAAA
Source organism: [Flavobacterium] thermophilum (assembly GCA_900450595.1). Taxonomy (GTDB): domain Bacteria; phylum Bacillota; class Bacilli; order Bacillales; family Anoxybacillaceae; genus Geobacillus; species Geobacillus thermophilus. Next base: position 1,409,162 of record UGGS01000001.1, read on the forward strand.
ATTGTAATTAAAATTTTTATATCGTTCTAAGAAATCCAAAATCCTTAAAGCAGACATAGCGTGTTTATTAACTTTATTCTTCCATTGTTCAGGATTGTTGAAATCATCTATTGTTACATAGCTCAAATCTCGTTGGAAGTCTTTATACTTTTGATTAAACATACCCATACACGCATCATACAAATAAGGCAAATTCATTCGGACAATCTCTTCTCTTTTGCTACGCAGTTTATCATACAGTTCATCATATTTATGTACTTCCATTGAAAATAACACTTCAAGAAAATTAACATTAGATTTCCATAACATATCAGGTAATTTACGAATGTCGTGATATTCAATGTCTTCTGTATCACTTGTGAATGATTTGGAATATTTTTCGCCTGAATACAAATCCTCAAATGATGGTAGAAAAAATGCCTTGAAATCCTTATCTGACGATTCGATCTGTAAATTGTAATTATGGCTGCCGACTAAAGCCTTAAAAGAGACTTTTCTATTCATAATTCCACCTCCTTAATCTTTCAACAATCCAAATTTCTCAAAAATCCTTAATTCGACATTCTTATATGCTTCAATCATTCCTTCTGCGTATACCTTTTGAACACCTGTTTTATCATTTAAACCTTCTTCAAGCATCTGGCGGATAAATTGAATATCAGCAAGCAATTCTAATATTTTAATGCGGTCATCACTCATTTTATATTCTCCTTTCTGGATCAAAACTGTCATTTATTCAGATAACTTCATATTATATTTCTTTATTTTATTTATAATATTCGACTTCTGAGCTTCTCCACACCACGCATAAGGATATGTATTTTTGCCTGCTTCAATTAATTCATCTGGATATTTACCTTTTTTCTGTTTAATAAACTCATCAAACGCTTTTTCATTAATTCGTTTCCAACAATAATATATTTCTGTCGGATATTCTTCATCTGGATAGTGAATTATTTCATAAATCTCAAAATCCTCATGTGGATGAGTATCGCTAACCCATTTTTGACCGACTTCTAAATTAATTTTCAAAGGTTACACCTCCTTCATTGCTTTCTTCAATTTGATATGTATTTCTCTGTTTACGTAATTGTTTCCGTTTTTCTTCACATATTAGTTCATAAAAAGCGAACAATTTTATAAAATCTGCTTTACTTGTTTCCACTAAATCACCTGATATCATTTTTACTTTATTTTTATATTTCTCATACAAATCATTGAAGAAGTTCATTCGTTATCACCATCTTCATCAATCAATTCTATTGTAGTTAACTTATTTAATACATTTTTCGTCATCTCAATTAACTCATCTATTGCATCTTTATCTTCTATATTTGCAAAACCTATTCTTTCAAGATAATATAAAGACTTACAAAGACCACTATAAATCACATCATAATCATAATTACACATTTTATATTGACGGTACATTTAAATTCACCTCACAATAAATTTTCTTTATTAAATCTCCAAAATAAGTCACATTCCACTCACTCCTCATCATTATCATATTCTTCAATACTTACTTCAATTTTATAAGGAATATCAGGACTTTTTCTTATTTGTTTAGATAGTCAATCGACTAGTTGTGTTAAATCTCATCGTAACATGATATGAATATTTTCTTATTCATTAATTATCAACCTCTCTAATTAAACAATTCAGCCCATTTTTCATCATTTTTCAAATAATCTCTTATAATTGTTCTAGGAATTACACAATGCATTTCAAATTCTTTATCCTGAGTTAAGTTTAGAATATAGTGATTCCTCCATCCTCTTAAATTCATAGCTTTAACAACAAATCTTATGTAAAATTTATCTGTTTCAATAATACAATGATCTTTCGTTTCTATATCTTTTGTTATTTTGTCTTTCAGCATCAATCTAAACAATCTGTAATACATTTTTAAATCTTTAATATTCTCTGTTACTACGCCAATTAACACTTTGTCATATGTGATCATCTAATTCTCCTTTCTGAACAAAATTAAAATTTTAAACAATTATTTTTATAATTATTTAATATTATGTATTCTAGGAATAATAATTTCATTTATGTATTGCTCATTTATTTCACTCGCTATGTAATTGCGATTATTTCTTATACATGAAACAATTTCACTTCCACTTCCTGCGAATGGTATGTATACTAAATCGCCTTCATTTGAAGCAACTTTTACAATAATATCACAAACTTATTCATGTTTAGGAGTAAAATGCCCTTGTTTACGTTGATTCCCATAAATCCATACATTACTTCTTAATTTACCTCTTGGATCAGGAATATACCCTCTTTCAATATCTTTTTTATTTCTTTTCTTTAATATAGTTTCATAATCATCTTTATAAGGCTCTCTCACATCATCTGCATTAAAAATATAATTCTTTTTGTCATTAACAAATGAAATACAATTCTCGAATAATTGTCTAAATTTACATTTTCCACCGATTGGATTCCCATTTGGTTTGTACCAAATATTCTCTTGCAGTGGCTCAAAATATTTTTTAGCAATATGAACAATTGAATGTATTGTCGGGAAAATACCCCAAATATATACACTTCCATTTGGTTTTAATAATCGTTTAAATTCTTTAAGCCACAACTCACACCAATCAAGATATTCATTTTCATTATTCCATTGTTTATCCCATTTTTCATTAACTACATCATAGTAAGGAGGATCAGCAATAATTAAATCAAAACCATTAAATCCATTTTTACCAATTTCAAATCTTTTCATTGTTTTTAAACAGTCTTCGTTATATATTTTGTTTAATTCTAACAAAATATCACCACCTTTATAATTTATTTAAAATGAGAAATTTATAAACTCATTATTATGGTATCTGTAACATCAATCTCTTTTATTTCGATTTTCACTATTTTGACATTATCAAAATCTTTTAATATATAACGTATATCTTCATAATCTAAGTCTTTAGCTAAATATCTGTTTGTAGTAAATTCAATATCATAAATATTTTCATTTACGGGTATAATATTTTTCACCCAAGAATTACCTACTCTTGCTTTATACATATGCTTTATCTGCTCCCTTCATTTGATAAAAAACAAGATTTTAATTACTCTTAATTTCAATCGTAAGTAATCCAGAATTTGCTTTCACAGACATCAATCTGTTATTATATTCATCTTCTTCATGCCACGGTACATATACAGTTTTAATGCGTTCTTGATTCTCATTTAAAGTATCTATAGTAACAATGTCATTATGTTCCGTAATTCTTCCAAGTATGTTTGGTCTATCTTCAACATTGTTACTCATTGGATTACCTATATACATACCTAATGGCTCGTCTTGTTCAAGACTATTGTATTGAAGTTCACTTTCATCATTATATGAAATTGATAACAATATATAATCAGTTTCATATGTATTATCTTCATAAAATCCTTTTTCGTCAGTTAATTTCTCTAAATTTCCATATTTTAATTCTTTGATCCTGTCAATTGGAATAATGATTGATTCACAATTTTCAAAACCAATTTCTATATATTTCCCTTTCATACGTGTTCACCTCATTTTGATTAAAATGTGTAGTTTATTCATCTTTAAAAATTTTTTCAAATTCATTCCAAATATCATACTTTCTTGCAAGTAATAAAAATTCATCTTCACTTAAATCTGGAAAATAATCTTTTGACTTTGCCCATTTCAAAGCTTCTTCCCAATTGTTGTATTCCTCGCTTTGAGAAAAGTGAAAAGAATTTAATATTGTATTCATTAAAATTGCTTCAATCTTTTCTTTATTGTTATCTTTCATTCTATCACCTCCGATAAAAGATGAATTTCATTCATAATACTTAATTGTATATCCATCTAACAATTTCAATTCCTTTAACTTCTCATATTCTTCTTTTTCAAGAATTTTTTCATAACCAACATGCTTTACCGCGATTTCATATGCAAACACCAAAATTCGCATAAAATCAATATAAGAATCAGCACCACAAATATGATAATATCCATCTATTTCATTATCAGTTTTATCACCACAATCTTGACCATAAAACCAAAAATGAGAACACCCATCCCATTCTACCAAAACATCTGCAAAAAAAATTCTGTTTCATAAGGGCTTCCATCATCATTCCATGAAACAGTCTGCTTAATTGTGCCACTTATTGAAAGTTCATAATTTTTATTTTGTTCGTATGTAGCAATGACATTCCCTTGATTATCGATCAATTCGGCTTTTTTAATCATTTTTATTCCTCCCAATAAACATGACTTTTATTTAATTTATCAATATTAATAACAAAATATTTTATTTATGTATTTTTTATAATTTATTTAATTCCGCAATTCTTTTATTAATCATGTCATCTATGTATGATTTATTAATTTCTGTAGCAACATAATTGCGTTTGTGTTTAATGCAACTAATTATTTCACTCCCGCTTCCCGCAAATGGAATATAAACCAAATCACCTTCATTACTTGAACATAAGATGATTCTATCACATATCTCTAATGGTTTTTGAGTTTTATGTCCTACTGATTCTTTTTTCTTCCCAACTAAATTAGGAATATACCAAACATCATCAGGGACTTTTCCTTTTGGGTTTAAACGTTTATCCTTTTCAGCATATTTACTTTTAATTCTAATTTCATCTGGATTCCATGTATGATTATTAATATCATTAACACAATAAAATAAAGGTTCATGTGCTAATTTAAATTTTTTATTTGGTGATACCCCACCACTTCTATACCATATAATTCTATTTTTAATTGTAAAATATTTCTGTAATAACAAATCTATTTCAGCCCCAATTTCTTGTGAATTATAAAGCCAAAGAGAACCATTTGGTTTTAATAATCTTTTATATTCTTTAATATGCGTTTCCATAATATTTAAATAATCTTCTTTTGTTTTATATTCTAATCCAAAATCTAACTTCCCTGCATCACTAAATCCTTTCACATTATAGTAAGGTGGATCTACAATGATTAAATCAAAACCGTTAAAGTTATCAACGCCTACTTCCAATCTTTTCATAAATTTTAAGCAATCTTCATTATATGTTTGATTTATTTTAAGCATACACATCCTCCTCTTTTAGTGCTGATTTATATTGATTAACAAATGTTATAAATTGGGTAAAAGCTTGTTTGAAGTCTACTCTTCCTAATCGTGTAAAAGCTCGTTCCTCTTTAAAATTCATTTCAGAAGTTAATTCAACTATTCTATAAAAATATCCACCAAAATCTATTTCAAATAATCCTAAAATAACTGTATTCTCATCAGAATAAATTAAATTTTGAATTGACTTATCAAATTCTTGTTCCGAAAACCATTTGATTGCTGCTTCTAATCGCTCTTTAGCTTCCTTTTTAGTTAATCCAGTTTCTTCCCAGTTACCCAATTTAGCAACGTATCCATGTTTTAATGGTAATTTTTCTACAGTAATCATTTAAATCACTCCTTTATGTTTATTTTAATAAATAATTAATTTTCTACAAAACATGACTTTTATATAATTCATCTTATTAAAACAAACATATAAGGATCGTCATTTTCATATTTAGTTTTTAGCATATTAACTATATTAACTATAATGCCCACATTTTAACTTCAATACCATTCCGGCTTATTCCTACTAGTTTCTGATTTACGTTTCTCTTTTTCATTTAAACACTTTTCACAAAAGAAATAATCAATCCTTGTCCATTCAGTCATACCTGTTGTTACATGGTATTCTTGTTTTTTTCTTGCAATCAAAATGAACATACTTATGATCACAAATCATGCACATTTTTCCTCCTTATTAAATTAATATCAACCTATTAGATACTTTTTTCCACACCTTTTACAGACAAAACCATCTTTTCCGTCTTTCAAATAAGCATCGTGCCATAATAAGAAGCATATAAGTTTTTTAAACATTCTTTTCTCCCTTTCTTTTAATACAAATATACTATTACTTTAACAATGCTTTATATGCTAATAAAAAATATTTACCACAATCATTGACTAATATTTCATCTGGTACATCATTAATTTTACACAGTCTTATATGTTCAAAAAAATGATCTCTTTTTAATCCTAATCTAGTAATAATGGCTTTTAATGCTGTCTGTTGTGAGCTATCTGTATTAAAATAGGCAACAGCTTTTGAGTTATTTTTAATCTTATTAAGCAAATATTCAATATCACTATGTTTAAATCCAAATGTTTCAGCAACTGGTGCTACTCGTGGGTATTCTTTATATAAAGGATTTTCTGCAATATTCACATAATCATCTCCTAATAATTTCCATAAAACTCTGTTTTTAATCAATTTTTATGTAGCGTGGATTTAAATATGCTTTAATCGCATTTTGTAATCCTTGATTAACTAACTCAATCGACTCTTTATTTAATTTATCATTTTCAAGAAGATTAGCCCAAAATTTAATTTCTTCTTTAGGATCAGGCAACGTCTCGATTTTATTTTCAAAATTCATATTTATACATCCTTTTATAATTTTATTTAATCACTTTTCGATCAGTGTCTCAACTGCCACACCAAAGCTAAATACCGCCAACATCATCAATCCTAGAAATTGTACAACTGTTTTCGGATTATCATACCATCTCAAAGCAATAGCCATAAAAACAATGCTAAGAAAAAGAAAGAAATAAAACATCAATTCACCTCCTGTTATTATCTTTAATATTATTATAATTTATTTAATTAGGTTTGACAAGTTAAATTTGAAAATTTTCTTTCTTTAATAGCTCATAAATAAACTGTACACCATTCGGTTTTACTTTTGTTGTTGTAGTATGGAATGATTTATTACCTTTATCAACTGGAACATCTGTCACATTAAAATAATCTTCATATCCTCGATTCGGATGATTTGTATACTTGCCATGACTTTTATTCTTGCTCAATACACCCTTTAACCGCAAATAATTTGTCAATGCTTGAGCTGAAATTTTAATATTCATACCATACATTTCATTAGCTCTTGTTGAGATCATTTTAGCCACTTCAGTAAATGTGTATGTACCATTTGAAGCAATAAACTGACCCCAAGCATCAACCATAGGTTTTTGTTTTTCTAATTCCTCTTCTAATTGTTTGATATGTCGGTTTTTATATTCGTCATATTCCTTAATAGCTAAAGCTTTTTCTAAATCATCTTTGGCGCGAATAATATTTAAAAGCAATCGTTCTTCTTCATCAATTCCTTTTGTTTTCTGATTATCTGTCAATTCCTCTTGTTGATCAAGTAACGCAGCTCGTACACGTCTGGCAACAACTGAATCACGAAGTAGCATTCCAACATTCAATAATGCACGTTTGGAAAACACTGTTACTGATCTTGCTCTTGTTTTTAATCCACTGAGTGACTTGATGTCACGCAGTTTCTCTCCACTGAGTGACACAGCTCCATTTTCCATTAATTCATCTTTATTACGGACATAAAGCTGGCGAATAACATCTTCACTTACTTCATACCATTCTGCAACCATCTTTGTTGTCATTAGTTCTGTATTAGGTAAAGTAAAAATTTTCCCAACTTTATCTAACACTTCTAAACGATTCATATATTTTTGACGTAAATCTTTATCCTCAACAAATTTATCAATTGATACAACGTTACTCATTTTACCCTCTCCTTTTATATTAATTTATATAAATGCATTATTTTAATTAGTCTTCTTTTTAACTAATGTTTATATAATGTCACAAATTAATCCTACCATTAAAAATATAAACCAATAAGAAGCAGTCGTTGTTTGCTTGTCAAATAATTCATTAATCCCCCTACTAGTCAATTCATCTATATTAAATAATGATAGAAGCCAAGCTATAAACAAAGATCCTGATGTATTAATAATAATCACTACCTTTCAAATTCAAAATGTATTTTACTTGCCACTTTCAATTCTGTTTTTAATATATCTCTCCAATCTATCTAAAACATTTTCTGCTACTTCAAAAAAGTAATCAATATGACTTCCTTTATTTTCATAGTATCTCTCCTTCAATGTTGCTAAATGTTTTTTCATTTCTTCAATTTCTTTAACCATTATTATTTACCTCCATTTCTCAATAGAATCGTTCATTTATTAAGAAATAAAATCAAACAATAGTTTTATCACATTCTTTTTTATTGATTGAGAAAATCCCAATGTATGCCCATTATGCACAGGTATATAAAGAATTTCCCCATGTTCATTCTCTTTTGCTAAATATTCTAAAACTCCATCATTCCCGATCACTTTCCAACCTTTATCTAAAAGTTCTTGTTTGCTTTTCTTCAATGCAAATCTCCACCTTTATTTAAAAGGATTCTTTCGTTCGATTATAACCAACTTCCGTATTTAAAGTTTCCTTTAACATGTATTTGATTATCAACTAACTCTACATCAAAATAAGGGAAGTATTTTTGATATTTCAGTATCTCTTCATAAGTTTCATATGTGATTTTTTCTCCATACACTGTTTCACCAATTTTGACGCTAAATTTACATGGATTATCATGATGTATACTCCAGCACCGTTCTAACACATTCTTTGTTGACTCATCAAATCTTTCCACTCCATAAAATCATCCCTTTGTATCCAAATAAAATGATTATTTGACCGTTAGTAAATTCCCTACTACAATCATAATCATTATGCCGCTCCATATCACATAAGGCAACCAATCCATTTTACTTTCTTCTAAAATATCATCTATGTTTTTATTTGTCACTAAAAAATTATAATACATTTTTTCGAATCGCTTAATCATTATTTTATACACCTCTTATTATATATTTTATTTAATAAGGGAATCAATCAAATCTTAACAACCCTGTACTTCTCATTTGTTTTATACACCACAACATCATCCATAACTATAATCTTGACTTTTCTGAATTCCTTCTTTAATTCATTGATAATTTGTACTCTCTCCTTGAAACTGCTATATGGAATTGCTCCACACACCATGTATATTCCTCCTTAATTATAATTTATTTACATAAACATATATTTCTATAACGCCCCACCAAACAACAACGTTAAAAAGAAAGCAGAAAATACAACAGCAGCCCATCGTGTTTCTTTATCACATACCACTTCTTTAAACATTTCCATCATGTTAACCACTCCTTATTATAATTTATTTTTAATATTTTTCCATTCTTCTTGGAGATAGTCACTGGAGACAACGCAATTTTCTCGATACCACTGAATAGCCTCTTCAAGATCAACTAATTTTTGCTTTTCATATTCAGTTAATTCATTGAACTCAATAATTCGCTGCAAATGTTTAATTTCATCAATAATGCCACGGTATAAAAAACGTGATACGCTAAATGGTACATGAGGCATAGATATTCCCCTCTCTTTTAATTAAAATAATTTACCACCAAAACCACACAAACGTTTCACCTTCAACAAACGGATCAACAATTTCTTTTTTAAAGTGCTCCCTACAATATTCTTCTGTATAAGGTATCAATTTTAATAATTTATCTTTTTCGAAAATGGTCATAAATCCATTTTCATCTACATCGTCAGGCAGTACGGTCGTCCATTCCTTCATTCCTTTTCTCTGATAACCGACTTCTTCAACAAATACTCCAACCTCTGTTGCTTCATAAGTTTCGAATGGATAGTCAAAAGGAAACATAATTTTCTCATCTGTTTTTAGTGAAATGAAATATATACCATTCTCATCCGTCATTGTCCATTTGTAATTATTAAGATCTAAACCTCTTTTAATAAATGTATTTTCCCAATCAATATATCGTTCTTTTCGTTCAATTATTTTATCACCTAAAAATTGTTTAGCTTTTTCAGCGGCAATACCTTCGAACACATGAAATTCATCACTGCTATTGACAATTTTGTATAGATAAATGTCTAACCCCATTTCTTTCACTCCTTTTATATTTTTATTAAACGCCCGACACACAATCCATGTGAAAATGCATCGGGCGTGCTGTTATACGTTCCATAAAACTATTCTTTAATTATTTACTAACTCACGATAAATCATTACATTGTTTGAAATAACATAAATATCATCACCGTTTTCAAGGCACACAACAAACTTATTGTCATCTTCTTGTATAATCTTTTCTATTTTTAAATTACTATATTTATCTCCAACTGTAAGCGTCCAATAACTTTTTCCAACGCTTAAAATACGAAGGCTTTTTATAATTTTTTCTTGCATGGCGATACTCCTTTTGATTTAAATTTGCATAAAATCGAGAGTTTATTTGTTTTACATTTTCATCGTACTATGAATTAACACGTATTAAGCTACTTACTAACCACTTCTCTCCTCTTTTCTTTTTAGCTTCCTCGTCAATCCAATCGATATAAACAAAAGGATTATCGACTTTTTTTACTACGCCTTTGACATAATCTTCTTTTGTAGCAACAACATCTCCTTTCATAAAATCAAAATTTATAACCGCGCCATTTATCATGGCTTTTTGCTGAACTCTATTCTTCTCCATTGCCTTTATACTCCTTCCTTCGCTTTATGTGTCTAATTAGAATTAATAATTGAAAGTGATCGCATTGCCTCCTCAAACGTTTGCCAACTCTCTATAATAGCGCCAAGAGAAAGATCATAAATATCATATTCTTCAATTATATACCCATCAACATCTATAATTTCTTCAACAATCATATGTGTTGGCGTTAAATGTTTTATGCTTTCTGAAATGATTTTTGCTCTCTCGTGCATTTGGAAATCATTCATTACAAAACCTCCTCTTTTTATTTAACATTGTTTATTTTTCTTTATCTGATATTTCCAGAATCTCCACAACATCAGAATCAACATAATAACCATTTCCGTTGCATTCTGGACAATCCTCTTCAATAATTATACGATCAACAAGATTATTATATACTTCAACATATCCCTTACCATCACAAAATGTACATTTTACCTTATCCATTTACAACACCCTTTCCACATTAACTACTTCATCACACACTGGACAATAGGCTTTGTCGTTATCAATTTCTGTTGGCTCGCACTCTTCGCCGCAAATTGGACATTCGTGCAATACATAGCCGAATTCGGCGAATTCTTGAAGGAGATCAAGCATATCTTTCATATTCTACACCTTCCCTTGTTTTCTTGTTATTTAAATTTTAACACAAAACCAAAAATTAAATCAATTTTTATTTTTATAATTTGTTTATATTTTCTTCGAGAGTAGCAAATTCCTCTTCAATATACCTTGATGAAACGATACAATTTTCTTTGTACCAATTTACAGCTTCTTTGACATTTTGAAATAGTCGGAGATCGGTTTCAGTTAATCCTTGTTCGTTTTTGATTTGCGATTTAAGATATTGGATTTTATGAATGATTCCTGAATACAAACAGGCACAAACACCATAAGGTACGTTCATTTTAACACACTCCTTTTGATTTGTTTGATGATATTATAGCATGACTTGTTGTTAATTACAATATTTATTTTTATAATTTATTTAGATTTTATCCACTTTACCTAATCTGAATTCATGCAAGATTATGGTCTGAATTCATGCAAAGGTAATAGACGATATGCAAACCTAAAAATTTAAAACTCAAAGCTAAATCTGAATTAGTGCAGCACCAAATCAGACCTAATAATAATATACATAAGAATATAATAACCATATAATAATCAATTAAGAATCAAATAAGAATCAGTAATACAATGCGCCCACGAAAAATCGTGAGCGCATTGGTAAAATTATGTATTTACATTTTGTCTATATGTACATAATAATGATTATTATATTTTGTATAAATTAAATTATCGAATTCATCATATCCATCTTCTTGTAATTTATGTTTTTTGATCGTAATTAATTTTTGTTTCTTTAGTATATCGTTATATTTCTTTATTGTATTAAAGTCAATACCTAATTCTTTATGTATTGTTTCTTGACCAATAAAACAAAACTGTTTACTGATTACATCTTTTCTATTTATAAAACTTTCATAGTAATAAAGTAATCTATAACCAATCAATCCTATATACTCAACTTGATTAATTAATGATAAAGGTAACTGTGTAAATGATTTACTTTTAAATGGAAGAGGATTAAATGTTATTTTTAACGCTCCTTTAGTCGGAAGGCGTTTAATTTCCTCTTTTATAATTTCATATTTATATAATGTGTTTAATGATTTCTTTAACGTTCTATTATCACTAATAAACAACTTATGCATAAGGAATTTATGATCAATTTCTAAACAATCTTTATCTTGTTTGGGATTCCGAAAGTAAGCATGTTTAAGTAAAGCATAAACTCCAAAATCATAATGATTAAAATCTACACATTGATTACGGATAATCTCATCGGGAATCTGGATATACATCTTCTTTTTATTCTCCAATCATATCACTCCATTTCACGTATTTTTTATTTCACATCATTTCATAAAATACTGTTTAATTTTTAAAAATAGCTGTAAACTCTTTTAATGCCTGTTCTAATGTACTATCTTTCTCATATAACCAAAATTTCTCTAAAGTGTCCTCCCTAAGCGCTGCACATATGTATGGGATTTTCTTTTTATTATGTAAAAACTTATGTAATGTGGGTGAATAACAAAAATAATATTTACTTTTTTGCATAATCGCTTAACCTCCTATTTGCCTAACTTTTTAAGGCAACCGTATCTATATTTCACCTCCTTGTAAGGTTGCCAAAAAATACTCAATACTAATGTAACATGAATTAAATTTACTTGTAAATATATTTTTATAATTTACTCAAAACAAAAAGGTTGATTATTTATCAGCCGCCAAACGATCTAATTTGACTTTTTCTTTAACAATCCTTTATAATCCATTTACACACCATTTCTTCACACTTTTAGTGGTGACAAAAGCGCACTCCTAAAATGGAATGCGCTTTTTTATTGTCGTTCTAATCAATATTTGTTACAATATTACTTGACATCTCAAAATCAACCGTCGTTCTTATGTTCCAAGCAAGAGTGTACCTATTATGGTACGCTTTTAATATTTTATATTTTGCTTTAAATTAGTAGCATTTAAAGCAATTGACTATTATTAAATAATTATTCATATAATCTTCCTAATAATTCTTTTTCCATATATTCCTTTAACAACTTTACAGTTTCTTCATATGTTTCATATTTTGTGTTATTGTATAGGTCAGTCATTTCTTCAGCAATTTTAAAGGCTAATTCTTTGTCATTGAGGTTTTCAAAAACAACATAATTTCTTTGATATTCTTTATCGCCAGTTAAGTATTCATTAATAATAAAATATTTATTTTCGTACTCTATAACTACATAACGAAATCTTTTATCATATGTGTAAAAGATTTCTTCCATTTTTTATATCAACTCCTTTAAAAGTGTGAATTTATTTTGTAACCCTAGAGGAGAACTCTAGGGCTTGTTATTGGTTGGTTATACATTTACTCTTGTAATAATTCTTTAAGCACCATTAAAATTTCTCCAATAATCATAACCGAAGCGTATTCTTGGGCTTTCTGAGCTTCTTTGAATCGTTCTTCGTACTCTTTGATTTTGTTTTCAATTTTTGTTTGTAAATCCATTTTATTTTCCTCCTTTTGATTCATTTAACTATATTATACATTTGTTTTGTGTGTTAGTAAATAAACATTTTTTATATTTTATTAAAATGTTCAGCAAGTTAAACTATTGGCTGTTATGTAGTTTTATGCTTTTTCAAGTATTCGTTTTCATTAAGAAGGTAGCGAATAGTATTAATTAACGTCAACGATTTTTCTTCAATAAGTTTGCGAATGTGTTCATCTTGTATATATCTAAATGGATCGGTTAGTTCGAGAAAGAAAGTTTCAATTTTAGCTAATTCTTTACGGTCAGTGATGATTTTTGTTTCCATTGCACACACTCCTTTTAAAATGGCTAGTGATTTTAGAAAGTTTCTGTTATGTTAGATTTTCAAAAATAAGCCAGTGATTCAGAAGTTTGTCTGTTATGATAAAAAATGACATTAATCTATTTTATAAATCGTTACTTCATAATCTGCAAAAGCCTTATTTATTAAATTCCATACAATGTTCCAATCACCTCCAGCAAATCCACAGCCTAAACCATGAGGTAAAGCGACAGTTAAATTATGTTTCTTTGCTTTCTGTTTAAGTGTTTCGAGTGCTTGAAATAGATGTTCATAATTCGTATATCTTTGACCTCTGCCATAATTAAATTGACCGAACAAATTAGCAACATATTTATTTTCATTAACCTTTATTACTTGTACTGTACCTAGTAATATTTCTTTGTTGCTGTTATGCATGTTTACTAGCTGCTTATATTTTTCAAACACAATAGGATGTTTATTTCTAATCTTTGCTGCCAATCCAAAACCTATTACGCCCTGACAGTTGACTTGGTGTCATATGATGTTTTCGGTTGCTTGTAATAAGTCGCCTTTTACTTCTTTGATCATTTTTTAACCTCCCAATAAAACATGGATTTTATTTAAAGTTTAAAGCATTTTAAATGCTTTTAGAAGCAAGTACATGAAACATTCATACTTAAAATAAGCCCATGATATTCTGTGAATCCTATTATTAAAGTTTACAAAAAATGACTGACAATATTTTCATTGTGATGTTATGTTGAAAAGTGAGAACGAAAAACGTTTTAAGTAAAAGTCGCCATGATTTTTAAATCTCGCTGTTATGTTAAAAAAGTTAGTACGAAAAACGAACACGGCTTAAAATATCGTAGCAACCTTCTTTGCTGCCTGTTATGTGGAAACGTCAATTTTAAGGCATAGGATGGCGTTTATGCGTTCGATTTAATTTGTAAATATTATTATATTTTCACACATAAACGCCATATAAGCCCGTTCGCCAGTAGTGGCGCTGTTATGATACTTTTTGACTTTCTTTATCCTGTTGCACTAAATAAGCTATATATCGTTTTGCATCCTCTAATTTATCGGTTGACTTCATTTCATGAATTTCTCGATTGCCTTTAAATATTCTAAAACATCCCCACAAACGAGCTGTCCAATAGTCCCCGTACATATAGACACGTTTACGCTCTTTATAGCCCATGTATTCGATTTCTTTTGTCATGACTGTAAATGTAAGTTCATTTTTTACACTCTCAACAGCTTCCTTTATACGTTGCTCTTTTTCTTTCTGTATTTCGTTCTTTGCTCTGTTAATAGTTGCATCTATTTGCTTTGTTAGTTCTACGGACTCCTGTATTAACTTATCATATCGGCTTAGCGCTTTGTCATATTTGCGCTTATTTAAATTTCCGCGCCCGGTCACTGCCCACGATGGGTTCTCACTACGATGACGCAATATTTTCACATAGTTGTCAAAATAACGCTTTTTAAATGACTGAAGGGACTTTTTAAGATAATACTTTATGCGCTCGTTGTCGGTTTGTTCTAGTAAGTCAATGACCTTGCTGTTATATTGAGTAAATAATTCTTGTATTTCCTTTGTGTGATCTCGTTTTTGAGTTCGAAAAATCCAACTTGCCGCATGTTCAGCTTCTTGTAGACGTTCATCAATGACATAAGTGTCTATATCGTCAATATTAATATCTGGATATGCTTCCCGTTCGCCTACATCTTGGCTGTTATGTGTATCGTATGAATGAATTAATACATAATCATTTAAAATGTCGCTGTCATATCCTTTGCCAATTTCTTCACCATTAGCACGAATAAGGAAATAAAACGGTTTTTGTTCGTCTAAATTGGTATTAATACACTCCAATAGTATAGAATCGCTATTTTTAGCTTTAAATAAGCATAAAGGCATTACATTATCCTTTTCTAGACGTTTTGACAATGTTTTTCGCTGTTCGTCTGTTAGTTCACTGTTATATGAATCAGACAGGAGCGACTGAACAAAATTAAGTCGCTCGTTTGTCTTTTTAGCATACCAAAAACCTTGACGTGACCATTTGAAGCCGTATTGTTTCAATTGCTCCCGAATAGCTTCGCTTGGCTTTTCGGAAAAATAAAGTTCTATGCCGTTCTTTTCATCGTTGATTTTATAGGATACTTGTAGCGTTGTCGCTTGTTCGCTGTTATTGAGTATTTTGGCTTGTAAGTCTTCTAGTGATTCGTTTGCAGGCATGTTATTGAGTTTTTTGGCTTCTTCTTGCATTGTGTCATGGTTCATTATGTCATGGTTGCTTTGTTCTTGTAAAATGCCTAGCTCGTGCATGTTGTTGCTGTTATTGAATTTTTGGGCTTCTTGTATAGTATCATTTACAGCTTTTTCTTTTTGTTCGTTGCCTAGCTTCTGTATGGTGTCGCTGTTATTGGTAAATTCATGTAATAACTTAATACCATACACATGACGATCATAATAATCTAACTCATGACTAGAAAAGGCAAAAGAACCATCGAGAAGGAAAGACATATATAGGTCTTTGCCTTCATTCGTTTTCACATGTAAAACGGCTTGCTTTGCTTCATTTTGACGCTGATAGACAGCTACAAAGGTAAATTTGTCATTGTCTTTGTGACGGTTTAGAATCTCATTAATTTTAGCGTTTTGACATTCTGAAAGGTCTTCATGATAAAATAATACTTCTTGAAGCGGTTGTTCTTCTTCTGCTACTATTGCAGCTATTTCGCTATTTCCCGCGCTGTTATTGCGTTCGCCCGACTGATCGCTTGGATCAGTCGGGCTTTTTGGTGTTTCATCATCATAGAGCATGTAAGTATCAAGAAAGTTTTTCCATGATTCACGGTCTGATTTTAAAGCGTTTAGATAGCTTTCATATTGTTCTTGTGTCCAGCTATAAGGTTTTTTCATTCCTGCCATTGTTAAAGCAAAGTTTTCAATATGCTCGGACAGTGGTGCGCTTTTGTATAAATCGCTTGCTTGTACATCAATACGTCCTTCGTATTTTCCACCGTCTTCCCATTCGACGCGGAAAGCTGTTTTGTCATATCCACCAGTGTCTTTTCTAAAAGCTATATCTTTTATAATTTTGTTAGCTTCTTCCCATGTTGTAACGGTTGTGTCGTCTTTAATTACTGGTGATTCAGACCATAAAAATGTAATTGATTTTACTTTAATTTTTTGCGTTTGTTCTTTTTCAGTTTGTAACCGTTCTTTTGCTTGTTGCGTGTTATCGTGTTCCGATTCGGTTACATATTCGGACTTTAGGATATTAAAAAGTTCGCTATTTTGTAAAGCATTAACGGCATTGTAAACGTCAATAGGTTGCACAAATGAATATTTGTTATTCTCTTTGACGTCATAGTAGGCATTTTGCAAAGTAACGATATAAGGTTTCAAGTCTGTCATACGCAGAGCGTCATTAAACGGTCTATTTGTTGCGATTAAATCAATAAGTGATTTATGGGCATTGTAAGCGTCCGCTAATGTTTCGACTTGTTGTGGATCTTGTTGCTCTTCCGACTGTTCCGCTACTTCTTCCATTTGTTCTTTTGCCTCACCTGCTAACATTTTCGCGAATTGTAAACGATCAGCAGTTTGTTTTGCATACCATATTTTTTTGTATTTACTCCAGCGAAAACCTTGCGCCTTTAGCTCGTTTCTTACTTCTTCACTTGGTATGCTTGTAAAAGAAATTTCGATGCCGTTTAATTGTTCGTTTAGTGTGTATTTAGCTTGTGCTTCTGAATGTCGCGGCTCTTGTTGGGCTTCTTTTGGTTGTTTCGGCTGTTCTTGTTGAGCTTCTTTTTGGCTCTCAAGTGCTTCTAAATACTCTAAATACATTTTTTCGGCTGTTTCGTTAAATGCTCTATAATAGCAAGCGCGGTCATTTAAATAAGATTCACCATAATTTGCGCGGACTTCCGTTTCAATTTTGTTTTTTAGTTCGTTAGTCCATTCTTGACGAGTGAAAACGAATAAATTACCACCTGACAGAATTTCACCTGTTACTTCGCAACGTTGCACTTGTTCATATTTTGAAATGACTTCTTCGACGGCTTTTTCTGTAGGGAAATTGGTCCATCTAACATTGATCGAGCCGGAACGTTCGCAACGTACAGAAAACTTTGTAAAAGGAAATTTTTCTTTTAACTCTTGACGGATTTTTTTAGCTGTTTCTTTTGTGTTCATCATAATTAACTACCTCCATATAATTTATTATAATTTACTTAAATTATATCATGGTCATTTAATAAAATCAACTTTTTATATAAAACAAAAGCCCACTCTTTAAGAGTGGACAGTGTACGGGATAGCGTAGTTATTTGCAATCATTTTAATACCTCTTGCTTCTTCTTGCGTTTTTGGGTAAACGGTTAATGTTTGACGATCTCCTTTTATGCTTAAATATCCATATCCTTCCCTAATCTCTTTTAGACCTTCTCTCACATTGTTGCGCCAAATTTTAAACTCCTTGTCATTGTTACGTTTAATTTTTTTAAGTACGATCATCATTTAAACCATCTCCTTTATTATTATATTTTCCCTACAAGTACATTATAAACCTGCTAATTACTAAAGTCAACGACTAAATTATAAAAGTAACATCGTTTTCAACGCACATAAACGGCTTATTTTCGCATTTTGCAGCGTTTAAATGGTATAGCATTAGGGTACTATCTAAAACGCAAAATTGGGCGATTTTAAGCGTATGGGAGCGTGTGAAGTGGATAGGTGAAGGGAAACAAAATGATTGGCTGAATGTGAAAAAATAATAAAAGCAACCTTCTACCATATTGGCAAAAGGTTGCTCGTTATGGTGGGAATATGTACATTGTATCAGCTCCAGTCATACGATTAGGAAGTATTCTTTCAAGCGATGTTTAGCAAGTAACCGATCTATAACTGGCTCTACTTCTTCCGCATAGGCAAGCTCCTTAATTTCATCATCGGTTAGGTTTGGGTAGACTTCATTTATTAAAAATTCGTATGCTTCTTTTAGTTCCTCGCGCTCCTTTTTAATTGCGTAATATGATGAAAAGTTATAGATGATCGCCATTTTTATTACCTCACTTTCCATATTATATTTTTCAATATTATTATATTGTTTTCCATTTCAAAAATCAACCATTTTTTATATTTTGATACAAAAAATTAACCGATCTTTTTATGATCGGTCGAGAATTCCTTGCTTAATATTGTTAATCCAGTCCTCAACATCTAAATATAAATCATCGAATGATTTTTCAAACGGATACCATTCGGCGAATAAATCAGCGTCAATGTTTTCGCTTTCGACTTCCTCCATTAATTGTAACCATGCTTTTTTAAAGTTTTCTAATGCTTGTAATGTATGGTTCAATTTTATTCACTCCTTTTTTATATAAAATCGTGTTTTTATCGTACCTATGAGGGATTAAAACTCGGGATTCACTGACGCAATCGGTCACTCCAAAACAGTAAACGTTCTTTCCACAAATCTTTATCGCAAACTCGCAAAGTATTGTTTTTGTCATAGTAGGCGACAATGTCGCCCATGTCGAGGGCAACATCCCAAATATTGTCATTGTTATTCCAATTGATTTCCCATCCTCCTTCCCAGTCCGAGAAATCATCATTAAGAGATGAAGCGTTAAGAAAGCAATATAAAGTTCGTTCATCAACCGGAAAAACTCCTTTTTCCGTGATAACCGCATCATAAGCTCCCGTATGGACATAAATTGCTTGATACATGTTATCATCTCCTTTTTTTAAATTGTAATAAAATCAATGTCTAAAACACTTTTTAGACACTCATTTTATTACAATTCGCTTGCAGGGAATTCAATCCCTGCAAGCTATGGAATTATTGCATAACTATGCTTGTCACATACTTATAATAAACATTGTTATATTCATCTGTTTTTTCTTCAAACAGATGAGCAAACTTTTTCCCGTGTGCTTTCGCTTCTTCTCTTGCTTCGTCAGTGTCTTCGACAATTTGATAATAGAGCTCTGCTCCTTCTTCAATTCGATCAACGGCGAATTGTGAATTATAAGTGTAGATTGCGAACATTTTAAACACTCCTTTTTTTAATTTATTTTTTTTGGGATCACTCACCTTATCGTCGGCACAAGCTCCCTTATGCCGACTGTAAGAGAAGCGATCATTTTTAAAAGTGCACGTCTACCAGCAACGGTCAGCGATCAGTATAATCAATGATCACATACTCATCCGGTCGATATTCAACTGTGATGGGACGGATGCGGACGTGCAAGCTTGTCGGTGTGTATTCATCCGTATAGACGATGCCATCGTATTCTTCACCGTCCCAAGCGTCATGAGACAACCCGACAAGCTCCCCTGTCCGCTGGGAGCGGATAAGCCGGACATCGCGGAACGGTGAGCGGATTTCAAACCATTCTGCCAATTCGTTCGGGAAACCCAATTCTTCCCATAGTTCGACTACCGCGTCGAAATCATCTTCTTCTGCTGGAAAATTCGCCGGATTGTCGTTCAATCCACACCAGACGAAATCAGCTGTCCGGTTCTCAAAGTCGATAGTCACGTATACAACGTCGTCGCCGCGGACTTGATCAAGCCGGTCGGCTTCGGCTTCAAAGTATTTGCGAGCATCAACAGAAAATTGGACTTTCATAACTTTCTACCTCCATTCATCGTTCCCAAAAATGCTTCCATTTTTAAATTTCCCCTTTCGATTTTTAATTTTTTTAACCTTTCTGATTATAGTATATCACCATTTTATTTAGCTGTCAACAATATTTTTTATTATATTTTAGTCGAATTGATCTCATGAAATACTGATTTTATTTAGAGTTATGAAAATCAATAAATTCATTTAACTTGTATATTGACCATTTATAACAATCTGTTAATTTTTGATATTTGTCATGCATACTACACATGTTGTTAATATCTTCATTTTCTAATTTTAATAAATCTGTTTCAAGTTCTTTTGCATCCTTATACCAGTCCAAATAAATAATAGAGCATCTAATATAATAATCACCTTCATAATGTTTAAATAAATGTAATTCCGGTAAATTTCTTTTGATCAACTTAACGGTTAACAATGTATCAGTGATTCTATAAAATTCATTTGCTGAAATCGTAAATAATTCATTAAAGTTTGTGATTTCTTTAAATTTAGGCTTAAATGTTGGATTATCAAAAATAGTCATCCCGTTTTTCGTGTAGTTAAATGAAAATATTGCACTTAGCATTGTGAAGACCTCCTATAAAATCATTTTAAAGTTGATAAATTTAGTTAGGTTGCAGGTGTTCGGCTGTTATTGTGAACACCTGCAGAAATGGTGTCACATCATCACCGCTTGATCTTGCAACGCATAGAATTTCTCTTTGTCAAAGCCATATTCGCGTTTAAGTCTGTTATACAGCTTATTCATTTTATAAGTGTATTCTTGCTGCTTTCGCTCCTGCTTCTCAAAGTGTTCAATTGTGCCATCCCATTGATATTCTTGCAATTCATCCATCCATTTTCTAATAAGTAAAGCGTAGACTTTCATCATTAATGATCATCTCCTTTTTTTAATGCTTTAAGTATTAAAACAGAATCATGTCGCCGTATTGCTGTTTATATGCTTCGTATTCATCCGGCATAATTGAGTAGCATTTTTCCATTTTTACCTTAATGCCTAGACCATTGATCATTTTGTCAATGTAAGCATTCATTTCCTTTTTGTCATCCCATTGTGATACGTTGATAATAATCATTCTAAACACTCCTTTTTATAATTTTCTTTAAAAGTAATATTTTATCGGCTTGCCATCGTCAGGTAGCAAGTTGCCATCTTGCTACGACAAGGGAATAACTTCCCTTGTTTCGGCTTATTCTTCGAAAAATTCATCGAGTAAACGATCAAATTCATATATATTAAATTCATGCATATTAATTTGATTAACCATTTCACCAGTCATTTCCTCTTTGTCACGAACGAATTCTTCTACACGGTCAGAAATCGAAAAGTTTAAACGTGTAAATTCTTTTTTCATTTTTTCATTTCCTCCTTATAATTTTTAATAAAAACCAAACAACAGCCAGCAAACTGTCGTCGCGTGACCGTCACATGTATTATGGTGCTGCTCCCTCTTTCGAGATCGTCGCCAGCTCCGCTCGGTTTATTGGCTCTTGTTTAGTTTTTATTGCCTTATCTGATTATTATTATACAGGTGATTAGGTGATAAGTCAATAGTTTTTTATATTTTAGTTAGATTTTTTGAATAGATCAAAGCAATAAAAAATGACTAGCGGTCAGCTAGTCTTTAAATAATCCATCATTGCAATATATGCTATTGCGTCAGCATCTTGCAGGCTTTCACCTGCTTCTATGCATGCCTTGTATACAATGTTAGAAGCTTGTTGCATCGTTGATCCTGTTTCCATCGCTTCCATAAAGATTTTCAGCGCTTTTTCGTGTGTCATTGTGAAACCTCCTTCATCATCTGGTAAACTTCTTCCTTCTCATCATCCGAAACATCATATATAGATGTTATGCCTTCCTCTTTAATATATTTGTATATTTTGTATATCTTTTGATCGGCTTCAAGAAAACTGATCAGAACTTCTTTTTCATGTCGTTTTGGTTTAACTCTTAATACGATGTCAAAGAAGTGTATTATATCTAATTCATACAATCCATTTGCATATGCAAGTTTGACTATTTCTAATTTTTCCGCAAACGAAAGTTTTTTATAAATTACTTCTGCTTGCTTGCGGCTGATAAAGTTTTTTTGTTCATAATAGCGACAAACCGACTGTATAAATTGATCATTATGATGTTTAACAGCTTCATAAATTGCTTTAGCTTTGACTCGAGCAACGAACAGCCGGAATTTTTCTTGTTCAATTTTCATGCGTTCAATCTCCGGCAACGCGACGCGCTTCCAACATTCTTTTCCGTATGGTCGACCATTCCAAAAAAGCGGTTTTTCGATTGGACGATTACAAGCGGCACATTTCATAATTTGTCGCTCCTTTTATATATTTTACTTACTTATATTATACACTTATATCATATAAATATCAATACTTTTATAATTTAGTTAAATAAAAAATGGCTAGCAATTAGCTAGCCATATCAAGTGGAATCATATTATGTTTAATAAGTAAATCTAAATGTTGATTTTCGATATATTGCCATTCATTAGCATAAATTAGGTTAATCAAATCAACAAGTATCAATTCTTCGTTTTTTGTTAATTGGTTTCTGAATTTACTCCATAGTTTACGAGCTTCTTTTGTAGACATTTGCTTTAATACGTTCATTGCCTGCTTTCTTTGCTCCTCTTTTTGTTCCATTTCATTTTTTACAAATCCTAATTGCTCCAGCTCTTTAGATACTTTTACAAAATCCTTTTTTCCGTGAATCCATTCAGGAATTTCTATGCCTGCTTGTAAGTGTCTTTTAATGAATAAATCCCATGCAGCATGCGGATCGTTGTTAGTTTTTAAAAGATATTCGGTTACTTCTTCACGCATCCACTTCATTTGTAATTTATTACGTCTCATTATGTACCATCTCCTTTAGATTTATTATAATTTTATTAATTCCTTTACTTATAATTATAATGTTTATTGTGATGGATGTAAAGGATATTTATATAATTTAGATAAATAAAAATGACTTTCGGCGCTCTTTGCCGAAAGTCACGAATGACGAAACGCGAAGCGTAGCGAGCGTTGAGTTATGAGGAGAAAGGAAAAGAGTAGCGGGAAGGTGCTACTCTTGGATAGATAAAAATTTGGCTAATTACTTTCCTAATTAAGTAAAATATAAAAAAATGAACATTTAAAGGTTATTAATACTCATCTAGTATATATAAGGTTATATTGTTCAATTTTTAAAATTTATGATCGAGTCGCTTCTTATCTTTATCAATCAATGTTTCTGTAAGTGTTTTAGTGTTTTCTATATACTTTTCATTTCTTCTAGCAAGCAATAGCTCGTTTTTGTTTTCGGGAAAATAATTAAAGTCGAAAAATATATCATCAATTTCCTTTGCTTTTTGGTGACGCTTTTCAGCATTTTCTATTATGCGTTCTTTAACAGCGTTATTAAGTAATTCCTCATAGATTGCCTTTTGCATTACTTCCAGTTTATTATGTATTAATTCCTTATCTCTGTTTATGTATTTGCGATTTAATACGATATAATAAGCGTCATAATAATAAAGGATATTAGCACGCTCGAAAAGAATGTCATTTACTTCTTTATAAAATTTATTAGCTAATCCCTTTTTATATAATTCTCTTATATAATATTTTTTCTCTTTTTCTTGTTTAGTTGCTTCTTTATAGTAATTAGTTGTATCTATACCATACTTTTCAAGTATTTCTTTTTCAGTTTCCATGATTAATTCTATTTCTTCATCGTTTGCCTTTTTGTATCGATGTACTGGCTTTGTTGGATTAGATGGCTCGTATATATATTGTTCTCCTTCAATTTCTTGATCATTGTAAATCGGTTTTTTGTATCTCTTTACTTTTACCTTGCCTAGTTCATTTATTTCTATTTGTGAATCTAAATAACATATTGCGGTTACATATGACCAATGTGCCAGTGATTGTTGACGTAAACGTCTTAATGCGGTTTCTATATTGCTTGTAAGTGTATTATTCGATGATTCGTAGAAATCTTTTATTTCTTCCTCTGAAATATTTATGTATTCAGATAGTTTATTAGTTTTGTCACGATAAAATAAGTAATTAGTATTAATCATTTTTAATAAGTATAAAAGTTTACTTTTTGAAAGTAATAACGTTCGTTGTTCCTGTTCCGCATATTCTGCAAAGAGATTAAGAAGTAATATTTCTATGTAATCAATATAATAAGCTGCATTGTTGCCTAATATACGCTTATCGTCTCTTTCTTTTGGCTCGTTGTATATTTCAGTAATGATAAATTTGTGACCGTCTTTTGTATATGAGAAATAGCGTTCCCATTCTTTTAATTGTGCTTTCTTGGAGTTTCCTGCCATTACTTTTTCACCTAATACGCTGCAAAGTTCTTTGTAGTTTTTAAATGTTTGACCTGCTTTGATGTTGGATAGATTCATGAATCAACCTCCTTTTATTATATTTTAGTTTGGTGTTTGGTTTTATTGGTGTTTAATGATCACTACTTTCTATGTGCCTAAAGTTTATTGTATAATAAAATGATGGTTGGTGTCAATGGTATTTTATAATTTGGTTAAATAAAAAAAAGCTAGTCGAGTGACTAGCTTATCTTTTCATATAATTGGTACATGTTGAATTGTTCGAGATATGAAACGATTTCTATTTTTTCGCCTTGTGGATTGAATAGAGTTAAGCCGATGTAGTTTGTCATTGTGAACATCTCCTTGAAATGATTTGTATTGTTTACTATTATTATATTGTATTTAATTAGTGAAGTCAAACATTTATTATAATTTTGTTAAATAAAAAAAGCAACCTTTTAACAAGGTTGCCCAAGTCTTTTCTTTATGTCCATTAGTCTATAGTACATTTGTTCCGCTTCTTGTTTTACTTGTTTGTAGGTTTTCCCGGCTACTTCGTTTCTATATCCTTTTATCTCGAAGTTGAATTTTGCTACTATTTGAAAATTGTAGTTTCTTGTTTCGTCTTTGTAAATTTTGCCTACTTCTTTCCCATTTACTAGCATGATGTATTCTTTACCATTTTTAATGAATTCCATTTGTAATAACTCCTTTATTATAATTTTAATTATTTACTTACTTATATTTTAATGCTTGCATAGTTTAAAGTCAATAGTATTATTATATTTTTATCAAATAAAAAAAGAGTAGTTTTTACTACTCTATATATAACAGTATCCCAGATCATCGGCTAATTCTGATAATGTCGTATATTTTAATACTTCTTGTAAGGTTGTGCCATTTTCTATACATTCTTGCTCGATGAGTTTGATAATATCCTCATTTGTGCGTATTTGAATGATAGCAACGTCTAAACGTTCAAGGTCTGTTTTGTATGGTGCATTGTCAATGTCTTTGATGTAACCGTAAAATATACCATTGCCTATTGAATCGGCTTGCCATGAATGATCGCATGGGAAAGGGCGTTGAGCGCAAAGGACTGTATAACCGCTTTGAAATGCTTCTTTCATTTCAGGAGTAAATGAAGGATGTAAAGGATTAATGTATAATGTTTTCATGCGATTTCCTCCTTTAAGATGTATTCAGCGATTTCACCTTTTAGTATTATTATATTATCTTTTATTAGATCGGATAATGTGTCATATGTACGATGTCCTAACGGTTGCATGTTACGGTCAAAGTCGGTTATTTGATACGTTTTGTCATAGAAAGATGGTGAAATGATGTAAGTTAGAAAGTCAGTTTTGATTGTGCATGCTTGGTATTTGGATAGTGTAGTGATCATTTTTTCGGTTTGCTGTTTCTCCCATGCTTTGTATTGTTGGCGATATTCTTTGTCTTTTAGGTAGCGTTTGGAGTGTTCGAGCCCTTTGAGCGGTTGAAACATGATGATCATCTCCTTTGGGTTACTTTACTATTATTATAATTTAGTTTGATTTGGGAGTCAATACTTTTTTTATAACTTGTTTATAATGTGGATAAGTTTGTGGAAAGGATGTGGGTAGAGTGTGAGTGAAATTTAATATCAATTTGAGATAAATTTATTATATATTTATCTTATTTTGATATTGATGTCATCGCGCTGCCTCGGCTTGTTATGAAACCGACCAAATGACTAAATTTGT
This sequence comes from [Flavobacterium] thermophilum, assembly GCA_900450595.1. GTDB lineage: Bacteria > Bacillota > Bacilli > Bacillales > Anoxybacillaceae > Geobacillus > Geobacillus thermophilus. Next base: position 1,435,793 of record UGGS01000001.1, read on the forward strand.
ATTTTGGTCAGTTTTGTTGGGATTAAATGGGATTTTTATTGGCTGCAAGATGGATCATGTGAGAATGAAATATAAAAATGATGGTGAGAGCAATCTCCTATATAACAAACATTATGCAGGCAATTCAAAAGGTATCCGGGGCTGTTTTACATCCTAAAAATGGAAATAAATGGAAATTTTTGGCATAGCACATTCTCTCATGCACCCTTAAAATTTTCCAGTCGATTACCAAAAAATTTTTCTAATTTCTACCAAAAATCACCCATTTTCAATCGCAAATGCAATCGCAAACCCCTTGATATTCCTGCATTTTTCACACTTCCCACTTTCTCAATTTTACCCATTTTCTCCTCAAAATCCACCAAAAACCCTTGTCATACAAGGCTTTTCACGATACACACCCATCGATTCACCTGTCTCAATCTACCCAATCATTCAAAAATCCTTGTCATATCAACATTTTCACATATTTCACCCAACCTCTCACGATAACCAATTTTCAACCTCACGATAAACAAAAAAAGAGTAGGTCGTCACCTACTCTCCATCAACATATCCTTCAAAAACGTATTTCTCTTCCCACTATGATCTATTCTAATTGCATATCTCAAAGCTCTATGTTCACACAACATAATACATCCCTTACTCGCACGGGTTATTCCAGTATACACAAATTGTCGGCTTAATAAAGTATAAGAAGAATAATCAAACACAAACAACACAATCGGAATAGTTGAACCTTGACTTCTATGACAAGTAATTGCATAAGCTAGTTCAATTTGATCAATCTCATCTCCTTCATAACAAACCACCTCATCTATATCCTCAAATTGAATATACAACTGGTCTTTCCCAACATCTTCAGCTTTACGGACATCTACAATGTACCCTATCGTACCATTAAAAATAGAAATATCTCCATTTTCACCAGCTTCATAATTATTACCATTTTGAATAATCTTATCTCCTGCTTTGTAGCAATAACCATTTCTTGAAATACAAGGTTTCTCATCTGGATTAAATATTTGCTGCAATTCTATATTCAATTTCTTTACACTTAGGTCGCCACGCTCTTTTACACCGCATATCACTTGAAAATCTTGTACTTTATTTTTATATTTTTCACTAATCAATAATACTTTATTTATTATATTTTCTTTATTCCTTTCGGACAACACAACAAAATCCTTTAATTCTCCAAATACATGCTTACCAAATTCATCATTACCAAGAATTTGTTTCCCATCTCTAATTATATTAGCACAAGATAAAATCCCTGACTTCTGTGCTTGGCGTTGAACAATAGTCAATTCCTGCATTGGAAACACACCAGATTGAATCAGGTCATCAAATACATTACCTGCTCCAATAGGTGATAATTGTCCTGAATCGCCAACAATAATTACTTTTGAACCTTCTTTTACGGCAGACAATAATTGATACATGATATAGTTAGAATTCATACCTGCCTCGTCTACAACAATGATGGGATATGGCAATTTATTATCTTGATTAAAAGTAAATCCTTTTCCGTTATATCCTAATGCTCTATGTATAGTCATTGCATTTAATCCATGAGAACTCATGATTTTAGACGCTTTGCCACTTAATGCACAACAAATATGATCGTATTGGTTAAGAATCTTTAATATCGCTTTTAACGTGAACGTTTTCCCTGTACCTGCTTTGCCATTCAAAATAAATACATTATTTTCTACAGCTAACCGTATTGCTTGTTTTTGTTCATGGGTATATGTTACATTATTTGCTTTCTCTATAGCAGCAATTCGTTTATCAACATCTTTTACTTTAATCATGGATTCAGTTTGTAATAAATCAAACAATATTTCTTTGATTCGCTTTTCATAAAAGTAATTTCTATATAAAGCAACTTTATTGTCGGTTATGTATAGTTCTTTTTGGTCTGTATTTTTTAATTCATCAAGCAGTTTATGTATATGTACCCTATCAATCTCTAACAATTTTTCACTTTCATTCAGCATATCCTCTAAAGTAATCCATGAATGACCATTTTGTTCTTCTTGTTCCAATATGTATTTAATTCCAGCGGTAATTCTATTCTTATGATGTTTATCATCTCCACGATTTAATGCAAAAGCGTCCACTTTTTTAAATCCAAATCCATGTATATTTGTCAAACAATAAATATTTTCTTTAATCTTTTTGGTAGCTAACAATGCACTTCCAAAGTGATCTAATATTTTTTGTGCTTGTTTCGGTGTTAATTTTAATTCATGCAAATCCACTAATATATCTTGAATTTCTAAGTTGCTTAATAAATCTCTTTTGATTTTTTCAAATCTCACCTTTTTAATTCCTTTAATGCCTTTATAATCGAATGTACCATCTTGAATCATATCAATAATTTTGTGGTTTGGATATTTTGCAATAATTGCTTCTGCATATCGTGGGTGCAATATAGTGCGTATGTATAATTGTTGGTCTTCCACAGTTGTTGGTCTCTTGAATTTGACCATTACAATGTCATATCCATGTCCGTATTTTGGGTGGTTGCTTTCAGTAACAATAACATCATATTCTTTACCAACAAATAATTCAGGCATTGTGCCACGAATAGTAATATTATTGTATCGGTTTAGTTGAATTTGATCTTTATTGGTTAACGGTTTGACAGCAAATACACCAAAAGATGAATCTTCGTTATAATAAATTTTTCTATCCACCAATACCTTTAATTCTACTTCTTGTGACAATAACAACACTCTCCCTTATTATAATTTACTTAAAAAATCTATTCTACAAAATAAAAAAATCAATATAACCAACCTGCTTAATATAAAACCATTACCCAACAGACTTCACTCGATTTTTTCAATATTTATATTGAGAAAAATAACAAAAAACCACCTCCTAACTGAATCGTATAGTATTATTATAATTTATTTAAATTAAATGTCAAGAATAAAAAGACCACTCGTTTTGAGTGGTCTATATTGATTAAGCTAATACTTTTAACATTCGCATAGCTTCATCGTAGCTGATTTCATTCCAATAGTTGTTAAGGTAAAATGCTTCTGTGTCAAAATCATATCCTAAAACATCTCCGTTTGGTAAAATTACAAAATATCTTGTGTCACAATCCCATTCTTGTTCCCAATTTAATAAGATATACGCTTTTAATGTGTTTTCCATTTGCTTAACTCCTCCTCATTTGCAATAATTTTATAACCCCTGCTCTCTTTTTCTAACCAGCCTTCTTCCACTAATTGTTTCATCAATTCAGCTACTTCTGCCGTCCGTATTCCCATTTGTTGTTGTAGTTCTTTTACCCTTGTTTCTTTAGTGTCGGCAATTATGCGTTTTAGCCGACAGATTGGTGGTTCTTCAATAACGGTTTCGTGTGGTACGAATTCGCCTTTTAGGTATCTCTTTAAGTTTTCAAAAAACTCCACCTCTTCATTTTCATCCAATGTAATGACAGGGGCTTGGAATCGAATAAATTCTTCTGTTTGACCAATGTATTTCACTACACCGTCACCAAAACCAAGTAATTGATATGGGATACCTGTTCCAAATACAGTTTTATATTCATTAGAATTGTCAAGACGGAACGAAATTCTTGAAGGAAGATTAGTTTTTATTACGCCACTCATTACTTCTTTATCAGGTCTTTGTGTACAGATAATAAGGTGAATGCCTGACGCTCTTGCTTTTTGACCAAGACGTTCAATTAGTTCTTCAACTTCTGGATGTTGCATTTTTAAATCGTTGTATTCATCTATAGCGCACACGATGTAAGGTAGTTTATTTTTATGTTGTTTATTGTAACCTGCAATATTTTTTACTTTTGCTTTAGACATTAATTCATATCTTGTTTCCATTTCATTTACTAGGAAATTTAATGTATTAACTGCTTCAGTCATATCAGTTACAACTTTTTCAACATGAGTAACACCTTCATATTGAGTAAATTCTACTTTTTTTGGATCAATGAGATACATTTTTAATTCTTTTGGTGAACGTAATAAAATGAGTGTAATAAGTAATGCATTAACAAATATAGATTTTCCACTGTTAGTTGCTCCGGCTATCAGTAAATGTGGGGCTTTTGTTAAACATTTGAATACAGGTTGATTATACATATCTATTCCACATGTGAACGGTAACGGATTTTCTTCTGCAAATTTAATAAAATCATGGTTTTCAAGGATTGTTTTAAGATAAATAATATCACGTTGCTTGCAAGGGATAAGGAATGTAATTGTATTCGGTTCATTCCCTTGAATGATAGATAAATCAGTTGCCATTGCTGCTTTGATGTCTTCATATCGTCTTTTGATGTCGGAATACACTAATCCTTTTGGAATCTTAAAGGTGACTCGCTGTACAGTTGCGCCTAGTTCTGTGTCAATGATTTCAATTTTATGATCTTTGATTACTTTTGCTTTTTGTAATGCTTTTGGAATTTCATAAATCAACTCTTCATCTAATTGTCTCTCCATTTTTTGACCAATCGGCAATAATTGAATAGCTGATTGATGTGTAGATATAATTTCAATGGTTTCTGTTTCTTGTTTTTGTTCAATTGTTTTACTGATTTCATCACATAATAATGCTTTGATTTCATGCTCAGATAAGATTTGTCTGTAAGTGTTGTCAAATATTCGATTGGTAGTAAGTTGATGCAAATTCGGCTCTTTTTCTATAACAAATTCATTATAATAACTTAGTTTATTGAAGATAGTTTGGATTGTTGATATATCTTCATCAACAAACAGTCGGATGTTGAAAAAGTAACAACATGATAATATTTTTTCTTCGGCTTCTAAAATGCGCTCTCTTTGCTCGATTTCTGTGAACCTTTCTAAGAAAGATATGACTTTTTTCTGCCCCTTTCGTATCCATTTGTTGTAACTAGGTGAATCTAATCCGTTTAGATAATCTTCATATTGATCTAAAATGTTGAACATTTGATTTTGGTTTGCTTTTTTAAATAGAAATTGTATGAATATAGGTTTACCTTGTAGTTTAGAAAACAATTGTATGGTTTGGTCGTGTAGTAACGGTAAGAATGTAGGGAATGCTAATCGTATAGAATAGCTAGTTGAAGGTAAATTTTCAAAAGTACAATTGTTAGCGGCTTCTTGAATACGGATATACGGGGGCGTGATTAAACATAAATCACGCCCATTGTATTCTACACCCCATACACCAGTTAATTTGGAATTGAATATTTTCATTAACAGTTCTTCATCAATTTTATCTATTTGCCAAGTTTTATAGTTCGTTTTAATATCGGTTAACATCTGCTTTCATTCCTTTGATGACGTTATTGCTAAAAATCATCAATACAGTTAGATTTGTAACGATCATTGTTGTATTAAGAATCAAGATTACCTCTAATCCAGTCATTATTTTTCACTCCTTATTGTTTATTTTTAAGTCTTTCTAAATTTTTCTTAATCAATTATTCAATGTACTCTTTTTCTTCTTACTTTTTCTGTTTGTATTTATCAATGTGTGGTTTAATTTCTTTGTTAAAGAATTCAATTGGAACAAATTTCTTTAAGGTGAAAGTGTTGATTAACTCTTTGCCAATTGACCATGAATCTTTACCCGTATCCCCTGCTGCCAATACAAAAGTAGGTGGATTTGCTAATCTCCATAAGCCTCCTGCAATAATCATTAGTTTAACAATGAATACAAATGCGCCTTCTGGTGTAAAGTTTCTTGTTCCGAAGATGAGAACTCCCAATAAGCAAATGAAGATGGAGTAGGTAATCTGCATTAATGATAATTGTTTCATATGTTTCCACCATTTATGGAATAAATGGCGGTAATCATCAAAAATCCAAGTGGTTAATGCTAATGGTGTTAATGTACCTAAAGTAAGAATGTCAAAATATCTGCGTCCGTTTTTCAGGAATATCGGGAAAAGTAAGCTAATTAATACAAGATCAAAACCAATGACAGCAATTAAGTCTAATGTTGACCAATTAAAAGTGATCGCTTGTTCTTTAGCAATGTAACTTCTTCCAATTGATGAGATGGATTGTGATAATTTGTTTAGTAATTCAAATGCTTTTTCATAAAGAATTGGCGCAAATCCTGCTCCTGCCACAGCAACAGGGAATCGTTTTAGAATAGTGGAGAATTTCGTATAGTGAATGCTTTTGTGGTTATACATTTTTTTAAGGCTTTCGATGATGGTCAAGATGATCACTACAGCTACTGAAAGGATAGAAAATACAAGTGTTGTATTAGAGAACCATGCGTTTTTAAATAACCAAATTGGCGTAATTAATATGAATTTAGATAGCAATTCGTAAATCCATGACAGTAAATTAACAGACATTTGAGGAATGTGTTCAGGTAAATGATTAAACCATTCGATTCCCTTATTGATTTGTTGCCATATTGTTTCCCACTGTTCTAATGACTCTTGAATTTTTTGTAGTGTTCCTTCATTTTGTAAATTTTCTTTAGAAAATGGATTGTTTTTTATGTTTCCTCTTTCATATAGCCATTCGCCAATTGTTTGTGCTTTTGCTTGATGAATAGTAAAGAATAATGAAGATGTAGACACTACTGTAAAAGGTATAGCGAGTTTTTTGATGAGTTTTAGAATGGACTTATAAACCAACCTGAAGTGCCTAATAATTTGTTTGCTACAAACCAAATCAGAAGAATTAATGGAGCTGCGATAATGACTTGAAGAAATCCTCGTAGAATTGCATTGTTCCATTCCTTCACAAGTTTTTCTATCTTTGAGTTTGGTATCATTCTTAACATCCCTGACATTACCAACATGATTAATGCTTGTGATACTCCGATCCCTACCGATATTGTTAGAACCCATTTTACTAAACTGATGATTTCTTTTGGAAACGTTGCTTCTGCTGGATTGTCTACGATTGTTGTTGGAATTGTATTTACAACCTCTGTCGTTGTTGCTGAAGCTATTGTTGGCAGTATGAGTGCCAAAAACGATGTTGCAGTTACTATGAACTGTTTTGCCGTCTTTTTTATCTTCTTCTTTTCGGATGGTCTTAAACTCATCACCTCCTTGATTAGATTTGGATGTATAAAATTTTCTTTATTATATTCTGTTTGAAAAGGAATATATTTAACCCCTTGCTGCAAGTTTTTCGCGGAGATCGTCAAGATTGGAGTCATTATAAGCACGCTCCTTTCTTGTTTTGTTATTTCTTTTAATTTGATCAATGTGAACAGAATGGATGTAGTTTAATCCTGCATTAAGACCTAGCACTAATCCAGACAATAAACCAAGTTTAAGAATGAACTTAGTAGTAACAACAAAAACACCTGTTTCCATTTTATTTTCCTCCTACTCGGTAATATTTAAATTTACCTTGTTTTTTGATTAGTGTTAATTGAACTGTATTTTTTAATGTCTGTTTCGCAATTTTATAGCTAATATAAACTGTTGATGTCACTACACACATTGTTTGAATGCCAATTAATGTCGTTAACATGATGTTCACACTCCTTTTGTTGTTGTTAGTATACATTATGCTTTAAATTACATATTTTGCCTGTCCGTTCAAAATTTTTTTATTTTTATTGAACCGATTCAAATAAATAAAAGTGCCTATTCTGGCACTTTGTAAAACATTTCTTCGATTGGTGGAAAATCAAGTGCAGCCCATATTTTAAGAAAAACTTCTAATGTTGGTTGAGTGCGATTGTTGACAATAAGATTGATGGTGGATTTATCTAATCCCGTTAGTTCAGCAAGGTCTAATTGTTTTATGTTTTTCTCTTTCAGAATTTTTTTGATGTTGTTTTTTAATTTGTACTCCCCAGTAATATCAAATCCATGAACAATTTTTTCATTGTATGTCTCAATTTTTCTAATGATTTCTATACAGCAGCCAGCTATAAAATCTTCAACAGTTGTATATGGTTTATCTTTATTAAATAAGCGATTTTTCTTGTTTTCGTATTCCACGATGTTTTCAATAAATTGTAATGTTGATTCCCTTAATCTTACTGGTACTTCAATCAGTTTTTCTTTTGTCATGTATAACCCACCTCATTATTGGAGAATATATAAACAGCAACATAACACAAAAGGAGATGCTAGTCGTCATGTATTTGTTTAAAAAAGGTGTTGAAGAATATATTGAACAAATTATCGATCAAGGGAGAAAACGCTAATGTATTGGCAAGATTATGAAAAACCTTCATGGGAAATTCGATTAGAAAATACTCCAGAGTATGTCATACAGAAAACTGGTATGACACGCAAGGAACTGGAAAGACTTCTTCATTATTTGCAAGAGGAGGGTATAATAATTGACTTCCCCTACAAAGATGTGTATGAATTGAAACTTTATTGATGACAAGGTGTCGGAAATCATTTGAATAAATTGTGTCCCATTCAATGTTACAGTATCAGAAGCATGTTGCATTTTTGCTAAAAATGAAGGATTGTTCATGTTTTGGATAAAGTCTATATAGGGGGAGGGATCAATAAAGCGTCCTCCCTCTTTTACAGCAAAATGTAAGTGTGCGCCTGTACTATGTCCAGTGTTGCCGGAATAGCCAATTAAATCCCCTGCTTGAACAATATCGCCTTGTTTGACAGTTATCTGAGAAAGATGTCCATAAATAGCTGTCTTTCCGTCTTGCCATTTGATAAATACACCTTTACCAATGTTAGATGAACCAAAATCAACTACTCGTTCTACAATACCATCTTTTATTGAGCGTAATGGTGTGTTTTCGGGCATTGCAAAATCAATTCCCGTATGTGGTCTTGTTCTGAATGGCTCTTGTTCAAGAAATCGAGATGTGATTCTGTAAGTCATGATGTCACCCTCTTGATGAATTTTTAATTACAAAGTTGAATGAAAAATTTAGGTGATTTTTTTAAGTTGGATTTATAGGACAAATTTTATAGGTTGTTTTTTAGTATAGAAATTTTGAAGCAATTTTCTCTTTTCCTTTCACACTCTCAAAACCACGTTTCCGATGGCAAAAATCGTTTCCCACTATGGGAAACGTTCATGGGAAACGATTGGGAAACCATCGGGAAACGATGAGGAAACGTTGTGGGAAACGATAATTAGGTATATTGGTATATTAGTTTTTATGAGTTAATAATCGAATGAAATGCTTCATTTTTTGTCCAAAATTATTCACCATATTGCATGAATTAACGTTTAAATTTATTAATAAGACTACTTATATCCTTTACCTTTTCTTTTTTCGGTTGCTCATTTTTGATTTTGCTTAAAATATCCACAGCATTTGATTTATAAATAGTACGGGTTTTGATATGTTCCATTGCTTTTGTAGCCTCTTTCGTTTTTTCTTCTATTGTTTTTAAACGTGAATGACACCAGTCTAATCCAGTTAATACGGTTGTGATTATATTTGATTCGCTTGTGTAATACCCTTCAAATAAGTGTAAGGGCATTTTATTATTGAACGGTGAAAAGATTTTTTGGTGATTTAAAATGCTCATAAACTCCTCTTCTCCATCAAAGATGATCCCAGCACTAATGATTTGATTGTATTCAATATCTGCGAAGCAGCTTTGATGCCATGATTCTTTGATTAGATTAGCAATGTCTGATTCGGAAATTTCGGTTTGATGCTTGAGATCATTTAAATTGCATTGTGCTATTGTACCTAAACCTTTAGTTTGGAATAGTGCTTTTAAATCTTTCTTATCAAATACACCATATTTTGAACTTTGTTCTGTGTATTGTTCTAATTGTTGAATGATTTGAATGACTTTTTGATTAACGGTTTTATAAAATACATTTTTCCCAAACTGGAGCGAGTTTGCGCGAAATTTCTCATTGTCGATCGGCAATGTGCAAATATCTAATTGAGATAAATCTTCAAAGCATTCTAAGCAATTCTTTTGAGATATATAAGCTTCAGTGGAGTCAGGAATAATTGGCATAGAGACAAATACTTTATCGGGCATTTCTTGACAAAGTATTTCCAATAAGACTGGTGCAATGCCACTTCCACTTCCCCCTGCTGTTGAAAATGGAACAAAAATGATTTCTATAGATGAATGTGAGAAGTTTTCTTTAACAAATGTGGTAGCTAAATCCCAGTTGTTAGCCATTAAACGTATTGCTTCACTTCTTGCTTTACCAATGCCTTCGCTTCCAATGAGTTTTAATTTTAGATTAACGTATTCAAGCGATTCAAGGTCACGTTCAGAGTAGTTTATGGAAGCGGAATAAAATCCTTGTTTCGCTGCTTCATCTGCAATATTTCCTCCAGCCTGCCCCAAACCTAAGAATGAAATAAACATTACAAACAACTCCCCTCATAAAGTTTTTGAATAGCTTGCAACCCATATTGATTAATGTGAATGAGATGTTTTCTATTACCTGTAGCCACTTCAATAAAGTTCATTGCTTCCAGTCGGCAAATGATTTTTCTTAATGTTGGTTCGCTGAAATTTAGTTCTGATACGATTTCTTGTTTTGTTCGTCCACTGAAGCGTGTTGTTGCTTCTTTATTGATGAGATAGTTAAGCAATTCGATTTCCTCAAGCGTTAAACGTTCCACTAATGATGTGAAATGTTGTTCCATTTCGCCCCTCCTTGTTTAAAAATGTTCAAATTAGATATTTGCCGAACGAATATGTGCAAGTTCGCTCAACAAATATCTTGATACAGTTATATGTCAGTGCGCTTGTACAGTTTGCATGTCACAAAAAATTTTTAAAAATTTTACGATAAGGGGTTGATTTAAGTAAAATATAATAATATAATAACATTAGTTAAATAAATTATAATAAAGGGAGACGAAGAAAGGAGGTGTAAATAATGTCTTATAATAAATCTGAGGAGGTGATCGGTTTTCTAGAACTAAAAATCCTAGAAGACCGAGCAAGTGATGAAGAGTTGGAGTTTTACGAGAATTACATATGGTTTGGTAAGCTGGATAAGAAGTCTGGTACATATAAAAAATTGCTGAATGAATTAAAACGAGAATGGGAGGGTAAATAATGGGATATTCGAGAGATGAACAAGAAACAGTGTTGGTGTATAGTGATGGCGAATGGAGTGTTTATTCAACTGTGCCAAAGCATATTCGTAAGTTTTTAGAGATTGCTGAAATGGAAATATTAGAGTATGAGGATGATAGGCCAATAGCAATCAAAGGTAAGTTATCAGAACGTAATATTTCCATCAAAAAAGAACGTAATTTAAGTGAAGAACAAAGAAGAAAAATTGCAGAAAGGTTATTACAAGGTAGAAAAAGTTAGGTGGATTTTTTAATTGTGTAGAATGAAAAAATACATAAATGTTTAGGTTTGAGTTTTTAATTATACATAATAAAAATAATTATAATAATATTTGTTTGATTAATTGTATTAGGTTAAGGTAAGAGCTAAAGTTTTATATTGTACATAATGAAAAAATAGATGGGAAACTGATGTTGGATGGATATGTATTGTTGATATATAAGAAGGACGGTGTTGGTAAATGGGTGTAGTTAAACGGGATGTACATAAGAATGAATATTTATATCGAGTTATTAGCTTTTCTGATGTAGATTGCATTAAAGGTCTTATTAAACATAGATCAATGATCGATATTTATTATGAACCTGCTTTAAAGCATATTGATGAAATTAATCAAATTGCCATTCAAATTGCCGAAATTGAAATGAATAAAAAGAATCAAGAACGTTTCGAGAAATTGAAGAAAGAGGGTAAAATTCCTAAAAATAAAAAATATAAATATAAAAAATTTTATAAGAATAAAAGAGATGACATCATTGAAGCAAGCAATATTACAGAATTAAATCAAGAATTGATTTGTGTATATGCTGATTTAGATAATTTAATCAAAAAAACATCTTTAACAGACAAACAAAGGGATATTATTGAAAAATTCATGTCTGGATTAGATGAATATGACATTGGGTTGCTTTATAAACAACGAGCAGACAAAATTTTAAACATTTTAGATACTGCTTGTGAAAAAATTTGTAATGAGTACAAAAAGAGATGGAAATATGTAATGGCTGAACAAGATTATATTAAGGTTGAGTGGGATTATAAGAAATGTAGTAAATGTGGAGAATTGTTACCTTTAACTGAAGATTTTTATAGAAAACGCGAAGATAGTGCTGATGGATTTAGAAATGAATGTAGAAAATGTGAAGTTTCGGCGAAAAAATAGGGAGAAATTAAAGACTTTTTGTAGTATGAAATATAGTGAGGAGGTATAATTTTGTATTTTTATATTAAAACGCCAGATGGTAAAGTTACAATTACTTTTGATAAAAATACAACTTTTGAAGAGAAACTTGAAATTTTAAATAAAAAAATTTTTGATCAATATAAAGATTTTTTAATGGAATATAAACATACAGCTAAAGCAAAGAAAATGTTGCTTGATTGTACAAATTTTTTAATTATGGGAAGAAATAATAAAACTACTTTAACACCAAGAAAACTTAAAAGGATTAATGAGAAAGAATTGCCTTTAACATATATGAAAAATAAATTTATTGAAGAGTATTTATATGGTTCTCCAAGCGAAGATTATGATGATTACTATGTTTTTGATAGTGAAACAGAATATGTTGAGCAAGATATACCCAAAGAATTACTTAAAGATTATTGTAATTTGAGAATCAAGGAAATAAATCGAATTGAAGATTCACGAAAACAAAAAGACAATGATGATAAAAGTAGTTGGGAGAACTCAAAAACATATAAAATTAATCAATTATACTCCTCTGCCGATAAGTATGGGGAAGTTACAGACGACAGAGTAAGTATATATTACATAAGTAAAGATAAATTAGTCGAATACATAAACAATGAAAACCTTAAATTTAAAGGTGATATAAAAACAAAGAAAATATTAGTACATAAAGGTAGACAAGGAATAATTGATAAAAATAAACCTTACATAGCTGAATGGAAACGAGTTAATACAAATAATGAGTTCGAATTTAATAAAAATAAATATAAAATATCTAACAAATTAAAACAATATCAATTGGACTTAGACAGTAATAAATACATAATGGATTCGGTTTTGTGCTATTACATACCACATGAAGATAAGTATTATTTCTTTGATGAAAACATTGATGAAATTACTAAGTATGTTAAACAGGTTTAATCGCCTGTTTAAAATAAAAATTCTAAAGGAGTAAAAGGAGGAAATTTATTATGAATAAAAAGGAATTGATTAAAGATGTTGTGGAAGCTACTGGATTCCCTAAGAAAGATGTGACTGCTGTAGTTGATGCTACATTTGATAAAATCACGAAGGCTCTTAAAAATGGTGATAAGGTTAAATTGTCTGGATTCGGTAATTTTGAAGTTCGTGAACGTGCTGCTCGTAAAGGAAGAAATCCACAAACGGGTGAAGAAATTGAAATTCCAGCAAGTAAAACCCCTGCTTTCAAACCTGCTAAAGCACTTAAAGAAAGTTTAAAATAAATTATAAAAATTAATCCGAGTAGGCACTCTCCCCTACTCGGAAATCTATATAAAGGTGGGTTTGGGGTGTGGGGAAATATTATGTAGCAGATACGAATGTTCTTTTAGATTCTATTGAGCAGTTACAAGGATATAAAGTAGTCCTTCTTTCACATACACTTAGGGAATTAGAAAAACATAAATCAAACCATAACTTTCAATTAGCATATAAAGCCCGTAAAGCTAGTCGATTTATTAAAGAAAATATTGATCAGTTCCATTTTGATTCCAAAGATTATGATGGTAGCTTAATGGGTTCACAATACTCTAAGGACTATGAAGACAACAATATTATTAGGGCTTGTTTTGAAAATGATTATGGTTTAATTACTAAAGATGTATTGCTTCAATTCAAAGCTAAATCTTTTGGTATTGAAGTAATTGATTTAAACACTGATTTAGATACTGGCTATAAAGGCTATAAAGAGATTTATCTTGATACGACCAAAGATGAAGACAACGTGATTTTAGCTAGTTTATATGAAAATCCTGAAAATAATACATATAATCTTTTGACAAATGAATACTTAATTGTTTGGGATTTATCTAAACCCACATACAAAAATGGTGTAAAAGTTGGTTATGAACCGATTGATAAGTTTAAATTTAACGGTCATAAACTAACTAAATTAAATTATAAAAGATTAAATAATACATTCACAGGAAAAGTTAAACCAATTAATGTAAAACAAGAAATCGCTTTTGACATGCTTCAAGATAATAATATCAAAGTTAAATCGTTATTTGGTAATTTCGGAACAGGTAAAGATTTTTTAATGATTACTCATGCAGTTGATATGCTACTAGACAAATCTAATAAGATTGAAAAAATCGTATGGGTGCGAAATAACATTCAAGTTGCTGATACAAATGATATTGGCTTTTTACCTGATTCACTTGAGGATAAACTAAAACCATTTCTCGCTCCCCTACTCGATCATATTGGTGGAGATGAAGGTTTGAATTTCTTAGGAAATAAGATTGAAATCCAACATTTGGGATTTATTAGAGGGCGAGATATTAAAAACGCCATAGTGTATGTAACTGAGTGCCAATCTAATACAGAAGATCATATTAAGTTACTGTTGGGACGTGTTGGTGAAGGTTCAATGATTTTCTTTAATGGTGATACACGTCAAGTTGATGCGGATAAATTTAAGTATAACAATGGGGTATTAACTTTAAAAAGACTTGCTGGCAATCCATTGTACGGTCAAGTTGAATTAGATAAAGTTGAACGTTCTGAAGTTGCTAGATTGGCTGATTTGTTGTAATTATATTTGGGTGACGCGTTGGGGGATACGCTCCAACTGCCACATTAAAATTTTACTTAGAGTAAAAGGAGGATTTATAAAATGGCTAAAAAAGTACATTCTGTTTCACTAAAGGGTATTTTAGATATGAATAACGTTGAAATTCATGAAATCACTAAAGATGGTGAATTTGTTTATGATTTAAAGAAAATTTTACATGAATTTCATGATAAACAAGTTAGTTTGGTGATTAAAGAGGAAAATGAGTTGCCTACTAAAGATATGGAAGAATAGTGAGGTGGTTCGATGGAATACAAACGCAAACCATCGGAATCACTGGATGAATATAAAATTAGATTATGTAGAAATAAAGATTTATATGATCTGCGCTGGCAAGATATAAGTGAATTGTGGTATGAAGAGACTGGAGAACAAAAATCTCCAGATTGGTTTAGAAAATTTTATCGCTACTTTAATGAAGGATATGAATGCGCCCTCAAAGAAAATCCTACCAATGAAGAATATATTAAAGAACTTGAAGAGAAAAAGATTGAATTTGAAAAAGCTAAATATCAATATCAAGATCAACGTAGAGAATATAACAAACTGATTCGTGAGCAGGCAAGAATTGACCATGTACGGAATACTCTAGTTCAAGAAGTAAGAAAACTGAATAATACAAAGCCTCTTCAGTGGTATGAAAGAGTTGTTTACTCTAACAGTGATAATCGTGAAGCGTTATTGCTTATCTCTGATACACACTATGGAAAATTTGCGAACAATCATTGGAATCAATTTAATAATGATGAATTTAAGCGTAGAATGAAAGTATTGATTAGTAAAACGATTCAATATTCAAAAGAGCATCGTGTAAAAACTTTGAATGTATTTATTCTTGGCGATTTGATCGAAGGACTTTTACATAATATCACACGGATTACAAGTACAGAAGATGCTGTTTCTCAAACTATACATATTTCTGAAATATTATCTGAAGTCTTGTGTGAGTTAGCGAATGAGTTTGAACAATTGAAAGTATATAACTGTCGTGGTAATCATGAAAGAGCGATTCAGAATAAGAAAGAGGAAATTGCAAAAGAAAGCTTTAATGATTTGATTATTTGGTATCTAAAAGCAAGATTGGGTAACGTGAAAAATATTCAATTTATGAACAATGAAATTGATGATGAAATTATTGTTGCGGATATTTTAGGTTACAAAATATTTGGGGTACATGGTCATAGAGATAAAGTTTCTGATGTTGTACAGAATTTAACGTTAATGACCAAAATATTCCCTGATTATGTATGTATGGGACATTATCATCACCATGAGGAAAATGAGGTTCATGGTGTTGAAGTAATTATGAATAGTAGTTTTGCTGGAACAGATGAATATACGAAAAATATTCGTAAAACATCTAAGGCTGCTCAAAAATTGATTATCTTTGATAAAGATGAAGGAAGATTGTGTACATATAACATAATTTTAAATAAAAAGGAGAAATTTTATGGCTGATATTTTCAAATTCCAAAAAGATGATGAATGTTGTTCTTATTGTCAATTGGTTAATGAATATTTTACATACATTATGGAAGCTGACTCGGCAAATGAAGTTCATGATTTGTTGCATGAATTGGTATCAAAAGTGAAAGATATGGCTTATTTGGATGGATACAAAAAATGTCTGATTGATGATGTAGAAGCTAAGCTGAATACATTGAATTGTATTGATGGCGAATGTGATTGTGGAGAATGTGATTATAATTAACAAAAATATAATGGTATGACGGTGAATTAATCGTCCGATGCCACTTCCCTACTTTTAAAATTTGTGGAGGTGGTTTGATGGAGAAAGTTAAAAAGTCTAAACTTTGGGATATTGAATTTGAAACAATTAGCTCTACTCCCCCACTTATTGATTATGTACAATACGAATTATTGGAAGATAGGCGTATTTATCTTACTTCTGACATTGGTTCAGACACAATTGAATATGTGAATACGTTAATTGAAAAATTTAATTATGAGGATGAAAAGAATAGTATTAATCCAGAAGAAGCCAAACCTATCCGCCTGTACATTAACTCATACGGTGGGTCTATATATGATGGGTTGTCTATTGTAAACACTATTCTTACTTCAAAGACAAAGGTTATTGGTATTTGTACGGGATACGCAATGAGCATGGGATTAGGTATTTATGTTGCATGTCATGAACGTTGGGCTATGCCGTATACGAATTTTATGTATCATGAACTCAGTTCAAGTGCTTCTGGAAGAGCTGAAGAAATTAAACGTGCCACTCAAGAATATGAACGTTTACAAAAGATGTATGACCATATTTTGACAAGTCGTACTTCATTATCACAAAAGAAATTGAATACCGTGAAGAAATCGGCAAACGATTGGTTTTTTGATGTTTATGAAGCGAAGAAATATGGTGTGGTACATAAGATTATTGGTGTTGATTAGTAAAATATAAACAAAATCACAATTTTATATAGTCATCTCCCCTCTCCTTTTCATACATAAAGCCTTTTTCAAGCATCTGTCACTTGACATCCCTCTTGTGACGGGTGCTTTATAAAGGGTTTTATAAATAAATTATAATGGGGTGTTTAATTTGAATAAGAGTGATTTGTTTTATTGTTACAGTGGTAAATTGAAAAGATTTCTACTTAAAGAAAAGAAAATTCAATATTTACATAAAGGATTCAATGAAAGAACACAAAAATACTTTTGGGTCTTTATAAGAAATGAAGAATTAAATAACGCTTTAACAGAGTGGTCACAAAATAAATTATAATTTTAAAATAGATTAATTTGAATAAATAAATTATATAGAAAGGAATGATTAATTATGTTAATTACTAAAAATGTTAAAGTTAAATGGTGTAAACAAAATAGAGAACATTATGAAAAATTGGGTTATAAATTTACAAAATATCTGGATTCATTTGTAGTGAAAATTGAAGATTTAACTTCACAAAGCCATGTTGAAGTAGAAATGATTTGCGATAACTGTAATAAAACAAAAATGACGCTTCCTTATAGAGAATATTTAAAAAGATATAAAGATAAAACTTATTTTTGTAACAATTGTAAAAAAGAAATTAAATTCAACGATTTAAAACAAAGATTTGAAAATAAAGGATATATTTTAGTTTCAGATATATCTGAATATGAAAATGTATTTTCTTATGTTAATTATATTTGTAAAAAGCATAAAGAAAAGGGTGTTATGAAAATTTTAGTTAATTCATTTAATAATGGTTCAGGTTGTAAATATTGTGGAATTGAAAAGATGATAAATAAAAATAAAAAATCTTATGAAGAAGTAAAAGAGTTGTTTAAAAGTAAAAATCTAATTCTTTTAACAGATAATTATGAATCTGCTAATCAATTATTAAAATTTATTTGTGAAAATCATAAAGATAAGGGCGTACAAAAAATTAGATATAGAGCTGTTGCAGACGGACAAGGTTGTAAATATTGTGGCTATGAAAGAATATCAAATAAAATGAAACATAATTACGATTTTGTAAAATCAGAGTTTGAAAAAAGAAATTATATTTTATTAGATAAGGAATATAGATGGACAAAAAATAAACTAAAATATATCTGTAAAAAACACCCAAATAAAATTCAAGAAATTGAATTTAGAGCGTTATATAATCAAAATCAAGGGTGTAAGTTCTGTGCTTTAGAAAAGGTTTCTGGCGAAAATAGCGTACATTGGAAAGGCGGTATTTCTTCATTATCCGCATATTTAAGAACCTTTTTAAATGATTGGAAAATGGAATCTTTTAAAAAATGCGATTATAAATGTGTTATAACTGGCAAGAAATCTAATGGTGATTTTGAAGTTCATCATCTACTATCAGTTGATTTAATTATACAAAAAATACTTTCTGAAATAAACATGGAACTAAAACCAAAAATTTCAGATTACTCTAAAGATGAATTGAAAATATTGAAAAATTTATTTACAAAAGAAAACAATAAGTTGCATGGAGTAGTTTTAGACCCGAAAATTCACCGTTTATACCACAAAATTTATGGATACGGTAACAATACACCTGAACAATTTGAAGAATTTAAAGAAAGATATAAAAATGGTGAATTTGACGATTTGATTGGAGAAGCGGTTTGATGTTTGATACCGTTTCTCTTTTTATTTTAAACGAAACGGAGGTGAAATTTTATGTCACGTAAGAAACAAGAAAAGAAAAGATGTTTAAAATGTGAAAGAGAATTAGCTCCACTTAATTTTTATAGCGGTAATGAAATTATATTTCCTGATGGAAAAATACATTTATGTAAGAATTGCTGCTCACAAATTATAGATCAACATGGTTTTGAAGGATTCAAAATGATACTTCGCATTATTGACAAACCATTTTTACAAGATGTTTATAATGATGATCCAAAGGCATACATAAGACAAGTAAATAGTTTACCTCAATATCGTAATATGACTTATGATGATAGCGATTTTGTAGGTAATACAGTTAATAACACTATTGAAATTAACAAAGAAAAAGAAAAATTTTTAAATATTGATGATGAGGTTCGGAAAAGATGGATAGGATTCACCTCTGAAGAAGATATTATGTTTTTAGAAAATTTTTATCAAGAATTAATTGCGACCTATGAATCTAAAACTCCTATTCAAAGAAATTTATATAAAAATATAGCTGAAACACAATTATTAGCTAATAAGGCAAGAGAGCAAGGAAAAATTAAAGAATATCAAGATTTATTAAAAACCATGAGTACGCTAATGACAGATGCTAAAGTTAAACCGTTACAAGAAACTGGTGCAGAAGATGGTGGTTTATCTACTTGGGGACAATGGGTTAAAAAGATTGAAGAAACTGAACCCATTCCTGAAGCCGAAGGAGAATTTAAAGATCCTGATGGTATTATGAAATATTTTCAGAAATTCTTTGTTAATCATTTTGCTAGAGTGTTTGGTTTGGAAGATAGAAACACCATCGAAAAAGATTTAGAAGATATGATGAAGGAAGATGGTGTTAGATAATGGCAGGATATAAACATTTTCAAATAGATCGAAATAAATATAAAAATGGAATTATAGATATTTATAAAAAAGAAATTAATCCAAATAAAGTTGATGAAAATTTGAGTAAAAATGAACGTTTAAGAAATGGATTTAAAAAATGGAGTTCCTTTTTTCGAAGTAATCCTCATCGTTTTGCCGAATCATATTTAGGGCTTAAACTTAAAACTTACCAAAAAATTCTATTATATTTAATGTTTCATGTTTCGGCGTTCATGTATTTTGCTGCAAGGGGTCAGGGCAAGAGTTACATAATTTCCATTTTCTGTATAATACGTTGTATACTATATCCCAACACAAAAATTGTGATTGCCTCTGGTAATTGTATTGCCGTCTAATGTGGAAACACATTAGATCATCAGCGCGGAAGAAAACAGGAAGGCTGAGATGCTAACCTGAGTGGAAGGCTAAGAGTAACATCTTAGTCACACGCAACGCATAGACGGTGAAACTCCGATTAAGGAGAATATAATCCGTCCACGAGTCCGCGCCACCTAAGTCCTTTAAAGGATATGGTGAAAACGTATGCTGAACTAACGGGAAATGAACCGTTAGAAGTACAGGATAAAAAGCCTGTACGGTAACATTTTGACAAAGGGGCAAGCCAAATTAATTATAACAGAAAAAATTCAAAAAGAATTAATGCAATATCCTAATATAGCAAGAGAAATAAAAGAAATTAAAACAGGTAGCAACCAAGTAGTTGTAGTATTTCAAAATGGAAGCACAATTGAAGCCGTAGTTTCGAACGATAATGCACGAGGATACCGATGTCAAATTTTAGTGCTTGACGAATTTCGTATGATTAAAGAAGACGTTTATGAAAAAGTTTTAAAACACTTCTTAAACGTACAACGTCAACCTCCTTACCTTAATAATCCTAAATATGCTCATTTAAAAGAAGAAAACAAACAGATATTTATTTCTAGTGCTTGGTTTAAAAATCATTGGAGCTATGAAAAATTTATTGATTATAGAAACGCCATGCTTAAAGGTAAAGATTATTTTGTTTGTGCTTTACCTTATACAGTATCTTTATATCATGGATTATTAAGTAGAAAATTTGTTGAAGATGAACGTTCTCATGATAATTTTGACCCTATCGCATGGCAAATGGAAATGGAATGTTTGTTCTTTGGGGAATCTGAAAAAGCATTTTTTAAATTTGAAGATTTACAAAAAAACAGAAGTTTAATTAAACCATTTTACCCTTTAACAAATGTAGAATATTTAGAAAATAAAGGTAAACGTAAAAAATCAACTAAAATGGAAGGCGAAATTCGTCTAATTGGTGTTGACGTTGCTATTATGGGCGGTAATGATAACGACAACACCATTTTTACTTGTATGAGATTATTACCTAATGGTGATTCATATATTAAACAAGTTCCTTATATTGAAAGTTTAAACGGTCAACACAGTGAGAAACAAGCCATAAGATTAAAACAATTATTTGAAGACTTTGAAGCAGATTATGTTGTAATGGATACATCAGGTAACGGTATATCTTTATATGATGATTGCGGTCGTATCCTTTATGATGAGGAAAGAGATATTGAATATCCTGCTTGGTGTGCATTTAATAACGATGAAATGAAAAATCGTGTTTTAGATAAAAATGCCTTGCCTGTCATCTATTCTTTAAAAGTCGTAAAACAAGAAGTAAACCATGATATTGCAATGTCTCTAAGAGCTGATTTAGAAAAAGGTCGGATTAAGTTACTCATTAATGAATTAGATGCAAAAGATTATTTAACTGAAAAACATGGATTTTTAAAGAAAACTCCAGAAGAACAAGCTATTCTATTAAATCCTTATATTCAAACAACAATTTTAATTAATGAGATGATTAACCTTGAATATGAAATTAGAAATGGATTTGTAAAATTAAGTGAAGTTGGCAAAAATAGGAAAGACCGTTACAGTAGTTTGGCTTATTGCAATTACTATGCTCGTGAATTAGAAACGAAATTAAAAAAGAAAAAGAATGCAGTTGATCCAACTAAACTATTCCTATTCAAATCCCCTACCATAATGTAAAGAAAGGATGTGCGACATGAGCGATATAGTGATTAATCAACCGACTAAATTAGATTTTGCAAAAATATCTAAATTAATTATAAACGATTTGAATGATTCTACACCATCATCTTCCATTAATAAAAAATATACAAAAGAAGATATTATTCGATTCATGCAAAATCCACGCAAAAATCAAAAACAATTGCGTGAAGTGAGTCGATATTTATATGAAGTAAGCCCTAATTATAAACGATTAATTTTATATTTTGCTTGTTTGCCTACATTCGACTATATTGTTGAACCTTATGGATTAAATACAGAAAAAATAAATAAGAAAACATTTAAAACACAATATCAAAAAACACTTGAATTATTAGAAATAATGAATTTACCACATGAATTTTTAAAAGTGCTAAAAATCGCTTTTAAAGAAGATGTGTTTTATGGATATGAGCATATATCAGATGATTCTTATTTCATTCAACCTTTAGATCCTGATTATTGTCAAATTTCAAGTATCGAAGACGGTGTATATAATTTTGCTTTTGATTTTTCGTATTTTAATAAATATCCTAAAAAGTTAAAACAGTATCCAGAAGAATTTCAACAAAAATATAAAAAATATGAGAAAGATAAAAAGAATTATCGTTGGCAAGAATTAGATTCGAATAATACGATTTGCATTAAAGTCAATGAAGAATTAGACTATCCTCTCCCTCCTTTCAATGCGGTTTTTGAATCGGTATTTGATATTGAGGATTATAAAAAATTAAAGAAAGTAAAAACAAAATTAGACAACTATATGGTATTAACTCAACAAATTCCTATTGATGATAAGAATAGTGAACCAAATAATTTTTTGATTGATTTAGATACAGCTATTGCTTTTCATAATCGTGCAGTTCAAGCATTACCTGAAGCAGTTGGGTTAATTACCTCTCCAATGAAAATTGATGCAATTAAATTAGATCGCAAACAAACAGATACTGACCAAGTAGCTCAAGCTGAACGTGATTATTATAATGCTGCCGGAGTTAGTCAATTCTTATTTAACAGTGAAAAAGTAACAAGTGTTGGATTGAGTAAATCCATTAATACAGATGAACAAATTGTTTTTGCTTTATTACGTCAATTTGAACGTTGGGTAAATCGTAAATTAAAGAATTTTAATACTAAATATAAATTTAGAATTCGTTTTCTCAATACAACTGTATTTAATGTAGATAATGTGTTTGAGAAATATTTAAAAGCAGCACAATACGGTATGCCAGTGAAATTGGCATTAGGAGCTTCGCTTGGATTGTCAGGAAGTGAAATGGCAAATATGGTGTTCCTTGAAAATGAGATTATGGAGTTACATGACACATTAATCCCTCTCTCCTCTTCTCACACACAATCTAGTAAAGGTGAAAAAGGAAGACCACAAAAGTCTGAAGATGAACTTACTGAAAGTGGAGTTAAAACAAGAGATACAGATGGCAATGTAAGAGAATAGTTTTATTTATTGAAAGGAGGTGAAATGATTGGAGAAAAAAGTTGAAAAATTTATTCCTTTAATCTTTCAAAAAGTTCAAGATTATGAAGCTAATGATACACGTTTTACTAAAGTGAAAATTTGGCTAATGCATATCCATGAAAATCTGAATGGAAGCTACTTTTCAAAAGAAGTAGTAACTGAAGCTATTCCTACTCTTGCCAATACACCAATTTTAGCTTTTATTGAAGAAAATTCTGATGGTGAAATTGATTTTTCAGATCATCGAATGGTTTTAGTTAAAAAAGATGGTGAAATTTCTATTAAATATTTGGGTCAAGCCATTGGTGTGATTCCATCTGATAATAATGCTCACTTTGAGACACGATTATGTGACGATGGAATTGAGCGAGAATTTCTTGTTTGTGAGGGTTTAATTTGGAATAAATGGGATGATCCTATTGATATTTTTAATCGTGATGTGGTTAAGTGGCAATCGATGGAACTACATGATGACTATGAAGGTTATTGGGGCGATGATGGATTATTCCATTTTACTAAATTTAAATTCTTTGGTGCTTGTGCATTAGGTAAAGATGTACTACCTGCTATGCATAATGCTACTATTGAAGCTCAATTTTCTTATAATGACATTTTTAAAGAGATTCAAGAAAAAATGGAGCAGTTTAAAGCTTTTTCTCAAGAAGGAGGTCAAGTCATGGAAGATAATAAAAATGTAAAAACGGATAACAAAACTAATTTTGCTTTAACTGCTGGACAACTAAGAGATGAAATCCGAGCTGAATTACACAAAGTATCTTCTATTGATGAGTGGGGATATGAATATCATAGATATTGGTATGTTGATCATACTGATAATTTAGTTATTGCAGAAGATGGTGAAGATAGTTTTAGATTAGTTGGATTTAATTATACAGTAGAAAATGATAAAGTTACTATTGATTTTGAATCCAAAAAACGAGTGAGAATTGTATATGAGTTAATTGAAAATGATACACAACAATTAGAATTTAATATTGTATCTAAAGATAGAGTTGAATACAATTTGAAAGTAAAAGAAAAAGAACTTGAACAAACTTTCTCTACTCAAAAAGATGAAGAAGTTAATAAAGTCAAACAAGAATTTACTTCACTAGAAGAAAAATATAATAAATTAGAACAAGAAGTAAATGAACTTCGTCAATTCAAATCTAATAAATTGGCAGAAGAACGCGCTAAAGCTGAGCAAGAATTATATGAGCGTTTTTCCGCTGAATTAACTGAAGAAGAAATTGAAGAAGTGAAAGCAGTTGCAAGTGAATATACACTTGAACAATTAGAGGAAAAACTATTTACTTTAGTTGGTAAGAAAAAAGCTAATTTCTCTAAACAAACTAAAAAAGAAAAACAGCCTGTGAAAATTGCTTTAGAAATTGAAACAAAAGAAAAAACATCTAGATATGGAGATTTATTCGAAAGATTTGGTACTAAGTAATTAAGCATCATTCTGTAAAGAGTGGTGCTTTTATTATTTATAAAAAATAAAAAAATAGGAGGAATAAAGAATGGCTTACTCTGTTGTTCGATTGGATAATGTAAAAGCTGCTTACACTGGTCACATTTTTTCAGTTAAAGCTCCAGAAGAATTGCAAAATGGATTTGTTGGTCATTTAGGTGGTTTTGTAAATGGCGAGCGTGAAGTTCGCACTCTTGAGAAACCCACTACAGCTTCAATTAGCCAAAAAGGATTGGTATTGATTGCTCACTCCCCTATTAACTATGATGAATCTACAATGGCTTCTGCTTCTGAACAAAATTATAAAATTGAAGCTGGTGAAGTTGTTCGTGCTTATGAATTGCATGAATATGATATCTTCTCTGTAACAAAAGAAGGAATTGATTTAATTGGTGCTGATGCAGGTGTAGGCAACTATGTTGTTGCAAAAGATGGTTCTTTCAAATTAAAAGAAGTTGCAACTCCTGCTGGTACAGAAGCATTTGTAGGTAAAATTATTGCTCAAGAAGCTGTTGGTACAACAACAGTTGTTGGTGCTAATGGTGCAGTTGGTCGTGTACTTGAGTATGTAGTTATTGAAGTTATCAAAAACGTAAAATAATTAGTTTTATAAATAAAATATAATAATAGGAGGATTCAGAAATGAAACAAGAATTGGTTAAGCTTTGTGTAGATACAGTTTACAATCGTGTTCAAAACTATTCTAAATATGAAGCTGATGAAGTTATTCGTAAAGCATTTTTTGAAATTTTGGGTACTGACAAACCAACTTACAAAGATGTTCGCAAACATAAAGTTGAAGTTTTTGAAATTATTGAAGAAGTATTAGATCAAACTATTGTTTCTGGCATGACTGAAAACAACTTCTTCCTTCAATTTGCGGAAGTCCGCAATCTTGCTTTGGGTGATTCTCAAGAATTCTATGTTCCTGATAACAGTGTACTAGTGGCTGCTGAACATGCAGGAAACCATTGGAACATCAGAAGACAAAAATTAGATGTTGGAACAAGCTTTACAGTAAAAACTAAAGCTTATGCTGTGGCTGTATATGCTGACTTCTTGCAATTCTTAGCAGGTCGTATTGATTTCGCTGGTTTAGTTGCAAAAGTAGCTAAGGCTATGCAAGAAAAATTGAATGAAGAAGTTTATGCTTCTTTCATGGGTTCAATGAACTACTTACCTGCTCAATTTAAATCTACTGGTACATATGATGAAGACACATTAATGGATATTATTGCTCATGTTGAGGCAGCTACTGGTTCTCCTGTTCTTGTAGCAGGTACTCGTAAAGCATTGAGCAAAGTGCTTGCAGGTGTAAATACTACGTTTATTTCTGAAAACATGAAAGATCAAGTAAATCGTCAAGGTATGGTTCAATACATTAACGGTATTCCATTGTTACAAATTCCTAACTATCATAAACCTAATACATTTGACTTTGCTATTTCTGATTCTCGTCTTATGATTTTACCGACTGCTGATGTAAAACCAATTAAAATTGTATACGAAGGAGATTCTTTAGTTAAAGAAGTATCTGATGGTACTGATAATATGGATATGTCTCTTGAATACAAATTCATTACACGCTTTGGTGTAAACGTTGTATTTAATACGCTTTATGGTATGTACGAAATCGCTTAATAAATAAATTATAAAAATATATCAGGGGATTTTATATCCCCTGATTCTATTGAGTAAAAGGAGGAAAATTTATATGGCTGCTCGTAAACGTACAAATTCACCAAAAAACCAAGTAGAAGTAATTCAAGAAAATACTGTTACACAAGAAAATACACAAGAAACAAAGGTTATGCGTAAAAAACAAATTGATTTAGATATGCTAGTACCTTGTCGCAATGTAACAGATGGTCGTTTGATTTATAAGTCTCGTAAAACAGGGCTACAAACTGTTTGGATGAATCACGGCGATATTGAGTATATGGATGTAGGCGAATTGCTCACCATGAAAGCTTCGCAACCTAAATTTTTAAATGAACCGTGGTTAGTTATTGAAGATGAAGATATTGTAGAATATTTAGGGCTAAAACATTTATACAAGCAATTAGTAGATACAGAGGATTTAGATTCCTTCTTTGCAAAAAGTCATGAAGAAATGGCGCAAATTTTAGATTGTATTCCTAATGGAACAAAAGATGCTATTGCTACTCGTGCAAGAAAAATGGTTGAAGAAGGTACATTGTATGATAATCGTAAAATTCGCGTATTAGAAGAAAAACTAAAAATTGATTTATCTTTGTTTGAAAAATAAGGAGGTGTCTTAAATGGCAACTCCGTTTAAAGAAGTATACGACAGAGTTTACAATAAGATTTCTGATTATTCTTTTGTCAAACTAACAGAAGATGAAGTTGAGGAGATATTAGAAAAATATCTTCTTTCTGCAATTGTAAAATTTAAGGGATGTAAGAAAGATTTAAGGGATCGTGATGAAACATTAAATCAATTCAATCAAGATTTAACTGATGAAGAAAAAGAAATTTTAGCTACCCTTCTTTGTGTTGAATATTTAACATCACAACTTATTACTTCCGATTTATTAAAGCCACGTTTAGGCACAAAAGATTGGAATTTATATTCACAAGCCAATCACATAAAAGAGATTCGTGAGATAAGAGATCAAATGAAATCAGAAGCTAATCAAATGATGATTAGCTATTCTTATTCTGAAAACAGTTTGGATGATTTGCTATGATTAATCAGAATAATCCAATGTTTTTTAGTTATTTAGAAACTTTAAAGAATCGATTGTTTAAAATCATTCCCCTATTTGAAGAAAATAATGAGGGAATTTATAAATATATAGATTCTTTACTGTTTGAATTAGGTGGAATGATTTATGTGGTTAAAGAGTTAAAAAACAATAGTATGTTTTTATCTCTTATCGCAACATTAGAATCTCTTTTAGATGAATCTCTTGCTGGTGAATACAACATCCCTTTAGTTAGACGCGAAGTATTTCGATGTTTAAATATTGTTGAAAAGTTGCAACAGAAGGCTGGTGAATAGCAAATGAGTTTCGAATTGTATAAAAAGCGTCTTTTATCGTATGGAAATGATGACAAAGATGTAGTTTTAAATAATACTCAACACATGATTAACAAATCATTTGCTGATTCATTCGGCTATTCTGTTGTAAAAATTGATGATGTTGATACAGAAGTAGTCATTGTCAATAAAGATGACTCAACACAAAAGGAATTGCTATTAAGACCAAACCAAACAGTTAAAAAAGGTGCAACTGTTCTTATTGGCACACAATATTATCTTGTTACTGATTTTAATGGTAATGGGATTAATCAGAAAGCTAAAATTAAGTTGTGCAATAATTTCTTTGTTTTAAAAGGAGAAGTTACACGAATTATTGTTAGTTATGATATATTTGGAGACCCTATTTATGAGGAAATTAATGGGTCTAGTATAGAAATTCCTTGTATTGTTGAAACATCAATTACTACTGACGACACAGATGAAGCTATCAATCTTCCAGAAGGAAGAATTCGTGTAACCATTCCTTATACAGAGCATGAAGATGTTGCGATTGATAAAGAATTTATAATGTATAATGAAAAATATAAAATTATTGGAATTGATCATACACAATCCATAAACAATGAAGGATTACTTATTATTCATGGGCAAAGGGTGGTGTAGAGAATGAATCTGAGAAAAAATTTAATTGATATTTTAAATCGAATATCAAATGATGAAACATTATTACGACTTCTCTACTACCCTGTTGACCCACTAAATACTTCTAAACTAGATGTAAAAAGTTTAAGTGATTTTTCAGCAATAAAAAAAGAAAGAATTTTTCTTTCTCCTAAAACAAATGATTTGAATGATAAAGCAATTTGTAGAGTTTGTATGTACATGGGCAATCGAGATAATACACAAAATAAAAAAGTAGCTTTACAAGATGTTGTATTTGATGTTTATGCACATATTGACCAATATGATAAAAATGATGCACGAGCTTTGTGGATTTGTGATAGAATTAATGAAATATTACATGATGAATGGATTACAGGTGTTGGCAAAATGGAAAGTTATCGCAGCCTTATTATTCCTAACGCACCTTCGGGATACATTGGATATCGAATGATATTTACTTTTGGAAGTGTAAAATAATGAAGGATATTAAAGATTTCTACATACTAGGACTTCCAATTGATACCGAAATTGGTCAATGCGAATTCATTAAAGTAAAGGAGTATCCTGATTATTTTGCTGATTTACAAATTATGTCACTTAATAAATTACATATTATCTATAAATATCATGAGATAAATAAAAATCATGAATTGGATGATTTAATTAAAGAATTGGAAAAGTTAACTTTATTTGAAATTGTTACAAATATACCTGAACTACAAATAGCTTATTATCGAGTATTTCTTAAAGTATTTGGTAATGAAGAAGCTTTATATAAGATTAATAATCAAAATTTTGATTATTATAGAAAATTAATTATGGATATGAATTGTGTTAAAGAAGAGGTTATCAATCCTAATCCAGAGATTCAAAAATTTATTGAAAAAAGTAAACGTGTAAAACAGCAAGAAAATGAACCGTTGACATTTGCTGATATTGTTTCAAGTGTGGTTGGCTATAATGGATTAAGCTATCGTGACATTAATGAAATGACAGTATATCAATTATACATGACATTCCATCGTATTGCTCAAATTAAGGGATATGACACCAGTACTTTATTTGCTACTGTTTCTACTGAGAAAATTAAAATTGAGAGCTGGTGTAAACATATTAATTTATTTGAAGAAGAAAAACATGCTATAGAATACAATACATTTAAACAAACTACAGGGAGTATTGTTAATGAGTAGATTACATTCTACTCATTAATATAAATTATATTATTTCAAGGAGGAGAATTAATAATGAAATTATTAGTTATGGATACTGCTGATGTAGTAATGAAAAGAAAATCTGATGGTCATGTTTTTATCACTGCTGAAGCACAATTAACATCGATTAGTCAAACGCTTGGAATTAATGAAAAAATTTATGGTGGTATTGGTAATAAACCACTTGCCATTATGAAAGGGCAAAAAGAAGTTACGTCTACACTTCGCAACGCTTTTTATGATTTAGAATTCCTTTCTATGACTCAAGGTGTTGCTATTGATGAAAATGGTACTGCAACAGTTTACAAAACTGAAAAAGAATTGACTGTTGTAGATAATGCAGGAACTCTTGAAGTAACGATTACAGGAACACCTGTTGATAATACAGTATATGTAAGAAATGCGGCTGGTGAAGTTGAACAGGCAACAGCTACATCTAGAAAAGTGACTATTCCAACTGGACATGCTGGTGCAGGTGAAATTGTTTCTGTAACTTATCAAGAAAAAGTTACAGGCAATATTGTTGAATTGGATGCAGAAAAATTTGCTGAAGCATATACACTTGAGTATCATACGATTGCTTATGATCCTGCTACAAATAAAGTTGTAAAAGATATTTATATTCAATTAGATCATGTTGTTCCAACTGGTGAATTCGAACTTTCTTTAGAAAATGGTACTGCTATTGCTCCTGAAATCAACTTTGAATGTTTAGCAGCTCCGGGCACAAATAAAATTGGACGTGTTATTGAAGTTGATCGTGTCTAATTAATAAAAATATAAAAATACATATATAAAATGTCAATTTTATTTAGAGGGTAGATTCTCCCTACCCTCCCCCTATTTTATGAGGAATAAAAGGAGGTCAAATAAATGGCTCGTAAAAAATCTAATCTGTTGAAAATGACAGATGTTAAAAAGAAATATAAAGAACTTGATACAGTTGAAATTTACACATTTGATGATGGAAAAGAATTAAAATTCTCCCCTTTCTTCAAGGTTTCGGTAATTGAAGAATTGCTTCGTGAATTAGCTGAAAAAATGAATTATGCACATGAAAAAGGCATTGAAATTAACGATGCATTTGTTCTTCATTATATCAATTTCCTCTGCATTAAATATTTCACTCATCTGAAAGATAGTATTTCTGATGAATTTGAAAAACAATTACAAGAAATGGAATGGCTTATTGATACTGGTTACTATGCAAAAATTATTAATGAAGTGTTCTTACCTCAAGAGCTACATAAAGTAATGGATGCGGTGACTGATATTAATAGCCGTGCGATCTTCTTTGAGAAATTAGAAAAAGATTTACAACGTAAATTAGAGAAATTGGATATTTTCCGTATGCAAATTTTAAGTAAGTTTGAAGATAACGCTGGAGAAAGCGTGGAATAGATTATGCCAGTAATCAGAAATATAAATGAATTAAAAAAGTATATAAATGAACAAGCTAAAAAAGCTTTGCAGAACGGTAAATATGTGAAAAATACGGTTATTGAAACTGGTAAGAAACATGTTGATAAAGATGTTTATTCCGTGTATACCCCAAAAATCTACGAACGTACTGGATTATTAAGAGAATCATGGGATGTAGAAAATACTGATGATGGAATTGCTGTGTTCAACACAAGAACAGATGGTGAAAAGTATATTCCTGAGACTATAGAGTATGGGATTAATTATGATTATTCTGGATATGGCTATGCATATGAAAAGCCAAGACCATTCATAGCAAACGCGCGTGAAGAATTGCGTAATTCTAATGCTCTAAAAGAAGCGATGAAAAAGGATTTGAAAGATGTTGGGTTTGATGTTAAGTAAGTTTTAAAGGCAATTGTAAAGGTGGTGATATTGTTGGAGAAAATTAAAGAAGTTACCACTGAAGAGTGGGAACAAGTAAATGAATTCAATAGACAAATTACTCAAGAATTTCTTGAGCAACAACACCTTTCCCCTCAAACTCTTAAACAATATGAATCTGCTTTAAAAATTTTCTTTAGATGGGTAAAAGATTATTGCCAAAATAAACCTATTACTGAATTAAAACCTCGTGATGCTTTACGTTATCAAAACTATTTAATTAGTCGCAACCTATCTTCTAATGCAGTTAAATTTAAACGCTCTGCTGTTTCTTCTTTATGTGGTTATATTGAATTGTATTATGCTGATGAATATCCGTTGTTTAGAAATATTTATAATAAGAAAATTCCTAATCCAGCTAAATCATTAAGATATAATAAAGAACCATTAACTGAAGAAGAATTTAATATGTTAATTGAAGAATTAAAGAAACGTGAAGAGTGGCAAATGGTTGCTTATCTAATTTTTACATATACAACAGGCTGCCGTAGAGAAGAAAGTCGTCAATTACTAAAAGAAGTTGTGAATTATAGTAAAGTAAAAGATCCGAAAACTGGTGAAGAGAAAAATTATTATTTAACACATGAGATTCGATGCAAAGGAAGAGGCAAAGATGGGAAGATTCGGCGTTTCCCATATGATGATTATACAATGGAAGCTTTGAAAAAATGGCTTGAAGTTCGTGGCGAAGATGATTGTCCTTATATGTTTGTGACTAAAACAAAAGATGGTAAAGTAAGACAAATTTCTGCTTCTACTTTTAATTACTGGTGTCAAGAAATCTTTAGTGAGATTGTTGGTAAACGTGTCCACCCTCACCTACTCCGTTCAAGTCGTGCAACAAATTTGGCATTAGCCGAAAATAAGTCAATTGATGCTATCCAGAAATTGCTTGGACATGAATCTCCTGATACAACACAAATTTATATTGTTAAGAATAGTGATGATGAGATTGATGAAATTTTTTAGAGGAAACTCCCCTTTTATTCAAATCCATTTGAACTGGACATATGTACAATAGGTACATGTGTCCAATTGAGGTGGGTTTGGATTAAATCCCTCATTCTTTTGTAAAATTTGGATAGAAATCTTCTATTCTTCAATATATAATAGAATTAACTCTAGTTTGATAGATGTATGGTATAATATAGTAAACTACTATAAGGGGGAGGAGTAGAATGAGTGTAGCTTTAAGAGAAAGACCTGTTGTAAAGGGAAATGATGCAAGAAGATTTATTCGAAAAGCAAAAATTAACAATAGAAATTTAATGGATAGAGTCAAAAATAGAATTAAAAGTTTAGAAAGAGAAGGTATTGATGAAAGCAATGTCAAATATCTTCATAAAACCTATTGAATTAAAAGATATGGAAGCAATACAAAAATTTGATTGTAATAATACATCAATGAATAATTTTTTAAAGAAGGAAGCATATTATTATCATATAGCAAGAGAAGCTAGTACAAGTTTAGTATACCTTAATTCTCAATTAGTTGCTTATTTTACTTTAACGAGATCTGAATTAAACATTGAATCAGACGAATTTGAAGAAATTACTCATAAAACTTCTTTAGACTTGGCTAGATTAGCAGTTCAAAAAGAATATCAAAAAAATGGAATCGGCACTTACATTATTGATGAAATTAAAAAGATTGGCTATATGATTAATGAAAGATTTATTACCACTGATGCATTATATGAATATTGGAAATGGTATAAAAAAAGAGGGTTTGAATATTTAATTGAAGATGAAATTAAATCAGACAATAACAGAGGATTAGTTTATATGATTATGGATTTATATGATGAACGTTTATTAGATGAGTATTTTGATGAAGTAGTTTGAAGTAAAATTTCGTTCTAATTGTTGGATCACCTCATAAATTTTAATGAGGTGATCTATATGGCTATCCATAAAAGAAAAAAGCCTATTGTAAAAGGTAAAGATGCAGAAAAGTTCATAAAAAAAGCATTAGAAAATCAAAAGAAAATGAAAAAGAGAAAATAAATTAGGACTTCACCAAGAGGTGGAGTTTTTATTTTGGAGATGCCACTCCCCTTATCGCTGGCTATTATAAATGAGGATTTTAAAATAATTATAAAAATAAAATAGGAGGATAAATTTATTTATCTCTCCTACCCTGTTTGATTTATGTATGTAAAGCCTCAAATGGATTGAGGCATATTATTCATATAATCCTTTTTTCTTGAAGTCTTCGATCAGTAATTCGATGGCTCTATCTAGAAGTTTAGAGATTGGAATGTCTGTTGTTTCGGATAGCTTTCTCAATTCTTCATGAAGTTTAGGATCAATTGTAGATGTGATTTGTGAACGATGTCTTAAAATTTTCTTAGCCATATGATCCTCCCTTTTATTTATATAATACCTTACACTTCTTTAAGGTTAATTAAACTTCTATAACATATGATACCACAATGCCGTCACTTTGCAACCACTTTTATAAAAAAATCAGAAAAATTTAATTAAACTACTTTACAATACATTAAGTGTAAGGTATTATAAGTACAGAAGGTGCAACAAGTGAACGGCATCAAAAATAACAAATTAAGGGAGGATTCAAGATGAAAAATGAAATTTACGGGGAAATCACATTGGGTGTTAAAATGCCAGTGAGTGCCAACAACGAAAGACTAGCAATGTTGGAAGCTCATTACAAGGTAAGCAATGAAATAACTGACATTGTAGACATAGTGGCAATTGATCACATAACAGGAAAGATACATAAGATTGATATTGTTGATTGGAATATTAATTGGCAAAGATTCTTTCGTGGAGATGAGGTAGTTTGAGGTGGTTTGGTATCTAGGCAGGTGAACTACGGACTGATCACCCGTAGTCGCGCAGCTCAACTCCCCTGCCTCACCTGCCTAGTTTCTTTTTAATACATAATGGGAGTTGAAATAATGTGGATGGGAGTTGGATGATGTGATTGTTCTTGATCAGAAAGTCAAGGTAAAATGGCATGGTAGTAATAAAAAACATTATGAATCTTTAGGGTATAAATTTACAAAAATTGGAGATGAATTTGAAGTAGATATTAAACATTTATCTTTAGGTTCTAATGCTCTTGTTAAGTGTTATTGCGATTATTGTAATGAGCTTTTTAACAGAAAATATTGTCAGGTAAATGAATGTAAATTTCATTTTTGCAGTCAAAAATGTCAAGCATTATGGCAGTCTCAGTTTAGAGTCGGTGAAAAATCTTCAAATTATAAAAAAGATATACCTATTGAAGATAGAACAATTACATGTCAATGGTGCAGAAGAAAATTTACTGTTATGCCAAGTGAAATAAATAAAACTAAATTTTGTTCAAAAAAATGTAGGCAAGAATGGTATGCTAAAGTATGGTCGCAAAATCCTGAATGGAGAGAAAAAAGCAAACGCCGAGCTGTAAAAATTCTTTCTGAAGGCAAAATAGAAAAAGTTAATACAGAATGTCAAATAATTGTAAATAATTTGTTAGATGAATTAAATATAAAGTATATTAATGAATATAATTGTGAATATGTTACAATTGACAACTATTTACCAGATTATAATTTAATGATTGAAGTTATGGGTACTTATTGGCATGTAGACCCAAGATTCTATGAGAAGATTTATTATCAAATGCAATTTGACAGAATTATTCATGATAAAAGAAAAAATAGTATCATAAAAAGTTTGTATAATATAGATATATTATATTTATGGGAACATGATATATTGAGCAATAAGGAACTATGTAAAGAGTTAATAAAAATGTATATTAATAAAAAAGGGGAATTAGATGAATACAATTCATTTAATTATGAAATATTGGATGGTTGCTTAATTTTAACTAATAAATATAAGCCTTTTATAGTTTATGATATTGAAGAATTGCATAATTTATTTGAGTTAAAATCGGGAGAAAAGAAAAGTTTAAAACAAGAAGACAAGTGGATCAAATTTAATTGTGATTGTTGTGGTAAAGAAACTGAACAATTAAAATCTAGATATAATAAAGCAAAACATCATTTTTGTAGTCAAAAATGTAAAAAGATTTTTCAACAAAAAGGAAATAATAAAACTTTAGGTGTTGAAGTTAAATGTGACTATTGCGGAAAACCAAAAATAGTGACTAATTATCAATATAATGATTATCTTGCTGGTAAAAAGAAAAATTTCTTTTGTAACTATGAATGTTTTAATAAATGGAAAAAGGTAAATTTTAAAGGTGAAAATAACCCGAATTATAAAGGTAGAAAATAATTATTGTTATAAAAAATCAAAAGGTGATTCCCATGTTTAATAACTACTCCCCCACTCCACAAGAAACTAAACTAAAAGAATCAATTATTAAAGCACTCAAAGAAGTTGAACTAATACGTGAAGGTAAGCTTCCTAAGAAAACAGCACGTGAAATGTTAAAAGAGGTTAAGGAGGAATTGTATCCAGAATGAATTCACAAAAGAATGGTTTGTTAAAAGAATTAGTTAGTGATGTAACAACTAGATTGATTTTAAGATTAAATAAAAAATGTGATTGAGGGTAGAATAATCTCTACCCTCCTCTATTGAAGTGAGAAAATCTTTAAGAATCAAGAAATATGTGGTATAATTTTCATAAAAATTGCATATACTACACCTCTAAGGAGGTGATAGTATATGCGTGAGAAGGAGGAAAAGGAAATGTTAGCTACTTCTAAAAAATACAAAAGACCAAAAATTGCACATAATAAATTTGCCAATATGAGTAAAAAAGACTGGAAGGAAGCTAATGAACAAAGTAAAAAAACACGTGGAGTTTCAAGACTTACTTATGAAGATATTTTTGGTTGTCGGGGGTAATTTGTTTGGTGTCGTTTATCTCTAAAGAAAACTGGTTAAATATTTATAGAGGACATGAATATGAAGCTGCCCTACCCTATCCATCTGATACAAAAAGACCTCTTTCGTTTTTTATTCCAGATGATAATGATCCAGAAAGAGGTCGAATCGTAGAATCCAATGGGAATTTTAAACCGATTTATATTAATGGTAAACCAATAGCTAAAGAACAGAAAATTATTATGACAGTTAAACCAAGAAAAGTTGTTGTATTAACTAATGATGAAATTAATCAAAATGAATATTTTGAATATATTTTAGTCGCCCCTATTAATACAATTAAACCAAATGAAAAACATAAAGAATGGTATCATAAATTAATAAATGATGAACATCCGATTTTTACATATATACCCAAAGGTAAATTAGAAAGATATGTAGATTTAAGTCAGACAATGAGTATACACAAAAGTTTACTTTTACGTAAGAGTGACCATATCCCTGAAGATCGCATGAAAGTAATTGATGATAACTTAGTACAATGTTTAGCACTAGGGATAATAAATGATGATGACATTGAAGAAACTATATATTTGGAAAATATAGAAAAACAAAATAAATAATTTTGTATCCAGTCGTCACAAAGACGGCTTTTATTTTTGTCATCCCTCCCCTACCCTTCTTTTGATGAATATGTTATAATAATGTAAATATTACCAAAAGAGGTGAAGGGTGTGAATAAGAAAGAACAAATTAAACTTCAAATAAAAGCCTATTTGTTTTTTATCGTTGTGGGATTACTTATATTTTTCATATTTATTAAACCGATTATTGGTGGTTTGGTAAATGATTATAAACATGATCGAGAAATAATTACGAATCGTGAATGGAAAGAGTTTCAAGAGTGGGAACAAAAACAGGAACAAAAAGAATGGGAAAATCAAGAAGTTAATCATTAATTAACCACTAACAAATGTCGTTAGTGGTTTTATTTTTTTGTAAAGGATGGTGGTGATATGCCTAATAATGATTCTCTAAAAATACTGATAACCGCACAATTAGATGAAAATGCTTCTAAAGATACTATTCAAAAACAACTTAATACAATTCAAAGTAAATTAAATCTAACAATAGGAATAGATGCTCAACAAATTAGCCAAATTGCTAATCAAGTTAAACAGTTACAAGCACAATTTGAAAGACAATCAAAAGGAATAAAAATTATTGATGATGAGAATGTAATATCAAGTATAAATCAAATTAAAAAAGGAATGCCTGAAATATATACTTCTATAGATAAAGCACTTGAAAAATATAAACAGTTTGGTCAAGTTAAAATTGAAAAATCATTTGATCCTGTAACAAGAGAATTAAATGGCTTTACATTGCAATTGCAAAAGGCTCAAGGACTTATTGAACGCATTAAATTTGATTTAGTGCAATTAAAAATGCCAGATGGTACTCAAAATGTATTCCAAGTTACAAATAGAAAGATTACTGATGATACAGAAAAAATTAGAGAAAAGCAATTACAACTAGAACAAAAAGTTGATACTCAAATACAAAAACAAAATGAAAAATTACAACAGCAATTAGAACTTTTTAAACGTCAAGCAGAAATTAATGCAAAAAACCTACAAAGACGATATGGTGATGCAGTCGACACTAATGCATTGAATAATTATTTAGCAAGTGTAAGAAGTTTAAGTGCTTCTACTCCAGATGTAAAACGAAAAATGGATGAACTTAATATGACATTCAAAGAGATTTCTGCGAATGTCAAATCATCCTCTTCACATGTTTTAGATTTCGGGGAAGCTTTAAAAACAGCAATGGTAAATTTTGCCGTCTAGTATAGAAATATACTAGATTATTATCGCGGTATCAAGCGGGGAGGCTGAGATGCTAACCCGAACCGAAGGCTAGGTTTAAAAGCCTAGTCAGGGGCAGAGCATACGGACTGAACCTGCGAAAGCAGAATATAATGTCCGCACGAGACCGCGACACCCTAACACATTATGGTGAGGGTGAAAATGTATGCCGAGCTTGTGCGAATATGAAGCACAAGAACTATCGGATAAAAAGCCGATAGGGTAACATAACTGAAAATTCCCCGTCTGGCTAATTAGTGGTACGGCGATTGTGCAATCAATTAATTTCTTTCAAAAAGGTATTGAGTATGTGAAT
This sequence comes from [Flavobacterium] thermophilum, assembly GCA_900450595.1. Taxonomy (GTDB): domain Bacteria; phylum Bacillota; class Bacilli; order Bacillales; family Anoxybacillaceae; genus Geobacillus; species Geobacillus thermophilus. The sequence continues at coordinate 1,474,381 of UGGS01000001.1, forward strand.
GAATTGAACAAGGCTCTCACAGAAATAGCAATTGTTACGGGACAAACACAACAAGAAGTTGCAAAATTGGGTGAAGAATATAATAAACTTGCTTATCAAATGGGAGTCACTACTAACGAAGTAGCTCGTGCAAGTGTCGAATTCTTGCGTCAAGGTCTATCTCAAGAAGAAACAATGAAACGTGTTCAAGTTGCTACAGAATATGCAAAAATTTCATCATTAGATTTTAATAAAGCAGCAGAAATTTTAACAGCTACAACAAATTCAATGAATGTAGATATTGAACGTGCAGCAGACGTGTTTTCAGCATTGGGAGATGCGACAGCAACTGGTGCAGATGAGATTGGGATAGCTTTTCAGCGCGTTGGCGGATCGGCATCAGCTCTGAATTTGGAATTCGAAAAGGTGGCTAGCTGGATTGCAGTACTATCGTCAAGAACTCGTGAGGGTGCTGCTACTGTCGGTAAATGAGTTGCCGCCTAGCATAGTAATATGCTAGTGAAAATCTCCTCTAATTGACTTGGAAGCCCTAACAGATAATGCTGAGGGTGACAAGGCGCAAGCAGGCTGTGTGCCGTGCAGCGTGAACGACTGAACGAGGAGACTACCCTTTTGGGTAGAAGCGACAGTCTGAACTCTATGGAAACATAGAGAGTAAGGTTGAAGTGCCTTACCGCCATGTTAATACATGGTCAGTAGCCCTTTATTCGGGTGAAAGTAACAGAATGAACAGTATCAAAAGCATTCTTGCGAGAATCCAAAACCTAAAAGAAACAGGTTTTGATGAGACAGATGGTACACAGATAAACGAGGTTGCAAAAGCATTAGCTACAGTTGGCATACAATTAGTAGATGCAAATGGTCAATTTAGAAATTTTGGTCAAGTAATGGATGAGATTGGAAATAAATGGAAGAACCTAGATAGCAGGACTAAGGCTTATCTCGCAACTACCATCGCCGGGACGTATCAGCAATCTCGATAAATAGATGTCGAGACTAAATCCCTTCTGATTAATTGGGGAAGTCCTAACGTAAAGCCGAGGATCACCCACAACAAGCAAGGTCTAATGACCTGTGCAGTTGCAACGACTGAGCGAAGGGACATCCTTATACAGAGGATGAAGCGACAGTCTGAACTCTACAGAAATGTAGAGAGAGAAGGTCGAGTGTAAAGACACTCTTGGAAGTACCTTCTCCGCCATACCTATTATCAATAGGTATGGTCAGTAGCCATTGACTGTTTTTCAATGGTGAAAGTAACAGTATGTTCTAAACCTTATGGAAGGTTATGCTGATACGATTCCACTATACGAACAAGCTTTACAATCGGCTGGCACAACACAACAAAAATTTAATACATATTTAGAATCAAATGAAGCAGCGTTAAATAGACTTAAAGCTTCGTGGGAAGGTTTATGGCAATCAAGTTTTGATTCTGAAGCAATTAGAGCAGGAATTAATATTTTAGATGGATTTGTAAAAGTTTTAAAAGCAGTAATTGACAATATCGGACTATTCCCTACCGTTATTGGTATTGCTACAGCTTCGTATTTGGCTCTTAATAATACAACCAGACAATCAATAATGCAACAAGGTTTGCTGTCTGCAAGCTTAGTAAAAGCTGGAGACTCAATGAAAATTGCTTCAGGTGCAGCTAGAGCATATCAAATATCATTATATAATCTTACTTTAGCTGCCAGAGGTGCTGGCGCAGCTTTAACAGTTGCAGGAACAGCTATAAGAAGTATTGGCACTTTCTTAGGAACTATTGCTCTCCCTACCGCCGCATTCATGGCTCTTGGCTGGGCAATCGGTAAAGTTACAGAGAAAATTATCGAATATAAAGAACACCAAAAACAAATCAAACAAGAAGCCCAACAACTCGCCAACACTTACGCAACAAATAAAGAAAAAATCCAAAGCCTTGCTGACCAATATGAACGTTTATCTAATGAAGTTCAAAAAGGTTTACGTCCTAAAGACGATGAAGAATATTTAAAAGTACAACAAGAACTTTATAATTTGATCCCGACAGTCGCGTCATACGTTGATCAGAAGGGTCAAGCGCATTTACGCAGTGCAGAGGCTGTTCGCAAAGAGATTGACAGCATTAAGGAGTTATCTAAACTTGAAAGTAATAAATTCATTGACAATTTTTCTAACAATATTGACAAAATAAAAAATAAAATTGATAACCTACAAAATCAAATTAACAACATTAAAAACCCTGTTTTCGATGGCGGATTTACTATTCCTAATTACCAACCAACTTCAGAAGAACAAATTGAAATTGCCATTAAGCAACGTGAAATTAACGCTGCTATTGAACAAGCAATCGGTTTATATAAACAATATGCTGATGCTTATGCGGATACTCTTGGTGTTAAAAAACAACTAAATGAAGAAGATAAAAAATATATAGAAACTATCATTGAAGAAAATCGCGCAAAATTATTAACGGCAAAAGGTCAAGAAGAAGTAACTAAAAAGATTAAAGATTATATTGGCGAAGTTGGCAACGCACGTAAAGCAGTTGGTGATTTATTTACAGGCGAAGAAATTAGAAACTTTACAGATAAACAAAAAGGTGTCATTGAATCTATTTCCAAATCTTTAAAAAACAGTTATACTGATTGGGAGCAATATAAAAAAGTATTGGAGCAAGTAGGATTTAGTTCTGATCAAGTTGATAAAATTATTAACCGTCTAACAGGAACTACAAATCAACAAACAAACGCCAATATAAAAGCTGCCAATTCATTTGAAATATTAGCAGGTAAAATTGATGAAAGTGGCAAAGCAACAGAACGTAAATTATCTGTATCTGAAAAACTGTTAGGTATTTCTAATTCTGAAATTGATGCGGCTTTTCAAGCTATCTCTACTTATCAACTTCTAAGCAATCAAGAAAATCTCAACACCCAACAATCCCTTATGCTTGCAGACGCTAAAGAATATCTTGCTAACCTCTATCCTCACCTAGTCGAAGGTACAGAATTAAACATCGCAGCAATGAGAAGAGAAGCAGAACAAAATCAAATCCTACTCAAAGCTATTGATGCACTCAAAGATGGTCATTTAACAGCAGAGCAACAAATGACATTAGCAACAGCTCTCAATGCAAAATCTCGTTTACAAATTCTCATGCAACAAGCAGCAGTATATGAACAAGCAGCGCAAAATTTTGCAAAAATGTCTGACGGTACAGACGAAAATGCAATTCAGGCTGAAAAATTCTATCGCAGAGCACAACAAAGTCAAGCAAGTTTAAAACAAGAAATTGAAGCCATCATGCCTGACATGGATAAATGGATTCAACAATTAGCTGATGCAACAAATTATCAAGGACAAATATATCAAGCAGATGAAGAAGCAAAGAAAAAGAATAAAAAATCTACTGAAGAGTCTATTTATGTCACAGATAAATATAAACAAGCACTATCTAAACTTAATGCTGAAATTCAGAAATTGCAAACACTTCAATCAAAATACCCTAAACAATCAGAAAGTTATCGAAATGCTTTAAAACAAGAAATTACCCTTTTACAACAAAAGAAACAATTAATGCAAGAGCAAGCGAAATCGCTTGAACAACAAATTAAGTCAGGTAAAATACAGCAAACAGGGATAATAAGTACAAAATCAACTAGTGTCAGTGGAAATAGTAAAGAAGCTATTATTTGGAACTTTTTTAAATCAAAAGGATTTTCTGATAGTGTTGTAGCTGGAATCCTCGGAAATCTAAAACATGAATCCGGATTAAGTACCACAATTGTTAATCCTACAAGTGGTGCAACAGGATTGGCACAATGGCTCGGTAGTCGTTTAACAGGTCTTAAAAATTATGCTGCTTCATTGGGAAAAAGCTGGACTGATTTAAATGTACAACTTGATTACATGTGGAAAGAATTAAATTCCACAGACAAGAAAACGTTAAATTGGTTATTAAGCAATCAAGATGCAATTCCTTCCACAGTAGCAACCATGTTTGAAAAATTATATGATCGCGCTGGCGGTGCTGGTTTAAGTAGTCGTATTTCCTACGCTAATCAATATTATCAAAAATTTGCAAACGGCAATGTATCTGGTGATGTATCTAAACAAATTGCAGAACAACAACAATCTATTGACCAAGCCAAAGAAGATTTAAATAGTTTGAAAGCAGAAATTAGCGATTTAGATGCTCAAATTGCTGAACGATATATGGAAATCCATCGTTCCAAAATTGCTGAATTTGACTTAGCGCGTGAAAGAATACGTAATCATCAAGAATTGTATGAATTAGAAAAACAATCTCTTGATGAAAATTCTAAAGCATATCGTCAACGCATTCAAAATCAAATTATTTTAGAACAAAAAACAAATAAGGCATTACAAACAGAGATTAAGTGGGCAGAAAATCAGATTAAAAATGATAAGAAGATTAGTGCATCTCATAAGGAAGAACTTCGTCAGTTTATTGCTGAACGTCAAAAAATGTTGAAAGAATCTAATCAGAAAATTGTTGAATGGCAAGAAGAAATCATAATAAGCTCTCTTCATGAGATGTATGAGCAAATAGATAAAGCATTTAATGCAATGGAAGATCGTGTAAGTCGTCTTCAACATCAGTTAAAAATGTTGGGTGATGTAGAATTTCATCCTTTTAAAATTGATATTATGACCGATGAAATTGATGCATTAATCCAAGAACGTGAACAAACACGAAAAGATTTAAATAGATTAAAACAAGAACAAAAGAAACTAAAGAAAGATAGTAAACCTTATAAAGAAAATTTAGCAAAAATTGCAGAATTAGAAAAAAGATTAATGACCGTTGATGAAAATATAGTCCAAGCTGACGCAGACTTAAAAGATTATTATACTAGAGTTGCAGAACAAGTAATCGAAGCACAAAAAAAATATTATGAAGAAAAGAAACAAGCTGCTTTAAGTTCCCTTGATGCAGAGAGACAAGCAATTGAATCAACTTACGAAGCTCAAATGAAAGCAATTGAAGAAGCTCATGACGCTAAAATGAAAGCAATTGATGAAGAACTTAGAGCATTAGAAAAATTAAAAGATGAAGAAGATTATAATAAGCAATTAGATAAGTTAAACAAAGAAAGACAAGAGATTTTAAATAAAATTAATAAATTGGCACTAGATGATAGTCAAGAAGCGAATGCAAAACGTATAGAATTGCAAAAACAATTAGCTGAAAAAGAAGATGAAATTAATGAGTTTAAACATAACCGAGAATATGAATTAAGACGACAAAATCTTGAAGATTTAAGAGAAAAGCTAAATGAAGAATACGAAAACGAAAGAGAAACACGAGAAAAGTCTTATGAAGACCTTACAGAAAATTTGGATAAGAGAAGAGAAGAAATCGAAAAGTATTACGATGACATAATTAATGATACTCGAAGATGGGATAATGTTACTCAGCAAATATTGAGTGGGCAATTTAATAATTTACGCACAGAGTTAAACAATATTCAAGTTGATATAGATAAAACAATGAATTCAGCAAGTAGTTATGTTTATGAATTAGTTAAAGCGTTAGAAGATGCTCAAAAAGCAATGGCTTCTTTAGGAAATGGTACTACAACCAATTACAATGAAACACATAAACAAATTAATGAAACATTAGATGATCCTGTTTATTGGGACGGTGCAGAACTAAAAGACGGACAAATTGGTAGAATTAAAATTCTTAAACCAATCAATTTGTGGAAACGTGATGCACAAGGAAAATTACAATTTGTCCGTGTTTTAAAACCGGGAGAAGTATTTCGAGTATATGGATATGATGAAAAATACGGTGGTCAATACAATGTAGGTTCAGGATATTGGATTACCAATATGAAGGGATATGTTCAATACGAAACACCATCTAAAGAAAAATTACGTGAAGCACAAATGTTTGATACAGGTGGATACACGGGTGAAGATGAAGGATTAGCTTATTTACATAAAAAAGAAATAGTATTAAATGAAACAGACACTAAAAATTTCTTAGATACAGTCAAAGAATTGCGTTCATTTGACTCAATGCAAATTTTAGACTCACTCAAAGCAGCAACAATGAGTTTTATGCGTATTCCAAAAATACAATTACCTAATCTTTCCCCTGCTCTTGCAGGCGGTGGAACAATTCAAATTGATAATTTAATTCACATTGATAAAGTGGAAAAAGATGCAAATATCAATATTGAAAAATTAGCAGACCAAGCAATTGATCGTTTAATAACTAAATTAAAACCGTATGGATTTTTTAAATAAGGAGGGTTAATCCCTCCTTTCTTATTTATAGTGAGGTGATTCCTCTTGGATATGTATTTTTACTATAACGGAAAAACCAGCGAAGAACTTGGAGTTTATTTAGTTTCTTTAGAAAAAGGTTTACAAACAAGACCATTTTTAGCTGAGCGTGAAATCATTTCTGAACAAATTATGGGCAATGATATCCCTTATGTGTATGGAGTTAAATATAACCCCTTATCACTAAAACTAACTTTATCTTGTTTAGATGGCACATGGACATTTGAAAAAAGGCGTGAATTGGCGAGATGGTTAGATATTCAACAATTTGCTGAATTTTATACAGCAGATAATCCAAGTCAAATTTATTACTTGATGTATAAAGGTGGAATTGATTTATCTTACAATGGAGAATTAAAGGGTTATATTCAATTGGAAATGCAAAACATTTCTCCTTATACATATAGCCCTGTTTACATAAAAACGTATGATTTATCAGACATTACCTCTCCTACTTTCATTGAATTTGCTAATGAGGGTGATAATGATTTAAAACCTGAAATTTGGATTTATAAAATTGGCGATGGTGATTTCTCTATTGTCAATTATTCAAACGGTGGTAAAGAATTTAAATTCACAGGTTTAGCAGATAAAGAAACGGTTTATGTTGATTGCTTTAATCGATATATTGAAACTGATATGCCTCTTACCTATCGTTACGATAATTTTAATGGAGAATATTTATCTCTCCCTAGAGGTGTAAATCGTTTATTAGTGAATAGCTCTTGTCAATTGCAGATTAGATATCAATTCGAATTTAAGGGATAAGGAGGTGAAAAAATGCTTGGAATAATTGATCGAAGTAAGCAACCAGAAAAGTCAAGATTATTTCTTTGTAAACCTAATCGACAAACAATTGCAGAATTGCATGAGGCTTATGATAAAAATATAAAAACATCTTACAACGGTATTCATGAATTAACTTTTAAAATCCCTTATGTTGTTGAAAGACATAAAAAATTTGTTAGGAATCCGCACATTGATTTAATTCGAGGACATTATCTGATTCGTTATGAAAAAGGAAACATTAAAGAATATTTTGTAATTGCTAAACCAAAAAATTCAACATCAGATGGCAAAGAGGTAAAAGAAGTTCAATGTTACCTTCTCCCCTATCAATTGAAAGATATACGAGTTAGATTATACAATGACACAAAACCTCTTTATGATCCTGTTGGCACAAATGGGATATTGAATGATACACTACTTCGCAAAACAAATTGGTCGGTTGGACATATTGATTCAGATATTTTAGTTAAACATCGAACAATCGATGTTTCAGAAATGAGTATGATTGAGTTTATTGATAAACTATGTGAAGCATTTGATTGTATTGTTGTTTATGACACAGTAAATAAACGTGTTAACTTTTACACAGAAGAAAATTATGGAAGTGATAAAGGACTAGTTATTGAATATGGCAAGTATTTAAAAAATATCGAAGATGATCCTGATTTTGATAATGTAGTTACAAGATTATATGTGTACGGTAAAGATGATATTAGCATCAACAAATATAATCCTACGGGAACGGATTACATTGATTCATTTGATTACTACCTCTACCCTTTTGAACGTGATGAAAATCGAAATGTAATTAAACATTCAAATTATATGAGTGATGAGCTTTGTCATGCAATATTGGATTATCAAGAATTTGTAAATACGAAACAAGGTGAGTTTACTCATTTATTGAATCAAAAAGAGTCTTTAGAACAGACATTGACCACTAAAGAAAATGAAATGTTTACACTTCAGACTGATTTACAAATAATACAAGATCAAATTGATGTAGCAATGGCTAATAATGAAGACACAACTCAATTAAATATAGATAAGCAAAATAAACAAAATGAAATTAACGCTAAACAAGCAGAAATTGATTCAATCAAATCTCAAATCGCCAATATTGACGGTCAAATTGAGGCATTAAAAAATGACATAAAATTAGAAAATCATTTCTCCCCTACCCTACTTCAAGAATTAAATGAATATATTCATGAAAAAGTTTGGACGAATGAATACATTTATGATGAACAAGAATTGTATGAGGAAGCCAAAAAACAAATTATAAAAATGAATCAACCTATTGTTCATTATAAAATTGATATTGTTGATTTTACAAAAGTAGTTCAATGTCAAAGAGATTGGGATAAGTTAAAGTATGGTGATATTGTAACAATTCGATATCCTAATTTTAATATTAATATTAAAGCGCGGATTATTAGTATTGATCATAACGAAGACAATAACCAAATTAACATAGAAATTGCTAATGCAAATGATATTAAAAATGGATTTCTTACATTAAAAGATTTGTATCAAAAATCAGTATCTACTTCTACTCAAGTAGATATGAGCAAATATAAATGGAATCAAAGTGTTGAAAATGTAAATTCAATTAATGAAATTATAAATAATACATGGGATGCGACAAAAAGACGTATTGTTGCTGGAACAGATGAATCAGTTGATATTACAAGACGTGGAATTATTGTAACTAATCCTAAATTCCCTAATGAAATGGTCATTATTCAAGCTGGTGTAGTTGGGGTTTCAAATGATGGTGGAGAAACATTTAAGAATGCGATTGTCGGTTCGGGCATAATTGGCGAACGTATCTTCGGTAAAATTATTGCAGGTGTTAATTTAACTATTGAAAATGATTCAGGGAAATATAGATTCGATTCACAAGGTTTTACCATTGATGGTGGCTCTATTAATATCGTTGGGGGTTTACCAAAAAATCAATTAGACCCATCATTTGCAGATGGATTAGTTAGCTTTGACCAAGATTATTCTAACGGTGTTCGAATAGATACTGCACAAGGGATTGTAGTAACAAGAAGTGATAATAGAGTTAAATCCATTTTTAATGCCACAGATGGAATTAAAATTCAAGTTAAAGAAGGATCAAACTGGACGGATAAATTTTATTTTGATGCTACAACAGGAAATTTAAATATTGATGGAGTTGTAAATGCAAGAGACTTAAAAGTAAATGGAAGTAGTGTTTTGACTGCTGATAAATTAAAAATTAATGGTGGGGCAATAGACAAGATTAAAGTTGAACAATTAGATGCTAGTACGGCAAAGATTACAACTGCAATGATTGAAACTTTAGAAGTTGGAAGAAATGTAATCCTTGGTGAAAATGCGTATATAAGCTGGAATCAAGTTACAAGTAAACCTTTTATTCCCCAAACCGCAAGTGATGTAGGAGCTTTACCTATTGATTCTCCAAGATTAACATATATTGATGCGTATGGTGTTTATACAGGTACGGTACAAGCAAATAATATTGTTGGTAGTGTTTTTACAGTTGGTAACGGTACAGGGCAATCTACAAAATTAGAACTATGGACGGGAGATAATAATGCTCACTACATAAAATCAACACAGGCAGCAGGATTTAGAATTGAATCAACAGGGTCATTAAGTCTTCAAGCCGGAAGTCGCTATGGTATCTATACGAATGGCGCTCCTCTTGTTGCAAATGCGGGGCTTCGTGTCGATGGAGGAACGACGCAGTTTAATACAGGAGCAACAGTAAATGGCACTTTAAAGGCTACAACAATATATGAAGGTGATACACCATTGTCAAGTAAGTATGCTCCTTATTATCATTCGCACAGCGAGTATGCAAGCGTCTCTCATGACCATTCTTATATCAACGGTTACAGTTTCAGCTCAGCATATAAATTACAGTTTCCTACTTACGGCTGGGGCGGTATTCTTAAAGACTTGGCGAGTGGAATGGAAATAAAGGACAGTAGTGATTCAAGATACAAAGCTCTGTATGCTTCTTCATTTGTTCCAGCCTCAAGACGCGAATGGAAAAAGAATATTGAGTTAACACAGATCAATGCACTTCAGTTAGTGACAGAAACACCTGTATTTGAGTACAACTTCAAGGAAGAACCTGATGGTGCGATGAAATCGATTGGTTTGATTTACGAAGATAGCCCGATCGAGGTGCTAGACTTATCAGGTCGAGGCATTGACCTTTACGCTATGGCAAGTGTTCTTTGGAAAGCTGTTCAAGAATTAAACCAAAAAATGGAGGAGTTGAGAAATAGATGATGAAGTTTGAATTTAATGAAGCACAACTTAATAATTTATTCGTGTTTTTAGATCGTGTAGAAATTAAAGGATTAAATGAAATTCAAGCTATGAATGAGATTTTGAATATTCTACATAATCCATTAAAAGAAGAAAATAAGGATAATGAATAAAATATGCATTTTATAGTGACTTAAAATCAATATATAGTATGAGTTGGATTGAATAAATACTATATATTGCGTTTTAGAGAGTGAGATTATAAAAATCTCACTCTTTTTATTTGTAAAGGAGGTTGTTCAATGTCTTTTGGTGATATTTATCGTGATCCTTTGATATATCAATGGTATGATACACGATTTCAATATACTGAAACTATTAGAGTTGTTGGTGGTAAAGCATTATTGACATATGTTCCTGATGAGTTTCAAAGAGTAACTATTATAGGTAAATATGAAACTGTTAATACACCTCAAAATTCAAATGAATATAAAGTAAATTATCAAACAGGTTTTATTGAGTTTCATACTTCCGTTGCAGATAATACTGCATTAACAGCTACCTATTATGCAAGAGGTATTATTAAACACCCTGCTGCAAGAACAATGATTTTAGATAATGGAAATTTAATTACTGCTGATAATGTTGAAGATGCTTTACAAGAAATTGTGACAAAAATTAATTCAAATAACTCTAGAATCACTCAAATTGAACAAAACGCAATCAACCGTCACAACTCACATGTCAACTCATCAACCGCACACGCAGCCGAAAATATCACGTTTTCTTCATCGCAAGTGACAGGTGTAAGCAATGTTAAGTCAGCGATTGAAAAAGTCGATACACGCATCAACAATATTGTTGGTCAAGCAGGGCAATCAAATACTGAAATAGTTGACGCTCGACTTGGTGTTGATGGCACAGCGCATCCAACACTCAAAAGCCGACTAGACAAAATGGAAAACGAACAAGTGAAATCAAATCAACAAACTACTACCCTTACGCATGGTTTAAACATCATCAACGCTAGTCAAAACTCACCATTAGACGTGCGGATTGAGGGGCGGACGTTGGTGAACTTGCTTGGTCAGGCTGGGGACTGTGAAGACGTAAGTAAATGGTCGGAATACCAAACGACACGTACAACAGATTCCAGCAATTTCGTTTATAGTACGTCGGGAATGAAAGTAACAATAAAGAGTGGTTTTTATATCGGTTCAACTTTTCACACAATTCTAGGAGGTTTGAAAGCAAACAAATATTACATTCTGATTGGAGAGGTCAAGAATGGGAACGCTTCAAAGGGAGTTAAGATTGGTTTTGGTGGAAGTGGATCTGATCTCGGGACTTCTGCTGTTATTGATGATACGTCCAAGTTCAACACTGTATGGGTAAAAGCAAATCCAAAAATAGATAAAGTAGTCGTAAATGTAGATTTGATTGTTGATGGCAATGAAGGGCAATACGGTTACTTTGACGGTATCCGCCTCTACGAAATCACAGCCGAAGAATACGCCAACATCGGCACGGTATGGAACGATGAAGAAGTAGCAAGACGTTATCCGTACGTTGATTCTGTTCAACACGTTCAAAATCCGTATGTGATTGCGGAAGGCGAGAACTTGTTACCGCCGTTTACGGAGTGGACGTTACATGCGAATGCAATAGTGAAAAGTCCGTATGAGTTGGAGTTGAATGCGACAGAGGGGTATCAAGATTCATATGTTTTGATTCCTGTAATTAAAAATCAAACATATACAATATCGCAGGAAGGCACTGGGAGAATTTATATTGCAACATACGACCGAATAAATGGCACTCTCGTCAGCACGAAAGTTGATACAACGAACAAAACAGCAACATTTACGATTACGGAATCAAATGTTAGTTATATAAAGGTCGTATTTAGTTGCACAACTAGTGGTACATTCTCCTTTATCAATCCAATGCTTACACTCGGAAGCCAGCCGAAACCATTCGTACCACGCAATCCAAGTATGCTCCTAATTTCTGGTGGAACTAAAACTATTGCGGGTGTTCGCTTATGATTGCAAGTGAACACCTTTTTAATTTAGAAGAATTTAAGAAAGATTATTTTAATCTAAAAAGAACAGATATTTTAAATAAATATAATTTAAATGATACGAAATATTATAAATTAGTAAAAGAGTTGAATTTACCAAGTAAAAATCCAATGTTAGAAACAATGTTAAGTCAAGATGAATTAGATCAAGTAATTAAAATGTTTAAAGAAGGTAAAAGCTTAAATGAAATAGGAAGAAAATTTGGTGTAGCAGGAGCAACAATAAAGAAATATTTAAAGAAGCAAGGCTATGAATACAAAGCTAAAGAAACAAATTCATTTGATGAATTTTTATCTAAATATTCCTCCATGTTTGTGTATGATTATTTTTCAAATAGATTAACAAATCAAGAAATAATGGAAAAGTATAAAATTACTGAGTGGATATTTAGAAGAATGATTGATTATTATAAATTATCAAAAAAGAAATTAAAAATAGAGGAAATTTTAACAGATGAACAACAATCAAATTTAATTAATGATATAAAAAGTGGAATGTATATAAGTCAATTAGCAAAGAAATATAATGTATCTAAAGATATGATAAAAAGATTTGCTGAAAGCCATCAGTTACAACTTAATCATTTTGATAGAAAATACGACATTAACATTGAAGAAATAGTTGATGATTATGTAAATAAAAATATGTTTTTAAGTGAAATAGCTGAAAAATATGGATGCTGTGCAATGGTTATAAAAGATAGACTTATTAAACATGGTATTGAAATAAGAGATAATAGTGAAAATATCGAATTGTTAATTCAGAAAGGAAAATTTCATTCTGGATATAAAGGAAAACAAATACCCTACAAGCAATATATGCTACGTTCAGAATGGGAGCTAGATGTAGCAAAATTCTTAGATAAATATAATTATAAATGGTCTTATGAAACGCAAACATTTAAGTTGGGTGAATTTAGATATACGCCCGACTTTTTTATTTATGATGAAAATGGAAATTTACAATTTATTTTAGAAGTCAAAGGCTGGCTTAAAGAAAAGGATATTAGAAAGTTTCAGTTAATGGAAACTCTTTATCCAGAAATTGAACTGATTTTAGTTGATAGAGAACTTTATTATTACATTAAGAAAGAGGTGTCTTATTAATGCCTTTAGTTTGGAGTCAACATTCTACTGGAACTGGCTATAAAGTTGTAAAGGCATATTTACAATATGACACAGTAGACGGTAGCGCAATTGTAAGAAAGGGAGATGGAACTAAATTAACAAAAGTTTCATCTCCATCTTCTTTTACGGGGATTGATCAACAATGTTTGCAGCAAGATTATTTATATGTTTCAATACCTGATACTGTTACTGATTTTCAATCTTATTTTTCAACTAATGTTTATACAGTTGATTATGATGTGAACGACAGATTTAAATTAGGTGCGATTGGTGATAAAAAAGATATTTTATGGAAAGATGGACAGGATTGGAAGGTTTTGAAGTGGGTTGAGAAATCTGAAACATTAACAATTACTAATAATACTGCTACACTAGCGAATAATGCTCAAGCGGATACAGCTATTATTGTTGATGAGTCAACAGGGGAAATTTACAAACGTGTTGTTGCCTTGAGTGGAAGTGGCAAGGAATTTACACAAGGTGGAAGTGGGAATAAAACCATTACGTTCAATGAGGGTTATGTTCCTACTTCTCCGAAAGCTCACTATGTCCTTGCAACACCGCAAACGATTGTTGTAACGGATAAAGTCGAAGGCGATTTGGTTGTCAACGGGCAGACACAGATTGAGGTTGGTTCGGGAGTTGTGATTAGAGAAAAAGTAATACCTTATCTTGACGCTAACAATATTTATCGAATCAATAATCATTGGGGAGGTAATAGTGATTTAAAATATAAAACAACAAAGATATTAAAAATTTATAAATCAAGTATTGATAACACAAGCGTATGGACAATAATAAATGATAACGATAATGGATATGCAAACGGAAACGCTTGGGCTTGTACTCAAAAAACAAATTTCGACCAAGCAGCCGAATATACTGTCACATACTTGCTACTAGACCGTCATCTATTCACAGCCAACATTCTTGCGGTTACAGCAACCTATGATTCTTCATTGAAGTCGGTTGTGGATTCGGTGGTAGCGAAGCAAAGTGATATTGCTGCAACTGTTTCTGTCAACGTAAGAGCGATTGCTGAACTTTATAAACGTGTGAAGGCGTTAGGCGGATAATGTCTGTATGATGCTTATTTTATGGGGAGGTGAAATATATGGATTTAGAAACGCTACGGGAGTGGTTGATTCAGAATGGAGTGAGCGCAGAGGAACTCGACGAAGTAAAAACTCCGCCAGCACTCGAAGATATTGCTAATACTTTAGTGATTGCGATTCAAAACAACGATCAACTAGGCGAATTGATCGTTATGTTGCTGTCAGAAATCGAGTCATTAAAACAAATAGTGGAGGCGTTGGAAAATGCTTAATTTATATCGTTATCTTGTTGAAAAAGGAATGAAGCGTCTTTCTGATGTACCGGAGCCATATCAAAGTATGTTAAGAGCAGAAGGGTACACGGACTAATAAAATGACGCTTTTATCCAAAATATGAGTTTCAAAAACCCTTGAAAATCAATGACTTCTGAGGGTGGTGATTACAAAATCACCACCCTCTAATTTTAATGAAAGGTGGATCAAAATGAATGAAGATATTCTTCGTGATTTATATGAAAGAATGGGAAGATTAGAAGCAAAAATTGATGATGTTCGTTCTATTCGTGAAACGGCAGATAGTGCGTTTCGATTAGCAGAAAAAGCAATGGTTAAAGCAGAAGATAACGAAAGTGATATTAGTAAATTATCAGCTACACTTAAATGGACAACAGGAACAATTTTAACTGTTTTAGTTCCTCTCGTCCTTTTTGTTTTAGGAAAAATTTTTAATTAAGGAGATGATTAACATGAAACGTTGGCAAAACTATGGTCTTTGGGTAGCTATTGCTAGTTTATTGTTTATGATTGTTCAGGATTTAGGTTTTCATATTACACCTGAAAAATGGAATGCTTATGTAGATTTGATTTTAGGGATTTTAGTTATGTTAGGTATTATTAGCAATCCAAAAGAAGGAAAATGGTTTAGTGATAATAATGGTGGTGAGTAATTATGAATATCATTGATCGCAGAAAAAATATATTGAGACATCCTTCAAAGAAAACCCCAAAAAGAAAATTATCAGATATTAAAGGTATTATTGTCCATCACTCTTTAACAACAAGTGGTTCAGCAGATGCGTTTGCAAATTTTCATGTAAAGACCAATGGATGGAGTTGTATGGGTTATCATTATGTAATTAATCGTGATGGTAATAAAGATGGTCTAATTGAATGGTGTGCTGATTGGACTGATGTTACTCCACATGTAGGCAACTATAATAAACATTACATAGGAGTTTGTTTAGTTGGCGATTTTCGTAAACAAAAACCAACTCAAAAACAAATGAAGGCATTGTATGAACTGTTAGAGTATCTAATGAACAAATTAAATATCTCTGTTGAAAATGTACTCGGTCATCAAGAGTTACCTTCTTATACTTGGAAACAATGTCCTGCTTTAAATATGGATGAATTACGTGGTCATTTAAAATATAAAACATATGGTGAAGTTCAAAATAATTATAATAATGATTTAAAAATTAATATAAATAAAACAAAATCAGATGAAGAAAAGTTAATGTTCAAAGGTATTGAATTCAAAAAAGGTAAAATCGGTGTATTAACTATCCTTAAACCAATTAACTTATGGAAGCGTAATGGTGATAAGTTAGAAATGGTTCGTATTTTGCAACCAAACGAAAAGTATCGTGTATATGGATATGACGAAAAATTTGGTGGACAGTATAATGTTGGTGATGGTTATTGGGTCACTAAAATGGATGGATATGTATTGTATGAAACCCCTTCTAAAGAATTTTTAAAGAAGGATGAAAAGATGTTGAAATAGTAAAGGGAGGCGTATTTGCCTCCCCCTACCCTTTTAAGAAAAAGGGGCTGTTCGTTTTAATTATATATCATTTTTATTAAATGTACAATAAAAGTTCGATTTTATTGCAAAATTTTTCAAGGCAAAGTGAATATTTTAATATGAAATGCATATAAATATTAATAGGAGCTAAATGAGTAAGCTTATAATTTAATACTCCCTAAAGGCTATTTCAATTGCGAAGAACAGGAAGGCAGTGTAGATTAATACACTGTCTTCACCCATTTTATAAAAGGTTATTTAAGAAATAATCTCATACACATAAGGATTTTTATTAACTGGTTTATTAGTAAATGAATATGCACTCAATAATTCATTCTTGATGTTTTCATGTATTTCAAAATTGCAATGTAAAATTGCTAAAACTTCATTTTCTTTAACATAATCCCCAACTTTTTTCTTCAGTGTAACTCCTGCACTATGATCAATATTATCTTCTTTTTTCTTTCTTCCTGCCCCTAATAACATTGCTACATGTCCAATTTTTTCAGCTTCTAATTTGTTTATATATCCACTATTTAAAGATTTTATTTCAAAATGATATTTAGCTTGTGGAAGTAAATTAACATTATCAACAATATTTTCATTTCCACCTTGAATTTTAATGAATTCTCTAAATTTATTCAGGGCTTGCCCATTTTCGATTTGCAATTTTAGTTTTTCTTTAATGTTTTCACCTTCATACATTTTACTTAACAATACCATATTTTCAGCAATCGCTAATGAAATTTCAACTAAGTCTTCAATATACTCCCCTTTTAATATTTGAATAACCTCTTTGATTTCATTTGCATTTCCCACTTCATATCCTAATGGCTGATTCATATCTGTAATGACCGCAATTGTTTTTCGATTCAAACTTTTTCCAATATCAACCATTTCTTGTGCTAATGCTTTAGAGTCTTCTAATGTTTTCATGAATGCTCCATTTCCTGTTTTAACATCTAATACAATTGCATCTGCTCCCATTGCGATTTTTTTACTCATAATACTACTTGCAATTAATGGAATTGAATTAACTGTTCCAGTAATATCACGTAATGCATATAATTTTTTGTCAGCAGGTACTAAATTACCACTTTGTCCAACTAATGCGATTTTATGTGTATTGACTTGGTTAATAAATTGTTCTTTTGTCAGTTCTACGTTAAAGCCCTGTATAGATTCTAATTTGTCAATTGTTCCTCCTGTGTGTCCTAAACCTCTACCTGACATTTTAGCAACAGGAATACCTAAAGAAGCGACCAATGGAGCAACGATTAAAGTAATTTTATCGCCGACTCCACCTGTGGAATGCTTGTCTACTTTTACGCCTTCGATTTGTGATAAATCAATTGTTTCACCAGAATTAATCATGGCATTAGTTAAGGCAGAGATTTCTTCTTTAGACATACTATTGAAATAAATTGCCATTAACATAGTAGCCATTTGATAATCAGGAATGTCACCTTTTGTATATCCATTAATAATAAAATCAATCTCTTCTTTCGTTAACTCATGACCATCCCGCTTTTTCGTAATTAAATCGACCATTCTCATGACACTTTCATTCCCCTACCCGATATAGTTGTTTCAATAACATGGAATAAACCTTCTTCACTTATAGATATACCCATAAAATCAATAAATGATTTTAGATTTAAATGATATGCTTCAACAATACGTTTTATTGTTTTAGGCATAGGTATTCTTTCTTTGTTGATAATTTCTCGGCAAGTTGTTTCGGCAATCCCTGTATCTCTATGCATTTGACGTGCGCTTTTAATATCGACATGTAATTTAATCCAATCAATAAACGATGATTTTATTTTATTACTAATTGTTTGTATCCATTCAAAAAAATTGTATTTATGATGGTCTAAATGTATCCCTATTTTTATTTTCTTTGTTGTCGTCGTATCGCCGACGCCGCCAGTCGAGTGTTTATCGACTTTCACGCCGCGGATGCCTGATAAGTCGATGACCTCGCCAGAATGGACCATCGCCATCGTCAGCGCCGCTGTTTCTTCTTCAGTCATGCCGCGGAAGTAAATCGCCATCGCCAACGCGCTCATTTGGTAATCCGGAATAGCCCCGCCGGTGTAGCCGCGGATGATCCATTCGATCTCCTCGTTCGTCAGCGCCTCTCCATCACGCTTTTTTGCAATCAAATCGACCATTCGCATCGCGATCACCTTTTTCAGTTTGATTTCGCCATTTCGGCGACAATCGCTTTTATGAACCGCAAAAAATCCGTCTTCACCCGCTCAGCCGTTTCCACCACTTCATCATGATGAAGCGGAGCATCCGACATTCCTGCCGCCATATTTGAAATGCATGAAATGCCAAGCACCTCCATGCCGCCGTGGCGGGCGACGATCACTTCCGGGACGGTCGACATGCCGACCGCATCGCCGCCCAGCGTACGAATCATGCGAATTTCCGCCGGCGTTTCATATGACGGCCCCGTGTTGGCGACATACACACCTTCTTGCACGCGAAGGCCAAGCTTCGCCGCCGCTTCTTTGGCGAGCTGGCGCAAGCGCCGGCTGTATGCTTCTGTTAAATCAGGGAAGCGCGGGCCCAGCTCCGGATCGTTCGGTCCGATGAGTGGGTTTGTGCCAAGCAAGTTAATATGGTCGGAAATGATCATCAAATCGCCCGGCCGGAACTGTTCGTTCACGCCGCCGGCGGCGTTCGTCACGATCAATTGACGGACGCCGAGCGCCTTCATCACCCGGACCGGAAACGTCACTTCGCGGAGCGAATATCCCTCGTAATAATGAAACCGCCCTTGCATCGCGACGACCGCCGCCCCTTCAAGCCGACCGCACACGAGCCGGCCGGCGTGCCCTTCGACCGTTGACACCGGAAATCCGGGAATCTCCTCGTATGGAATGCGAACCGCCTCCTCGATTTCCTCGGCGAGCACGCCGAGTCCCGAACCGAGAATCAAGCCGATGGCGGGCGGTGCCGGCATACGCTGACGCAAAACATCAGCTGCTTTTTCAATCATGTGTCGATCCATATCTCTTCCCCCTTGTCTCATCATTTCACCGCCAAAAAAGCAGAGCGGCCTCTGTTACTTTAAGTCGGCCAAAAAGCTCGTTCCGTGCGGCGGCATATGAACTTGAAAATTATCGGCGATCGTCGCCCCGACATCGGCGAACGTTTCGCGGACCGGGAGCGGCTTTCCGCCCTGAAAACGCGGGTTGTACACCAGAAGCGGCACATATTCGCGCGTATGGTCCGTTCCATGGTGCACCGGATCGTTGCCATGATCGGCCGTAATGATCAGAAGGTCATCGTTTTTCAGCCGCGGCAGCACCTCGGCAAGCCGGGCGTCAAACTCCTCAAGCGCGTCGCCGTAGCCTTTTGGGTCGCGGCGGTGGCCATATTTGGCATCAAAATCGACGAGGTTCACAAAACTGAGCCCGGTAAAGTCGATGCTGAGCGTACCGATGAGCTTATCCATGCCATCCATGTTCGAGGTAGTCCGCAG
This sequence comes from [Flavobacterium] thermophilum, assembly GCA_900450595.1. GTDB lineage: Bacteria > Bacillota > Bacilli > Bacillales > Anoxybacillaceae > Geobacillus > Geobacillus thermophilus. Next base: position 1,494,321 of record UGGS01000001.1, read on the forward strand.
CGATTGCGTCACCCCTTCATTGTCGTAAATATCGGCGATTTTTCCAATGGCGATCACATCATAGCCCGCGTCTTTCAGTTCGTTCATCACCGTGCGGCCGAACGGTTTGAGCGCATAGTCATGCCGGTTCGGCGTCCGCTCAAACCGGCCGGGCGTCCCGATGAACGGGCGGGCGATGACGCGCCCAACCATGTATGGCTCATCGCGCGTCAGCTCACGGGCGATTTCACAAATGCGGTACAGCTCCTCAAGCGGCACGACGTCCTCGTGGGCAACGATTTGCAAGACAGAATCAGCTGATGTGTAGACGATGATCGCCCCTGTTTTCATATGCTCTTCACCGAGCTCTTCAATGATCGCCGTTCCGCTTGCCGGTTTGTTGCCGATCACCTTCCGACCGGTGCGCCGCTCCAGTTCGGCGATCAGCTCGTCCGGAAATCCGTCAGGAAAGACGCGGAACGGCTTGTCGATGCGAAGGCCCATCAGCTCCCAATGGCCGGTCATCGTATCTTTGCCGGCGGACGCCTCTTTCATTTTGGTGTGATACGCGAGCGGCTCCGCGACTTTCGGCACTCCCTTAATTTCACGAATATGGCTTAAACCGAGCTTCGCCATATTCGGCATGCGCAAGCCGCCGCGGTATTCAGCGATATGCCCAAGCGTATCCGCTCCTTTGTCGTTATACTTTTCAGCATCAGGCGCCTCGCCGATGCCGACCGAATCCATGACAATTAAAAACACGCGCCGGTATCTGGCTTTCACGTTCATTCCTCCTGCCTGCAATGAAGATGGTGTCTCTTCCTATTGTTCCTAATTTGAGCGCAAAACACGCTGGCGGTGAATTGGTCAGAAGTCTGACAACTTTACAAACAAGCAAACGCCCAGCCACAGCAATGGGCGCAGCTAGGCGCGCGGATGGTACTGTTTATACACGTCTTTTAGGCGCGTTTTCGTCACGTGCGTATACATTTGCGTCGTTGAAATGTCAGCATGCCCAAGCAGTTCCTGAACGGCGCGCAAGTCAGCCCCGTTCTCAAGCAGATGAGTCGCAAACGAGTGCCGGAGCGTATGGGGGGTTAGCTCTTTTTCAATTCCCGCCTCTTTGGCCAGTCGTTTCAAAATTTTCCAAAACCCTTGCCGCGTCAGGCGCTGCCCGTAATGGTTCAAAAACAGCGCCTCGGTTGCCCGTTTGCGCGGATTGACAAGCTGCGGACGCCCGTGCTCCAAGTAGCGGACAAGCGCCTCGATCGCCATTCGCCCGATCGGCACGATCCGCTCTTTTCGACCTTTTCCATAGCAGCGGACAAACCCCATCGTCAAGTGCACGTCAGCCAAATTCAGCTGCACGAGTTCGCTGACGCGCATGCCGGTCGCATACAACAGCTCGAGCATCGCCTTGTCGCGCAAGCCAAATGGCGTATTCGTCTGCGGCGCTGACAAGAGCGCTTCCACTTCCTCGACCGACAGCACTTTCGGCAGCGTCCGCTCAAACTGCGGCGTTTCGATATGGACGGTCGGATCTTGGGAAACGATTTTCTCCCGCAGCAAAAACTGATGGAACGAGCGAATCGACGCCAAATGACGGGCAATCGTCCGCGCCGACTGTCCTTGTTCGCTCAAAAATTTCAAGAAATGAAGAATGTGCAGCCGCTCGACTTCGCCCCACGCCCCGAGCTGCTCAACTTGGCGCAAATAATGGGCATACTTTTTCAAATCGCGCTCGTATGAAATAATGGTGTTATGCGCCAAGTTTCGCTCCACCGTCAAATAATGCAGGAAATCGCTCAATTCGTGTTCCAACGCTCTCTACTCCCCGTCGCGATAAAAAAATAATAGCCGGTCAAGCCAGCTGGGCGGTGCACTCTCTGCCGCCGATACTTTGACCGCCGATCCTTTCGGCTCATCGTACCGGTGATAAAATTCATATTCGCGGTTAAACCATACAAGACTATAATAAAATAAAATGGTGCATCCCGTAAACAAAAGAAATACTTTCACCATTTGCCAAACGGTTTTCATGGCATCCTCCCCATCGGCAGCTTGTCTGTTTGCTAGTATGAGGATATGCCGTTTGGTTCCTGATTTATACGTATATACGCAAAAACCCTTTCCCGCCGGAAAAGGTTTTTTATTTTTCTTCTTCGTGTTTTTGCTGGCAGCGATGGCAAATGCCGTGGAACGTCAAGCGGTGGTCTTTAATTTTAAATTTCCATTCCCGCTCGACAATGGCTTCGACGTCTTCAAGCAAATCCTCTTGAATTTCCGCCACCGATCCGCATTCGAGGCAAACGAGATGGTGATGAAAATGGGCCGCCCCTTCCTTGCGGAGATCATAGCGCGACACCCCGTCCCCGAAGTTGATTTTATCGACAATTTTCAACTCGGTGAGCAGCTCGAGCGTCCGATATACGGTCGCCAGTCCGATCTCTGGGGATTTTTCTTTCACGAGGAGGTAGACGTCTTCCGCGCTTAAATGGTCTTCTTCATGTTCAAGCAGGACTCTTACCGTCGCTTCCCGCTGCGGCGTCAGTTTATAGCCGGCTGAGTGCAGCTGCTTCTTAATTCGTTCCACACGATCTTCCATGTTTTCATTCCTCCCTCGCCATTCACCTCCCATTATAACAAATGTGCGCGGGAAGGTTCAAAGTATAATTACTATCACAAAAAAACAACAATGATTACTACATAATAATTATTATTAAATTAACGACCCATTTCACCACCTGTTTCATCAAGACCGGCGAAAGGTACGCTTCCACCGCCGAAGAGACAAGCAGCCCGAAGGCGGCCGCGGCCATCGCCGCGGCATAGCGCATCACCATCGGGAACACTGGCTCGTGCGGCCGTTTCATAAACTGATTGCGCACCATCCGCAAGGAAAACGATATCGACATCACGCCAATCACGATCATGAGCGGAATGACAAGCAAATTTTGCGGCATCACCGAAACAAATGACAATAAAAACCCTTTCCAGCCCATTTGATTGACTAAAAAGCCGACGGTGAAGCCGACGACAATGCCTTTTAAAAACAGTAAAACCAAAATGACCGGCAGTCCGATGACGGAAATGCCAAGCACCCACATCAGCGCGGTATATTTGACGTTGTGCATATAGCTTTGCCGGAACATATCATGGGCGCTTGCGATATTGTCTTTTGACACTTGTCCAAAAAATTGCGTCAAGTAATAGTACAAGTCTTGCTTTTGACTGAAACCGAGGCTGTTGACGACAATGGCGCCGAAAATGACGCCCATGAGAAACAGGACGATGACAAACACGTACAGCGAAGCATGTTCACGCCAATGAACAGCGATAGCCGATTTCAGCGGATGGGTTCTCATCGTGCTTCGTCCTCCTACTTTGTCTCTTAGTAGATTGTATGTCCATCCGCTTTCGGTATGACTGTTTTTCTAAAAGGCTGGTGATGTAATAAAAAAGCAGCTCAACACCGACGTGTGACCAACTCCACGGGCGGCACGCCGCCTCGGTCCATTGGCGCATGGCTGGGCCAAGCAGCACGCACGGGCATGATGATGAACGGCAGGAGCGCTGCCCGAGTGGTTACCCCTCCCGCACTTTCCCGTACCTCCCACCGCCCCCGGCCTCGATATAGAGCGCGCCGCTGCGGGCAAGGACGATCAGTTGGGCCAATTTTTCTCCGACCGTCTCCGCGATCTCTTCCTCCGACGCCTCATGAAGAACACGTATTTCCGTGCCAAAACGGGCGAGCAGTTTTTCATACGCTTTTGGACCAAGGCCGGGGATGAATTCAAGCGGCACTTGATAAATGTACGGCGGCCGTTTCGGCCCGCGTTCTGCCGTTTTCAGCTCCTCCAGCCGGTCAAACACGCCTTTCACGACCCGATGATGGCCGCATGCCGCACAGCGGTCGACGTCCGGTGCAGCCGGCGCAAGGCAGCGCTCGCACACTGTCTGGTGATATTTTCCTAGTTTCGGATTTAAACCGTAGTTGGCGACAATCACGCGCCCGTCTTCACCGCGCAGCGCTTTTTCAAACTCGGCAAACGTCGGGGAGGAAAGCCGCACTTCTTCATATTCGCGGGCGATTTTCCGCAGCGAATGGGCATCGGAATTCGTCAAGTACGGGTAGCGATGCAATTCGGCGATCTGGTCGGCCATCGCCGTGTCGGCGCTCAGCCCAAGTTCTACAGCATCAATGAGATCCGGGTCGAACACCTCCGTCAAGCTGCGTTCGACGCCTCTTCCGTACAAACTTTTAAACGGGGTGAATGCATGCGCAGGGATGAACCAGCCGCCTCGCTCTTTCACTGTCTGTTGCAATTCGCGCCCTGAGGCGTGAAGGCGCTGCGTGCTGAGCGATACGTTTTTCACCCGCTCCCCAAGCCAGACAGAAAACGCGCGCATGGCGGAAACGGTCGGCAAAAAGGCGAGCACATGGATCGGTCCATGGCAATGGTCGTCATATACTTCGATTTCACTGCCTAGCAAAAGCGTCACCTTTCCGGCGCTGACGCCGCCCCCCTCATGTTCGCGCCAACCGTGCTTCTCCATTGCCCGCTCGAGCTCGTCCAGCACTTCGGGCACATGGCTGTCAATAACACCGACGAGGTCGATCCCTTTCACCTCAGCCGCCTCATGCAAGATGTTCTCAAGCGTCAACGTCCGCGCCCCGGTAATTTTCACCGGGCGGCCCGAGGCGGTGCGGCCGATGTGAATATGTAAATCAGCATAATAACAGCCGAGGCCGCGCTCGTTTTTTTTATTCGGCATTTTGCTCCCCCAACGCGCGGCGCAGCTGCAAATATTGCAAAGCGTACGCCGTTTTGGCGTCATAAATTTCGCGTCGTTCCAGCATATGAAGCGCCTCCTCCAATGTCACTTCCAACAGCTCGACAAACTCATCTTCATCCAAATCGGCGCCGTCCTCCGCTTTTTCCAGCCCCTCGGCGACATACAAATGAATGAGCTCATCGGCAAACCCCGGGGACGTATAAAAAGAAATCAGATGGCGCATCGATTGGGCGCGGTAGCCCGTTTCCTCTTCCAGCTCGCGGTGTGCGGAAGCGAGCGGCTCTTCCCCATGTTCTAGCTTGCCCGCCGGAATCTCGACTAATGCGCGCTCGAGCGCTTTTCGATACTGGCGGACAAGAACGATTTTCCCATCCGGCAACAGCGGCAGCACCGCCACCGCGCCCGGGTGCTTGATCACCTCGCGCCGGCTTTTCTGCCCGTTTGGCAGCTCCACTTCCTCCACATACAACTCAATAATGCGGCCGCTGAACAGCTTCTCTTTGCGGATCGTTTTTTCATACAGCTCCATGTTCATTCTCCCCTATCAAATTGGATCGATTCTTTTCCATTGTACTACATGTTTGGCCATTTTTTCGCTTCCGTTGTACAATGGACGTGTCATTGATCGCGAAAGGAGGCGCAAAAAATGAACAAACGCCGCATCGGCACATCGGATTTGTATGTGAGCGAAATCGGCCTCGGCTGCATGTCGCTCGGCACGGATGAGCGCCATGCCATTTATCTCATCCATGAAGCGTTGGAGCGCGGCATCAACTACTTGGATACAGCCGATTTATACGACCGCGGCTTAAATGAGGAGTTTGTCGGCAAAGCGGTGAAAGGAAAACGCGGCCAAGTCATCATCGCGACAAAAGTCGGCAACCGTTGGCGGCCGGATGGCAGCGGCTGGGACTGGGATCCGTCAAAAGCCTATATCAAACAAGCGGTCAAAGAGAGCCTGCGCCGTCTGCAAACGGACTACATTGACTTATACCAGCTCCACGGCGGCACGATCGACGACCCGATCGATGAGACGATTGAAGCGTTCGAAGAGTTGAAGCAAGAAGGCGTCATCCGTTGGTACGGCATCTCCTCGATCCGCCCAAACGTCATTCGCGAATATGTGAAGCGCTCGAACATCGTCAGCGTCATGATGCAATACAGCTTGCTTGACCGCCGCCCGGAAGAATGGTTCCCGCTTCTTCGCGAACACAACATCAGCGTGATCGCCCGCGGCCCGGTCGCAAAAGGCTTGCTCACGAGCCGCCCGCTTGAGCAGGCGGGCAGCGCGGTGAAACAACACGGCTACCTCGATTATTCGTATGAAGAACTGCAGGCGCTCATCCCGAAGCTGAAGGAAAAAACGGCCGGACGCCGGTCCTTGACCGCGACCGCGCTGCAATTTTGCTTGTATGATCCGATCGTTGCCGCCGTCATCCCGGGCGCCAGCCGCCTTGAACAGCTTGAGGAAAACGTCGCCGCTGCGTCAGCCCCGCCGCTTGACCGCACTGAATACGAATGGCTGAAACAAGCGACGAAACGCTCGGTGTACGACGTGCATCGGTGAACTACCCCCACTTAATTTTCTAGCGAAAATTTGAAGTGGGGGCTTCCAAAGAAGTTTGACTGCTTCAAGCAATCCTTATTCTTTGAGGCGTGTCCACTTCGCCGCTAGAGCATAAGACACTCAGGTCTACAGCTTTACTTTTCTTTAAGATGTTTAATGCGCCATTGACATCAGCATTAATTAGTTTGCCAGACTTTGTTCGATACAAACCTCGCTTAATACGTTTGCCGCTGAACTTATATTCTTTTGGATTGTTGGCATTATATTCAGGAATCTCATCCCCGTCAAAAAAGCTGGCTTGAGACGTATATGACTCTTCCTGTTTGAAGAATTTAATGCCGTAAAATTTACAAAGATACTCTAGTTCTGTAGATGAGCATTTTTCATTACAATAATTTCCATGGTTAGAGAGACAAACAGGGTACCCCTTACGCGATACGGAGCTGTTTTTTGATCACATCAATGGGAATATCTTGCTTTGCAGCGTCATAAATGAACTCGACGACGCTGTGGTCTTTCCGCGACCGAAGAAGCTCCAGCCCGGTGGAGAGGTTTTGTCGGGATTCGGCGATGCTGTACACGCAGGCCAACAGCACCACCGCCCAATACCGTTTCACCGCCCGAATGTGGCGAACGCGGTATCCATCCAGCTTCAGTTGATCTTTCGCCTGCCGGAAAAAGCACTCGATCGTCCAGCGCTGGGCGTAGTAACGCAAGATGTCTTCGTCCCCGAGTTCCCGGTCGGTGCTCAAGATGCAATGAAGATGTTCCGGCGCCATCGGCTGATCCGCCTTCCAAGCCAGCAGCACCACCGCGTCATCGAGGCCATGGATGGCCCCCTCATAGCGATACACGCGATAACGCTCCTGCCCCACCGTGACGAGGCGGGTGTCTTTGGACTCGATATAGCGGGCAAACTGCTTGGCTTGGATGGCGATGCCTTTCGGGTAGAGAATCCGGTTCGTCTTGAGCATCGCGATGACATGGAATCCCTGTTTCAGACAGGCTTCGATGAGCTTTTTGGACGGATACCACGAATCCATGAGCACATACACCGGCTGAGCCCGCTTCACCTTGAGCGAGGAAAGCATCTCGATCGCCAGGTCGATCTTGCTTTTTCCCGCTTTCTTGTCATACAGGCGGAACGCAAATGGGAACGCCTGCGTGAAGGTGTGCACCATCAGCCAAACGAGCGAATGCCCCCAGACCGATTGATGATCTTTATGCGAGTAGTGCCAGTCGCACCCTTGAATGGCGTGCGCAGCCCGTGACGAAGGCTTTGTTTTTTGGCAAATCGTATCATCAATCGAAACAAAAAGGGGTTGATTCTTCCGTTTGGCCAGTCGTTCGACCTGGGAAAGGATCCACTCTTGAAGCTTCCCAAGCAGCCTTTCCTCGTTCCAAGGGCTTTTCGTGAAAAAGTGACTGAGCGTCGTTCGATGATTCGGATGAAAGCTCCAGTAATGAATATCAGTCAATGTTCCCGAGAATCCCTTGGTGGTCAAGGCATCGACAATATGAATGAGATGCTTGATGACCGGTTTGGAAAGCTGCAGCGTCAACCCCAGCGTGAAGAAAAACTTGTGGATTCCTTGGTGATGTGCTAATCTATTCATGAGACATGAACCTCCTTGTGTGAATGGGTTTTGAACACATCTATTTTACCCAAGGAGTCCGGTTCATGTCTCCTTTTTTCCTGAATCCGTGACAGAAGTGTATCAAAAATGCTGGGAAACCCAATCGTGTCGAGACTTCGACTCCATTTCGAATGTTCACCTATTAGGTGAAGAACCCCGAGTGCAATATTTTGTTGATTGATCCAGTTTTCTTGGCAGCTTTGAACGCGTCTTTATCACGGATTCAGGTTTTTGTTTAGTTGTCAATTTATGTCAGTGAATTTGCTCATCTACAGACAAATACTAAAGTTAATATGTCATTTTGACTCATTAGATAAACTCCTCACTTTTTAAAGTAGATTTTCAATATACTTAAACTATCATTAAGTATTGATAATGCTAATAAATTATTTATTCCTAATATAAAAGAAATAAGTTTTATGATAAAAGGTACTTCTCCATCATCTACAGAGCCCATCGTTGAAATTAATAGAAGGATTAATATCAATATACTGTTTCGTACAATGAGCAAAGAGTGTATATTGTTACCTTTCATTAAGCCGCCGCACCCACATGAAATTTCAGTATTGCCTCTTTTTATGTTAATCATTATTGCTAGTGAGTAAATTAATAGTAAAAGTATCGCCAAAAGTATACTTATGTTTTTTTGAAAGTTAATTAATAAAGAACAAGATATATATATTTCTGAAAAAACAGTGAATATGTAAAAGATAAAAATATATTTTTGAGGTATGATACGATAATCAGCAATTTCTTTTAAATGTCGTTTAAATCCAACAATTTTACGTAACTATTCACCCCAGTGCTAGTGTATAAAAAAGCCCAGCACAAATAGGGCATTTCGGTCATAGAAAATGCCCTAGGTAGCGGAAAGAACTCGATCGATCGTTTCGCCTGCCAACAGAAGACATAACGAATCCCACACGTTTTTTTCGTGTTTCGTCAGTGTGGAAACGATGCTTCTTGCGATGCAAAACGACTGCGCGAATGTTTCTTCGCGAAACGTACCCGAAATGTTCTCTTTGACTTTGACCATGCGAAGATCGCGTTCGGCTTGGTTGTTATCAAAGGGAACATGTACTTCACGTAAGAAACGCAGCGCTTCTTCCTTTCGTTTTTGAAGCCGTCGAACAAAAGCAAGTGCTTTTTTCGGAAGAGGCGTCATCGTTTCTAATCGGTGTTGTGCTCTTTCTAGGATGCGATCATACACTCGTTCCCACCGTCTCGCTTCTTCTTCGGAAAGTGCACCGTGATGGGCTTCGACGGCTTGCTTGGCGGCTAACAGAAACGTGGTCATGCGCATCGCCCACGTATGCCCTTGTTCGATGAATCCTTTTAACTCACGCAAATGATGGGCGTGACAAAGGGCATGGGTGGCATGTGTGTATTTCGGATATGTACCGAACGCATCGTGCATCATCGTCCCTTCATATCGGGGAAGAATCCCGATATCATCGGTCGCTTTTTTTCCACGAGAAGCGTGAGGAGCCAAGTATGTATATCTCGATGTACACGCGACATGCACCCATGCGAGTTTCCCATTGATGCGCAAACTCGTTTCATCGACATGCAGGATGTTGGATTCAAGTAAGGCGTCTTCGATGATGTCCATATTTGATTCCAACGATTCGCGTCCTCGTTTCACCATATTGGCAAGAGTTCCCGTACTAATCGAGTGTTGATATAACGCTTCGATTGTATCACTTAAACGCTTGTACGGGATCAATTGGATATGATGTAAATAAACAACGAGCGCCGTGAGCCGTGGACCGTATTGCACATGATTCGTGACATGGGATGGGAATTCGGCTTGTTGCACGCATCGACAATGTGGACACGATTTCACTTCACGTTCATGTTGTGTCACCTCGATCGCCACAGGAGGGACATCAAACACTTGACGGATATCGACTTTGAACGGTTTGACGTCACGCAAAGAAGCTCCACATCCTTGACACGTATGCACACGGTGGACGACACGATGATGTGGATGTTCCACTTGACGGAGCGTCTTCCCCTCATGTCCCTCTTGCCCACCAGGCTTTTTGCCAGACGGCTCGCGGGAGGAACGCTTTTTCTCAAAACGGTCAGAAGATGGGGGCAAATGGCTATTGGAGCTGTTTTTTTTCGTGCGTGCTTCCAGCTCTTGAACACGGTACTTCAGTTGTTCATTTTCTTTGCGTAGCTGTTTGTTTTCTTTCAACAGTTGCTCAATGACTTGTTGCTGGTGAGTAATGAGCTGCTTTTGTTGTTGGACTTTGCCGATTAAGCTCTCAACTGTAAATACAGCTTGTTGTACCGTCAACATGTGATTCACCTCCTTGTCTATCAGTATTCACATCATAGACAAGGAAAGAAGAAAATATTCAGCTCACTTTATGATGTGGCTGAATAGTTACAATTTTACTAAATGATGTAGAAAGAAATAAAAGTCCGATAGCGTAAGAAAGGCTTAATTCTAGAATTTTCATTTATTTTCACCTTCAATTATTTATTTTGTAACTATTCACCCCAGTGCTAGTGTATAAAAAAGCCCAGCACAAATAGGGCATTTCGGTCATAGAAAATGCCCTAGGTAGCGGAAAGAACTCGATCGATCGTTTCGCCTGCCAACAGAAGACATAACGAATCCCACACGTTTTTTTCGTGTTTCGTCAGTGTGGAAACGATGCTTCTTGCGATGCAAAACGACTGCGCGAATGTTTCTTCGCGGAACGTACCCGAAATGTTCTCTTTGACTTTGACCATACGAAGATCGCGTTCGGCTTGGTTGTTGTCAAAGGGAACGTGAGCTTCGCGTAAGAAACGTAGCGCTTCTTCCTTTCGTTTCTGAAGCCGTCGAACAAAAGCGAGTGCTTTTTTCGGAAGAGGCGTCATCGTTTCTAATCGGTGCTGTGCTTTCGCTAGGATGCGATCATACACTCGTTCCCACCGTTTCGCTTCTTTTTCGGAAAGTGCACCGTGATGAGCTTCGACGGCCTGTTTGGCGGCTAACAGAAACGTGGTCATGCGCGATGCCCATGTATGCCCTTGTTCGATGAAACCCTTCAATTCACGCAAATGATGGGCGTGACAAAGGGCATGGGTGGCTTGCGTGTATTTTGGATACGTACCGAACCCATCGTGCATCATCGTTCCTTGATATCGGGGAAGAATCCCGATGTCATCGGTCGCTTTTTTTCCACGAGAAGCGTGAGGAGCCAAGTACGTATATTTCGATGTGCACGCGACATGCACCCATGCGAGTTTCCCCTTGATGCGCAAACTCGTTTCATCGACATGCAGGATGTTGGATTCAAGTAAGGCGTCTTCGATGACGTCCATATTTGATTCCAGCGCTTCGCGTCCTCGTTTCACCATATTGGCAAGAGTTCCCGTACTAATCGAGTGTTGATATAACGCTTCGATTGTATCACTTAAACGCTTGTACGGGATCAATTGGATATGATGTAAATAAACAACGAGCGCCGTGAGCCGTGGACCGTATTGCACATGATTCGTGACGTGGGATGGGAATTCGGCTTGTTGCACGCATCGACAATGTGGACACGATTTCACTTCACGTTCATGTTGTGTCACCTCGATCGCCGCAGGAGGGACATCAAACACTTGACGGATATCGACTTTGAACGGTTTGACTTCACGCAAAGAAGCTCCACATCCTTGACACGTATGCACACGGTGGACGACACGATGATGTGGATGTTCCACTTGACGGAGCGTCTTCCCCTCATGTCCCTCTTGCCCACCAGGCTTTTTGCCAGACGGCTCGCGGGAGGAACGCTTTTTCTCAAAACGGTCAGAAGATGGGGGCAAATGGCTATTGGAGCTGTTTTTTTTCGTGCGTGCTTCCAGCTCTTGAACACGGTACTTCAGTTGTTCATTTTCTTTGCGTAGCTGTTTGTTTTCGTGACGCAAATGTTCATTTTCTTGAATGAGTTGATGAATGAGCTGTTTTTGTTGTTGAACTTTGCCGATTAAGCTCTCAACTGTAAATACAGCTTGTTGTACCGTCAACATGCGATTCACCTCCTTGTCTATCAATATTCACATCATAGACAAGGAAAGAAGAAAATATTCAGCTCACTTTATGATGTGGCTGAATAGTTACTTTATTTTTAATTTTTTACACTTCTTTTCAATATGAATGCTCTTTTTAAGCCATTTAGTATAAATTGAGATGATATAATTGTTAAAGAAAAAAATACAATTGGTATAAGTGGGATCCAAGGGGTAATGCTTATTACTTGATAGCTGTCACCAATGAGTCCTGACCATTCATAGGAAATCGTTTTCGGAGGATCCATCTGCATATAGTCGACATAGGTGCCTCCAAAAAACAATTGCAGCACCCCTAGATGAGCCATCACCATTAATACTTGGATAAATTGCTGAATGGACAGCAGCACCCAATTTTCCAAAACATGCGGAAGCACATGCACTTTGAAAATATGCCATTTGGAACCGCCTAATATTTTAGCAGCTTGGACAAACTCTTCCCTATACACTCTCCGTATATCATTGGCAATATAAAATGACAGCGTTGGAAGAGCAAGAACCGTCAAAACAAATACTTCAAATACGGCCCGTTTCCAAAAAGGATGCGGAAACCCGTCGATCGGCATCCACAGCACATTGACTAAAATAAAGTAAGCGATTAACGTTAATGGAACGACAGTAAAACTATCAAAAAAGTTTTCTAGTTTTGGAATCCATTTTTTGCAGTATACTCCTAACGTTCCCCCGATAATAATGGACAAAGCCATGCGCAACATTGTGATGAGCAAAGCGATTCCTATAGTAAATTTTGCTCCTTGTATAATAATATGAAGCATGTCATATCCATTGCGATCAGTCCCTAATGGAAAACGAAGAGAAGGAGCAAAAGGAGGAGTGCCGATGACATTACCGTTTTTATCAAAAAGAATTGGAACTTGTCGAATGTTCCCATCATTGATCATGCTGTTTAACAAACTTAATAGGAGCAATATGCTGATAAAAAGGAACCCCAGCATAAATAACTTGTCCCGGATCAATATACGAATCAAGCTACTTCTCCCCTTTCCACATCTGTGGAAGAAATAAATAAGAGATTTTATAAAATAAAAAGACAGGGATATATAATAATAACACCCCGAGCGCAAACACTTCCGGAGTATGATATTCAAGCAAAAAAGCAGTAATGCCGCTCACATTAAATACATACTCGATCATAATCAAGTTCGAAAGCATAAACCAAATCATTGTTTTCGAATAATAAAGCAATCCTAGCGCTACGTTCCGCAGCACATGCTTATTCAAAATATAGAAAAAAGACAGCCCTTTCGAAAAAGCGTATTCTACATATGGTTTGCGAAGTTCGTTTTCATATTGCTGCAAAAGCAGCTTTGCAAACAACAGAGAAATCGGAATACTCAGACAAGTAATGGGCAAAAAAAGGCTTCTTTCCTCTCCTACGGAAGCAAGCTGAAAGATGAGCCAGCCGGTCTTTTTAAATATTGCAATTACGATTAACTGAAAGGTCACGATAATCAGCAGATCGGGCAAGGATTCAAAAAAAGCCAATATCATTTTGATTCGCTCCATATGGCTCCGAAAGAAAAGAAGCGTGATATACGTTATCACCCATGCTAATATTAGTGCTACCACGATTGCCAATCCGCATAATAGAAGCGACTCCCGATAATGAATAAGAATTTGCGGGAATACTTTTCTATTCATTCCATATTCGATACTCAGTGGATGAATAAGCTTCATGATGATGTATCCTAATGTTTTTACATATTCCTTTACATTGATCGAAATATTATGAAATAAGCTGGGAAAACCGCTGACCATCACTACTCCTAGGATTGCAAATAAGCATTCTAATATTATTCCAGCAATGAATTTCATCATTCTTATCAATAACGTTCCTCCTTTCTAATAAACTGTAGATGAGCATTTTTCATTACAATAATTTCCATGGTTAGAGAGACAAACAGGGTACCCCTTACGCGATACGGAGCTGTTTTTTGATCACATCAATGGGAATATCTTGCTTTGCAGCGTCATAAATGAACTCGACGACGCTGTGGTCTTTCCGCGACCGAAGAAGCTCCAGCCCGGTGGAGAGGTTTTGTCGGGATTCGGCGATGCTGTACACACAGGCCAACAGCACCACCGCCCAATACCGTTTCACCGCCCGAATGTGGCGAACGCGGTATCCATCCAGCTTCAGTTGATCTTTCGCCTGCCGGAAAAAGCACTCGATCGTCCAGCGCTGGGCGTAGTAACGCAAGATGTCTTCGTCCCCGAGTTCCCGGTCGGTGCTCAAGATGCAATGAAGATGTTCCGGCGTCAGCGGCTGATCCGCCTTCCAAGCCAGCAGCACCACCGCGTCATCGAGGCCATGGATGGCCCCCTCATAGCGATACACGCGATAACGCTCCTGCCCCACCGTGACGAGGCGGGTGTCTTTGGACTCGATATAGCGGGCAAACTGCTTGGCTTGGATGGCGATGCCTTTCGGGTAGAGAATCCGGTTCGTCTTGAGCATCGCGATGACATGGAATCCCTGTTTCAGACAGGCTTCGATGAGCTTCTTGGACGGATACCACGAATCCATGAGCACATACACCGGCTGAGCCCGCTTCACCTTGAGCGAGGAAAGCATCTCGATCGCCAGGTCGATCTTGCTTTTTCCCGCTTTCTTGTCATACAGGCGGAACGCAAATGGGAACGCCTGCGTGAAGGTGTGCACCATCAGCCAAACGAGCGAATGCCCCCAGACCGATTGATGATCTTTATGCGAGTAGTGCCAGTCGCACCCTTGAATGGCGTGCACAGCCCGTGACGAAGGCTTTGTTTTTTGGCAAATCGTATCATCAATCGAAACAAAAAGGGGTTGATTCTTCCGTTTGGCCAGTCGTTCGACCTGGGAAAGGATCCACTCTTGAAGCTTCCCAAGCAGCCTTTCCTCGTTCCAAGGGCTTTTCGTGAAAAAGTGACTGAGCGTCGTTCGATGATTCGGATGAAAGCTCCAGTAATGAATATCAGTCAATGTTCCCGAGAATCCCTTGGTGGTCAAGGCATCGACAATATGAATGAGATGCTTGATGACCGGTTTGGAAAGCTGCAGCGTCAACCCCAGCGTGAAGAAAAACTTGTGGATTCCTTGGTGATGTGCTAATCTATTCATGAGACATGAACCTCCTTGTGTGAATGGGTTTTGAACACATCTATTTTACCCAAGGAGTCCGGTTCATGTCTCCTTTTTTGTTTAGTTGTCAATTTATGTCAGTGAATTTGCTCATCTACAGTAATAAATTAATTTTGTAACATAATAAAAAATTGGCTGTATTATTAATTTTCTATTTTTCTACAAATATTTATTCATTTTTAATCCTGATCCCTCTATTTTCTAGATATTCGCCACGAAATGTACTTGACAATCAGATTTTTTTGAATCGTGGCACAAAAAACGTAATTTCCTGTATGGTAAAGATGACCTAAACATTAACCAGGGAGGAAATTTCATTTGCAATCCCAGTTTATCAAATATTTTGGCTCTTCACCACAAGTTGTACTTGATCATTTAAGGTAGGTGTGCATAGAGGGTACAAAAAATGCGAATTTTCCTGTATGGTAAAGGTGACCAAACCAAACCATGGAGGGAAATTCGCATGTACTCTCAGTTTATCAAAGAACTCATCGATTGACCAGATGTTTTGATTCAAAGAGTCAGTCAAGACTTTGTGGAGAACATTTTTTCGGTTCACTACGGGCGTTGTCAATCACTAGTTAGCGAACCATTTTCAGGAATTCATATCGTAAGCGCTTTCGGACTCTCATCCCTCATCTTGAGGCGATGATACGATATTCCATTTTTTTACACCCAACCACCATCCCGGAGCGCCGACAACGCTTGATGGATCGGCGTCCCGGATGACCGCTGCAGACACGGTAGATTCTGACGCACCACATCTGCCCATAACCGTCCGGCCTTCCGTTTGGCCTGTTCGATCCGCTTGGACTTTGTTGAGGCCGAGGCTGCCGTTCGGGTCTCTTCTTCCTCCACCAACTGCCCATTTCTCCGCCAAATCCCGTCGATTCGGGCTGCCATCGCCCTCAGAAACGCCCGAAGCCCTTGGTCTTTCCAGCTGCGGCGGGATTTCACCCGATGCGCAAACCGGCTCATCACGCTCTCGGCGTGGCCCATCGGACGCATGCCGGTCGTCTCCACCCCTTGCTCCGACAGCCACTCCCGATAGTCCCGGATGCATCCCGGCATCGACTCGATCCGGCGAATCAAGGCGGCCAGCTGTTGTTCTTTGCCTTCGTCCTCCAACGTGCCGACCGCGCTGTTCAGCTCGACCAAAAGTCCTTCTTCGTCTTGTTTCGCCAGCTTCTTCCGCACCTCCCGCCAACGCGGATGGCCGGACAGACACTGACGCAGCTCCCGCGCCACATGAAATCGATCCAGCTGAAAGCACGCCCGCTTCCCAAAATACTCCCGGCAGGCTGTGATCCACGACGCCGCGTCGCCGTTGATGATCAAAAGGTCCCGGCACGGGTCATAGGCATATTCGTTCATCAGCCACTCTTCGAACCGTTCCCACACGTCTCCCTCCCCTTCATGGAGGTAGTGGCGCCGGTTCACGAGCTCGAGCTGCGAACCGTTTCGTTTCCATCCCTCGTGAACCGCCAGGATTTTCTCTTCTTTCGCCCGTTTCCCTTTCCCCTGGCGGGAAATGAACAGCCCATCCGCCTCCACAAACAGCACTCGGCCGTGCCGTTGGGAAACAGGGTGGTGCAGCGAGACAGGGGCCTCCAGCACCAGTTGGCGAATCGCCTCGTGGCTTAGGACCGCATACCCCACGATCGACTCCAACGTACGGGCTGCTTTGCGGTAGGAAGAGCACTCTACGGCCAACTCGACCGCCGTTTCCTCGAGGCAAGGGCTGATCGACTGCGCTCCATCAAAGCCCAGTTCGGCATCCAGCAAGAAGGTATACGCCCCCGCCTGCCGATCATAGTAGTAGTTCCGTCGAAACGTCACTTCTCCAAACAGCGTTTGGATCGTGGTCGGCCGTTTGTCTTTCAGCTGATACCGGCGCTTGTCCCGCGCTTCCGCCAGTTGTTGATCGATCTCCTCCAAAAGGGCCGCCAACAAGACAGCGAACACCTTTTGAAGAGTTCTGACTAATTGTTCCTCCAGCTCTTTTAATAAAGGCCATTCTGTGGTAAGATGTTTCATGGACTCTCTCCCTCCTGTTTTATGGATGTTGGTCATCACCATCATAGCAGGGAGAGAGTCCTTTTTGCACGACATTTGCTTTTTCTACCGCGCTTCGCTTGGTGGCCCCGACGAGCGTCGCGAACAAAAGTTCGCAACCCTCGTCGGGGAATCATTCCTGAATGTCACCCACAAATATTTTACTCACACGATTCAAAAGGTGCGAAAAGAAGGGGAACGTTGGATTTTCGAACTTTCTCTACCCGAACAATGCCCGTTATGTCCTGTCTGCTTGAAGCGCACGATCAAAATGACAGACAAAAAGAAGCAATGGATGCATGGCTATGCTCAGCGAATCGGAATTTTTTGGATCGAACTTCCTGTCGAGCGCAGACGTTGTAGCACGTGTGGCGTGACGTTCAGCACGTCGTATCCAGCCATCTCTCCTCGAAGTGTGGCGACGGATGCTTTTCAGCGATGGGTCGCGCAATCTTGCATCGGAACATCCATTCAGGCGGTGGCTCGTATGCTCAAGCTTCCTTACACGACCGTTGAACGATGGTTTTATACCCATGCCCCTTCCTTCCTATCGAATGACGTCCAACCAAAGGCGGTTTGTGTCGATGAGTTTGCGTTTCGAAAAGGGCACGACTATGGAGTGGCGATCATGGATGCCGAAACGGGAGAAGTGTATGCCATGGAAGCAGGAAAGAACGAGGAAGCCATTGGGCGTGCATTGGCTCATGTGTCTCGTTCCGTTCAGTATGTCGTGAGTGACTTGGCTCCAGCGATGAAAAAAGCGATTCAACGGGTTTGCCCAGAGGCGACACATGTCGTCGACTATTTCCATGTCATTCAGCTGTTTACCGATGCTTTAGAACGTTGTCGCAAATATTTGGGCAAAGGAGGCAAGAAACACGGAAATGTTCGTTACGTTTGCCGTTTATTGAGCCAATGCCCAGAGAAATTGACGGAGGAAGAACGTCAAATCATACGAGAATGGTGTAATGAAAGCGATTACTTAAAGTCTGTTTACCAATCGCTCCAACATGTTCGCTATGTGTTCAAAAGCAAAGATGAGCAACAGGCGAAACGACGCTTGAAGGCTTGGATTCATCGGTATTTGTTTTGTCCTTGTTCCGTTGTTCGTGCCATCGCAAAATCACTCGTCAAACGAACAGACGAAATGATATCGTGCATTTTATCCCATTATTCGAATGGGAAGATGGAGGGAACGAATAACAAGATCAAGCTGATGAAACGTCGGGGATACGGATACCGAAATATCCAGCGTTTTGCACTGCGGGTTCGGCTGGAAACAGCTAACATACTTTCATGACAGGTGCAAGTACATCTTTTGGTGATGAACCATATAAAAGAAAAACTAGACTGTAGATGAGCATTTTTCATTACAATAATTTCCATGGTTAGAGAGACAAACAGGGTACCCCTTACGCGATACGGAGCTGTTTTTTGATCACATCAATGGGAATATCTTGCTTTGCAGCGTCATAAATGAACTCGACGACGCTGTGGTCTTTCCGCGACCGAAGAAGCTCCAGCCCGGTGGAGAGGTTTTGTCGGGATTCGGCGATGCTGTACACGCAGGCCAACAGCACCACCGCCCAATACCGTTTCACCGCCCGAATGTGGCGAACGCGGTATCCATCCAGCTTCAGTTGATCTTTCGCCTGCCGGAAAAAGCACTCGATCGTCCAGCGCTGGGCGTAGTAACGCAAGATGTCTTCGTCCCCGAGTTCCCGGTCGGTGCTCAAGATGCAATGAAGATGTTCCGGCGCCATCGGCTGATCCGCCTTCCAAGCCAGCAGCACCACCGCGTCATCGAGGCCATGGATGGCCCCCTCATAGCGATACACGCGATAACGCTCCTGCCCCACCGTGACGAGGCGGGTGTCTTTGGACTCGATATAGCGGGCAAACTGCTTGGCTTGGATGGCGATGCCTTTCGGGTAGAGAATCCGGTTCGTCTTGAGCATCGCGATGACATGGAATCCCTGTTTCAGACAGGCTTCGATGAGCTTTTTGGACGGATACCACGAATCCATGAGCACATACACCGGCTGAGCCCGCTTCACCTTGAGCGAGGAAAGCATCTCGATCGCCAGGTCGATCTTGCTTTTTCCCGCTTTCTTGTCATACAGGCGGAACGCAAATGGGAACGCCTGCGTGAAGGTGTGCACCATCAGCCAAACGAGCGAATGCCCCCAGACCGATTGATGATCTTTATGCGAGTAGTGCCAGTCGCACCCTTGAATGGCGTGCACAGCCCGTGACGAAGGCTTTGTTTTTTGGCAAATCGTATCATCAATCGAAACAAAAAGGGGTTGATTCTTCCGTTTGGCCAGTCGTTCGACCTGGGAAAGGATCCACTCTTGAAGCTTCCCAAGCAGCCTTTCCTCGTTCCAAGGGCTTTTCGTGAAAAAGTGACTGAGCGTCGTTCGATGATTCGGATGAAAGCTCCAGTAATGAATATCAGTCAATGTTCCCGAGAATCCCTTGGTGGTCAAGGCATCGACAATATGAATGAGATGCTTGATGACCGGTTTGGAAAGCTGCAGCGTCAACCCCAGCGTGAAGAAAAACTTGTGGATTCCTTGGTGATGTGCTAATCTATTCATGAGACATGAACCTCCTTGTGGATAGTTGGTGGTACATCTATTCTAACCAAGGAATCGGGTTCATGTCTCCTTTTTTCCTGAATCCGTGACAGCAGCTCATCAAAAGCACCGGAAAACGTAATCATATCAAGGGTTTAGCCCAGTTTCGGATGTTCACTTATTGAGTGAAAAGCAAAAAGTGTGATATTTGTTGATTTATCAAGCTTTCTCAGCAGTTTGAACGCGTTTTTATCACGGATTCAGGTTTTTGTTTAGTTGTCAATTTATGTAAGTGAATTTGCTCATCTACAGTACAGTAGTTAATGATGTAACGGCAAGTCTTGTTGATATAATCATTCACTTTATTATTGCGATTCATAGCAAGCAAAGCCTGTTTACGAGTGGTGCCTTTGATTTTTTGCTTATCTTTTATGCTTTGAAGTCTGGCATTTTCTTTGTTAAACCATTGATTTATACTTTTTAATCTCCGCCCATCAATGATGAATGATCTGCCGTCTGATGTGACACAAGTGGCAAGATTGTTTAATCCTAAATCAATTGCCAGTGCTTTTTGGTCATTTAATTCTCTTTGATCTTCAGGCATTTCATATTTGTACTGAATCTCAAAGAACCTGGCATGATGCTTAGGAATGATTTCAATCTGCTTAATCTTTTTGTCCAGTAACACAGGCGGAATCGTTATCGTGATAGGCTTGTGAGTCTTTTTAAATAGGCGAGAATACGGTATTGTGAATTTGTTGCCGTCTATACGAATCTGGCCAATGATCAGTGAATGAAAGCCATCTTTTTTAAGATATTTTGGAATACTGATAGCCTTGTGGTCATATTTTCCTTGTTTGGCAAGACTGATCAAACCAAAGAAAGATTTAAAGGCTTCATTGACCTTTTTTAAATCGAGCCAAAAAATGCAAACAAATCGAGAGCCCGGCGGCCGTTGACGGCCGCATACGGGCTCTCGTTCGGTACGTGCGGCCGCTCATTTGCGACGAGCGGGCCGCTTTATTTCTTTTCATCTACGTATCGGTCCCTCGCCGCCCCTAAGCCAACGGCCATCATGGCGATGCAGACGGCAACAAGCAGACCAAGCGGCGCATTGAAGCGGCCGGACGCATCATACAGCACCCCGAACAACGGCGGACCGGAAGCCGCCAGCAAGTAGCCGACCGATTGCGCCATGGCGGACAATTGGGCGGCGGCGAGCGGATGGCGCGTCCGCAGCGTAAACAGCATCATCGCAAGCGAAAACGCCATGCCAGCGCCGATGCCAGCAACAAGCGCCCCCGCCCACAGCCACCACCCTTGCCCGCCGAAAAAGGCAAGCGTCCCAGCCCCCATGCAAAGCACAGCTGAACCAATAAGCGCCTTTTGATTGTCCATCCGCTCCGCGAGCATCGGAGAGACGAACATCATCGGGAGCTGGGCGAACTGGAAGAAAAAGAGCAGCCATCCGGCCGCACCGGGCGCCAACCCCTTGCTTTGCCCAAGCTCCGGCAGCCAAGTGACGACGCAGTAAAAGAAAAACGATTGCAATCCCATAAACAGCGTCACTTGCCAGGCGAGCCATGACCGCCAAAGCGTTGAGCGGCGGCTTCCGGACGGCGCCCCGTCCGGCTCCCGGCGGCGTGCTTGCGGCAGCCAAACAGCAAGCGCCAAAGCCGCCAGCAATGCCCAAAAGCGAAACGCCCCTTGCCAGCCAAGCCCCCAGCCATCGGCAAGCGGAACAGCGATCCCGGAAGCGAACGCCGCACTCATGTTCATCGTCACCGTATAAATGCCCATCATGAAACCAACCCGTTCGGGAAACGACTCTTTCACCAGCGCCGGCATCAAGACGTTGTCCACCGCAATGGCTGCACCGATCAGCACCGTGCCGGCAAACAGCCAAGAACTGCCGGAGAGCGGCCGGAGAAGCTCGCCAACGAGCAGCACGATCAACGAAAAAAAGAGCGTCCGCTTCATCCCGAACCGGCGGGCGAGAGCCGCTGCCGCCGGTGCCAGCAAGGCGAACGCCATAAGCGGAATCGTCGTCAACGCTCCGGCGGCCGCGTAGGAAAGGCCAAGCTCCCGCTGCAAATCGGGCACGAGCGGGCCGACCGTCGTAAGCGGCGCGCGCAAATTGACGGCCAACGCGACGACTGCTCCGGCCGTCCAGAATGGAAAAGAAGAGGGGCGCGTCGCTGCCGCATTCGATTTCATCGTCCATCCCCTCCGCTACTTAAATTTCCGCCAGTCTAGCTCGCTTTCCTCAAGCAGCTCAGCAAACGATTTCTGTTCCTCACGGCGGCGCGCTTCCTCGCGGCGCCGCGCTTCCTCTGCCGCCCGCCTCCGCGCTTCTTCCTCGGCAAGTGCGCGCTTTTTCTCAAGCAGCTTCGCTTCCACCGCGGCGCCAAGCCGGTCGGCGATCGTCAAAGCCTCCGTCCCTTGCTCTTTTTTTCGCCCGATCTTCTTCATCATGTCCGCCCCCTTGCATAACAATCGTTCATTTGTCAAACGATACAACTACACGACAAAGAAAAGGAGAGATGATGGATGGCGAAAAACCGCGCCCAAAAAGGGAAACCGTCCGCTGATACGGTCAAGCCGGTGATCGCAAAAGAAGAATTGGAAAAAGCAACCCATCCGACCAAGCGGCAAAACAGTCCTCAATAACCGCAACATGGACGATGCAGCTTTTATCAAAAAGGGGCGCCCTGCGGCCCAAACCGGCTTTCAGGGCGTCCCCTTTACAACACTTCGGTGATGTGCGGCATATGCTCGCCAAGCCAAGCAATGGCCGCCTCCAGCGTCGGAAACTCTTTCGTTTCAAACGTCATTTCGTTTTGCAGCAGCCAGACGTCTTTCGCCTCATGATACGGGCCGGCGACCGACCAATGAAGCAAGCTGTACGGATCGTTTTCATGGGTGAACGACACCCATGTTTTTTGCTTCGCCGTCTTTGCGAGCTGCTCTAACTTACCGTTCATCGCCGGATTTCACCTCAACAAGCGGCATATGACCATTCAACGTTTGCCCTAGGCTTTTGAGCTGAAAAACGGTCGTTCCCGGCTTGACGTCAATCGTCATCGCTTCATCAAAAAAGATGAGCCGCGACCGTTCGACGAGCACCGGCACGAAATTCGTTTCGACGGCCAAATCATCGTCATCGGCCTTGTCGACAAGCCATAGCGCCGGCACGCCGTCGACCAAACAGCCGCAGCCGTCCGTGTCAAACGCCAGCTTTAACTGCCGCTCGGATTGCGCTACAATAGAGGCAAGCGCCCGTTTGGCTGCATCCGTAAACGTGATCGATACACTCATGCCTGACTCCTTTTTCCTTATTGATTTTCCTTTTCATTTTACCTGCCAACACGCGAAACTGTCAAAGCAAAGGAGGAACAAGCGATGGCAAACGTGCAAATCAAAGTGAATGACAACGGTTCGCTGCGCGTCACCGGCGATGTGGAACTGCTCGATGGAGAAGGAAAGCCGTTTGTGACGAAACAAACGTTTTCGCTCTGTCGGTGCGGGCTGTCGAACAATAAACCGTTTTGCGACGGTTCACATAAAGGCCGATTCCAATCGGTCGTCCGCGCCCCTTTGCCGGAAACGGATAAACAATAAGGCGGTGAGAAGCCGATGGACGAACGATGGCTGCAAAAACAAGTGCGCAACTGCCTGCGGCATTATGGCTATGATGATGACATGATGCCGCTTGGCGAAGACGACTGGCGCGAGCTTTGCGCCCGCATTGCCGCCGCCAAAGAGAGGCAGCCAAACGCGGACATGTATGAACTTGTCCATGACGCCGTCTACCGGTTCATCACCAGCGCTTGACCCGGCTCGTGTCAAACGAACACGGGGTTGGCCCCAAAGGCCATCTTTATTCAAGAAGAGGAAAGGCGTTTCGCGCGTCTAGACGATGATCAGAAAGGGTGCCCCTTATATTTGGGACACCCTCGCTTACTTTTGGAAAAACGCCCCTTTCGCCACCTTTTCCACCAAACTCGGCGCAAGGCGATACAGCCGGCTGCCGAGATCCATCCAGCGCGGCATGTTCACTTCGCGCGTCGGCGTCATCATCACGTCGACCACACGCTTCGCCACCGCCTCCGGGCGCAGCATCCAACGCGACACGTTGCGCACATACTCTCCCGATTCATCAGCGGTTGAAAAAAAGTTCGTCTCCACCGGCCCCGGATTGACGGTCGTGACAAAAATGCCAAAGCGCCCCGCCTCGAGGCGAAGGCTGTCAGTAAAGCCGATGACGGCATGTTTCGTCGCGGAATAGACGCTCGACTTCGGCGTCGCGATTTTGCCGGCTTGCGAGGCGATATTGAGAATGTGGCCGCTTCGGCGTTCTTTCATATGCGGATACACCGCCTTCGTGCAGGCGATCAAGCCGAAGACATTGACCGCAAACATCCGTTCCATCTCGTCAAGGTCGATATCTTCCACGTAGCGAAATACGCCAAATCCGGCATTGTTCACAAGCACATCGATAGCGCCCAGTTCAGCAGACAGCTTCGCAAATACCGCTTCGACCATCTCGCGGTCGCTGACATCAAGCGGCGCGTACGGGGCGCGAATGCCGGTTTGCGCTTCAATGCGCGCACTGATTGCTTTCAACTTTTCTTCACTGCGCGCCAAGAGCACCGGCACCGCCCCTTGGCGCGCCGCTTCATAGGCGATTTGCTCGCCGATTCCTCCCGACGCTCCGGTGATGACGACATGGCGCCCCTTCAGCCGCACACCGACACCCCCGCCGCTTCGTACACATAATGGCCGTCTTCGTGTCTTTTTTGTACATACCCGTTTTCTTCCAAATAATCAAGCTGGCCGATCGTCTCTGACATCGTCAGCATGAGCTGGCGTTCGTAAGCGGTGGGAAACAGCTTTTGACAAACGTCAAACACCGTATGCGGGCGTTCTTTCACCATTTCGAGCACCCGCTCGGCGCGCTGGCGCTGCTTATCGAGCCGCTCGCGAACGAGCGCCGGAATATCGGTCGCATCGTCGCCATGGCCGTTTAACGAGCGAACGATGTCGTATTGCAGCATTTTTTGCAGCGATTCGTTGTACTGCAACAACGGTTTCGGCCGCTCCGTCTCCCCTTCCGCCGGCGGTTCCATCATTGGATTCGGGGAAATATGAACAAGCAAATGATCGCCGCCGATCAACACCCCATCCGCCTCGCGGTAAAGAGCAATATGACTTTGCGCATGTCCCGGCGTTTCGATGACCTGCCACCCTGGCAACCCCGGCGCCGCGTCCCCTTCCGTCACCATGATGTCAAGCCCGCGTCGGCTTGCATATCGAAGCGATCCGCCTTCTTTGGACAGCTGACTGAACAAGCGGCGGTCAACGCCGCATTCCGTAAAAAATTCTTGAAAAAATTGGACGTACCGTTCCATAAACGAACGTTCACGGCGCAAAAACGGATCGGCTTTCGGATGGCCGATGATCGGCGCATGCGGAAAATAATCAAGCAAGCCGACATGATCCGGATGATGATGAGTAATGACGATTTGTTCAATATCCTGCGGCGCATAACCGATCTCGCCAAGCTGCTTCACAAACAGCTGCCATGCCTGCTCTGTTTTCACTCCGGCATCGACCAGTGTCAACCGATCGCCGGCGATCACGTACATATGCACCTCGCCGACCGGAAACGGCGTCGGCACCGTGATCCGATACACTCGTTCTTCGTTCATTGCGTTCCCTTCTTTCCCAAAGTTCATGAACCGCCCCGTTCGAACCGTTTCATCAAGCAAAATGAATAATGATTCATTATATTTTATTTTACAGTTTACACTGATTTCATCCATTTGTCATGCCTTTTTCTTCCGCACGACGAAATTGCAAAAAAATTCGTTCTCCTCTCTTGACAACCGTGCTCGTCCCGCGGCATAATGACAAATAAATTATGATACGACAAATAAATTATGATACGGCAAAACAGGCGATGAACAGGGCCAGTAAACCGCAAACGGCACCAGAGAGCGAAGCCCGCGGCTGGAAGGCTTTGCGGCCCTCTTTGCGGTTGAACCTACCCTAGGAGCTGTTAGGCCAACCTAAACGCCTCCCCGGCGTTATCGGGGCAGAGTTGGGCCTGTTTGGCGCTTGGGCCAAATCGGGCCAAAAAAGGTGGTACCGCGGAAACGAAGGTTTTCCGTCCTTTTGCAGGACGGGAAACCTTTTTCTTTTGGATGGATACATCAAGGCAAGGAGGAGTGGGATGATGAACAACGAACGAACGATCGCGCTCATCGGCGCCGGCTCGATGGCGGAAGCGCTCATCGCCGGCATGACGAAAGCGTTTTGCCATCCGGCGCACATTGTCGTCGCCAACCGACGAAACCGCCCCCGTCTTGAGGAACTGGCGCGTCAATACGGTGTTGGCACGGCGGATTGCGCGCAAGAAGCCGTCAAACAAGCGGATATCATCATTTTGGCGATGAAACCGAAAGACGTCGCCGAAGCGATGAACGCCATCGCACCATCCATCCGGTCCGATCATCTTATTCTTTCGCTGTTGGCCGGCGTGACAACGGAAACGATCGAACGGCTCGCCGGGCGCAACATCCCTGTCGTGCGCGCCATGCCAAACACATCCGCCGCCGTCGGTTTGTCGGCGACCGCCATCGCCGGCGGCCGCTTCGCCGCGAAAGAACATCTTGAGGTCGCCAAACAGTTGTTTGAAACGGTCGGCATCGTCGCTGTTGTGCCGGAGCGCGACTTGCATGCGGTCACCGGCCTGTCCGGGAGCGGTCCGGCGTATGTGTATTACTTGGTCGAAGCGATGGAAAAAGCGGCAGCCGACATCGGCCTTGAGCGAGATGTCGCCAAACGGCTCATTTTGCAAACGATCATCGGCGCAGCCGAGATGCTAAAAGCGTCCGACAAGCACCCATCCGTCCTGCGCCGTGAAGTCACGAGCCCAGGCGGCACGACCGAAGCCGGCATTGGCGTGCTTGAGCAATACCGGTTCCAAGAAGCGGTCGTCGCCTGCATCCGAAGGGCGACGGCCCGCTCCGAAGAGCTCGGCAGCGCGCTTCTCGCTGCCATCATGGAAGCGTAAAGAACGGACCTCCAAAGCGCGCCGCCCCCGCACGGCGGATGGGCGGGGACGTTTCGGCAAAACCGGGCGCAATGAACAAGGAAACAAACGAACCTTTTCATCCGGTTATGGAAGATTTTTTTGGTTTCGCATAACAGAAACTCGAATTTCGCACATGACACAGCCGCATAAGCCCATCTTTACCCAAAACAGACCATGTTAACAGGGCCGCGGCTTTTCCACCGTCCGGCTCAGGCAAAACAGTCCGTTTCACTTTGTTTTTGACAGGCAGCGTGCTATCATCAGTCATGAACCACTCATTGGCCTAGAAAGGAGCTGCTTGTCATGAACACGGTATTGTTTTCGCCGTATACGATCCGCGGGCTGACGCTGAAAAACCGAATTGTCATGTCGCCGATGTGCATGTATTCGTGCGACACGAAAGACGGCGCCGTACGCACGTGGCATAAAATCCACTACCCGGCTCGCGCTGTCGGCCAAGTCGGCTTGATTATCGTTGAAGCGACCGGCGTGACGCCGCAAGGTCGCATTTCTGAACGCGATTTAGGCATTTGGAGCGATGACCATATCGCCGGGCTTCGCGAACTCGTTGGGCTTGTGAAAGAGCATGGAGCCGCCATCGGCATCCAGCTTGCCCACGCCGGAAGAAAATCGCAAGTACCGGGAGAGATCATCGCTCCGTCAGCCATCCCGTTTGATGATTCGTCGCCGACGCCAAAAGAAATGACGAAAGCCGACATTGAAGAAACGGTGCAAGCGTTCCAAAACGGCGCACGGCGCGCGAAGGAAGCCGGCTTTGACGTCATTGAAATCCATGCCGCCCACGGCTACCTCATTAACGAATTTTTATCGCCGCTCTCCAACCGGCGCCAAGACGAGTACGGCGGCTCTCCGGAAAACCGTTACCGTTTCTTGGGCGACGTGATTGACGCTGTCCGCGAGGTATGGGACGGACCGCTTTTTGTCCGCATCTCGGCGTCCGACTACCATCCGGACGGGCTGACGGCCAAAGACTATGTCCCATACGCCAAACGGATGAAAGAGCAAGGCGTCGACCTTGTTGACGTCAGTTCCGGCGCCGTCGTTCCGGCGCGCATTGACGTCTATCCGGGCTACCAAGTGCCATTTGCCGAACTGATCCGCCGTGAAGCAGACATCCCGACCGGCGCTGTCGGCCTCATTACGTCCGGCTGGCAAGCGGAAGAAATTTTGCAAAACGGCCGCGCCGATCTCGTCTTTTTGGGGCGCGAGCTGCTGCGCAACCCGTATTGGCCATACGCCGCGGCGAGAGAGCTGGGCGCAAAAATCTCGGCGCCCGTCCAATATGAGCGCGGCTGGCGGTTTTAACCGCGCGGGATCGAAAACGAGGCGAAATCAACGGCGAGCTCGGTGTTCGGAAACACGCTGCGCGCCTCGGCGACGAGCCGCAGCGCCGCCTCGCCTTGATAGCGAGAGCTGATATGGGTCAAAATAAGCCGCTTCGCTCCGGCCCGCCTCGCCACCTCGGCTGCGTCTGTGGTCGTGGAATGGAAATAGTCATGGGCCAGCCGCTGTTCCGCCGCGGCAAACGTCGCCTCGTGGACAACGACATCGGCATCGCGGGCGAGTTCAATCGCCGCTTCGCAAAAACGGGTGTCGCCGAGCACCGCGACGATTCTCCCCTTTTGCGGCGGCCCGACAAATTCGCGCCCGTCGATGACCGTTCCGTCATCGAGCATGACTGTTTTCCCTTGCTTGATTTGTTGATAAATCGGGCCAGGGCGGACGCCGAGCGCTTGCAATCGCTCGACCAAGAGCGGGCCGGGCAAATCTTTTTCCACGACGCGGAAACCGTATGATAGCATGCCGTGGTCGAGCCGTTTGGCGATAACTTGAAACCGTTCATCATCAAAAATGACTCCTTCTTCGATCTCGGCGATGTTCAATTCATACCGCAGCCGCGTCCCGCTGACGGACAGCGCCGTCTCCACAAACGCGCGAATGCCTTTCGGGCCGAAGACCGTAAGCGGCGTTTCGCCGCTTTGAAACGAACGGCTGCCAAGCAGCCCAGGCAGGCCGAATAGATGATCGCCATGCAAATGGGTGATGAAAATATGCTCGATGCGGCGCGGGCGAATGGCGGTATGCAAAATTTGATGCTGCGTCGCTTCGCCGCAGTCAAACAGCCATGTCGCCCCGCGCTCGTCAAGCAGCTGCAAAGCGACGGACGATACGTTGCGCTCTTTCGCCGGCACGCCGGCACCCGTACCTAAAAACAACAGTTCCAACGCGCTTCACTCCTTTTTCTCGCTCAATATGGCCTGTTGTTAGCGTACCAATGTCAAAACCGCTTTTCAACTTTCTTTTGCGCTCAAAAACGCCGGGTTGGCGCCCGGCTCTTTTATGAACATAAAATGCTTTGCCGCCTAAACGCAACAAAGTGTTTGCGTTCCGACCGGCAAACCTCTACAATGGTTTCATTGAAGAGACAAATTTGGTTAAAGCGAGGTACATAAGGTGGACAACATGAATCCGAAATCGATCATCGTCATTTTCGGAGCGACGGGAGATTTGGCGAAACGGAAACTGTTTCCGTCCCTTTACCGCCTGTATGAAAAAGGGCACCTAAACGACCAGTTCGCCGTCGTCGGCGTCGCGCGCCGTCCGCTGTCGGCCGATGAGTTCCGGAACTATGTGCGCGACTCGGTCGAAACGGCGTTTCAGCAGAAGCTCGCCGACGAGCGATTCACCTCCCATTTCTATTACCATCCGTTCGACGTGACGGAAGCCGAGTCGTATCAGCGCTTAAAGTCGCTCCTCGAACAGCTCGACGGCACATACAAGACCGAAGGCAACCGCATCTTTTATTTGGCGATGGCGCCGGAATTTTTCGGCACCGTCACGTCCCGCTTGCAGTCGGAAGGATTGACGGAAACGCACGGCTTTAAGCGGCTCGTCATCGAAAAGCCGTTCGGGCATGACTTGGCGAGCGCCGAGAAGCTGAATGACGAAATTCGCCGCGTCTTTTCCGAGCGGGAAATTTACCGGATCGACCATTACCTCGGCAAAGAAATGGTGCAAAACATCGAGGTCATCCGCTTTTCAAACGCCATTTTCGAGCCGCTTTGGAACAACCGGTTCATCGCCAACATTCAAATCACATCAAGCGAAACGCTCGGCGTCGAAGACCGCGGCCGCTACTACGACCATTCCGGGGCGCTGCGCGACATGGTGCAAAACCATATGCTGCAAATGGTCGCTCTGTTGGCGATGGAGCCGCCGATCAAACTAACAACTGATGACATCCGCCATGAAAAAGTGAAAGTGTTGCGCGCCTTGCGCCCGATTGCGCACGATGAAGTCGACCGCTATTTCGTGCGCGGCCAATACGGGCGCGGAGCCATCCACGGCAAACACGTGCCGGCGTACCGCGAGGAGCCGAACGTCGATCCGGACTCGAACACGGAAACGTTCGTCGCTGGAAAACTCCTGATCGACAACTTCCGTTGGGCTGGCGTGCCGTTTTACATCCGCACCGGCAAACGGATGGCGGAAAAATCGACAAAAATCGTCGTCCAATTTAAAGATGTACCGATGAACTTGTATTACCGGACGAATGAGACGATCGCCCCGAACTTGCTCGTCATCCACATCCAGCCGGACGAAGGGATCACCCTTCAGTTAAACGGCAAAAAAACCGGGGAATCGACGACCATAACAGCTCCATTTCAACTCGACTATTGCAACAACTGCATCGACGGCATCAACACGCCCGAAGCGTACGAAAAGCTGTTGTACGACTGCATGCGCGGCGATGCGACGAACTTCACTCATTGGGACGAGGTGGCAGCGTCATGGCAATTTGTCGACCCAATTTCTGAGGTGTGGGCGAACACAAAAGCTTCCGACTTTCCGAACTACGCGGCTGGCTCCATGGGCCCGGCGGCCGCGGACGAGCTGCTCAAACAAGACGGCTTCCACTGGTGGCCGATCGAGCATCCGCGGCCATAACCGCGAATCGTTTGCGCCCGCCGCCCTTTTGGACAAGCGAGCGTTATCTCTCATGCAAAGGAGCGAATGAACGATGAAGGTGTATGACGTCACGGCCCCGATTTACGAGGGCATGCCCGTATATAAAAACAAACCGGAAAAACAACCGAAGCGCACCACCGTCACCAACGGCTATGTGACCGAATCGCGCATTGACATGGACGTGCACACCGGCACGCATATTGACGCCCCTCTTCATATGGTCGAAGGCGGGGCGACGTTTGAAACGATTCCATTGGACGACCTCGTCGGCCCGTGCAAGCTGTTCGATTTGACGCATGTCAACGACCGGATCACGAAAGCCGACATCGCGCATCTTGACATTCAAGAAGGGGACTTCGTTCTGTTTAAAACGAAAAACTCCTTTGATGATGCATTTAACTTTGAGTTTATTTTCGTCGCCGAAGACGCGGCCCGGTATCTAGCCGACAAACAAATCCGCGGCGTCGGCATCGACGCGCTCGGCATCGAACGGGCGCAAGAAGGCCACCCGACCCATAAAACGCTGTTTGGCGCCGGTGTCATCGTCATCGAAGGGCTGCGGCTGAAAGACGTCCCCGAAGGCCGCTATTTCATGGTCGCCGCTCCGCTCAAACTCGTCGGCACCGACGCCGCCCCGGCGCGCGTCTTGCTGTTGGACCGCGAGCCGTAAAAACAGCCGGTTCCCCGATGGGACCGGCTTTTTATCATTTCAAACCGAGAAGCCCCCTCTTCCACGTATGAGCGTAGGCAAGAGAGTGTTCAACGTCCATTCTCATCCTTGTTGTTGTCCCCCTACATAATTTCTTACTACACCAAAAATAATATGATTTTCAATGATTGATTAAACACACAAATAAGACATATAATAAAGATAAGTATAAAAAGTGTTTAGGAAGGAGCGAAACACGCCAATGGAAAAAATGAATGTTTCGGATCAACCATCGCCTATCGTCATGAAAGCGACAAGCAAGCTGTCGAGCCGCGGCCAAGTGGTGATTCCCGTTGAAATCCGAAAAACATTAGGCCTCACCGAAGGAGACGATCTGACGTTTATGGTCAACCAAGATGGAGAAATAAAAGTGGAAGTCACGAAGAAATATCGCTTGTCACAATTAATCGGCATTCTCAAAACCAATCAGCCGTTCCGCCCTGTTGAGGAAATCCGAGATGAAGCATATCGGACGATGGGAGCAGAGGAATTGAAAGACGGGGAGGAAAAATAGGTGGCTCGCAAGCTGTGGATTGACACAAATGTCGTGATTCGAATCATGACCGGCCATCCTCAAGAGCTTGCGGAAGAAGTTGGGGACATGTTGCAGAAAGTAGAAGCAGGAGAATTGATTTTGCGCCTGAATCCGCTCGTCGTCGCAGAATGTTGCTGGGTGCTGGCCTCCGTCTATCAAGCATCGCCGTCCGACATTTCCGCCGCCTTATTAAAGTTTACCAACGGGATCGGGATCGAAACAGAGGAAAAAGATGTTGTGCAACAGGCGCTTCGAGATTATGGCGAGAAAAAGGTGGACTTCATCGACGCATATATCGCCGCTCATGCAAAAGCGAATCCCCCAGAAGATGTCGTGACTTGGGACAAACATTTTAAACGATTGAATATTCGCCATGGCCGCCCTAAAGACTGGTAAAATGGCGGGGGCTTCCCCGCCTCTGTTTACAGCTCTTCCCCGTTCGTGCGAATGACGCGCTGGAACCAGTAGAAGCTTTTTTTCTTATAGCGCTTCAAATCGCGCAAGTTCTCGTCGTCGCGGTTGACGAAAATGACGCCGTAGCGCTTGCGCATCTCCCCTTGCGAGCTTAATAGATCCGTCGCCCCCCACATCAAATAGCCGATCACCTCGACCCCTTCTTCCATCGCCATCTTCATTTGTTCGATATGACGGCGCAAATAGTCGATCCGCTCATCATCGTCGACCGTGCCGTTCTCATTCAGCTCCTCTTCCAATCCGATCCCGTTTTCGGTGATGAAAATCGGCATTTCGTAACGGGCGTACACGTCTTTTAAGGCAATCCGCAACCCGATCGGATCGATCGCCCAGCCCCATTTCGTCTTTGGCAAATAGGGATTCGGTTCCAGCCCTTTGACGATCCGTTCATCCTGTTCTTGGTGACGGACGATTTGGCTTTGATAGTAGCTGAACGACAAAAAGTCGACCGTTTGCTCCCGGAGCAGCTGTTCATCCCCTTCTTCCAACGGCAAAAGGATTCCTTTTTTCTCCAGATGATTCGTCACATAACGCGGATAGGCGCCGCGGGCGAACACATCAAAGAAGAAATCAATGAACAGCTCTTTCGCCTGCACGTTGGCCAAAGCGTCTTCCGGCCGGCATGTCGCCGGATACGTCGTCAAATACGTCACCATCCCGCCGATCTTCGCCTCGGGAGCGATTTCGCGCAGCGCCTTCACCGCTTTCGCGTGGGCGATAAACACGTTATGACAGACGCGGTAGGCAAACGCTTCCGGGTCTTCATCATCCGGGCAGATCGCCCCCCATAAATGCGGTTGTTCGAGCACTAAATTTTGTTCGTTGAACGTCAGCCAATAGTTCACTTTCCCGCGGTAACGCGCAAATACGGTGCGCGCGTACCGCTCAAACAAGTCGACGACCTTTCGCGAGGCAAAGCCGTTGTATTTCTTGGCCAACGCCAGCGGCAAATCAAAATGGTACAGCGTAATGACCGGCTCGATGCCGTTCGCCCTCAATTCATCAAACACAGCGTCATAAAACGCCAACCCCGCTTCATTCGGCTCCCCTTCCCCGTCCGGAAAAATGCGCGTCCAAGCGATGCTCGTCCGGTAGGCGGTAAAGCCGAGCTCCTTGAACAACGCGATGTCTTCTTTGTAGCGATGGTAAAAATCGACCGCCACTTTCCAGTCGGAATGCCCTTTTGGAATCGGGCGCGCATCCACGATCGACAGCCCTTTGCCGCCTTCGTTCCACGCCCCTTCCGTCTGAAACGACGTCACCGCTCCGCCCCATAAAAAGTTGTCGGGGATGATCGATTTTCGTTGTGATGGCACGGCAAATCCCTCCTATGTGCGAACGGACAATGATTCGCTGATTCGAAAACATAGCACGTTGACTTTCAGGCGTTATTTTCATTATGACATAGTTGCTTTTTTCAGAACAAGCCAGGAAAAGGGGCAAGATCGGTCAAAACATGGCAGGTGATAAAATAGGGATGCTCCCCTTTTAGGACATCCCTTTACCTGCATGACAAAATGAGTAGTGCTCCTATAACTATTTGAAATTGTGTTTTACACTTCTCAGCCACGTATTGTAAGAGAATTGTTGCAAAGGCAGAAACGAGAAATGCGAAAGTAAATTCCTTATTGCAACTTAATTTAAAGCCAAGAAAACACCGTTCTTTTTTCTACTTTGCTTTATTTAAGAAAGGCTTGCGATGTTGACGTTTTTGGTGTATATAATCTCTAACTTCATCGGAAAGAGTAGCATTCATATGGAGTTCCCTTGCAATGACATTCAACATCTTAGCAACGTCTTCGATACGAAAAAGATCGAGATCAGGAAGCAATTGAGAAACTGTCCGCTTGGCACTTTCTCTGTTAAAAAACGGATCTATACATCCTGCTTTCTCGGCAACTTGTAATGATAATTGTGCCGTTTGTTTTCGATAACTAGTTCCCCCATTTTGCTGAAAACGTAACTCTTGACGTAGCTCTTCGAGAAATTCCGGAAAAGACACTACGGGTCCCTCTCCTGTCCTGTTATTCATGATAGTTGCCCCCTTTCCTTCACAACTTAATTTTTACCTAATATTTTATCACATTCTCTCTATAATATGCCTTTTTCCTTCAAAATGTTATCTAGTTCATACAAATTCAAATCTCGATTTGAGGGATTCAGCAAATATTCTCTATATTCCGCTACCATTTCCAGCAACTTTTCTGTATCACATTTTTCTAATATCGGTGTCTCTTTTAAATCAATTAAATCTTTTTCACGAGTGGAAAAAATTTTGCAACAGGCAAGCAATTCGATAGTTGGAACATAGACACGAATAGCCGAAAAATCCAAATCCAACTCAAAAAGTGATTCCTTATTCCGCAAATCTTCCGATGAACAATGGTCGTACGACGTTTGTGGCATCCGCGATTTCGGTCGTGTGATGGAAGAGTTTTCTGCTTGCAAGCCGCACTTGGTGATCATCGACATCCAGCTGCCGAAATTTGACGGGTTCCACTGGTGCCGCCAGATTCGTGCTCATTCGAACGTCCCGATTTTGTTCTTATCATCGCGCGACCACCCGACTGATATGGTCATGTCGATGCAGCTTGGAGCGGAACGACATTTACGATCCTATTTCCGCAAGAAAATGACATCATCCGCACGCACCGCATGTGACGATTTTGTCACATGCGGCTTCGTTTTGTTCGGCCAAACGCAGGAAAAAACCAACCCCATTGCTTATGATAGAAACGAAGGAGGGAAAACGAGATGGTCATATTGGAAGCAACCAACATCTACAAAACGTACGGAACGAAAAAGAACCTACAAGAAGTGCTCAAAGGCATCGATCTGCGTGTGGAGAAGGGGGAATTTCTCGCGATCATGGGGCCTTCCGGATCAGGGAAAACGACGCTCCTCAACGTTCTTTCCTCAATCGACCGGGTGAGCGAGGGCGCTATTTTCATCGAAGGAAACAACGTCGTCGCCATGAAAGACCGAGAGCTGGCAGAATTTCGCAAACGCCATGTCGGATTCATCTTTCAAGAGTATCATTTGCTTGACACGCTGACGGTGAAGGAGAACGTCCTTTTGCCTTTATCGATTACGAAAACGCCCAAGCGAGAAGCGGAAAAGAAATTTGCAGAATTGGCAGCTGAACTTGGCATTACTGACATCCAAAACCACTATCCGAGCGAAATTTCTGGTGGGCAAAAACAGCGCGTTGCCGCGGCGCGGGCGTTCATCCATGAACCGAGCATCATTTTTGCCGATGAGCCGACGGGCGCACTCGATTCAAAATCGGCTTCCGATTTATTGCACAAGCTGCAACAACTTAATAAAAAACGGAAGACGACAATCATCATGGTCACCCACGATCCGGTCGCCGCCAGTTTCTCAGGCCGTGTCGTTTTTATCAAAGACGGACAATTGTATACGCAACTGTATAAAGGAACGGAAACGCGGCAGCAATTTTTCCAAGCCATTATGCAAACGCAAGGCGTGCTGGGCGGTGTTCGGCCATGAGCATGAAGCAACTCCTGTTCCGCAACTTGAAACAAAACATCCAACATTATTATTTGTACGTGTTTGCCTTGATGTTTGCTTCCGCCTTGTATTTCGCGTTCGTGACATTGCAGTACGATCCATCGCTTGATGCCATCAAAGGGGGAGTGAAAGGCGCGGCGGCCGTCCGCACAGGCGCGGTGCTTCTTATCGTGATTGTCGCCGTCTTTCTTTTGTACGCCAACGCCCTGTTTATCAAGCGTCGGAGCCATGAGATCGCTCTTTTGCAGTTGATCGGCATGACGAAACGAAACATCTTTTTGATGCTGGCGGCCGAAAACGTCATTCTTTATTACGGCACACTGATCGTCGGCATATTGGTAGGATTTGCCGCTTCCAAGCTGTTGATGATGATTTTGTTTAAAATCATCGATATTCCACTAGCGGCATCTCTTTCCTTTTCTGGCCGAGCATTGGTGCAAACGTTGATTGTGTTCAGCGTGATTGATGTTCTCATGATGGGGATGAACCGCTTGTTTCTCAAAAAACAGACGATTTTATCCTTGTTCCGCACTACATCCACAACCGAAGCAAAACACGTATCCGTATGGAACATGGTCGTAGGGATGGTGGGGATCATCCTCATCGGCAGCGGCTATGGTATATCGACGAAATTGTTTAGCAGCGACTGGAAGAGCGTGCAAGGATTATTCATGGCCATGGCGTTCATTTTAGGCGCTGTCATCATCGGCACCTATTTATTTTTCAAAGGAACGATCAGCTTTCTGTTCCACCTATGGCGAAAACAAAAAGGTGGCTATTTGTCGATCAACGCCGTGCTATCGGGATCGTCGCTCATGTTTCGCATGAAATCGAACGCGTTGCTGCTGACGATCATCACGACCGTGTCGGCCATCGCGATCGGGTTGATCTCACTAAGCTATATTTCCTATTATTCAGCCGAGCAATCAGCCAAAAACAACGTCGCCGCCGATTTCGCGTTTACGGACAAAAAAGATGCCGCCCGTTTTACGGCGGCGCTGCGATCTCATGATATTCGCTATCGGGAAACGATGATCGATGTCATCGAAGCACCGACTGATATTTCGATGATTTTAGACATCGCTGATCAAAGCCGGCTCCAGTTTCAGCCGTCCGCCGCGCCGCTATCGGTGATCAGCGACACAAGTACAGGCCGCATCGATGTCAAGCCTAATGAAGCGCTGCTGACAGGATATGAGGACCTGCTTCGTCAATTTTTGCCGTTTAAAGAAACGGGAACGATTCGCTTAGAAGAAAACGGCCGCATGGTCCCACTTCATTACCTTGGGATGAAAAAAGACTATTACGTCAACTATCATTTCACGTACGGCATGCCGACCGTCATCGTCGACCAAACGATGTTTGATCGTTTGCAAAAAGAAACCGATCCACAAAAGAAAAAGGTGCATATCGGAATTCATCTGACTGACGAAACAATATTGAACGGGCTGATCAGTTGTTTCAACGCATGGAGTTTTCCTCCATCACCGATTCGCGCCTGATGATGAGCCGCCACCAAAAGCAGACGTTCGGATTGATCATGTTTGTCGTCACCTTTTTAGGACTCGCCTTTTTGGTCACATCCGGCTGCATTCTTTACTTCAAGCAAATGGGCGCCGGAGAAGAGGAACGGCCGAACTACACGATTTTGCGCAAATTAGGATTCACCGAAAAAGACTTGCTCGGGGGCATTCGGCGGAAACAGCTGTTCTACTTTGGCATTCCGTTGCTGCTCGGATTGTCCCATAGCTATTTCGCCGTCCGCTCCGGCTGGTTCTTTTTCGGCACCGAACTGTGGACGCCGATGTTGACCGTGATGGCGATTTACACGGTCTGCTATTCGCTGTTTGGGGTGTTGTCTGTTCGTTATGACAAACAGCTGATTCGCAAGGCGCTATGAACAAGAGGCTGACGCCAAAACATGGGCTGTTGGCGTCAGTCCCCTTATTGCCGCTCACACTTGGCACCCTGACAGGGGGGGAGGAATGAACCGAAAAAAGTTCTCCACAAAATCTTGACTGACTCACAGCAAATTAAGCTGTCGCTTCTGATTGAAAAGAGGTATAATGATCATAAAACAGGGAGAGTAGAAAAATGGCCGGAGGCATATCGTATCACGCAAAGGACATTTTGTTTAAGTCGTTAAGCGAATTGTACCAAAACCAGGCGCTCGATGTGTATGGACTGCATGGGCTGCCTAGAATTAAAGCGCTTTTGCCGAATGAATTCCCTGCTGTGCGAGCAGATGAAAAACGTTCCGACACGTTGTTTCTTCTTGAAGACGCTTCGATCCTCTTACTAGAATACGAAAGCAACCAACGCTTCATTGACAATCATTTAAAGTACCTCGATTATGCTTACCGAATTTTGCACACATACTATAAACAAGAAAAGCAAATTAAGCCAATTCGCATCGTTGTCATTTACACAAGCGACGTCACAAGCGCCCACGAACAATTGCACGCTGGGGATGTATTGATTTCTTCGAAAGCCGTCTTGCTTTGCGAATATAACGGAGATGCGATTTTTCATACGATCGAAGAAAAAATTCGCCACAACGAACCGTTAACCGCTGAAGAAACGATGAAGTTTATTCTCGTTCCGCTCATGCATAGCCGCTTTGATCGGCAAACGATGATTGAAAAAACGATTGAGCTGGCGAAAGAAATTCATGACGAGTCGACACAGCTCCACGTCATCGCTGGCATTTTAACCGCTACCGACAAGTTTATTGACGAACAATATGCGAAGAAAGTAAAGGAGTGGATCAAAATGACAAAAGTCATGCGATTGTTAGTTGAAGAGTTGGAGCAAGAAAAGGAAGCAGCAGTGAAAGAAGCAGTGAAAGAAGCAGAAAAACAGAAAGCGGTCGAAATCGCCAAAAACTTTCTAGATGTTCTACCTATTCACGAGGTGGCGAAGCGAACTGGATTAACCGTCGCCGAAGTCGCGGATTTAGCGAAGGAAAAAAGCAACTAGCAACAACCTTTCGTTGCACGGGAAAAGAGCCGCTACAAATTTGCTCACCTACAGTTTTAAAAATGGGAATAAAGGCTCTTATTTTTTGAAAATTTTTCAATAAAAATTAACTGTAAAGGTTCATCACCAAATTTTGTGATTTAGTGACAAAAAAGAGAAAGCACTGACGAGATCCTGGCAATAATGTTAGCGGTGAAATCAACATTAAGGAGGTCTCGTAAGTGCTTTCTATACCACTAGGATTGCCAGAATTTAAAGTGATTAAACAAGAACTTCTTTCCTATGGTTATGCGATTCATGTAGAGAAAACAGAGACACAGGAACGTTGCCCTCATTGTGGGTTTGCCACTTCCTCTGTCCACGACAGACGGACAAGAAAAGTACGGGATTTGGCGATTTTCCATCAACCGGTGTACTTGTTCGTAAAGGTAAAGCGCTATCGGTGCCGGAATTGTTCCCAAGTGTTTTCCGCCTCTTTGGAATCGATTCAACCCAATCAACACTACACCAATCGATTTTGTGAGTACTTGTATGAACTTTGTGAAGGCTCCACCATTCAAGAGGTTAGCCGAAAGCACCGCATCCCATATACGACATTGGAACGCATCTATTACTCCATCGCATCGAAAAAAGCAAAAGAGCGTCAAACAGCGATAGAAGCATCTTCTCAAGAAGAGATGGTGCTTAGCTTAGATGAAATCGCTGTAAAAAAGGGACATCAGTATGAAACCGTATTGATGGATGCCAAAGCTGGATCGGTCATGGGAATGCATGCCGATCGCCAATGTGACTCCGCCATCCACTTGTTGAGCCAAAATGTCCTGTCGAAAGAAAGGGTCCAAACGGTGATTCTTGACATGTGGGAACCTTATCATAAGGCGGTTCGTGCCCTGTTTCCATCTGCTTCGATTGTCATCGATAAGTACCATGTGGTTCAAAAAGTGACACAAGCCTTGGATCAAGCAAGAAAGGAATTTTCTCCATTGAAAAAGGCTCGATATCTTCTCTTAAAAGGATGTGAAAAGCTTCGTAAGGACCAACGGCTTCGATTAGACGATATCTTGGAGGAGTATCCGGTACTTTCCATTGCCTATTATCTGAAAGAGTTGTTTCGGGATTTTTACCGAACCGATGGATATAACGAAGCAAAGGAACGCTTGGAAGAATGGATTCAGTTAGCCAAACAGAGCCCTTTTGCTTCTTTTCAGGAAGCAGCCAACACGCTTGAAAGGTGGAAGGAGCCTATTCTTTCCTACTTTTTGTGCCCATATACCAATGCCCGAATCGAGGGGACGAATCACAAGATCAAAAACATCAAACGCCGGGCATATGGCTATCGAAATCTAGAACGGTTTCGTTTGCGTGTATTTCTGGAGTGTACAGGGAACACTACAGGTAGTCAGGTTGCTTAAGCGCTCCCTTCTTCCGCTATCGGTATGATAGTTGGTAGAATGGAACCCGTCAAGGAAAGCACTTGACTGTTTCCATTCTACCAACTTCGTGGTCTGTATGCGGAAGAAGGATCCTGACTGATGAACCTATTTCATCCAGCTAACATGTTTCTGGGATTGAGTGGAAATCACAGAAAATGGTGAAGACCCACTGTAAATATATTAAAGGGAAGGAGGAATTTATAGTATTGGTCCATCACTATAACCTGTACTTGACAAGCAATATGTCAACTGGTTAGGAATGTGTCCAACATCCTTATCTCCTTTAATTAGGAATACTTGTAAGACTAGTCCTCTTTTGTTAGCTGAAGGAATCCGAAGGTCAATTAATATCATTCATGAAGGGAGTTTTTTCTTTATGAAGAAACTATTGTCTTCTATTCTTGTTATCAGCTTCCTCTTTATGTCATTTAGTGTTTCGATAGCAGGTGCAGAAACACGAGAGAATAGAGATAGCATGACCAGAAAAAGTAATATATATCAAATCACGTATAACGGGGTTGAAATAATTATTAATTCCCCCGACAACATGATTGCATCAGAGAAAATAACGATCGTAAAGCAAATGATTGATTCAGAGCTACTGCGTTCTTCACCATTTTTCGCCTCAAACAACAACCAAGTGATGCCCCAAGTGATCCCTAATCCAGGCGACGGAACTGTGATTGGAGCTAGATACTATGCTTTTGATAACGATGCCGCTAAATTTGTAAGCAGTGTATTAAAGATGGGATTGACAGCTATTGCTACAGCAGCTGGATATACGTTTGGCCCCGGAGCGGCAACAACCATTGCTTCGATTTGTACATTAGCAGGGGAATATATTAATCTAAAACCATACTGGACAACAGTGAAAATCATACGGTATTACAGTGATTATTATGATCAGTATATATACGACGCCTATCATTTTGTTTACAACGACAGTAAGCGAACAAATCTGAAACGAGTATACATTTCTGATGATATGATCAAAACGACGGGCAATGTATTGGATACATTCTGATAGAAGGAGAATCCATGTCCATGAATCGAAAAAAAAGATTTGTCTTATTTGTCGCCTTGCTGATGATCATTTTCTTTTTCATCTACATGTTTGAAGAACAAGTGCTGCGCTTTTTAGACTACAAAGTGGTCAAATTGACGATGCTCATTTCTTTAATCACGATTATTGTCGGCGATGCCATTTATCGACGCACGTAATCAGATGCCCAGCGTGAACGGAAAGGTCTGCCGGGCGACGATATCGGGCAACTTACCGGTTGGAGAGAATTTTCATCAAGCACCAAAAAACCCTTAGAACCGCCTTCGGCTCTAAGGGTTTTTCGCTTATTTCAACCATTCCGTATGGAAAATGCCTTCTTTGTCAACGCGTTCGTACGTGTGGGCGCCGAAGTAGTCGCGCTGCGCTTGGATTAAGTTGGCTGGGAGCACCGCGGTGCGGTAGCTGTCGTAATAGGCGAGGGCGCTGGCGAATCCTGGCACCGGAATGCCGCGCATCGCCGCGGTGGCGACGATTTCGCGGAGCGCGTCTTGGTAGCGTTCGACAATGTCTTGGAAATACGGATCCAAGAGCAAGTTCGAAAGCGCTGGATCACGGTCGTACGCCTCTTTAATTTTTTGCAAAAATTGCGCGCGGATGATGCAGCCGCCGCGGAAGATCATGGCGATATCACCGTAGCGCAAGTTCCAGTTGTATTCCTCAGAAGCCGCCTTCATTTGCGCAAATCCTTGGGCGTACGAGCAAATTTTGCTCATGTAAAGCGCGCGGCGCACCGCTTCGATGAAGTGAGCGCGGTCGCCTTCAAACGGCTTCACCGCTGGGCCTGCCAGCACTTTGCTTGCTTTCACGCGCTCGTCTTTCATCGCCGAGAGGAAACGGGCGAACACCGATTCCGTGATGATCGGCAGCGGCACGCCCAAATCGAGGGCGTTTTGGCTCGTCCATTTGCCCGTCCCTTTTTGCCCGGCTTTGTCCAAAATGACATCAACAAGCGGCTTGCCTGTTTCTTCATCGATTTTCGTGAAAATGTCAGCGGTGATCTCGATTAAGTAGCTGTTCAATTCGCCTTTGTTCCAGTCGGCAAACACTTCGTGCAGCTCTGCAGCATCCATGCCGAGCACATGTTTGAGCAAGAAGTACGCTTCAGCGATCAGCTGCATGTCGCCGTATTCGATGCCGTTGTGCACCATTTTGACATAATGTCCGGCGCCGTCCGGACCGATGTACGTCGTGCACGGTTCGCCGTCGACTTTGGCGGCGATGGCTTCAAAAATCGGGCGCACGAGCTCATGCGCTTCTTTTTGGCCCCCTGGCATGATCGACGGGCCTTTCAGCGCCCCTTCCTCGCCGCCCGAGACGCCCGTGCCAATAAAGTGGATGCCAAGTTCGGCGAGTTCTTTGTTGCGGCGCTGCGTATCTTTAAAATACGTATTGCCGCCGTCAATTACAATATCGCCTTTTTCCAAATGCGGCTTCAGCTGTTCGATCGTCGCGTCCGTCGGCGCTCCCGCTTTCACCATCAGCAAAATTTTCCTCGGTTTTTCCAAGGCGTTGACGAATTCTTCGATGCTGTATGTACCGACAATGTTTTTTCCTTTCGCTTCTTGCAAAAACTCGTCCGTTTTTTCGCGCGAACGGTTGTACACCGCCACCGAATAGCCTTTGCTTTCGATGTTAAGCGCCAAGTTTTTCCCCATGACCGCCAGTCCGATGACGCCGATTTGCTGTTTCGCCATTGTCCAACGTCCCTTTCCGTTTTGGTTTGTTCATCAAACAACATACCATACGTTTGCGCTTTCCTGCAAGTTTTTCTAAACCGATTTAGGAACGAGGCGGCACGACGGACTTTGCTTGACCTGTCCATGCGAAAAGGGGCGTAACGCCCCTCATGCTTAGTA
This sequence comes from [Flavobacterium] thermophilum, assembly GCA_900450595.1. Lineage (GTDB taxonomy): Bacteria > Bacillota > Bacilli > Bacillales > Anoxybacillaceae > Geobacillus > Geobacillus thermophilus. The sequence continues at coordinate 1,537,805 of UGGS01000001.1, forward strand.
GCCTCCATAATGCGGGAATCCGTATGGTCCAAACGGGTAATGACCATAAGGCACGCCATACGGGAAGTGATGATAGCCGTCATACCCTCCATGCCAATGATGATGGTGATAACCGTATGGAGGATAGCCGTAGCCGCCAACGTACGGCGGATAAAATCCGCCCATATACGGACCGAACGGTCGAACCATGGAATGCGCCTCCTCTCATGTGTTGAAGTTCATTTCCATGGTTAGGATATGCGCGGAAGAAAAAACGGTATAGGCAAACACCTATACCGTCTCTTCCTCTTGGATGACCTGGGCCGCGGCCTGGGCGGCGGCCACTTGCTCGCGAATCGCGTCCGCTTCTTCCAAATGGGCAAACAAGACGCGCGGATCCAGCACCGTGAGCAACCGCTCCGGCAGCGTCGCGATCCCGACGACATACGGCGTGCGCTCCGCGGATACGAGCTGCAGCGGTTTGATGGCTTCCGGTTCAATATCGACAATTTCCTTTGCTTCGTCAACGATAAACGCCACCGACAACCCGTCGACCGCGGCGACGACAAGACGCGTCTGCTCGGTTTCCTCGATCGCTTTCCCATATAGAAGCTTTCGCATATCGAGCACCGGCGCGAGCTCGCCGCGGATGCGCGCGACGCCCGCCATACAATCCGGCATATGCGGCACGGCCGTCGGCGCCGTCATTTTCTCAATCGAGACGACATACGCGATCGAGACGGCGTACTGTTCCCGCTCGACGCGAAACACCACGTATTTGTCCATTCCCCCGCCACCTCTTTCGTGATTCGCACTCTGCTTTTTTTATCGGCTCATTCCGGCCGAATGTTTACCGAAAGGTTCAAGAAAAAAGAGCATCCAGCCTCGGGATGCTCATTCGGCATTGGCGACTTCCTCGACAATGGCGACAACCATCTCTGTCAGCTTCACCAGCTCTTCAATCGGCATCCGCTCATTCGTCGTATGGATTTCTTCGTAGCCGACTGCGAGGTTGACCGTCGGAATGCCGAAGCCGGCGATGATGTTGGCATCGCTGCCGCCGCCGCTTTTCTCCAGCTTGCACGGCCGTCCGATGTTCGCCGCCGCCCGTTTGGCGACCTCGACGACATGGTCGCCGTCGCTGAACTTAAAGCCCGGGTACATCACTTCCACTTCGACATCGGCGCGCCCCCCCATTTCCGCGGCAACCGTTTCAAACGCCTCTTTCATTTTCGCCACTTGCGCTTCCATTTTTTCCGGAACGAGGGAACGGGCTTCCGCTAAAATATCAACGCGGTCGCAGACGATGTTCGTTTGCGTGCCGCCTTCAAAGCGGCCGATGTTCGCCGTCGTCTCCTCGTCGATGCGGCCGAGCGGCATTTTTGCGATCGCCTTCGCCGCAATCGTAATGGCAGACACTCCTTTTTCCGGCGCCACGCCGGCATGGGCAGTTTTGCCGTGCACAACGACTTTCAGCTTCGCCTGCGTCGGGGCGGCGACGACGATGTTGCCGACTTTGCCGTCGCTGTCCAAGGCATAGCCGTATTTCGCTTGAATGAGCGACGGGTCAAGCGCCTTCGCCCCGACAAGCCCCGACTCTTCGCCGACGGTGATGATAAACTGGATTACGCCGTGCGGGATGTTTTGTTCTTTCAACACGCGAATCGCTTCCAACATGGCCGCCAAGCCCGCCTTGTCGTCCGCCCCTAAAATCGTCGTCCCGTCGGTGACGACATAGCCGTCTTGGACCGACGGTTTCACCCCTTTGCCCGGCACGACCGTATCCATATGCGACGTGAAGTAAATCGGGTCGACCCCGTCTTTCGTCGCGGCGAGCGTGCAAATCAAGTTGCCTGCCCCATGCCCCGTTTTCGCGGCCGCATCGTCTTCGATCACATCGAGGCCAAGCGCTTCAAACTTTTGTTTGAGCACCTTCGCAATGTCCCCTTCATGCTTCGTTTCCGAATCGATTTGCACAAGTTCCAAAAATTCGTCGACAAGACGCTGTTCATTGACCATCGCTTTTTTCCTCCTGCTTATGTACTCCACCTTAAGTATACCGAAATGTTCCGCCAAGAGCCAAACCGGACGCCGGAACGATCAAAACGCTGCAAACGTATAAGAACGCGCTTGAGATGTACCGATACGGGCTGCCTGACCGCCTCTCAACGAGCGAGCTTTCATCCGCTCCCGCTGCGGCAAACGGCCACGCCGCCCCCATCTAAAATATCGTTTGCCGCGAAAAAGGCTCCCGTTGCTTGCCGGACGCCTTCCATCGTTTACAGCGGAATGTTGCCATGTTTTTTCTTCGGCCGCTCCTCGTGCTTGTTTCGAAGCATCTCGAGCGCCTGAATGAGCTTGATTCTCGTATCGCGCGGGTCGATGACGTCATCGATCATGCCGTATTTGGCGGCGACATACGGATTGGCGAATTTCTCGCGGTATTCGGCAATTTTTTGCGCCCGCGTTTCTTCCGGATTCGGACTTTTTTCAATTTCGCTCGCGAAAATGATGTTCGCCGCCCCTTGCGGCCCCATGACGGCCACTTCGGCGTTCGGCCACGCATAGACGACATCGGCGCCGATCGATTTGCTGTTTAAGGCGACGTACGCGCCGCCGTACGCTTTCCGCAAAATGACCGTAATTTTCGGCACGGTCGCTTCCGAGTAGGCGTACAAAATTTTCGCCCCATGGCGGATGATGCCGCCGTGCTCCTGCTTGACGCCCGGGAAAAAGCCGGTGACGTCCTCAAACGTAATGATCGGGATGTTGAACGAATCGCAAAAGCGGATAAACCGCGCCGCCTTATCGGACGAGTCGATGTCCAGCCCGCCGGCCATAAACTTCGGCTGGTTGCACACAAGCCCGACCACTTCGCCTTTAATGCGGGCAAAGCCGATCACGATGTTTTTCGCGAAATCTTTTTGCACCTCAAAAAACGATCCGTCATCGACGACGTGGGCGATGACGTGGCGCACATCGTACGGGCGGACGGCGTCAATCGGCACGACATCGGCCAAATCGGGGCGGTAGTCGTCCCCATCCGGAATCGGGCCAAACGGCGGCTTTTCGTTGTTGTTGGACGGCAAATAGCCCAAGAGCCGCCGCACTTCAGCGAGCGCCTCCTCTTCATTCGCTGCCGCAAAGTGGGCGTTGCCGCTGATCGTGTTGTGCACGCGGGCGCCGCCTAAATCTTCAGCGCTGATTTTCTCCCCGGTCACCGCTTCAATCACTTTCGGACCGGTGATGAACATTTGGCTCGTTTTTTCGACCATGAACACAAAATCGGTGATGGCCGGCGAATAGACGGCCCCGCCGGCGCACGGCCCCATAATGACGGAAATTTGCGGGATGACGCCGGAATAAATGGCGTTGCGGTAAAAAATGTGTCCGTACCCGTCAAGCGACAAGACCCCTTCTTGAATGCGGGCGCCGCCCGAATCGTTCAAACCGATGACCGGCGCCCCGGTTTTCGCTGCCAAATCCATGATGTTCGCAATTTTTTTCGCGTGCATTTCCCCAAGCGCCCCGCCGAAGACGGTGAAATCTTGCGAAAACACAAACACGGTGCGGCCGTTGATCTTCCCGTAGCCGGTCACCACCCCGTCACCCGGCCCCTTCTTTTCCCCGAGGCCAAAATCGGTGCAGCGGTGCTCGATGAACGGATTGAGTTCGACAAACGTTCCTTCATCCAATAGCAAGTCAATCCGCTCGCGCGCCGTCAGCTTCCCTTTCGCGTGCTGCTGTTCAATTTTCTCATCGCCCCCGCCCAGTTCAATCTCGCGTCGGCGGTCATATAATTCATTGATTTTGTCGTACATGTCGCTCATTGGTGTCCCTCCGTTTTCGGCCGTTCACAAAGCTCATACAACACGCCGCCGGTCGATTTCGGGTGCATGAACGCGACCCATGCCCCGCCGGCGCCGCGTTTCGGCGCATCTTGAATCATGCGGATGCCATGCTCCTTGAGCTCACGGATGCGCTCGGCGATGTCCTCGACGCCAAGCGCCACGTGATGAATCCCTTCACCGCGCTTCTCGATAAATGTCGCCACCGCGCTCTCTGGCGACAGCGGCTCAAGAAGTTCAATTTTCGCCTCTCCCGCCTGCAAAAACGCCACTTTCACCTGCTCCGACTCGACTTCCTCGATGCCAAGAAACGGCAGGCCGAGCACATCCGTATAAAACGGAAGCGCTTTCTCGATCGAGCGGACGGCAATGCCGATATGGTCGACTTTTTTCACTTCCATCGTCTGCATCCCCTTTGCCGCAAAATGATGAGGCCAACATTTTATTATTCGCCGTTTCGACAAAAAATCCTGCTTTTTTTTGTTTTTCTTTGTCTGCGCAACGGTCAAGCCATGGAGCGGTCCGTTTCATCTCTCATCCTGCTTTTTTCCTTGTCCGCCCTGCGGTTTGCCGTTACAATAAACGTAGAACAGCGGACGGAAGGAGGACGGACCGTTGTCGCGGAAAACGCAAAAATTCATCGTGTATGTAATGCTCATTTGCATGCTGCTGACGACGCTCCTCGCCGGCATCAGCATGTGGTTTTAAACCTGCCCAAAAAAACGCAAGCTCCGAAACGGAGCTTGCGTTTTTCATCGGACAGCGCCGTACCGTTTGGCAATGGCGTAAAGCGATTCGTTGCTGCGGAGAATGAGCACACGGGCGCCAATCGGCACCCGTTCATACAAATGCTCGACATCGCGGTTGTGCATGCGCACGCAGCCTTGCGAAACGTAGCCGCCAATCGACGCCGGGTTGTTCGTGCCGTGAATGCCGTAGATGCGCCCGTCCGTCCCGCGCGCGTTAAAGCCGATCCACCTTGCGCCGAGCGGATTGTTCGGCGCCCCGCCTGGAATGTTCTTTTTCCGATAATACGGGTATTTCGCCTTCACCGTCACCGTAAACATTCCTTCCGGCGTCAAATCGGTATTGACCCCGGTCGCCACGGGATAAACGGCTTCGATGCGGCCGTCGCGGACGAGCGCGAGCTTATTGATCGCTTTGTTCACAATGACAAGCGGCTTCGCCTCCGCCGCTGTCTGGAAAGGCGCCCCCAACACTGCGGTTATCACGAGACAAATGGCCAACCATACCCGCATATCCGTCCATCCTTTGCTTGAATGTTTGGCTATAGTGTGCGCCAAAACGGATGGACATATGCCCTGCATCATGCCTTCAGCCGCTGCGGTTTTCGTTCGTTTCCGGGATGGAATTCGCTTTTGATGATTAAATATCGCTCCAATTCGCGCACTAAATGAAACAACGCCGCCCGCTCTTCAAACTGCTCGCGCGTCTTTGGCAGCGGCATCGCTTTAAACTGTTCGCGCATCTCGGCAAGGCGCCGCAAAAACCGATCGGCCGTATTTCCCGGGTGAATGGCATCGCTTAATTCGTCGATAAAATCGGCGACCATCATCCGCTGCTCGACCGTGTAGACAAGCGATGTCACAAGCGGAAGCATATGCTCGATGATTTCCAACTGCCGCTCGCGCATGCGGAAGTAGCGGACATATTCATCCTCATTCCGCCATAATTGATTGTCGGCGTGGCGCATGGCGAGCTTTTTCGCTTTGTCGAGCGTCTCCGCCGCAAGCGGCAGCTCCTTCCCATCCCAATCAAGCTCATTTGTGCGCAAGTAGCGGACGATTTCTTTTAAAATAATGCGAAACAAATCTTCGACAATGCGCTGGTACTCTTTGAGCTCCTTCTCGGCGCTCGGCATATACATGTTCATCAGCAGCGCTACCCCAATGCCAACCGCCACCAGCAAGATCTCATTGGCGACCAATCCCCACGTGATGTCCCCGGCCGCATACAAATGCAAAATAATGACCGAGCTTGTCGCAATGCCTTCATTGATTTTCAAGCGAACCGTCACAGGAATGAACAACAAAAGCAACAGCCCGATCGTCCACGGATGATAGCCGAAGGCGGTAAAAAACAACGCCGCAAACCCGACCGCAACGACGCACGCCGCAAAACGGGCCCGAGCGGTCTCAAGCGACCGCTTTTTCGTCACTTGGACGCATAAAATGACGATAATGCCAGCGGAAGCGAAATTATGCAGGCCGATCAGCTGAGCGATGGCAATCGCCAGCGCCGCCCCCACCGCCGTTTTCAATGTCCGATAGCCGATTTTCATCGCGAGTCTCCTTTGCCAATGGTTGCCGACTTCATTGTACAGATGACGGCGCTTTCGGTGCAAGGAAAAACGGACAATCCTGGCCTCCGCTCCGAAGCCGATCTGTCCCAACAGGCGCAAAAGGACAAAAAAGGCGGCTGTCCGCTCATGCAGGGCAAGCCGCCTAGGCTCACGACGGAGATTTCTCATAAATCGTCTTCCCGTCGCGCTCGATTTCCCGCCGGATCGCTTCGTTCAGCGCGTCGAAAAAAAGCACGTCACATGAGTAAATGCCGACAATCTCGTCAAGATCCTCTTTGATTTTCCACTTTTGTTTGCCGGTGTAGTCCACGCACAAGTCAATGTCCGAGTTGTAGCGGGCCGTGCCGCGCGCCCGTGAGCCGAACAAAATGACTTTTTGTATATCTTCTTCGCCCGCGAAATACGCCATCAGCCGTTCAAACACGGTCGGGCTCATTCCATACATCACGGTCGATCACTTCTTCTTTGATGTTTTGCAGTAGCGTTTCGATTTCGTGGACATATTCATTCATCTGAAATCAAACATGCCTACTTCAGAAAACAGTGAACAGACTAAATCACTTCTAACGATATTTCATGTAGCATATCGAGATCTTGCGTCTGGCAAGATGGGAGGAGCTCACCGTAGACACTTATATTTACTTTCCGCTGTGGAAAAGCCTCAACATGAATTGATTCAATTCTCGCCATATAACGCCCGTTATTTTGAATAAGGATGAACCTCTCCTACTTACAGAAGTAGGAGTTTCCTGTTTTCCCTTCGGGGTGGATGCACGATAGACTGGTTGGCAGCCTATCTGCAGGCAACGCCTGGCATCGGTCTCGTTGGGAACGACAGGCAACATGAGTATCATCGATACTCATGGGCGGGAACTCGCCATCTACGACTTCTTGCTTATGCAATCCGTCGATACGTAAACGGTTTGACCGTAAATTCCAACGGGCGAATTTCGCCATAATATACTTTGGCAAATAAATTCATTGCCCCATGGATATCACGGTGTTGTTTGTATCCGCATTGACATGTATAATTTCTAGAAGAAGATGTATTCTTCTTCCCGCAAACAGGGCATGTTTGCGATGTGTAACTTTCATCTTTTTTCTCTATTTCAATGCCTTCGGCATTCAATTTGTATTTGAGATAATCAAGTAGTTTTCCAAACGACCAATTGGATAATTTCTGATTGGTCTTTTTGTTTCGTTTCTTTTTCGTGTTCCGTTGCACTCCTTCGACATCCCCAATGACCACTTCTTTCACTTGGTTTTCCAAACACCAACGAACAAATTGTCTCGTGGTTTTATGCAACGCATCTTTGAGTTGCACTTCACTCTTACTTAATACGTATTGTTTCGCCCGATTGTACTTTTTCCATTGTTTGGAGCCTTTTTTGCAACGGGACATCAACTTTTGAAGTTCTTTTAATTTTTTGTTTCTCAACCGATGAATGCTTCTTATTTTTCGTCCTGTGATAATGAGGCTTTCCCCATTTTCACAAACGGCTGCGATGGTGTGAATTTCCCCTGAGTCAATAGCGACACGGTTTTGATTTTTATTCTCTTTTGGTTCTTTTCCATCTTCATACGATAAACAAAGCCACAAACCACGGTCATAGACCAACTCGATTTCTTTCACTTGACCCTTTGGAATTTGTTCTTTATCCATTTTCACCACCAAAGGAGATTGTCTTTTTCGATTCCAAATTCCTAGCGACAGTTCCAACGTTCCGTCTTCACGCAAAACAAATCCATCTTTTGCCCATTTCGTGTTGAAGTGTTTTTTCTTTTTGTATGGATATTTGATTTTTTCCCCTTTTTTCCGTGCTTCTTTTGCCCCATCACGGGCAAAGATATATTTATGCACAACGGCTTGGATGCTTTGGCTGTGGATAGGAAAACGACCTTTTGTTGCTTTTTGCAGTTCCGTTTTGGTTATCCATTTTCCTGTTTTCAAATGATGTTCTTTTGCCAAACGAATGCATTCGTTCCAAACTTCTGCGGAGATGCGATTGCATTCAAATAGTTTTTGGATAACTTCTTTCTTTGCCCGAAAACGGGTTTTCAGCGTTCGATACATGGTTTCACCTCCTATGTTTATTGTATTCTATTGTCATCCAAAAAAGAAAGAGAAAAACAGAAAAACCGAACGCCATTCATCCCCCACCTATAGAGGTGGAGGACTTCTGGCTAATTTATGTTAAACATAAACTCGCTATAGAAAGCAGGAATATACACGTTCATAATAAAATACATACTTATCCCCATCGTGTAATAAGTTTCCAATATGATATCGCTGCCGAGTACATTCATTTTGCCAAATTAACCAAAGCACAAAAGGGCGCATCGCTTATTTCACCTCCATATACCAATTTACGAGCCATTCTTTTCGATACAGTAATAATTTTAACTTCCCTCCGAAAGAAGTCTCCTACTTCTAAACGTGAAGGTGCGCCAGCACCAGTGAAAGTGGGAGATGAATTTCGGTTGGCGTTAGCCAACGAATAGGATAGAATATGGCTAGAACGGACACCTTCGGAACGAAGGGAAGCGTAAAGGGTTCTTGTGTGTGGCTTACCGTTCAGCGAACACACACAAGTCGCTTGAAGCCCCCACCTCTAAGCGAAGCGTAGGTGGTGGGTAGTTCACTACCCATTCTTTGTAAATTTTACTCATGACATTTTCTGAAACACCATCTAAAACAGTTGTGACTTGTTGCTCATTTATTTGACTGATACGATCAATTTCCTTCTTCATTTCTATTATCACAAACAATAATGGCCATGCAAAAACCCGAAGTCCCTTTTCGAACTTCGGGTTCTCCTTTCACACTTCCTCGCAATATTCGTCAAACAGCGCCTGCAGCTTTTGCACGACGGCGACCGGTTCGTGCCCTTCGATGTCGTGGCGGTGGAGCATGGCACACAGTTTTCCGTCTTTTAACAACGCGAACGACGGCGAGGACGGCGGCTCGCCGACAAAATATTCGCGCGCGCGGGCCGTTGCTTCTTTGTCTTGGCCGGCAAAGACGGTCACCAAATGGTCCGGGCGCTTGTCGTAATGAACCGCGTGGGCCGCTGCGGGACGGGCGATGCCGCCGGCGCAGCCGCACACGGAGTTGATGAGGACAAGCGTGGTGCCCGGACGGCGGAATGCCGCATCGACGTCTTCCGGCGTGCGCAGTTCTTCAAATCCGGCTTCGACCGCTTCGCGCCGCGCTTGTTCGACGATGTCGTTATAGAGCGGAAATTGAAATTGGAACATCTCAACACCTCCTTCGGTTTGCCTTTATCATATCATACTTCGCCGCCGAGGCTCCGTTCGTATGCTTCAATCAGCTCGCGGACGGCGGCGGTGACCGGCTTGGCGCCGGAAATGACGCTGTTCTCGAGCATCGGAAGCTTCTCTTTCACGATCGGGTCGGCGAAAAAGCGCGTTTCGATATATTCTTTGATCATGGCGTGCATCCAGTCTTTTTGCTGCTGGCGGCGGCGGTCGAAAAAGACGCCGGATTGCTTTGTCGTCTTGACGAACGCCTGGATGACGCGCCACATGTCGGCGATCCCTTCTCCCAAAAGCGCCGAGCATGTGTACGCTTTCGTCTCCCAGCCGGGCGTGGCCGGGCGGAGGTAATGGAGAAACTGGTTGTATTCGTTTTGCGCCATCCGCGCTTTTTCTTTATTATCGCCGTCCGCCTTGTTGATGACGATGGCGTCGACCAGCTCCATGATGCCGCGCTTCATGCCTTGCAGCTCATCGCCGGCGCCGGTTAAGGCGAGCAGCAGGAAAAAGTCAACCATCCCGCGGACGACAAACTCGCTTTGCCCGACGCCGACCGTCTCGACGAGGATGATGTCATAGCCGGCCGCTTCGCACAGCATCATCGTCTCGCGCGTTTTCCGATGCACGCCGCCAAGCGCCCCACCGGATGGAGATGGACGGATGAAGGCAAGCGGATTGCGGGCAAGCGCCTCCATCCGCGTTTTGTCGCCAAGGATGCTGCCGCCGGTCAATGAGCTTGTCGGGTCGACGGCTAACACCGCGACGCGGTGCCCTTGCTCGCATAAAAACGTGCCAAACGCTTCAATGAACGTGCTTTTTCCCGCCCCCGGCACGCCGGTGACGCCGATGCGAATCGAGCGGCCGACGTGCGGAAGCAGTTCATTGAGCACTTGCTGGGCGAGATCCATATGCCTAGACGCATTGCTTTCGACAAGCGTAATCGCCTGCGCCAAAATGGTGCGGTCGCCGGCGAGCACCCCTTGGACGTACTCTCCGACCGACCGCTCTTTCCGTCTCACGACCCGCTTTGGCGCCGGCGGGCGCTCGGCTTGCACGTACGACGACAAGCCATTGTCGTCCGCCCATTCCGGGCGCCGCGGCTGCCCGTCCGAAGCTGCGCTCTGGCCGCTTTCCTGTTCCCGCCGTTTCTCTTCCCCGCTCATGGGTTCACTTCCTCATAGCCAAGCCGGGCGTAAATTTCCTCCAACACCTTTTCCGCTGACTCCGGAATCACGGTTCCCGGCCCGAAAATGGCCGCGGCGCCGTGCTCATACAAAAACGCGTAGTCTTGCGGCGGAATGACGCCGCCGACAAAAACGAGAATGTCGCCGCGGCCGAGTTTTTCGAGCTCCGCCACAAGCTGCGGCACGAGCGTTTTATGCCCGCCGGCGAGCGAGCTGATGCCGACAGCGTGCACGTCGTTTTCGACCGCCTGGCGCGCCGTTTCTTCCGGCGTCTGGAAGAGCGGGCCGATGTCGACGTCAAATCCTAAATCGGCAAACGCCGTGGCGATGACTTTCGCCCCGCGGTCATGGCCGTCCTGCCCCATTTTCGCGATCAAGATGCGCGGGCGGCGTCCTTCGAGTTCGGCGAACTGCTCCACCCGCCGCTTCACCCGTTCCAGCTGCGCTTCGTTTTTGTATTCCGAGCTGTAAACGCCGCTGATCGAGCGGATGGCGGCGCGATGACGGCTCGCCACTTTTTCGATCGCATACGAAATTTCCCCGAGCGTCGCCCGGACGCGCGCCGCTTGGACGGCCAGCTCAAGCAAGTTCCCCTCGCCCGTTTCCGCCGCTTTCGTGATGGCGTCAAGCGCCGCTTCGACCTGCTCGTTGTCGCGCGTCGCCTTGAGCTCGTTCAGCCGCTCGATTTGCCGCTTTCGCACGGCGGTGTTGTCGACTTCCAAAATGTCGATCGGTTCTTCTTTGTCCGGGCGGTATTTGTTCACGCCGATGATCGTTTCCGCTCCTGAATCGATGCGCGCTTGGCGGCGGGCCGCCGCTTCTTCGATGCGCATTTTCGGGATGCCGGTTTCAATGGCTTTCGCCATCCCGCCTAAGCTTTCGATTTCTTCGATATGCGCCCACGCCCGCTTCATCAACTCGTTCGTCAACGCCTCGACGTAATACGAACCGGCCCACGGGTCGATCGTCCGACAAATGCCCGTTTCTTCCTGCAAGTACAGCTGCGTATTGCGGGCGATGCGCGCCGAGAAGTCGGTCGGCAAGGCGATCGCTTCATCCAAGGCGTTCGTATGGAGCGACTGCGTATGCCCCATCGCCGCCGCGTGCGCCTCGATGAGCGTGCGCACGACGTTGTTGAACGGATCTTGCTCGGTCAAGCTCCAGCCCGACGTTTGCGAATGCGTCCTTAGAGCGAGCGATTTTGGATTTTTCGGATTGAACGTTTTCATCATTTTCGCCCACATGAGGCGCGCCGCCCGCAGTTTCGCCACTTCCATAAAGTAGTTCATGCCGATTGCCCAGAAAAACGACAGCCTCGGCGCGAACGAGTCGATGTCAATGCCGGCTTTCAAGCCGGTGCGCACGTACTCAAGCCCGTCAGCGAGCGTGTACGCCAGCTCCAGATCAGCCGGCGCCCCGGCTTCTTGCATATGGTAGCCGGAAATGCTGATGCTGTTGAACTTCGGCATGTATTTGGCCGTATAGGCGAAAATGTCGGCGATGATGCGCATCGACATCTCCGGCGGATAAATGTACGTGTTGCGCACCATATATTCTTTCAAAATATCGTTTTGAATCGTGCCCGACAGTTTGTCTTGCGTCACTCCCTGCTCTTCGGCGGTGACGATGTAAAACGCCATGATCGGGAGCACCGCCCCGTTCATCGTCATCGACACCGACATTTGGTCGAGCGGGATGCCGTCAAACAAAATTTTCATATCGAGCACCGAGTCGATGGCCACCCCCGCTTTGCCGACGTCGCCGACGACGCGCGGATGGTCGGAGTCATAGCCGCGATGGGTGGCCAGGTCAAAGGCGACCGACAACCCTTTTTGCCCCATCGCCAAGTTGCGCCGGTAAAAGGCGTTGCTCTCCTCGGCGGTCGAAAAGCCGGCGTATTGGCGGATCGTCCACGGCCGCACGACGTACATCGTCGGGTACGGCCCGCGCAAGTACGGCGGCAAGCCGGGCAGATAATCAAGAAAATCAAGCCCATCGATGTCTTCCTTTGTATACAGCGGCTTCACCGCAATGTGCTCATTCGTCTGAACCAACAGCTCATCGATCGACGCTTGCACGCGCCGCTCGATGGCGTCTTTCCACTGTTTCTCCTCCACATCGGCCGCTATGGCGGAAAGCGTCATGTTGGTAAAATCAACGTACTTCGCCATCCAACGCCACCCCTCTTTCCGTGAAAAACGCCACGATCACCTCGTACGCGTTCGAACCGAGATGAATCGATCCGTCCACGCCCGCGGCCCCGTACGTGTTCTCGAGCTCTTCCGGCGGCTTTCCGGCGACATACAGCTTCGCGTTCGGCTTGGCTTGCTTAAACGCCCGAGCCAACGCTGGAACGAACGCCGGGTAATCGTCATCGGCGCCGCACACGATATAATACGTCCCGCTCGTGCTTTGCACCCATTCAACCGCTTCCGCGACCGAGGCAAAGCCATCGCTCCGCTCAGCCGCCACCCCGCCGGCCGCAAACAGCCCGGCGATGAAATCGGCGCGCGCCTGATGGCGGACAAGCGGCCCGATATTGATCAAGTGAACGGAAAGCCGGCTTCCCGTACGCTCCGCATGCTTCTCGGCCGCCTTGCGCAGCCGCTCAAACGGCTCGGCCAAGCGCCATGCGCGAATCGGCGCAATGCGGATGGACGTGTTTCCGTCAGCGAGAGCCGCCGCGATTTCCCGAGCGGTTGCTCGACGGCGGGCCGCGCCAATTGCGGCTTCCACCCAATTCCCACTGACGAGCGTACTGCGAATGTCGGCCATCCGCTTTTCATCCAGCGGCGGCAACTCGTTCGCCGCGGCTTGCGTCGGCTTTTCGATCGGCGTTTCTTCTAAGTTCGCATACACGTTCGTGCCAACGATTCTTTCCTTCCGCGTCTTGACACGATCCAGCCGCCGCTTGGCGACCGCTTCCACTTCCGTCTGCACGAAGCCGTCTTCGAGCGCCTTCGCCATGCCGCCTTGTTCTTCGACGCGTTGGAACAGCTTCCACGCTTCTTCAGCGAGCTTGGCGGTCAACGTTTCCACATAATACGAGCCGCCCGCCGGGTCGATGACGCTTGCCATATGCGCCTCTTCGAGCAAAATGAGCTGCGTGTTGCGGGCGATGCGCCGAGAAAACTCATCGGCGAGTCCGATCGCCTCGTCAAACGGCGACACGTGCACGCCATCGGCGCCACCGACAACGGCCGCAAACGCTTCCGCCGCCGCCCGCAGCATGTTCACATACGGGTCGTACACCGTTTTCGTAAAGGGCGACGTGCGCACATGCAGCTCGATCCGCCTTGCTGATTCACCGCCGCCAAACGCTTCGATCACTTGCGCAAACAACCGCCGCGCCGCCCGCAGTTTTGCGATTTCCATAAAAAAGTCCGCCCCAACCGCAAACGACGCTTGCATCCGCACCGCGATGTCGTCGACCGCCAAGCCTCGATCGAGCCCGGCGCGGATGTACTCGACGGCTGCCGCCAACGAAAACGCGAGCTCCTGCACGGCGTTCGCCCCGCCGTTATGGTACGGCTCGCCGCGCACCAAAATCGTGCGAACGGCAGGCATCTGTTCCTTCGCCCACTTCGTTGCTTCCGCCATTTCATCATACAGCCGCTCAAGCGAACACGGGAGCGTCCCCTGCTCCGCCCACGCTCCGAGCGGATCCATGCCGATCGCGCCCCGTACGCTCGATAGCGGCACTCCCTGTTCCTTGAAATAAGCGACAAGCAGCGCCAAAAACGAAAGCGACCGCGCCCCGGCGTTCACCCGGAGCGAATAGCGATCGAGCGGCACGCCAGCAAACATCGCCGCCACATCCTCAACCGACTCGACGGCAAACGGCAGCCGGCCGAGAGCGAAATGGATTTCCGTCTGTCCCCGCTCCAAGTCGTGCTTGACCGCTTCGTTCCATTCCGACGGGCTCGCCGCCGAAATCTCCTGGCTCACCTTCCACGGCCCGCCCCGATACCCTTCCGGCCGCGCTCCGCGCACGTACTGGCCAAAGCCCGGGTACTGCTCCAGCGGGCCGAGCGCCTCCACATCGCAGCGCGTATAGAGCGGTTTCACCGCTATGTTTTCGTACGTCATCGATACAAGCCGCTCGAGCGGCTTGCCTTTCAGCGACTTTTCCGCTTCCCGCTCCCACTCCTCCACCGTCGGAGCCGGAAACGCCGCTTCCTTCATCTTTGCGACATCGCTCATTCCGATCCCCCTTTGCCTTCCAGACATAAGAAACCGCTTTCTTTTCAAGCCGCACCTTTCCCTCTCGAACCCGTCTGCTCAGAACGAAGCGCTGATGACGCTTCGTGTGGGAAAAAACGGTTTCTATGTTTATTGTAGTACATCGGCCGCGTTTGGGCAATGAACAAAAAGGCAAACAACTTGCTGATGCCACCATTTCGCCATGAAATGGAAAACAAAGCGGTCAAAAAACATGAACGATCCCGAAATGGCTCGATGACTTGGCGAAACAACACCATCTCAACGATTCACAAATCCTCCAAGAAGCCCTGAAAAAACATGAAAGGAAGAGGGCGTTGTTGCATGCTCTCTTGGACGATGCTCCCTCGTCCCCCTCCAAATCACCGCTTAGCGAAAATCTCAACTGCCATTTATTCATTGGAAAATGTTTCGCAAATCGATCACGAAATCCTTCAATACATGAACCAAAACGGCGTCATCCCGGTTGTACACTCCATGAAGTTCCAATCTTCCTGTTTTTCCGCGCAAATACACTTCCACCACTTGATTCGCCGGGTCAACGATCCAATATTCCTTCACCCCAGCCCGCTCGTACGCGATCCGTTTGTCCATCCGGTCGATTTTGGCCGTGGCGGGGGACAAGATCTCGACGACCAAATCTGGAGCCCCGACAATGCGGTTTTTTTGAATTTTGTTTTTGTCGCAGATGACGACAAGATCGGGGCATACCCAGTTTCGGACGTTTTCATCCATCCATCCCTTTCGATGATCTTCGAAAAGATACACATCGATCGGGGCGGCCAACACGCGGCAATCCTTCCCACGAAGATGCATCCCGAATTCAATGGAAAGTTGGAGCGAAACGGATTGATGTTCCGGTGTCGGCGACGGCGCCATGCTAATGATGTTCCCGTCCAAGACCTCGCACCGTTTTCCTTCCGGCCATGTCGCATACTCTTTGTAGGTCATAGGGGCCTGTTCCTTTTCTGGTGAACCCATATCCTCCACCTGCCTCCTAATTTTATATTGATTATACATCATCCATTCCTGTGTCTTGAACGATGTTTATTCCTCTTCCCGAACGAGCGGCAGGCGAATCGATACAGTCGTCCCGCGTCCAAGGTCGCTGTCGAACCGAATCGCGCCGTCATGAAGAGAGACGATTTGTTTGACGATGGCAAGCCCCAAGCCGGTGCCGCCTTCTTTGCGGGTGCGGGCGCGGTCGACGCGGAAAAAGCCATCGCTGTCATAGCTCGCGATATACAAACGGCCCAACGCCGCTTCCATCGCAAATGGATTGGCGCCGACAGAGATGGAGCCGAGCCGCTTCCCGCTTGGCGAAAATTGATAGACCGTGTTCGAACCGTGGCTTAGCACAAACACGCCGCGGCCTGTTTCGACGAAATCGACCGGCATGACCGGCGCAGCAACCGTCCGCAACAAGCGGCCGTCTCGAAGTGAATAGACATGGATATTGGTCTCCACCTTGCTTCCGCTTCCATGTCCGCCGACCCACAGCTCCTCTTGTCGCTCGCGCATCAATCCGCCTAACGCCATCTTCGGCACCGAAAATGAGCGAATGACACGGAGGCGGCTCGTATCAATGACAAAGGCGCGGCCGTCTTGAAAGTCGATGGCATACAGCTCCGTTTCCTGGCGATTGACAAGCAGCGTCATCGGGGAGCGTCCGACCGAAAGGCGGGCGATCTCTTTCCCGTCCCGGCTCACAACGCGCACCGCGTGATGGGTGCTGTCGCCAAAAAACCACGTGCGGCCATCCGGAGATGGAGCAGCGCTCACAATGCCGCTTCCTATTTTCCATTCGCCAAGCAGCTTCCCGGTCGCGAGATCGTACCGATAGACCCCGTCAAGCTCCCGCCCGTACAAAAAAAGCGTCCGGCCGTCCGAGCTCAACGCCCCGCCTTGAAACGGTTCGTTGATGTTCCAGCGGGCGATCTTGCCGCCATTTTCCGCGTTCAAAAAGGTGACCGTTTCCGCTTTGACATCGAGGCTGATGACGACCGACAGCGAATCAGCGATCGGAGGAAACGATGTCTTCGCGCAGCCGCTTAGCAGAAAGAACCAGCACAACAGCACCGACACACTCGCTCGTTTCATCTCGAGTTTCTCCTTCACCTATTCGTTTCTGCCCCCATTATACATCACATTTGTGAGAGAAGTTTGAAATCGCGCCATGCAAAAACCCCACCGCCAACTCGATGGCGATGGGGGAATCGTTAATAAATCGGCGTGTTGTCTTTGTTCATGTTTTCCAAAATCGCTTTGACGCGGGCGAGGAAGCGGCCGCAAATGAGGCCGTCCAAGACGCGGTGGTCGAGCGACAAACATAAGTTGACCATGTCGCGGATGGCGATCATGCCGTTTTTGACGACGGGTCGTTTGACGATCGTTTCCACTTGCAAAATGGCCGCTTGCGGGTAGTTGATAATGCCCATCGACTGCACCGAGCCGAACGCGCCGGTGTTGTTGACGGTGAACGTACCGCCTTGCATGTCTTCCGGGCGCAGTTTGCCGGCGCGCGTTTTTGCCGCCAGCTCGGCGATTTCGCGGGCGATGCCTTTGATCGTTTTTTCATCGGCGTGCTTGATGACGGGCACGAACAAGGCGTCATCGGTCGCGACGGCGATCGAGATGTTGATGTCTTTGCGCTGAATGATCTTATCGCCCGCCCACGTCGAGTTCAGCTGTGGAAATTCTTTCAGCGCTTGGGCGACCGCCTTGACGAAGAAGGCGAAATACGTCAAATTGAAGCCTTCACGCCGCTTGAACTCGTCTTTGATCGCATCGCGGTAGGCGACCAGGTCGGTGACGTCGACTTCGACCATCGTCCACGCGTGCGGCGCTTCGTGTTTGCTGCGGAGCATGTTCGCGGCGATCGCTCTGCGCACCGGGGTGACCGGAATTTCGATGTCGCCCGCTCCGGCTTCGACGTTCGGGGCCGCTAGTTTGACCGGCGCTGCTTGCGGCGCAGTTGGCGCGGCAGCGGCAGACGGTTGAGCCGCCGCGGCGGCCGGGGCCGGTTGTTCCGTTCTCGGTTCCGCTTTTGGCGCCGCTTGTTCCGCCGCCGGTGCCGCTCCCGCTTTCGGAATTTGGCCGGACTCAATGAGTTTGAGCAAATCTTTGCGCGTCACCCGTCCGCCAAGACCGGTGCCTTGGACTTGTTCCAAGTCAATGCCATGTTCTTGGGCGAGGCGGAGCACAGCCGGCGAATAGCGGCCGTTGTTTGCCCGGCCGGCCTGTTTCGGAGCGGCTGGCTTGGCGTTGTCTTCTGCTTTCGGCGCTTCATCCGCCGGCTTCGCTTCCGAAGCCGGTGCAGCGCCTTCGACTTCGATCGTGCAAATCGGCGCGCCGACCGGGAGCGTTTCCCCTTCTTTGGCGATCAACTCGCGAATGACGCCGGCAAACGACGACGGAATTTCCGCGCTCACTTTATCGGTGATGACTTCGGCAACTGGGTCATATTTGTTCACTTTGTCGCCCGGGGAGACAAGCCATTTGCTGATCGTGCCTTCCGTGACGCTCTCCCCAAGCTGAGGCATCGTCAATTGTTCGATAGCCACATCGATACCCTCCTATCTTGGCTGCAATGTCTTCGCCTCAAAACGCCGCTAATTCGCGCATCGCTTTTTCGACTTTTTCCGGGTTGACCATAAAGAACTTCTCCATCGTCGGCGCATACGGCATGGCCGGAACGTCTGGACCGGCAAGGCGCATAATCGGCGCGTCGAGATCAAACAAACAATGCTCCGCGATAATGGCGGCGACTTCGCTCATGACGCTGCCTTCTTTATTGTCTTCCGTAATGAGCAGCACTTTCCCCGTTTTGCTCGCCGCTTCGATGATCGCTTCTTTGTCAAGCGGGTAGACGGTGCGCAAATCGAGCAGATGGACGGAAATGCCGTCTTGTGCGACGCGCTCGGCCGCCTGCAAGGCAAAATGGACGCACAGCCCGTACGTGATGACCGTGATGTCCTCTCCTTCACGCTTGACATCAGCTTTGCCGATCGGCAATACGTAGTCGTCTTCCGGCACCTCTCCTTTAATGAGGCGGTAGGCGCGTTTATGCTCGAAAAAGAGCACCGGATCTTCATCGCGAATCGCCGCTTTCAATAATCCTTTTACATCATACGGCGTCGACGGCATGACGATTTTCAGCCCCGGCTGGTTGGCGAAAATCGCTTCCACCGATTGAGAATGGTACAGAGCACCGTGAACACCGCCGCCGTATGGGGCGCGGATGACGATCGGGCAGTTCCAGTCGTTGTTCGAGCGGTAGCGAATGCGCGCCGCCTCCGAAATGATTTGGTTGACCGCCGGCATGATGAAGTCGGCAAACTGAATTTCCGCGATCGGGCGCAGACCGTACATCGCCGCGCCGATGCCGACGCCGACGATCGCCGATTCGGCAAGCGGCGTATCAATCACGCGCTCTTCGCCAAACTGCTCGTACAATCCTTGCGTCGCTTTGAACACTCCGCCTTTTCGGCCGACGTCTTCTCCTAACACAAACACGCGCGGGTCGCGCTCCATCTCTTCGCGAATTGCCATCGTGACCGCATCAATATAGGAAATAACAGGCATCGTCAAATCCCCTCCCTTACTCCTCGGCATACACGTAGCGAAGCGCGTGCTCCGGCTCGGCGTACGGCGCCTTCTCCGCGTAGTCAGTCGCTTCGTTCACTTCCTTCATGACGCGCGCTTGAATTTCTTCATCCCGTTCATCGGTCAAAACGCCCGTTTCTTTCAAATAGTTGGAAAATGTGATGATCGGGTCTTTGGCGCGCGCCTCGGCGAGCTCTTCTTCCGTCCGGTAGACGCGATGGTCGTCATCCGACGAGTGCGACGTCAGCCGATACGTCACCGCTTCAATCAACGTTGGCCCTTCGCCGCGGCGGGCGCGGTCGGCCGCTTCCTTGACGACGCGGTATACTTCAAGCGGATCGGTGCCGTCGACCGTATAGCCCGGCATGCCGTAACCGACAGCGCGGTCGGACACTTTTTCGCACGCGAGTTGTTTCGAAATCGGCACGGAAATGGCGTACTTGTTGTTTTCGCACATGAAGATGACCGGAAGCTTGTGAACACCGGCGAAGTTTGCCCCTTCATGGAAGTCGCCTTGGTTCGACGACCCTTCGCCAAAGGTGACAAAAGCGACAAAATCTTTCTTTTCCATTTTCGCCGCTAACGCAAAGCCGACCGCATGCGGCACTTGCGTCGTCACGGGCGAGGAGCCGGTGACGATCCGGTTTTTCTTTTGCCCGAAATGGCCAGGCATTTGCCGGCCTCCGGAGTTCGGGTCTTCCGCCTTGGCGAACGCCGCCAGCATCAATTCTCTCGCCGTCATGCCAAATGTCAACACAACCCCCATATCGCGGTAGTACGGCAGTACATAGTCCTTCGTCCGATCGAGGGCGAACGCCGCGCCGACTTGCGCCGCTTCCTGCCCTTGGCACGAGATGACGAACGGAATTTTTCCGGCGCGGTTTAACAGCCACATCCGCTCATCGAGCTTGCGGGCGAGAAGCATTGTTTCATACATTTCCAACACCGTGTCATCGCTTAATCCGAGCGCTTGATGACGGTTTTGCGCCATCACAACAACCTCCCTTAGATTCACATAGTCAACCAATGATCACGCGCCGAGCTCATGCCGCCACGAACTAAAAATGAATCGCTTTGCCATCGACCGCCAGCGCCGCTTCCGCCATGGCCTCTGACAGCGTCGGATGCGGGTGGATCGCATGGGCCACTTCCCACGGAGCCGCATCAAGCACGCGGGCGAGCCCGGCTTCGGAAATCAAATCGGTCACGTGCGGCCCGACCATATGGACGCCAAGCAGATCGTCCGTGTTCCGGTCGGCGATGAGTTTCACAAACCCTTCCGCCTCACCGAACACAAGCGCCTTGCCAATGGCTTTAAACGGAAATTTGCCGATCTTGACATCATAGCCTTTCGCTTTCGCCTCTTGTTCGGTTAAGCCGACCGCCGCCGCTTCCGGACGGGTGTAAATGCAGCGGGGCACCATCGAATAGTCAATCGGCGCTGGATTGCGCCCGGCCAAATGCTCAATGGCGACAATCCCTTCATGGGCAGCGACATGGGCCAGCTGCAGGCCGCCGATGACATCACCGATTGCGTAAATGTGCGATTCTTTCGTTTGGCCGAACTCGTTTGTTTGAATATATCCCTTCTCCACAACAATTTCGGTGTTTTCAAGACCAATTCCTTCAATGTTCGCTTGACGCCCGACGGAAACGAGCATCTTGTCGGCCGCAAACGTTTTCCGCTCGCCTTGATGCTCCGCTTGGATCGTGACGCCGTTTCCTTTCTCGAGCGTTTCCGCGAGCACCCGCGCTCCTGTGACGATGTTGACGCCGCGGCGGCGGAGCAGTTTTTCCATTTCTTTTGAGACATCTTCATCTTCTGTCGGCAAAATGCGATCGGCATACTCAAGCACGGTAACCTCCACACCGAAATCGTTGAGCATCGACGCCCATTCCATGCCGATGACGCCGCCCCCGACGATCAAGATAGACGACGGAAGCACCTCCATTTGCAGCGCCTCATCCGATGTCATCACGAATTCGCCGTCCGGCTCAAGCCCCGGTAGCGTGCGCGGCCGCGAACCAGTGGCAATGACGACGAATTTCGGGACAAGCATTTCGTTTTCGCTGCCGTCGTTCATCTCAACCGACACCGTCCCCGGCAGCGGGGAAAAGATCGACGGGCCGAGCAGGCGGCCGATGCCGGCGTACACATCGATCTTCCCTTTTTTCATCAAATGCTGCACACCTTTATGGAGCTGGTCGACAATCGTCGCTTTGCGCGCCTGCACTTTCGCGAAATCAAGGCGCACATCACCGGCGATGACGCCAAACGCCTCGCTATTTTTCGTTTGCGCGTACACTTCCGCACTGCGGAGCAGCGCTTTGGACGGAATGCAGCCGGCGTGCAGGCACGTGCCGCCGAGCTTCCCTTTTTCGACAACCGCCGTTTTCAAGCCGAGCTGCGAGGCGCGAATAGCGGCCACATAGCCACCCGTGCCGCCGCCGAGAATGACGACATCGTATTCTTTTGCCATCTTGTCTTCCCCTTTCTCATCCGTTGCCGCATCAACGCCGGACTGAAACCGGCGAGGCCGCTTCACCTAAATACGTTTTTTCCTCTTCTTCGCCGCGCAGGACGCGAAGCGCCCCTTCGGCAAGCGCCTGCAGTTCGTTTTCGCCCGGATGGACGATGACATCGGCGATCCATTGCACGCGGCGAGTGATTTGTTCGACAAACGATTTGCCATACGCCAACCCGCCGGTCAAAATGATGGCGTCCACTTTGCCCGCCAATACGGCGCTTGCCGCGCCGATTTCTTTCGCCACTTGGTACGCCATCGCCTCATAGACGAGCTTGGCCTTTTCATCGCCGGCTTCGATCATGTTCTCGACTTTCACCGCATCGTTCGTGCCCAAATACCCGACAAGTCCGCCTTGACCGACGAGCATGCGCATCACTTCCTCGCGATAGTAGTCGCCCGAGAAGCATAGCGCCACCAAATCGCCGGCCGGCACCGTCCCGGCGCGCTCCGGGCTGAACGGGCCTTCGCCGTCAAGCCCGTTGTTCACGTCCACCACCCGCCCTTGCTTATGGGCGCCGACCGTGATGCCGCCGCCCATATGAGCGACGATCAAGTTCAGTTCGTCATACCGCTTGCCAAGCTGCTTGGCGACGCGGCGCGCGACCGCTTTTTGGTTTAGGGCGTGGAAAATGCTGCGCCGCTCAATGAGCGGAAAGCCGCTGATCCGGGCGATTGGCTCAAGCTCATCGACGACGACCGGGTCGACGATAAACGCCGGGATGTTTAAGGCCGAGGCGATCTCATGCGCCAAAATGCCGCCGAGATTGGAGGCGTGCTGTCCCGAATAACCGCGGCGCAAATCTTCAAGCATCGCCTCATTGACGCGGTACGTCCCGCCTTCGATCGGGCGGAGGAGTCCACCGCGGCCGCAGACGGCGTTCAACTTCGATAAATTGATCCCTTCTTCATCGAGAGCTTGCAAAATCGTTTGTTTGCGGAACTCATACTGATCCGCAATCGTTTTATATTGCCGAAGCACCTCCGCCTCGTGGCGGATCGTTTTTTCGAGCAATGGCCGTTCGTTTTCAAAGACGCCGATTTTCGTTGACGTCGAACCTGGATTGATCGTTAAAATGCGGAACTTCTGCTCTTGCATCGTTGTCGTCCCTCCGTCATCCGCCGGCGGGGCGGAGGCCGCCCCGCGCCGCTGTTAGCGGGCGCGACGGCGGCTTAAAATATGGTGACCATTTTGCAAAAATTGACTGCGCGCTTTGCGCATCGTTTCAATCCGTTCTTCCGCCATCCGGTCGGCGGCCACATACGTTGGAATGTTGTCGCGCTTGGCGATGGCAAACACTTTTTCGATGTTGTCATAAATTTGCTCGATTTTTTTCATCGCCCGTTCCCGATTGTAGCCGTACAGTTCGTCCGCGACATTGATGACGCCGCCGGCGTTGATCACATAATCCGGGGCATAGACGATGCCCATTTCATGGATGATGTCGCCATGGCGCGGCTCTTTCAGCTGGTTGTTCGCCGATCCGGCGATCACTTTCGCTTTCAGTTGCGGAATCGTTTGATCGTTGATGATGCCGCCGAGCGCGCATGGAGCAAAAATGTCGCACTCCACGCCGTAAATGTCGTTCGGGTCGACCGCTTTCGCTCCGAATTCCTCGACCGCGCGCGCCACCGCTTCCTTGTTGATGTCAGTCACGATGAGTTTCGCTCCTTCTTCGTGCAAATGGCGGCACAAATGATACGCGACATTGCCGACTCCTTGGACGGCGACGACTTTTCCTTCGAGCGAATCGCTGCCGAACGCCTCTTTTGCCGCCGCCTTCATGCCGCGGTATACGCCGTAGGCGGTCGCCGGCGATGGGTTGCCGGATGAGCCGAATTCGGGCGAAATGCCGGTGACATAGTCGGTTTCTTGATAGATGATATCCATATCGGCGACGGTCGTGCCGACGTCTTCCGCCGTGATGTAGCGGCCGTTCAGCCCTTGAATGAAGCGGCCGAACGCCCGGAACATCGCTTCGTTTTTATCTTTGCGCGGGTCGCCGATGATGACCGTTTTGCCCCCGCCCAAGTTGAGGCCGGCGGCCGCGTTTTTGTACGTCATGCCGCGGGCGAGGCGCAAGGCGTCTTCAAGCGCTTCTTCTTCCGAATTGTACATCCACATGCGCGTCCCGCCGAGCGCCGGGCCGAGCGTTGTGTCATGAATGGCAATGATCGCTTTCAAACCCGATTCTTTATCTTGGCAAAACAGCACTTGCTCATAATCGTAAGTTTCCATATATTTGAACAATTCCATCTCAGATGGCCTCCTTCTTTTCATTTCGCTGCCGAACAGATGGTGAGCGCCAACGAATACAGTTTGCTTTCCGCCGAGTCGGCGCGCGACGTCAAGACGATCGGCGCCTTCGCCCCGGCGATGACCGCGCCGACTTTGGCTTTTGCAAAGTAGACGAGCGACTTGTACAACATGTTGCCGGATTCAATGTCCGGCACGAGCAAAATATCAGCCTGTCCAGCCACTTCGCTTTCAATTCGTTTATGCTTCGCCGCCGTCATGGACACTGCATTGTCCAAGGCAAGCGGCCCGTCAAGCAGGCAATGTTCGATTTGTCCCCGCTTTTGCATCATCGCGAGCGCCGCTGCATCGACGGTTGCCGGCATGGCCGGATTGACCGTCTCCACCGCCGCCAGCGCCGCGACTTTCGGACGCTCGATGCCGATGGAACGCGCCACGCTGACGGCATTGTTCACAATTTGCACTTTTTGCTCGAGATCGGGGGCGATGTTCATGGCCGCGTCGGTCACGATGACCAGCCGTTCGAACTCCGGCACGTCAAACACCGCGACATGGGACAACACCTTTCCTGTGCGCAGCCCGTATTCTTTGTTCAAGACGGCTTTCAGCAAGGTTGCCGTCGGTACGTGCCCTTTCA
This sequence comes from [Flavobacterium] thermophilum, assembly GCA_900450595.1. Taxonomy (GTDB): domain Bacteria; phylum Bacillota; class Bacilli; order Bacillales; family Anoxybacillaceae; genus Geobacillus; species Geobacillus thermophilus. Next base: position 1,562,660 of record UGGS01000001.1, read on the forward strand.
TTAAGGCATCTGCTTCATTCAAATGAACGGCGCGCACCGCCAGTTCGGCCGCTTGGGCGACCGAATTGGCGTGAACGATGTCGACATCGGCAAAACGCGCCCCCCCTTTTTCTTTGAGCAACCGTCCGATTCGCTCCCGGTCTCCGTACAGCACAAACCGGCCGAGGCGATGCTCGAGCGCCATCGCCACCGCTTCGATCACTTCCTCATCCTCGGCGGCGGCCACGGCCACCGTCCGACCTTGACATTGACTTGCTTCCTCGATTAATGTGTTCAACTTCATCGTCTGCACCAACCTTTTCTGCCAATCCGTCGAGGCACTTCTTTATATGCAAAAACCATGCCAATCACCAATACGTGAAAGCGCTTTATGAAACAAAGGCTGCTGAAGTCCCATCCATGCAATCTTTTTCATGGTACGCAAATTATTGCGTGCCGTTTTTGACAATGTTGTATTTTTCAAGCTTGTAGTATAAATTGCGCACTGAAATGCCGAGCGCGCGGGCCGCTGCTGTTTTATTGCCGCGATGACGCCGGAGCGCCTCTTCGAGCAATTGGGCTTCATATCGGCCCAGCATCTCGTCAAGCGGCCGGAGTTCCCCTTCCGTTTCGGGGCGAACCGACGGCGCGGCCGACGGCGCGGAAAGCGGCGGCAAATGCGAAACATCGATCATGACTTCATGAAACTTCATAAAAATCATCGCCCGCCCGAGCACGTTTTCGAGCTCGCGGACATTTCCTGGCCAATCATAGGCAAGAAGCTTCACCATCGCTTCATCCGTGACACCTTCGACGTTGCGCCCGTAATCTTGGTTCAGCTTTTGGATCAAATGCCGGCAAAGCGCTGGAATGTCTTCCTTGCGGGCGCGCAGCGGCGGGATGTAAATCGGCATCCGATTGAGCCGATAGTATAAGTCTTCGCGAAAGGCTCCTTCGGCAATCGCTTTTTCAAGGTTGACGTTCGTGGCGGCGATGACGCGGACGTTGATCGGAATCGGCTTCGTCCCGCCGACGCGAACGATCTCCCGCTCCTGCAAAACGCGGAGCAGCTTCGCCTGCGTGCTGGCCGACAGCTCGCCGATTTCATCGAGGAAAATGCTGCCGTTGTTCGCCTCTTCAAACAGCCCGCGCTTGCCGCCGCGCCGCGCACCAGAAAACGCTCCTTCCTCATAGCCAAACAGTTCGCTTTCTAATAATGTTTCCGGAATCGCGGCGCAATTGACACGGATAAACTTGTTATACTTCCGGTCGCTCGCGTTGTGAATGGCGTGGGCGAACAGCTCCTTGCCTGTGCCCGATTCCCCTCGCAGCAAAATCGTCGCCGGTGTTTTCGCCGCCAGCTTCGCCTGTTCAATGGCCACTTTCATTTCTTCCGATTCTCCGATAATATCCGCAAATGAATATTTCGCTTCAAGCGTGCGGATGATTTGCCGCGCCCGGTTGAGTTCAGCCGTCAGCCGCTGGATTTCCGATACATCATGAATGACACCGACGCTTCCTTTGAGCACTCCGTCAACGATAATCGGAGCGACATTGACGATGACATCGCGGTTTTTGGGGCCGACTTTCATGCGCGCGCCGCGCACCGGACGGCGCGTTTTGAGCACTTGCATATGCATGCTTTCCCCTTCCGCGATGTCGGCGGTCGCCGGTTTGCCGATCACATCCTCTTCCGTCAAACCGGTCAGCCTTGTATACGCCGGATTGATTAAAATGCCGTTGCCGTTTTCATCAACGACAGAGATCGCTTCTTCTGATGAATGGATGATCGCCTCAAGCATCATGCGGATTTCCTTTAGGTCGGTGATTTCTTCCGCCAATGCGACGAGTTCGGTAATATCTTTGAACACCGCCAACGCCCCGAACAATTTGCCGCTGTCGTCAATAATCGGGATGCGGGTGGCGATAATTTTTTTCCCGTTGGCCAGCTCCACCTCTTGATGAAATTCCGTCTGCCTCGTTTCGAGCACGCGCGGCAAGCCGCTTGACGGCAAGACGGATAAAATATGGCGGCCGATCACCTCGTCCTTGTCCACTCCGAGAAGCTGGGCGGCGCTTTCGTTCATATCGGTAATGTAAGCATATTCATCAACGACAATCATGCCATCGTGGGACGAGTGAAAGATGAGAGCGCGCCGGGCCGCCTCGCTTTTCAACTTGGCGATGAGCGCTTCCTTTTCCTCGACGAGCTCCGCCATCATTCGCGCGACGGCGCTTGGGACGATATTCGCCCCCTTGGGCGCCTGCTGGCGGATTGACTCAAGAACGTCTGCCCTCCCGGTCGTTTCAATAATCAAATCAAGCGGCTCATCCATCCATGGGCGCCAGTCGCGGCCAACCGCAATGCCCCATTTGCGCGCCAATTGCAGCCCCGGGGCGTTGTCATCAACATCAATGACGGCCACGACGTCAAACCCTGACGCTTCATGGAGCAGTTTCAGCAACGAGGTTCCCCGCGAATCCGCCCCGATGATGATCACGTTTTTCATCCTGTTCCCCCACATTTCGTCCTATGCCAAATTTTGCAGACAGTTTTATCATACCCGCTTTTTCGTTCCTTGACAAATGACGGATAACGGTTATGATAATCGGTGAAGTGATTTCTGCTGGGAAAGGGACGCGATCGCGATGGGGCGAATGATTGCGCTGTTCATTTTAGTCGTTCCGGGGCTGGCGGCGGCGCTCGGCATTAAATGGATGCGCGATGCGTTGTTTGGCATCATGCAGCCGCCGTTTGCCGCCTTATGGCTGCAATTTCTCGCCGGGCTTGTGCTGTTTGCAGCCGGGTTGGCGTTTATCGGCGGGTTTTTGCTGCACCGCGACCGAAAACGGAACAAAGTGCAGGCGCGTTTTCAACGAAAACGAAAAACGCCTTGATTCGGAATTAGAAACCATCCATTTCAAGGCAAGCCAAAAAACGCCTTAACGGTTTTCGTTAAGGCGTTTTCTCCTTCCATTCCTTCGCTTGACGCGGATAGTCGGTGAAAATCGCATCCACTTTATAGGCGAACATCGTCTTCGCCGTTTTCGGCTTGTTCACCGTAAAGGGCCGGACTGCGACGCCGCGGCGCCGCGCATCCGCGGCGAAGTCCGCCGTCACCGTTCGGTGGTACGGATGCACCCCGCCTGCGTTCATCGCCTGCACATACGTCCACTGGTCATAGAGCGGCTCCATATAAAGAAGCGCCGTTTCGATCTCCGGCGCCAACTGGCGGCAAAGACGCATGCTGTTATGGTTGAACGACGAGAAAATCGTCCGGTTCTCGAGCCCATAGCGGCGCACAACGGCGATCACCTTTTGCTCAAGCCTTTCATAAGCCACGAGGCTGTTTTTCAGCTCAATGTTGACTAAAAGCCGTGTCGGCGCCAGCCAGGCGAGCACTTCCTCGAGATGGGGAATCGGGCAATGGCCGTAACGGCCGTCCCATTTCGCTGCTGCGTTGAACTTGCGGAGTTCGCGGTATAGGATGTCTTTGACCCAGCCGCTGCCGTCCGTCGTCCGGTCGACCGTTTCGTCATGAATGACGACCGGTTCGCCGTCTTTCGTCAGCTGCACATCGAGCTCAATGCCATCCGCCCCCGCCTTCAGCGCTTCTTCAAACGCTGCCATCGTATTTTCCGGATGGGTTCCCGCCGCTCCGCGGTGGGCAAAAATATATGTCATACCGTTTCTTCCTTTCCCATATAATTCGCCATTTGGCCGACAAAGCTGGCCGAATGCGGCAGTGATCGGTTATACTAAAAGTAATGTATGAGGCACTGGAGGGGAAGATGATGCAGCCGCTGAAAATTTCCTTGGAGACGGCGCAAAAGCTGGCAAAAGCGCTCGGCGTGCCGATCGAGCAAGTGATGCACATGCCGCCGCATATTTTGATGAAAAAATTGCTCGAACTTGAGAAAAAGGAAACAGAGCATGACGAACCGTAGCGGCCCGCCCTCATCAACGGGTGGCTTGGCGTTTCGAGTAGGCGCCCGGCCGCAAAAAAGGCCGGCGCCAAAAAGCCGGTCAACCGCTTTTTCGGCCCGCCTCTTTTGCCTTCACCGCGTTCCGCCCTTTATGACGCTTTATGCTCAAGCCGCAGTTTGTCGGCCACCATGGCGATGAATTCGGAGTTGGTCGGTTTGGCTTTCGAGACGCTGACCGTATAGCCGAACAGCGATGAGATCGATTCGAGATTGCCGCGGCTCCAGGCAACTTCAATCGCATGGCGGATCGCCCGTTCGACCCGGCTTGCCGTTGTGTTGTATTTTTTGGCGATGTCCGGGTACAGCACTTTCGTGATCGAGCCGAGCAGCTCGATGTCGTGATAGACCATGGCAATGGCCTCGCGCAAATACAAATAGCCTTTAATGTGGGCTGGAACGCCGATTTCATGGATGATGCTCGTAATGCTCGCGTCCAAGTTTTTCGGCTTGTTGTCGCGCACTTGGGGCGCCGGGGCTGCTTTCCTCACAACCGGCGTCGTTTTGCCGTAAACTTGCCGAATATGGTGGACTAAGTTTTCCATGTCAAACGGCTTTAAAATGAAATAGGAAGCCCCGAGTTCAACCGCCTTTTTCGTCACGTCTTCCTGGCCGAACGCCGTCAGCATAATGACATTGGGCTGATGTTCGAAGCCGGCGCGGATTCTCTCCAAAACAGCCAGTCCGTCCAAATGCGGCATAATGATGTCCAACAGCAAAATATCCGGCCGCTTTTCCTCAAGCATCTGCAGGCAGTCCTGGCCGTTGTACGCCGTGCCGATCACTTCCATGTCCGGCTGGCTCGAAATATATTCATCAAGCAATGACACCAATTCGCGATTATCGTCGGCAATGCACACTTTAATGCTCAACTTGATCGTCCTCCCCCACATTTTTTTCCTATGTAACTTTCCGTTAACGTACATTCGACAGCAGCAGCAAAAAATCCTTTTCTTTTTCACAAATTAATGCAAAATAAAAATTATAGCAAAAGATGAGCTCTTTAGACAATATTCGTTTTTTTAACCATGTATTTGTCGAAAAATCTTTACACGTTCCATTTTAACGGATGTTTCACCAAATATCTATGCCCAATCGGCAAAATATTTGCCGTCTTTTTTGAAAAATTTTTGGGCTGCAAAAAAGCGAGCTGACTCGCGGTCAGCTCGCCTTTTTTTGACGGCCATATAGATCGATTCCTGCTTCTTGCAGCATCCATTCAATATGGACGCCGTATCCCGATGTCGGATCGTTGACAAACACATGCGTCACCGCACCGACAAGTTTGCCGTCTTGAATGATCGGGCTGCCGCTCATGCCTTGAACGATGCCGCCCGTTTTCTTGAGCAGGCGCGGATCGGTGACGCGGATGACGAGTCCTTTTGTGGCTGGAAACTTTTGTGGAACGTTGCTGACAATTTCAACATCAAATTGCTCCACCTTGTCGTTTTCGACCACTGTCAATATTTTTGCCGGTCCTTCTTTCACCTGGCTGGCCAAGGCGATCGGAATCGGTTTCGTGAATGGGCTGTCCGGCAATGGCTTTGTCAGTTTACCAAAAATGCCAAACGGACTGTTATTCGTCACCGTGCCGATCACCTCTTCGCCATCGGAGAAGCGGGCTAACTTTTCGCCTGGGTTGCCGCTCGTCCCTTTTTCAATGGAGGTGACGGTCGAGCGCATAATTTGCCCATTTTGCACCAAAATCGGCTTTTTCGTATCCATGTCGGAAATGACATGGCCGAGCGCACCGTACGTTTTCGATTTTGGGTCATAGAACGTCATCGTCCCGATGCCGGCGGCGGAATCACGGATATACAAGCCGATGCGGTACACGTCGTCATGCTTGTCTTTCAGCGGAACGAGCTTCGCTGTGACGGAGTGCTGATCGCGCAGAATGGTGAGATGAAGCGGTTTTCCGGTTTTGCCGGCTTCCTCAATGAAAGGGGAGAGATCGCTCATGTTTTCAATTTTTTGCCCGTTAATGGCGGTGATCACGTCGCCGATTTGGATGCCGGCCGCCTCCCCCGGGGACTTCTTTCCGTTTTCTGTTTCGACTAAGTGGTAGCCGACCACAAGCACCCCAACCGTATTGAGTTTGACGCCGATCGATTGCCCGCCGGGGATGACTTTCAGCGTCGGCAGCACGTTGACATCCACTTGTTTAATCGGCATTCCGGCGACCTGCAAAACCAACGTTTCTTCTCCGCGCTGTTTCGCCTTTACAGACAACGAACCGTTTTTTTGCTCAACATTGAGCGTTTCGGGAGCGTTTCGGTCATGGACGGCCGCTTGCACCGGAAGGGATGACGCCCGAAATTCGACCGTATCGCCTTCAAACAGCACAAGCTGCTTTGGAATTTGCCAATATTCTTTCATCGGTTTGGCAAAACCGATCGCCATCAGCATGCCTAGGAGAAGCACTCCTGCTATGTTTCGGGCCATTTCTTTCTTCAATGTCGTTCACTCTCCTCGCTCCCGCCTACACCATACAAAAACGGTTACAGTTTTAATTTTGCCTGAACAGGGGAAAATATAATCGCAACGCTTATAAAAAAAGCTGCCCGGATTGGATGGACTTTCATCCGGGCAGCCCATTGCCTCGCAGCGAGGGCAACGGCCCGACGGGGGGCGGACAGCAAGGCTATCGCTTCATTTTCGCCGCCAGCTCGAGCAGCTCTTTGGCATGCTGCTTCGTCAGTTCGGTCATCTCCACGCCGGAAATCATCCGTCCGATTTCCTTCACCTTCTCCTCCTCGTCGAGCTTTTTCACGGCCGTTTTGGTCCGCGTTCCGTCCGTTTCCTTCACGATCAACAGATGCGTGTCCGCCATGGCGGCGACTTGCGGCAGGTGGGAAATGCAAAGCACTTGCGACTGGCTGGCGATGCGGTAAATTTTTTCGGCGATCGCCTGGGCGACCCGGCCGCTGACGCCGGTGTCGACTTCATCAAAAATAATCGATGTCACGCCTTGGTGTTTCGAAAAAATCGTCTTCAATGCGAGCATAATGCGCGACAGCTCGCCGCCTGAAGCAGTTTTGGCAAGCGGCTTCAGCGGCTCGCCGACGTTCGTCGACAGGTAAAATTCGACAACATCGATGCCGTCTTCCGCAAATTTGACCGGCACGCCGTCGACCAGCGGGGCGTCGAGCGGGCCTTCGCGTTTGGCGAAGACGATGTCAAACTGCGTTTTTTCCATGTACAAATCTTTCAATTCTTGCTGAATGCGCTCAATCAGCTGCCGGGCGTACGCCTGGCGGATGCTGGTCACCTTTTTCGCCTCGGCAAGCAATTTGCCGGTCACGTCGGCAAGCTGCCGCTCGAGGTCGTGCACATGCATGTCGCGGTTTTCAATCGTCTCGATTTCTTCGGCGATCGCTTCGGCATACTGCAAAATATCGGCGATCGTCGCTCCGTACTTCCGTTTTAATTGCTGGATTTCCGCGAGGCGGCTTTCAATGGCGTCAAGCCGCATCGGGTCGTATTCAAGCTCCTCAAGTTGGTCGCGCAGCCTATACATGACTTCCTCGAGCAAATAGTAGCTGTTGGCCACCATTTCATGCGCCTCTTTAAGTTCCGCGTCCATCGCGGCGACGTCCTCGAGATGGCCCATCGCCTGGCCGACCGAATCCAAGCCGCGTCCTTCGCCGGCGAGCGCTTCGTAGCTATGCTGAATGGCTTGATAAATTTTTTGGAAATTCACAATCCGCACTTTTTCTTCCATCAGCCGCTCGTCTTCGCCAATCTCGAGCCCGGCTTGTTCGATTTCGCGCAGCTGAAACGTCAGCAAATCGAGCCGATGCGCCATTTGCTGCTCATTTTCACTCAGCTTTTTCAACTTTTTTACCAACGCTTCACGCTCTTCATACAGAGCGCGATAACGCGCCAGCGCCGCCGCCGTTTCCGCGCCGCCAAACTCATCGAGAAGCGGCAGATGGCGGGATGGATCCATCAGCTCTTGATGCTCATGCTGACCGTGAATATCGACGAGCGTCGAACCGATGTCGCGCAGCACGGCGGTGGTGACGAGCTTGCCGTTGATGCGGCAGATGCTTTTGCCGCTCGCCAAAATGTCGCGGCGGAGCACCACCATCCCATCGCTGACATCAACGCCAATGTCCGCACATTTTTGGCAGCATGGATGGCGGTCGTCATCAAGCAAAAACAGCCCTTCGATTTCGGCCTTCTCTGCGCCGAAACGGACGAACTCAGACGAACCGCGCCCGCCGATGAGCAAATGAATGGCGTCGATGATGATCGACTTGCCGGCCCCTGTTTCGCCCGTCAACACCGTCAGCCCTTTATCAAACGACAACGAGAGCGATTCGATAATCGCGAAATTTTTAATCGACAGTTCAGCGAGCATTCCATCCTCCCCTTGAACGCTGGAATGGCGCCTGCCTTGTCCAGGCTGCCTTAATGATAAAACACGTGTTCACATCCCAACAAAGGACCGTCCCCGTTTGTTCCTCTCTCTGACGCAGAGGAAAGTCGGGCCGGTCCTCGGTTAAAGCATGGACAGCAGCTGGTTCGACACTTTTTTGGCGTCTTTTGGCGTCCGGCAGATGATTAAACACGTATCGTCGCCGCAAATCGTACCGACGATTTCGTCCCAGTCCAAGTTATCGAGCAGAACGCCGATGGCGTGGGCGTTGCCCGGCAGCGTCCGCAGCACGAGCAAGTTTCCGGTTCCGTCAAGCTTAATGAACACGTCAACGAGCGCCCGCTTCAGTTTTTGCAGCGGGTTGAAGCGCTGATCGGACGGAAGGCTGTACTTATAGCGGCCGTTGGCCATCGGCACTTTGACAAGCTGCATCTCCTTAATGTCGCGCGAGACGGTCGCCTGTGTGACGTTGAAGCCGGCTTCCCTCAGCCGGTCGACCAGCTCGTCTTGCGTCTCGATGTCGTTGTTCATGATAATCTCGCGAATTTTAATATGCCTTTGCCCTTTGTTCAAATCGCGCCACCTCCTCGTTCCCTAAGATGCGCAGTCGCGGCCCCGTCCGGCTGGGGGCGGGACTTCTTTCCGACGGTTGCTTAGGCGCCGTTTTCTTCCCCCTCTTTAAGGCTGAGGCGGGCGTGCGCTTCGCTGACGACGTCTGCAATCGGCTTGGCGAGCCGGTTTTCGCCTTCCCGCTCTTCGCCGGAATAGACGGCATGAAGCAAAAACTCGATATTGCCGTCGCCGCCGGTGATCGGCGAGTACGACAAATGAAGAACATCGAACCGTTCCGCGCAGGCAAACTGAACGATCGACTCCAGCACGTCGCGATGAACGGCCGGATCGCGGACGATTCCTTTTTTGCCAACCTTTTCTTTCCCTGCTTCAAACTGCGGTTTGACAAGCGCAATAACATCGCCGCCTGGAACGATGACCGTCTTGACGACCGGCAAAATGAGCCGAAGTGAAATAAACGACACATCGATGACCGCCACTTCCGGCAGCCCTTTTGTAAACAAATCCGGCGTCGCGTAGCGGAAGTTCGTCCGCTCCATGACGACGACGCGCTCATCTTGACGCAGCTTCCAGGCGAGCTGGTTGTAGCCGACATCGACCGCATAGGACAGTTTCGCCCCATGCTGCAAGGCGCAATCGGTGAAGCCGCCGGTCGAGGCGCCGATATCGAGGACAATTTTTCCTTTAACGCTGATCTGAAATTCGCGCAACGCTTTTTCGAGCTTCAAGCCGCCGCGGCTGACGTACGGGAGCGGGTTGCCTTTCACTTCAAGCGGGATATCCGTTGGCACTTTCTCTCCGGGCTTGTCGAGCCGGATGTCGTTCGAGTAGACGAGGCCGGCCATGATCGCCCGCTTCGCTTTTTCACGCGTTTCCGCCAGCCCGCGTTCAACAAGCAGCACATCGAGCCGTTCTTTTTTCCCTTTCATCGTCTCAAGCCCTTTTCTGTTTTCTTGGCGCCATCGTTTTAATGCGGTCAACGATATGCGCGGCTGTCAGCCCAATTTCGCGCAGCAGCTCGCTGACGCTTCCGTGCTCAATAAACCGGTCAGGGATGCCCATCCGCTCGATCACTGCCTGATGGTAGCCGCGGTCATGGGCAAATTCAAGCACGGCGCTGCCAAAGCCGCCCTGCAGCACAGCTTCCTCGATCGTCAAAATCGGCAGGCGGCTTTCGAGCAGTTCAAGCAGCACCGCTTCGTCCATCGGCTTAATAAAGCGGGCGTTGACGACTTTGACCGAGACGCCTTCTTTCGCCAATTGGTCGGCAGCCTCAAGCGCCATGGAGATCGTTGTCCCAAACGTCAAGATCGCCGCATCGCGGCCATCGCGCAGCACTTCCCACGTGCCGATCGGAATCTCTTTCAGCTCCTCGTCAAGCGGAACGCCCAGGCCGTTTCCGCGCGGGAAACGCATGGCAATCGGCCCGTCATCGTAGCGGATAGCCGTATACACCATGTGCTGGCCTTCATTTTCATCTTTTGGCATCATCAGCACCAAGTTCGGCACATGGCGCAAAAAGGCGATGTCAAACACCCCCTGGTGCGTTTCGCCGTCGGCGCCGACAAGCCCGGCGCGGTCAATGGCGAAAAAGACGTTTAAGTTTTGCCGGCATACGTCATGGACGACTTGGTCGTACGCGCGCTGCAAAAACGTCGAATAAATGGCCAAAAACGGTTTCATCCCTTGCGTCGCCAGCCCGGCCGCCAGCGTCGTCGCATGCTGTTCGGCAATGCCGACATCAAACATCCGATCCGGAAATTCGCTTGCAAACCCTTCCAGCTTCGATCCGACCGGCATCGCCGGCGTAATGGCCACGATGCGCGGATCCGTGCGCGCGAGCCGGCGCACCGTTTCGCTGACAAGCGCGCTCCACGACGGCCCGGCTTCCTTCGTTTTCACAAACGCACCAGTTTCAATTTTGTACGGGCCGGTGCCGTGCCACGTTCCCACTTTGTCGTTTTCCGCCGGACTGTAGCCTTTCCCTTTTTTCGTGATCACATGCACGAGCACCGGACCTTTCATTTTCTTCGCATAACGCAAATTTTCAAACAGATCATCAAAATCATGACCGTCCACCGGTCCTAAATACGTAAACCCGAGCTCTTCGAAAAACACGCCGGAAACGAGCAAGTATTTTAAACTGTCTTTCAAACGTTCGGCCGTGGCCGCCAGCTTGCCGCCGACCGCCGGGATGCGCTTGAGCAACAATTCAAGCTCATCTTTCACCCACTGATATTTGCCGGCTGTTCGCAACCGTCCGAGGATGTTGTGCAGCGCCCCGACGTTCGGGGCGATCGACATTTCGTTGTCATTTAAAATGACAATCATATCCGTTTTTTCATGGCCGATATGGTTGAGCGCCTCGAGCGCCATGCCGCCGGTGAGCGCCCCGTCGCCGATGATCGGCACGATGTATTCATCCGTCCCTTTTAAATCGCGGGCGATCGCCATGCCCATCGCTGCCGACAGCGACGTTGAGCTATGGCCTGTTTCCCAGACATCGTGCTCGCTTTCGCTCCGCTTCGGGAAGCCGGACAACCCCTTGTACTGGCGGAGCGTGTCGAACTCAGCGGCGCGCCCCGTCAAAATTTTATGCACATACGCTTGATGCCCGACATCCCAAATGAGTTTGTCTTTCGGGCTGTCAAACTCCCGGTGCAGGGCGATCGTCAGCTCGACGACCCCTAAATTTGGGCCGATGTGTCCTCCCGTTTTGGACAGCTTTTCAATTAAAAACCGCCGAATCTCGGCGCTTAACTGTTTCAGTTCCGGAATGGACATCGTTTTTAACACGCGCGGATGTTCAATTTTCGTCAAATCCAAATGAGATCACTCGCTTTCATTCGGTCATTCTCCGAGCCGATTCCCTAGAATACAGGTAGTATTATTATACATGATTCGCCACGAAAAATCGACTTTTGCCGCCAACGCCGGCCTTGGCGCCACTGTATGGCCGCGGCGCGAAGATGAAAGACCCATCATGGGGCGGAAGCAAAAAAGCAACACAGCCGCCCTTGCTCCGAAGCAAGGGCGGCCGTTCCGCTTTTAATGGTCGCGGGCGGCGACCAGTTCGCAAATATAGGCGAGCGCAGCGCCGTCAACGTCGGCGTGCCGTAAATGGCGCTGCGCCGCCTCGATATGGAACGCCAACTTTTCCTTCGCGCCGGCAAGCGACAGCAACGCTGGATACGTCGCTTTGTTGTTGCTTTGGTCGCTGCCGACCGGCTTGCCGATTTTTTCTTCTGCCCCTTCAATATCGAGAATATCATCGCGAATTTGAAAGGCAAGGCCTAGATGGGCGGCGAATTCGTCAAGCTCCCGCGTTTGCCGGGCATCAGCGCCGCCGATCAAGGCGCCGGCGTGCACGCTGTATTGCAGCATTTTCCCGGTTTTATGCCGATGGATGTATTCGAGCTCCGAAAGCGTCAGCGTTTTCCCCTCTCCTTCCATATCGGCTGCCTGACCGGCGACCATCCCTTCCGGACCGGCCGCTTTCGCCAGCCGTTCGATGAGCCGAAGCCGGACGGAAGGAGGGATGCGCTCATCGTCGATTTCGGCGATCAATTGAAACGCGTACGTCAACAACCCGTCCCCCGCCAAGATGGCCATCGCCTCGCCGAACACTTTATGGTTCGTCGGCTTGCCGCGCCGCAAATCATCGTTGTCCATGCTCGGCAAATCATCATGGATCAAAGAGTACGTATGGATCATTTCAATCGCGCAGGCGACGGGCAATCCGACCGCCGGGTCTTTGCCGAGCGCCCGAACGGTGGACAGAAGCAGCAACGGACGGATTCGTTTGCCGCCGGCCTCCAATGAGTACGCCATCGCCTTTTTCAGCTTCGCCGGCCCTTCTAAGCGCTCTATATAACGGGAGAGCGCTGTTTCCACCGCCTGTTTTTGCTCGTTGAGAAACTGTTCAACTGAAAGCTGCGCCACCGCTTACTCCTCCTCCGGCGAAAAAGGCACGAGCTGACCGTCTTCGCGCAACATATACTCGAGCTGTTTTTCGACGTGCTGCAGTTTATCATGGCAAAGTTTCGACAGCTTCATGCCTTCTTGAAAAAAGACGATCGCCTCTTCAAGCGGCACATTTCCTTCCTCGAGCCGTTCGACGATTTCCTCAAGCTTTTTCATCGCTTCTTCAAACGTCAGCTCTTTTTCTTCGCTCATATTGTTTTCTCCTCCACTCCCGTCACTTGACAATCGACTTGTCCGTCTTGAATCCGGATGGACAGGCGCTCGCCGACCTGAAGCTGGCCGATTCGTTTGACAAGCTCGCGCCGCTCATTGTACACCAAACTGTAGCCGCGCTCCATGATGCGGAGCGGACTGAGCGCCTCAAGCCGCGCGACATGGGAACGAAAGCGGAGCGCATGGCGCTCTAAGGCGGTGCGCATCGCTTTTTCAAGCGCGCCGGCAGCCGCTTTTTGCCGCTCCTTCGTCCGCTCAAGCTCGGCCGCCGGGTGATGGCGCCACAGCCGCAGGCGCAGCTCACGCCATTGTTGGCGCTTCTTGTCGAGCAACCGTTCGCGCTGGCGGGCGAGCCGGTCGAGCAACACGTCAAGCTGCTGCTCTTTTTGTTCGTACAGCCGCCTTGGATAGCGGAAAGCGTACGATGCTTGAAGCCGCCGCAACCGTTCCTGGCTGGCAGCGAGCTGTTCTTTCATGGCGCGGATCATCCGCCATTTCCGCTCGGCGAGCCGCTCAGCCAGCTCCCCGACGTGCGGCGCAGCCAGCTCTGCTGCCGCCGTCGGTGTCGGCGCCCGCAAATCGGCGACAAAATCGGCGATCGTAAAATCGGTCTCATGGCCGACGGCGGAAATGACCGGCACGCGCGAAGCAAAGATGGCGCGGGCGACGATTTCTTCGTTAAACGCCCACAATTCTTCAATCGAACCGCCGCCGCGGCCGACAATGAGCACGTCAACCCCGCCGAACTCATTTGCCCGCTCGATGGCGCGCACGATTGACAGCGCCGCCCCGTCGCCTTGGACGAGCGCCGGAAACAAAATGATTTTCGCAAGCGGATAGCGGCGGCGGATCGTCGTCATAATGTCGCGCACCGCCGCTCCGGTCGGCGATGTAACAACGCCGATGCAGCGCGGAAACGCCGGAAGCGGCTTTTTATGGACGGGAGAAAACAGCCCCTCCGCCTCGAGCCGCTGCTTCAGCTGCTCATACGCCAAATACAGGCGGCCGATGCCTTCCGGCTGCATTTCTTTTACATATAGCTGGTAGTTCCCATTCGGCTCATAGACGGAAATTTCCCCACGCACAAGCACGTTCATCCCATCTTCGGGACGGAACGGCAAATGTTGATTGTAGCCGGCAAACATGACCGCGGCAATGCGCGCCTGGCTGTCTTTTAAGGTAAAATACATATGGCCGCGCGAATGCTGCTTAAAGTTGGAAATTTCACCTTTCACCCATAAATCGCGCAAATGCGGGTCGACGTCAAATTTGCGCTTAATGTATTTCGTCAGCGCCCCGACGGTGACGTATTTCACTTCCATCGAAACCGCCTCACTTCACGGCGAGCTGCCGGGCCGCTTCGATCGTGTTGTGCAACAGCATCGTAATCGTCATCGGACCGACCCCTTTTGGCACCGGCGTGATATAGCCCGCCACTTCTTTGACGGCGTCAAAATCAACATCGCCGCACAGTTTGCCGCTCTCCAAACGGTTGACGCCGACATCAATGACGACAGCTCCCGGTTTGACGTGGTCCGGACCGATGAGACGCGCCTTGCCAACCGCGACGATCAAAATGTCAGCCTGCCGCGTGACGGCCGGCAAATCAGGCGTTTTCGAATGGGCGTAGGTGACGGTCGCATGCTCGCGCAAAAACAGCTGGCCGACCGGTTTGCCGACGATGTTGCTCCGGCCGACGACGACGACATGCTTCCCGGCAATGTCGATGCCGGCAGATTTGACCATCACGAGAACGCCATGCGGAGTGCACGGAAGAAACGCCGGCTGGCCGATCATCATTTTCCCGACGTTGATCGGGTGGAAGCCATCGACATCTTTTTCCGGGGCGATCGTTTCAATGACCGACCATTCGCGGATATGCTCCGGCAACGGCAGCTGCACTAAAATGCCGTGCACCGCCGGATCGCCGTTCAGTTCGCGGATTTTCGCCAACAGCTCCTCTTCGCTGATGGACGCCGGAAATGTGTAAAGAAATGAACGAATGCCCACTTCAGCGCACGCTTTTTGCTTCCCTTTCACATACGAATGCGACGCCGGATCGTCGCCGACAAGAATGACGGCCAGCCCCGGCTCAACGCCGCTTTCCTTCAACTTCGCTGTTTCTTCCGCCAACCCGGCGCGAATCGTTGCGGCCAGTTCTGCTCCGCTGATGATTTGTGCTGTCATCGTATCTCGTTCCCCTCTCCTTGTTCGTCCATCCATATCGGTTTGCCTGACTTGACGCCGAAAGCTTGCGCAGCCGGCGGCCTGTCCTATTTTTGCAGCGCCGCCTTCACTTTCGAAAGCACGCCGTTGACAAAACTCCCGGATTTCCAATCGCCGAATTTTTTCGCCAGCTCGACCGCTTCATCGAGGCTGACGCTCACCGGCACATCGTCGGCATACTTCATCTCATACGTCGCCATGCGCAAGATGGCGCGGTCCACATTGGCCACCCGCTCAAGCGTCCACTTTTCCAAATTGGCGCGCAACAGCTCGTCAATTTCCTCCTGGTGCTCGACGACGCCTAGTACAAGCTGGCGCAAAAATGGATCCGCTTCGCTGCTTCCTGCCACATTGGCCAGCGCCTCCTCCGGCGGAATGTGCCCGACGTCGATTTGAAACAGCGCCTGCAGCGCTTTTTCCCGCGCTTCATGCCGCTTCATTGCCTTCCCCCTCTCTAAATACGAACATTTATATTAAAATCTTATCATATTTTTCGGAAAAAGCCAGCCCCTTCCCGTCGCCCGTCTTGCTGCCGATTTTACACCGCCGGCTCCGCTGATGGCCTCGTTCATTACAATAACAGACTTTGACGAAAAAAACAAAAGGCGGCTGCTCCGAAAGCAGCTGCCTTCTGTTTTTGTCACCGTTGTTCGACGGCGTCGTGCTCCTGTTTTCCGCTTTCAAACTGAATGCCGACGATGTGCACGTTTACTTCGCTCGTTTCCAAGCCGGTCATGTTCCAAAGCGCCTGGCGCACGTTTTCCTGCACCTTTTTCGCCACGTTCGGGATCGACGCGCCGAACTGGACGAAGCAATAAAGGTCAATGACAACCCCGTCATCGCGCAAATCGACTTTGACGCCTTTGCCGTGATGCTTTTTGCCGAACCGCTCGGCAACGCCGGCGGCGAAATTGCCGCGCATTTGCGCAACGCCATCGACTTCGCTGGCCGCGATGCCGGCGATCACCTCGATCACTTCCGGTGCAATTTCGACTTTGCCAAGCCCGGTGTACTCCTGTTCGGAGTCAAACATATGTTCAGACATGGGGCACCTCCTATTCCGCCTTCATAATATCATATAACTCCAAAAACTTCGTATTAAACTCGCCGCTTTGGAATTTCTCATGTTCCATTAATTTTATGTGAAACGGGATCGTCGTATGAATGCCTTCAATGACAAACTCCGAAAGAGCCCGTCTCATGCGGGCGATCGCCTCCTCACGCGTCGGCGCGTGAACGATCAGTTTGGCGATCATCGAATCGTAATACGGCGGAATCGTATAGCCCGGGTAGGCGGCGGAATCGACGCGCACGCCCGGACCGCCCGGCGGCAAGTACATGGCGATTTTCCCCGGCGACGGCATAAAGTTTTTCGCTGGGTTTTCCGCATTGATGCGGCATTCGATCGCCCAACCGTTAAAGGAGACGTCCTCTTGGGTGAGCGACAGCTTTTCACCGGCAGCGACGCGGATCTGTTCTTTTACTAAATCGACACCGGTAATGAGCTCGGTGACCGGGTGCTCCACCTGAATGCGCGTATTCATTTCCATGAAATAAAACTGTTTGTTCCGGTGGTCATAAATAAATTCGACCGTGCCGGCGCCCGTGTAGTTGACCGCCTTGGCCGCCTTGACCGCCGCCTCGCCCATCCTCCGGCGCATGTCGTCGTCAAGGGCCGGCGACGGCGCTTCTTCGACAAGCTTTTGCAGCCGGCGCTGGATCGAGCAGTCGCGCTCTCCTAAATGAATGGTGTTGCCATATGAATCGGCGAGCACTTGAATTTCGACATGGCGGAAATCTTCGATATACTTTTCAATATAAACGCCAGGGTTGCCGAACGCCGTCGCCGCTTCTTGCTGGGTGATGTTGATGCCTTTGACGAGCTCTTCTTCGTTGCGGGCGACGCGAATTCCTTTCCCACCGCCGCCGGCCGTCGCTTTGATGATGACCGGGTAACCGATTTCAGCGGCGATCGCCCGCGCCTCCTCAAGACTTTCAATAACGCCGCGCGAGCCCGGCACAATCGGCACGCCCGCTTCCCTCATCGTCTCGCGGGCGATGTCTTTAATCCCCATTTTGGCGATCGCTTCCGGGCTCGGGCCGATGAACGTGACATTGCATTCGCGGCACAGCTCGGCAAACGCCTCGTTCTCCGCCAAAAAGCCATAGCCCGGGTGAATGGCGTCACAGCCGGTCAACGTGGCAACGCTCATGATGTTGGTGAAATTCAAATAGCTGTCTTTCGAGGCGGTCGGCCCGATGCAGTACGCCTCATCCGCCAGCTGCACATGCAAGGCGTCGCGGTCAGCCTGCGAAAAGACGGCGACCGTCTCAATGCCGAGCTCCCGGCAGGCGCGAATAATGCGGACGGCGATTTCCCCGCGGTTCGCCACCAACACTTTTTTGATCATCGTCCGTTCTCTCCCTTATTCAGGCTTGACCAAAAACAACGGCTGGCCGTATTCGACGAGCTGGCCGTTTTGCACGAGCACCTCGACAATTTCGCCATCGACTTCCGCTTCAATTTCATTAAACAGCTTCATCGCCTCGATGATGCAAACAACCGTATCTTTTTTCACTTTGTCGCCCGGCTTCACATACGGCGGCTTGTCCGGCGCCGGCGCTGCGTAGAACGTGCCGACCATCGGCGATGTAATTTGATGCAAGTTGCCTTCCACAGCCGGCTTTGCTTCTTTGGCCGCCGGCGGTTCCGTTTCCGGCGCCGGCTTCACTTCCGAAGCCGCCACTTGGACAGGCGCAGGCGCCGGGGCCGCCGGCGGTTCGACCGCTGCCACTGCCTGTGCGGGCGCCGCCGGTGCGGCTGCCGGTGCAACGGCGACAGCAACCGCTTTTTTCATATGTACTTTCGTTTCTCCTTGCTCATATACAAATTCATCGATTGAGGATTGATCGACCAACCGAATCAATTCGCGGATTTCTTGAATTTTCATCGCTCTCACACCTTTCTCCAAGTGTCAGCCCGTCTTTCGCAGGCGGTGATCAAACGTATTCATAACGATTATACACACAACTGCAAGGCAAACGAAAGGTTTTTATGCAAAAAAAGCTGCTCTGGCAAAGAGCAGCGCGTTCATCCGGCCGGCTGGAACTCGACGGTGACATATTGGGCATCCGGAATTTCTTTTTTCACCATATGAATGACTTCATTTGCCGACTTGGCGGAGCTTTCTTTCGCTTTGATTGTGACGCGCACTTGGCCGCCGTCAGCGCGCACCAGCACGTCCTCATACCCGCCTTTTGATTTGATGAGCGTCTCTAACGTCGCTTCTTTTTCAGAAAGCGCTTGGAGCTTTTCGATTTTATCGAGCGCCTCATTTTTTTCCTCGGCCGTCGCATTCGCCGAAGCCACGATAGCGTTCAGTTCATCGCGCAGCCGGCTCCGCTCATCCTCAATTTTCATGCGCAGCGCCGTAAACAAATCATCGCCTGCGGTTGACGGCTCCTCTTTCGCTCCGGTCTCTTCCACCGCTACGCTTGGTTGTTTGGCCGGCTTTTCTGTTTTCTCATTCGCGGTGAGCGCCGGGCTGTTGCCCATCTCTTTCGGCGCCGTGACATAATACACCGACAGTACGACTACTAAGCTTAGCATCGTCAACAGCCATACCGTTTGTTTTTTCAACATGGCGATCTCCTCTCCCCTTACTTGAGTCATTTTTTCGGCAAGACCGCGACGCGGTAGCTCGGAACGTTTAACACGCGCGTCACCGCCTCGACGATCCATTTTTTAATTTGCAAGTTGTCGGCCCCTTTGGCGACGACAAGCACACCGCGAATATCCGGCTTTTTCGTGGCGACAACAAGCGGCGTTTCCTCGTCGCCATTGCGGATGATGATCACTTCTTCGTTTGTCGACTGATTTTCAATCGTCCGTTTTCCGCCTTCCTTGTCGCTTTCTTCGGTCGTTTGCTGCTGGGTCGAGCGTTTTTTCTCAAACAGCTTCAGCTCGGTTGAGTCAAGGTTGACGACAACGGTGACATCCTCAACCCCTTCAATTGCTTCGAGGGCGGCTTTCAACTCCTTCTCGTACCGTTCCTCATAGGCGGCGATCACTTTATCCTTTGTCTCCTTGCTCGACAAAAACGCCGGCTCGGACGGGGATTCCGGCTGATTGGCGGAAGGCTTGGCTTCGGCATCGTCTGCGCTACCCGCAAAGTGACTCGCCGCCATGAGCGCCACACCGGCCAGCAGCAGGACAACGACATATGAGAACGGCATGTGTTTTCGCGCCCCTTCCCCGTTCCCGTCTTTGGGCGGGGAAGAAAGAAACCGTTTGAAAAACGAGAGCATCCCCCCTATTCCCTCCCTCTAAATTGCACGGCAATTTTATTTTCATCGACTTCCCATTTGCCGGCGAGAAAGGCGCGCACCTCTTCAGCCAGCGAGGCATCGCTCTCGGGCAAAGCCGGCGGCTTTGTTGTATCGATGACAACCGGCTCCACCGCGCCGGCAGGGCGTTGTTTCAAAAGCGCCACTTCAATCGTCTTGATGTCCTCTGGCATGCGCCAATTTTCGTTGTGATCGGCGTAAACTTTGATATCAGCCTTCAATCCATACTTTTCCATCAACTCCCCGTTTACGTCGTTTTCGAGCTGGACAGCCATTTGTTCTAAAATATATGCGCGTTGTGAAGCTTGTATTTCTTTTTTCTGTTGTTCCATTTGATTTTTTATCGCCTCTTCCCCCTTGAAGCCGTCGGAAAAACGGGCAAGTGCTGAAGCGACAAGCTGATCCGGATCCGCCGAAGCCATCCGGAGCACCGGCGTCAACATAATTAGGAGAAGCAAAAGTCCGACGACCATTTTGACATATTTTTGCATCGTCCCGGACGGCAGCAAAAAATCGATGATGATGGCAAACAACAAAAACAAAATGATGTTCGTCACCCATTCAATCACAAGCTGCATAACGTTCCTCCTAGCGGACCATCATCGTAATATTCCCTGCCATAACCATGACGGTGAGGCTGAAGAAAAACATGAGCGAGACGATCAAAAGCGCCGCGAGCACATAGGCGATGCTTTTGCCGATAATGTTGAGGCAAGACAGCACCGGACTGCCGCCAAGCGGCTGCAACAGCGCGGCTGATAGTTTGTAGATGATGACGATGGCGAAAATTTTCACCGCCGGAAAGATGGCAATCATCAACAACACAGCCACCCCGACCAATCCGACCGCATTTTTGAGCAGCATCGAAGCGGCAACGACCGTATCGGCTGCATCAGTAAACAGCTTGCCGACGACCGGGATGAAGTTGCCGGTGACAAATTTCGCCGCCCGCAGCGCCACCCCGTCCGCCACCGCCGCTGTTGCCCCCCGCACCGACATAACGCCAAGGAAAACCGTCAAAATGAGGCCGAGCAAACCGAGGGCGGCCTTGTTCAACAAATCGGCAAGCTGGGTCGCCTTGTACCGGTCGCTGAGCGTGCTGACGACGCTTAAAAGCGCCGCTAGCAACAGAAGCGGGAGCGTGACATATTCCACGACAACGCCGGTTGTGTTCATCAAAAACAAAATGATCGGATGGAAAAACGCCGCCGATACGACGCCGCCGGAGGAGGCGAGCAAGGCGAGCAAAAGCGGAACGAGGGCGATGATAAAATGGCTCATCGTCCGCACCGCCTCGAGCGCATAGCCGGTTGCGAGGCGGAAGCTGTTTAAGGCGATCAACAACAGCACCATGTAGACGACGGCGTGGGCGATTTTGCTTACCTCCTGCTGGGCGAACGCGTTTTGCAGCGATTGCAGCACGGTGCTGAAGACAGCGAGCAAAATGAGCGTCCCAAGCAGCTTCCCGTTGACTTGCAGTTCATAAAATAAATAACGGGCGAGCGCTTTCAGCCACTCGACGGGCGACCATTGCCGGTCGCCGCTTAAAAAATCGGAGAGCGGCCCTTTTTCGCTTTCCGGCAAAAAGCCCCCATACTCATGGACGATCGTTTCCCAATAACGGCGGATGTCGCTGACATCCAAATGAGCGAGCTGCTCGCTGACGGACGGCCCATCGCTCGCAGCTTGTACGACGAACGGGCAAAAAAAGAGAGAGAGCAGCCCCGCAATGAGGAACGCTGTCCGCTTCAATCCGTTCCCTCCTTATCGCGCCGCCGGAATGAGGCTGATGACCGCTTCAATGATGGCAGTCAAAATCGGGACGGCGAGCGCCAAAATGACGATTTTGCCGCCGAGCTCAATTTTGGCGGCGATCGCCCCTTGGCCGGCGTCTTTGGAAATTTGCGCGGCAAACTCGGCGATGTAGGCAATGCCGATAATTTTCAACATCGTTTCCAAGTACACCATTTGAATGTGGGCGCCTTCCGCCATCTCCCGCAGCGTCAGCAAAATATCGCTGATTTGGTCAACAAGCAGCAAAAAAATGGTGCAGCCGACAAAAACGGTCAATAAAAAGGAGAGGCTCGATTTTTGTTCTTGCAGCAGCACAACGAGGAACGTCGCCACCAACCCGAGGCCGACGATTTGCAAAATGTCCATGGCCTCTCCCCCTACCCGCGGAACAAAAAGACATCTTTAATTTTTTGAAACAAATCGCTTACAATCGAAGCGACCATAAACAAAATATAAATAAAGCCGAGCAGCGTCACCCACTGGGCGTATTCTTTCCTTCCCATCTGGTCGAGCACCGTATGCAAAAACGCGATGACGATGCCGACGCCGGCGATTTTTAAAATGATATCGACATCGATGCCCATTCGTCCTGCCTCCTGTCTACATGAGTAAAATGACGAGCAGCAGCCCGGCTAACACGCCTAAACTTTTCGCCATTTTGCCATAGCGCGCCTGATCGTCCAGCGCCTCCGCTTCCTCCCGCTCAAGATGGGCGAGCGCCAAGGCGATTTGCTGTTGCTGGGTGAGCCGGTCATACTGGCCGAGCGTGGCGCCAAACTGTTTCATCACTTCCCACTCTCCTTGTTTGAGCGCGGTCTTCCCCCATACAGCCCGCAAGCTTTTTTCCCATGCTTCGGCCACGCTCGTTTCACACGCATGCA
The DNA here is from genome assembly GCA_900450595.1 of [Flavobacterium] thermophilum. Taxonomy (GTDB): domain Bacteria; phylum Bacillota; class Bacilli; order Bacillales; family Anoxybacillaceae; genus Geobacillus; species Geobacillus thermophilus. The sequence goes on from UGGS01000001.1 coordinate 1,585,025, forward strand.
ACGCCGCCGCAAACTGGGCAAACAGCTCGCCAATCGGAGCGGCCGTCTGGCGGGCGATATGCTGAGATGCCTCGGCAAGCGGCGTATGTCCGTACATCACTTCCGCTTCGAACGCCCTGAGCGCCGCTTTCAGCTGGCGAAGCTGGCGCGGCCGTTCGTACAAGGCGCGGGCGGCTGCCATCCCCATCCAAGTGGAGGCGGCAAGAATCAACAAGGCGCCCAGCCACTTCATCGGCCCGCCACCGCCCGCTCGTACAGCACGGCGCCGTTGGCGTCAACAATGCGCCGGATGAAGCCGGGATGCGGGACGTTCGTCAGCTCAATAAACCGTTCAAACACCCGTTGCTCCATGACCGGACGCAACGTCGGCCGCTGCCAAACATCTCGAACGGTGCGCCCGTGCACGGTCGTCCATATCGAAACGCCGGCATTCGCCGCCTCCAGCACCGCTTCGCTGTCTTCCTCGCGCCCAATTTCATCCACAATCATGACATCCGGACTCATCGAGCGAATCATCATCATCATCCCTTCCGCTTTCGGACAAGCGTCCAACACATCAAGGCGTGGGCCGAACGAAAATTGCGGAATGCCTTTCACGCAGCCGGCGATTTCCGACCGCTCGTCAACGATCGCCACCTTTTGCGCCGGAATGCGCCCAGTTCCGCTGCTGATCAGGCGCGCCGCGTCGCGCAACAGCGTCGTTTTGCCGGTCTGCGGGGAACCGATGATCATCGTATGGCGCCAGCGCCCATCATACACATACGGAATCAGCGGATCGGCAATGCCGATTTGCTCTTTGGCAATGCGGATGTTAAAGGAGGCGACATCGCGGATGGCTTTCACCTTGCCCCCTTCTGTAACGACTTTGCCGGCGAGCCCGACGCGATGGCCGCCTTCAATCGTCATAAATCCACGCCTCAGCTCCTCTTCGACGGCATAAATCGAATAATGGCTCAACTTGTTGAGCAAGTACACGCCGTCCTCTTTCGTCACTTCATATGGCAGCAAGCGGGCCTTCCCATCGACGATCACTTCAAGCGGCCGGGAAATACGGATGCGGATTTCTTCGATGCTGCGCCCCCAGGAAGGCATCTGCTGCAGCACAGCGGCGATCGTTTTCGGCAAAATTCCCCATACCGCTTCCATGGCCCTCCCCCTTTTTGGTGGACTAGTCTATATGTATGGGCGGAAGATGCTGTTTATGCCTTACTTGTAAATGCCGAACAAAATGAGCGCCACCCCGAGCGCGATGAACGCGAGCCGAGAAAACGAAAGCTCGTCCGCCAGCGAAAGCAGACCGATCGCCATCGTTACGATCAGCACAGTCGGGCCGACAGCAGCGAGCACGGCGTTAATGGCGAGCGCCTTTCTTACATCATTAAAGACCAACATCAGCAGCGCTGCACTCAGTTCAATAAGCGCCGACAACATCCGCATGCCCGCCATCGCCAAAACGGACGAATCGATCGATCGCAGCCAATGTTTCATGTGTCCCTCCTCATTTAGCGAATAGAGATGGATTAGTACAAACGTATGCGGGAACAAGCCGTTTCAGAAGAAGTTTTTGCCGGTGAAAACGGGGATGGACAACGAAGCAGGACGGGGCACCTTTGGCGCATAAAAACAGCACCGGCCCGGAACATTCCGGATCAGTGCTGCCCTTGTTCAGGTTCTTACGCCCGTGACACGTATGTGCCGTCAGCCGTATTGATGATGAGGGTGTCGCCTTCGTTGACGAAAAATGGCACTTGAACGACAAGGCCGGTTTCAAGCTTGGCCGGTTTCGAACCGCCGGAAGCGGTGTCGCCTTTAATGCCCGGCTCGGTTTCAACAACTTTCAGCTCAACGGTATTCGGCAGCTCGATGCCGATCGTTTCGCCCTGGTACATCATGATGAACACTTCCATATTTTCTTTCAAAAACTTGAGCTCATGTTCGATTTGCTTTGCCGGCAGCTCAATTTGCTCGTACGTTTCCATGTCCATAAAGACGTGTTGATCGCCGTTGGCGTACAAATATTGCATTTTGCGCGTGTCAATTTGCGCCCGGTTCACTTTTTCGCCGGCGCGGAACGTCCGCTCTTGAATGGCGCCGGTGCGCAAATTTCGCAGTTTCGAACGGACGAACGCCGCACCCTTGCCCGGCTTGACGTGCTGAAACTCAAGGACGCGCCAAATCTCGCCGTCGACCTCGATGGTAAGTCCTGTGCGAAAATCGTTGACTGAAATCATTGCCCGAAATCCTCCTCACGCTATCCGTTATAAAATGATCAGTTCTTTCGGCGAATGAGTGAGCGCTTCGTTCCCATCGGCGGTAATGACCGCATCATCCTCAATGCGCACCCCGCCGAGCCCCGGGATGTAAATGCCGGGCTCGACCGTCACAACCATGCCCGGCTCCAGCACCGCATCGGAGCGGGCCGAAAGCGTCGGCCCTTCGTGAATTTCAAGGCCGATGCCGTGGCCGGTTGAATGTCCGAAATAATCGCCATACCCTTGTTCGCGAATATAATCGCGCGTCAGTGCGTCAGCCTCTTTGCCGGTCATGCCCGCTTTGATTCCGCGCATGCCGCGCCGCTGCGCTTCAAGGACAATGCCATAAATCGTTTGCAGCTCAGCGCTGACTTGGCCGACGGCGACCGTCCTTGTCAGGTCGGAACAATATCCCTTGTAGTAAGCCCCGAAATCAAGCGTGACGAGTTCGCCGCGCTCGATCGTTTTTTCGGACGCCACCCCGTGCGGCAGCGCCGAACGGTAGCCAGAGGCGACGATCGTATCGAAGGAGGACGAAGACGCCCCTTGCTTGCGCATAAAAAATTCAAGCTCATTCGCCACTTCAATTTCTTTGACGCCCGGACGAATGAACGACAAAATATGAGCAAATGCGGCATCGGCAATTTCCGCTGCTTCCTTTAATATCTTAATCTCTGCTTCCGACTTAATCAAGCGCAACTTTTCCACGACATGGGATGTCGGCGCAAGCTCGGCATCAATCGCCTCTTCATACGCCTTGTACGCCGCATACGTCACATGCTCCTGCTCAAAGCCGAGCGTTTTGATCCCGAGCCGCTTCACTTGTTTCGCGATTTCATCGACGATCGGTCCGCTGTGCTGGACGATTTCAAATCCTTCAACTTGCTTGGCCGCCTGCTCGACATAGCGAAAATCCGTAATAAAGACCGCCCCTTGGCGGCTGACAAGCGCAACGCCGGCGGTGCCAGTGAATCCGGTAATGTAGCGGCGGTTGCAGCCGTTTGTCACCAACAGCCCGTCAAGATGCTGCTCTTCAAGCAACGCTCGAAGCCTTTCCAGCTTTTCCATGTTTCATTCTCCTCTGCCCATGAATATTGTAATACAAAGGCGATGTGATACGTTGGCGGTTGCCGATGCGCGAGATCGGCTGCGCCTAAAAAATATGGAAACCTTCTTTATTTTACCATGATCGCAGCAGTTTCCGCCATATGCGCCCGCTTTGGCCGACAGCTTAGCTTCCTTCCTTGGCCGCCTGCGGTTCAGCGCTTGGCGACGGCCGGTTCATTTCCTGCGCCTCGAAAGAAACCGAATACCCGACAAACACGCCGTACAAAATGTACAAGCAGAGCGTTGTAATGACCGTATTCGTCTCTAAATCCGCAACCGGCTTCACGTTCGGAAACAGCGGATTGAGCAAATAAAACACCACTACCCAAAGCGCAGCGCCATACAACATTCCCGCCCACATGCCGCGGATGTTCCTTAGCAGTGCATAGTAAAGAAGCGCCGCCGCAATGGAAATGATGCCGATCAACACAATAGCCGCATAATTGCCGGCTTTGCCGTATTTCCAGTCGCCGGCGACCCACAGGATGAGAATCATGTTCGGACTGATTTCGCTGAAGTTGAAAAAGTAAGCCAAATAGCCCATCAAGCTCCAAAACACCCCGCCGACAAATCCGGTGATAACCGTTTTTTGCATGAGCGTCATCGGCCGCTCCGTTTTTTCTTGCTCCAGTTTTCCTTTCTGTTCCGCCATCATGCTGCACCTCCTTGTCTGTTAGTATGACCTGCAATTTGCCGCCCCATGAATCAAGCAAAAAAATGACCGCCTCTGTGTAAATAATGGATTTTTTGGAAATCATAACAGTAACATCAACCTAGAGGTTTCCGGACGTTTCTTGTAGAATAAAATAATAAACATAAAAAAATAGGTTGGTGTTTGCCCGATGAAACAAGAGAAACCGTTATACGGCGGCCAGGCGGTTGTCGAAGGGGTCATGTTTGCCGGCAAAACGCATTCTGTCACCGCCATTCGCCGCACCGATGGAACGATCGAGTACTTTTCCGCACTGCGCCGCGCCAATCCGACGCTGGCCGCCTTCAAAAAAATCCCGTTTGTCCGCGGCATCGTCGCCATTATTGAAGCGAGCGCAACCGGGGCCAAACATTTGCAGTTTGCAAGCGAACGGTATGACGTCGCCCCAGGGGAAGAACAGACGGAGGCCGAAAGCAGTTCCAACCTGACGCTGATTCTCGGCGCCGCCGCGATCGGCGTGCTCTCGTTTTTGTTCGCCAAAACGGTGTTCACGCTCATCCCAGCGTTGCTCGCCGCCGCTTTCAAGCCGCTCATCCCGGGAAAAACGGGGCAAATTTTGCTTGAAGGGGCTTTTAAGCTCGCCTTATTGCTCGGCTACATTTACTTTATTTCCTTGACGCCGCTTGTAAAACGCGTCTTTCAATACCACGGGGCGGAACATAAAGTGATCAACGCCTATGAAGCGGGCTGGCCGCTCACTGTCGAACATGTCCAACGCGCCTCGCGCCTTCACTACCGGTGCGGCAGCAGCTTCATTTTATTTACCGTCATCGTCGGCTTGTTTCTGTATTTGTTCGTGCCGACCGATCCGCTTTGGCTGCGGATTGTGAACCGGCTCGCCTTAATTCCGGTCGTGCTCGGCGTTTCGTTTGAGGTGCTGCAGTTTACAAATAAATGGAGGGACATTCCGTTGCTGCGCTGGCTGGGCTATCCCGGTCTATGGCTGCAGCGGCTGACGACAAAAGAGCCGGACGACGACCAAGTGGAAGTGGCCATCGCTTCGTTCCAGCAGCTTCTTCGTTTAGAGGCGGAAGCGGAAGCGAAAAAAGCGGTGCAGTAATCGTAAAGGGGGTGGATTCATTGCGGCGCAGGGCTGTTCACCCGCTCGCCGGACTTATGATTTTGCTTGGGACGCTTGGCATTGTGTATACCCTTTTTGCCCATCCGACGGTGCTGTTTCGCCAGCTGTTGTTTGTTGCGCTGTTTGCAGCCGCGATTTATCTCTTTTACCGTTTCGTCTACCAACGCCGCACTAGCAAAGAACGATTGTCGTATCTAAAAGCGGTGCGGCAGTCGAAAAAGCTTCATCCCCGCTCCGCGCGCAAGCAGCCGAAGCCGGCGAAACTAAAACGGCCGTTGAAAAAGCGAACGGCGACTCCGCATTTGACCGTCATCGAGGGCAAAAAAGGCAAAAAAAAGAATCGGGCTTCCTTTTAGCTTGATTCTTTTTTGTTTTGGGCGCTCAAAACGCCCACCGCCGCAAAAACTGCCGCGCCCGCTCGCGCCCATAGTCAATGAGACGCCGGCGCGCTTCCAGGTCGATGGAAAACTCGGTCGCAAGAACGTTTTCCACCGGCAAAAAGATGATGTTTTTTTCATGGCGGCGCGAAATATAGCGGGCGTCATGCGCCTCTTTCATCGCCGCAAACAACGCTTCGTACAAATCAAGCGCGTTGGCAATGCGCCGTTTCGGCCGTTGGCCGGGCTTGGCGCTCAATTGAACGCCGAGCACCGGCCGTTTTTTCGTTTCTTTTTCTTCATCAAAGAGAAACAGCGGAAAGTTGCTGAGCACCCCGCCGTCAACGATGAGGGAGGTGCCGTCCCGTCCGTGAAGGCGGACCGGCTCGAAAAAGTACGGAATGCTCGTGCTCATCCGCACCGCCTTGGCGATCGAAAACGAGCCGGGGTCAATGCCGTATATCGCCAAATCATCCGGCAGCACGACGATGCGCCCGTTCGTCACATCGGAGGCAACGATATACAAACTGTCGGCTGGTACATCCCGAAACGTACGCACTCCGCGGGCAGCGAGCGCCGATTCGATCCACTGTTCAAACACGTTTCCCTTATAAACTCCTAAATGCCAATATAGGCGCACCCACTTCCAAACAGAAAACGGAACCCACGACGCCCGTTCATCCAAAAACTGCTCCAGCCTAAGCTCCTCGAACAACTGCGTCATCTCACGGGCGGTGTATCCAGCCGCCAGCAGCGCAGCAAGCAGCGCCCCGGCGCTCGTCCCGGCAAGCCGCTTCCAGCGCAGCCCTTTTTCTTCAATGGCCTCATACGCCCCCAGCAACGCAAACCCTTTCACTCCGCCGCCGGAAAAGACGAGATCAATGTTCATCGCCGCCTCCCCTTTCTCGCTGTTTATATATATGTAAGAGAAAGAAAAGGCGTTTAGTACGAAAAACAAAAAAGAGCAAGCAGTCGCTTACTCCCCTTGCTCATTGCGCTTTTGCACGTCGCGCAGCGCCTCAAGACGGCGTTCGTCCTCTTGAAAATATTGCACCAAATCGCCAATCCGGTCGATGGCGTTCCAACTCAAATGGTGTTCAATCCCTTCCACATCGCGGTAAATGTTTTCTTCGTTGACGCCAATGAGGCGAAGAAACTGCTCAAGCAGCTCATGGCGGTACACAAGCCGTTGGCCGATTTTTTTTCCTTTCGGCGTCAAGACAAGGCCGCGGTACTTTTCATACACCAAATATTCATCTTTATCGAGCTTTTGCACCATTTTCGTCACTGAAGAAGGGTGAACGGACAACGCTTCCGCGATGTCCGAAACGCGGGCATAGCCTTTTTCTTCAATCAACATGTAAATTTGCTCAATATAATCTTCCATGCTTGGTGTCGGCAACGTTTGTCCCCTCCTGCAACGTTTGCCTGCCGCCAGCAAATCCCCCGGCCTATACCGTCACTCCGATGCGTCGGCCCTTTTGGCAGACAAAAATAGCAATCATTTCTATTGTACCATAAAAGGGGCATTACGTAAAATACTGCACCTCAGCCGCCGGGAAAAAGCGGGCAATGTACGAACGCATCGTTTCCTCCAGCTCCTGCGCCTCCTCGTCACGATACACGTATTTGCCGATGCCGTACCGCCCCCACTTATAGTTGTCCATATTTTGATGTTAGTATGGTTCAAGGTTGGAGGGAAATCGCATGCTTCTTTTGCTTGGCACCATTTTTCATGGAAAGTTCATTGCCCCTCATTTGATATGTTCATCTCCCAGCGAAACCAACGACCATGTCCATCGGTTTCAGCCACAATTTGCTGGTATTCTCAACCCATGTGAAATTCAACTTGATCCTCTCCCCTCTTCTTCAACTTTTTCACAAACTTCTTCATACTCTTCATGTCACTGGATCCCACCAACTAGAAAATCGATCCTTTCGATCACTATATTCGTTTCAACAAATGGATCTCCTTTCAAAACATTCGTACTCCTTTGCGATTTGCCATGACAGCTCATAAACGCAATGATACAATAAAACTAAGCTGAAAGGGGGGATGCAGAATGTCTCACGAGCTTGTCGAATTGCTTCGCTCAGTGCTGAAAGAGGAGTTGCAGCCGATTCATGAACGCCTCGACCGACTAGAAGCCGGACAACAGCGCCTCGAAGAACGGCAACAGCGCCTCGAAGAACGGCAACATCGCCTCGAAGAACGGCAACAACGCCTCGAAGAACGGCAACAACGCCTCGAAGAACGACAACAGCGCCTCGAGGAAAAGTTGGACCATTTCATCATCGAAACGCGCAGCCATTTCAAAAAAATCGAGGACGAGCTGGCTGAGCATCGGCGTATGTTCGAGATACTGTCACATGATTGGCGTAACGCGAACATTGCGATTGAATATTTAAATCATAAGATCGGCCAGCACGATCTGGAAATGTATCAACTCAAAAAGCGGCTCGAACTCCAAGAAACAAAATAAAAGCGCATGCCCGATGACCAAAATAAAAGCGCATGCCCGATGACCGGCGCATACGCTCTAACTGCTTAGCTTACCCACGCTTGCGAATGCGGAAATTGTCTTCCAACAGCACCCAGTTTTCCGGATACGGATACCCGAGCACCCAGTAGCTGATTCCGCGCAATCCGTATTCTTTCACCAAGTCAAATTTCGCCAACGCGCTGCGGGCGTCCTCAAACCACACTTCATGTTGTCGCCCTTGTTCATCTGTATAGCGGTAAAACGGCGAAGCCGCCGCCGCATCGTATTGGATGGACGCCCCGTAGCGAATGGCGCGCTCTAGCGCCTCTTTCGGACTGAACGTTTCCGCCTTTTACCACTATATTTTGGCTTTTGCCTTTTATGTAAAAAAAAACGCCGGTTCCTCTACGGAAACCAGCGTTTCATCCATTCAAACCCATCCGTATCGCCATTACAGGCCGCACTTCAGCTGGGCGCCGCAGTTCGTGCACGTGTTGCAGCCGCCGATCTCTTCAACCGTTCCTTCGCGGCAAATCGGGCAAATGTTGCCGATTTCGGAGCCGATCGTCACATCGGTGGCGCGCACATCTTGAATCGTATCGACAAGCACGACGGCGCGTTTCGTTTCTTTTTCCTCTTGTTCTTCTGGAAGCAGTTCTAGCTGTTCTTCGATCCGGTTTTCTTCCGCTTTCAACGTCAACACTTGCGCATCGCGGCTGCCGTCGACGTAGACGGTGCCGCCTTTCGCGCCGCCGCGCCATAAACGCTCGTACACTTTTTGCACTTGCTCGACGGTGTAGCCTCTCGGCGCGTTGACCGTTTTCGACAAGCTCGAGTCGACCCAGCGCTGAATGATGCATTGCACATCGGCGTGCGCTTCCGGCGGCAAGTCCATCGCCGTCACAAACCAAGGCGGCAAATGGTTCGGGTCGGCTTCCGGATGTTTGTCCAAATATTCTTGCACGATGTCTGCTTTCACTTCGATAAATTTGCCCAAGCGCCCGCTCCGGTAGTACGAGAACGAGAAGTACGGCTCCAGCCCGGTTGACACGCCGACCATCGTCCCCGTCGATCCCGTCGGCGCCACCGTCAGCAAGTGTGAGTTGCGGATGCCGTATTTCAAAATATCTTGGCGAATGTCATCCGGCATCCGTTTCATGTAACCGGTGTTGATGAACGCTTCGCGCAGCTTTTGCGTTTCTTCTTCCGTTTCGCCGACCAAAAACGGGAAGCTGCCTTTTTCTTTCGCCAGCTCGATCGAGGCCCGGTAAGCGGTCGTGGCGATCGTGCGGAACAGTTCGTCCACAAGTTGATTTCCTTCCTCGGAGCCGTACGCTTTTTCGCAGTAAATGAGCAAGTCGGCAAGCCCCATGACGCCAAGGCCGATGCGGCGCTCGCCGAGCGCCTGTTTTTTGTTTTCCTCAAGGAAGTATGGCGTAGCATCAATGACGTTGTCTTGCATCCGCACCCCGATTTCAACCGTACGCTTCAGTTTTTCATAGTCCACGACTTTCCGCTCTTTGTCCACCATGTTCGCCAAGTTAATGGCGGCCAAGTTGCAGACCGAATATGGCGCAAGGGGCTGTTCCCCGCACGGGTTGGTCGCCACGACTTTTTGTCCGTACGCGCGAGCGTTCGTCATTTCATTGGCATTGTCGATGAAGAAAATGCCCGGCTCGGCTGAATACGTCGCACAAATGTTGATCAGCTTCCAAAGCTCGCGGGCGCGGATTTTCCGGTAGACGCGGACGCGGTAGCCCATTTGTTCCCATTCGCGCACATCGCCGACTTCATGCCATTTTTCATTGTAAATGCGCATTTCTTCTTCAGAATACGTTTCTACGTCCGGGAAGCGCAGCGCGTATTCTTCGTCCTTTTCGACCGCTTCCATGAATTCTTTCGTCAAGCAGACGGAAATGTTCGCACCGGTCAAAAAGTCCGGGTTGTGCACCGTGTATGTACCGCCGGTGCGCAGTTTTTCTTCAGCGTCTTTGATAATTTCCTCTGTGAAGCCGCCGTAGTCAGGCGCGTTTTTGTACCGGACGATCGCTTCGTACATCGCCCGCTCCCGCTCGGTGAGCGGCGTGAATTTCAGTTTGTCGCGCGCTGCTTTTTTGATGCCCTCGTCTTCCATATTTTCAAGCAGGTAGCGCAAAATGCGCGGGTTTTGCATTTTCGAGACGATGAATTCGATAATGTCCGGGTGCCAGTCGGCCAGCATAATCATTTGGGCGCCGCGGCGGGAGCCACCTTGCTCAACAAGGTGGGTCAGCTTCGCAATGTCGTCAAGCCATGAGACCGACCCGGACGATTTGCCGTTCACCCCGCGCGCAAGCGTATGGCGCGGCCGCAATGTCGAGCCGTTCGTCCCAACGCCGCCGCCGCGGCTCATAATTTCCATCACCTGCTTCCGATGTTCGGAAATGCCTTCGCGCGAATCTTTCACAAACGGCATCACATAGCAGTTGAAATACGTCACTTCCTTGCCTGAACCCGCCCCATACAACACGCGGCCGGCCGGAACAAAATTCAAGCTGGCGAGCTCTTGATAAAACTTTTCGAACCACTCTTTCCGCTTTTCTTCGGTCTTTTCCACCGCCGCCAGCCCGGTCGCATTGCGCTTGGCGATTTGCTCATAGAAAATCTCGAGCGGCTTGTCGATAATGTCGAGCGATCGAAGGACAATGCCGGTTTCCGCCTCCTCGCCTTCGAGCACGTGCCGGTATTCGTCTTCAATCAACACGCGCGCTTTTTTCGCCTCCCAGTCAATATCGACGATAAAACCGAGACCGCGGGCTGGGAATTTCGGGTCCTCCTTGATCGTCAACACAACGAAATCGCCCGGTGTGAGCGTCAGCTTTTCCGTATCCTTAAACGAATAACGGTCCAACATGACCAAACGGGATACGCCTTTATGGGTGATGTGCATATCCGGCGTAATCGGATGCACTTGCGGAAATAGGCGGATATCCTCGTTCAGCTTGTCAATATTGATTTTCATTTTTTCGGACGACGCCACCGTCATTCTCCTATCTCTCCTCTTTTATATAATTATATAATCTCTCATGTTTTTGCCAATGTTGCCCTGTCTTCTCTACCTTACCATATCAAACAGAAAAAAACAATATATAGTATGATTTTTTACGAAAATCATACTATATATTGTGATTTAGAACAGATCATTTCGTTTTTGTCAAGCAAAAAAAGACAAAAAACGGCGAAAAACGGACCAGCCATGCCGTTTTTGCCAAAACAGGAGCGATGTTCCATATTGCCGCCTAACGCTTAAAGTTCCATTCATCGCTTTCGTATTTCGTCCGCGCCAGCTCTTCGACGTACGCCAACTCTTCGGCGGTGAGCGTGTACGGTTCCAATACGATGTTCAATCCTTTTTCAAATCCTTTGTAAAACGCCTCTTTCGCTTCCTCGATCGTCACCGTGCGGCTCGTCAACTCATTGATCGCGACGGCTTTCTTTTTAAAATCGCGCTGCAGACGCTCTTTCACCCGCTCGTTTGGATATTTAAACAAGCTGAACAGCAAGTCTTCGTCCAAATCGAGCAAAATCGAACCATGCTGCAAAATGACGCCTTTTTGCCGCGTTTGCGCGCTGCCGGCGATTTTCCGCCCCTCAACGACAAGTTCGTACCACGACGGTGCGTCAAAGCAAACAGCCGAGCGCGGGCTGCGCAAATCCGCTTTTTCTTCTTCTGTTTTCGGCACGGCGAAATACGCGTCAAGCCCAAGGAAGCGAAATCCTTCCAAAATGCCCTGGGAGATGACGCGATACGCTTCCGTCACCGTCTGCGGCATCGCGGGATGCGATTCGGAGACGATGACGCTGTATGTCAACTCTTTGTCATGAAGAACGCCGCGCCCGCCAGTCGGGCGGCGGACAAAGCCGAGGCCGTTCCGTTTCACCGCGTCTAAATCAATTTCTTTCTCCACTTTTTGAAAATAGCCGATCGACAACGTCGGCGGATTCCAGCCGTAAAAGCGGACCGTCGGCGGAATTTTTCCTTCGCTGTGCCACTCTAAGAGCGCCTCATCAAGCGCCATATTAAACGACGGCGAGCCCTCGCCGGAGTCAATAAAGCGCCATACTTCCTTTTTAGCCATCGTTCCACCTTCTTTTCAGAATCACCTTTACTAGTTTAGCAAACAACGCCGGCCAAGGGAAGAAAAATGGCATCGCGAAAACACTTTGCTTCCGAGCGGCAACTCTATATAATAGGAAATAGCGGACAAAGCGAAAGGAGGCATGACGGGTGGAAGCATTGCTCATTATTCTCGGGGCGGTCATCGTGTATTCCGTCATTACGTACTTCTGGCAGAAGAGAATTGTCAAAGCATTGACAGAGGAAGAGTTCCGCGCCGGCTACCGGAAGGCGCAATTGATCGATGTCCGTGAACCGGATGAGTTTGCGGCTGGACATATTTTAGGGGCGCGCAACATCCCGCTGACCCAACTGCGCATGCGCATGAAAGAATTGCGCAAAGACCAGCCGATTTATTTATATTGCCAAAACGGGCTGCGCAGCGGGCGGGCCGCACAAATGCTTTACCGGAAAGGGTATCGCGATTTGTACCATTTAAAAGGCGGATTTAAAACGTGGACCGGGAAAGTGAAGAAAAAAGCGTAGCGATCAGCAAAAAGAGGCGCGCTGCCGGACTATATAGATGCAACGAAGAAGTTTAACATATCCTTGACGGAAAAGCGGTTTGTCCATTTTCGACTGTCGAAGGCAAGCCATAGGCTTGCCCCGTCACGCCAAGGCGTGACGGAAGACCGAACAACCACCTGCTTCACAGACCCATATATGGGTCTGTGAAGCGGCGTTGTTCGGTCGCCTGACAGTCGATAAAAGCTGCAAATGGTAAATCTTCAAATTGCATCTATATAGGCAGGCGCCTTTGCTGTTGCGGCCGTCAAGGAGCCGTCTCAAATTCCGGCGGCAGGACGACCGCCTCAAGCACCGAAGCAGCCGCACCGATGGCGCAGCTTTTCTCTTTCAGCTTCGAGGCGGTGATGGACGGCTCGCTTTCTTTTTTGACGAGAATCCGCTTCCTCACTTCTTGACGAGCCGGGCCGAGCACGTACTCGCCCGCCTGGGCCAGCGGGCCGCCGATAATGACCGCCTCCGGGTTGTACGCATAAATCACCTGCAGCAGCCCGATGCCGAGATAGCGGCCCGTTTCTTCCAAAATGCGCGCCAGCTGGGCATCGTTTTCGGCCGCCAGCGCCATCGCGGCGATGGAAAAGCGGTCGTCCAGCCACTCCGAACGGCCTTCTTCGGCCAAACGGCGTTCAATATATTTTTGTGAAGCGTACATTTCCCAGCAGCCGGTATTGCCGCAAGTACAGCGGACGCCGTTGACATCGATCGTATGATGGCCGATCTCGCCCGCTAGCCCGTTCACCCCGCGATACAGCTGATGATGAAGGACGACGCCGGCGCCGATGCCGATGCCGGCGCTAATATACACAAAATGGGCAAACTCCTTGCCGGCGCCGAACCATTTTTCGCCAAGCGCCGCCAGTTTCGCCTCGTTTTCCACAATAACCGGATATTGCGGCCATCGCTTTTGCAAGGCCGATGCCAACGCCACATCGCCCCAACGCAAGTTCGGCGCAAAAATCACCGTCCCGCTTTCCGTATGGACAACGCCCGGCACCCCGATGCCGATTCCCATTACGCCGTACGGCGTCGTCGGCGCCCGGCGGACCGCGGCTTCAACCAATTCGGCCATCTCGCCGACAATCGCCTCCTGCCCTTCGGACGGGCGGAACGAACGCCGCTGCTCCCATATGATTTCAGCATTTAAGTTCGTCACCACGGCGTACAAATAGTTAACGCCGAGCTCGACGCCGACAAGCGAACCGGCGTCGGCATTAAAGCGGAGCATGAGCGGCCGGCGTCCGCCTGTGGAGACGCCGATGCCGCTTTCATGGACAAAATGCTCGGCGATCAGCTCATCGACGAGCGCTGAAACCGTCGCTTTATTCAGTCCGGTCGTTTTCGCAATATCGGCGCGTGAAATCGGGTGTTGGTCGCGGATCAATTTCAGGACGAGCTGTTTATTTATTTTTTTGACAAGAGTGATGTTCCCTGTCCTCACGTTTTCGGTCATCCTTTTCGTCATGACTTTTAGTATGCACCGCGAATGATGGATCAGCCATTGCTATTAGTTTATATAATAAACTAACTCGACTTTTCTGTCAATGCCGCCATAGCAATGCAGCTGTCCCCAAACGAAACGGCCCGCCCACTGTCGGGCGAGCCGTTTGTCGGTATCACGGATCAGTTTGTCGGCTTTTGATAGCGCAAAATCGGCTTGCGCGCTGCGGTCGTTTCATCAAGCCGCTTGACGACCGTCGTATGCGGCGCTTCTTGAACGATTTCCGGAGTTTCTTCCGCTTCCTTGGCAATTTGAATCATCGCATCGATGAACGCATCGAGCGTCTCTTTCGACTCCGTCTCGGTCGGCTCAATCATCATGCACTCTTCGACGATGAGCGGGAAGTAAATGGTCGGCGGATGGAAGCCGAAATCAAGCAGCCGTTTCGCGATGTCAAGCGTTCTGACGCCAAGTTTCTTTTGCCGCTTGCCGGATAAGACAAACTCATGCTTGCAATGGCGGTCATACGGCAAATCGTAATACTCGGCAAGACGGCGCATCATATAGTTGGCGTTTAAAACGGCGTATTCGCTCACCGCTTTCAAACCGTCCGGCCCCATCGAGCGGATGTACGTGTACGCCCGGACGTTGATGCCGAAATTGCCGTAAAACGGCTTGACGCGGCCGATTGACTGTGGACGGTCGTAGTCAAGGTAGCAACGGCCGTTTTCCCCTTTGGCGATGACCGGTTTCGGCAAAAACGGCACAAGATCAGCTTTCACCCCGACCGGGCCCGATCCTGGCCCTCCGCCGCCGTGCGGGCCGGTGAACGTTTTATGCAAGTTCAAATGGACGACGTCAAAGCCCATATCGCCGGGGCGCGCCTTGCCGAGGATGGCGTTTAAGTTCGCGCCGTCATAGTACAGCTTGCCGCCCGCTGCATGGACGATTTCCGCCATTTCGACGATTTGCTCTTCAAACAGCCCGAGCGTGTTCGGGTTCGTGAGCATGAGCGCCGCTGTGTCAGGGCCGACGACGCGCCGCAAATCCTCCAAATCAACAAGGCCGGCGGCAGTCGATTTGACCGTCACTGTCTCAAACCCCGCAACGGTTGCCGACGCCGGATTCGTACCGTGCGCCGAATCCGGGACGATTACCTTCGTCCGGTTGAAATCGCCGTTGGCCTCATGGTAAGCGCGGATCATCATAAGCCCGGTCCACTCGCCATGGGCGCCGGCGGCCGGCTGCAAGGTGACCGCATCCATGCCCGTGATTTCTTTTAAATGCTCCTGCAAGTCGTACATCAACTCAAGCGCCCCTTGCACCGTTTCTTCCGGCTGCAGCGGGTGGATGTGGGCAAACCCGGCGAGACGGGCGACGTTTTCATTGATTTTCGGATTGTATTTCATCGTGCACGATCCAAGCGGGTAAAACCCGGAATCAACGCCGTGGTTTCGCTTGGAAAGCGCCGTGTAATGGCGCATCAAATCGAGCTCCGATACTTCCGGCAGTTCCGGTTCTTCAGAACGCAAATAATCGGGCGGCACAAGCTCGCTGACATCGACAGCCGGAACATCGAGCGCCGGCAGGCTGTAGGCGATCCGTCCCGGCTTGCTTCGTTCGAAAATAAGCGGTTGATCGTTATGCATGGCAATCCCCCAATTCATTGACGAACCGATCGATTTCTTCTTTCGTGCGCAGTTCGGTGACAGCAACAAGCATATGATTGGAAAGTTCCGGATAATCACCGCCAAGGTCGTAGCCGCCGATGATCCCCTTTTCGAGCAGGCGGGCGTTCACCTCAGAAACCGGACGGTTGAGCCGGATGACGAATTCATTGAAAAATGGACCGGCAAACGGCGACACAACCCCGTGCTGTTCGAATGCCTGTTTCGCATAATGCGCCTTTTGCATGTTCATCGTCGCCATCTCTTTTACGCCCCGTTTTCCGAGCGCCGAGAGCGCCACCGAGGCGGCGAGGGCATTCAGCGCCTGGTTCGAGCAAATATTGGATGTCGCTTTATCGCGGCGGATATGCTGCTCGCGCGCCTGCAGCGTCAACACAAACCCGCGGCGCCCGTCTTCATCTTTCGTTTGCCCGACGAGCCGGCCTGGAATTTTCCGCATCAGCGGCGCTTTGACAGCGAAATACCCACAATGTGGGCCGCCGAACTGCATCGGGATGCCAAACGGCTGCATATCGCCGACGACGATGTCCGCCCCTAATGCGCCGGGCGGGGTCAAAATGCCAAGGGCAAGCGGATTGCTCGCGACAATGAACAGGCTTTTCTTTTCATGGACGAGCGGCTCCATCGCCTTGAGCGGCTCGATTTGCCCGAAGAAGTTCGGGTATTGGACGACCACACACGCCACGTCATCCCCCATTTCCGCTTCAAGCGCTTGAAGATCGGTAACACCGCCGTCGTACGCAATTTCTTTTACCTCTAATCTCTGCCCTTTCGCATACGTGCGCACGACATCGCGGTATTGCGGGTGAACGGCCGCGGAAATAAGCACTTTCGTCCGCTTCGTATGAGCGGCAGCAAGCAGCACCGCTTCCGCGAGCGCCGTGCCGCCGTCGTACATCGACGAATTGGCGACATCCATGCCTGTCAGCTCGCATACCATCGTTTGGAACTCAAAAATGGCTTGCAGTTCGCCTTGGGAAATCTCCGGCTGGTACGGCGTATACGCCGTATAAAATTCGGAGCGCGACAGGACGTGGTCGACCACGGCCGGAATATAGTGGTCATACACGCCCGCTCCTAAAAAGGAAACATATTGCTTGGCGTTGGCGTTTTTGTCCGCTAACGCGCTTAACTCTTTCCATAGCTCCGGCTCCGACTTCGCCGGTTTCACGTTCAACTCGCCGCGAAAACGCACTTGTTCTGGAATGTCGGCGAACAGCTCATCAATGGATGCAACGCCGATCGTTCGCAACATTTCCTGCTTGTCTTCTTCCGTCATCGGCAAATAACGATGGAGCACCGTATTTTCCTCCTTGCTTATGACTTCGTCCGCTTGTAAAACGGGATCGGTACAATCTTCGCCTTCAAGCGCTTGCCGCGAATGTCCACCTCCACGACCTGACCGGCTGCGGCAACATCCGCTGTCACGAGCGCCAACCCGATGTTTTTCTTCAGCGTCGGCGACTGCGTGCCGGTCGTAATGAATCCGACTTCAGCGCTCCCGGCAAATACCCGGTAGCCATGGCGCGGAATGCCGCGGTCCATCATCTCGATGCCGACAAGCCGCCGCGGCGGTCCGGCTTCTTTTTGCCGCTTTAACGCGGCCTGGCCGATAAACGGCGATTCTTTTTCCGTTTTGACGGCAAACCCGAGCCCGGCTTCAAGCGGGGAGATCGTTTCGGACAATTCTTGGCCGTAAAGCGGCAGACACGCCTCAAACCGGAGCGTATCGCGCGCTCCCAGTCCGCATGGGAGGACGCCGTCTTCGGCCCCGGCTGTTAAAATGGCCTCCCATAACGTGATGGCATCCTCTGCCTGGCAATAGATCTCGAACCCGTCTTCGCCCGTATAGCCGGTGCGCGAGACGAGCGCCTTTACGCCGGCCACTTCCACATTGTCTTGGAACGAAAACGGACGCATCGCCGGCAAATCCAGATTGGTTAATTTTTGCAGCACGCGTTCGGCCGCTGGTCCTTGCAGAGCAAGCTGCGCCGTTTGCGCTGAAACGTTGTCAAGCTCGACATCCGCATCGATGTGCTCATTCAGCCAGGCAAAATCTTTTTCCGTATTGGCGGCGTTGACGACAAGCAAATAGTCGCTCTCTCCTTTTTGATAAATAAGCAAATCATCGACCGTGCCGCCATCTTCGTTGCACATGAGCGTGTATTGCGCCCGCCCTGGACGAAGCTTGGCGACATCGTTCGTCATCAGTTTTTGCAAAAAGGCAAGGCTTCCGCGGCCGCGGACCGCAATTTCCCCCATGTGGGAGACGTCAAACAGTCCGGCGCGCGTCCTTACCGCTTCATGCTCTTCCTTGATGCTTGAAAACTGCACCGGCATTTCCCAGCCGCCAAATTCGACTGTTTTGGCGTTGTAACGGGCGTATACCGGAAATAGCGGCGTGCGCTTTAACAAGGCGATTCCCTCCCTCATCGAAATGCATGACGCAAAAAAGGACAGACTCCCCCCTTTGCGAAAAAAGAGAGGCTCTGTCCTGGCACCTGAAAGTTTCCCGTCGGCCGCTTGCCTGCGCCTTGGCGGCAGCGAGGTCCCGACGGTTTCCCCTTGGGTGGCCCGCCGATAGGCAGGCGCTCTCCAGAGCTGCGTCAAGCAAGAGTCTTTTTGCCTGAGAGATTCGCGTTTCCGCTTGCTCCTTCGGCGCTACATTCCGTAGTCTCTCCCCTTGCCGTCATCCGCCGATCAATAAAATTTTCCAAAGCGGGCATACTAAGAAACGCCCTTGACCGCCATTCATGCGAATGTTCTAAATTTATACTACCATTAACCACTCAAAAAGGGCAATAGGAAATGATCGAACTTTTATAGAAATTATCCGTCAAAATGTTCTTGTTTTGTCTAACAAAGAGGATTTTTACGGAATAAACATTCGTCACAAGGGAAGGGGATGGACATGAACATTGCGATCGAAATGGACGAGACGTGGAAAAAGGAATTTCTTGAGCGCATTGAAAAAGACGGGCCGTGGGCAAGCTGGGAAATGTATGAGCTGGCGTTAGAGGCGGCCCATCATTTAAGCGTGCCGGAATTTGACGGCCTGCAGGCGCCTAAGCACTTGCCGCATTTGACGATCCTCCCGCACCAGCTCGAAGTGGCGCGCCGCGTCGTTGAAGAGATGAACGGCAAAGCGATTTTGGCCGATGAAGTCGGACTTGGCAAAACGATTGAAGCCGGGCTCGTCCTAAAAGAGTATATGATTCGCGGCCTTGTGAAAAAAGCGCTCATTCTCGTTCCCGCCTCCCTTGTTTCACAATGGGTGAAAGAATTGAACGAAAAGTTTTTCATCCCGGCCGTCCAGCAAAAAAAGAGCTACGTCTGGGAACAGTGCGACATTGTGGTTTCTTCGATCGATACAGCGAAAAAGGAGCCGCACCGCTCCATCATTTACGAACAGCCATACGATATGATCATCATCGACGAGGCGCACAAACTGAAAAACAACAAAACGAAAAACTACGAGTTTGTGCAAAATTTAAAAAAGAAGTTTTGTTTGTTGCTGACGGCGACGCCGATTCAAAACCGGATTGAGGAAATCTTCAACCTCGTCTCACTTTTGAAGCCCGGCCATTTAGGCAACGCCGAGCAGTTTGCCAAAACATACGGCAAAACAAGGGCGGTGCAGGCGAACGAGCATTTAAAAGCGCTCGTCAACAAAGTAATGATCCGCAACCGCCGCGCCGATACACCGATCGAATGGTCGAAGCGCCATGTCGAGCCGGTGTTGATCGAGTTTACGGATGAAGAGCGCGAACTGTACGAAGCAGTGAGGGCGCTCCGCCATGAGCCGTTCGCCGGTTCGTTTTCGCTCATCACGCTGCTTCGCGAGGCGTGCAGCAGCCGTGAAGCGCTGTTTTTAACCATAAAAAATATGATGGAGAAATGCGAAGGAGCCATTCCTGAAGCGCTTGAGCAGGTGCTGGAAAAAATCAACGCCGTCACGACGAATTCAAAGGCGGAAAAAGCGCTTGAACTGATCCGCTCCATTAACGATAAGGTGATTATTTTTACGGAATACCGGGCGACACAGCTGTATTTGCAATGGTTTTTAAAACAGCACGGCATTTCATCCGTCCCGTTTCGCGGCGGCTTCCGGCGCGGCAAAAAAGACTGGATGCAGGAACTGTTTAAACACCACGCCCAAGTGTTCATCGCCACCGAAGCGGGCGGCGAGGGCATCAACTTGCAATTTTGCCGCTATGTCATCAACTACGACTTGCCGTGGAACCCGATGCGCCTTGAGCAGCGGATCGGCCGCGTCCATCGCCTCGGGCAGACAGATGACGTTTACATTTACAACTTCGCCGTCAAACAGACAGTCGAAGAGCATATTTTAACGCTTCTCTATGAGAAAATCCGCTTGTTCGAGCGGGTAGTCGGCGAGCTGGACGACATTTTGGCGAAAATGAACCTCGCCAACTTGGAACGCTACTTCGAAGACGCCTTCGTTCATTCACGGAGCGAAGGGGAGATGAAAATCAAAATGGAAAACATCGTCGCGATGATCGAGCTGGCGGAGCAGCTCGGAAAGGAAGGAGGCAAACGGCATGCAGCAACATGAAATCCGTCGTTTTGTGGAGCGTTATTTTGCCGCCAACGGGTGCACGTTGTTGGAAGCGAATGACGACTATATGACGGTCCAGCTGACGCCAGAAATGGATAAAGAGCTGATGAACCGGCCGTTTTACTGGCATTACATCGAACGGACGGGCGGCGTCCCGCAGCCGATGCAGCTCACGCTGATTACCCGCCCGAGCGAACGGACGGAAAAGCTGAAAGGCGACCGGCTTCATTTCGGGGCGCCGCGGCTGCACCAGCTGTTCCGCTCGGCGCAAAAACGCGGCAGCTTCATTCGTTTGTACGAAGAGCCGGACGCCCCGCTCGCCAGCCATGCCGCCCTTCATCCATGGCTTGGGATGAACGTTGTCATTTCCTACGAATGCGACCGAAAAAAAGATGCCATCGTCTCTCTCGGCCTTCATCTCATCAGCGGCACGATCATCGAATCGTTCCAGGAGCGGCTCCGCGCGCGCCGGCTGACGCCGAAAATCCCGGACTATTGTTTTACAATTTCGCCGCTCATTAAGCCGCCAAGCGGCATCGCCCGCCTCGAGCAATATATCCGCGGCCGCATTGCCGCCGACGATCATGCATGGGCCGAGGAAGCGCGCCGGCGCTGGGCCGACGATTTAGCTTTGCTTGATGAGTTTTACAAAGAGACGGAAGAAAAGCCGGAGTGTTATTATATCGAGAAAGAAGCGCTTGAAAAACAGTACAAGCCGCGCATCACCGTTTCCGTCATTAACGGCGGGCTGTTTTACTTGCTGCCTCGCACATCGTGAGCTGCCGTGCGGAAAGCCTGCAGCCTGAGCCCGGCGCGGATTCCGCCATCCCTCCCCATCAAAAACGCCCGCCGGCTGCAAGCCAGCGGGCGCCCATTACGGGCGGCGCCGAAACAACAAACGGAGTGAAAGCGGCACGATGCCGAACAAGCGGTATGAAAGCGGAAGCTGCTCTTGTTTCCGCACCTGACGCCGCTGCCTCCGCTCCTCTTTCGGCAAGTCCATGTAGGCGACAAATTGTTGGGTGACAAACTTGACATAATCGTTGACCGCCATCAAATCCCCCCTTTTTTCTTTTAGTTTTTCCTCATCTTTCCTTTTTTAACCGTTTTCCGAAAGAAGTCCCCTCCTCAAGAAACGTAAATGGCACAGCCCGATGAGTAGGCGGGAGATGAATTTCGGCCGGCGGAGCAGTTCACCCGTTTTGCTCCGTCCATTCCGTAATATCGAGCGATGGAAGGGCAACGGTGAAGGCGACCGTCCGCTGCAGTCCGGCCGCCGAGCGAACCGTCAAGAAAACCCGGACGCTCGCCTCCGTTTCCTTTTGCCACCGGCAGACCGCCTCCCCGCGCGGATACGTCCACTTTCCTTCCTGTTTCGTTGTCACAGCAGCCGTTGCTGCAATTTGTTCCTTTACATCAAACACCGCCATTTGCACGAGCTCGTCCGCCTCAGCCGCCTGCCGGACGGCGTGCGCCGCCTGCTGCTCCGCCTCGTATAAAAGTGCGGCATTCGTCATAAAAAACGCTAGCAGCAACGCGACGACCGCGACAAGCGGGAAAATCACCCCATCTTGGCGGCCCATTTGTCCTCCCCCCTTGCGTCTTTTCCTCCTTGCCGACACCGCGCAAAGCATGAGGCCATAAAGCCTCAATGATGCGCTCGCCTCGTTCCAGGCTTAGCGCCGCCTTGCCTAAAACATCCGCGCCACAAACGCGTCGCACACCTTGCCGTCATCGGCTGTCACTTGCAAAAACAAGCCATGGGCGCCGATGCGATAGGACACCGCCCGCACATGGCGGAGCGCCGTCTCGTAGCCTGCTCCGTTCACTTGACGAATCAGTTCCGCTTTTGGTGCAACCAACGAGAAACTGACCGTCTCGCCATTCCATTTGTGTAAGTACAGCACACGGCCATCCGTCGACCATTTTTTCGCTTCATTCAACTCGATTTGCAGCTGCTGCAAAAACAGCCTCCATTCCAAGCGCGCAAACCCGTCGCTCGGCTCTGCGGCGAGCGGGCGGACAGCAAGCAGCGCCGGGATGACCGCGGCCACCGCTAAAGCAACAGCCAAGGCCATCAATGCCTCAAGCAATGCAAACCCGCCTTCCTTACTTCCTATCGCTTGCTGTACCCGCACTGCTCCTTTTCGCGGCCGGCATAATCGTTCCAACGCACACATACTTTCCACATCCGCCCTCCTTCCTCATACGCCCGAAGCCGAAACACCGTCCGCCCAATCGATGCCTTCGTTTCACCAACAAGTGGCTCCTCATACAGCGCAATGGCCAGCAGCCGCTGCGCTTGTTCTTCAAGAGCGAGGTTGTTCCGTTCAAGCTCCATTTGCATCAACATAGGCAGAAAAACGGCGGCCGCCGTCCATAACAGCGCCAACGCGAACAACGCTTCCATGAGCAAAAATCCGCGGCTACATTTTTTGCACATAAAACCGCCCCTTCCCGAGCAAAAACGTCACCTTGTAGCTGCCCCGGCCGCTTTTCACCCAAACAGTTCCCGCTTGCTCGATATTGCCATTATCGGTAAAGATGAGCGGATTACGGAGCGTGCTGAGCTGAAACCGCCAAGGCGCAGGAAGCGAGCGGACGACGACCGTCCGGCCGCTTCCTCCTTCGACCGCCCTATACTCACCGCGTCCATTGCTGAAAAAGACGGACACCTTCCTCCGATGGGCGATGGCGTGCTGCTGCGCGCCATACAAATCCGCGCGCAGCACAGCCAGCATATACATCTCCTCTTGATGGCGCACAGCGCTGCCAAGCGTCGGAACAGCCAGCGCGGCAAGCACCAGCACCACCGAGAAAACGATCAGCATCTCAAGCAGCGTAAATCCGCCGTTACGAGCCACTTTCACTCACATCGCCGTTCGCGCTGATTTGGATGGCATGACCGTTCGGACATTTGTCCGACTTGATATAGCGGCCAGCGAGCAATTCCTGCACCGTCGGAATTTTGTTATGTTCCATCTCGTATGCCTTCACTTGCGCCTGCACGGTGTTCAGAAACGCTTCGCACCCTTTTTCGTTAATCATGCTGTTATGTTTCGCAATGTTCGGAATCGCAATGAGCAGCAGCACGGAAATGACCATCAGGACGATCAACATTTCAATGAGCGTAAACCCTTTTTGGTTCACAACTATTCCTCCTCGCTCGACAAATGTAGTTATCGCTTGTTTTACAAGCTGTTCAACATCGAAAACATTGGCAGCAAAATGGCCAAATACATGCCGACAATCAGCGCCCCGACAACCGACAGCAAAAGCGGCTGCACGAGCTTCAGCGCAGCCTCGGCCCGTTTTTCGATCATCTGCAGCAAAAACTCGCTGTAATGTTCAAGTTCTTTGCCAAGCTCGCCGTTCGACTGGCCGTGGCGGATGACAAGCGCCAGCTCTTGTTCGTAATAGCGGGCGGCGCCGATTAATCTGTCAAGCGCCATCCCTTTCATCAACCCGTGGCGAAGGCGCCGGCCTTCCATTTGCAAAAATGGCCAGGACGACGGCTCGCTGAACACGCCGAGCGCATCATAAACCGACAACCCGGCCTGCAGCAAGCGCCCGAGCTGTCGGGCAGTCAGGCAGGTGAGGAACAGTCTCAGAAACGAAGCAAGCCCTGGAATTCGCAAGGCGAATTGAAGTTTTCGGGAGACCGGCCAGCGGCGGAAATAAGCGGTGTAAAACAGCCCGGAGAACACCGCCAAGACGGCGATGGCCACCATCGCCATAGGGGCATGGGCGACCACCGCAAGCAGCCAAGCGGTGTGCCCGCGTTGTGGAGAAAACGCCGCCGCCGCCCGTTCAAACTGCGGCAGCAGCCACCATTCCATCAAGACGAGCATGATGATGAGCAAAGAAAGAAGGAACAGCGGATAGCGGCTGAAGCGGTGAAGCTGCTCGTAGAAGCGTGCTTTTTGCGCCAGCGCTTCCCCTGTCTCTGCCATGCCGCGCGGTAAATCGCCATGCCGTTCGGCAAAAAAGAGAAGGTTAACCGCCATGCGGTCGACCGACAGCGCTTCGACAGCCGCAAACAGCGGCAGCCCGGCGCGCAGCTGCTGCAGACAGCGTTCCACTTCCATCCGGCGGTGTGTGGGAGCCTGAATGGCCAAAAACTCAAGCGCTTGCCCAAGGGGGTAACCGCGCTCGAGCAACCGGCCGAGCCGAGTGAAAAACAACGCCTGTTCAGCGAGCGGCCACATTTTGCGTTTCATCTTTCTCCCCCTCCGACGAGCTCAAGCATGCGAACGGGCAGGTAGCCGAGCGCAATCCCCTTGCGGATCAAGCGCGCCAGCGTCATATAAGAGCGCTTTGGCTTCCCTCTCCCATTGGAGAGGGAACGAATCACGTCCTCCAGCGCTGAACCGCAAAGCAACTCATAAACAGCCGTGCGCCGGCGTCGTCCAAGACGGCCGCACGATGGATGGCAATCGTCGCCGCACAGCGGGCAGCACAGCTCGACAAGCCGCTGGGCAGAGACGGCAAGCAGCGTCTCGGCCAAATCGCCGAGCGGAATGCCGAATTCATGCAGCCGGTAGACGGCGCCGACTGCATCGGCGGCGTGCATCGTCGAGACGACCAAATGGCCGCTCAACGCTGAACGGATGGCAATGGCCGCCGTATCATGATCGCGGATCTCGCCGACCATCAACACATCCGGGTCATGGCGCAGCGCCGCTTTTAACCCGGCGGCGTATGTGATGCCTGCTTTTTCATTGATTTGCACTTGCAACAATCGTTCGTTCTGTTTTTCGATCGGATCTTCAAGCGTGATGATGTTGCGTTGCCTTTCAGCTTGGCAAAGATCAAGAAGGGTGTAGAGGGTCGTCGTTTTTCCCGACCCCGTCGGGCCGGTCAACAGCACAAGCCCTTGCGGATGCTGCATGAAGGAAAATAATCGTGCGGTGGAGCGGAAGAATAAAGATAGTTCGCGAAGCGGCAGAGAGAAGCGCTGCGGCAGAAGCCGAATGACGAGGCTTTCATCGTAGAGCGTCGGCAATGTCGATAAACGCAAATACACCGTTTCCCCAAACTCAGCCACTTCCATGGCGCCGCTTTGCGGACGGCGTCGTTCCCCGATGTCCATGCCGGCTAAAAATTTAAAGTGGGCGATGAGACGTTCCGCCGTTTCCTTCGAAAGCACGCCAACGTCGACAAGCATGCCATCAAGCCGAAGACGAACAGCGGCATCGCGGCGGCGCGGAACGAGGTGAAGATCCGAGGCGCGGCGCTGCACCGCTTCGGCGAGAAGGCGGTTTGCCGTTTGTTCGATCTCGTTCAGCACATATTCCCTCCTTTCGACAGACTGCTTTGTATTTCGACGAGCATGAGTCGTTATCCTGCTTTTGGCGCAGCTTTTTTGTGAAATTTTTTTGAATGTCAGTCCACTCACTGCCAATAGTGACAAAAATCATTCCTCGCTTTGGACGATTTCATTATAATAACCATATCAATGATTCATTTAGGAGGGAAACCAATGGAACAAACGCTGAAAATCACAAGCGTATTGTCTGACCCGACAAGATTTCATATTTATGAATATATGGCAAAAGTGCATCGCGAAGTTTCTGTTCAAGAAATCGCAGAAAAATTTCATATCCATCCAAACGTTGCCCGCTTGCATTTAACGAAGCTTGAAGACGTTCGCATGGTCGTATCGGATACGCAAAAAACGGGAAAAGGCGGGCGGCCGAGCCGGCTGTACCGCCTGTCCGACGAAGTGATCGGGCTGTATTTTCCGTTCCGCGATTATCAACTCCTCGCCCGCATCGCCATTCAAACGATGGCCAAACTCGGTCCCATTGGAAGCGAGGCGTTGCGTGAAACAGGAAAGCGGTTCGGCCGTGAGCTCATCGCCAGCCGTTTGCCGCATAACGGCACAGCGAGCGCGCTCACCATGGCGGACAAAATCGCCATAATGGAAGAGGCGGCCGAAGCGGCTGGATTTTTGCCGCAATTGCACTATGATGAAGAAAAAGGAGTGCTATACCTCGATATTTTCAACTGCCCGTTCAAAGAAATCGCCGCGCAAGCACCTGATACCGTCTGCGGCATGCACCACGCTTTTTTGGAGGGAATGGTCGAGACGCTGTTTGCCGGTGCTGAAGTAACGGAAACGGAAAATATGATGGAAGGCAGCCACCGCTGCGCCTACCGCACCATCATCCGTCCGTGACAGCGTCCCTCCTTCCTTCTTTTTTGTCTGAAGCAAGCAACGGCCGGCATTGGCATCATTTCTTACCACTTGTCCGAAAGCGTTATTTACATTCCCAATCATTGTACATTATAATAAGTAAAGACCAATGGATTGCTCAAAAAGGAGGGATACATAATGGATCGCATGTTCCGCGTCTTGGCTTTTTGGACTGGCATTTTTGCCGTCATGTTTTATCTTGGCCATATGCATACGACCTCGCTCATCTTCTTTGGCCAAACCGTGTTTTTCCTTTTCGTCGGCTTTTTGAAACTGACCGAGCGAATGTACATTTACATTTTCGGGGCATATTTGACGATTTTCTTCGCGGCATTTACGTATTGGACGACTTTTATGATGGTGCCCGGCATGGGTGAATGAAAACAGGCAGAGCCCGTTCTCTGCCTGTTTGTCTTTATGGCAAAAATTCCGGCGCCGCCCAAATGTCCGGGATGGGAAGCTTCACGCCTTTTTGTCCGATGAGCACATCGAAAAAACGGCTGATGCCGTCATCGGCGACCAACGCGCGAAGCATCCGGTCTTCCCGGCTCGGCGGGGCAAACAACTCCGCGCTTTTGGAAACTGCCCATTCGTCCAAGAGACCGGCAGCAAGCAAAAACCGATCTTGGCGGAGAAACGCCACCTCCTCCCACCCGGTCTGCCGGGCGTACAAGCGGATGGCATCCCATTGTACATGGGCCGTCAAATCCATCTCCCCAGGACGGTGAAGCGGGTCGGGGACGAGCCGATGGCGGAAATAACCCCGCAAGCTGCCGTGCCGCCGCGCCGGCGCCCGCAGCTGTTCGTCCGTATAACCATAATCAATCGTCACCATCACCGCCTGGCGAAACTGCGGCCCGATGTCAAGCCAAAATGATCTTGCCGCGAGCGGCACTTCCAAGCGCTGCCCTTCGGCAAGCGAGAGGCCGCGCTCAGCCAAGTAGCGAGCAATATCCAAATTGCAAAGCGGCTCCTTTTCCTCGACGAGCCGGCCGTCACGGGCGGCGACGAAACATTCATAAAGAATCCCTTGTTCCTTTGCAATCACATGAATCGGGAGTGCGTCAAAAAATTCATTGCTGAATACGATCCCAGAAAACGGCCCACGCTCGGCGAGCCAGCGGGAGACGTTGTCATATTGCTCCACTTTATCGGCAGCCGCGCGAAGCGTTTCCCGCTGCCTTTGACGGTGGAACAGGCTTTGATCGATGATCGTATACGACAACTCACGGTATGTATCAGGGCTTTTTTTCTCCCATTCTTCCAATATCGCCAGCGCCAAACGTCCATCCCCGCCCCCCCACTCGCAAATCGCCGGCGGCAGGCCGCCCCGCTCAACAATCCGAATGAAAAACGAAGCAAGCGCTTTTCCGAATACGGCAGCGAACGAGCTGTTCGTAATGAAATCTCCCTTCCTGCCGATTTTCGTCCGCTCGCGCATATAATAGCCCGCCTGTGCGTCATAAAGCGCCATGTTCATATAATCGGCGTATGACACACGCCCTCCCGGCGCCGCGGCAATTTGTTCGTACAGTTGTCCCATGATGGTTTCCTTCCTTAAATTTTTTTGTTTTTACTATTGACATAGTGAAAACAATGGTATATGGTTATAATAGTAGCTTAACTATATCCCCTCCCATTATTATGGATAGAACATCCCCCAAAAACCCTTCTTGGCGCGGCTGAGAGGGGTTTTTTCTATTTTGCAGGCTTCACAGGCAGACGCCTGTCTGCCTGTTTCCATGTCCTCTCCGGAAGCCCTGCCGGGAAATCAAGAAAACCCGTGCAAAAATGGATTGGTGTCCATTTCCATACCGATCGTCGTCTCCGGTCCATGCCCGGACAAAACCAACGTCTCTTCAGGCAGCGTCAACAGCTCGCGGTGAATGCTTGCCAACAGCTGCTGGTGGTTGCCGCCCGGCAAATCGGTGCGCCCGATGCTTCCGGCAAACAGCGCATCGCCTGAAAATACGAGCTGCGCGGCTTCACAGTAATACGAGACGCTGCCCGGCGAATGGCCAGGCGTTTCCCGCACGTCAAACACAAACGAACCGATCGTCAACGTCGTCCGCCCTGTAAGGCATGTCGGCTCGCAACGGACAACGACCGGGCCGCCGAAATAAAGCGAACCGTTGAGCGCCGGATCTTGCAGCCATGATTTTTCGTTTTCATGCACATACACGGGAATATCCCAGCGGGCGAGCACATCAGAAATGCCGCCGATATGGTCAAAATGGGCATGCGTCAGCAAAATCGCCAGCGGGGTCAATTTCTTTTCTTCAATTCGGCGCACGATCGTTGCTCCTTCCGCTCCAGGGTCAATGATGACACATGCACCGTCCGCGGCCGACAACAAGTAGGCGTTCGCCTGAATCGGGCCGACAGGAATGCGCGTCCATTCCATCACCGTCTCCTCCTTATCGTTGGCATGGTCAGCGTTATCCTTATTTTACCGTTTTTCTCCCGCCGATGAAAGAGAAACATGCAAATGCGGAACAGACCTCGACAAAAGAAAAAAAAAAGATTACAATGAAAAAGAATGAGCTCGCTTGTACATACTGTTTCACAAGGGGGTAAAACGGATGGGTACAGTCATTATTTTTGCGCTCGTGACGTTGCTCGCCCTTTACGGCATGCTCCGCACGCTGCGCGAGAAAAATGTGCTCGGATTTTTATTTGGGCTTGGCACAGCGGCGGTTTTCGGCTGGTTTACAGTGATGACGATTTTGCACCACGGCATTCCGACAGGCACACACTGAAAACGCAAGAGGCGGACGGAGCCTCTTGCGTTTTTTCACGCCTTTCAGAGCATTGCGATGCAATTGGCAGCCCATGCGGCATTTCTCCGCAAACGCCGCCTTCAAGCCATTTCGAGCGCAGCCAAAAACAAACCGAGGCTGTCGCGGTATATTTGCGCAAATTGCGAGAGCGGCAGCGGGTTGACCCCTTCTCCGAGTTCGACCGTATAGCCTCTGCGCCGCCATGTCTGAATGAACCAGTCGCGGTAGCCGGCGTGGCTGTCAATATAGCGAATCGCTTGGTATCCGCTCGCTTCGGCCATCGCCTTGACGGCCGCCTCCGCTTCTGGCGGCTCCAATCCTTCGTACCCCCAATAAATCTCCTTTCCTTGTGTATGAAACGCAACAACCATTGCAAAATCCCCTTCTTCAGCCAGCGCTGCCATCGCTTTCGCCTCCGGCTCGGTGAGTGGGGCGAAGCCGGGAAAATCACGCGGCGCCGGTCCCTTTGGCGGTTTGCGCGCCTGTTCAATTTCCCAGCGGGCCGGAAACTGGTTGTTTAAGTCGATGCCACGAATGTTCGCTTTCCACTGGGAAAAATCAGCGGACCCACCGTTAATGCGGATGGCTTCACTCCGGTGCGGCTCCTTCTCGGGAGGACCGTTCAACACAAGATTGACGCCATCGGGATTGACCATCGGCACGACGGAAAGAGTCGTTTTATGGTAATACTCGAGAACCCGGCGGCCGGCCAACATGTCGTCATTGACAAGCGCCCGCACATAGTCGTCGATGAGCGCCATTAATACTGCCGTTGTAATCCATTCGTTGGCATGGAACGATCCGTTCATATGGACGCGCACCGGGCCGCGGCCGATTTGCAGCTCAACAAGCGGCAAACCGAGCACGCTGTATCCGATCGTCCGCTGGCGCACAAACGGGTAATGGCGGACGATCGCGTCAATATCCTCCGTCAAAGCGGCAAAATCGTACGGCCGGACGCTGCGAACGACAGGAGCGGCGATCCGCATAGGCAGCGGCGCTGTTCCGTCAATGACCGCCATCGCCCCCGGCATCCGCCGCAGCGCCTCGATCGGCAGCGATAGACTGCGGGAGAGTGTTTCCCATGACTCGATGACGCCATATCCCGGAATAGAGACTGTCTGTCCGGGACGCAGCCTTCCTTTGTCGACATGTGGATTGGCGTCTACAATCAACTCCGTCGGCACTGAAAACCATTGCCCGTATTTTTCAAGCGTATCGCCAGGCCATGCTTGGACGCGCATGCGCCGTCTCCCCTTCCCTTTCTTCTACCTTCAACATATGCGGCAGGCGCCAAAAAATGAAAACAACGGCTTGCTCCCTTGCTGGAGCAAGCCGTTGCGGTTTAGGCGCCGATGAGCGATTTCGCCAACCAGGCGCCGCCGATGACTCCGGCGTCATTGCCGAGCGTTGCCAGCACGATCTCCGCTCCGGCGGCGACACGCGGAAAAGCATAGCGGCGGAAATGGGCGGCGACATGCTCAACGAGCAGTGCCCCCGCCTTCGAGACACCGCCGCCGATCACAATTTTCTCCGGATTGGTCACATTGGCCGCATTCGCCAACGCCAAACCGAGATAGCGCGTCACCTCCTCAACAACCTCAAGCGCAAGCGCATCCCCCGTTTTGGCGGCGTCAAACACAGCTTTGGCGGTGACATCGCCGCCGCGGAGCGCGCTCGGACGCTCGCTGGCAGCCAGCTTTTCGCCGGCAATCCGCACAATGCCGGTCGCCGACGCAATCGTTTCCAAACAGCCCGTTTTGCCGCAGTTGCACGGCGCGCCGCCGTCTGCAACCATCGTCATATGGCCGATTTCTCCACCGGCGCCGTTCGTCCCGCGCACGATGGCCCCGTTGGCGATTACGCCGCCGCCAACGCCGGTGCCGAGCGTCACAAACAGCAAATGGCGCGCCCCTCCCCCGGCCCCTTTCCACATTTCGCCGAGGGCGGCGATATTCGCGTCATTGTCGACGGCCACCGGCAGCCCTGTCTCTTCTTCGAGCTGTCGTTTTAAGGGGTAGTGTTTCCATCCTAGATTGACCGCTTCATACAGCATTCCTGTTTCTTCCTGAACCGGCCCGGGGGCGCCGATTCCGATGGCGAGCAGCTGTTCTTTCGTTCCGCCAAGCCGGGCGAGCGTTTCATCCAACGACCGGGCGATATGGGCGACGATCCGTTCGCCGCGGTTGGACGTGTCTGTTGGGATTTCCCATTTGTGTACAATGATTCCGTCTTCTGTAATAAACGCCATCTTCGTCGTCGTGCCGCCAAGATCGATGCCTGCCAACCATTGTTCCATTGCCATTCCCTCATCCTTTTCTCATTCGTTTTTCCCGCTCGATTTGCGCTTCCTGCCGCAAAACAAATAACGCAGCCTGCAATTGTTTGACATCGATGAGCTGAGACTCGTACAGCTCTTTCACTTCCTCCTCCATCAGCTCCAAATCGGCGAGCCGGTCGCCGACATAAATGATCGTGCCAAACTGTTTGAGCAGCTGTTGCACATCGTATACTGTCTTCATCGTCATTGATTCTCCTTTTCTCCCTTTTTAATGTATCGGCAAATATCCGCAGCCGTCAAGACAAAAAACGCAGGCGCTAAAAATCAGCACCTGCGTCAGCGGTCAGGGTCGCGCGGATGAAGAATGGCCGGCCGCCGGTTTTTCAGCGGCATCGGCGAGCGGATGAGCACATCGCGCATCGCCCGATAAGAAAACGGAATAAACGGCCATAAATACGGGATGCCAAACGACGACATCCGGGCCAAGGAGATGATCCAAACGGTAAGGCCGAGCACATAGCCGTACAGGCCGAACAGGCCGGACAAGATCAGCAAAACAATGCGGACG
Source organism: [Flavobacterium] thermophilum (assembly GCA_900450595.1). Classification (GTDB taxonomy): domain Bacteria; phylum Bacillota; class Bacilli; order Bacillales; family Anoxybacillaceae; genus Geobacillus; species Geobacillus thermophilus. Next base: position 1,617,251 of record UGGS01000001.1, read on the forward strand.
AGCCGGTTCGCCAAGCTCATTTCATAGCTTGGCGTCGCAAACGTGCCGATGGCGGCAACCGAGAAATATAAAATCACTTCGTTGGAAAAGAGGCCGACCTCCACGGCAATGCCGCCGATCATAAGCGCCGCCACCAAACCGAGCGCTGTCGCCAGCGAGGACGGCGTATGAATGGCGGCCATTCGCAGCATATCCATGCCGATTTCGATCATCAAAATTTGGGCAAAAAGCGGAATATCGCCTAATTTCGCCTTTCCTAAAAACTGCAGCGGCCCCGGCAGCAGTTCCGGCTCGATCATGAGCAAATACCAAAGCGGCAGCAAAAACACCGACGCCCAGACAGCCAAAAAGCGAACGAGCCGCAAATACGCCCCGACGATCGGCTTATTCCGGTACTCTTCAGCGTGCTGCAAATGATGCCAAAACGTTGCCGGGGTAATAATGACACTTGGCGATCCATCGACGATCACAAGCACATGCCCTTCGTACAAATGGGCCGCTGCCGTATCAGGGCGTTCCGTATAGCGGACAACCGGGTACGGATTCCAATGCCGTCCGGAAATAAACTCTTCCACCGTTTTCTCAGCCATAACCAGCCCGTCTGTGTCAATGGCGGTAATCGATTCCCGAACGCGGCGAACGAGTTCTGGGTCGGCTATTTCCTCGATATAGCAAATGCAAATGTCCGTTTTCGAGCGGCGCGCCACCTGTACATATTCCATCCGCAGCGACGGGTCGCGGACGCGGCGGCGGATGAGAGCCGTATTAAAGATGATCGTTTCCACAAACCCGTCGCGCGCCCCGCGCACTACCCGCTCAGTGTCCGGCTCCTGCGGGCCGCGCACCGGATACGTGCGGGCGTCAATTAAAAGGATGCGATCCACGCCATCAACGACGAGCGCCGTCGGTCCGGCAAGCACGGCGGCGACCGCCTCCTCGAGATCGTTCGTTTGCCCGATTTCTACATAAGGAAGATGCCTTTTTAACAGTTTTTCGAGCGGATCAGCGTCCAGTTCACCCTCGTCTAGATGGGACAAATTTCTCATTAAATAATGCAAAATATCGTCTTTCACAAACCCGTCAATCATAAACAATGCCATCGCCCGGCCGCCATACTCGACGTCGAGGCGGATGACATCAAAGCTTTTGCCGACCCCAAGCCGCTCGGCTAAGTAAGCCGCATTGTCTTGGAGACGGCATGAAGCTGGCCGTTTCGGCACACGTTTGTCCATCGCCATCCCCCTGCATCTCGTGTCACTGTATACTCCCCATCATAGACAACCAGCAGGAAATTCATACATAAATGTCCCTTTCTATGCATATATTGGTGGAAACTTGTCCGCTCAGGGAGGATGCCATGAGACGATGGTTGTTGGCCGCCGTAGGAGCAGCGTTTTTTCTCGCCGCTATAGCTGCGCTGTTTTCGTGGTGGGAGCGTCAGCGCACCGAGGAAACGATTAAATTTTTCCCGCTTGACCGCGAGGCGGTGTTCACCGAAGCGAAAACCACTCTTGCGCTTGCAACAAACAAAGAGCGCGGGCGCTATTCGCTGCGTTGGTCCACTGTCTCCACGCTGAACCGCCGCGCCTATTTGCGGCAAGACGTTTCATTGCTGTTTGCTGACGGCCGATTGGTTGATGTATTGTCCCGATGGGAGACGAACACCGGAACGATCGCCATGGAAAAAACAGCAATTATGCATGACAGCCGTTTTTTCCAAGCCATTTCGTTCCATCATGGTGAACTGCACAGGGGCGAAACGATCACAAGCAGCCAAACGATGTCAAGCGCGTATTTGTATGTCATCGACTCGCCATACCATCCGCTCGCATCATTCCGCCGGCCGAGAACGGGCGCCGAGCGCGAATGGCAGCGCGTCTTGAACAAGGCAACGAACGAATTTCTCCGCCATAAGGCGGACGAGCTGCTTTCCCATTTTTCACTATCGAAAGAAGACTACTACGCCCTTTATTTGCCGGAGCTTGTCGCTTATACGGAACAACCGCTGCCCGGCTTGTCGATGACAAAAACACAGACGATCATCGGCCGCCTATGGGAGGGGATCTATAAGTCGTACGTTCTCGGCATAAAAAAAGAGGATGGCTCCATCCTCTCGCCGATCGGCAGCACGGTGCCGCTTATTTTGATCCGGAAAGATTACGGTCAAATCCTTGTTTTGCTTGAAGCGAAAAATGGAGACAAAGTCATGCTCATCCAAGTTCCTTAGCGGAAACCAAGCCATAAGCCGGACGCTGCCAATAACAACGCGGCGGCCAATGCGCCGGCCTGCCGCCCCGAAGCGGTCTGCTTCGGCAAATGGACAGCACCCGCTGCCAGAAAGCCGCCGACAAGCCCGCCGATATGGCCGGCGTTGTCAATGCCGGGAACAAGCAGGCCAAACAGCAGGTTGACGACGATTAAGCTGATTACGTTCATGCCCATCGTCCGAAAAAATAGATGCCGGTAAACCGTCCCAAAATAAAGAAGCGCCCCAAACAATCCGAAAATGGCGCCGGACGCCCCGGCCGAAATCGATGGAGTGAACAAAAAGCTCGACAGCGTTCCGAAAAAACCAGCCGTTGCATAAATGATCAAAAAGCGAAGCGAACCGTACAACCGCTCTGTCGTCGTCCCTAAATAATACAGCGCAAACGTGTTCGTCAACAAATGCAAAAACCCGATATGCAAAAACATCGGCGTCAAAAATCGCCACCATTCCCCCGCCTCAATGAGCGGATTGAATTTGGCGCCATACCGGATCAAGACGTTGGGGTCCGTGCTGCCGCCGCTCCACTCGAGAACAAAAAACATAGCGACTTGCACGATCATCAGCAGCCGAGTGAACACCGGCCTGCCGTATTCAAAAATGCGCCGCTCTTCCTCCCGTTGGCGGCGCCATTCCGTCAGCACTTGATGTTTGAAACGTTCGGCGGCGGCGAACGGGTCTTCCTCTTCCGCAGATGGAGCCGGGCGGAGCGCCGCCCCGGTCATCTCCTCGAGCCGCGGCAGCATGTCATTGATGTTGCCGCTATGAATGAGAAGCGTATGAAACGCGCCATCGCCCGTCCCTAAAAGCGGCAGCGGTTCGTCAATGAGAAACTCCCAGTCATCAACCGGCGGATACGCCATGATGTATACGTTGACAACCTGGCCTCCTCTGCCGGTTGCCCGTCCGTTCATCCGCCGAATGAATTGCCACGTATATTCCATATCAAGACGCAGCGACCGACTCCAGTCGAAATCGGCGCGGACGAGGCGGATGAGTGTCGGCCGCCGCCAGCGGGCCGATTCGAGCCATACTTCATCCCCGCGTTCGGCCATCCGCGCGATGCGGTAACCGCCGCGAAGCAAAAGATGAACAAGCTGCCAAAACAATACATCCATCGTTCCAACCATGTTCTCCTCTCCCTTTCTCCGGCAGGCCGAACCCGGCGGACAGCAAAGCTCCGGCTGTCTGGATGATCCAGCGCAATCCAGAGGGAGGCTGTGCCGTTCCCGCCCCAGGCGCGCTTTTTCCACCCGCCCGCTTTGAAATCGACGATAAGGGTGGCCAGCTTCCCGTTCGCGGCATCATAAAACGGCCAGCCGGCCACCGCCTCTCTAGCGCAACATTTGCGACACAACCGCGTTGCGCACCGCCGGAATGTTGAGCGCAAAGCGAACAAGCTGCTTTCGCAGCGGCGGAATGCGCAACGCCCAGTCAGCCATTCGGTAACGATAACGATAGGCGAGCCATCCGGCTGCGACCGCCAACAGCGAGTACGACCATTTGTTCATTGGTGTTCCCCCTTCATCATATGACATGCTCGTTATTCTTTTTCCCTTTTTCCCCTTAATTATGAAGCAGACGGCCTAACGCCCCAGCACAAGGGCAGCGGCAAGCACCGCACCGGCAGCCGACAAGACGTTGACGGCATCGTTGTCAAGCCAGCGCCATCCTTTCACCTGAACGGTCATCCGCCCGCAATGCTGTTTTCGCTCGGTGGCGATCCCGCATACCGGACAGCGGTAAACGGTCTGCCAGGCGGCGCCAAGCCATGTATCCAGCCAGCTGCCAAACCAGCCGAACAGTGCAAGGGGGAGCCACGGTGCAGCGGGAAGGAGCAACGCGCCGCTGGCGGCGATGAACAGCGCCCCAGCAAGGGAAGCGGCCGTGCCAAGGAGCGTCACCGCTCCGGAAGTGCCGGCCTCGACCGGCTGAAAACTCGGCCATGTCCGCGGCGGACGCCGGCTCAAGGCACCGATTTCCGACGCCCATGTATCGGCGTTCGCCGCCGCGACCGCGACGACGAACAGCTCGTTCCAAACCGGGTCAGGGAGCAGCGCCGCCAGCAGTCCGAGCGCAGCCGGCACTCCACCGTTGGCCAGCACTTGGACCGCATCGCGCCGCCCCCCTTTTGCCACTTTTTCGGCGAGTTTCTCCTTTTTCCGCCTCCCGATATGGCTGAAAAAGCTGGAGCTGGCAAAAAATAATCCCAGCAACCATAGCCCGCTCCATGAAAAACCATACCCAACCAAGGCGCCGACAACAACGGTCGCCGCCGCTCCCGAGGCGGACAGCAAGCGCAGCAGCCACCCGCCGCCGGCTGCGATGGCGGATGCAGCAATATACGCCCATTCACCGCTCACAGCGAATGACCCCTTTATCGGTAATAATGAACTCTACCGGCACGTCATGTTCTTCTGCTGGGATGTCGTCCACCACTTGAAACGAATAGGCAAGCGCCGCCGTCACTGCCGCCGCCCCCGGCAAGTACCGGTCATAATACCCGCCGCCGTAGCCGATCCGAAAGCCATTTTTGGCAAAACACACTCCTGGAACAATAATGAGATCAAACTCCTCGCGATCCATCGCCGTCGTTTGTTCCTCGATCGGCTCAAGCAGCCCGGCATACGCCTCTTCAAGCTGGGCAAACGACACGATCCGCCGAAACGTCATCGTTTTCGCCGCTGGGTCGCATTTTGGCACGCCGACTTTTTTTCCTTCCCTCCAAGCTTGTTCAATGATCGGCGCCGTATCCACTTCCGTCTCCCGCGCCACCGTGATGGCGATCGCCCGGGCTTGTTTCCACGGCGTCCATTGATATAAATAACCGGCAATTTGCCGGTCGCAAACTCGTTTTTCAGCCGCCGGAAGCTGCCGAAGCCGGCTGAGCATATGACGGCGCAGTTCCCGTTTGCGGTCCATCGTCGCTCCCCTCTCTGCCCGAAAGATAAAAAAGCAGCAGGAATGGCGTTCCTACTGCTTACTTCGTTTCGCGGTGCAACGTAACTTTGCGGTCCCGCGGGCAATATTTTTTCAGTTCAAGACGTTCCGGGTTGTTGCGTTTATTTTTGGACGTAATATAGTTGCGTTCGCCGCATTCTGTGCATGCCAGTGTAATGTTTACACGCATCCTTTTTCCCTCCAAACGTGCTTTATATAATCAGACCTTTCTATGATAGCATTTTTCTGCGACGATTTCCACCTCTAAATTTCATTTCCCTTCATTTTATCTTTTTCCACAAGACCGGCCACAAATAGAACACGATATGATATAGTGAAAAGAGGAGGGATTCGTGATGGTGGAATACATGATCATCGCCTTGGCGGCCTTATCGATTCTGTTGCTTGTCCTTTCCTTTTTCGCCAAAGACGAATGGAAGCCGCTCGAAGAACAAATTGATCAGCTGGCTGTCTCGTTGGCGCAAGAAACGTATCAAATGAAAAAACGGCTGCAAGTCATCGAGGAGGAACTGCTCATCCCTGAGCGCCGGCGCCCGCCCCGCCGCGGTCCTTTTTCCGACACCGAGCGGCGCATCTTCTTTTTGCATAAACAAGGATTCCCGCTCGAAGAGATTGCGCAAGAGACCGGTTTGACGGTTGCCGAGGTCGAGCGGACCGTGAGGAGATTGCTGCGATGAAGAAACGGACGATGCGCGCCTTTGCTCTCGGCCTGCTTGTTGCCACGTCATTCATCGGTGTCTCGTATTATCATTCCGCCCCCGATGCGCCGACGGAAGCGGAAGTGCAAGCGTTTCTCGAACAACGCGGGCTTGTTGCCATTGCGAAAAGCGAATACGATCAACTTCGCCGCGGCCGGCAAACGTCGGCTGAACAGCCGGCTGCGCGACCGGCGAAAACAGTATACATATACCGCCTTGTCATCCAAAAAGGCGACACTCCGGAAACGTTCGCCAAAGAGCTTGAGGATGCCGGCATTATTCAAAGCGCTCGCACGTTTCGCGAGTATTTGCAACAGCACGGGCTGACGCGCTCGATCCGCCCCGGCGCCTATAACGTGCGAAGCGATATGGATTATGCGGCGATCAGCCGCTTGATTGCTAAACCATAACGGAAAGAAGGAGGCAAATGATGAAAAGACTGCCTCCTTCTTTGTATTTGCATCAATCATTCAAATCATAATGCTTCCCTTTGACGAGATAAAGGAGATGCTCGGCGATGTTGGTCGCATGATCCGCCGTCCGTTCAATATACCGGGCGACGAGAGCCAGCACGTTCATTTGCGCCAGCGCCTCTTTATCTGTTTTCTCCATCTCAAGCAGCGCTCTCATCATCTCCCCGTACCGCTCGTCAACCTGACGATCCATATCGGCAATTTGTGCAGCCAGCGATGCATCTTCCCGATCGTACGCCGTCATAGCCGCCGATACCATGTCTGCCGCCAATTGGTGCATCGACACTAGCGGGCGGATGTCGATGATGAACGGCTCGCCGCCGATGCGGATGCACGCCTTGGCGACATTAACGGCAAAATCGGCGATCCGCTCGATATCGCTCGCGATTTTGATCGCGGCGATGATGCGGCGCAAGTCGGTCGCGACCGGCTGCTGTTTCGCAATGAGCCACAACGCAAAGTCGTTCACTTCTTCTTCGAGCTTGTCAATCGAGCCGTCTCCGTCAATGACGGCCATCGCCAAATGTTTGTTTTGTGTTTGAAACGCGTCAATCGCCTGTTGCAATGCCACTTCTGTTAACCGCCCCATCTCAACCAGCTTGTTGTGCAGCGCTCGCAAGTCATCAGCAAACGTTTCACGCATCCCCCTGCTCGCCTCCCTTGTTTTTTATCCGAAACGGCCGGTAATGTAGTCTTCTGTACGCTGGTCGGCCGGATTGGAAAACAGCTTGTTCGTCTCTGCGTATTCAATCACTTCTCCGTTCAAGAAAAACGCTGTTTTGTCCGAAATGCGGGCCGCTTGCTGCATGTTATGGGTCACGATAATGATGCTGTATTGTTTTTTCAATTCTTGAATAAGTTCCTCGATTTTCAACGTGGAAATCGGATCGAGCGCCGACGTCGGTTCATCCATTAAAATAACGTCCGGCTCAATCGCCAAACAGCGGGCGATGCACAATCGCTGCTGCTGTCCGCCTGATAACCCGTAGGCATGATCGTGCAGCCGATCTTTTACCTCATCCCAAAGCGCCGCCCCGCGCAAACTTTTTTCGACAATTTCGTCGAGCACTTTTTTATTGCGGATGCCATGAATGCGGGGACCGTAAGCAATATTGTCGTAAATCGATTTCGGGAACGGGTTCGGCTTTTGAAACACCATGCCGACTTGTGTCCGCAATTGTTCAACCGGATAGGAAGGGTCAAAAATGTTGCGCCCGCGGTAGACGAGCTGGCCGGCAATGCGGACGTTCGGCACGAGCTCGACCATTCGGTTCAACGTTTTAATATAGGTCGATTTTCCACATCCTGACGGCCCGATAATTGCCGTCACCTCATTTTCATAAATTGTTAAATGAATGTGCTTCAGCGCATGATGTTCACCATACCATAAGTTTAAATCTGTTGTCTCGTACACAACGCCTTTTGTTGCAACATCTTCGACCGCCGGCGTTGCCGCAGACGGTTCGACCAACGGTGAGAGTTTTGTTTTCTTTGTTTTTGTTGCCATCATCTGATTGGTCTCCTTTCGCTCTTCCCCGAAATTTTTGCGTTAAAACCGCTTTTGAAACTTGTTGCGAATCAATACCGCGACCGAATTCATCAAAATTAAAAAGACGAGCAGGACGACAATCCCGGCAGCCGCTACATGCTGAAACTCCTCTTGCGGCCGCCCTGTCCAGTTGTAAATTTGCAACGGCATAGCGGTAAACGTATCAAGTACGCTGCCCGGCAGGTAGGCGATAAACGTCGGGATGCCGAGCACCACAAGCGGAGCTGTCTCCCCAATAGCGCGGGAAAACGCCAAAATGGCCCCCGTCAGCATTCCCGGCAGCGCCGCCGGCAACACCACCCGACAAATCGTTTGCCATTTCGTCGCCCCCATGGCATACGACGCTTCCCGCAACTGCTGAGGAACCGCACGAATCGCTTCTTGGGCCGCGACGACGACCACTGGAAGAACGAGCAAGCTCATCGTCAACCCGGCCGCCAAGACACTGCGCCCAAGCCCAAGCTCACGGACAAAAACCGTAAGCCCCAGCAGGCCAAACACGATCGACGGCACGCCGGCCAGATTGGAAATATTCGTTTGAATCAACGCGGTGAAACGGTTTTTGCGCGCGTATTCTTCCAAATAAATGGCCGTCCCAACCCCCAAAATAAACGAAACCGGTGCGACAATCATCATCAGCCAAAGGGAGCCAACCAGTCCGGATTTAATCCCAGCTTCCTCCGGACGGCGCGAAGGAAAGCTGTTTAAGAAATCACCATCGAGCCAGCCGATCGCCTGCATGATGACACGGGATAATAATAATGCGAGAACAATGAGTCCAAAAATCGTAGCAGCAAAAAAAATGGCTTGCAAGACGGCGTTTTGCACCAGCCTTCCTTTCATTCGTCTCCAAACGAGCGGTTTGTCCAATTTGTTTTCCATGTGTTCAATACTCCTCCCTCAATCGGCGGGAAATGTATTGCGCCAATATATTCATCAGCAGCGTGAAAATAAAGAGCGTCATCCCGACAGCGTAAATGCTGTAATAAATCGTCGTCCCATAGCCGGCGTCGCCGGTTGTCACCTGGACGATGTAAGCGGTCAATGTTTGAATCGATTTCGTAACATCAAACGTAAACTCCGGCGATGATCCGCCAGCCACCGCGACGATCATCGTTTCACCGACCGCCCGGGAAATGCCTAAAATAAATGAGGCAATCACTCCGGAAGCGGCGGCAGGAAGCACGACCTTAAGCGCTACTTCAAACTTTGTCGCGCCAAGGGCCAAGGCGCCTTCGCGAATGGAGTTTGGCACTGCGCTCATCGCGTCTTCTGACAGCGAGGCGATCATCGGAATGATCATAATCCCCATGACGAGCCCCGGGCTGAGCGCATTAAAAATCTCTAGATCCGGGATGACCTTTTGCAATAACGGCGTCACGATCGTCAACGCAAAAAACCCGTACACGATCGTCGGAATGCCGGCAAGCACTTCGAGCGCCGGCTTGATGATTCGGCGCGTCCGCTCCGACGCATACTCGCTCAAGTAAATGGCCGAAGCGAGCCCAATCGGAATAGCCAAAAGCATAGCGATACCGGTCGTCAGCAGCGTGCCGGTCACAAGCGGAGCGACTCCGAACGATCCGTGTTCCTCATTCCACGGAAGCCACTCTTTGCTTGTGACAAACTCAACAATCGATACACGGCGGAAAAATTCGATCGTCTCAAAAAGAAGGGTAAACAAAATGCCGAGCATTACGAGCACGGAGAGTGCCGCCAATGTAAAAAGGAACTTCGGCGCGAGCTTTTCCATCCTTTTCGTCCAATGTTGCCGCGCTTGGTTTTCAACGATCATCTCCCGCACCGAGAACTGCTGTTCTTTCTTCGTTGGAACCCCCATAAAACGAAAACTCCTTTCCGACTTATCCAACCGCAGTCACAAGTCTAGGCCGACAGACATCCCTTGTCGCCGGCCTAACGAAACCTATTTCAATCCTTCCAATGTTTCAAGCTGTTCTTTATACTTTTCCTCCGGCAGGCGGACGTAACCGACCTCTTCCGCCAAGTCCCCGGCTGTTTCCAGCAAAAACTCCATATAGTCATACACTTGCGGCTTTTCTTTCAACGATTTGACGTTCACATACGTAAACAGCGGCCGCGAAAGCGGGGTGTATTTCCCGGTTTCAATCGTCTCGTTTGTCGGCTCGACTGGCCCGTTGCCGCCATCGATCGGAACCACTTTCAGCTTATCTTTATTTTCCAAGTAATACGCATAACCGAAGTAGCCGATCGCATATTGATCCCCTTCAACCCCACGAACGAGGATATTGTCGTCTTCCGAAAGTTGAGCCGTTTTGACCAGTTCTTTTCCTTCCAGAATCACTTCATCAAAGTAGTCATATGTCCCAGAATCATGACCAGGCGAGAAAAACTTGATTTCCTCGTCCGGCCAGCCCGGACGGATATCCGACCATTTTTTCACCGTGCCGTCTTCCGTCCACATTTTTTTCAACTCATCCACCGTCAAGTAATCAACCCAATCGTTTTCTTTATTGACCACAACAGAAATACCGTCATAGGCAAGCTGAAACTCTTGGAACTCGATGCCGTTGTCGGCAGCTGCCTGTTTTTCTTCCTCTTTGATTGGACGAGAGGCGTTCGAAAAATCGGTTTCCCCTTTCGTGAACTTCTCAAATCCCCCTCCCGTTCCAGAAGCACCGACGGAAACTTTGACGTTTGGCTGTTCCATCATATATTCTTCAGCAGCTGCTTCCGCAATTGGATATACCGTCGAGGAACCGTCCATGATCACTTCACCGGACAGCTCTTTCGTTGCGGATCCACTGTCCGCCTCGTTTTCCTGCGCTCCATTTCCTCCTCCACAGGCGGCAGCAATCATCATTGTTCCGCCAAGCAAACTCGACAACATCAGCCGTTTCCATTTGCTCATCGCTTTTCCCCCTGACTGTTTTCTTTTACATGTCCTAGTTTTTCCTTACATGCCCTATCATAAATGGACGCTGTTAATAAGGTTTAAACAGAATGTTAAGATTGTGTAAACTCCAGATATCCAATATCCATTATTTTTCATCAATAGCTTCTCTTTCCGCTAAAAAATAAAAAGAGCTGATCCGACAAAAGGAGCTCTCCCTATCGAATCAGCTTCAGCATCAAGATTGTTCTGTTGTTTCGGTGCCGTCGGCTGGCAGTTGAACAGGCTCTCCAGCCATTCGTTTCGCCTTCAATTCAAAATAGGCGTCCAAAATACGGCGGCCGATGCGGTTGTTAATGCCGTCGCTTTCCCCTTGCGTCGCCCATGGGACCACAACGGCGAACGATACTTGCGGATCATTATACGGCGCATAGCCGACAAGCGTCAAATTGTAGGTCGAGTCATTGCGGCGGCTTTTGATCGGCCCGTCGTAAAACGCTTCAGCCGTCCCTGTTTTCCCGGCCGGCTTGTACGGGGCATTGGCGAAATACGCATACGCCGTTCCGCCCGGCTCTTGCATGACGCGGCGGAACCCTTCCTGCACGCGCTCAATGTATTCCGTCTTCATATCGACGCGGTTTAACACGATCGGCTCGAACCGTTTGATGACGCGGCTAGGTTCTTTTCCGTCAATGGACGGCTCACGAATTTCTTTGACGAGCTGCGGCTTCATCCGATAGCCGCCGTTAGCGATCGTCGAGACGTATTGCGCCAGCTGCATCGGCGTATACATATCGTACTGGCCGATGGCTAAGTCAAGCAAAAATCCGCCGAGCGTGCCTCGGCCTTGGAAGCCGCTAAGTTCGTTCGGCAAATCGATGCCTGTTTTCACGCCAAGGCCGAATTGGCTGAAATAGCGGCGAATCGTCGTAAATGCCTCTAGATTGATGCGAAGCGGCTCGTGCGGACGATACACACCGTCCCCGATGGCGATCGCTGTTTTGAACATATAGACGTTCGATGACTGCTTGAGCGCCGTCAGTTCATTGATCGTCCCCATCGTTTTCCACGATTTTTTCACCGGGGTATCTTTAATATACAGCGGCTCGTCCTTGATATACGTATTCGGATGGAGCACTCCCGTTTGAAAACCGGTAAGGATGGTCGCCCCCTTCACCGCCGATCCCATCGCATAAGCAGACGTAATGTTGCCGATGGCAAAGTCGACAAATTTGCCATCTTGAAGAAGCTTGCCGGCCATCGCCAACACTTCGCCCGTTTTGGGATTCATCATGACGACGAACGCCCGATCCAAGAGCGGGGAGCGGCCTTTGCGCTTCGTGGCCAAAATCTCCTGCTCAATAATTTGCTCGACTTGTTGCTGCAGCTCGGCATCGATCGTCAACACGAGATCTTTGCCGCGCTCGCCTGGATACACTTGCTCAACCGAGATGACATTGCCCGATTTGTCGACAACGTTTTTCACTTTTGCCTTTTTGCCGTGCAGCACTTCTTCATACTGCATCTCCAAATAGCTTTTGCCGACGCGGTCATTGCGGCTGTAGTCGCGGGCTAAAAAGTAGTCGAGCCGTTCGCGCGGGACGCCTTCGTCTTCTTCAGTCACACTGCCGAGCACAGAGCGGAATGTATTGTCATAGACGTATTTCCGGTCCCAATCCACCGTCGTATTGACGCCGGGCAGCTCGCTCAAATGCTCGCTGACGACCGCATATTCGCGGTCGGTCACTCCTTTGCTTTTGACCGTCTGTGGCGTCAAGGCGTAGCCGCTCTCCATCTCATGTTTAATGGCGATCACTTCAAGCTCTGCTTTCGAAATTTGCGCCAAATCTTGCTTGGTGATGCGATCGAGCGTCCACTCGTACACTTTTTTGTCGATCTCTTTTTGCGTCAATCCTTGATCAGCGAGCTTTTTCCGTTCTTGTTCGCTCACCTTCCGTTTCGCTTCTTTCGGATGCGTTAAAATCCAATAATCTTTCATATCGCGCTCAGTTACTTTTTTCTCAGCATCGGGAATGTCGATGTATTGGGCAAGTTTCCTTGCTATGTCCAATATTTCTTCCGGCTGTGTCGTTTTGGAGCGCGTGTACGTAATCGCCTTTTGCGGTGTGTTGTCGACGATCACGCGGCCGAATCGATCGTAAATTTTACCGCGCGGCACCGGCGTGCTGACGATTTCATCCTGCGTTCGCTCCACTTCGCGCCGGTAGTCCTCCCCATACACGATTTGCACGACCCCAAGGCGCAAAATCAGCGCCGAAAACAACAAGAAGACAAAGAAAAACAAAATGTTCAACCGAATCGGCACTTGTGCCCGTTTCTTCCGTTTCATCCCCCGGCCCTCCTTTCCCCCCTATTGTAAAAGAAAAAGAAGGGGTTGGCTAGGGAAAAACATGGGCGACTTTTATGCTGTCGGGCCGCCCCGTTCATTGGCCAGCTTCGGCCGAAGCAAAAGCCGCCCTTGCCGCTCCCGCTCCGGATGGCCATCAGTCAAGCGGATGCGGCGGACGAACCAATAAATGATCAAATGCCCGGCGCCGCACACAAACATCAGCACACGAATGCCCGTCTGCTCGTTAAAGAGCTCCACCGCCGCCAAAAAGACAAGAATCGACGCCACCCGTCCGGCGTTTAAAAACAGCTCGCGGACGACGATATATTCGACGCGCGCTTCCGCTGATTTCCAGCTTTTCCCGATCACGTCAAACGTCAACGATGAGTACGGAACAAGCAAAATCGGATAAGCGATGGCAATCGTGACGGCATAAAGAAGAAGGCGCGGGTACGAAGGATGAAAGACGATGAGAAAAATGGCTGCATACAGCAAAAGACCGCCCAACAAAATGGCTTTCATCCGGTATTCCCGCTTCATCAACCGGGAGACGACGTAATAAGCGATAAACGATGTGAAGGAATTGACCAATCCGTACTTGCCAAGCGCCCATTCGCTATGGGAGCTGACGTAGACAAGCACGGAAATGACAAAAACGAACGAGCCTTCACGCAGTCCTTGAAAAAAATGGGCGTTCGTAATGAGCCGCCAGTTCCGGTTTTCATTCCGTTCCTTTAAAATGCGGAAAAATAAATATTTCCCCGCTGCCGGACGGCGCTTAAGGAAAAAGCTGAGCAGCACCGCAACAATAAACAAACCGAGCGACAACGAAAACGTCACCGTGTACCCCTTTGCCCCGGCCAGCGACGAAATGATGTAGCCGGCGGCAATCGGCCCGATCATACCGGCTGATGAGGTCAACACCCCGAAAAAACCGTTAAAAAAGTCGCGCGTCTCCGGTTCGGTAATTTCAAATGTCAGCACGTTAAAAGCGAGCCAATAAAAACCATAGCCGACGCCGAGCAGCGCGCCGAGAACGAGCAAATATTGATGGGCGCGGGAGCCGACCAGCAAAACCGTGACAAAAAAAACGGCTAAACACGACACACCAAGCCGTAAAATCAAAATGCGGTCGATCTGTTTCGCCAGACGGCCGGCAACGATAAACGTCAGCGGCTGCATCGTGACGACCGCCAAGTTGTACAATGCCAAATCGCGAAAATCGCCGGTCTGTTTCCACAAATAAATGTTGACAAACGTGTTCGACAGGGAAACACCGAGCGCGTAAAATCCGCCGATGCAAAGCAAAAGCAACAGGTCGCGGTTCACTTGTTCTTGGCCGGTTAGTTTTTGGAAAAATGCCATTGCCAACTCCCCTTTTCATCTATCCGGTAGTGTAGCCATTTCCACTATGGCTATGCAACCGGCGCAACGAAAACCGCTTCCTTTGCCTGACCCCTCCGTCGCTAAAAAAGCGGGGCGTTTTGTTTCGCCCCGCTTTGTTGATTACTTCGCTTTCGCTTCGCTGTACCGTTTCGCCACTTCGTCCCAGTTGACAATGTTCCAGAATGCGGCAATGTATTCCGGACGGCGGTTTTGGTATTTCAAGTAGTACGCATGCTCCCAAACGTCCAAGCCGAGAATCGGCGTTTTGCCTTCCATAATCGGCGAATCTTGGTTCGGCGTGCTCGTAATTTCCAGCTCGCCGTTGTTCACGACAAGCCATGCCCAACCGGAACCGAAACGGCCGGCCGCTGCTTTCGAAAACTCGTCTTTGAACGCGGTGAAGCTGCCGAATTTTTTGTTGATGGCGTCAGCCAGCTCACCCGTCGGCTCGCCGCCGCCATTTGGCGACAAAATCGTCCAGAAAAGCGAGTGGGTCGCATGGCCGCCGCCGTTGTTGCGCACCGCCGTGCGGATGCTTTCCGGAAGGGCTTCCAAATTGCTGAGCAGTTCTTCGAGCGATTTGTTTTGCAAATCCGGATGTCCTTCAAGCGCCGCATTCAAATTTGTAACGTATGTGTTATGGTGCTTCGTGTGGTGAATGTTCATCGTTTCTTTGTCGATGTGCGGCTCCAGGGCATCATACGGATACGGCAATGCTGGCAATTCAAATGGCATCTAAATCTCCTCCTTCTTTCGCATTATGTAAGCGGACGCTGCACGTCCGTTCAAAATCAGCTTACCAAAATTGCCACAATGTTTCAATGAATTTGCCTGTCCACCAATGAACAGGAAACGATCACAGTTGAATTCGCCTGTTCCAGCATATACAATGGAAATGGAGAAAAAGAAAGGTGTGGCCATGATGAATGTATTCGTCCAACTATGGAAAAGCCTATATTCCCCCAAAGACATCGCCCGTTTTCGATTTCAAGGAATTGGAAAAACAATTGGCTATTTGTTTTTGCTGACGCTTTTATCCGTTCTCCCAACTTTTTACTATGCTTCAACGTCGCTAGCTGAGAGCATTCGCACGACAAGCGCTTTGTTGCGTAACGACCTCCCGCCCTTTTCGATTGAAAACGGCGAGCTTCGCTCAGAAGCGGCTGAACCGATTCATATTGACCAAGGTGGATTTACGATCGTTTTTGACAGCACGGGTAAGGTGACGAGACGGGAAGTAGAACGGTTGCCGAATGCCATCGCCTTGTTGAAACATGAGGCTGTGCTCGTCGCCGGCTATCAGGCGCAGCACTACAGCTATGCCACGTTTCCAGACGTAACCATCACTGATGAGGACGTGCGCGTGTTTATTGCCAGCTTGCAGTCGCTTCTCCCGGTTCTTATTCCGCTTTTCGGGCTTGTTTTATATGTGCTCGCTTGCGCGGGGAAATTCGTCAGCGTTTGCTTACTCGCTTTCTTTGGCCTCATGTTTGCCGGCATGTTAGACAAAAAGCTTCGCTACCGTCATACATGGATCATGTCGGCTTATGCGATTACGCTGTCGACGGTCTTTTTTGCTTTAATGGAAACAGTCCAAACGATCGTGCCGTATAGCACCTTTATCCATTGGTTCGTTTCGCTCGCCGTTCTCTTTTTGGCGGTGAAGGAAGTTCCTGCCTCAGCCCAGCGAAACAGCTAGCCGCCAAGGAGTTCCTTGGCGGCTTTTTATCCGGCCGTTTCAAACTGTTTCACGCTTTGCCTCAACGTTTGGCCGAGCTCAATAAGCTCAAGCCCGATTCGATACATCGCCTTCATATCTGTTGTTTGTGTGTGGGAAGAATGAAGCATCTGTTCAGCGCTTGCCAATGTTTGTTGGGCCGTTGATACGAACGAAATGGTTACCTGTTCCATCGGAGGAACCGAATTTGCCAACTCTCCCATATGTCGTTTCATACCCTCGATCTTCTCTGTCACAACTGCAATCTCCCTTAGCAATTCCTCGAAGGAACATTTCGAGCGGTACGCTGTCTGCATATACGTAGAAAAACGTTCGGAAACGAGCATGCCTTGCTTCGTTGTCGCGATGATGACATCGACCATCTCTTCCGTTGTTTTCGCAATCGACTCAACCGCTTTTCCTGATTGCTCCGCTAACCGCCTTATTTCTTTCGCCACGACAGCAAACCCTTTTCCAGCTTCTCCTGCTCTCGCCGCTTCAATCGTTGCGTTCAAAGAAAGATATTTCGTTTGCTCGGCGATCGTGCGAATCACTTGCACGATGTTGGCAACGGACGATGAGTAGCTCTCAACCTTTTTGACGGCGCCGGCCATTTGGGCAATTTCCTGCTCGAGTGCCTGAATGGACTGCGTCAGTTGCTTAATTTGTCTTCCCCCTTCCAAAGCAGCCGTATTCATATGTTGGGAGCTTTCTTGGATCATCTCCATCTGGTCAGTGACTTGCACCATATTCTCTTTCATTCGCTGAAAGAAGGTAATCGTTGCGTCTGAAGAAGATGCCGTTTCCGCAGCACCGCTTTTCACCATTCCGACTGCTTCCATTAATTCCTGATTACTCTCCACTGTCTTTTTAGATACTGTTTTTAATTGCTCGCCTTTATCCGAAAGCTGTTCTGTTGTAACCGATATGCGATAAATCATCTCCCGCATATTGCGAACCATCTGTTGGAAACTGGCGGACAACGATTGAATTTCCCGGGTGCGGGAAATGATGGACAGGTCGCTGCTCAAATCTCCATTCGCCACCTTTTTCATCGCTCGCTGAAGGCTGACGATAGGTGCTATCACCGTTCGGACAAACGCGATGATGACCAATGAGGCCGCACATGCGCTGATCAATGTTGCCGCCAAAATAAAAACAGCCATTTGGCGCACAGCCGTCATGTATGAACTTGTAGGCACAGCAATAACATAGATTCCTTTTAATTCCTGTATATTCCGGTAAACAAGTGTATAATCTTTTCCATTTATAACGGCATAGGAAATCCCATTTCTTTTCTTTTTCATATGTTCGGTGAGCGTCTCCGGAAGCAAAAGCTGTGAGCGCCGGCTTATGTAGAATGGGCGAACCGTTTCAGCAACGAGAAAAAATTCAGCCGGCACCCCATCTTGCATCAATTCGGCTTGTTGCTTGCGGACGCCCTCGTTCACCCGCTCCATAAACTGTTCTTGATCCCCTATGTACATAAATAAAAGGTTTTGCACCAGTTCATACATCATATCCGTTTCCCGCTCAAGGCGTTGCTCAATCGCTTGCATTGCCTCCTTTTTGGCTTTCGCATACGATACTGCGCCAACCAGTCCAACTGAGATGGCTACAATGCCGACAAATAAAATGATTAACTGGTTTTGCAACTTCATCTCTCTTCGTGTTTTTTTCATGCTCGTCCCCCTCCTTCTCCCATTATGTCGGCCAACTATTAAGCCCGTGTAAATACTTTGTAATTTTTTTGAATTGTTCTCATATTTCACGCGGACAAGCATACATTTCATAAAAAAAGCGGTGGAGGAATCATGAAAAAGTGGCTGCTTGTTTGTGTCGCCATCCTTGTCGGCTGCATCGCCTACCGGGATTTGACAACCGGAACGCTTCCGACGTCATCGAACCCGCTGATCGTCGACGAGACGATCGGCAGCCTTGCTTACAAAACGATTAAAATTAAAGCCGGAGACACCCTTTTGTCCATTGCCGAGCGTGAACAGCAAGGGCCGCTTCCCGTTTCAATCGACACGTTGATCCGCGACTTTGAGAAGCTGAATCCCGGCACAAAGGCGAACGCTCTTCAAATTGGAAAAGTATATAAAATCCCAGTATATAAAAAATAAGCGTAGTGTATTTCTTGCTAACGTGTTGTCACTACTGATAAACTTAGGGCAGGACAGCATTTGGTTTAAAGGAGCGAATGTTCGTGGGTGACATAATCCATCGTTCAAAAACGCGGCCCGTCCGCGTCGGTCCGCTGACGATCGGCGGCAGCAATGAAGTAACGATTCAAAGCATGACGACGACGAAAACGCACGATGTCGAGGCGACGGTGGCGCAAATCCGCCGGCTTGAGGAGGCGGGCTGTCAAATCGTCCGCGTCGCCTGCCCGGACGAACGGGCCGCCGCGGCGATACCGGAAATTAAAAAGCGAATCAACATCCCGCTTGTCGCCGACATCCACTTTGACTATAAATTGGCGCTGAAAGCGATCGAAGGCGGCGTCGATAAAATCCGCATCAATCCAGGCAACATCGGGCGCCGCGAAAAAGTCGAAGCGGTCGTGAAAGCGGCGAAAGAGCGCGGCGTGCCGATCCGCATCGGCGTCAACGCCGGATCGCTGGAAAAACGCATTTTAGAAAAATACGGATATCCAACAGCCGACGGCATGGTCGAGAGCGCCTTATACCATATCCGCATCTTGGAAGAACTCGATTTTCACGACATTATCGTTTCGTTGAAAGCGTCCGATGTGCGCCTCGCCATTGAAGCGTACGAAAAAGCGGCGCGCACGTTCGACTATCCGCTCCATGTTGGCATCACCGAGGCGGGAACGCTTTTTTCCGGCACGATCAAAAGCGCGGTTGGACTCGGCGCCATTTTAAGCAAAGGGATCGGCAACACGATCCGCGTTTCGCTAAGCGCCGACCCGGTTGAAGAAGTGAAAGTAGCGCGCGAAATTTTAAAAACGTTCGGGCTCGCCTCCAATGCGGCGACGCTCATTTCCTGCCCGACGTGCGGGCGGATTGAGATCGATTTGATCAGCATCGCCAACGAAATCGAAGACTATATCGCCAAAATTCAAGCGCCGATCAAAGTCGCTGTGCTCGGTTGCGCGGTCAACGGCCCGGGCGAAGCGCGCGAGGCGGATATCGGCATCGCCGGCGCCCGCGGCGAAGGCTTGTTGTTCCGCCACGGCAAAATTGTCCGCAAAGTACCGGAAGAACAAATGGTAGAAGAGCTGAAAAAAGAAATCGACAAGCTGGCGGAAGAATATTTTGCGAAACAAAAGGAAAAAGAAGCCGCCCTGAAAAGCGGCGCCCCGGAATAAACGGGGCGCGCCAACGGGCGGACGCCGAAAATAGGGCGTCCCCGCCTTGGGGACACCCTCGCTTTTTTTACGTATAAAACGGCATAATAAACAGGCGGACGAGAATGGCGATGACGCCAATCCCGATGGCCCAAGCCCCAAGCGTTTCCGCGCCGCGCCGGCGCGCGATAAACCCGACAATAATGCCGGCCGCCCCTAACAAAATCGGCCAAATAAACAAGGCGATGATGGACAGGGCCAAAGCGAGCCAGCCGAGCCCGGCGCCGTCCGCGCGTTCTTCATCCCGCTCGTCGCGGCGGCGAATCGGTTCAGCGACTTCCGCCGCTGTTTCTTCCATGAAAGCGCGTTCTGGTTCCTCTTTTCCGATCGATTGCACGTAACTTCCATTATACGTGCGCTCGCGGTCGTCTGCCATATGCTTCCCTCGCTTTCCTAAAGTAAGGAGCATTCTTAGTATGAGAAACCGGTGTCATTTTATCAGTGTGAATATTTTCTAAAAGGGGGATGCGACGATGAAACACCGGCTCGGGATCGACATTGACGGCACGGTTACGTGTCCGAGCACATTTATTCCGTATTTAAACGAGGCATTTGGCAAACCACTCACATTAGGCGACATTACACAATATAATTTGGCGCCGCTGTACGGGACAACGGAGGAAGAAATGGACCGGTGGCTTGCGGAAAATGAGGCGGGCATTTACGAACGTGCGCCGCTGGCTCGCTACGCGCTTGAGGTGATTGACAGCTGGAAAGACAAATACGAGCTGTATTACATCAGCGCCCGCGGCCGCCATTTGTACGAGCTCACCGAACGCTGGTTTCAACGGCACGGCATCCATTACCACCATATTGAGCTGATCGGGTCCCACGATAAAATCGCCGCCGTCCGCCAATACAGGCTGGCCGCCTTTTTTGAAGATAAATACGATAACGCTTGTGAGATCGCAGAAGCATGCGGCATCCCGGTCATTTTGTTTGACACGCCATACAACCAAGGCCCGCTTCCTGACAATGTCATCCGCGTCCGGCATTGGCTCGAGGCCAAGCGTGAAGTCGAGCTGCGCTTGGCGCCATAAGAAAAACATCTCCCGTCTTATATCGGGAGATGTTTTTGGCATTGCGGACATGTTCCGTAAATTTCAAATTTATGGTCGGCGATTTCGTAGCCGTCGAGCTGCGTGGCCAGCCTTTCCATTGGACATATATCGATTTCTTTTGTTTTCCCGCACTCGGTGCAAATGAAATGATGGTGATGGCGGCGGGCGTCGCAGGCGAACCGAAACCGTTTCTCTCCTGACAACTCGGTCATCTCCAAAATGCCAAGCGCAGCAAAGAGCGACAAATTGCGGTACACCGTGTCAACGCTTAAGCCCGGATAAGCGGGACGAAGCGCCTCAAGCACTTCTTTTGCCGTCAAATATTTGTCGCGGCCGGCAAACAGCTCGAGCATTTGTTTCCGTTTTTCCGTATATTTAAACCCTTTTTCCTTCATTAACTGCAACGCTTCGCCGACGTTCATCGCGACCGCCCCCTTCTCCATTTTTTCCATCCTAATACGAGAAGCAAAATGGCCACGGCCATCATGACAATCGTTCCGCCCGGCGCCCAATCGAGTTCGTATGCCGCCAGCAAGCCGACGATGACGGAAAGCTCCCCGAAGAAAACGGAATATGCGATGGCTTGTTTAAAGCTTTTGGCGATGCGGATGCTCGCGGCCACCGGCAGCGTCATGAGCGAAGAAACGAGCAGCACGCCAACGATGCGCATCGACGCCGCGATGACGAGAGCGACAAGCACGATAAACAAAAAATGAATGAGCTTGGCGCGGACGCCGGAAACGCGGGCATATTCCTCATCAAACGAGAGAAGAAACAATTCCTTGTAAAAAGCGAAAATGACGGCGGCAGCAACAATCGCGACGCCGAGCGCCGTTCCGACATCAGAGCGGCTGACAGCGCTCACGCTGCCGAACAAGTACGAAAACAAATCAGTTGTAAATCCGTTGGCCGCTGAAATCAAAATCACACTTAAGCCGATGCCGGCCGATAAAATGATCGGAATGGCAAGCTCCTCATAATGCCGGTACACAGCACGCAGCTTTTCGATAAACAGCGAGCCGATGACGGAAAAGCCCATGCCGATGTACAGCGGGTTCCATCCGGCTGCCGCCGGCACGGACTTCCCGAGCAGCAGCCCGGCGGCAATGCCGGCAAGCGTGACATGGCTCAACGCATCCGCGATGAGCGAGAGCCGCCGAACAACGATAAACACGCCAAGCAGCGGCGCGGCAAATCCGGTCAATACCCCGGCCCAGAAGGCGTTGCGCAAAAACTCGTACTGCCATAAGGCTTCCCACACGTGTCATTCCTCCAACGTCAATCGTTTATATGGCCCCTCTAGTGCTCGTGGGAGAGAACGTGAAGCGGATGCCCGTAAAACTGCGAAATGGCTTCGTCGCCAAGCTGTTCAAACTCCTCCGCTTTTCCATGGAAATAGAGGCGTCTGTTCAAACAGGCGATATGGGTGACCCGCTCCGTAATCGTCCCGATGTCGTGCGTCACTAAGATAAGCGTCAAACCGCGGCGGTTCAAATCGCCAAGCAGCTCATAAAACTCGTGCACATGGCGGGCATCCACGCCGACCGTCGGCTCGTCTAAAATGAGCAAATCCGGTTGGCTCGCCAACGCCCGGGCGATAAACACCCGCTGCTGCTGGCCGCCGGACAGCTCGCCGATATTGCGCTTCGCCAACTCGCTCAGCCCAACAGCCTCAAGCGCCGCCGTGACCGCCCGACGGTCTTCTTTCGTCAACAGGCGGAACAAGCCGCGTTTCGCCGTCAATCCGCTCGCCGCCACTTCCTCAACCGTCGCCGGAAAGCTGCGGTTGAAGCTGTTCGCTTTTTGCGACACGAAACCGATTCGATGCCATTCGCGAAACGATTCAATCGGCTCGCCGAACAAAAAAATGCGGCCGCTGTTCGGTTTTAACAAGCCGAGCACACATTTGAGCAGCGTCGATTTTCCCGAGCCGTTCGGGCCGACCAATCCTAAAAATGCTCCTTTCGGCACCGTTAAACTAACATGCTCAAGCACGTTCTCGTTTTCATAGCGGAACGACACATCCTCAATTTGCAAAACAAGCCCACTCTCCATGGCGGTTCTCCCTTGCTAATTCAGAATCATTCTGATTTGCTTCACTATGCAAGTATACTCCACCATCCGCGTTTTGTAAACCTCAATGAATCGCTGATTTAAAGCGGGCGCCGCGCACTTCATGCGTTGGCATAATGGTGATGAACGCATCCGGGTCGATTTCATTGACGATCGATTTTAGTTTTGTCACTTCCAAGCGCGTGACGACCGCATAAATAATTTCTTTTTCTTCATCGGTGTAGCCGCCTTTGCCGATCAATTTCGTCGTTCCGCGGCCGAGGCGGTGCAAAATAGCGTCCGAAATCTCCGCATAATAATCAGTGACAATAAAAGCGGCCCGCGTCTCATCAAGCCCTTCGATGACTGCGTCGATCGTCTTGGAAGCAATATAGTACGTCATGACCGAATACATCGCCGCCTCGACCCCGAGCACAAACGCCGCCCAGCCGAAAATAAAGACGTTGACAAACATGACGAACTCCCCGACGGAAAACGGGATTTTTTTCGTCAACAAAATTCCTAAAATTTCCGTCCCATCGAGCGACCCACCATGGCGAATGACCAACCCGACGCCAAGCCCAAGCGCCAAACCACCAAACACCGTTGCCAAAATCGGCTCGGCCGTCAGCGGGGAAAAATGATGAAATGCCCGTTCAGCGGCTCCGAGAATGACGACGCCTAAAATCGTCGACAACATAAACGTTTTGCCGATGTGCTTGTAGCCGAAATACATAAACGGGGCGTTTAAGAGGATGACAAGCGTGGCAAAATTGAGCAGCCGCCATTCATCTGGGATCAAGTAATCGAGGATGAGCGAAACACCGATAATGCCGCCATCGATCATTTTATTCGGAACAAGCAGCCGCTCGATGGCAAACGCCGCCAAAGAGGCGCCGATGGCGATCATGACCACCCGGTACAACACATGGTTCAACGGTTCCTTTTTATGCTGTTTTGCCGCCAAATTACCACCCTTTCTCCCTTTGCTTTCATTTCCATTATATCATACACCCCTTTTCTGTTCACGCCATATGATGGAAAAGAACGAAGGAGGCGGTGGCAATGAATTTTTATCAACAGCTTGTCAAACAAAAGTTGAAAACGATCACCCCGGAGGAATTGGCGGCCTACAGCCGGGACTACGGCCTGCCGATTACCGTCAGCCAGGCGAAAAAAATTCTCCATCTGGCCCGGACGAATGATCTCAACGTTTTCGATCCGCAAGAACGGAAAAAATGGGTGCGCGAGCTGGCGAAAATCACCTCGCCGGAGATCGCCAAAAAAGCGAACGAACTGTTTTTGCAATTTGTGCAAAAAAAGTAAAAAAGGGCGGAACGCCCTTTTTTATTGCTCGTCAGCTGCAATTTTCTCAAGCAATCGATCATCAAAGGTCTTTGCCCGCAGCATCGCAATTTCATGCTTGTACGGTGGTTTTTTGTTGTTTTTCTCCTCACCGACATACGGCGTTTCTAAAATTTTTGGAATATCCTCCAGTTGTGGATGATGGACGATATAATTGAGCGCAGCAAATCCGATATGGCCGAACCCGATGTTTTCATGGCGGTCTTTTCGGCTGCCGCGCGGGTTTTTGCTGTCGTTAATGTGCAGTACTTTCAACCGCTCAAGACCGATGATGCGGTCAAATTCATCAAGCACGCCGTCAAAATCATTGACAATGTCATAGCCGGCGTCATGCGTATGGCACGTGTCAAAACAGACGGACAACTTGTCGTTATAGGCGACGCCATCAATGATGTACGCCAGCTCTTCGAACGTGCGCCCGCATTCCGATCCTTTGCCGGCCATCGTCTCAAGCGCGATTTGCACGGTCTGCCCGCGCGTCAACACTTCATTCAGCCCGCGGATGATTTGCCGGAGCCCCGCCTCCGCCCCGGCGCCGACATGAGCACCCGGGTGCAGCACAAGCTGGCTCGCCCCTATCGCTTCTGTCCGCTCGATTTCAGCGCGCAAAAAGTCGACGCCCAGCGAAAACGTATCGAGATTGGTCGTATTGCCGATATTGATGATATACGGGGCGTGGACGACAATCTCTTCGATGCCGTGCGCTTGCATATGCTTGCGCCCGGCTTCGATGTTGAGCTCTTCAATCGACTTGCGCTTTGTGTTTTGCGGCGCCCCGGTGTAAATCATAAACGTGTTGGCCCCGTAGGAGACAGCCTCTTCACTCGCGGCCAGCAGCATTTTCTTTCCGCTCATGGAAACATGTGAACCGATTTTTAACATCCTCTTCTCTCCCTTTTCGTTTCATTCCGGGCCAAGACTACAATTGTTTGAAACGGCCAAGCCGCTTTTTCTTCTTTTCGAGCTCGGCGCGCAGCTTTTTCTTATAGCCCGGCTTCACTTTCTTCGCCTTTTTCAGCTTGGCGATCACCGGCGCGAGTTCGTCTTTCTTTTCGCCGGCCCGCTTGCTCCGCCGGTTCCATGGCGGGAGCTCTTTCCATTCGCCGCGCACAAGATCGCGGTGGACGAACGAAATGCCCATTTTCTCCAGGCGGGCGATCGCATCCTGGTCGGACGGCTCGTAAATCGTCGCCGCAATGCCGTTGTAGCCGGCGCGCGCCGTCCTTCCAGCGCGGTGGATGTAAAACTGCAAATCATCCGGCAGTTCGTAGTTGACAACATGGCTGACTCCTTCGATGTCGATGCCGCGCGCCGCCAAATCGGTGGCGACCACGTATTGAAACTCGAGATCGCGGATTTGGTTCATCACTTTTTTTCGTTCGCGCGGCGTCAAATCGCCGTGCAGCACGCCGACTTTCAGCCCTTGTTCCGCAAGAAGGTCGGCGACTTCATCCGCCATCTTTCTCGTGTTGACGAACACGATGGCCAAATACGGGTTGTAGCTGACAAGCACATCATGAAGCAGCCTAGCCTTCTCGCGCCCACGCAGCGGAATGAGCACATGCTCGATGTTTTCGTTTGCCGCCTGTCTCGGCTTGACCTGGACGAATGTTGGATTTTCCATATATTTTTTCAAAAACGGCTTCAGCTTTTCCGGAATGGTCGCCGAAAACACAAGCATTTGCAACTCTTTCGGCATGCGGGCGGCGATTTGGTCCACATCGACGAGAAAGCCCATATCCAGCATCAAATCGGCCTCATCAACAACAAGAGTGCGCGCCGTATGCACATCAAGCGCCTGCTCGCGGATGAAATCGTTGATGCGCCCCGGCGTGCCGATGACGATGTGCGGCTGCACCGTCAATTTTTCGAGCGCTTTTTGCTTATCCGTCCCGCCGATGAAACAGCGGGCGATGATCATGCGGTCTTTCGGGCAAAATTTTGTAATCTTCAATGTCTCATGATAAATTTGCGTCGCCAGCTCGCGCGTCGGCGCCGTGATGACAGCCTGCACTTCCGCACGCTCCGGATCGATCTTTTCGATGATCGGCAACAAATAGGCATGCGTTTTCCCTGTCCCGGTTTGCGACTGGCCGACCATGCTTTCGCCGCGCAACGCCCCCGGAATGATGCGTTCTTGAATTTCCGTCGGTTTATAAAAACGAAGCGCCTTAATGGCTTCGATGACAAACGGTTGAAACGAAAAACGGGCAAACTGCGTCTCCGTCATTCCACCACAACTCCCTTCTGCCTGAGCCGCTCCATTTGCTTCACCATTATAGCGAATGTCGGAGGTCGGCCGCAACTAAAGACCACGGCAGCGGGAAAAACCTTTCCCGCCCCGCCCGCATATTGTATGAACGAGGACGATTGTTCATCCGCACAGTGGAAAGGAGGCAACTGTCATGAGTGCCATGAGATACAGCCGGCCCCCGATGATGCCTTCTCCATTCATCGGTGCCCCGCCCGCCCCGTTCGCCCGCATGCCGGCCCCGTTCCCTCGCCCTGGCGGCGCAGGCGGCCTGCTAGCCCGTTTATTTTCCCGCGGGCAGCCGCCAACGGCGGTCCCATCTCCATGGGGGATGCCGCTATTGCAAAACACAGCCGCCAACGCCGCCACAACAGCCAACACAGGTAGCGGGTTTATCGGCATGTTAAACAACGTGCAAAAAATGCTCGGCATCGCACAAAACGTTGTGCCAATGGTGCAGCAGTACGGGCCGCTCGTCCGCAATCTACCGGCGATGATCCGCATTTTTCGTGAGCTGAAACCAGCTGATAAAAAAGAGGAGAACCCCACCCAACCGGAGCGCGCACCGGCTGAAGAGAAGAAACGAACATCAGGAGGGCAGGCGGCCAAGAAACGCCCCGTTCCGCGGCCAAAGCGCGAAGAGCTAGCAGAAAAGCGCACGCCAGCCGCATCCAAACCATCAACCCCCAAGCTGTATATATAGCCATTTTCCGCCCCAGCGCTGCTTGTTGCCGTTTGGGGCGATTATTCTTTGTCTTCCCTTCCGCTCTCCGATATAATGAAAGGTGAACAACCGCCGCACGGTCGGCGGCAGGGAGGGAAAACGATGGAAGTCATTAAAATCACCCCGCGCGGATATTGCTACGGGGTTGTCGATGCGATGGTGATCGCCCGCAATGCGGCTTTGGATCCGTCATTGCCACGGCCCATTTATATTCTTGGAATGATCGTCCATAACAAACACGTCACCGATGCGTTTGCCGAAGAAGGCATTATTACACTCGATGGAGAAAACCGGCTTGAGATTTTGGAAAAAATCGACCGCGGCACGGTCATTTTCACCGCCCACGGCGTATCGCCGGAAGTGAAAAAGCGGGCGCTCGAAAAAGGGCTGGTCACGATCGATGCAACGTGCCCGGATGTGACGAAAACACACCGCTTGATCGAACAAAAGCTCGCGGATGGCTATGACATCATTTACATCGGCAAAAAAGGGCACCCGGAGCCGGAAGGAGCGGTCGGCATCAATCCGGAGCGCATTCACCTTGTGGAAACGGTCGACGATGTCGAACGGCTCGCGTTGGAAAACAAGCGCCTTATGGTGACGAACCAAACGACAATGAGCCAGTGGGACGTCGCCGATATTATGGCGAAAGTGAAGGAAAAGTACCCGCACGTGGAAATGCATAAAGAAATTTGCCTCGCGACCCAGCTCCGGCAAGAAGCGGTCGCCGAACAGGCAAAGGACGCCGACGTGACGATCGTTGTCGGCGACCCGCGCAGCAACAACTCCAATCGCCTCGCCCAAGTGTCGGAAGAAATTGCCGGCACGAAAGCGTACCGCGTCGCGGATGTCACGGAAATCGACATCAATTGGATAAAAAATGCCAAAAAAGTCGCCGTCACCGCCGGCGCTTCGACCCCAACGCCGATCACCAAGGAAGTGATCGACTTCCTCGAGCAATTTGACCCGAACGACCCGGCGACATGGCAGCGGGAGCGGAAAGTGCCGCTGCACAAAATTTTGCCAAAAGTAAAAGCAAAGAAAGACGAGTAACAGCTCGCCCCGTTTATAAACAAAGGCTGTCCCGCAGTCGGCAAAACCGCCTGGTGGAACAGCCTTTTTCGCTTGCCGCTTAGATGAACTGAAACGGATCCGTATGAACGCTGGAGGCGATCACGTCCGTTTCCCACTGCCGCTTCCGGAGCTCTGCCATTAAATAGCGGGCTAATCCTTGCTTCATCACTTTTTCAACATTATGGCCCGGGTCGACAAGGCGCAAGCCGAGCGCCTGGGCATCATGGGCCGTATGGTAGTACACATCGCCGGTCACGTACACGTCCGCTCCAGCCGAGGCGGCAGCAGCGACAAACTTGTTCCCGTCCCCGCCCAGTACGGCGACGGTTTGCACAAGGTCATCGAGCCGGCCGACGATGCGCACGGCCGGGACGGAAAATGCGGTTTTCACTTGTTCGGCGAAGGCGCGCAGCGTCACCGGCTGCGGCAGCCTCCCGATGCGGCCAAGCCCAAAGCGGCGCCCCTCGTTGTCAAGCGGATAAAGATCATAGGCCACTTCTTCATACGGATGGGCAGCCAGCATCGCTTGAATGACATTCCGTTCCAAGGAAGCAGGAACGATCGTCTCAATGCGCACTTCCTCCACTTCTTCGAGCTTCCCTTGTTCCCCGATAAACGGCTGCGCTCCTTCTTCCGGCAAAAACGTTCCGATGCCGTGGCTGTTGAACGTGCAATGGCTGTAGCGTCCGATATGGCCGGCGCCGGCATCGCCTAACGCCGCCCGCACCGCCTCGGCATGACTCGCCGGCACGTAGACAACGAGCTTTTTCAACGGTTCTGTATATGTTGGCACGAGCACCGCCGTCTCGCTTAAACCAAGCGCCTCGGCGAGCCAATCATTGACCCCGCCAAATGCGACGTCTAAATTCGTGTGGGCGGCATACACAGCGATGTCGTGCTTGATGCACGCCGCGATCGTCCGCCCGTGCCCGTCGTCCGTCAACAGCTGCTTAAGCGGGCGGTAGAGCGGCGGATGATGGGCGATAATCAAATCGACTCGTTGATTGATGGCTTCGGCGACGACGTCTTCCAGCACGTCGAGGGCGATCATCACTTTCCGGACCGGCTTGTTCAACGTCCCGATTTGCAGGCCGATCCGGTCCCCTTCCATGGCGAGCTGTTTCGGGGCAAGCCGTTCCACAAGCTGAATAACTTCATGACCGTACGGAACCCGGCTCATCGCAACGCCTCCTCTACCAATTGGACTTTTTTCTCCAGTTCGCGCATTTTCACCCTAGCCGCCTCGCTTTCCCCTTTCTCCGCCAAATCGGCGATAATCCGTTTCCAATGCAGAAGCTCGCGCTGCCATTTTTCGCGGAACACCTCGCTGTTTTCCCGGCGCAAAAACGGCCCAAGGAGCAATTCCGCCTCCAGATGGCGGTACGGCCGCCGGGCGTCGCCGCGCTCGGCGACAAGCACTTCGTAAATTTGCCCATCTTCCTTCAGTATGCGTTCGGCAATCAACTCCCACCCATGATCGAAGAGCCAGCGGCGGATCAGTTCAGCGCCAATGTTCGGCTGCAAAATAAGCCGTTTCACGCCGGCAAGCTTTTCTTTCCCCTCATCCAAAATGCGGGTGATAAGGGCGCCGCCCATGCCGGCGATCGTGATGCAATCCACTTCCCCCGGGGCGATGACAGCCAATCCGTCCCCTTTGCGCACCGAAATGCGGTCGAAAAGCCCCGCCTTTTCCACTTGCTGTTGCGCGGAGCGAAGCGGCCCGTCGGCGACCTCGCCGGCGATGGCTTTTGACACATACCCGTGCAGGCAGGCATAGCAAGGCAAATACGCATGATCCGACCCAATGTCAGCGAGCACGGCTCCTTTCGGAATGAAGGAAGCGACCGTTGCCAACCGCTTTGATAGGCGAAACTCGTTCATGGCTCCTTTGGTGCAGCCCGCCTTCCTTCCACCGCTGGGCGAAGGCGGCCGCTCCTTCCTCCTTTCCTGTTCTCAAGGTCGCGCGCCTCTATTGTACTAAACAAAACATCCCTCTGCCAAAAGCAAAGGGATGTTCACCATCCATTATTTTAAACCGGCGAGCCATTTCGCCATCGCATCGAGGTTGTCCGCCGGCACAAGCCCGCCCGGCATGCCGCCGCGGCCGTTTTGCAGGACATCTTTGATTTGGTCCGCCGATAACCGTTCGCCAACTCCTTTTAATGCCGGACCCATGCCGCCTTCATAATTTTGTCCGTGACAGCTGACGCACGTTTGTTGGTAAAACTGCTCCGGATTAAATTCAGCAGCCTGCTCCGTTTTTTCGCCGCCTTTTTTCTCTTTGGCCATTTCCTTCGCATCGCCTAGCCCTTTAAACGACAAGACGAACGTCAGCACAATCCCGAATGCCATAATGATGAAAAACGGGATGAGCGGATTGCGGTTCATCTCTTTTACCTCCCTTATGTATGATAAAGAACGATGCAAACAATTTTATTTTACTGTAAATAGCGGACAAGGAAAAGCCCTAAGTTTCCAAAACAAAAACAACCGGCTTCATCGCCACCAAACAACCACCGCCATAAGCGCCCCACCGACAACGGCAGAAAGAAAAAAGTAACGGAGGCGAAACAGGCGGCCAATGGCAAGCCAAATGGCACAGTTCGCCAGCACAGTCACCGTAAGCGCACCGGTTTGGCCAGGAAAGTAATGGCTGCTGACAGCAACCGTCTCCACAAGCAACAGCCACGCGCTGCCGATCAGCGGAAAATGAAGGAGCTGCCGCTCTTTCCGCCATCGCCAAACGAGCAAGAGGCACGCGGCCAAAAAAAGGGACAAAAGGAGTGTTTGCAAAACGAATGACAATTCAGTAAAATAAATGGCAAGGGCGGCAGCTGGCAACAATAAACAAAGGCTGGCCTCCAGCCGGCTGCGCAATGGGCGGCGCGGGCTCAGGGAAGCATCGCCCTCGGTATAAAGCGCGAGCAAATAATTGCAATAATGCTCTGGCAGGAGGCGCGAACGTTTCCAATACTCGATTTCTCGGATAATCGTTTCCCGCCGTCTCCGGTTCATTTGCATTCCACCTTTCGCCAAAAGAAGAAGAAAAAAATAGTTTACTTCCGAAGAAGTAAACTATGGAACGAACGGTCATTCCAAAAAGTCTTTCAGCCGTTTGCTGCGGCTCGGGTGGCGCAGCTTGCGCAACGCTTTGGCTTCGATTTGGCGAATGCGTTCGCGCGTCACGCCAAACACCTTGCCCACCTCTTCCAGCGTCCGCGTCCGGCCGTCGTCAAGCCCGAAACGGAGGCGGAGCACGTTCTCTTCGCGGTCGGTCAGCGTATCAAGCACATCTTCAAGCTGCTCTTTCAACAGCTCATAAGCGGCGTGTTCCGATGGCGACGTCGCTTCTTGGTCTTCGATGAAGTCGCCAAGATGCGAGTCGTCTTCTTCGCCGATCGGCGTCTCGAGCGACACCGGCTCTTGGGCGATCTTCAAAATTTCTCGCACTTTTTCCGGCGTCAAATCC
Source organism: [Flavobacterium] thermophilum (assembly GCA_900450595.1). GTDB lineage: Bacteria > Bacillota > Bacilli > Bacillales > Anoxybacillaceae > Geobacillus > Geobacillus thermophilus. Next base: position 1,648,892 of record UGGS01000001.1, read on the forward strand.
ATTTCCTCAGCGATTTCTTCCGGCGTTGGTTCGCGCCCGAGGTCTTGGAGCAACTGCCGTTGGACGCGGATCAGCTTGTTGATCGTTTCGACCATATGCACCGGGATGCGGATCGTCCGCGCTTGATCGGCGATCGCCCTCGTAATGGCTTGGCGGATCCACCATGTCGCGTATGTGCTGAATTTGTAGCCCTTGCGGTAATCAAACTTTTCAACCGCCTTGATCAGCCCCATGTTCCCTTCCTGGATCAAATCGAGGAAAAGCATGCCGCGGCCGACATACCGTTTGGCAATGCTGACGACGAGGCGGAGGTTGGCTTCCGTCAGCCGGCGCTTCGCCTCTTCATCGCCTTGTTCGATCCGCTTCGCCAGCTCAATTTCTTCTTCCGCTGATAAAAGGGGGACACGGCCGATTTCTTTTAAGTACATGCGCACCGGGTCATTGATTTTCACGCCGGGAGGAACGGATAAGTCATTTAAGTCGAATTCCTCCTCCTTGGCCAGCTCATCGATGTCCGGATCGGCTTCCAAATCGGATTCGCTGATGACTTCAATGCCTTGGTCAGCCAAGTATTCATAATATTCGTCCATTTGGTCGGAGTCCAAATCAAAGCCGGAAAGCCGCTCGGCAATTTCTTCGTATGTGAGGATGCCGCGCTTCTTGCCGAGCTCAGCGAGCTGCTCTTTCACCTGCTCCAGCGTTTCGCCGGCAGCCGCCTCGGCCTGCTTTGATTGGGCTGGTTTTTCGGCCATTTCATTACCTCCTTTAAAAACTCATACCACCATGTTATGAGGAAGATAACATTTTTTTCATTTCAATCATTTCTTTGGCGATGCGGGCAGCTGTCAAAAAGTCCTTTCTTCGCTCCGCTTCCGTTTTTTCTTGTTCTTTTTCCTTTAGCATTAACCATTTCGGGCGATTCAACACATGCCTGATATAATCCTCGAGCTCCTGTTCGGAAACGTCATCTGCGATCAATAAAAGCGACAGCTCGCTCGCGAGCGGCTGCAACTCGCCGGGGATTCTTGAGATGAGCGCGCCCGGGTCGGCTTCATGCCCTTCTTCGTAAAAGGCGTAAATATAAGCGGCTAACGCCCGATGCTCCTCGATGTTAAACCGGCCGCCAATCCGCTCTTGAACGATCAGCGCCACATCGCGGCTTCTCATCATATGAGCAAGCAGCAGCCGTTCCGCATTTTGAAAAGCCGGCAGCAGCTTTTTCGCCAGCATCGGCCGCGCGGTTTCCCCATCGGGCGCCTCCCGCGGCTTTGTCCTCTCGCGCTGGCTGCGGGACAGCTGCTCATGAAGAGCGGAAAGCGACAACGAAAACTCTTCGGCGAGCTGGCGCAAATAATAATCTTGTTCCACCGGGCTCGACAGCTTGCCGATCTCCCGGAGCGCTTCATCAATATAGCGGAGCCGCTCCCCTTCGTGCTGCAAATTTTTTCCGCGCCGCAAATACGCCATTTTAAACGCCACGAGCGGCCGGGCGGCAGCCACTTCTCCGGCAAACCGTTCACCGCCATAAACACGTATATATTCATCCGGGTCAAGACCGTTCGGAAGGGATGCCACCTTGACGCGGCATCCCAATGCGCTCAGCTGCTCAGCAGCGCGCCAAGCGGCTTCGATCCCGGCGCCGTCGCCGTCATAACAAATCGTTATAGTGTCCGCATGGCGGCGCAAAATGCGCGCCTGCTCCTCGGTCAGCGACGTCCCCATCGTCGCAATGGCATAATCGATGCCGGCCTGCGCTGCGGAAATGACATCGGCAAACCCTTCGACAAGCAGCGCCTCCTGCCGCTTGCGGATCGGCACCCGCGCCGCATGAAAGTGGTATAGAATCGCCCCTTTGCGGAAAACGGGCGTTTCTGGGCTGTTGACATATTTTGGATGCCCTTCGCCGAGCAGGCGGCCGGAAAACCCCACCGTTTCGCCGCGGTGGTCGTGGATCGGAAACATAATGCGGTTCCGGAACCGGTCGACGTATCGCCCGTCCTCTTTTTTCGTCAACAACCCCGCCTTTTCCATCATCGGAAGAGAAAAGGAATGGCTCTCCAGCAACTTGGCCGCCGCATCGGGTGCATCCGGGGCATAGCCGATTTCAAACCGGTCGATCGTTTCTTTTGTCCATCCGCGCGCCTGCAAGTAATCAAGCGCGGCTTGTCCTTCTTTTGTATGAACAAGCAAATGATGGTAAAATCGTTTCAGCAAGGCATGCGCTTCCGTCATCGCCTTCGCCTCGTCCGTCTGACCGTCATCGCGCCCGCGAACATCCAGCTCATAGACGGACAAATCGACGCCTGCCTTGGCCGCAAGCCGTTTGGCCGCTTCCACAAACGGAATGCCCTCGATGTCCATTAAAAACGTGAAGGCATTCCCTCCTGCTCCGCAACCGAAGCAGTGGAAAATTTGCTTTTCCGGAGAAACGGAAAACGACGGCGTCTTTTCCCCATGAAAGGGGCATAAGCCAAAATAGTTGCGGCCCTGCCGTTTCAGCTGGACGTATTCGCCGATGACATCCACAATATCGACGCCGCGGCGAATGGCTTCAATCGTTTCTTCGGGAATGCGATGTCCCATACGAACAACCCCGTATCATAATTTAATTTATTCTCGGCTGTCAGCCGATTTCCCTTTTACTTTCGACAAATTTTTTCAATTCCTCCGTTTTGCCTTCCCCCTTGCCCGCAACAGCCGGCCCTCCCAATCCGTCCGCCGCCTCCGTAAAGCAAACGGCGTCAAGCTGGCGAAAGGGCGCTTCGATATATTATATTTCAAGGCCAAAGGGAACATTTCATTTTTTTTGACTTTGTTGCAGCGGACAACCTGGCCCCTAAAGCAAGGGAAGGCTTCACACCCCCTATTATTCTACATCATCCCCAAAAATCCTTCTTTTTTTTTCGGGCGCCCGGCGGTTTTTGTCGAAAACTTTTCCCTTGTTTTCCTTGACAAACAACTATAAATAGTTTACTCGCCTTATGCCCGCTCTAAACCTATGCAGGGTCATTTTTCCCGCAATTTTTTATTATAATATAACTCAGGGACGTATTCCATAAAAAAGCGCACGATTACCGGCAGGAAATCGTGCGGACAAAACAGGCGGATCCAACGTTCTTAACACTTCAACTTTTTCATAATGATGCTTGCCGTTTCTTCCACAGCTTTGTTCGTTACATCGATGACATCGCAGCCGATTTTTTTTACGACTTCGTCAAAATAAGCCAGCTCTTCTTTAATGCGATCCATGTTCGCATAGATGGCTTGGTCGTTCAAGCCGAGCGATTTCAAACGCTCGCGGCGGATCGACAGCAGCTTGTCCGGGCTGATTTTCAAACCGAAGCATTTGCCTGGCCCGACTTGAAACAGCTGCTCGGGCGGCTCGACTTCCGGAACGATCGGTACGTTTGCCACCTTCAGCCGCTTATGCGCCAAGTATTGCGACAGCGGCGTTTTCGATGTGCGCGATACGCCGATCAACACAATATCAGCGCGCAAAATGCCGCGTGGGTCGCGGCCGTCGTCGTATTTGACGGCGAATTCGATCGCTTCGATTTTTTTGAAGTAATCTTCGTCGAGCACGCGCACCTGGCCCGGCTCATACCTTGGCGTCAGCTGGAACAAGCCGCTCATTTTTTCGATGAGCGGGCCGATGATATCGTAAGCGACCACCCCTTCGCGCGCCGCCTCGGCAAGCAAAAATTCGCGCATTTCCGGAACAACGAGCGTAAAGGCAATAATGGCTTGGTTCATTTTGGCCAACGCGACCACTTCGGCTAACGTCGTTTTATCCTCTACGTATGGAACGCGCTTGATTTGAACCGGCGAGGCGTAAAACTGGCTGGCCGCCGCCTTGACGACAAGCTCAGCCGTCTCCCCGCCCGAGTCGGATACGACATAAACGAGGCGTTGATTCATTTTGTTCCTCCTTTTCGCTCACACATCGTCTTTGGCTAATGAGACGAACGCTTTCGTCATATTCGTTTTCGTAATGCGGCCGATCACTTCATACCCCTTCTCCGTTTTGCGCACGACCGGCATAGCGTCGATTTGCTTCTCGATCAGCCGTTCGGCCACCTCAATCAGCGGATCATCTTTATAACAAACAGCGATGTTCGGCATCCTTGTCATGATAATATTAACGGGAATCGCTGTCAGTTCCTGTTTGCCGATGCTCGCGCGCAGCAAGTCTTTGCGCGACAAAACGCCCGCAAGAAGCGACTCCTCATCGACGACAAACAGCGTGCCGACGTCTTCCAAAAACATCGTGACGATCGCATCATAGACGCTCACGTTTTCGTTGACGACGACCGGGATGGACTGGTAGTCTTCAACTTTTAATTTTTTAATCTTATCGGCGAACAGCTGCGTGCCAGTTTTTCCGGTATAAAAATAACCGACGCGCGGCCGCGCTTCCAAATAGCCGGCCATCGTCAAAATCGCGAGATCGGGCCGCAGCGTCGCCCGCGTCAAGTTCAGCTTTTCGGCGATGCTCTCGCCGGTGATCGGCCCGTAGTCTTTGACAATTTGCAAAATTTGTTCCTGGCGTTTATTCAGTTCGATCGTCGCTCACCACCTTGCCAAAAGGTCCCACACGCTATCATCCTTGTTTATATTATACTACATCACGCGTTTACAAGGAAAATTAAGCATCCTGGCCGCTATCGGGGGCGAGTGTGTCTTTCAGCACGCTCATTTGCTGCAAAAAGCGTTTCGCCTTCAGCGACAGGCCGGCATATTCATCGTAGTACGCCGACAGCACCGCCTTCAATTCCGCCTTTGTCGTTTCTTTGACCGAAATCGCGCCCAGCCGGGAAAGATCAATATGGAAAAACAGGCGCAACAGCCGGGCCGACGCCGGCGACAACGGCATCCGGTGCGGGTCGGCCTCCTCGCAGCGATGACAAAGGAAGCCCGCCTCCTTGACCGAAAACGAGACGCTCCCTTCTGTCGCCCCGCAGCGCGCGCAACGGTCAAGCACCGGCGGAATGCCGAGCACTGGGAGCATTTTCATCTCATAAATCAACGCCATGATCTCTAAATCGCGCCCTTCGCTCATATACTGTAACGTCTGCCGCAACAGCTCAAACAAGTACGGATTGCGCTTTTGCTCTTCTGTGCTTTTGTCGGTGAGCTCCACAATATACGCGGCATAGGCAGCGGCAAACAAATCTTCACGCAGCGCCCGCATCGAATCAATGAGCTCCCCTTGATGGAGAACGCCGACGCCGCGGCTGCGGCGGATCAAATAATGGCCATAGGCGAGCGGCTGCGTAACAGCAGAAAGGCGGCTGCTTGGCTTTTTCGCACCTCGCGCCATCACAGCCACCTTTCCCCATTCCCTTGTAAACAATGTGACAATTTTATTCGTCTCGCCATAATCGATGGTCCGCATCACGATCGCTTCACACTTTTCAAACATTGAACCACCACCAATTGGGCCAGCGACGATGCTAAGAGATCGGCTGGTCGATTTCTTTCTGGTCGGTGTTCTGCTCCTCACCGCCGAGCCGCTGCTCCCGTTCCAACTCTTTAAACAACAAGTACGTATCGATATTGCCTGTTTGGCTAAACAACTTCCACGTAAACTCAAGCATGGAATGACACCTCTTTCCGCCTGCAGGCATTGCATATTGGTGGTTTTACCTATAGGTTGGCTCGGTCAAAACCCGTTTATGTCGCGTAAAATTTTCTAGCCGTCAATACTCGTCCTCGCGAAACCCGAAGTCGCGCAACTGCGAAAGGCGGTTGCGCCAGTCCTTTTGCACCTTCACCCACAGCTCCAAAAACACTTTGGATCCAAGCAGCGCCTCAATGTCAGCGCGCGCCCGCTGTCCGATTTCCTTTAACATCCGGCCTTGCTTGCCGATGATGATCCCTTTTTGCGAATCGCGCTCAACAACGATGACAGCCCCGACGTAAACCGTGCCCGTCTCTTCGCGCCGCTCAATGCGTTCGACGACGACGGCGATCGAATGTGGAACTTCCTCGCGCGTCAAGTGAAGCGCCTTCTCGCGAATGAGCTCGGCGATGATAAACTGCTCCGGATGGTCGGTGACTTGATCCGGCGGATAATATTGCGGTCCTTCCGGCAACCGCTCTTTAATTTGCTCCAGCAGACGCTCGACATTGTTTCCTTCAAGCGCTGAAATCGGCACAATTTCCGCAAACGGGTGCAAATCCTTGTACTGGTCAATGAGCGGCAGCAGCTCATCCGGGTGAACGCGGTCGATTTTGTTGATCACCAAAAACACCGGCGTATCGACTTCTTTCAAGCGCTCCATAATGAACGCCTCGCCGCGCCCAAACCCTTCCTCGGCATTGACCATAAACAAAATCAAATCGACTTCGCGCAGCGCATTGAGCGCCACTTTCATCATAAAATCGCCGAGTTTATGCTTCGGTTTATGCACCCCGGGAGTGTCGATAAAAATGATTTGCGCGTCCTCATCCGTGTACACGCCTTGGATTTTATTGCGCGTCGTCTGCGGCTTGTCGCTCATAATGGCGATTTTTTGCCCGACGACACGGTTTAAAAACGTCGATTTTCCTACGTTCGGTCTTCCGATAATGGCAACAAACCCTGATTTGTATCCTTCCTTATTCATGCATATCCTCCGCTGAAAAAGCATCTGGCAGCAGTTCTTGAACGGTGACGATTTTGACATCGCCGTTGATATTGGCCAAAATGACTTTCATATCACTTGGGCAAAGCTCAGCGATCACTTGACGGCATGCGCCGCACGGCGGAACTGGGCGGGGAGTGTCGGCAATGACCGCGAGGGCGGCAAACTCCGTTTCCCCTTCGGAATACGCCTTAAACAGCGCGGTCCGCTCCGCGCAATTGCACACGCTGTAAGCGGCGTTTTCAATGTTGCAGCCGCGGTACACACTGCCGTCTTTCGTCAGCAACGCGGCGCCGACTTTGAATTTCGAATAAGGCACGTATGCGAATTCGCGCGCTTTTTTCGCTTCGGCAATGAGCTGTTCGATCTCCATGAATGGCTCTTCCTTTCCTGAAAGCAAACGCTGCTTTCTTTTATTTTACAAAAAATCGCCGCCAATTTCATCATTTGAAACGAAAATGTAACAGAAAAATTAGAATTTTCTCTCTCGTTCGTTCAGCGAAGATGCGGCCAAAACAGCAGCGCCCCGATGATGACAGCAACCCCGGCAGCCACGAGCACAGCCGCAGCAGCGATATCTTTCGCCGCTTTCGCCAGCGGGTGAAACTCCCCTGTCACCAAGTCGACCGTGCGCTCGATGGCTGTATTCACCAGCTCGAGTGTAACGACCGCACCAACTGTCAGCACTAACACAATCCACTCCCAGCGCGACAGCCCGACAGCGAAACCGAGCGCAAAGGCAACAACGGCGGCCGCCAAGTGAAAACGCAAATGCGCCTCCTCCTTCACCGCCGCCTTCATTCCCGCCCAAGCCCAGGCGAAACGATCCCGTTCCCTCGCACCTCGCATGGCTATCGCGTCAATCCGAACCGCGTCAATATTTCCTCTTGCTTGGCAAACATGACGCGCTCTTCCTCTTCCGTTTCGTGGTCATAGCCAAGCAAATGCAAAAAACCGTGCACAGCCAAAAACCCGAGCTCGCGCATGAACGAATGCCCGTATTCCGCCGCTTGCTCTTTCGCCTTCGGAATGGAGATGACGATGTCGCCAAGCACCAGCGGCATATCGGCGCCGATGATGTCGACTTCGCCCTCTCCTTCCTCTTCCAACGCGAACGAAAGCACATCAGTCGGAGCGTCTTTGCCGCGATAGTCGCGGTTCATCAGGCGAATGCGCTCGTTGTCCACGAATGAGACGCCCACTTCCGCCCCGTCCGGCACGTTCTCGCTCGCTGCCGCTTCGCGAAGGAGTTGCTCGAGCATCTCAAGCTGCTCTGCGGTCACTTCGCCCGTTTCGTCGATAAAGTCGATGTGAATGGTCATGCATGCTTCACCTTTTCCTTTCGTACTTCCGGGTATTCAATGCGCGAATGGAAGACGCCGTTGAGCGTCTCACAAAGCGAACGGGCGACGATCTCCAACTCTTTCATCGTGATGTCGCACTCGTTCAACTGGTTGTCCTGCAGGCGGTCGGCGATGATCCCCCGGACGATCTTTTCGATTTTTTCCTGCGAGGGGTTGGCCAACGAACGGACAGCCGCCTCGACGCTGTCGGCAATGTTGATGACCGCCGCCTCTTTCGTCTGCGGCTTCGGCCCGGGATAGCGGAACTCGGCTTCGGAGACCACTCCCGTTTGCTCGAGCGCTTTATGATAAAAATACTTGAGCAGCGTCGTGCCATGATGCTGTTCGGCGATGTCGACAATCTCCTTTGGCAGCCGGTGCTTGCGAAGCAAGGCGACGCCGTCGGTGACATGGGCGATAATAATATTTTTGCTCAATTGCGGCGACAAATGATCGTGCGGATTGCCGCCCATTTGGTTTTCAATGAAATAGCGGGGCCGCTTTGTCTTGCCGATGTCGTGGTAATAGCAGGCGACGCGCGCTAGCAAGCCGTCGGCGCCGATCGCCTCGCACGCCGCTTCCGCCAAATTGGCGACCATGATGCTGTGATGATACGTCCCCGGCGCCTCCGTCAACAATTTGCGCAACAGCGGGTGATTTGGATTCGACAGCTCAATGAGGCGAAGCGGCGACAAAATGCCGAATGCCGTCTCAAACACCGGCAGCAGCCCGATCGTCAAAATGGCGGAGAAAATGCCGGAGGCCGCCGCCATGAGAAGAAAAAGGCCGATCTCAGCCAGCGAGTAGCGGCCATTTTTCATTAGCAACAACGATAGGAGCAAACCCGTATTGACGACGGCAACAAGCACACCGGCCCGCCAAATTTTCGCCTTCGCCAGCTCCTTCGGCAGGCAAAACGTCCCAGCCAGGCCGCCAGCGAGCAAATAAACAGCCAAGGACACCGATACGGCGCCAGTCGCCCCGATTTCTTCATTAAACAAGATGCTGCCGCACACCGCCCCAATGATGGCGGTCATCACCGCCAGCCGCTCGCCAAGCAGCACGCGGACAAGCATCGGACCGAACGCTGCCGGAACGAGATAGCCGGCCGAAACGGCCCCGCCGGACGGCAGCAGGCGAATGAGCACCGTCACCGCCATCATCAACGTGAACACCGCTGCATAAAGCAGCAAGTTTTCATTCGTCTTCTCGGCGCGGAAATAGTAAACGAGCGGCGCAAGCAAGAGCAGCACGAACAAACAAAGCCCCGCGGCCGGCCAATGCGGGCGTCCGCCGCCAAGCAGGCCGACGAGCTCAAGCCGGTGGTAAATGTCACTCGTAATAAATTGCCCTTCCTCCACGATCACTTGCCCTTGCAAAATTTTCACCGGCTTCACTTCATCCATCGCCTGCCGCCGCTTTTCTTCCGTCGCCGTCCGGTCGTAGACGACGTTCGGAATGACAGCCTGCCGGCACAACTTGGCGACGGTTTCGCGCAACGCCGGCGACAGCGCCGCATACTTGAGCTCTGTCGCTGCTTTCGCGCGCGCCTCGTCAAGCTCCGCCTGGGAAATGCGCTCGCTCATGGCCGCATGCACGGCCGTCAACGCTGCTTCTTTGGCTGTCTCGAGTTCACCGGGAGAAGCGCTGAGCAGCCGCCGCCATTCTTCAGAGGACAGGTAGGCAAACCACTCCGGCGGCAGCCGTTCCTCGAGCTTCGCTGTCAAATCACCGGGCGAACGGCCCGAACCCGCCTCGTTTTGCACGCTCTCAATGGCGGCAAACAGCGAGGAAAGAAGATCGACACGGTTTTCGGCATATTCTTTTTTCAACGTATAAACGTCTGCCACTTTGGCGGCTGCTTCTTCTTTCAGCCTGGCTGTCGCTTCTTTGTCCTCAACCGTCACCGGCGAGCGGATCGTTTCTTTAGCGACGTCAAACAGGCGCAGCTCATATTGGCGCGGTTTCACTTGCCAGTACAACACAGCAAACAACAGCGCAGCCAAAAACAAAAACAGCCAAAAGCGGACGAAGCGGACGTCTTTTGTCCGCTCGAGAAAAAAACGAAGCCTTCCCACCGGTTTTCCCCTCGCTTTGTAAGAAAAGCTGCGCCATCCATCCCGGTCTGTGCTCTATAAGCCGGCCTCATCGTAGGCATTAATAATTTTCGCCACAAGCGGATGGCGGACAACATCAGACTGCTCCAAAAACACAAAAGCAATGCCGCTGATGGAAGCCAAAATGCGCTTCGCGACCGACAGCCCCGACTCGACTCCTTTTGGCAGGTCGACTTGGGAAATATCGCCGGTGATCACCATTTTTGACCCAAAACCAAGCCGGGTTAAAAACATTTTCATTTGCGCCGGCGTCGTATTTTGCGCTTCGTCCAGAATGACGAACGCATCCTCAAGCGTCCGGCCACGCATATAGGCGAGCGGAGCGATCTCAATCGTGCCGCGTTCAATGAGGCGCTGCACGTACTCCGCTCCGAGCACGTCGTTTAGCGCATCGTACAGTGGGCGCAAATACGGGTCGACTTTCTCCTTCAAGTCGCCGGGCAAAAAGCCGAGGCTTTCCCCCGCCTCGACAGCCGGTCGGGTCAAAATGATGCGTTTGACGCTGCCGTTTTTCAGCGCCTTCACCGCCATGACAACCGCCAAGTACGTTTTCCCGGTGCCGGCCGGCCCGATGCCAAACGTCAAGTCGTGTTGTTCAATCGCCGCCACGTAATAACGCTGGCCGAGCGTTTTGACGCGGATCGACTTCCCTTTGGCATTTTTCGTAATCTCTTCTTCGTACAGCTGGATGAGGCCGTCAAGCGCCCCTTTTTTCGCCAGCTGGACGGCATAGATGATGTCGCGCTCGCTGACGGCCACCCCTTTGCGGATGACAATCAATAAATGGCGAAGCAGCTCATCGACGAGCTGGACTTGCTGCGGCGTTCCGGAGACGTTGACCGTCTCCCCGCGCGTCACAATCGACACGCCAAGCTCTTCCTCAATCCGCTTTAAATGGGCGTCATGAACGCCAAAGAGCGCCGCCGCTTCCTGTTGATTGCGCACGTGTTGGCTGATCGTGACAAACTGCTCTGACATTCTCAATCTCCTTGAACGATGGGTTGTGGTACAGCAATATTTTCGATGACTTCGTAATGCAATTCTACCCTTACTTTACCATTCTCTTTCGTCTGATGCAAAACTTTTTCGCCACGAATGACCGCCTCTTCCGGCAGCTTGGCCCGCAGCTCGCGGCGGGCGATCTTTTTCGCTTCTGCAAACGCCTCTTCCCACGTATAGCTCCGTTTCACTTCCTCGGCTTCACGAATCGTAACACGCTCGTAATACACCGGCAAGTCCCATTTCCAAAACCGAAACGGCCGCTTTTTCGTTTCGATGACCGTATGGGCGAACGCCGGCTTCTCCCACCCCCAGATTGGAAGGGAAAAGCGGCCCATTGCGATATAATGCCGTTCGGCGAACGCGCCGGTCAACACATGAAACGTCGTCTCAAGCGGCAGGACAACGGTGGACTTGTACCATGTCTCGCCAAGCACCTTTCCGGTCGCCGGTACAAATTTCGTTCTCCCCTCGGCGCCGATCACGCCGGAAACGAGAAGCTGACCTTTTTGTACATAATCATTGACGGAAACGAGCGGTTGTCCTTCTTCAACGAACAAATCGGCGATCACCGCCTCTTTTTTGGCGACTAAATGGCGCGGGGGGATCGGTTCTTTCGGTTCCGGAATTTCTTTTTCCACGACGCGGAAATGCAGCGACGTCCCTTCCCACTCGACGCCGACCCATGTAATGTCATGGATGCGTTCGGTCAGTTTCCTTTGCAACGTTTCCGGGTCATCGAGCAGGAATTGAAACACGCCGCGCTCGACGCCCATCCGTTTTAGTTCGCGGACGATTTGATGTTCTGTCTCGGGGGAGGCGCCTTCAATGTCAATGCTCCACACAACGTTGGACAGCAGAAATACAATGGCCGCAAAAAGGAGCAGCCCGAGCCCAAACCCGCTGTTTCGCCGCGCCCGTCGCCAAAAAAACGGCAACCCTCTTCTCCCGACAAACGAAAGCTTGCACTCGCTTTGCCGGGCGATATGGCGAAACCGCTTGACATCGCTGAGCTTAATGAAAAATGTCGCCGTCTCCCGGCTATGATTTTTCACATTCCATACGGCGATGCCCTGGCGCACGCAGGCGTTGATCAGCCGTTCGATCCCTTTTCCTTCCGCCTTGACACGCACGCTGCCGGCTAACGTGTCAACCCATTCATTTTTCATCGTTTGTCCTCCTCTATATAAACGACTTGGCTGATTTTCCCCTCCAATAAAATTTCTTCCGGCAAAATCGTTTTGATGACAAACTGTTCGCCGCGGACAAGCAGCTGCCCGTTCCGCAGCAAAAGGCGGAGCTCTTTATCGCTGAACGCGAGCAGCCCGCGGTGGTTTTCAATGTAAATATGTATGTGCCCCACCATCGTGATGCGGGGCAGATCCATGACGATATCGGCGGGAAGCTCGAGCTTTTCCGCCATCCACCGCTTCATCTGCTGGCGCCATTTCTTCACCATACAAAAAGACCCCCCTTTCATCTCATATGTATGAGACAAAAGGGGGTTCTAGCACCGCTTTTCAAAAACAACGGGCCCGCCTGCCGGCAAGGCCCATTGCTTGTTTTATGAAAGCTGTTGTTGCACCAATTTATTGACGAGCGAACCGTCCGCTTTGCCTTTCACTTTCGGCATGATGGCGCTCATCACTTTTCCCATATCCGCCTTCGACGAAGCCCCGACTTCCTTGATCGTCTGCTCGATCAGTTCGCGAAGTTCGTCCTCTGTCAGCGGTTTCGGCATATACGACTGAACGATGTCAATTTCGGTTTTTACTTTTTCGACAAGATCTGAACGGCCAGCGTTTTCAAATTCGCGGAGGGAGTCTTTACGCTGCTTCAGTTCACGAGAAAGAACGGTCAGCTCTTCGTCTTCCGAAAGCGGGCTTTTGCCGAGCTTGATCGCCTCGTTTTGCAGCGCCGCCTTCAGCATACGGAGAACAGACAGCTTTTCTTTCTCCTTGTTTTTCATCGCCTGCTTCATATCGTCATTCAAACGATCGAGAAGACTCACCGATTATACACCCTCTTTAATGCATGCTCTTAGTGCTTGCGCTTTCTAGCCGCTTCAGATTTTTTCTTCCGTCTGACGCTTGGTTTTTCATAAAATTCGCGCTTTCTCACTTCTTGCAAAGTACCCGTTTTCGAAACGGCGCGTTTAAAGCGACGAAGAGCGTCGTCGATCGACTCGTTTTTGCGAACGATCGTTTTGGACATCCTGCTTCCCTCCCTCCGAACAACAACCATTGCATATTGTACTTGTCAATTATAATACATGCCGTCGGAAAAGGTCAATAAAAAAAGCGCGATCCCGGCGCCGAAAAAAGTGGTCATCGTCCGCGGACGAGGCCCATACATATAGGATGAAAGGGGAGATCGCCCGTGGGTCCGCTTTTGATGCTGTTTGCCATTTACACCGCCATTTTTCTGATCGGCATGTTCATGATGAAGGCCGGGTTTTACGCGTTATCCGGCCATCGGTTGAAACGATGGCTCATGCGCTTTACCGCTGCGCCATGGCAAGGATTTCTCACCGGGATGGCGGCAACCGCCCTCGTGCAAAGCAGCTCGGCGGTCATGGTGATGACGGTCGGCCTCGTCGCCACCGGCTATTTATCGTTTCGCCAGTCCATCGGCATCATTTTAGGCAGCAACATCGGCTCAACCGTCACAACCGAGCTGATGACACTCGATATCGGCGACGGCGCCATTCCGCTTCTCATCGGCGGCGCACTTCTCGTCTTCATAGGACGCCGCCGCTTCGTTTACAGCATCGGGATGATCGCCGTCGGCCTTGCCGCCTTGCTGTTTGCCATGAACGGCTTCTCCAGCCTCGCCAAGCCGCTCGCCGATTACCCGCTTGTTGACGCCTGGCTCAAGCAAACGAACAGCTCGACCGCCATCGGACTCTTCGTCGGCATTGCCTTGACCGCCCTCGTCCATTCGAGCGCGGCGACGATCGGCATCGCCATGGGGTTTTTAAACGAACAGTTGTTGACGCTTCCAGCCGCCATCGCGATATTGCTTGGCGCCAACATCGGCACGTGCATTACCGGGCTGCTGGCCTCCATCGGTTCAAGCAAAGAAGCCCAGCTGACCGCTTATACCCATTTATGGCTGAACGTCGCCGGCGTTGCCGTCTTTGCCTTCTGGACGGAACCGTTCGCCCGTTTTGCCGCCATGCTCAGCCCGGCGCCGGATGTGCAGCTCGCCCATGTGAGCGTCTTGTTTAACACCATTTGTTCAGCCGCCGCGTTGCCGTTTGTCGGCATCATCGAAACGGCCATCTTGCGTTTGCATGGCCAAAAGCGGGCTTAATAATCGGCGCGCCCAGTTTGGCCGCTGACGATGGCAACCCCGGAGCTCGTCCCGATGCGCGTCGCCCCAGCCTCGATCATCGCCTCAGCTGTTTTCCGGTCGCGAACGCCTCCTGAAGCTTTGACGCCCACATTGTCGCCGACCGTTTTTCGCATCAGCGCGACGTCTTCAACCGTCGCGCCGCCGCCTGAGAACCCAGTCGATGTTTTCACATAGTCAGCGCCCGCTTTCACCGCCAATTGGCAAGCACGCACTTTTTCATCATCCGTCAAAAGCGCCGTTTCAATAATTACTTTCACGAGTGCTTTTCCGGCTGCCGCTTCGACGACGGCGCGAATATCGCGCTCCACCCAGTCGTCGGCTCCGCTTTTTAAGGCGCCGATGTTGATGACCATATCGACTTCGCGCGCACCGTTTTCGATGGCGTTTTTCGTTTCAAACGCTTTCGTTTCCGGCGTTGTCGCTCCAAGCGGAAAGCCGATGACCGTGCAGACGCGGACATCCGTGCCGGAAAGTTCCCGCGCCGCCGTTTTCACCCACGACGGGTTGACGCATACTGAGGCAAACCCGTACTGTTTCGCCTCCGCGCATAATTGAACGATTTGCTCTTCCGTTGCCTCCGGCTTGAGCAGCGTATGGTCGATCATGTTCGCAATGTTCACTGTCATGGACACTCGCCCCTTTCTGCCGCTGCAAAAAAATAAAAGGTCTGACGTCTACCATCATACTATGTCTGCGAGGCAAAAACTAGCCGTCATCTGTATAGTTCCCGAGAAAAAGAAGAAAAAACCCCAGCCGAGGCTGGGGTGTCTGTGCTTGTCTCTCCATATCAGGTTATGAGCTTAACTTTACGGAATGAGCTGCCCCATCCGGCACAATGCGGACAAACTCACCTTCGTTGTACGGGTAGCCGGCTTTCGTGATTTTTACTTTCACGAGTTCGCCGACCATCTCTTCTGTCCCCGGGAAACGGACTTTCAAATAGTTGTCCGTATAGCCGATATACATGCCCGGATGATCTTTGTCTTGCTCTTCTGGAATGACTTCGAGCACGTGCCCTTCAAATCGCGACGCGTATTCTTTCGCCAGCTGATCAGATAGGGCAATGAGTCGGCGGACGCGGTCATGTTTCGTCTCTTCGTCCACTTGGTCCGGCATGCGCGCCGCCGGTGTGCCAGTCCGCTTCGAATACGGAAAGACGTGCAGCTCGGAAAACTGCTGCTCGCGGATAAAGTGGTACGTTTCCATAAATTCCTCTTCCGTTTCACCCGGAAAACCGACGATGACATCGGACGTTACGGCGAGTTCCGGGAACACTTCCCGCAGGCGGGCAAGCCGCTCGGCGAAAAATTCCACCGTATATTTGCGGCGCATCCGCTTGAGCACCGTGTTCGACCCGGATTGAAGCGGAATGTGCAAATGGCGAACGATTTTGTCCGAACGCTGCAACACATCGATCACTTCATCGGTAATTTGGCTCGCCTCAATCGACGAAATGCGAATCCGTTTCAGCCCCGGCACTTGCTCATCCAAATCGCGCAGCAGCGCCGCGAAGTTATAGTCTTTTAGATCGGTGCCGTAGCCGCCCGTATGAATGCCGGTCAACACGATTTCCTTATAGCCGGCGGCGACAAGCTGGCGCGCCTGGCGGATGATTTCTTGTGGATTGCGCGAACGCATCAAGCCGCGCGCCCACGGGATGATGCAAAACGTGCAAAAGTTGTTGCACCCTTCTTGAATTTTCAACGATGCCCGCGTCCGGTCGGTGAACGACGGCACATCCATTTCCTCAAACACGCGCGTTTTCATAATGTTATGGACCGCGTTGATCGGCTGGCGCTCGCGCTGAAACTGCTCAACGTAGTCCAAAATTTTATGCCGGTCTTGCGTGCCGATGACAATATCGACGCCCGGAATCGCCATCACTTCCGCCGGCGATGTTTGCGCATAGCAGCCGGTCACGCAGACGACGGCATCCGGATTGCGGCGCACCGCACGGCGGATGACTTGGCGGCTTTTTTTGTCGCCGGTGTTCGTCACCGTGCACGTGTTGATCACATACACATCGGCGCGGCTCTCAAACTCCGTCCGTTCGTAGCCGGCCTTTTTAAACAGCTGCCAAATCGCCTCTGTTTCGTAATGATTGACTTTGCAGCCTAATGTATGGAAAGCCACTGTTGGCATGTTGTTCACCTCACTGCAGGCCATGCCGCTGAGCCAGCAGCATGACTGAATTTGTTCAAACCGTTGATTACTGTTGCGCCGCCTCCCAATCTGGCGCGCGCAGCTCCCATTCATAGGAAGCCGCGGCAAGCAGATAAAGCGGCGCCGTTTCCGTGCGCAAAATGCGCGGGCCAAGGCTGCACGGCAAAAAGCCGCCTTGTCGGAGCCGCTTTGCCTCCTCAGGGCTAAATCCACCCTCAGGTCCGAACACGGCTAGCAGCGTGCCGCCGGGCTTGAGGCCGGCAAGCAGCGCCGGCAGCGAACCGTGCCGTCCCCCGCGCCCTTCTTCTTCATAGGCGAATAGACGTTGATCCACCGTTTCGCCAAAAGCAAGCAGCGCGTCCAGCGAAAGCGGCGCCCGCACCTCGGGCAATGACGTGCGTTCCGCCTGTTCGGCCGCCTCTTTCGCAATTTTTTTCCACCGTTCCACTTTTTTCTCCGCTTTCTTCATGTCCCATTTGACGACCGAACGGGCGGCGAAAAACGGCAGAAAGCCGGCGGCGCCAAGCTCCGTCCCTTTTTGGATGACAAACTCCCACTTTTCGCCTTTCGGCAGCCCCTGGGCGATATAAATGCGCACCGGCAATTCGCGCCCCTCTTCCTTCCATTGTACAATACGGGCGCGCACATGCTCACTGGCAATTTGTTCAATGCTGCATACAGCCGTGCGCCCGTCCGGAAAGACGCAAGCGATCGCATCCCCCGGCTTCATGCGCATGACGCGGGCGATATGGTGCGCGTCAGCGCCGCTGATCGTGACGACTTCGCCTCGGCGCTCCCGTTCGGAAACGAAATATCGCTGCAACGAACATCCCTTCTTTGTTTACGACTTGATGGCGACTAACGCGACCCAATCTTCCATCACGTTCACTTCCTCAATGACAAACCCAGCCGCCAGCAGCCCGTCTTTGACGTCCTGCTTTTTCGCCTGGATGATGCCGGAGGTGATGAAGCGGCCGCCCGGCTTCAGCAGCCGGAAAGCGTCGGAGGCAAAACGCAAAATGATTTCCGCCAAAATGTTGGCGACAATCACATCAGCCGGCTCATCGACATGGTCAAGCAAATTGTTTTGCGCCACCGTAACGACCGACTGCACTTTATTGAGCTTGACGTTCAGCCGTGCGCTGTCGACTGCGACCGGATCCAAATCGAACGCCCGCACCGACCGGGCGCCGAGCATCGCCGCAGCGATGCTTAAAATGCCGGAGCCGGTGCCGACGTCAATGACCGCATCGCCGGGGCGCACATATTTTTCGAGCGCCTGCAGGCACATGACCGTCGTCGGGTGGGTGCCGGTGCCAAACGCCATGCCCGGATCCATTTCAATGATCAACTCATCATCGGAAACCGGCTCATACGTTTCCCACGTCGGCACGATCGTAAACTTCTCCGACACTTTCACCGGATGATAATGCTTTTTCCACGCCGTCGCCCACTCTTCCTCATTCACTTCGCTCAATGTAATCTTATTTTTTCCAAGGTCAATATCATATAGCCATAAATTGTTAATCGCTTGTTTAATTTGTTCGACCGTTTCGCCAAGAAAGCTGTTGACCGGCAAATACGCCTTAATGATGACGCCTTCTTCCGGATAATCGTCCGGATTGAGTTCGACGATTTCCCCGTACCAGTCATCGCGGTCTTTCACAAGATCGTACGGATCTTCAATGACCACGCCGCCGGCGCCGGCCTCATGCAAAATGTTCGAAATCGCCTCGACCGCCTCGTGCGTCGTATGAATGCTGATTTCCGACCATTTCATCGCGCTCACGCTTCTCCTTTAAACGCCTTTTTGACTTTCTCAAAAAAACGGCCGTGCGGCCCGTCGTGCATCGTCTCCCCACCAAGCCGGTCAAACTCGCGCAGCAGTTGCTTTTGTTTTTCCGTCAGCTTCGTCGGCGTCACGACGCGGACGATGACGTGCTGATCCCCCTGTCCATAGCCGCGCACGTTTGGCACTCCTTTCCCTCTCAGGCGGAAGCGCGTGCCCGTTTGCGTGCCGGCCGGAATTTTCAACTTCACATCGCCATAGAGCGTCGGCACCTCAATCTCATCGCCGAGCGCCGCTTGAGCAAAGGAAAGCGGCACTTCACAATAAATGTCGAGCCCGTCGCGCTCGAAAAATTCATGCGGCTCCACGCGGAAAATGATGTACAAGTCCCCCGGCGGCCCGCCGTTGACCCCTGGCTCCCCTTGGCCGGCGACACGCAGCTGCTGGCCGTCGTCGACGCCGGCCGGGATTTTGACATGAATCTTTTTCCGTTGCTTGACGCGGCCCGTCCCGCCGCATGTCGGACATTTTTCCGGAATGTACCGGCCCGTCCCGCCACATGTCGGACATGTCCGACGGTTGATGATGCGGCCAAACGGCGTCGCCTGCTCGCTCGTGATTTGCCCGCTGCCGCCGCAACGTGAGCACGGCTGGGGGCTTGTGCCCGGTTTGGCGCCGCTGCCATGGCACGTTTCGCACGTCTCTTCGCGCGGCACTTCAATTTCCGTTTCTTTTCCAAATGCCGCTTCCTCAAATGTGAGCGTCATCATGTATTCCACATCGGCCCCTTTGCGCGGCCCGCTCGCCCGCCGGCGCGGCCCGCCGCCGAAAAACGTCTCAAAAATATCTTCAAACCCGCCAAAGCCGCTAAAGCCGCCGAAATCAAACCCTCCGCCTTGGAATCCGCCGCCGCCAAACGCTTCGTTCGGGTCGGCATGGCCGAACCGGTCGTAGCGGGCCCGCTTTTCGTCGTCGCTCAATACTTCGTACGCCTCTTTAATTTCTTTAAACTTTTCCGCGGCGTCCGGCGCTTTGTTAATGTCTGGATGATACTGCTTCGAAAGCTTTCGGTACGCTTTTTTGATCTCGTCTTTCGTCGCGTTTTTGCTGACGCCGAGAACTTCGTAGTAATCGCGCTTCGCCATCGTTGATCATCCACTCCCGATTCATTCACATAAATTTTATTTTATCATTTCCCTTTGGTTAATGGCAATATGTGAATGCTAGAAAAAAAGTCAAAGCCAAGGCAGGCCTGACTTTGACTTTCGGCAGCATTATTTGTCATCCTTCACTTCCTCAAATTCCGCATCAACAACGTTGTCCCGTTTGGCCGCGTCGGCTTGCGCTCCAGCGTCTTGCGCCTGTTTCGCCGCTTGCTCATACAGCTTGATCGACAGCTGCTGCACCGCTTCCTGCAGCGCGTCTTTTTTCTTGCGGATGTCATCGATGTCGTTTTTCTCAAGCGCCGCCTTCAACGCATCTTTTGCCTCTTGCGCTTTCTTGATCTCATCGGCGCTCACTTTTCCTTCGACTTCTTTTAACGTTTTTTCTGTCGTGAAAATAAGCTGGTCCGCTTCATTGCGCAGTTCGGCAGCCTCTTTCCGCTTCCGGTCGGCTTCGGCGTTTTCTTCCGCCTCTTTGATCATGCGCTGGATTTCTTCTTCCGACAGGCCGGACGACGATTTGATCGTGATCGACTGTTCTTTGTTCGTCCCCAAGTCTTTCGCGCGCACATGGACGATGCCGTTGGCGTCAATGTCAAACGTCACTTCAATTTGCGGCACGCCGCGCGGCGCCGGCGGAATCCCAGTCAGCTGGAAGCGGCCGAGCGTTTTGTTGTCCGCCGCCATCGGACGCTCCCCTTGCAGCACATGAATGTCTACGGTCGTTTGGTTGTCGGCGGCTGTTGTGAACACTTGCGACTTGCTTGTCGGAATCGTTGTGTTCCGCTCGATCAATTTCGTAAACACGCCGCCCATCGTCTCAATGCCGAGCGACAGCGGTGTGACGTCAAGCAAGACGACATCTTTCACTTCGCCGGCAATGACCCCGCCTTGGATCGCGGCGCCGATCGCCACGACTTCGTCCGGATTGACGCCTTTATGCGGCTCTTTGCCAAGCTCGCGCTTAATCGCTTCCTGGACAGCTGGAATGCGGGTCGAACCGCCAACCAAAATGACTTTGTCAATATCGGCAGGCGTCAAGCCGGCATCTTGCAGCGCCTGGCGAACCGGCCCCATCGTCCGTTCAACGAGGTGGGCGGACAGTTCTTCAAACTTCGCCCGCGTGAGCGTCGTTTCCAAGTGAAGCGGACCGTTTTCATTGGCGCTGATAAACGGCAGCGAAATTTGCGTCTGCGTCACGCCCGACAGTTCTTTTTTCGCCTTTTCAGCCGCATCTTTCAAGCGCTGGAGCGCCATTTTGTCTTTGGACAAATCGATGCCGTGCTCTTGTTTGAACTGATTGACCAAATAATCGATGATCACTTGGTCGAAATCGTCGCCGCCCAAATGGTTGTCGCCGGCGGTCGCTTTCACTTCAAAGACGCCGTCGCCAAGCTCCAAAATCGAAACGTCAAACGTTCCGCCGCCCAAGTCATAGACGAGAATCGTTTGGTCCTCTTCTTTGTCGAGGCCGTAAGCAAGCGCTGCTGCCGTCGGCTCGTTGATGATGCGCTCGACTTCAAGCCCGGCGATGCGGCCGGCGTCTTTCGTCGCTTGGCGCTGCGCGTCGTTGAAATAGGCCGGCACCGTAATGACCGCCCGCGTCACCGGTTCGCCCAAGTAGTCTTCGGCGTACGATTTCAAATATTGCAAAATGATGGCTGAAATTTCTTGCGGCGTATATTGCTTTCCTTCAATCTCCACTTTGTAGTCCGTGCCCATATGGCGCTTGATCGAGATGATCGTGTTCGGGTTCGTGATCGCCTGCCGTTTGGCGACTTCGCCCACTAAGCGCTCCCCGTTTTTGAACGCCACGACCGATGGGGTCGTGCGGTTTCCTTCCGGGTTCGGGATGACTTTCGCCTCGCCGCCTTCGAGCACGGCGACGCAAGAGTTCGTTGTTCCTAAGTCAATGCCGATAATTTTACTCATCGCTCATCACCCTCCATTTCCGTTATTGGCTGACTTTGACCATCGCAGGACGGAGAATGCGGTCTTTCAGCTTGTAGCCTTTTTGCAGCTCTTCGACGACTGTATTCGGCTCATAGCCATCTTCGTCCGTCTGCATGACCGCCTGATGCAGATGGGGGTCAAACGGTTTTCCGACCGCCTCAATCGCCTCGACGCCTTCTTTTTTCAAGGCGTCCAAAAGCGAGCGATACACCATCTCCATTCCTTGCAAAATCGATTTTGCCTGCTCGTTTTCCGTCTCTATTTTCAACGCGCGCTCAAAGTTGTCGAGCACCGGAAGCAAATCGCTCGCCAAACTTTGGGCGCGGTATTTTTCAGCCGCTTCCAGCTCTTGGCGCGTCCGGCGGCGGAAGTTTTCAAAATCGGCATACAGGCGGAGATAGCGGTGTTCCATCTCAGCCAGCTTCGCTTCCAGCTCCGCTACTTGCGCTTTGGCGGCAGCCAGCTCCTCTGTCTCGGCGCGCTCCTCCCCGGCAGGTTCGGCCCCCGCGGAAGCCTCCGCCGGCTTCCCATCGCCTTGCCCGGCGGCATCGTTTTGCCTAGCGTCGTCCCTTTCGCCTTCCGGTGGCACGCCTGCCTCTTCCGCCGATGCCGGCTGTTCCATCTCCGGCTCGTTGTATGTAGCTTGACCAGCACGTTTGTCTCCTTGTTCCATTGCCTTCACCTCCCCTTCGGGCTCGTCATTCTATGTATCAATAGCCACAAGGAACGGATGGATTGGCGAATCCATCCGTTAACCAATATGGCCATTGTTACTGATTTTGATACCATTTCGTCAGCGCGGCCGACAAATCGGAAGCGACGCGGTTCAACACCGTGATGACGCGCGAATACTCCATGCGCGTCGGCCCGAGAATCGCGATCGTTCCGAGCGGCTCCTCGCCGACCGAGTATGTCGCCGTAATGAGGCTGCAGTTTTCCATGCCGTGCAATTCGTTTTCCCGGCCGATCGACACCTGCACCCCTTTTTGGCTTTGCTTGCGAAGCAGACGGTAAATGTCTTTTTCCTGCTCAATGATGTTCAGAAGCGGGCGCACTTTTTCAATGTCGCTGAATTCCGGCTGATTGAGCATGTTGGCTGTGCCGGCGAAAAACATTTTCTCCTCTTCAGGGAGATCGAGCGTGTCGATCAGCATATTGAGCAGGCTGTCATAATTGCGGATGTGCCGGCGCAGCACATCGGCCACTTCCGTCTTGATTTTTTCTTTTAAATCGATGAGCGGAACGCCGCTGAGCCGCCCGTTCAAAATGTTGACCATCTTTTCAAGGTCGCCGGCGTTGACCGATGGCGGAATCGTCACGACCCGGTTTTCGACATGGCCGGTATCGGTCACAACGATGGCCACAGCCGTCTTCTCGTTGAGCGGAACGATTTGCATCCGCTTCAGTTTGCTTTCTTTAAACGCCGGACCGAGGGCGATCGACGTGTAGTTCGTCAAGTCGGATAAAATTTGCGCCGACTTTTGCATCAGCTTCTCGAGCTCATAGATGCGTTCGGCAAACACGGAGCGGATTTTCTGAATATCGGCTCTTGTCAGCCGCTGCGGCGGCAGCAGATGGTCGACGTAGTACCGATACCCTTTTTCCGACGGCACGCGGCCAGAGGAAATGTGCGTTTTTTCAATGTAGCCGAGCTCTTCCAAATCCGCCATTTCATTGCGAATCGTCGCTGAACTGAACGCAATTTGGTGCTTTTTCGATAACGTCCGCGAACCGACCGGCTGCCCGGAACGAATGAAATCGTCGATAATCACCTGCAAAATCAGCAGTTGGCGGTCCGTTAACACGTTTCTCACCTCTATTAGCACTCGATCAATTCGAGTGCTAAATCTATTACTAGGGTAACAAATCGCCCGGCAAATGTCAATCTTTACATTTCGCCGAGAAAGGCGGCGAACACTTCGTTGCCGAGCAGCTTGCCGCGCTTTGTCAAGCGGACGTGGGTCTCCGTTTCTTCCAAGCGCCCGTTTTCCACTTCGGCGCGGATCGCCTTGCCGAAGATATCGTGCATATCGCGGCCAAACTTTTGCCGGAAGCGAGCTTTCGACACTCCTTCCGTTTTGCGCAACCCTAAAAACATTTCCTCTTCCATTTGCTCTTGAAGCGTCAACCGGTGCACATCGCGGTGCGGCCATTCGCCGTTGTCCACCTTGGCGATGTAATGGCGGACCGGACCGATATTGGCGCGCCGCACCCCGCCGATATAGCTGTGCGCCCCGGCGCCGATGCCGTAATACTCTTCGTTGTTCCAATAAGTGAGGTTGTGACGGCTTTCAAACCCCGGAAACGCGTAATTGCTGATTTCATACTGCTGGTAGCCGCACGCTTCGGTTCGCTCCATCGCCGCTTCGTACATGGCCGCTTCCGCCTCTTCTCCCGGGAGATGGAGTCGGCCCTTGCGCCACTCGTTGTAAAAGATCGTTTTCGGCTCAAGGATAAGCGAATAGGCGGAGAGGTGCGGAACGTGAAGCGAAAACGCGGCGTCCAAATCGGCGAGAAACTGCTCAAGCGTCTGCCCGGGAAGCCCGTACATCAAATCGAGGCTGATGTTGGCAAACCCGGCCTCCCTCGCCCGCTCTACCGCCTGCACGATATCCCCGCGCCGGTGCGTGCGGCCGATCGCTTGCAGAAGCCGGTCATCAAACGTCTGCACCCCAAGGCTCAACCGATTGACCCCGGCTTCGCGGAGAACGGCGAGTTTTTCTTTTGTCAGCCCATCCGGGTTCGCCTCAACCGTAAATTCAGCCGTTTGCGGATCAAACTGAAAATGGCGGTGAATGCTCTCAAGCAAGCGCCCAAGCTGCGCCGGCTCCAGCACCGTCGGCGTGCCGCCGCCGATAAACAGCGTCTCAAGGCGGTTGCCGAACTCGGCCGCCGTCCGCGCCATTTCCTTGTCCATCGCCCGCAAATAGTCGTCAATCGGCTGACCGGCAGCAAACACTTTGTTAAAATCGCAATAATGGCAAATATGGGCGCAAAACGGAATGTGAAAATATGCTGATGTTGCCATCGTCATCCTCCCTTCGGCTGCAGCCGGACTGCCGTCCCTCATCTTCCCGTCAGCGTCGCATGGCGATAAACAAACAAGGCCATCCCCGAAGGAGACAGCCTTGCCCGTCATTTTTTCTGGTCGTCGATTTTCAAGACAGCCATAAACGCTTCTTGCGGCACTTCGACCGAGCCGATTTGTTTCATCCGTTTTTTTCCTTCCTTTTGCTTCTCGAGCAGCTTCCGCTTCCGTGACACGTCGCCGCCGTAACATTTGGCGAGCACGTTTTTGCGCAGCGCCTTGATCGTCGAGCGGGCGATGATTTTGTTGCCGATGGCGGCTTGCACCGGCACCTCAAACTGCTGGCGCGGAATTAAGTCTTTCAGTTTTTCCACGATCACTTTGCCGCGTTCGTACGCCGCCTCGCGATGGACGATAAACGACAAAGCGTCAATTTTTTCGCCATTCAACAAAATGTCCATTTTGACAAGATTGGACGGCCGATAGCCGATCAACTCATAGTCGAATGACGCGTACCCTTTCGTGTTCGACTTTAAGGCGTCAAAAAAGTCGTACACGATTTCCGACAGCGGAATGTCATAAATCAGCATGACCCGCTTTTCGTCCAAATATTGCATATCAACGAACGTGCCGCGCTTTCCTTGGCACAGCTCCATGACCGGCCCGACGTAGTCGTTCGGCACCATGATCGTCGCCTTCACATACGGCTCTTCGATGCGGTCGATTTTCTGTGGATCCGGCATGTTCGTCGGATTGTCGACCGAAACTTCGGTGCCATCGGTCAAATGAACTTTGTAGACGACGCTCGGAGCCGTCGTAATTAAGTCGATATGAAACTCGCGCTCAATCCGCTCTTGAATGATTTCCATATGCAGCAAGCCGAGAAACCCACAGCGGAAGCCGAACCCAAGCGCCTGCGACGTTTCCGGCTCAAAGTGGAGCGCCGCATCGTTCAATTGCAGCTTCTCGAGCGCCTCGCGCAAGTCATTGTAGCGCGCCGTATCGATCGGATACATGCCGCAAAACACCATCGGGTTGAGCTTCCGGTAGCCGGGGAGCGGCTCGGCGGCCGGCCGTTCGGCGTCGGTGATCGTATCGCCGACACGCGTATCTTTGACATTTTTAATGGACGCTGTCAAATAGCCGACATCGCCGACCGTGAGCTCGTCGACGATTTTTTGTTTCGGCGTAAAGACGCCGACTTCGGTCACTTCAAATTCTTTGCCGGTCGACATCATTTTAATGCGCTGGCCCGGCTTCACCGTCCCGTCGACAATGCGGACATACGCGACAACGCCGCGGTATGGGTCGTAAAGCGAGTCGAAAATGAGCGCTTTCAGCGGCGCGTCTGGATCGCCCGACGGAGCGGGAATTTTCTCCACGATTTGTTCCAAGATTTCTTCAATGCCGATGCCGACTTTCGCTGAAGCGAGCACGGCTTCAGACGCATCGAGGCCGATGACGTCCTCGATTTCTTGGCGGACGCGCTCCGGTTCGGCGCTTGGCAAATCAATTTTGTTAATAACAGGCAAAATTTCCAAGTTGTTATCGATCGCTAAATACACATTTGCAAGCGTCTGCGCTTCGATGCCTTGCGCCGCATCGACGACCAAAATCGCTCCCTCGCAGGCCGCCAAGCTGCGCGACACTTCGTACGTAAAATCGACATGGCCCGGCGTATCGATCAAATGGAAAATATACTCCTCGCCATTTTTCGCTTTGTATGTCAACTGGACCGCATTCAATTTGATCGTAATGCCGCGCTCGCGCTCAAGATCCATCATGTCCAACGTCTGCTCGCGCAACTCGCGCTCCGACAGCGCGCCTGTTTTTTCCAAAATGCGGTCCGCAAGCGTCGATTTTCCGTGGTCAATGTGAGCGATAATGGAAAAGTTGCGAATCCGTTCCTGCCGTTTCAACCGTTCTTCCCGGTTCATCGTCTCTCACTCCTGCTTTTTCGCAAAACTACACTAGCTTTGATTATAGCAACAGAGGAGAGAAGATTCAATGACAAACAAAAAAGCCGCCCATACGAGGCGGTGAATCGTCTGCCGGCGCCGCGCCGAAAGCGGCGGACCGATTTAGTCGACGGCCCGCCCGGCGAGCGAAAGCAGCGTTTCCACAAGCGCGGTTGCGCCATCGGCCAGCCGCCGGCCGAGTTCAGAAAAGAGGTTGAACGTTTTCAGTTCCCGAACCACTTCTTGTTTTTTCTGCAAATCGCCCGCCGCCACTGTCTGCCCGAACACGGCTGCCTCAATCTCCCCGTTTCCGTTTTTCTCGAGATCAATGACGGCGGGAAGCGACGGATCCGCATAGCCGCGCATCTTCTCAATGCCGCGGTGCGCCTGCTGCATGCCGAGCAGCACGCCAAAAAACAAGAGGAAAAGCGCTGCGCTAAACCGGATGAACCATCTTGCCATATGCGATGCCCCTTTTTACTTTTTCTCCGCCGGAGCCGGCGCCTCGACTTTTTCCGCCTGCCAATAATACTCGCTGAACACATCGGCAAAGGCCGCAGCCGAACGGAACAGCTCGGCGAACGTATTGTCGACGCCGCCAAACTCCACTAAAATGGCGTTCCTGGATAAATCTTGGTTAAATTTCCCATCGGTTCCTGCTCCTTGCTTCTTAATGACCCCGCGGCTCAACCCCGGGTATTTCTTCTGCAGCAAATGGTGCAGCTCGGTCGCCAGCTGCAAGTTTTTTTCGTATTCCGCGTTCTCGCCGCCGACGATAAACGCCACGCGCGCGTAATCAACACCGTTGATCGTCGTGGTCGTATACTTTCGGCGATGCGCATCGCGGTGAATATCAACAAAATATTGCAAGTCACGGTTTTGCTTCATCGCTGCCACGACCGTCTGCCGCGACATGTGATACGCCTGGGCGTATGTCATTCCTTTTTTCAACAGCTCCGCTTCGATGTCGGTTTTGTTCACTTGCGCGCCGATGCCCCTCTTCTCCAATTCTTCCATCAATTTCTCCCCGACTTTGGTCACATTCACGCTCCGGTGAAACGCCAAATTTGGATCGGTCACGCCTTTTAAAGCCGGCAAATACGACTCGCGCGTATGTGTATGGTAAATATAGACGACTTTTCGGCCTTGCGTCGTCTGCTTCGGGGGCGGGAGCGCTTTTTCGTCTTGGGTTTGCTCGGCTTGCTCAAGCTCCTCGACTGACGCCTGCCGCTCGGCAAGCATCACTTCCAGCGGCGGCGCCGACTCATACGGGATGTTCGTGTAGTCGGTCCCTTCTCCGGCGATTAAAATTTTGCTGTCATACAAGGCAAAGCCCGGCAGCTCGCTGCCGAGCAAGCTGCGCGGATCGTCGGGGTTGATGCTTGTCGCCAAGCGGAACAACAGCGATGAATAGTTCGTCTGTTGCCGCTCTTTTGGAAGCATTTGGAGAAAATACCGGTTTTCGAGCCCAAACAGGCGAATGAACATCTCTTCCGGAAAATGGGCGGCCATATCGTTCAGCGATGATGACGACGGACGGTATTCGGGCCGCAGCGACGTAAGCGCTCCGACGAGCATAAACATCATCATGCATCCAAGGATGATGAGCATAAACAGTTTTTTTAAGCTGGCTCCTGGAACGGCGATCACGACGTTGGGGGAGCGCCATCGTTTCATATTCCCACCCTTTCCCGGCTTGTCTCCTCACTTTAACGTATGGCCAAGCCGGGAAAGATAGAACCGTTTTTTGTCTAGTGGGTGTAAGAGCCGACGTTGCCTTGGTCAACCTGCCGGTGCAGCGCCGCGTTCAAGCCGCCGGCCAGTAAGTTCGCCATATCGCCGATGAACGAATCGACCTCTTTTGGCGTCACCATTAAGTTATGACCGAGCGGGGCGAGCACTTCGTAAATCAGACGCCGCTTTTCTTCATCACCAAGCGTGCCGACCATGCCGAGAAACGTCGACCGTTCGGTTGGCGACGGCATATCTTGCTCCGTCAGCTTCTTTTTGCGCCCGAACGCCCAGCCGGCCGGAGCCAGCGCGCTTGACGGCCGCTGGCTTTCGCGCATTTCGCGGCCGAAATGCTTTAAAATGAAATCGATCGTATCGCTTGTGATCGAAACGGCATCGACGACCGTCGGGACGCCGATCGAGATGACCGGGATGCCGAGCGTCTCGTAGCTCAATTCTTTCCGCTTGTTGCCAACGCCCGAGCCGGGGTGGATGCCGGTGTCGGAAATTTGGATCGTCGCGTTGACCCGTTCGATTGAACGGGCGGCCAGCGCATCGATGACGATGACAAAATCCGGCTTCGTTTTCCGGACGACGCCATCAATAATATCGCTCGTCTCAATGCCGGTCGTTCCCATCACCCCTGGAGCGAGGGCGCTCACCGGGCGAAATCCTTCCTCAACACTTTCCGGCTGCAATTGAAACAGATGACGGGTGACAAGCACGTTTTCCACCGTCAGCGGCCCAAGCGCATCCGGCGTGACGTTTTGGTTGCCAAGCCCGACAATTAGGCAGCTCGCTTGCTCGGGAATGCGGAGCCGTTGTAAAAAGGCGCTCAGTTGTTCCGAAAAAATACGCTGCACTTTTTGCTGCAATTCCGTATTTTGTTCACGGATGCCTTGCGCCTCAATCGTCACATAATGGCCCGGCTTTTTGCCGATCGATGCCGCTCCTTGTTCCGTGACGTGCACGTGCGACAGCTTGACGCCATCGATCTCTTGGTCGCGGATGATGACCCCCTCAATCGGGGAGGCGCCTTCCTTTTTTTGTTGCAAACGCTCCTCGACCGCAATTTCATGCGCCTCGATCGCCAAGTCGGTGCGCACCGAATACATGCGCAAATCGAGCGGCTGTTTCATGTCGTTCCTCCTTGTGCCGTTTTCTTTTATTGTCGCCGCAATGAAGCGCCGTCATTCATATTTCGTAAAGGATTTTTGCTTGAACACTCTTGCATAATCAAAACACGTTTGATAGAATAACACTTGTTCTTGTTCAGAGCAAAAATCGGAACGATAACGGAGGTGAACGGACGTGGCGAACATTAAATCGGCGATCAAACGCGCGAAAACGAGCGAAAAACGTCGGGCCCACAACGCCTCGATGAAATCGGCCATGCGCACGGCCATCAAAAAATTTGAAGCGCTCGTTGAATTGAAAGACGTGGAAAAAGCGCAAGAAGCGTTCATTGTCGCGTCGAAAAAATTAGACAAAGCCGCGAGCAAAGGCCTTATCCATAAAAATGCCGCCAGCCGGCAAAAATCGCGCTTAGCGAAAAAATTGAACAGCATTCAAGCTTCCTAATGAAAAACGACCTGGCGCCAGGTCGTTTTTTTGTCCCCTCTTTTTTCTTTGTGGCGCCGCCATGCAGGCGAAGCAGACGGCAAAAAAGCCAACGGCGCATGCTTTTTATCGCTGGCTTTTCCGCCCCGGGCGAGCGCCCCAACGCATCAACAACAGCTCAACGGCCAACCGGCGGTCCATGGCTCCGCTTTTTACGTCATAATCAGCGGCGGCCAGCTCGGTGATCGCTTCCGTCAGCTCCGCATCGGAAAAGCGGGCGGCTTGGGCAAGGGCGAGCTTGACGCGGAACGGATGCACGTTGAGGGCCGAAGCGATTTGCGTCTGCCCATAACCTGTTTGGGCGAGCCATTTCACTTGCGCCAACAGGCGGAAATGGCTTGCAAGCAACGCCAAAATTTTGATCGGCTCCTCATTATGTTCAAGCAAATCGTAAAACGTCTGCAATGCTCCCGGGATATCGCGCCTCGCCACTTGTTCGACAAGCGCAAAGACGTTTTCTTCCGGCGTGCGAGCGACAAGCTGCTCGACGGCCGCCTCATCCACCACTCCGCCCGGTCCGGCAAACAAAGCGAGCTTGTCGATTTCGTTCGCCAGCGCGGACAACCGCGTTCCGGCCCGCTGCAAAAGCAGCTCAATGGCTTCCTCGGCCACCGATGCTCCTTGGCTTTCCAACCGGCGGCGCACCCAAGCGCGCAGCTCCGCTTCCTGAAGCGGGGCGGCGGCCACAACTTCGCACTGCTCCTTGGCGAGCTTGGTAATTCTTTTCCGCTCATCGAGCTTGTCATACGGCGCCAAAAAGACGACGATCGAGAACGGCGCCGGCGCCCTGAAATAGTTCTCCAGCTTAGCCAAATCGTGCTCGATCTCTTTGTCCTTTTCCGCCGTAAAAAAATATGGATTCTTCACCAAAATGACGCGCCGTTCGCCGAAAAACGGCACTGTCTCCGCCTCCTCAAGCGCCGCCTGCACCGGCGTTTCCTCGCAGTCGTACACGGCCAGATTCCACTCGCGCTCCTCCTCGCTAAGAGCCGCCTTGACGAGGCGGTCATACGTTTCCGTTAATAAAAACGGCTCGCTGCCATATAATAAATAAAGCGGAGAAAACCGCCGTTTTTCCATGTTTCCCCATACACGTTCCAACATGTTCCCTTCTCCATTTCCAAGCGAAAGTCTCTTCTAGAAAGATACACCGTTTTTCGCCATTTTACAAGGGAACCGGCCGTCGGGAAAACCGGTTCCCCTTTATATAAACGCCAGCCGACAAGTCCTAGGACCTTATCAGCCAGCGGGTTATTTTTATGTTTTCCCAGCCGTTTGAAAGTATTTGTGTCAACTGTTGTCAAGGAAGGAAAACAAGCGGGCGGCGGTAGATTTTTTCATCATTTTCGTCTATACTAAAAATGATTGTGCAGAGGAGGGGGAAAGCGATGAACGTATTTGAAAAAGAAGTGCAAAGCCAACGAAATGACGCCGTCGATTCCGCCGTCGGATTCATCGTGTCGTTCGGCTTTTTCGCCACCATGTTCATCATCGCCACGCTGATCGAATTTTTCGGCCGGTAAGGATTGCTTGCACAAGCAATCCTTATTTTTTGTCTTGGCTGAAACGTTCCGTTTTTTTGTGCACTACATCTTATGGTTTCATCACCTGAAAGGTTCCACCGTTTTCGCCATACACATAGCGAATGGCTCCGTTTTCATCCGTCCGCCAAACGATCGCCCGCTGTTGCCTAAGCCGCATAAGCACCTCGGAGGACGGATGCCCGTAGCGATTGTAGCGGCCGACGGAAATGATGGCCGCTCGCGGCTTGATTGTCCGCAAAAACGGCTCTGTTGTCGACGTTTTGCTGCCGTGGTGGGCGACTTTCAATACATCGGCACGCAGCGTCGGATAAGCATCGATGAGCGCCTGTTCCGCCTCTTCTTCGATGTCCCCAGCAAACAGCCATATCAAGCCGCCGAGACGGGCGAGCAACACAAGCGAGCCGTTATTATCCTCATTGTTTCCCGCCTCCGGGTGCAATACGGAAAACGCGGCATCCCCCACCTTCCACCGATCCCCCCGCACGCTGGCGGCCACCGGCACGGAAAACGGGCGCGCCATCGCCTTGACGGCCGGCAGCGCTCCTGGGCTTGTGACAATCTTCTTGACGCGCACGGCTCCCATCACCTCGGGAGCAGCCCCGATATGGTCGGCGTCATCGTGCGTCAAAATCAGTTGATCAAGCGTCCTCACCCCTTGGGCTTTTAAAAACGGCACGACAACGTCGCGGCCGACGGCAAACGGCCGCGACCGCTTGCGCCACGGTTCGCGCGCCCATTCCGGCGTCCCGCTGGTATCAATGAGATAGACTGCTTTTCGATAAGGGAGCTCAATATAAATACAGTCCCCTTGCCCAACATCCAATACCGTCACTTCCCCTTTCGGATCCACATACGGGGCGGCCAGCTGAAGCGCCGTCGCCGCCGCCACCGCTGTCAATCCGCGGAGCAGGCGGCCGCGTTCCCAATCCAAAAACGCCGCCGCGATGGCCGTCAGATAGCCAGCTAAGCACCACGGCTCCGGACGGCCGAGCACAAGCATAAACGGGTGATCGGCCGCGAAAAAATAGACAACCGCGTCTGTCAGCTCAATGAGACGGCTAAACAGCCAAATGAGCGGAGAAAAGGAAAAAACTGCGGATAGAAAAGCAATGGGCAAAATGACAAATGAATACCAAGGGACGAAGAAGACATTCAGCCCTATGCTCCAAACAGAAATTTCATAAAAATGGTAAAGCAAAATCGGCAGCGCGGCAAGCTGAGCGGCGAGCGCGGTCTGAAGCAAGTTTTGGAGCATCGAACGAGCAGAGGCGAGCACCGACACATGGGCGAGAAGGGCAAACGTGACAAGAAATGATAGTTGAAAACCGACATCCCAAACCATATATGGGTCAAAGACGAGCAGGGCAAGCGCTGTCCAACTCAACGCATCCAGCGGATGGATCCTTCCTTTTTTCCACTGGACGGCCAATACAATCATCCCGGTCGCACAGGCGCGCAGCACCGACGGCGAAGCGCCGGCGAGCACCGCATACATAGGCAAGAAAACGAGCAAAGCAAGCACGGCCGCTTCGCGCGTCACAAACCGAATGGCAACGGCCAACGCAGCGCCGACAAGCAGGGTGACATGGCCGCCGGAAATGGCCAACAAATGGATGATCCCGAGCTGCTGGTAACCGCTAATCACTTCCTCGTCCAACGAGCGGCGTTCGCCATAAATGAGCGCAGCGGCGATGCCAGCCGCTTCCGGCGGAAACCGGGCTTCAATGCGGCGGACGCCAGCCTCACGAATCGCCTCAAGCCGTTCGATGATGGTGGGACGGACGCGCACGCAAGCGGAAAGATCGATCGCCTCAGGGAGAAAGAGCCAATGGATACGATGGCGGCGCAAATAACGGCGGTAATCAAATGCATACGGATTGCCAGCTGGCATCGGGCGCTCAAGCGTTCCGGTGACGCGGCATACCGTTCCAGGCACCAGGTGCGCTTGCAGCGTCTCTTTTTCCGCAGCCGTCCGAATGATGTAACGGAGCTGCACCCGCTCCTTGCCAGCTTGCACCGCCGCCTGCAATCGATCACCGTCAATTGCCGGCGCGGCGGAAAAACGAACGGAAAGCGAATGACGGCCGCCGGAAAGGGAAGTGTTGTTATGATAGTCAACGATGAGAAAATAGGCAAAAAAGGAGAGAGCGGCAACGAGAGAAGGAAGGAAACAGTGCGGCCGGCGGATGAAAAGAAGAAGGAGATACACAACGAGGAGAAGACAGGCGGTTGGGGACGGCGAGGCCGCCGCGACGGCCAAAAGCGCCGCCGCAGCGGGATAGACGGCTTGTCCTTTCATGATTCCCCGCCGCCGGAAAGCAAGGCGAACACATCCATTTTCAGCGGCACTTGCACGAGACGGACGCCAGCTTGAGCAAACAGCTCCAAGGCGTACGGGTGGTTTTTGTAGTCTTGGGCGTAATAGACCGCGCGGATGCCGCTTTGAATGATCGCCTTGCAGCAATGCAAGCACGGAAAATGAGTGACATACATCTCCGCCCCCTCGGTCGGGACGCCGAATTTGGCGCATTGCAAAATCGCGTTCATTTCGGCGTGAATCGTCCGCACACAATGACCGTCAATGACGTAGCACCCCTCATCAATGCAATGGGCGCCGCCGGCGATCGACCCGTTGTACCCGCCGGCGATGATGCGCTTATCGCGCACGATCGTCGCTCCGACGGCGAGCCTCGTGCACGTGCTGCGCAGCGCAAGCAAATGGCTTTGCGCCATAAAGTATTGATCCCATGTGATGCGTTCCATTTTCCATCCCTCCGCTCGTGTCCATGCTTTTAGTCTACCCACTGCCTCCTGCCCCCGTCAACGCCGAAAAACGTCCACAGCAGCCTTGATCCGCCGTGAACTACCCCCACTTAATTTTCTAGCGAAAATTTGAAGTGGGGGCTTCCAAAGAAGTTTGACTGCTTCAAGCAATCCTTATTCTTTGAGGCGTGTCCACTTCGCCGCTAGAGCATAAGACACTCAGGTCTACAGCTTTACTTTTCTTTAAGATGTTTAATGCGCCATTGACATCAGCATTAATTAGTTTGCCAGACTTTGTTCGATACAAGCCGCGCTTAATACGTTTGCCGCTGAACTTATATTCTTTTGGATTGTCGGCATTATATTCAGGAATCTCATCGCCGTCAAAAAAGCTGGCTTGAGACGTATAGGATTCTTCCTGTTTCAAGAATTCAATGCCGTAAAATTCACAAAGATATTCTAGTTTTTCTTTTATGTTACCGAGAGGAATATTGACAAAGTTTTGATTTGTCTTTTTTCCTAGATTCATATTGCGTTGCCATGTTTCCGCATAGCCAATGACAAGTTTGCCAATTTGATTTTCAATACAGTAGTTAATGATGTAACGGCAAGTCTTGTTGATATAATCATTCACTTTATTATTGCGATTCATAGCAAGCAAAGCCTGTTTACGAGTGGTGCCTTTGATTTTTTGCTTATCTTTTATGCTTTGAAGTCTGGCATTTTCTTTGTTAAACCATTGATTTATACTTTTTAATCTCCGCCCATCAATGATGAATGATCTGCCGTCTGATGTGACACAAGTGGCAAGATTGTTTAATCCTAAATCAATTGCCAGTGCTTTTTGGTCGTTTAATTCTCTTTGATCTTCAGGCATTTCATATTTGTACTGAATCTCAAAGAACCTGGCATGATGCTTAGGAATGATTTCAATCTGCTTAATCTTTTTGTCCAGTAACACAGGCGGAATCGTTATCGTGATAGGCTTGTGAGTCTTTTTAAATAGGCGAGAATACGGTATCGTGAATTTGTTGCCGTCTATACGAATCTGGCCAATGATCAGTGAATGAAAGCCATCTTTTTTAAGATATTTTGGAATACTGATAGCCTTGTGGTCATATTTTCCTTGTTTGGCAAGACTGATCAAACCAAAGAAAGATGTAAAGGCTTCATTGACCTTTTTTAAAATTTGCTGTGCCATGTTGCTGTTTAACAGCTTATAGTTTTCGTTAGTTTTGGCAAGATGATAATTTTTCTCATAATTAAGAAATTCCTTGTGTTCAAAATAGTATTGTCTGACATTGTACAATCCGACGTTGTACATGTTCTTGGCAATATGGCACAGTTCTCGAAGAGTCAAGTATTCTTCTTTGGTCAAACCATTTAGCTGTTGTTTGATACAAAAATACATGTTTTCACCTCCCATCTAACTATATGATACTATATTTTACTGAATCTATCCTATTTTCAGCAAAATATAGTTAAGGCGATTCATCTCCCACTTACTCCGCTTCGCTTCGTTGAAGTGGGAGTCTTCTCGCCTAATTAAGATAAATTAAGAAGCATTGCCCTCCCCCGCCTCGCTTACGGAACAAGCAAATACGGTTTCAATTTCTCCAGCGTTTTTTCACCAATTCCAGTCACATTCAACAAATCCTCCACCCGCCGAAACGGCCCGTGTTCTTCACGATAGGCGATGATCGCGTTTGCCTTCGCCGGTCCGATGCCGGGAAGCTGCATCAACTCCTCTTCCGTCGCCGTATTGATGGCCACTTGCATCCCGTTTCGATCCCCATCGCTTGGAGACTTGCCGACGGCATTTGACGCCGGTGCGGCCTCGCCTTTTTTCGGCACGTAAATCATCATTTCATCGTGCACTTTTGCTGCCAAATTGACTTTCGTTTCATCCGCCTCATCCGCTAATCCGCCGGCTAGGGCGATAACATCGCGAACGCGAGCGTCCGCCGCCACCTCATACACTCCGGGGTTCGCGACCGCCCCTTTCACATCCACCACAGCGGTTTTTGACGCCTCGTTCTTTTTTTCTTCCGTCCGGGCGGCATCCGTTTCAGCCGCCGCCGGCAAGACGACTTGCTCCTTTTCATCCGTCGGATGACGAAACACCCATAACCCCGCCGCCGCGGCAAACAACAAGAGCACCCCCGCTTTCCCATAACGTTTTCCAAGCTCCTGCACATGCTCCCACATACGATCCCATCCTTTCCATCTCCAGTCATAAACCGAGCCTTTTTCTCATACATATCGAAAAAGAGAGTTCCGGTGAACCAAAACCGGGAGGGGGGACAATGCATGAACATCGGCGTTATCGGCACGGGAAATATGGGCACCATCTTAATCGAAGCGTTCCTCGACTCCGGCGCCGTGAAAGCGGATCAGCTCGTCATAACGAACCGTACGCTTGCGAAAGCGTTCGCGATACAACGCGCGCATCCCGGCATGGCAGTGGTTGCCGATGCGGCTGAAGTCGTCAAACAATCCAGTCTCGTTTTTTTATGCGTCAAACCGCTCGACATCCACCCATTATTGCAGCAGCTGGCCCCGCACTGGACAAGGGAGCATTGCCTTGTGTCGATCACAAGCCCGATCAGCGTAAAACAGCTTGAAACAGCCGTCCCTTGCCAAGTCGTGCGCGCCATTCCGAGCATCACAAACCGCGCGCTCTCCGGCAGCATACTCATCACAATCGGATCACGCTGTTCGGCCGACTGCCGGCAAACGATCGATGATCTTCTCCGGCGCATCGCCTCGCCGGTGTATATCGATGAGGCCATCACCCGCGTCGCTTCCGACATCTCCAGCTGCGGTCCGGCGTTTTTCAGCTATTTGCTGCAACGCTTCATCGACGCCGCAGCGGCCAAAACCGCCATCACGAAAGAACAGGCGACGATGCTGGCGACCGACATGATCATCGGCTTCGCGGAATTGTTGAAGCAAAACTTGTACACGCTCCCGACGCTGCAGGAAAAAGTGTGCGTCAAAGGCGGAATCACCGGGGAAGGAATCGCCGTCCTCGAACAGCGGCTCGACGGCGTCTTCGAAGAAGTGCTGGCGAAAACACATGAGAAGTTTCAAGAAGATATGGAAAAGGTGAAGCAACAGTTTTCATAAGTTTAATTCGACGCGGAACGGTAAATTCCTGCTTTGTTTGGCAAAAAAGTTACCCCTGGATCTTCAGCTAGGGGCTAACGTTTCAATCCTCACCCAGCCTTTTGGCTGGGTGCAACGAGATGGTCGATCGCATATTTCGCCGCTTCTTCCGGTTTCAATCCTCACCCAGCCTTTTGGCTGGGTGCAACTTTCTTTTTGTTCTCGTAAATCCGCAACGGTAGGAGGGTTTCAATCCTCACCCAGCCTTTTGGCTGGGTGCAACTCATCGCGATCCGGGAGCGTCAACAAGTCCTGGAAAGTTTCAATCCTCACCCAGCCTTTTGGCTGGGTGCAACTTGCTGCTCGATATCGCCCATTCAAACTTTTTATGTTTCAATCCTCACCCAGCCTTTTGGCTGGGTGCAACTTACCCAGGACATCGAGGACATGCAAGATTTCATTCGCTCTGTTTCAATCCTCACCCAGCCTTTTGGCTGGGTGCAACAGTCAATGATTTCGTCGACGCCGTCACCTTTGATGTGTTTCAATCCTCACCCAGCCTTTTGGCTGGGTGCAACATGAAGCTGACATTGAACTGGCGGATTCTGAATGAGTTTCAATCCTCACCCAGCCTTTTGGCTGGGTGCAACTTCGGCCGGCGTCGGTGGTGTAACGAACAAGTGGTTTCAATCCTCACCCAGCCTTTTGGCTGGGTGCAACCGCGACCAGGATGCAAGGAGTGAGTTGGAGACTCGGGTTTCAATCCTCACCCAGCCTTTTGGCTGGGTGCAACCCCGCGTTTAGATATCTTGTGTTGAGCGCATTTCAAGATATAAAAACGCGAACTTACGCATTCTGTTTGGGGCAAAGTCATAATGATCACAGATCCATTTTCCCTCTTCGGCTTTATAACCAGCTTTTCCGCCCATCGCGATCCCCCTTCTTTTTCAGCATCGCTTTATGTTCGCGCATCATTCTCTTCTTGCCGCACATATCATCGGCATTTTGTCATCTTTGTCATTACAAAATGATGGGATCATTATAATCAACGTAATAATCTTTTCCATAGACACGAACCGCCTTTGACCGGCTGCCGTACAATGTATATATCCGCAAACTATCTTTTTCCAAGTCAATGACGCGCAACAATTGATGCTCCATTTCTTCTAGCTGCGCTTGACTAACGCTGCATTCGAACACTGATTTTTGCACCCGCTGACCAAAATTTTGGCAAATGGTCGCCACTTTTCGCAACCGTTTTTGACCGCTTGGTTCTAATGTTTCTACATCGTATGTCACTAAAATATCCAATCATGATCACCTCATGATAAATGGAGTGTACTCCTCAATATCTCCCCGTAAATGTCGAGCTAATAATCGAGCATGTACGTGAGGCAACAACCCTAGTGGAACTTTTTGATTGATAATCGGGTGCTGGATTTCTTCTTGTTTCCGTTTTTGATAAGCAGCCAAAAAGGTTTTTCTCCCCTTTTCATTCAAAAATACAGCTCCGCCTGGGCGCATGTCAAAATGGCTTTTATCCAGTTGCCTCCGGTTGATTAATGTCAGAACAAATCGATCAGCCAAGTAAGGCCGAAATTCTTCAACAAGATCCAAACCTAATGATGGCTTCCCAGGCCGCAACGCATGCAAATAACCGATTTGCGGATCAAGCCCCACTCCCTCCAATGCCGAGATACAGTCTTGTGTTAAAATGCTGTAAGCAAATGATAAACAAGCATTGACCGGATCGCGGGGAGGCCTCCGAGACCGTACGGTAAAGGCAAAAAATCCGTCCTCATCTGACCGTATGAGCGATGCGAACGCTTCAAAGTAGACGGATGAGGCGTATCCCTCGACTCCCCGCAGTTCATCCAATGTCGATTGCTTTCCAATATTGCGTAAACTTTGGTCTAGTTGCTTTACAGATTGCTCCAACCTCGCTCGCTGCTCTGGATAATCACGCATCGCCCGTTGCAGCACGCTTTTGCTGTTGCGAATTTTACCGGATACAAAACGCGAAGCAATATGGAGCATCTTTTTCTCATTTTCCAATAGTTGATGTTGTGCTCTTCGAAGCAATACATTTCCATTTGTTCTTCCAGTGGCTCGGGCCAAAAAACGGCCATATGCATCATACCAAATGACAGAAATGCCTTGATTGACACATTTGCCAAGCAAATACGGGCTGATCGAAACATGTCCAAACATGACAATGGCGCCAATATGGTGGATAGGGACTTGCAATGTCTTTGCCCCTTCCACCTCAACGACAATGGTTTCATGATCAAGCCGTATATACGACTGTTGCGTTTGAACGTATAACGTATTCAACAATACTTTAATCATGATCGTTCTCCTCGCTTATCCAAGCGGCTACGTTCGCAGGAACCTGTGGCATGCAAACGTCCTGCAACGAGCAATCACGGCATCGCGCATCATTGACGGGCGGCGGCAATCGGTCATTTCCCAACATTTCTCTTACATTTTGTATCGTTTCTTCCACAAGTCGCCGCAAAGGTTTGGTCACGTCCACTTCCAACCGTCTTCTTGACTGATAATAGTATAAGGCCCCCTTTGCCACCGGTCGATCGAACATTTCTTCTAGGCAGAGAGCTTGAGCCGCCAACTGCACCATATCCGCCTCTTTCGTTTTTCGTTTTCCGGCTTTGTATTCCACTGGATATGGCGTTCCATCAGGAAGAAATTCTACACAATCTGCTTTTCCTATAATCCCCAAACGTTCCGACCAGATTGGCAAAGCACGCTCTACTCTTCTGTCTCCCAACTGTTCTCCTTCGGGTCTGTCTACCCGTTCATGCACCCGATTCCCTCTCAGTGTAAAAACATTCTCCTCAAAAGTCTGTTCGAGATGAATCAATGCACATTGACGCGGGCAGTACACATAATGTTGCAAAGCCGATAACATAATCCACTCATCTTCACTCCACTGCATAAAACCAACCCTTTCGCCAACGTTTTATACGAGGCGCGTCACGGTGACTCCAGAAAACCCTTCAAGAAAAACGTCTTTTTGCCCCTCATCTGCCGGTCCGAGCAAAACATAGTCATGGAATGACCTTGGCGCTTCCTGTTGGCGGCGCTCGACTTTCACCAAGTCAAACAGTTTATGAGCTGGGGCTGATCCTTTCGCATTTTCATGGCTAAAAATATACAGTGCTCTGACATTCATTTCTCCTCGAGCCGCAGAATGGTCAAATGCAAATAAATGAACGAGCGCATCCCAAAAATCAGCTAAATCTTCCGCCGTAACCCCTGTTTTTTCTCCTAAAAATGGATTGTAGAATCCATGCAATCGATACAACCCGTATGGAATTAACGGTTTTCTTCCCATTTCCGTTTGTTTTCTGCGGCGATCCGATTCTTTGGTGATCGCGGAGCGTGTGATGGTCAAATCCCATGGAAATACCGGATCAATTGAGCGAGAAAATGTCAGCTGCATCGGCCCGCGCACTTGACCAGCATTCAACCCTGTTGACATCACAGCCCCGAACATGCGGACATCATAGTACTTTTGGCATAAAGCCTTTTGCGCATTTTGGCGTGTTTGGTCATCAATTTTCATATTATTTGCCGCCTGTGCCAAACGTTTCGCCATATTTCGCAATGACTTTTCCAGCTGTTTTTTAAGACCGGCTTCTTCTAATCCTTCCGTTAATTTTTCCCGAATATCCTTATCCTTGACGTCCTCGCCAGTATAGATCACCCGATTGTCTTCGAGCACCAATCCTTGTTCCTCAAGCTGTGAAAGCCAATTCATCAATTCCCCATTTTCTTTTTCTTCTTCATTCAGCTCAATCGTCGCCAGTTTCACTCCGACGTCTTGATATGCTTGAAAAATGATGGTGTTTAAAGCTGTTTGGCTTTGAATAAAAATCGGTTTGCCTAATACCATCGCGACGTAATCGCGAATTTTCCGCTTGATAGCGACGTCGGTCACAATGCCGTGCATCGTTTCCGGATCGACACGCGGCATGTTGCCCGCATCTGGATCCCCATTTGGATTCCCATCTTTGACATCAAAAAGCAACACAAATTCGTGACGTTTTGTCGGATCAATATAGCGCTCCATCACTGGCTTTCCCCCGTTTCTTTTGTCTGATTGGCTTGATGGCGACTGCGGAATTCAGCACGTTGATGATAAAAACCGAGCGCGAACTCTGCTTGTTCTCTCAAATTGAAAATCGTTGGAAAACCGCCAGCTTCATCCAACTGTTTCATCACTTCTTCGAGCAAACGGCCAAGCTCAACAGACACTTTCGGCAGATGAGCGGTTGTCGAAAGCCTCAGCAATGAACCGAATGTCGATGCTGGAGCTGTAGAAGCCGCGCCATAAAATCGATCAACGATTGTGCTTCCAATTCGGTATCCTGAAGCGCGCCGTTGAATTTCTTCCAATACGGCCAATAATCGTCCACAAATATAAGCCGGCTGCAAGCAATGGTTGTTTAACGATTGCATTGTATTTGCTTCCTCCTTTCCATATGTGAGAACGAGTTTTATCAAACTGGCTGATGAATGATATCTCCACGTTTCCTTCGGATCACTCAATACTTTCAAAGAGCGGAAACGTTGAAGCGCTAACGGCAGCAATTCAGCGGGCGGCAAAGCCCCTTGATAAATCATGCGCAAACATTGCCGCACCAACCCTGGAGACATGTCGACAGCGCGAATCAAGACTCCCAACGGCAATAAATAGCCTTTTTCCCCAGTCGGTTGAACGATGCGCACAGCGGCCACATACCTCTCCAAATGCATCAGCAATTGAGAAATCGATGTGTGAATCCATTCGCGAACGACTAATCTCGCTTTATTGGCCGAAAGAACAGCCATATGAAAAAACGTCTTGTCTAAATGCAATGCCTGCTCGCGCCCCGTTTTCGGAAGAGCCAGCAGTTCCTCGAGCTGCTTTAGCTCAGGGGGAGGAGTCCGTTGGTTTGTTTCTTCGTCAAAAAGCCATTGTTCAATTGGCGATGCAAACAATTTTTCATCAAGTTGGATACATCCCTTCCCCTCAATTTGGTCATCAACCCAATATATGGCCATTTGGGATTGCAAAATATTTCGGTCGCTTATATACAGGGAAGTATGATGTTGATCTTCCCTAATGAGATAATTCAATGTATCGACAACCAAAGTAGCACAACCGAAGCAGACAGGTACATTATTCGTTTGAGTTTTGCCCATCGATTCAAACGACGGGTTATTAAACGACGTCAGTTGGCACGATTGTCCAAATAACTGGACAGGGTTGGGCAAATACCGTACATAAGCCGATCGCTTCCCGCAAACAGAACAGTCACATTCATCGTCGGACAGCAAATCACTCGCCAAGTATTCAGCCCAAAATGTTTGAATTTCCCTCTTTTCAAAAATCAATGACTCCTCATCATCTTGAAACGTCACGATATCCTTGGCACCAATTTGCTCACGGAACGCATTCTTCATTGGACTGTACAAAAAATCAAGCACTTTTTTTAATTCTTTCAACTTTGTTTTCTCATAAGCTTCCTCAATTAATCGAACATACCCTTTATGCATTAACTCTGCTTCATCCGCCTTTTCTGGACTTTCAGGGATGCCAAGTACATAGCGACCATCATCAGCCAACAAATAAGGCTTTATGTTTTCTTCCGTAACTTTCCCTTGCCTCAACCGAAACGGTGCTTCCACCAAACGGTATTCTCCCCTTCTAAAAGGCCCTTTCAAATATGGTTGATCCCCGCCTAAATCAATAATCCAATTGATTGATTTAGGTTTATAGGAGATCGGTGGCAGTTTTTTTTCCCTCTGCAACTTAGCCGCCAACTCAATCAACTCGTAAAGCATCTTGGCCCTCCAATGCATATAACTGTTGATATCTTTCTTTCGGAATATGCATCCAGCCGTTTTCTACTTTTGCCTCAAAAAAGATGGGCTTTGCGAATCCAGCCACCGTTCGCGTTCCTGTTTCATCATGACGGAGAAACTCCATTTCTTTTCTCGAACCGTCTTCAATAAAAGCAAAATCCAACAGCATTGTGCCAATGTCCATATCGACCGGCTGCACAACATCATCTTCA
This sequence comes from [Flavobacterium] thermophilum, assembly GCA_900450595.1. GTDB lineage: Bacteria > Bacillota > Bacilli > Bacillales > Anoxybacillaceae > Geobacillus > Geobacillus thermophilus. Next base: position 1,692,237 of record UGGS01000001.1, read on the forward strand.
TCTATAGATGAAAAGTAGGCGGCAAACTCCCTTGTTCCTAAATATGGCATATGATGATACTGCCCTCGTTCCACTCGTCGGTTAAACTGATCCCGGTATTTGGCCGCCGGATCAATCGCACGATTTGTTAAAATGATATCGGCAACAATCCAATAGGCAACGTTTTTTAAAATCAAGCTCGTTCGTTGAGCCCTGGCACTTTCAATCACGATCGGGTTTTTATTTTGCTTGCTTGTGAGTTCGTTGCGCAAAATCGCTTGCTGACCCCCTAAACTCAAAATCCCGATTTGGCGAATTTCATAACGAAATTCCGGCTTCCAAAAAATCGCTTCCAATATCCCCCGCGCTGCGCTCGGCGTCATCACCGGGTAACTAATACGCTCGACTTTAAATTCCGGTCTTGTAAAACAGGCATATTCTCCCCACACTTTCACCTGCACTTTCGCTTGACGTTGCATTTCATGTCTCCTTTCCATCGCCATTTCTATCCAATCAAACTGAGTGGATCGTAAACTTCTTCTTTAATTCCGATCCGTTCATCATAGTCACCAAGCCATTCATAGACATTGTCCGCCACTTCCCGCAGCCATCCGTCCTTTTCTTTCTTTTCCGCCTCAAAACGATACAACTGAACCATATATGGCTGCAAACGGCGAAACGAATAGCGGGACGGAGAAGATTCCCACATTCGCAAGTATTCCGACGCCTCCTCATATGGAACGATGACGGAAACCGTATCCTGATCAATAAGGCGATACTTTTCGGCAACTAATGGATAATCAAGTGTTTCCCGATCTTTTTGGATGTTTTTCGAATCCACATCCACCGAGGCGAATAAACGACGGAAATATTCCCGAAATATATTGGGATCGTGCAAATCATCAGGATGGCGTTGTGCCAATAAGAACCGTGCTGTTTCCGTCGCTGTTCGATACGATCCTCTTGGGCTTGGCATGTCTTCTGTTTCAAAAATAATCACGTTTCCTTTATCCATTTTTCCTTCGCGATTGCAGCGTCCTGCCGCTTGGACAATCCGGTCGAGGGGCCCCATTTGCCGCATGACAATCGGAAAATCTAAATCAACCCCTGCTTCCACCACTTGTGTACTGATGAGGCGGACAGGTTGATTTTTCTTTAGACGTTCACGAACTTCCTCTAAAATTCGGCGACGATGCGCGCTGCAAAGAAGGGTGGAAAGATGGAATACCCCATCATCTTCTTGAAGGAGCTCGACGCACTCTTTCGCCTCTTTTCTCGTGTTAAAGACAACCAATAATTGCTTTTGTTCTCGAATGAAACGGACAAGTTGTGGCAATGAAACGGGTGATTTCCATATTTCATAGTCCACCCGCTGCATTTGTTGAAAATGACGATTCACGGTCGGCAACGGCAACATTTCTTTGACCTCTATTTCGGAAAATACATCCAAAAATCGGCTTTCCTCAAAAAACGGCTGAGTGGCGCTCGATAAGACAACGGTTGTCTGACAATGACGCACCAACATGGCCAATGCATCTAATGTCGGCTTTAGCAGTTCTGTCGGGAGCGTTTGAACCTCATCGAGAATTACGACGCTGCGCGACAAGTTATGCAGTTTGCGCACCTTGCTTGGACGATTGCTGAACAGGCTGTCAAACAGCTGCACGGTTGTCGTGACAATGAGGGGAGCATCCCAATTTTCCGCAGCGAGGCGTTGTTGGATGAGCCTTTCATCCGCTTCTTCCTTCTCATCATCCACCTCAATTTGGCTGTGGTGCTCCAACACCGCATCGTTCCCGAAAATGCCGCGGTATACATCCGCCGTCTGCTCAATAATGCTTGTATACGGAATGGCGACAATAACGCGGTCAAGTCCATGTTCCACCGCATGTTTCAATGCAAAAGCTAAACTGCTTCTCGTCTTCCCTCCTCCGGTCGGCACGGTCAACCGATATACTCCCTGCGGTCTGGAGGCGGAGCGGACGCATTCCTCATACACTTCCCTTCTCATCCGATTCACCGCTGTATCATCCGTGCGGCTTGTTAATTGTTCCTGATCGGCGGTAAATTGATTCCATAAATCCGTTATCGAAGCCACAGGCGTTCGGAGCGGAGAAAGCTCCGGCTGGAAGTGGCGCTCTGTATCTAAATAATCAGCGTCAACAAGCGCAGAAAAGATCAGGCGAATCCACATCTCCCTATCGGTTTCAGAAAGCGAAGAAATATTTTCCACACTTTGCATGCATGGAAATACGAATTTCTTTAGGAACGATTCGGCTTGCTTCAAGACTTCCCGAAAGTGCAAATGTTGTTCTTTTAAGCTCTGTCCAAGGGTAGATGATAAATAGTGAGACGAATGCAAACCCACATGATGGCCGGCGATCGGCAACGAAAACCATTGCCAGGCATGTCGATTTCCCGTTTTTTTCCAATACACTTGGTACATCAACGCCGCTCCCCAAATCGCATGAGGGACGCTTTGGCCCATTTCTCCATCTGCTTGCTTTTTCAAATACTGTTGAAAAAGAGGATGGAATTTTCCTAAGTCATGCAAAAGGCCGCATAAATAAGCCACTCTTCCCCCTTGAAAAGGAGCGGCGAATGATTGAGCCATTTCCGCTACGCTTACCAAATGTTCGTCCAACCGATGCCATTCCTGTCCATTTGCCCGTGGCGTATGAGCATACACATCATTCATGTTTCATTCGACTCCATCAGACATTTTCTCTTAGGACATTTGCCTTATATTTATTTATTTCAACCAATATCTTCATAATCCTTCTATATAAATTGAAATAAAGGTTTTCTCCCGTTCCACGGCGAATAAATAAAAGAGAAAATAGGGGAACGGAGAGAAAATATGATGCCAAATCACAAAGACGAGATCGAAAAGTTGTCCACTGCCATGAAAGAAGCAAAAAGTAAACGAGCATATGAACGCTACCAAGCGATTTATCTTCATTTGCAGGGATATACCAAAGGAGAAATCGCAACGATTATTGGTCGATCCAAGAAAACTATTTATAACTATATAGGTTGTAATAAAGAATTTCCGACCTCCATGTCCCGTCTTTACTTTATCACCTAACAAGCTGGCACGGTGACAAGAAGAGCGAACAATGCCATGTAAAACAAAATTGCCACTTATATATATTCATGCCTACGCCCAGCGCGGTCTTGATGGACTGGAGATGAAATACTCACCTGGCGCCCCACGTCGATTGACCCCTGAGCAGGAAAAAGAGCTGGCTTTGATCATTGAACATCAGCTCCCCGTAGATGTGGGATTCGAAGCAAAATATAATTGGACGCTTGCGATAATCGCTGAACTCATTCAACAAAAGTGGGGGCCAACATACACGCTTCGCGGAACAAGTGACATTCTGCATCGGTTAGGGCTAAGCTATACGAAACCGACCTATACACTAGCCAATGCCGATGAAGAGAAACAAAAAGAATTCGTCGAAATCACCTTCGCAATTGAACTTGATTGAAGGGCTATGGAAATGGCTGAAATCAGACGTGATTTACAACGTGTTCTATTCGAGTGTGCAAGAAATTAGAAAGAATGTCCAAGCCTTTATTCAGCGAATCAACCAGAAACCAGAACAAACGATCGATCGTTTGTGTGTTCAGTTGTAAATCTTTAATTCAACTTATATAACTCACACATCTTTTTCAATTTCCCAGCCGTCAATCGCGTCGATCGCAACGTTTGGCCATACATTCACCCCCTTCTTTTCCACATGCGCATAAAAAAAGAGCCCCTCCGGCTCTTTTTTCTTTCCCCACTTTCAGTGATGTTCCATCAACCTCTTGCAACAGCATCTTTTTTGGCTGCTAAGGTCCCTCACCACACGCCCCTCACCGCCTCCGCGCCACAAAAAACCACCGTTCGGACGTCTCGGTCGGAGGCGCATCGGTGAAATCGGCGGTCACTTCAAGCACCTCAAAGCCGGCGGAATCGAGCCATCGCTCATAGACAGCGCGCTCGAACGTGCGCTGTTCGTGCCATTCGTCATAGCGCTCGTAAAGATCGCCGCGGCGGGCGAAAAACGTCAGTTCGTGCCCGACGCTGTGCGGCCAGTCAAGCGGATGGCACGTCCAAATGTAGCTGAGATCGTCGCCTTGATCGGCGAAGACGGCATTGCGGAACAAGACGTCCATTTTGTAAACCGAGTGGACGTCAAACAGCAGCAGCCCTTCAGGACCGAGCGCGCGGGAGACGGCGGCGAACGTCCGCTTCACATCCTCTTCATCCGTTAAATAGTTGAGAGCATCGCAAAACAGGAAGGCGCCATCGAGATCAGAAAACCCGTCGAGCTCCGCCATGTTTTGCTCGAAAAACGGCACGTTGACACCGGCTGCCTCCGCTTTCGCCTGGGCGACGGCGAGCATATGTTCAGAGAGATCCACGCCGGATACTTGCCATCCGGCCTTGGCGAGGCGGATGGCAAGCTCTCCCGTCCCGCAGCCGATGTCGACAACCCGCCGTCCCGGCCGTTTGGCGTATCGGGCGAAAACCCGCTCGACAAATGATTGCCACGCATCATACGGCGCCTCGGCCATGAGCGCATCGTACCAATCGGCGAAACGAGCATAGGTCATGGCTGCAGCACAGCCGCGACGTCTTCCATCGGGGCGTCCCCCCAAAGCCGTTCGAGATTGTAATAGTCGCGCTCGTCTTTCGCAAACACGTGGGCGACGATGTCGCCGAGGTCCACAAGCACCCATTTCGCCTCCTGGAATCCTTCAACCCGCTTCACCGCTAAGCCGTGCTCTTCCGCTTGGTCTTGAATTTCGCGGGCGATGGCCTGCACTTGTTTGTCCGAATTGCCATGGCAAATGACAAAATAATCGGCAACGGGCGAAATGCCTTTCATATTGAGCACGACAATGTTTTCCGCCTTTTTATCATCCGCGGCGCGAACGATAAGCTGCAACGCCTCTTGTTCCGTCACTGTTTTGCTTCCCCCTTCACTTCACGCACGAGTGAATTGTACGCATGAATCGTATCTGGATAAATGAGCTGGCGCTTCTCAAGCAAAAACGCAATCGTATTTTTCACCGCCTGCAACAGCGCGCGATCGAGATCTTCCTCGGCGAGGCGCCTTACTTCCTCAACGCCGGGAAACTTCCTCCCCGGTTCGATATAGTCAGCCAAATAAATAATTTTTTCAAGCAGCGTCATCCTAGCTCTTCCCGATGTATGGTAGCGAATGGCATCCAGCACGTCTGGATCGTCAATGCCGACTTCCGTCTGCACCAAATAGGCGCCGACGGGCGCATGCCACAATTCACTGTTGTACGCAAGCAAGTCGTTGGGCATATTGTGCGCCAAAATGATTTGTTTCATTTCTTCAACCGGGCGGAATTTCGCATAGTCATGGAAAATGGCGGCCAATTCCGCTTTTTTGACGTCGGCGCCATACTGGTTGGCTAGCTTAACGGCCGTTTCGACAACGCCAAGCGTATGCTCGTAGCGCTGCTCCGTCAACTGTTGTTTCACAATCAGCAACGCCTGTTCTCGCTCCATATAATCCCTTCTCCTCAATATAAAGTCTCACACCTTCCGGCACGAGGTAGCGGATCGTCTGCCCGTTTTGCACCCGCTGGCGGATAAGCGACGAAGAGACGGCAAACTGCGGCACCTCCACCTCGACGACCGGGTATGGCGTTTCCATGGAATAACCGGGGCGCTTCACCCCGACAAACGTCACAAGCTTAATCAGCTCGTCAATGCGGTGCCAGTTCGGCAAATATTCGACCATATCCGCCCCGATAATGAAATAAAACTCATCATCCGGATGCATGGCGACGAGCTGCCGGACCGTATCGTACGTATAGGAAGGCCCCTCCCGTTCAAGCTCGATCGTCTCAACATGAAAGCATGGATGACCGGCCACCGCCAACTCGAGCATGCGGAGCCGATCCTCGCTTTTCGTCACTTGTTCGTGCTGCTTATGGGGAGGAATGCGGTTGGGCAGAAACCAAATTTGTGACAACCGAAGGGCGTCAAGCACTTCATTCGCCATAATCAAATGGCCGTAATGGGGCGGATCGAACGTTCCGCCGAGAATCCCGATTTTTCCCATCTTCCTTCCCCCCCGCCGTTTCATCTTGGCCGCGCCGCTTGTCAGTCAGGCAAAACGATTTGTTTGTGTTCTTTCGACTCTTTGTATAAGACGATCGTATTGCCGATCACTTGCACAAGTTCGGCCCCCGTCCCGGCTGCCAGCTGCTCAGCGACGGTGTAGCGGTCTTCTTCGCAGTTTTGCAACACGCTCACTTTCAACAGTTCGCGCGCCTCCAGCGCTGCGGCAATTTGTTTCGTCATCTCTTCGGTGACGCCGCCTTTGCCGACTTGGAAAATCGGCTTGATATGATGAGCTTGCGCCCGCAAAAACCGTTTTTGTTTTCCCGTCAGCATATGTTACCTCCTTAACGCTTCGATGACAAGCTGTTTCATCCGGTTGACATCCGGCCATTGGCCGGTCCATTTTTCAAACGCTAGCGCTCCCTGGTACACGAGCATGCCGACGCCGTTTTGCACACGAGCGCCGCGTGCTTTCGCTTCCTTCAGCCACTTCGTTTCAAGCGGGTTGTAAATGATATCCGATACGATCGTCCCCGGCTGCAGCCGTTCAAGGGAAAGCGGCTGCGCCTCGACACGCGGATGCATGCCGACAGAAGTGGTATTGATCATAATATCGTATTCGTCAAGCCGCGTTTCCGCCTCGGCGAGTGAAAAATACGCCGAGCGGCCATCCTCCCCTTCGCGCACGAGCTGCTCCGCCTTTTCCACCGTCCGGTTGGTCATATCGATGCGCTTGGCTGCCGTCGACAGCAATGAAAAGTAAATGCCGCGTGCGCCGCCGCCGGCGCCGATCAGCAAAATCCGCTTGCCGTCGAGACTGACGTCCATTTCCTCCTCGAGCGCCTTGACGTAGCCAGGTCCGTCCGTATTATAGCCGACGAGCCGGCCGTTGTCATTGACGATTGTATTTACCGCCCCGATGCGGCGCGCATGTTCGTCCACTTCGTCCAAAAACGGAATAACCGCCATTTTATGTGGAATCGTCACGTTCACGCCAGCGATGCCGAGCGCACGAACACCAGCAAGCGCCGCCCCGACTTGCCCCGGCTCGACGGAAAACAAATGATAGCGCGCCGGAATGCCCAAACAGGCGAATGCATCATTATGCATGAGCGGCGACAGCGAGTGCTCGACGGGAAACCCAATCAACCCGTATACCTTTTCCACATTTCTCCCCCTCCCGCTTTCCATTAAATCAACGATTGACGGATAAATACGTCGACCCCTTTTGGAGCATGGACGACAAGCTGAGCTCCCGGATCGTTGCACGTCACCCAGCCGAGTCCGGAAAAGACGATGTCCGTCTTCCGCTCTTTCACCGACAGCGACCGCGGCACAAGCGGCGGAAATTCAGCGGCATAGCGTTTGTTTGGCGGCGACAGCAAATCGCCAAGCTGATTGGCATAAAGGGATTCAGCTTTTTCCAACTTTGTCCGATGAACCGTCAACTCATTGGCCATGTAGCAGACGAACGAGCGGCGCCCGCCTTTGATGTAATCGAGGCGGGCCAAGCCGCCGAAAAAGAGCGTCTGCCCTTCGTTGAGCTGATAAACGCGCGGATGGATTTCCCGCTTCGGCGTAATGATCTTCAAGTCGCGCGCATCAACAAAGTGCGCCATTTGGTGATGATTGATGATCCCCGGCGTATCATAGAGCTTCGCCCCGCCCTCGAGCGGGATTTCGATCAGATCGAGCGTCGTTCCTGGGAAATACGAAGTGGTAATGATATTCCCTTTGCCGGTCGCCTCTTCAATGATCCGATTGATGAACGTCGACTTGCCGACATTCGTGCAGCCGACGACATACACATCGCCGCCGTCGCGGCAACGGTCGATCGCTTCCATCACCTTTGCCATGCCGATTCCTTTTGCCGCGCTCACCAGACAGACGTCTACCGGACGCAGCCCGAGCTCTTCCGCCATGCGGCGCATCCATTGCAACAGCTTTGGATATTTTACCGATCTCGGCAGCAAATCAACTTTGTTGCCGACAAGCAAAATCGGGTTGTCAGCCGCAAACCGTGGCAATCCTGGAATAAAGCTCCCGTTAAAGTCAAAAATATCGACGATGTTGACGACAAGCGCCTTCGATTCCCCGATGCGGTGCAACATGCTCAAAAAATCATCGTCGTCAAGCGGCACATCTTGCACCTCGTTGTAATGTTTTAGGCGGAAGCAGCGCTGGCAAATCACCTCTTCCGCATCTTTTTCGAGCACGCTTTTTGGCGCATACCCCGCGTTTTTCGGGTTTTCGAACTGAATGGCCGCCCCGCAGCCGATGCAACGCAGTTGTGGCTCCACGATCATTCCTCCCAATAAATCATCCCTTTTTTCCGCATAGCGTTTAAAATTTTCCGTTCCATTTTCCGGTTAACGCGCGTCCATAATCCGTCCGTCTGGGCGACCGGGACGACTAAAATCGTATTCAATCCAAGGCGGTTGCCGCCAAGCACATCGGTCAGCAGCTGATCGCCGATGACGACGACTTCCTCTTTGCTCAGCCCCATCATGGCCAGTGCCTGCAAAAATGCGCGCGTCAGCGGTTTGCGCGCCTCGAAAATGAACGGAATGCCAAGCGGTTCGGCAAACGACTGCACGCGTCGTTTATTATTATTCGATACGATCACAACCTTAATGCCCGCCCGCTTGACCGCCTCAAACCAGGCGGCCAGCTCCGGCGTGGCGCTGGGCCGGTCCCATTCAACGAGCGTATTGTCCAGATCGGTGATAATTCCTTTTACCCCTTTTTTCTTCAGCTCGTCCGGCTGAATGTCAATGACGCGCTTCACAAATTGGCTTGGCAAAAAATAATGAAGCATATCGCTCACCTGCCTTTGTCTTTGCTTTTCCCATGATAGCGAATTTGGCCGTTCATTTCAAAACAAAGTTTGGCAGCCGCCCGGCTGCAGACATGCAGAACAGAAAGTTTTCGACAAATTCCGCGCCCTCCCGGTTTGTGGATAACTGTTATCCACAACATTCACAAAGTGATGGTCATGCCTACACTATTTTATAAACAAGTTTTCCACACATTATCCACCATCCCCTGTGGATAACAGAACGGTTGTTCTATTTTGCAAATCGTGGTACATTGAAAGTAACCTACCATTATATGTATAAACCCGTCATTTCATTCCATTCAAAAGGAGGGCTTCGCCGATGAAACATTTATCGGATGAACTGTTGATCGAGTCGTACTTCAAGGCGAAAGAACTCAACTTAAGCCCGGAATTCATCGAATTGATCGAACAGGAAATCCAGCGCCGCTCATTGACCCATAAAATCAAGCTGTCGTCGTGAAACGGAGGCCTTCGGGCTTTTTTTGTTTGCCGCCTTCATCCCGGCGCCTAGCGCCAATAGCCGAGCCGTTCGCCGACTTTCACCGGCATCGGCGCAACGATGCGTGGGTCAGGGGCGAAACTTCCGCGTTCAAACAGCAAGACGACCGTTGAACCGAACGAAAAATACGCCATCTCCTCCCCTTTCACGAGCTGCTCTCCCGTATGGGTCAACTCGATGCTGTTGACGAACATGGCGCCGATTTTGACGATCGCCATCCGCTTGCCGCCTGCCTTTACCTCCGTGATAAGGCGATAATTTTTTTCAAGCGGCCGCTTTCCGTATTTCAAGCCGAGACGGTTGACCGGATACGATTTGCGTCCGAGCGTCCACTGCCTCTCGATCATCCCAGATATTGGGCTGTGGATGCGGTGATAATGGCTCGGGCTTAAATACAGAATAAAAAAGAACCCGTTCACATACGGCTGCGCCGCCTCGGCGCTGCCGAGCATTTCAGCAATCGAATACGGTTTTCCCTTGACGATGATTTCACTGTTTTCCCGGATGATGCCCATTTCTTCAATCACTGCATCAACCGGGCTGACGACGGTGCACTCGTCGTCATCAACGGGCCTCGCGCCGGCTTTGAGCCGGCGGACGAACAGTTGCTGCAGCGTTTTATAATTTTTTAAGCTTTTTTCCATTTCTTCTTGATTAATATGGTAAATCTTCGCATACGATGGTATCAACCAGGCGCTAAAGCGCGACTTGGCGAACGAAGCGAGCAGCTTCGAAGAAAGCGAGTGGTTGGTCAGCTCAATCAACAAACGGTACAGCCATTTTCGCAAGCACGTTCCCTCCAATTTATGAAACGTCCAGTCGTTACTACCTTCCATATTACCGCCAAAATGAGTATAATGGTAGTAGAATTTTCTTTTGGCGCTTTCTGTTGGAAAAGGAGTGGGGAAACTTGTTCTTATCGGACTATTTAGATTATACGTTAAAAAAACTGAAAGCAAACGTGGCAAACATTTTGACGATGACAAACCTGTCGCTTGGCGGCTTTTCCGTCCTGGCTACGCTGAAAGGGCAGCTTCATATGAGCGTGCTGCTCGTTTTTTTAGCAGCGTTTGTCGATCGCTTTGACGGCGCTGTGGCGCGCAAGATGAACATTGAATCCGAACTTGGCAAGCAGCTCGATTCGATGAGCGACATCGTCTCCTTCGGCGTCGCGCCCGCCTTGCTGATGTACCAAGGCTTGTTCCATGAGTTCGGCGCGCCCGGCGCGGTATTCACCGTTTTGTACATCGCTTGCGGCGCCTTCCGCCTCGCTCGCTTCAACATCACAGAAAACAACGGCTACTTTGCGGGGCTGCCGATCACGGCTGCCGGAGTGTTGATGACGTTGGGCTATTTGGCCATTCCGTACTTTCCGCCGCAATCGTTTATGTTTTTGGCGCTCATTTTATCGTTTTTAATGGTCGGCACGTTTAAACTGAAAAAAATATGATGATCATCGGAGCTGCCCTTTCCGTCATCCTAATGGAGCGGGCGGCTTTTTGCGTCTCATGTCACACCTTTTTCCCTTTTCAACCTCCTATATTCAGTATATGATAAATATGGTTTCTTCATAAAAACGCCCAATGGCGTAGATCGTTCGTATGGAAAAAGCGGGGGGATTCATTTGGACAAAACATCGGTCATCGGCATCATCCTTGGTGTCATTGCCGTCGGGCTGGGCATGTACTTTAAGGGCGTTTCGCCTGCTGTATTGATCAATCCGGCCGCCATCCTCATCATTCTCGTCGGGACGGCGGCAGCGGTCGTCATCGCCTTTCCGACGCACGAAATTAAAAAAGTGCCAAAGCTTTTCAAAGTCATTTTCACGGAATCAACGACGCCGACGGTCGAACAACTGATTCCGCTGTTCGTCGATTGGGCGAATATCGCCCGCCGCGAAGGGCTGCTGGCGCTCGAAGCGAAGCTGGATGACATCGAGGATCCGTTTTTGCGCAACGGGCTCAGCATGGCGATCGACGGGCAGACGCAAGAGTTCATCCGCGATGTGATGACGGAAGAAATTGCCGCCATGGAAGAGCGGCACGAGGCGAACGCCGCCATTTTTACACAGGCCGGCACGTATGCGCCGACGCTTGGGGTGTTGGGCGCTGTCATCGGCTTAATCGCTGCGCTCGGGAACATGGAAAATATCGCTGAGCTCGGCAAAGCGATCAGCGCTGCGTTCGTTGCGACCATGCTTGGGATTTTTACCGGCTATGTGCTTTGGCATCCGTTTGCCAACAAACTGCGGCGGAAATCAAAAGAAGAAGCAAAAGTGCGCTACATCATGATCGAAGGGGTGCTCTCCATTTTGGAAGGACAAGCCCCGCGCATGATCGAACAAAAACTTGCGTCCTATTTACCGGAAAGCGAACGCCATCAGGCGCTGGCGCAAGCGCAAGGGGAAACGGTCAATGGCTAAGAAAAAAAAGCACTCACACGATGACCACATAAACGAATCTTGGCTGATTCCGTACGCCGATTTGCTTACGCTGCTTCTCGCCTTGTTTATCGTTCTGTTTGCCAGCAGCCAGATCGACCAAAAAAAGTTTCAAGAAATCGCCCGCGCCTTCAGCACCGCCTTTGCCGGTGGGACAGGGGTGTTTGATTTTCAAAGCCCCATTGAACCGATCACACCGCCTGCGGAAGACGAAAAAGGGCGGCAGCAAAATCAGCAGCAACAGTCTCAGACTCCTTCTTCGTCTATAAACGAAGGAGAAAAAGAAGAGCTGAAACAAATCCAAGTGAAAATTGACAGCTATATTCATCAAAAACACTTGACAGGGAAATTGCAGACATCGTTGACGGATGAAGGGCTTGCCATCACCATTTTGGATGACATTTTATTCGACTCCGGCAGCGCTGAAGTACGCATGAAAGACCGGCGTCTTGCGGCGGAAATCTCCGCTTTGCTCGTCATGAACCCGCCGCGCAATATCATCATCAGCGGCCATACGGACAACGTGCCGATTCATAATGAGAAATTTGCTTCCAATTGGGAGCTGAGCGTCATGCGCGCCGTCAATTTCATGAAAGTGCTGCTTGAAAACAAGCAACTCGATCCGCGCTATTTCAGCGCCAAAGGGTATGGCGAATACAAGCCGATCGCCTCCAACGCCACCGCTGCCGGGCGGATGAAAAACCGGCGTGTCGAAATTTTAATTTTGCCGCGCATCGACGTCAATGATTCGTCCACATCCACTCAGTGACCGCTGCGCCTTCAGCGGGCGGTTTTCTTTAGCCGTCGCTTTGCCAAAACTCTCTTTTCCATGTCCAAACAGAAAAACCGGCGGTTCGCCGGTTTTTCCTCCTTCGTCCGCAAAGACCTTTATTCGAAAAAATCAAAGCTTGATCGTCCACTTAATTACCCCGGCCTTGGCAAGCGCCTCGATCAAAATGACAACGACCGGCCCGACAAACAGCCCGATAAAGCCAAGCAGCTGGAAGCCGAGGTAGACGCTGACGAGCGCCGCAAGCGGGGAAATGCCCAAATTGGTGGAAAACACTTTCGGCTCGATGATCCGCCGCACGACAGTGATGACGATAAACAGCACAATCAGCCCGACGCCAAGCGTATTGTCGCCGTTCGCCATGCTGATGATGCCCCACGGAACAAGCACTGAGCCGGTCCCCAAAATCGGCAAAATGTCGACGATGACGATGACGAGCGCCATCAAGGCAGCGTAATCAATGCCGAGCACGAGCAACCCGGCCAGCGCGAGAAAAAACGTCACCAGGCTGAGCAAAAATTGCGCTTTAATAAAGCCGATCCCCGCCTTGCTCAGCTGGACGATGACCATCCCGAGCCGCTGGCGGGTGCGCTCTGACAAATAGCGGCTGATCGACTGTTTCATTCGCGGCAAGTCGAGCGAAATGAGAAACAATGCGACCAAATAGACTAAAAAGTGAATGAAAAACGCCGGGATGGCGGTGATATAATGAACGAGCGACTGCGTCAAATTCGTCGCAAACGACAGCAGCATCTGTTGCACCGTGCGCACGCCGCGCTCGAGCGAATCAATGATTTCCTGGGGGATCGAACTTGAATACGACCGCCACGTTTCGATGAGGCGGTTGAACACTTTTGTCGCCTCGCTCAGCACGTACGGAAGGTTTTGCGAGAGCGCCATCACTTGCTGAACCAAAATGACAACTAAAAAATAAAGCGAAAACCCAAGGATTACCAAAAAGAGTGAAAAAATCGCCGTTACGGCGTGCGCGCGCTTCAGCCGATACTGGTCTTGCAGGCGGCGGATAGGCGGCTCCAACAAGAGGGCGGTGGCAAGCGCCAGCAGGAGCGGCACGCTGTACGGCAGCAGCCATAAACAGATCGCCGACAAAAGCGCAATGATGATCCAACGTTTCACATGCGTCCCTCATTTAATCAAGATTTGTCAAAATGATGTTCCACTGTGAACTACCCCCACTTAATTTTCTAGCGAAAATTTGAAGTGGGGGCTTCCAAAGAAGTTTGACTGCTTCAAGCAATCCTTATTCTTTGAGGCGTGTCCACTTCGCCGCTAGAGCATAAGACACTCAGGTCTACAGCTTTACTTTTCTTTAAGATGTTTAATGCGCCATTGACATCAGCATTCATTAGTTTGCCAGACTTTGTTCGATACAAGCCGCGCTTAATACGTTTGCCGCTGAACTTATATTCTTTTGGATTGTCGGCATTATATTCAGGAATCTCATCGCCGTCAAAAAAGCTGGCTTGAGACGTATAGGATTCTTCCTGTTTCAAGAATTCAATGCCGTAAAATTTACAAAGATATTCTAGTTTTTCTTTTATGTTACCGAGAGGAATATTGACAAAGTTTTGATTTGTCTTTTTTCCTAGATTCATATTGCGTTGCCATGTTTCCGCATAGCCAATGACAAGTTTGCCAATTTACAATCCGACGTTGTACATGTTCTTGGCAATATGGCACAGTTCTCGAAGAGTCAAGTATTCTTCTTTGGTCAAACCATTTAGCTGTTGTTTGATACAAAAATACATGTTTTCACCTCCCATCTAACTATATGATACTATATTTTACTGAATCTATCCTATTTTCAGCAAAATATAGTTAAGGCGATTCATCTCCCACTTACTCCGCTTCGCTTCGTTGAAGTGGGAGTCTTCTCGCCTAATTAAGATAAATATAGCGAACACACTGCGGTCCGGCAACTGTTTTTGCGCATAAAGCGAAACAGCGGCTGAACGATCAGCCGCTGTTTTCCCGGTCAGGCGCTTTGCTGGCGCAGTTCGGCAATATATTGTTTCCCTTGTTCTTCGTTATATTGCCCTTCCCATTTCGACATGACGACCGCTGCCAGCGAGTTGCCGATAACATTCACAACGGTGCGCGCCATATCCAAAATGCGGTCAATGCCGGCGATAAACGCCAATCCTTCGACCGGAATGCCGACTGTGCCGAGCGTCGCCAACAACACGACGAACGAAACGCCCGGGACGCCGGCGATTCCTTTGGACGTCACCATCAAGACGAGTACGAGCGAAATTTGTTGCGACAGCGGCATGTCAATGCCATAGAGTTGGGCGATAAATACAGCCGCCAGCGCCTGATACAACGTCGACCCATCCAAGTTGAACGAATAGCCGGTCGGAACGACAAACGAGGTGACAGCCTTCGGGCAACCGAACCTCTCCATTTTTTCCATAATTTTCGGGAGCACCGTCTCCGAACTCGACGTGCTATAGGCAAGCACGAGCTCATCTTTTAAGATTTTAATAATATGAAAGATATTCACACCTACCAATTTCGCGGTGCCGCCGAGCACAACGAGCACAAAAAAGGCCATCACTGCGTAAACGAGCACAACAAGCTTGCTGAGCGGAAGAAGTGAAGCGACGCCAAATTTCGACACCGTCACCCCGATCAAGGCAAAGACGCCGAACGGCGCAAACTTCATCACTTGGTTTGTCACGTAAAACATCGCTTCCGCCGTTCCTTGGAAAAAGCGAAGCACTGGTTTTCCTTTTTCGCCGATCGCGGCTACACCCAATCCGAACATGACCGAGAAGAAAATGATCGGCAACATGTTTCCTGTCGCGAGGGATTCAAACACATTTTTCGGCACGATATTGACGAATGTCTCGACCATCGAATGGTGCTGCACTTCATTCGTCGTATCAATGTATGATTGAATATCGGTTTTCTCAAGCGATTTCATATTGACGCCGGCGCCTGGTTGGAACACGTTTGCTGCCAAGAGGCCAACGACAATCGCAATCGTCGTGATAATCTCGAAATAAAGGATTGTTTTGCCGCCCAGCTTCCCGAGCTTTTTCACATCGCCGACATTGGCGACGCCGACAATTAAGCTCGAGACGACAATCGGAATCACGATCATCTTAATGAGACGGAGAAAAATGTCCCCAATCGGTTGCAAATACGTTGCCACGTTCGGGTTTCCGTAGAAAACGACTCCGACGATAATCCCGAGAATAAGACCGATCAAAATCTGCCATGCTAACCCGATCTTTCTCATCATGTTTCGCCTCCTTTAGACAATTTTAGACAAAAAAATGACAAAATTATTTTGCTATTAAAAATAAAATCTGTCAATACTTTTGAATGAAACCGCTTTGTCGCAAGGAACTATCAATATATTTTGTTTTTTTATAATAATTTAAATACTTGTATCGTTGGCAAAAGAAAACAGGCCGCCGGTCAGGCGCCTGCCTCATTCCCGAATTTCATGATCGCCGCTTTTCTTTTTCCTGCCGGTAAAACTCATGAAACATTTTCATTAATGCCCGTTTTTCGATGCGCGAGACGTAGCTTCTTGAGATGCCGAGCTCTTTGGCGATTTCACGCTGCGTTTTCTCCCGTTGCCGGCCGAGGCCAAACCGCTTGACGATCACTTCTTTTTCCCGCTCGTCTAGCACGCTGATGTATCGTTTCACTTGCTCAAGCTCCATGTTAAGCTGAATTTCGTCGACGATGTCTTGCCCTTCGGATTTCAAAATATCGAGCAGGCTGATTTCATTTCCTTCCTTATCTTGGCCGATCGGCTCGTGAAGAGAAACGTCCTTGCGTGTTTTTTTCAGTGAACGCAAATGCATCAAGATTTCGTTTTCAATGCATCGGGCCGCATATGTGGCCAACTTCGTCCCTTTCCCCGGCGAATAGCTTTCAATCGCCTTGATCAAGCCGATCGTCCCGATCGAAATTAAATCTTCCACTTCTTCTCCCGTATTTTCGAACTTTTTGACAATATGGGCGACAAGGCGCAAGTTATGTTCGATGAGCCGGTTGCGGGCTTGCTCGTCGCCTTTGGCCATTAACTCCAAATATTTTTCCTCTTCTTTGGCGCTTAACGGCTGGGGAAACGCGTTGTTTTTAATGTACGAGACGAGAAACGTCAATTCTTTCAACAAAAACGCAAATGCTGAAAAAATGCCGGACATGCTCTCACCCCCGCCTGCTGTCATCGGCGGAAACCGCCTATCGTTATGTATATGCAGGGGCGTTGTTGTCCGTGTCTGGACAAAAAATTCAGCCGACCCCCTTAACGAGGCCGGCTGCGGGCAAACGTGCCACCCGTATCAGTGAACAAACACACTCATTTCTTGTGTTGCAGCTCGCCTGCTGTTCCCCTCCCATCCTAGACAGGCGCCCGCCTTGTTACACTCCTGCTTCGGCGCTCACTTCCGCAGCGACGACGAGCGCAATCGACGCCGTAATCACAACTGCCGTGACGATGGCGAACATCCCCGTTCCCTCCTTGGCCTTCTCGTTTATTTTTATTTTACCAAAGAAGACAGGGAACGCTTCCGCCACATTTTGAACAATTCATGAAATTCGACGATCAACAACAGCGCGCGGAGCACCGATCGCACTTTCGACTGAGTCAAGTGGAGTTTCCCCTTTGCTTTATCCACGTCACCAGCCATACGAGTACAATGGACATACATCGTCTCCCCTTTCATCCTTCATTGCTGAACATGTTTACAACAATCGTTGATGGAAAAAGCATTTGCGGTCAACAAGCTCCTCCTCGGCTGCACGCGCGAACCGCTCCTCTTCCCTGTTCCCCTGCCGCGGCTTTCTCCGCTCAATCGTGATCGTGAGAAAAAACAAATGGATCGTCATGCCTCCCCACCTCCTTTCCATGCAAAAAAACCGCAGAAGGAAAGCGCTTCTGCGGCTCAGTGTGCAAAAAGGCCGCAGAAAGCGAGACTACTCCCCTTCTGCGGCCTGATCGCTGTTTTTCGTCATCGGTGCACGTTCATTCCCGGTCGGCGGAAGGTCGAATAGCCATTTTCTGGAATAAATGCGCGAATGTTGACCACATCACCATTGTCATGATCTTCGACCTCCCCTCAGAAATGACGTTACGAAGGTAATTGTATCCAAAAACATTTCCATTGTCAACCATTTTTTATAAAAAACAAGCTCCCCTTTGACGGCAGCATGACGAAACCAAAATGAGGGGGCTGACCTAAAAGGCCGCCTGCCTTCAAGATCGTCACAACGATCGTGCAGCAGAAACAGCAAGCACATATATAGCAGCGAAAGAGGGTGCTGACCCAAAACGCGAATGCGTTTTGGGATCAGCCCCCACTTTTTTGCCTCAAATATAGAAGAATCGCCCTTTTTTCTGGTAGAATAGAGTCACCAAAACCACTACCACCGAAAGAAGGGCGATTCTTTTATGAAACATGATCATATTTCCTTTAAAGAGTATACCATGGACAACCTCTCTTTGCCAAGCAACATCGCCGATCTCATTCCACGGGATAACATGGCCCACGTGGTTCATGAGATGGTTGAACGCATCCCGATGGAGACGTTTCTTGCTTACTACAAAGGAGGGGGCGCCTCCGCCTATCATCCGAAAATGATGACCAAAATTCTCCTTTACGCTTACACCCAAAAAATGTATCATGGCCGTGAGATTGCACGGCAGCTCGAAGTCCACCTTCCCCTCATGTGGCTAAGTGGATTTCAAAAGCCGGACTTCCGCTCCATCAATCGGTTTCGTTCGGAGCGGATGAAAGACCTGATTGACGACCTGTTCCGGGAAATGATCACGCTGCTCGTGGCCGACGGCTATGTCAAGATGGAAGATTATTTTGTGGATGGAACGAAAATTGAAGCGAATGCCAACCGGTACACCTTCGTTTGGCGCAAATCGGCTGAGAAGTACCAGGAGAAACTCCAAGCCAATGTCGATCGGCTGATTGCCCAGATCGAGGCGATCGTGGAAGAAGAAAAGGCGGAAGACATCGACCCTTCGCCGGCCTTTACGTCAGAAGAAATCCGAAAGAAAACCGAGGAGTGGGAAAAACGGTTGGAGGCCGAGCCGGACAACCAACCGTTGAAGAAGGCCATCAAGAAGATGAAGGAGGACTACTTGCCCCGCAGTGAAAAGTATGAACACCAACTCCATGTATGCGGGGATCGCAACAGCTATTCCAAGACCGATGTGGATGCCACCTTCATGCGGTTGAAGGAGGATCACATGCGAAACGGCCAGCTCAAGCCGGCCTATAACGTACAGGTGGGTTCTTCCGGCCAATTTATTTTGGGGTATTCCCTTCATCAGAGGCCGGGCGACACTCGTTGTCTTCTCCCGCATTTGGAGACCGTTCGAGAGAAGTACGGCGTGGAACCCGAACGTTTGATCGCTGACGCGGCTTATGGCTCGGAAGAGAACTACGTGAAGCTGGAAGAGAAGCACATATCGGCCTTGATCAAGTACCATACGTATGAGAAGGAGAACACGCGCAAGGTCAAGAAAAATCCGCATCATCAGCAGAATTGGACCTATGTGGAAGAAGAAGACGTTTGGATTTGCGCCAATGGGAAAAAGCTGGTTCGCACCGGAACTTCGAAACAGACCACGGAATCAGGATACACCTCGGTCACCCGACACTACCAATGCCATGAATGCGAAGGATGTCCGTTCCGTTCGGCCTGCACGACTTCCAAGTATGGACGAACCACGCAATGGAACCCCGTCTATCATGAACAAAAACAGAAAGCCCGCGAACGGTTGGAGAGTGAAGAAGGGCAAGCCCGATACCGCCAACGCCAAACCGACATTGAGAGTGTATTTGGGCAAATCAAACAAAATCGCGGGTTTCGTCGCTTTGTCCTGCGAGGCCTCCAAAAAGTTTCCATCGAATGGGGGCTGGTTTGTGCTGCCCACAATCTTCTCAAAAAAGCCGCTAGGGACAAGCAATTGTCCTTGGTGGCGTAAATGAGGGGGAGAACAGAGTCGGAATTTTGTTCCGTTTGGTAAAATATACAAAAACCAGAGAGGGCTGACTCCAAAAGTCCGCTTTTTGGCGGACTTTTGGGTCAGCCCCCTCCTTTCTTCATTATCGCCAATCATAAGCGCAATGACGCTTTTCGTCGAGCCCCATTGATCATTCAAACCGGTCTTCCTCTTCCTCCAAGCGGCGGGCGCAAACGGCGGAGCGACGTGAACAGTACAAAGCCGCCATGAAACAGCCTCCAACCATCAGCAAGGCGAACGGTTTTTTCGCTGCCTCAAGCGCTCCCGGGATGATCGTCCCTAAATAGAAAAACACACCGAGCGAGAACAAGACAAGGCTGTACATCTTGAAATCGCCCGCCTTCGCCCGCAGCTCGTCTCGTTGCTGCTCGTTCAAGCCCGATCCCTCCTCTCCCCTTTCACTGTATCATACATGGACGGAAGGGAGGAGCGGCAATTTCAGCCAAGCGCCTGCGCCAAATCGTCGAGCAAATCGTTCACATCCTCAAGCCCGACGGACAGGCGGATGAGTCCGTCTGTAATACCGAGCTGTTCGCGCCGCTCTTTCGGAATCGAGGCGTGCGTCATTTTCCCCGGCAGCGAAATTAAACTTTCGACCGCCCCTAAGCTTTCGGCAAGCGTAAAGTAGCGTACGCGCGACAGCACGTTCTCCGCGCGCTCCAAGCTGCCGACATCAAACGAAATCATGCCGCCGAATCCACGCATTTGTTGTTTGGCCAGCTCATGGTTCGGATGATTTGGAAGGCCTGGATAATAGACGCGGGCAACGGACGTATGCTCGGCCAAAAAGGCGGCAATGGCGCGCGCGTTTCGTTCATGCTCTTCCATCCGCACGCCAAGCGTTTTGATCCCGCGCATAAGCAGCCACGAGTCTTGCGGGCCGAGCACGCCTCCGGTTGAATTTTGCACATAATGGAGCCGTTCGGCAAGCTCCGGCGTGCGGACAACCGCCAACCCGGCGACGACGTCGCTATGGCCGCCTAAATATTTCGTCGCGCTGTGGATGACGATATCGGCGCCAAGCGCAAGCGGTGTTTGAAAGTACGGAGTGGAAAACGTATTATCGACGATCAACAGCAGCCCGCGAGCACGGGCAATGGCGGCGGCGGCTTGCAAGTCAGTGATTTTCAAAAGCGGATTCGTCGGCGTTTCAACGTAAATCGCCTTCGTGTTTGGGCGAATATGCGCTTCAATGTTGGCGACATCGCTCGTGTCGACGAACGTCGCCTCAAGCCCGAACCGGTTCAGCACGTTCGTCATGACGCGGTACGTGCCGCCATAGACGTCGTCGGTCAGCACGATATGGTCGCCGCTTTGAAACAGCATCATGACAGCCGTAATGGCGGCCATGCCGGAAGCGAACGCAAACCCGGCTTCGCCGCCTTCAAGGTCGGCAATGAGCTTTTCGAGCGCCGCGCGCGTCGGATTGCCGGTGCGCGAGTATTCAAACCCTTTATGTTTGCCGACTTCCTCTTGTTTGTACGTGCTCACTTGATAAATTGGGACCGACACCGCCCCAGTGTACGGGTCGCCTGCGATGCCGCCATGGATGAGCATCGTCTTTCGTCTCATCTTATCGCCCACTTTCGTAAATGTTTTTGCTTAAATATCGCTCGCTCCCGTCGGGGAAAATGACAACGATGTTCGTCCCGGGCTTCGCTTGTTCCGCCTCGAGCAAAGCGGCATGAAACGCGGCGCCGGACGAGCTGCCGACAAGCAGCCCTTCCCGCCTTGCCAGCTCGCTGACGCGGCGGAAAGCGTCGTCGTCGGAAATCGTGTAAATAGCGTCAAAATACTCCGGATCCATAAACGGCGGCAAAAACTCCATGCCGATTCCTTCGGTTCGGTGCGGCCCCGGCTCGCCTCCGCCTAAAATGGATCCTTCCGGCTCAACGATGACCGTTTTAATGGCCGGATTTTTTTCTTTTAAAAACGTCGCCGTCCCCATGAACGTGCCGCCCGAACCAGCGCCGGCAACAAAAACGTCGATTTGTCCGCCCAAGTCGTCCCACAACTCCGGCCCGAGCGTTTTGTAATACGTCCTTGGGTTGGCCGGGTTTTCGAACTGCTGGGGGCAATAGGCGCCCGGAATCGTGCGGGCGAGCTCTTCGGCTTTGCGAATCGCCCCCTCCATCCCCTCTTCGGTCGGCGTATGGACAATTTGCGCCCCAAGCGCCTTCATCAGCTGCTGCTTTTCAACGCTGAATTTTTCCGGTACGCAAAAAATGACGTTGACGTTCTTGCCGATCGCCGCCAGCGCCAAGCCGATGCCGGTGTTGCCGGCCGTCGGCTCGATGATCGTGCCCCCTTCTTTTAGTTTTCCCGACGCGAGCGCCTCCTCGAGCAGCTCTTGCCCGAGCCGGTCTTTAATGCTTCCGCCTGGGTTGAAATACTCGAGCTTCGCAAACAAACGGACGCCTTCCGGCAACGGAAAGCGTGTAATCTCGATGACCGGCGTATGGCCGATTAATTCATGAATGCTTTTTGCTACCCGCATCGTTGGTCACTCCATTCCTCACGCTCATTTGGCGGCGGGACGGCGGCGTTTTGGCGTTTATTTTCGCTTCTGCATGGCGGACAACACAGCCAACACCAGTTGTGCAGAGTGTTTCGCCGCCGTCTCCAAAAACTGTTCAAACGACACATCCGACTCTTGACCGGCAATATCGGACAGCGCCCGAATCACCACAAACGGCGTCCCAAACTGCACGCACACTTGGGCGATGGCGGCTGCCTCCATTTCGACGGCGCACAGCTCCGGAAACTGGCTGCGCACAAATTTGACGCGTTCCGGATCGTTCATAAACGAATCGCCAGTCGCGATCAAACCGACCGCCGCCTGCAAACCGTCAAGCCGCGCTGCTGCCTGCTTCGCCGCCTCAACAAGCGCCCCATCGGCCCGGTAGCGCGCCGGCAAGCCGGGCACTTGCCCGTAGGCGTAGCCAAACGCCGTCACATCAACGTCATGGTGGACGACCTCATCGGAAATGACGAGATCGCCGACGCGCAACGACGGCAAAAATCCGCCGGCCGAGCCGGTGTTGATGACGAAATCAGGGCGGAATCGGTCAAGCAAAAGCGTCGTTCCCATCGCCGCATTCACCTTGCCGATGCCGGACTTGAGCAGCACCACCTCGGCACCGTCAAGGCGGCCGGTGGAAAACTCGCATCCGGCGATCACCGTTTCCTCGCGCCCTTCCATGCGTGCGCGCAAAATGGCCACTTCTTCTTCCATTGCTCCAATGATGGCTGCCTTCATCGTTCTCCCTCTTTCTATGTCGGTTGTTTCACCGCCTCCATCACCCAGACGAACGCGTTTTGCTGCGCAAAGGAGACGGAAAAGCCATGGCTGGCAAACAGCGAAGCCAATACGTCAAGCGTCGTGTAATATTCGCGCTCGAGATCGTCGGCCAAATCGTGGAAGCCGCGCTCCCGTGCGGCTTCGACAGCTTGGCGGAACGCCTTTTTGTCGCGAAACGCCGTATCGGCAAACACTATTTTACCACCAGTTTGGAGCAGTTGGCTATATTTGCCGAGCGCCTCGTCTTTTTCCTCATCCGTCAAATGGTGAAACGCGTACGTGCTGGCAATGGTGTCGACTGGCTCAGGAGGAACCGGAAATTGCAAAAAATCGCCGTCCAGAATGACCGCCCGGCCGCCGAGCTTTTCCGCCGCTTTTTTTCTCATCGGCGCCGACGGCTCGATGCCGTATACCGTTTTGCCGCGCTCCAGCAGCTTTTTCGTCAAATTGCCGGTGCCGACGCCAAATTCAAGCACAACACGGCCGGCTTTATCAGCGACAGTGTTTAAAATGCGATCATAACCGGCAAACACATCGCGGTATTGCTCATCTCCCCCTTCGACTGATCGATCGTATGACTCCGCCCATTGCTCGAACAAATCAAGAAATTCCCTGCCCATATGGCCTCACTCCATAAAGTTTATAATTCCTATAAACATAGTATTCTTTAGATGATAACCTGCTCCCACCGTACCATAACTTCTTCCGCCGTTCAATGATCGTGCTCGCTGTCATTTGTATTGTTCCCCATCGCCGCTTCTATTGCGCGGGTGGATGGAAGCGGGAAAATTTGCTACACTGTCGATGAAAGGAGGCAAAGACATGGTGAACATTTCCCTTGATTTGATTGAAGACAAAGTGGAGTTTTTTGAAGCTGACGACTTGCGAACGCTTGAAAAAAAAATCAACGAGCAAATCGAGCATAACAAAGCGCTGCTGCTTTCCGTCCATCATGTGTCGCACCAAATGCATGTCATGGAAAACGGGAAGCGGTTTTACAGTGCCGTCGTCCACTTTAAGGCAAAAAAATGACAGGCGCCCCTTCTAAGCGGGCACCTGTTCCCCTTCAAAAATCGCTACGGTTTTTCCCGCAGCTTTTGCACTTTCGTCGGCTTCCATCCTTCATTCGTCACCCATTCAATATACACTCGGTAATGGGCGGTCTGGTCTCTCGTTGAAATCGTCGCCACCGCTTTGTTCGGCCCATTGTTGCCGATGAACCAAACGATCATATCGTCCGGCGCGATGCCGGTCGCATAGCTGACCGCATCGAGCATTTCCTTCCAGTCCACCGAATCTTTTTTAAACACCGTTTCATGCGGCTCTGATTGCGTCGTGCCAACCGGCTGCCATGCCGGGTTGACGATCTCTTTTTCAATATTCGACCCCGGCGGCCCCGGCGTTGCCGTCACGTCTTGTTCGGCTTCCTCTTCAGCCGGTTCGGACTCGTCCCCGGAAGCAGCTTCCTCCGTTTCAGACGGCGCGGTCGGTTCTCCCGTTTCGATTTCGACCCGCTTCGCCCCATCCGCCCCCGCAGCCGGCTTCGCCTCAGCATCCGCCGCTTTATGGCTCGGCTCGCCGCCGAACAATATGTTCCAACCGACAATGAGAATGAGCAACACCACAACGGCGATTGCTCCATTGAGCCAGCGGTTGATTTTCCGCCGCTTGGCGCGGGTGGCAAAACGTGTTCCGGTTTGTTGCATCGGCCTCCCCCTCCTTTATGTGGCCGCAACGAATTCATTATATCGATTCGTCACTCCTGGTCGTTTTTGTTTCGGTCATACGCATAAAGCGCCTCAACCGCCGCGGCAAACACATCATTCGTGGCCGCCTGTCCGCTCGGGCAGTCGAGCTCGACGACGGCGAGGGCGTATTTCGGGCGGTCAGCTGGGAAATAGCCGGCAAACCATTTATTGATTAATTCGCTGCCGCCCTTCGTTTTTCCTGTCTCCGCCGTCCCGGATTTGCCGGCCACTTCGTACGGAAGCGAGCGAAAGCGGCGGCCGGTGCCGTCTTCATTGATGACGACGCCGCGCAGCAGCTGCTGGAGCTGCCTTGCCGTTTGCGGCGCAAGCGGCTCCTTGTCCGTCGCCGGCTCGGGTGAAAACGAAAACAACGTCGTCCCGTTTTTATACAGCACTTTGTCCACGGCCCGCACCTTCAAGGCCTCGCCGCCGCGGGCGATCGTCGCCATCATGTTGGCGACGCCAAGCGGGGAGACGCGCACATCTTTTTGCCCAATGGCCGTTTGCGCCACGGCAAGCGGCACCCGCTTATCGCGCTTGTCGTGCCAAATCGTTCCTTTCTGCTCTTCTGGAAATTGACGGAAATGTTCCTCATGGTACACGGCTCCTTCCCAGCCGGCTGTCGGATACAACCCGAGCTTTTCCGCATACGTTTCCAATGCATCCGGGTCATGGCGAACGAGCTGTTTGCCGAGCGCGGCAAACGCGTTGTTGCAGCTGACGGCAAAGCTGTCAGCCAAGTTGAGCATGCCGTAGTCGTGCTCCTCATCCAGCGTCGTGCCGTCAATTTTTTTGCTGCAATCAAACATCGCAGCAGGCGAAGCCAGCCCTTCCTCAAGCGCCGCGGCGGCGACAACCGTTTTAAAGACGGAGCCGGGAATTTGCGGCAGCACCATTTGATTTTCCGCCCCGCGGTTTTTATACGGGTCGCGCGGATTCATATTGGGGCGGCTGACCATGGCGAGCACGCTGCTGTCGTCCACATCGAGCAGGACGAGCCCGCCTTTTTTCAACCCGTACCGGTCCACGATTTGCTCCATTTCTTGCTGGATATCACGATCGAGCGTCGTTTGGACAGTCGCCGGGTAAAACGGATTGCCCGGGTCGCTGTATTTCACATCAAGCCCAAACAGCGGCCTTCCTTCAGCGTCAACGTGGTACAACAGCTTCGTTTCGCCATCTGTGAGCAAAAACTCGTCGAACGCCTTCTCAAGCCCTTGAATGCCAACTTCAGCCTGCGGCGGGAGCGAACGCTTCGGATAGCGCGTGCGCAGAAGCTTCTCATCCTTCCGGGTAAAGCCAAGCAAATGCGGCGCATACACCGTCTCAAGCGGATATTGTTTCTTGACAGCAAAAACCCCGGGGATGCGCAAGTCGTTAATTTGCTTCATTTGGCTGGCGCTTAAGGCGAGCGGCTCGCCGTCTTGCTGCAGGATGAACGGGCCGTTTGCCTCCTCAAGCTGGCGGCGGATGTCTTCCACCGTAACGCCGGCGATGCGGGCGACTTGCTCAATCGGCCATTTCATCGTCGCCAAAAACGGAAACAGCACAAGCGACGGCACGTACCGCTTTGTCAGCGGGCGGCCATTCCGGTCGACGAACGAGCCGCGCCCGTCGTCAATCGTCAGCTCCTGCGTACGCTGGGCGACGCTTTCCGCGATTAAATTGCGGCCGGCAAACGATTCCGGATCAATGAGCTGGATTTGCGCTAACCGGCCGATCAGCAGCAGCAAGGCAGTCTGGATGAGCGCGATGGTGACGATTGTCCGTTTTTTCCACATAATGAAAACACCTCATCATCAGTTTCGACGAGGTGTTTTCCTTTCAAACGTGCCGTCGGCGGCGATTTGCTGCAGCCTTCATTCGGAGCGGCCCGGACGCGGCGGTCCGCCTGTTTATTTGACCGCCACGATTTTGACCAGCATTTCCCCGCCCGGCGTTTGCACCGTCACCTCATCGCCGACGCGGCGGCCGAGAAGCGATTTGGCAATCGGCGAGTCGTTGGAAATTTTCCCTTCGAACGGGTCGGCCTCGGCGCTGCCGACGATCGTGTACGTCTCTTCTTCGCCGTCCGGAAGCTCGATGAACGTCACCGACTTGCCAAGCGAGACGACATCCGGGTTTTCTTTGTCTTCTTCAATGATGACGGCGTTGCGGATCATGTTTTCAAGCATTTGAATGCGCGATTCCACAAACGCTTGCTCGTCTTTCGCGGCGTCATATTCCGAGTTTTCCGACAGATCCCCGAACCCGCGGGCGATTTTGATTCGTTCAACGACTTCTTTCCGCTTGACCGTTTTTAAGTACTCAAGCTCTTGTTCCAGTTTCTCTTTTCCCTCTTTCGTCATTGGATACTGCTTTTCATTCGCCATTTGTCTCACTCCTCTATGTTCTGCATTATGTAAAACGTACGAACAGAAAAACAACTGTTCGTACGCTTACTTGGTATATAATATATTGTTTTGTCTCTGTTATGTTATTATAAAAACGCTTTTTGTTCAAGAACTGTGCGAATTTTTGCCACCATTAAATCGATGGCGACTGCGTTTTGCCCGCCTTCTGGAATGATCACGTCCGCGTAGCGTTTCGTCGGTTCGACAAACTGGTTGTGCATCGGCCGCACGACGGACAAATACTGCTCAATGACCGAATCAAACGTGCGGCCGCGCTCTTTCATATCGCGGATGAGGCGGCGGATGATGCGAATGTCCGGGTCGGTGTCGACGTACACTTTGATGTCCATCAAATTGCGGAGCCGCTCATCCTCCAAAACGAGAATGCCTTCCAAAATAATGACATCCTTCGGCTCGACGCGGACGACTTCGTTCGAACGGGTATGCAGCTTATAGTCATACACCGGCTTGTCGATCGGCTCGTAGCGAAGCAGCCGATGAACGTGCTCGATCAACAAGTCGTTGTCAAACGCCAACGGATGGTCGTAGTTCGTCTTCAGCCGCTCTTCAAACGGGAGATGGCTTTGGTCCTTGTAGTAAAAATCTTGCTCGAGCACAAGAATCGAGTGATCGCCGAAATGGTCATAAATTGCGCGGGCGACGCTCGTCTTTCCCGAGCCGGAGCCGCCGGCGACGCCGATGACAACGGGCTTGTCCGCCATCTCAATTCTCCTTTCTCATCATGTTGTACGGAAAGAGAGGGCGTTTGACTCGCACCTTGACGATTTGCAGCGGGTGGCGGGCCGCATCGAGCTCGTTGCCGTCTTCATCCCAAATAGTATCGATCACTTGGGTAAAGTTTTCGATTTCCGGGCCGAAAAATTCGACCTCATCACCCGGTTTAAAATGGTTGCGCTGCTGGATGGTGGCGATGCCGGTCTCCGGATCGTAGCCAAGCACAAGGCCGGCAAACTCATGTGTCGTCTTCCGGCTGTGCGTGCCGTACATATGGTTCGTATAATCCGGAAACCCGTCAAAAAACGACGGCGCTGTTTCGCGGTTGGCGCACTTGTCAAGCTCCCGCACCCACTCTTCGCGGATCGTGAAATGATCCGGGTCGGCACAGTAGGCGTCAATCACTTTCCGGTAGACGCTCACAACCGTCGCCACATAATGGATCGACTTCATCCGCCCTTCAATTTTCAAGCTGTCAACGCCAAGCTCAATCATCACCGGAATGGCGCGGATGAGGTTTAAATCTTTCGCGCTCATGGCAAACGGAGCATCGCCCTCAGCAAACAGCGGGATTTCCCGTCCGTCAGCCAGCTGGTACAAGTCATAGTCCCAGCGGCACGACTGGCAGCACCCGCCGCGGTTCGAGTCGCGCGCCGTCATATGGTTGCTCAACACGCAGCGGCCCGAGTAGGCGGAACACATCGCTCCGTGGATGAACGCCTCGATTTCGATATCGACTTTTTCTTTGATTTGCCGAATTTCCTCGGCGCTCACCTCGCGGGCGAGCACGACCCGCTCGAGCCCTTCCTCTTTCCAAAACTGGACCGCTTTCCAGTTCGAAAGCGATTGCTGGGTGCTTAAATGCACTTCAAGCTTCGGCGCCACCCGGCGCGCCGTCTCAATAATGAGCGGGTCGGCGGCGATAATGCCATGGACGCCGGCATCTTCGAGCGCCCGCAAATAGTCGTCAAGGCCGGGAATGTTTTCATTATGCGCATAAATGTTGGCCGTGACGTATACTTTTGCTCCGTATCGGTTGGCAAATTCAACTCCTTCGCGAATTTCGTCAATCGTGAAGTTGTCGGCGTTGGCGCGCAGGCTGTACTCTTGGCCGCCGATAAAGACGGCATCCGCCCCGTAATGGACGGCAATTTTCAGCTTTTCCAGGTTGCCGGCCGGCGCAAGCAATTCCGGTTTTTTCACAATGACGCGCTTGCCGTCAACGATTTCGGAAATGCGGTCGTTTTTCAGCAGCATTCGTTCTCCCTCCTTTGTCAATAAATCGTCTCTTTGAAGAAAAATCCGGTGTCCAATCGGCGGTGCGGCGGTTGGAGCGCCTCAACGGCGGCAAGCAGCTCCTCTTTTTCCCGCTCATACTGCTCGCGGTCTTTGGCGCACATATCAATGGCGCGGCGGTACAGCTTTGTCACTTCCGTAATGTAGCGAGGCTCATGCAAAATGCCATCGATTTTGAAGCTGTCAATGCCGGCTTCGATCATGTCGCCAAGCTCGTCGATGATGCAAACATCGTTTGGGCTCATAATATGCGTGCCGTTTTCATCTTCAAAAATCGGATATTTGTTGTCGCGCTCCTTGTCGTATAAAAACATCCCTTTTTCATATTTTTTTCGTTCAATTTCCATCACTTTTCCTTGATACTCGAAGTAGTTGCCGATGAGCGAACGCTTCGATTGGTACATGCACGTCGCCCCATGCACTTGCACTTCGATTTCCACTTCGGCATGGGCTTTGATTTCCAAAATGGCGTCCATGTTCAACTCGCGGGCGAGCACAGCGCGCTTCGCTCCTTTTCGCCCCCAATAGTTGCACGTATACCAGTTCGTCGCCGTCGTTTCCGTGCTCCAGTGGAGCTTCATATGAGGGGCGGCCTCGCGAACCGTCAACAGCACGGCCGGGTCGCCAAACACGATGGCGTCAGCGCCGGCGGCGGCGACAAAAGCGATATAATCGCCCAGTTCATCGACTTTGTCATTATGAAAAATGGCGTTCATCGCCACATACACGTTCATGCCGTGCCGGTGAGCCGCTTCGATGGCCGCAGCAACGTCGGCGCGGGAAAATTCGCCGGCAAGCCGCAAGCCATAGCGCTGTTCGCCGATCATTACAGCGTCCGCTCCCGCTTCAGCCAATTCCTCAATATGGGAAACGCTCGTCGGCGTGACGAGCAATTCCGGTTTTTTCATTCTCGTTCACCTCGTTTTTTCGATATAGCCAGCCCGTCGCCAACGGGAATGATGACCGTGTCGTAATCGCTCCGGGCCATCAGCCATTCATTGTAGCGCCGGATTTTTTGCGCGATGTTCCACAGCCGCTTATTGCCCGCAAGCTCTTCAGCCGCGACAAGCCCTTTAAACAGCACGTTGTCGCTAATGACAAGGCCGCCCTCGGCCAGAAGCGGCTCATACAGCGTAAAAAAGCGCTCATATTGCCCTTTGGCCGCGTCGATAAACAGCACATCAAACGGCGCCGCCGCTGCCGCATCCGCCACAGCGTCAAGCGCATCGCCCAAAATCACCTCAATCCGTCCGGCTATGTTCATTTTCTCGATATAAAAACGGGCGCGCTCGTACCGCTCCCGGTCTTTTTCAATCGTCACAATGCGCACATCCGGCAGCGCCTTCGCCATCCGGATCGCCGAATAGCCGATCGCGGTGCCGATTTCCAAAATGCGGCGCGGCGCAGCCAAGTTCAACACAAACAGCAGCACCTCCATGCTCACCGGATCGATGATCGGCACGCGCTGTTCGCGGGCGTACCGCTCCATTTCCGCGATTTCTGCATCCGGCGCCGGGCGCAGCTGCCGCAAATAACGGACGATATGTTCTGAAAGCAAGAGGACTCCTCCTCCGTCGATCATATGAAAAATAAGAGCCGCCAACCGACTCTTATCGTTGGCCGCCGCCCGATTCAGGCGGCGGCGCTGTTCAACTTTATTATAGTATCATAAACGGGCAAAAAAGCGAAGCCGTTTTGCCCATTGAGCAAGCAACTTCCAGTTTGCGCTATTGTTTCCCAATGTATTTCGCTTTTTCGCGGTTATGCTCGGCGAGCGTTTTCGTGAAAATGACGTCGCCCGCCGGAGTGGCCAGAAAGTATAAATAGTCGGTCGCAGCCGGCTGAAGCGCCGCTTCGATCGACATCTCGCCGGCGTTGGCGATCGGACCGGGCGGCAGCCCTTGATGAATGTAGGTATTATACGGCGAATCAACTTGCAAGTCTTTATACAGCACCCGATCTTTATGTTTGCCGAGCGCGTACAGGACGGTCGGATCGGTTTGCAGCGGCATGCCGATGCGCAGCCGGTTGTAAAAGACGCTGGCGATTTTTTCGCGGTCGGCTTTCTCGGTCGCCTCTTCTTCGATTAACGACGACATGGTCAACAATCGATGCGGCGACAATTGTTTTTCTTTCATCGTCTCTTTGTATTGACCGAGCACCTCCGCCGTTTTCGCGACCATCGCCTCAATGATCTCCGGAAGCGGCGGCTTTTGGTCGGCAAACACGTAAGTGGCCGGAAACAGGTAGCCTTCAAGCGGATAACGAATGCCGCGCTGAAAAATGTCCGCTGTCAACAACTCAGGGTACGTGCGGCGAAGCTGTTCAATATACGCGCGATCGTTCAACAGCTTCATCACGTCTTCCTGCTTGTACCCGGTTTTGGCGGCGATGATGGCAGCGATTTGCACAAGCTGCGACCCTTCTGGAATGGTGAGCTTCAATCCGATTTTTAGCGACCGGCCGGTTTGCAATAGCTCGATGATGCGCGCCATCGGCATCGCCCGCGTCAGCTCATACTCCCCCGCTTGAAAGCCTGATTCGTTTTTCCAGCGAACATAGAAGCGAAAGACGGCCGCACTTTTAATCAGCCGCTTTCGTTCAAGCTGTTCGGCAATATCCGCCGCCGATGAACCGATCGGAATCGAGACATGGACCGGGGTGCGGTCATTCGGGTCGACGGGCTTAAGCGCTGAACGGATGTATAAGAAACTGCTGGCGCCGGCAATGACAAACGCCGCCAGCAGAACAGCACAGACAATCAAGACGATTTTCCGCACAAGCCGCGCCTTGGGCGCCCTAAAATCGTTCTGTTTCATCTTTGTCCTCCTTTCACCCGGCCATATTATACTACAAAGTTCCGCATTTTTCGCCCTTGACGGTCAAAAAATGCAAAGCCAGGGGAGGAAACGCGCCGGTCAATCGAAGCCCTTCGCAACATTTGTCGGACAAACAAGAAGATGTCTGAACCATTGCATGGAACACAACTTATCGTTTCTCAGCGCATAATACGGCAATAAGAAAAGGGGCCCCGATCCTTTTGGCCCCCTCTGCTGTCCGTTATTCGTCGTCTTCCTCTTCCTGTTCAGCGCAAAACGTATTCCATACTTCTTCGATCATGTCCCACTCTTCCTCCGTCTCGATTGGGAGCAGTTCGCCTTCTTTGTTCTCATCCCCAGGGATGAAGGCGGAAACGTGCACTTCCGTCTCGCCGTTTTCATCTTCCGCCTCGACGCCGACCGGATAGTAAAACACGTACGATTTGCCAAAATCGTCCGATTCAAACGTAAACAAAATTTCGCACAGCTGCTCGTTGCCATGTTCGTCGACAACGGTAATGTGACGGTCTCCGTGTTCCATGTTTTCTCCTCCAATTTATCGTTTACTGTCCAAATATGACTGCAAAATGACGGCCGCCGCCATTTTGTCAATGACTTTCCGCCGCTTTTTCCGGCTGACATCGGCGGCAATCAGCATCCGCTCGGCGGCCATCGTCGACAGCCGTTCATCCCAGAGCACAACCGGCAAAGAAAACTCCTCGCGCAGTTTGGCGGCGAACCGCTCACTTGCCTCAGCGCGCGGTCCGAGCGTGCCGTTCATGTTTTTCGGCCATCCGACGACGATCGCATCGACGCCGTACTCATCGATAAGGGCGCGCAGCCGCTCTAAACCATAATCGCCGCGCTCCTCATCGATGGCGATCGTCTCGAGTCCTTGCGCCGTCCAGCCAAGCTCATCGCTCACCGCGACGCCGAGCGTTTTCGTTCCGAGATCAAGCCCCAATATCCGCATCGGTCAATCCTTTCGTTGCCCCTGTAAATAGAATTTCACCAATTCCTCGATTAATTCGTCACGTTCGATTTTGCGGATGAGCGCGCGCGCATCTTTATGGCGCGGGATGTAAGCCGGGTCGCCGGACAGCAGGTAGCCGACAATTTGGTTGATCGGGTTGTAGCCTTTTTCTTGCAAGGCGTCATACACCGTCAACAACACTTCGCGGACATTCGTTTCCGCCGGCTCTTCGGAAAAATGAAACTGCATCGTTTGATCAAACGAGCTCACCGTTTCCACCTCGCTCTTTGTTCGGGCCATCCCCTTCTCTTACATCCATTGTACACGATCCGCGCCCATTTAGGAAATGGATTTCACCCACGTTTCGACATAGTTGAGCGCCTCGGCGACTTTCTGCGCATCTTTGCCGCCTGCCTGCGCCAAATCCGGCCGTCCGCCGCCTCCTCCGCCGCAGCGTGACGCCACTTCTTTCACCAGCTTGCCGGCATGGAATCCTTTTTTCACCAAATCGTCCGTTACTGCGGCAATCAGTTGCACTTTTCCGCCCTGGGCGGACGCCAACACGATGACCGCCGTGCCGAGCTTTTGTTTCAAATCATCAGCCATGGCCCGCAGTTGATTCATGTCGTTCGCCTGCACTTTCGCGGCCAACACCGGCACGCCGTTTACGTCTTTCACCTGGCGGGTGAGGTGCTCTGCCTCCATATGCGCGAGGCGGGCTGACAGCGATTCGTTTTCGCGCTCGAGCTCTTTCAGCTCGGCAAACAGTCCGTCAAGACGCGCATTCAATTCTTTCGGGCTTGTTTTCAGCTTTTGCGCCGCCTCTTGCAAAATAGCAAGCTGTTCGCTCATAAAGCGGTACGCCGCTTCCCCGGTCACCGCCTCAATGCGGCGCGTGCCGGCGCCGATGCCCGATTCGGAGACGATTTTAAACAGGCCGATGGCTGACGTGTTTGGCACATGGCAGCCGCCGCACAGCTCCAAGCTGTAGTCGCCCACCTTCACGACGCGGACGATGTCGCCGTACTTTTCGCCAAACAGCGCCATCGCGCCCATCGCCTTCGCTTCTTCAAGCGGTTTGTAGAAAATGTCGACCGGAAGGCTTTTCCAAATTTGCTCGTTGACGATCGCTTCAATGCGCTCAAGCTCCTCCGGCTTCACTTGCCCGAAGTGGGTAAAGTCAAAACGGAGCCGGTCTGGAGCGACGAGCGAGCCCGCCTGGTTGACATGGCGGCCGAGCACGTCTTTCAGCGCCTGATGGAGCAAATGGGTTGCCGTATGGTTTTTGATAATGCGGGCCCGTTTCGCTTCATCAACGCGCGCTGTATACACCGCGCCTTTTTTCACCGTACCGCTCTCGACGACGATCGAATGAAGATGCTGGCCGTTTGGCGCTTTTTGCACATCTTTGACGACCGCCGTTCCCGTCTCGCCGGCAAACGTTCCTTGGTCGGCGATTTGGCCGCCGCTTTCAGCGTAAAACGGCGTCACATCGACGATGATTTGCGCCTCTTCGCCGGCGCGGACTTCCTCGACAAGCTGTCCGTCTTTGACGATGGCGAGAACGGTGGAAGAAGCGACGAGCTCATCGTAGCCGACGAAGCGGCTTTCGTCTTTAATGTCGCCAAGGACGCCGCCTTGCACCTGCATCGAATCCACGTCTTGGCGGGCGGCGCGTGCCCGTTCGCGCTGCCGTTCCATTTCTCGTTCAAACCCGTCATGGTCGACTTTCATTCCCGCTTCTGCCGCGTATTCCTCCGTCAGCTCGATCGGGAAGCCGTACGTATCGTACAGGCGGAACACGTCCTCGCCGGGGATGACGTCGCTTCCTTCGGATTTGGCCTTCTCAATCACGTCGCTTAAAATGGCGAGCCCTTCGTGAAGCGTCTCATGGAACCGCTCCTCCTCACTGCGGATGACGCGGGCGATAAAATCGGCTTTTTCTTTCACTTCCGGATAATAGTCATGCATAATTTCGCCGACAACCGGGACGAGCTCGTACATAAACGGACGCTCAATGCCGATGTGTTTCGCGTAGCGCACGGCGCGGCGGAGCAGGCGGCGCAATACATAGCCGCGGCCCTCGTTTGACGGCAGCGCCCCATCGCCGATCGCAAACGTCACCGCGCGAATATGGTCGGCGATCACTTTAAACGCGACGTCTTTCTCCCGGTCTTCGCCATACCGTTCGCCGGAAATTTGCTCGGTGGCGCGGATGATCGGCATAAACAAGTCGGTTTCAAAGTTTGTCGGCACATCTTGCAAAATCGAGCACATCCGCTCCAAGCCCATGCCGGTGTCGATGTTTTTCTTCGGCAGCGGCGTGTACGTGCCGTCCGGGTTATGGTTGAACTGCGAAAAGACAAGGTTCCATACTTCCAAGTAGCGCTCGTTTTCCCCGCCCGGATACAGCTCCGGGTCGTTCGGGTCGTTGCCGAACGCTTCACCGCGGTCATAAAAAATTTCCGTATTCGGGCCGCTCGGGCCTTCCCCGATATCCCAGAAGTTTCCTTCGAGGCGGATGATCCGTTCTTCCGGCAGGCCGATTTCGTTGCGCCAAATGTTGTACGCTTCCTCGTCTTCCGGATGGATCGTGACGGACAGCCGTTCCGGATCAAAACCGATCCATTTGTCGCTCGTTAAAAACTCCCATGCCCAATGGATCGCTTCACGCTTGAAATAATCGCCGATCGAAAAGTTGCCGAGCATTTCAAAAAACGTATGGTGGCGCGCCGTTTTCCCGACATTTTCGATATCGTTCGTGCGAATCGATTTTTGCGCATTGCAAATGCGCGGATTTTCGGGAATGATGCGGCCGTCAAAATACTTTTTCAACGTCGCGACGCCGCTGTTGATCCACAGCAGCGACGGGTCGTCAACCGGAATGAGCGATGCGCTCGGCTCCACCGTATGGCCTTTTTCCTGGAAAAACTCTAAAAACATGCGCCGCACTTCGGCAGATGTCAGTTTCTTCATGATGATCCTCCCCTTTGTTTTTTCTATAAAAAAACTCCCATCCCTTGGCAGGGACGAGAGTTGCGCTCGCGGTACCACCCTGTTTATGGGCAGAAAATGCCCATCACCTCTTCGGCCGTAACGCAGCCTTGCGTCAGGTTTTGCCTGCGCTCCGGATTAGCCTTCTGTTGCCCTTCATCTGGAATTTCTTTCAGCCGCGGAAATTCCTCTCTGTGCGCCGGTTGCGCGTTAAGATGGACTGCAACATACTCGATCCGTCATCGCGTTATGTATTCGCTTTGTTCATTGAAAGATTATAGACAAGCAGCAAGCGTTTGTCAATGCGGGGCGTAATGTTCTTTCCAGTGCGATACGGCCACTTTCAGCACCGCTGCAGTCGGGACGGCGAGGATGAGGCCGAGCACGCCGGCCAGCTCGCCGCCGGCAAACAGCGCGAACATAATGACAAGCGGATGCATATGCACGCTTTTGCCGACAATGAACGGTGATAAAACGTTCCCTTCAAGAAACTGCAAGGCAAAAATGATGATCAGCACGATGATGACCATTTTGAGCGAGATGGTCGCCGCCAAAATCACGGCCGGAATCGCGCCGAGCAACGGGCCGAAGTACGGAATGATGTTCGTCAGCCCGATGATAAATCCAAGCAAAAGCGGATAGTCCATGCCGGCGAGCCAAAGGCCGAGCGCCGCCGCGAGGCCGATCGCCGCGCAGACGAACAGCTGGCCGCGAATATAGCCGCCAAGCGACTCGTCGACATCTTTTAAAAACGCCATCCCCGGTTCGCGCCACCGCTTTGGGGTCATGTACCAAACCGTTCTTTTTAGCACCTCAATGTCTTTTAGCATATAAAACACGATAAATGGGATGAGCAAAAGCGTCGCCGCCGAACCGATGAATGATTTGGCGGCGTCGATCGCCATCGTCACCGCTCCCGCCGCCGCCTCTTCGAGTTGGACAAACATCGCTTCAATGCGCGTATGCACTTCCATCGGCCATGTCGATGTTTCATCATGAACATGGCGCGCCCACCGGCGGTATGTATCCATTAATGACGGCAGCTGCTCGTCCAATTCCCGCAGCTGGGCGATGAATAGCGGCACGCCGCGGTAAAGCCCGTAGCCGACAGCTCCGAAAAACAAAACGTAAATGAGCAAAATGGCCAGCGCGCGCGGCACCCCTTTGCGATGGATGAACTCCACGAGCGGATGAAGCAGGTACGTAATAAACGCCGCCAGCAAAAACGGCGCCAAGGCCGCGGCGACAAAGTCGATGACCGGCCACCATACGTCTTTCATCCGGACGATTAAATACACGATTGCGGTGACTAACAGCCACTTTCCGATGCGCAGAAATGACAGCCATTGCTGCTCGCCCATCGCCACACCTCCTACCGTTTAGTGTAGGAGATGAAGTTGGAAATATGCTCCCGTTATCTCTTCCACTATTTCACAAAAAAGCAAGCCGCCCCCGCCGCGCGGGCGGGAAGCGGCAACGGCTTTAACGGATCGCCTGCATCAAGCGGCGGCGCATTCTCCGCATCGTGCGGCCGTTCGTCCAACCGTTGCGCTGGGCGAGCTGGTATGCAGCGACACCCAACCCGACGGCCAACAACGACGTCATCGTCCGGTTCATGCTTGTCCCCCCTAATATGGGATCGTGCGCTCATGGTCGTCAAACAAGTCATCCAAGGAGCTTAACGTCCCGTCTTCCTCGACTTGATGGGCGTGGATCATCCCTTTCGAGACGGACAGCTCAATGAAGCAATCCCAGCAATAATACTGGTTGACACCAATTTTCCCCAGATTTTTTCGCTTGCAATTGGGGCAAATGAGCATCGACAGCCACTCTCCTTACATCATAGTTTCCACGGTGATGACGCCTTCCCTGGCGGTGAACGGAACTGCCTCCATCCGTTTCTTTCCTTCGGTCAAATCAGAAAAAAATCCCTCGCTGATCTCGTATCCATCAATCTTGCCCAATTGCCCGTCAAAGTATACATCATCCAGCAGTCCGATCGCTTTTCCGTTCGCAGCAACGACCATGCTGCCGGCAAGGCCGCGTTCACCGTAAAGAGAGTGGCCGCTCTCGGCAGAGGGAAATGGCTGGAAGCTGTCAGCATCATGGATGATGACTTTATCGTTTTGCAACGACTGCACGGCGGAAAGCGGCAAGTAGCGGCGGCGGCCAAACAAACCGCCCCGTTCCGCTACC
The DNA here is from genome assembly GCA_900450595.1 of [Flavobacterium] thermophilum. Classification (GTDB taxonomy): domain Bacteria; phylum Bacillota; class Bacilli; order Bacillales; family Anoxybacillaceae; genus Geobacillus; species Geobacillus thermophilus. Next base: position 1,730,360 of record UGGS01000001.1, read on the forward strand.
AACCCTTTGACCGTGCCGTGGCTGGTAAACCAAATGTCCGCGATCGTCCCGACCGCTTTCCCTGTCGTTTGCTCATAAATGGGAAGCCCTTTGACGTCGGAAAACGTCCGCATCATTCTCCCACCTTTCCAGCCACCTTTAGCTTGTCTCATCATCCATAAAGTCATACGGCGTAACGTTTTCCATCCCGATGTTCGCATCCTCAAACGGCAGCTCCCTTTCACCCAACGGCGCCGCCGCGGCTGTCAGCTTTTCGGCGAGCGCCGTCTGGCGGCCGCTGTCGCTCCGCTGGGCGACGCCAAGCCGAAACGCTTCCTCTTCGCCGCACAAGATGAGAAATTGTTTGCTTCGCGTCACCGCCGTATAGAGCAAGTTTCGTTTCAACATCCGGTAGTAGCTTTTTACGACGGGCAAGATGACAATCGGAAATTCGCTCCCTTGTGCTTTATGGACCGAGCAGCAATACGCATGCGTAATTTGCGCCAAGTCTTGCCTTGTGTATGTGACCTCAATGCCATCGAATGAGACGACGAGCAAATCTTGCTTTTCAATATTTTCCTTGGCGTAAAAAATGGCAACGATTTCGCCGATGTCGCCGTTAAATACATTGTCTTCCGGTTGATTGACAAGCTGCAGCACTTTGTCGCCGACCCGGTATACGACCTCGCCGACCGCCAGCTCCCGCTTTCCGGCAGCCGGAGGGTTGAACAGCTCCTGCAGCACTTTGTTCAACTGGTCGATGCCGGCCGGGCCGCGGTACATCGGGGCGAGCACTTGAATATCTTTGACGGAAAACCCTTTTTTGCGGGCGTTGTCGGCGATTTGCCGGACGACGTCCGCCACTTGTCCGGCGCGGCAGCGGATGAAGGAACGATCCGCCTTGGGAGCGGTCAAGTCGGCCGGCACCATCCCGCGCTTCATCTCATGGGCGAGCTCAATGATCGACGACCCTTCCGCCTGGCGGTACACGTCAGTCAGCCGCACGGACGGAATAACGCCTGATTGAAGCAAATCTTTCAGCACTTGTCCAGGCCCCACAGAAGGCAATTGGTCTTCGTCGCCGACGAAAACGACTTGCATGCCGTTTGGCACCGCTTTGAGCAGCTGATTGGCCAGCCATGTGTCGACCATTGACATTTCGTCCACAATCAGCAGCCGGCCGGCGATCGGCTCATCTTCATCGCGGCTGAACCCTTCCGCCCCGTTCCAGCCGAGCAGCCGGTGAATCGTCGCGGCTGGCAGCCCGGTCGCCTCGCTCATCCGTTTCGCCGCCCGGCCGGTCGGTGCGGCAAGCAGCACGGGAAACGGCTCGTCATGTTTATAATCAGCGGGATCAAGCGAGATGCCGTTGAGCGCGGCAAACAGCTCGACAATGCCTCGAATGACCGTCGTCTTCCCCGTGCCCGGACCGCCGGTCAAAATAAAAAGCGGCGAGGAAAGGGCGCGCTCGATGGCCTCTTTTTGCTGGGGGGCGTATTGCATGCCAAGCCGCTCCTCAAGCGCCCCAAGCGCCAATAAAAACTCCGACTCGGCAAACGCGGCCGGAGGCGGCTGCCCGAGCAGCCGCTTAATGTTGGAGACGATCCCTTTCTCGGCGAAGTAAAGGGAGGGGAGATAATAACGCCCTTGCTCGGCGATCAGCTTCCCTTCCTCGCTTAACATCAGAAGCGTTTGGCCGATCGCTCGTCCATCCACCGCACCGCTCTGCCTTCCATCAAGCAGCTCCCCGATGCGCTCCATCAGCTCTTCCTCGCGCAAATACACGTGCCCTTCCTGCAAGCACGCCTGTTCGAGAACAAACAGCGAAGCAGCGCGCAGCCGGGCCGGATGGCTGCCGGAAATGCCGAGCTGGCGGCCGAGCTCATCGGCGCGTCCAAAACCGATTCCTTCAACGTCCTCAACAAGTTGGTACGGGTTTTGATGAATGACATCCATCGCTTCCTCGCCGTATGCCTGATAAATTTTCATGGCAAGCTGCGGGCCGAACCCAAACTGGGCAAGGGCAATCATCGTTTGTTCCAATCCTTCGTGAGCGCGGAGCGATTCGTACAATCGTTTCGCTTTTTGCTTCGTCAGCTTCGGCACTTTCAAAAGCTCATCCGGGTCGCGCAAAATCGCAGCGATCGCGTTTTCGCCAAGCGCCTCGACAATCGCCGCCGCTGTTTTTTTGCCGATCCCTTTAAACAAGCCGCTCGACAAATAATGGATAACCCCTTCTTTCGTGTTGGGAAGCTGTTTGCGGAACTGTTCGGCCGCATACTGTCGGCCAAAGCGCGGGTGTTGGCGGAACTGGCCGTAAAAGACATATACGTCTCCTTCATGCAAGCGTGGAAAATAGCCGGTGACGATGACTTCCTCCTCGACCGGCTCCTCATTCGTCTCTTCAACGCGAATGCGGGCGACGGTATAAAGCGTTTCCTCATTGTGGAAGATGACTGACAAACATGCTCCCTTAATGAACGTGCGTCCGTCCAAGGCAAGCGTTTGCTGCTCTTGCAAGAACGATCCCCCGCCTTTTTACGGCGCAAGCCGCTTTTCCATCAGTTTTTTCCCGTACCCGGCGAGCAGATGATCCGGCTTGGCGTCCAGCGCGGCCGCAAACCAATCGCGGGCGGCTGCCCAGTCGTCTTGATACGCATAAATGACGCCTAAATTGTAATACGCATCAGCGTGGCCCGGCTGGAGCGCAATCGTTTTTTCAAAATACCGTTTCGCCTCTTCCACATATTCGAGGTGGGCAAGGCAAAGACCAAGTTGAAAGAGCGCTTCAGCATCCGTTTCATTCAGTTCGGCCGCCCGTTGCAAATACGGCAGCGCCAGGCGCGGCATCTCCAGCCGCAACAGCGACATGCCGAGCATAAAATGTGTATCCGCATCATTCAGCCCGAGCTGAAGCGCCCGCTCAAACATGTCTTTCGCCTGGGCGAACTGCTCGCGTTTGTAATGCACTGTGCCGATGCCGTAATACGCAGCCGCCGCCCGCTCATCGAGCGCCAGCGCCTGTCGGAAGCAGTCGAGCGCTTTCTCTTCCTCGCCGGCCGCAGCCAAAACGGTGCCGATGTTAATGTAGCCGGCCGGGTCTTCGGGCTGTTCCTGGACCGCTTTTGAAAAGCAACGGAGCGCCTCTTCATGCTCCCCGGCGCGCATATGCAAAAGCCCTTGTTCATTCCAATTGGCCACCGCTCATCCCCCATTTCCTGCCGTTCGTTTCGCCTGCGTGTCTGATCCGCCCGCGCTGCAGCGGCGCACAAAACAGAGATCAGCCGACATACCAAAGCTTTTCGCCGTTGCGGAACACCTCATCGATGATGCCGCCGCCAAGACACTCCTCGCCGTTGTAGAACACAACCGCCTGCCCCGGCGTCACCGCCCGCGCCGGCTCATCGAACACGACTTCGGCTTTGCCGTCCGGAAGCGGTCGAACTTCGACGCCGACATCCGGCTGGCGATAGCGGAATTTCGCCGTGCAGCGGAACGGCGCTTCCGGTTTGCGGTCAGACACCCAGCTGACATTGATCGCTTTTAATGATGTGGAGTACAAATAATCGTTTTCAAACCCTTGGGCGACATACAGCACGTTTTCGCGCACATCTTTGCCGACGACAAACCACGGCTCGCCGCCGCCGCCGATGCCAAGGCCGTGGCGCTGGCCGATCGTGTAATACATCACCCCGTCATGCCGCCCTTTCACTTCGCCGTCAAGCGTTTTCATTACCCCTGGCTGAGCCGGCAAATACTGGCTTAAAAATTCTTTGAAGTCCCGCTCGCCGATAAAGCAAATGCCGGTGCTGTCCTTTTTCCCGGCGGTGGCAAGCCCTGCTTCTTTCGCAAGGCGGCGGACGTCCGCCTTGTGCAAATGGCCGATTGGGAACATCACTTTTGACAGCTGGGCTTGGCCGAGCTGGTTCAAAAAGTACGTCTGATCTTTGTTCGGATCAGCGCCGCGCAGCATTTTATACTCGCCATCGCGAAATTCGACGCGGGCGTAATGGCCGGTCGCCACGTAGTCGGCGCCGATCGACATGGCGTGGTCCAAAAACGCCTTGAATTTGATCTCTTTGTTGCACATCACGTCCGGGTTCGGGGTGCGACCGGCTTTGTATTCCTCCAAAAAGTACGTAAATACTTTGTCCCAATATTGCTTTTCAAAGTTGACCGCATAGTACGGAATGCCGATTTGGTTGCAGACGCGCACGACATCTTCATAATCTTCGGTCGCCGTGCAAACGCCGTTTTCATCGGTGTCGTCCCAGTTTTTCATAAAAATGCCGATCACATCATACCCTTGTTCTTTCAGCAGCAAAGCGGCAACCGACGAGTCGACCCCGCCGGACATGCCGACGACGACACGCGTTTCGTGCGGGGCTTTGTTCATGATGCTTCACCTCCTTACCGATTGGTCAGCCGCTTGACGATGTTGACCGTTTCTTCCGCGGCTTGCTCAATTTGTTCCTTTGTATTGCCGAGCCCAAAGCTGAAGCGGACGGACGAGCGAATGCGCTCCGATTCTTTTCCGCACATGGCCACGAGCACATGCGACGGATCGATCGACCCGGCCGTGCATGCTGAGCCGCTTGAGGCGGCAATGCCCGCCAAATCGAGATTGACAAGCAACGATTCCACATTCGTTCCCGGGAAGGCGACATTTAAAATGTGCGGCAAGCCGTCCGGACTGCCGTTGACCACATAGTCGATGCCTGAGGAGCGGAAAATCGCAAGCATCGCCTCGCGCCACACCGCATATTGTCGACGTTTCTCTTCCCTTGTCCGCTCAGCGATTTCCGCCGCCTGCGCCAAACCGATAATGCCCGGCACATTTTCCGTTCCGGCGCGCCGCTTCCGCTCTTGCTCCCCGCCGAAAAGGAGCGGAGCGATTTTCACCGTTTCGCGCACATAAAGCGCCCCAATTCCTTTTGGACCGTTAATTTTATGGCTTGAGAGCGACAGCAAATCAATCCCGTACTCATTGACATCGATCGGAATGAGGCCGTATGCTTGGACGGCATCGGTATGGAAATAGGCCGGATGGTCGCGCAAAAGCGCGCCAATTTCGCGGATCGGCTGAATCGTGCCCACTTCATTGTTGGCGAACATGACCGATACGACAATCGTCTCGTCGCGCAGCGCGGCTTTCACGTCATCCGCCGAGACCATCCCTTGTTCATTGACCGGCAAATACGTCACCTCAAACCCTTGCGTCTCTAAATATTCACAGGCGCGCAGCACGGCGTGGTGCTCAATGGCAGTCGTAATAATATGACGGCCGCGGCTGCGGTTGGCCATCGCCGTCCCGATAAGCGCGAAGTTGTCGGCTTCCGTTCCCCCGCTTGTGAACACGATTTCCGTCTCTTTCGCCCCGATCGAGCGAGCGATGACAGCCCGCGCCTCATCAACGCCCCGGCGGCTTTGCCGGCCAAAGTAATGGATGCTAGACGGGTTGCCGAACTGTTCGGTCATCCAATGGACCATGCCGGCTGCCACTTCCGGGTGAACGGGAGAGGTGGCGGCATGATCCAAGTAAATCCGTTGCACCGGTCATTCCCCTTTCTGTTGCTTAAATATAAAACATATATGCCCCTTCGTCTCCGTCGCTATACTTCGCCAAATCTTCAAGCGTCGTGCTGTCAAGCACTTCCTCGACCGCATCGCGGATGCGAATCCATAGCTCGCGCTTCGCCGGCTCCTCCTCTTCCAGCTCCTCAACCGGGGTCAACGGTCCTTCCAGCACGCGCAAAATGTCGCCGGCGGTAATTTTCGCCGGATGCTCGGCAAGCACATAGCCGCCATACGCCCCGCGGATGCTTTTGACAAGCCCGGCGTTGCGCAGCGGCGTCACAAGCTGCTCGAGGTAATGTTCTGATAAATTGTTGGCTTTGGCAATCGAACGAAGCGAAATCGGACGGTCGCCATATTTTTTCGCCAATTCAATCATAATCGTCAGCCCATACCGGCCTTTCGTTGAAATTTTCATCATATCCCCCCTAAAGAAACGACATCATGAAGAGGCCGGCAAAATACAAACTTCCGCGCAGCCATGGCATATATCGATGAACCATGATCGTCATGTTCCCCCTCTTGGAAAATCGCCTGTGTTATTATACCATAAATGCCCCGCACGTTCACGGACTAGCCTTGCCGCCATGCTTTAACTGCTCAAGCCGCCGGTACACCTTGGCGTAATGTTTTTCCTCGCCATGCTCTTTCGGTTCATAATAGCGGACGCCTTTGAGGGCAGCAGGCAAATAGTCTTGCGCCACCCAGCCGTTCGGATAATCGTGCGGATATAAATAGCCTTGTCCGTGCCCAAGCAAAGCCGCTCCTTTGTAATGGGCATCTTTCAAATGATCGGGAATGTCGCCAAGTTTGCCGGCGCGCACATCGGCCAGCGCGGCATCGAGCGCCTTGTAGGCGCTGTTGGATTTCGGGCTCAAGCAAAGTTCGATCGTCACAACCGAAAGCGGGATGCGCGCTTCCGGCAGCCCGATCCGCTCCGCTGCCGCCACCGCCGCCTGCACCTTCACGCCCATCATCGGATTGGCAAGCCCAATATCCTCATAGGCGATCACAAGCAGCCGCCGGCAAACGGCCGCCAAGTCACCGCCTTCAAGCAAGCGTGCCAAGTAATGAAGGGCGGCATCGACATCGCTGCCGCGCACGCTTTTTTGAAAAGCCGACAGCAGCGAGTAATAGTGATCGCCATATTTGTCATGGACAAAGCCGCGATTCGCCGTGCATGAAGCGACAACCGTTTCATCGATATACAGGCGGCCGTCGCGCTCATCAGCCGCCGCCACCGCCGCCTCAAGAAGCGAAAGCGCGGCGCGCGCATCCCCGCCGGCCGCCGCGGCCAAGCGCCATAGAAGCGCCTCCTCGATCATGATCGACATCTCTCCAAAACCGCGTTCCGAATCGGCGAGCGCCCGTTTCAAAATTACGATTAAATCCTCGGGCTCAAGCCGTTTCAGCTGCTGAATTTGCCCGCACCGGCTGCGAATGGCTGGGTTCACTTCGTGAAACGGGTTTTCCGTCGTCGCCCCAATGAGCGTGATGAGCCCTGATTCCATATGGGGGAGAAGCACATCTTGCTGGGCTTTATTTAGACGGTGGATTTCATCGATAAACAAAAGGACATTGCCCGACCAACGCGCCGCCTCAGCCGCCTCTTCGATCTCCTTTTTTCCGGCGGCCGTTGCGTTTAAAGCCACCAGCTCCCGTCCGGCCGTGCGGGCGATGGCATAAGCGAGCGACGTCTTTCCCGTTCCCGGTTCCCCATACAGCAAAAGCGACGGCACCCATCCTTTTTTTACCATTTTATAAAGCGGCGTCCCCGGCCCGATCAAATGCGCTTGTCCGACAATCTCATCGATCGTCCGCGGGCGCATCCGCACCGCCAGCGGCTCTGTCGTATTTCGCATGCGAATCCCTCCTGCGTTTCATTGTACAGCGGCGGCGGCGGTTTCGCCAAATCGAATCTTCCGCTTTGCGCCTTTACCGGCCTCGCCGGCGGAAAGGATATGCCGAAAATCGACAACCTGGAGTTTAAAGTGGAAAAAGGACGGAAAAACTATTATCATATCAACATTACATTTGCGGGGTGAACAGCATGAAGACGAGACAAGATGCATGGTCGCATGAAGAGGATGTACTGCTTGCAGAAACGGTACTGCAATACATACGCGAAGGCAAAACGCAGCTCGCCGCCTTCGAAAAGGTCGGAAAACAGCTGCGGCGGACGGCGGCGGCATGCGGGTTTCGCTGGAACGCCGAGGTGCGGAAACGGCACCTTGAAGCCATTGAACAGGCAAAAAAACAGCGGAAAGAACGGAAACGGGCATTGGAAATGATGAAAAAATGGCAAAAGGAGGCGGCCGCCGTATCGTTCGGCGCCCCTGACGATCCGAAGCTTGCCGAGGGATCGTCCCCGTTTCTCCCGGCTACCCCGTTGACGCTTGACGAGTGCATTTCCTTTTTGCAAAGGCTGCGGAACGACGTTGAGCAGCTGGAAGCCGCCCGCCGGGAAAACGAGCGACTGAAACGGGAACGGGCGGAGTGGCAGGCTCGCAATGAACAGTTGGCCAAAAAGGCCGAACGCTTGGAAGCGCGCCAGACGACGGTGCGCGAAGATTACGAGGCGCTCGTGAAAATCATGGCCCGCGCCCGCCAGCTCGCTTCCGAAGAAGGCGACCGCTTCTCTCTTGCCCAGCTTCTTCTCTCCGAAACGGGCGGACAAGTCGAACCGATGGCCCATTCATAACAAAACAAGAGGCAATGGCATGCATCGCCCCTTGTCTGCCCATCGTTTCCTCATTCGCCGACGCGGGCGATGGGGATGTCTTTTAACAATTCATTGATGACGTAAGACGCCATAATAAGCCCGGCAACCGACGGAACAAACGCGTTCGATGATGGCGGCATTTTCGCTTTGCGGATCGGCGAAGCATCGTTGCCGACGACTTGGCGAACGTCTTCGCGGATTTTCACCGGCTTCTCATCGGAAAAGACGACCGGAATGCCGCGGCGAATCCCTTCTTTGCGCAGCTTGGCGCGGATGACTTTCGCAATCGGATCGGTGTGCGTTTTTGAAATGTCGACAATGCGAAAGCGGGTCGGATCCATTTTGTTTGCCGCCCCCATGCTCGAGATGATCGGAATGCCGCGCTTAAGGCATTGTTTCATTAAATGCACTTTATACACGATCGTGTCGGACGCATCGATGACAAAATCCAAGTCATAGGCAAAAAACTGCTCATACGTCTCTTCCGTATAAAACATTTGCAAAGCGATGACCTCGCACTCCGGGTTAATGTCGGCGATGCGTTCTTTCATCAGCTCGACTTTCGGGCGGCCGATCGTTGACAATAAGGCGTGGATTTGCCGGTTAATGTTCGTAATGTCGACATTGTCGCGATCCACCAGCACCAACCGGCCGACGCCGGAGCGGGCAAGTGCCTCGACGGCGAACGACCCGACACCGCCGACGCCAAGCACCGCCACGGTGGCGTTTTTTAAGCGTTCCAGCCCTTCTTTGCCAATCGCGAGTTCATTGCGGGAAAATTGGTGCAGCATCGTTCTCCTCTCCGTTTGCTTCAAAATTGATGTTTATGCCGCTTTTTATCCTACCATCAAGACAGCAAAAGAGGCAACGGCATTTTGCTGGCAAAACAAAACCCCTATGCGGCCATCCGCATAGGGGAAATGCTGTTGATTCCTTAATGTCGCCAGTCCCAATCGTGCCGTCGATGCCTTCGTTTTGAACCCGCTCCCACATAGGTGGGTGCCCTGTTCCAAGGTTTGCGCTTCCCCTGTGACGAAGGGGCGTGCACGCCGCTTGGAAACCCCGGGCTCCCGGATCATCTACTGTTCGGTCAAAACGATGGGTGACTCGACGAACACATTAGGACGGTGTGTTGCTTTGATTGTATCATATTTTTTCGCGTTTGTGAACCTCTGCCGCCAATGTTTCTCCTTCCAACGGCGCCATTATTCCTCACGAGGAAGCACAACGGCCAAATGCAGCTCCTCGAGCTGCTTTTCGCTGACCGGGCCCGGCGCTTCCGTCAATAGGCAGCTCGCACTCGCCGTTTTCGGGAAGGCGATCGTATCGCGCAAGTTCGTGCGCCCCGCAAGCAGCATGACGAGCCGGTCGAGGCCGAGGGCGATGCCGCCATGCGGCGGGGTGCCGTATTCAAACGCCTCAAGCAGGAAGCCGAATTGGCGGCGCGCTTCTTCTTTGCTGAACCCTAAAGCCTGGAACATTTTTTCTTGCACGTCGCGCTCGAAAATGCGGAGCGAACCGCCGCCGAGCTCGTACCCGTTTAACACTAAATCGTACGCCTGTGCGCGAACGGCGCCCGGGTTTGTCTCAAGCAGCGGAATGTCGTCGCGCACCGGCATCGTAAACGGATGGTGGGCGGCGTAGTAGCGTCCTTCTTCTTCGTCGTACTCCAACAGCGGCCAGTCGGTGACCCATAAAAACGCCAGTCTCGTTTCATCGATCAAACCGAGCTCTTTGCCAAGCTTCAGCCGGAGCGCCCCAAGCGCAGCGGCGACGACCGCAGGCCGGTCAGCGACAAACAGAAGCAAGTCTCCGTCGTCGACAGCGAGCAGCTGCCGCAATGCCGTCTGTTCGTCGGCGGTGAAAAATTTGGCGATCGGCCCTTTCAGCTCATCCCCTTCCGCTTTCAGCCAGGCGAGCCCTTTCGCCCCGTAGCGGGCCGCAAATTCGCCTAACGCGTCAATATCTTTACGCGAATAGCGAGGGGCAGCACCTTTCGCGTTGATCGCCTTCACTTGGCCTCCTTCTTTGACGGCGCGGGCGAACACTTGAAATGCTGAATTACGGACGATTTCCGATACGTCGACGAGCTCAAGGCCAAAGCGCACATCCGGTTTATCGGAACCGTAGCGGTTCATCGCTTCGGCATACGTCATGCGCGGGAACGGGCGCGGGATGTCGATGCCTTTGGCCGCTTTGACGACCGCCGCCATCATCCGCTCCGTTAAATCGATAATATCTTCCTGGCTGATAAACGACATTTCAATATCGATTTGCGTAAACTCCGGCTGGCGGTCGGCGCGCAAGTCTTCATCGCGGAAGCAGCGGGCGATCTGGTAATAGCGCTCAAAGCCGCCGACCATCAGCAGCTGCTTAAAAATTTGCGGCGACTGCGGCAAAGCGTAAAACTCGCCAGGGTGGACGCGGCTTGGCACTAAATAGTCGCGCGCCCCCTCCGGCGTGCTTTTCGTCAACATCGGCGTCTCGATTTCCAAAAAGCGCTCGCCATCCAAAAAGTCGCGCACCGCTTTCGTCACTTTATGGCGAAGCGCAAGCGTCTGAAACATGACCGGGCGGCGCAAATCCAAATACCGATACTTTAAGCGCACATCTTCCGCCGCGTCCGTATCGTCGGAAATGGCAAACGGCGGCGTTTTCGCTTCGTTGATAATGTCAATTCGCTCGGCTTGGATTTCAATGCGGCCGGTCGCAATGTTCGGATTGACCGTCTCCGGTGCGCGGGCGACGACCGTTCCTTCGACGCTCACCACATATTCGCTCCGCACGCGTTCCGCTGCCGCCAACGCCTCAGCCGAGACGTCGGGGCTGGCGACGACTTGGACAATGCCGGTCCGGTCGCGCAAGTCAATGAAAATGAGCCCGCCTAAGTCGCGGCGTTTTTGCACCCACCCTTTCAATATGACGCGCTCGCCAACCGCTGTTTCCGGCACTTCCCCACAATAATACGTCCGCTGCATCGTGTTACTCCTCCCGTCCTGTCCGTTTTGCCAAAACATGCGCCAGTTCGCCAAACGGCACTTTCATCTGCTCGCCGCTGGCCATGTCTTTAACGGTTGCCGCCCCGCTTTCCAGCTCTTCGTCGCCGATCATGGCGACAAACGACGCACCAAGCCGGTCGGCCGCTTTCAGCTGAGCTTTCATTTTCCGCCCCAAATAGTCTTGATCAACGCGCAGTCCGGCGCGGCGCAATTCATAGACGAGGCGGACCGCTTCCGTTTTCGCCTGCTCGCCGACGGCGACGACGTAGCAATCGAGCCCGCGGCGGACCGGCAGCTCGCCCCCTTCCGCCTCGAGAGCCGCCAGGAGGCGCTCAATGCTGAGCGCAAAGCCGATGCCCGGCGTTTCCGGACCGCCGATTTCTTGGACGAGCCCGTTGTAACGACCGCCGCCGCACAGCGTCGCCCCCGCCCCGAATCCTTCGAGATCGCTCATAATTTCAAATGTCGTATGGTTGTAGTAGTCGAGCCCGCGCACGAGCCGGGAGTCGATGACAAACGGAATGTCGAGCACCGCCAAATAGTGCTTCACTTTTTCAAAGTAAGCGCGCGATTCATCGTTCAAATAGTCCAAAATCGACGGCGCCGTCGCCATCAGTTCATGGCCGCGGTCCTTTTTGCAGTCGAGAATGCGAAGCGGATTCGTCTGAAGACGTGCTTGGCAATCTTCGCACAGCTCATGAATGCGGCTTTCAAAATGGCGAACAAGCGCCTCGCGGTGCGCCCGGCGGCTGTCAAGGTCGCCTAGGCTGTTGATCACCAGCCGGATATGCTGCAGCCCGAGTTCGTTATAAATGTGCATCGCCAGTGCGATCACTTCCGCATCGACCGCTGGATCGCTGCTGCCAAGCACTTCGACGCCAAACTGCACAAACTGGCGGAACCGCCCCGATTCAGGCCGTTCATAGCGGAACATCGGTCCAGTGTAATAGAGCTTGACCGGCTGGTTCGGGCTGCCGTACAGCTTATGCTCGACAAACGCTCTGGCAACCGGCGCTGTTCCTTCCGGGCGGAGCGTCAACGCGCGGCCGCCTTTGTCTTCAAACGTGTACATTTCTTTTTGCACGATGTCGGTCGTATCGCCGACCCCGCGCAAAAACAGCTCCGTATGTTCAAAAATCGGTGTGCGGATTTCCTCATAGCCATACCGTCCGCAAAGGCTGCGGACGACTTGCTCGACATGCTGCCATTTTTCCGTTTCACCCGGCAGCACATCCTGCGTCCCTCTTGGAATTTGAAACGGCATGTTCAATCCTCCTTTGCCCAAAATAAAAACGCCCTTGTCCCCATGACCATAGGGACGAGAGCGTCATTCCCGCGGTGCCACCCTAATTGAAGCCGATCGGCTTCCGCTTGTCGCCATTAACGCATGGCACACGTTCCCCTTTACTGGCGCAAAGCGCGTTCAAAGAGAAACCTACGGAGTGTCTTTCGTTAAGCCATCATGGAGAAGCGCTCGCAGCCTTGGGCGCTTCCTCTCTGGCCATGTGGGCCTTAACTACTTTTCTCCATCATCGGTTGTTCCGTATGAGAAAGATGTAATTTTATATTACGGATAATCTCGGCCGTTTGTCAAGTTGTCCTAGCGGCTGTGATCCATGGTTTTTCGCAAAGAGAAAAACCTTGATGTCTCATCGCATTTTTCTCCTTGTTGTAAAAAAAGAGAGACGATTCATTGAACCGCCCCTTCATGGGATCGAAGAGGCGGTCCACCTTCGGCTCTCTTTAATGGCGAATCAAGTAATCAAACGCACTTAACGCCGCGGTTGCACCCGAGCCCATCGAGATAATGATTTGCTTATAGGCGCTGTCCGTGCAGTCGCCCGCGGCAAAGACACCTTCAAGGCTCGTCGCGCCGCGTTTGTCGACGATGATTTCACCGAAGCGATTCCGTTCCACCGTTCCTTCCAACCATTCGGTGTTCGGCACAAGGCCGATTTGCACGAACACGCCTTGCAATTCGATATGATGTTCTTCTCCTGTTTCCCGGTCAATGTACGTCAAGCCGTTGACTTTGTCCGTGCCGGTGATTTCCGTCGTTTGCGCGTTTTTTATCACCGTTACGTTCGGCAGGCTGTACAACCGGTTTTGCAGCACAGCATCCGCCTTGAGTTCAGGGGCGAACTCCAGCAGCGTCACATGGCTGGCAATGCCGGCGAGGTCAATCGCCGCTTCGACGCCGGAGTTGCCGCCGCCGATGACCGCCACATGCTTGCCTTCAAACAGCGGACCGTCGCAGTGCGGGCAGTAGGCGACGCCTTTGTTTTTGAACTCGTCCTCGCCCGGCACACCGAGATTGCGCCAGCGAGCGCCGGTGGCGATAATGACCGTCTTGCTTTTCAGCACAGCGCCGTTTTCTAGCTCGACTTCAATCAAGTCTTTTTTCTCGAGCCGTTTTGCGCGCTGTGAACTCATGACGTCGACGTCGTACTGCTTTACATGCTCTTCTAGGCTGGCCGCCAGTTTCGGCCCTTCCGTATATTTGACGCTAATAAAGTTCTCGATAGCGAGCGTGTCCAAAATTTGCCCGCCGAAACGCTCCGCGACAATGCCGGTGCGGATGCCTTTGCGCGCTGCATAAATCGCCGCTGCCGCTCCAGCCGGTCCACCGCCGACAACGAGTACATCAAACGGATCCTTATTGGCAAAATCGGAAGCATCTGGTTCGCTTCCTAATTTGGCAAGAATATCTTCAATCGACATGCGGCCGCTCGCGAACAGTTTGCCGTTTAAAAACACCGTCGGTACGGCCATAATCCCTTTTTGCTCCGCTTCTTCTTTAAACGCCGCTCCGTCGATCATCGTATGCGAAATATCTGGGTTCAACACGCTCATAATGTTGAGCGCTTGCACGACGTCCGGGCAGTTGTGGCAGGTCAGGCTGACGTACGTTTCAAAATGATGTTTGCCTCTGATTTGTTGAATGCGGTCCACGACGTCTTGGCTGACTTTCGGCGGCCGCCCGCTCACTTGAAGCAGCGCCAAAACGAGGGACGTAAATTCATGGCCGAGCGGCACGCCGGCGAAGGTGATGCCGGTGTTTTCGCCGACCCGGTTGACGCTGAAGCTTGGCGTTCGTTCCAGCTTCGCTTTTTCCACTTTGATTTTCGACGACATCGCCGTTAATTCATCGATTAAAGCAAGCATATCGCGGGAAACGTTGTCGTCTCCCGCACTTACCGTCAAGACAATATCATTTTCAAGCAATTGCAAATACTGAGCTAGTTGCGCCTTGATGTCAGCATCCAACAGCATCTTCCTAAGCCCCCTTAAATTTTGCCGACAAGGTCAAGGCTCGGCTTCAGCGTTTCCGCTCCTTCTTTCCATTTCGCCGGGCAGACTTCACCCGGATGGTTGCGCACGTATTGGGCCGCTTTAATTTTATCAATCAGCGTGCTGGCGTTGCGGCCGATGCCGTCCGCATTGATTTCCACCGCTTGAATGACGCCGTCTGGGTCAATGATGAACGTGCCGCGTTGCGCCAATCCTTGTTCTTCATCGAGCACATCAAACATGCGCGACAGTTGATGCGACGGGTCGCCGATCATCACGTATTCGATTTTGCTGATGGCTGGCGATGTATCGTGCCATGCTTTATGAGTAAAGTGGGTGTCGGTCGAAACCGAGTACACTTCCACGCCAAGTTCTTTGAACGTCGCGTAGTGGTCTTGCAAGTCTTCGAGCTCCGTCGGGCAGACGAACGTAAAGTCCGCCGGATAGAAGCAGACGATGCTCCATTTTCCCATGAAGTCTTGCTCTGTCACTTCAATGAATTCGCCGTTGTGATACGCTTGGGCACGGAATGGTTGCACTTTTTTTCCTACGAGTGACATTCTTCATCTACCTCCTGTGACTGCTGATTAGATTATAATAATTTTAATACGATATTCATTATCATATAGGCGTCCGCATTTGTCAACACATATGCTTAAATTTCTTTCCATTCCCCTCTGTCATTTTCACACACCACGGCGCGCGCCTGTAAAAACGCACAACCAATTCCCGGCCGGCTTTGTTTACGGGCGGAAGCGCTGCTGCTTCAACATTTGCACATCCCGCAGCGTCACGCCGAACTCCGAAGCCAGCTCAAAGGTGCTATAGTCAGCTTCCACACGCATCCATTCATGGAAATCGGCAGAAAGCACATCGCTTGCCTGGTGCGCCTGTTCACTTTTTCTCGTCTGCCGCATCGCCCTCCTCCTTTCTCTGCTATGCCACTGTTTTCATCTTTCCCATTTTTCGCCGAAAATAAAAAAGAAACCGGGAAACGTCATCCGTTTCCCGGTTTGTCCGCACTATCGATAATCAGCGTGACCGGCCCATCGTTCGTCAGCGAGACGTCCATCATCGCACCGAACACGCCGGTTTCCACGCGGACGCCTTTTTCGCGCAAGAAAGTGTTGAACGCCTCATACAGCGGCAGGGCATGATCAGGCTTGGCCGCCGCCATAAAGTTCGGCCGCCGCCCTTTCCGGCAGTCGCCGTAAAGCGTGAACTGCGACACGGACAACACTGCCCCGCCGACCTCAAGCAGCGAGCGGTTCATTTTCCCCTGTTCGTCTTCAAAAATGCGCAAATGGGCGATTTTCTCTGCCAAATAGGCGGCGTCGGCTTCCGTGTCGTCGTGCGTGACGCCAAGAAGCACCACAAGCCCGGCGGCGATCGCCCCGACGACCTCGCCGTCGACGGTGACTTTGGCCTGCTTTGCCCGCTGAATGACCGCTCTCATCGTCTTCCTCCTTTCGCCGCCTCTAATTGTTCATGAGGCGCTGAACCGAATAAATGTCGGGAATTTGCTTAATGCGTTCCACCACTTTTTGCAAATGGCTGATATTATGAATGGCGATCGTCATATGGATCGTCGCAATTTTATGGCGATGATCCGAGCGGCCGGAGACGGCGGAAATATCGGTGCGCGTTTCGTTCACCGCCTGCAGCACTTCATTGAGCAAGCCGCGGCGGTCAAACCCGGTGATTTCAATGTCGACGTTATACTCGCGCTCGCCGCCTGTGCCGCTTTCCCATTCGACCGCAATGAGCCGGTCGGCCGCTTCTTCCGTCTGGACGTTCGGGCAGTCGGCGCGGTGGACGGAAATGCCGCGGCCGCGGGTGATAAAGCCGATAATCTCATCGCCCGGCACCGGGTTGCAGCAACGCGACAGGCGGATGAGCAAGTTGTCGACCCCCTGGACGCGAATGCCGCAGTCGCGCTTTTTTCCAGCCGGCAGCTTCGCTTCAAAAACGGCTTCGGCCAGCTTCCGCTCCTGCTCTTCCAAATCGCGCTGCTTCCGCCATTTTTCCGTCAACCGATGGGCGATTTGCGCCGCCGTAATCCCGTGGTAGCCGACTGCCGCATACATATCGTCTTCATTCGAAAAATTAAATTTTTCCGCAACGCGCTTGACGTTGTCCGCCGTCATCACTTCTTTCGGTTCAAAACCGAGGCTGCGCACTTCTTTTTCGACCATTTCTTTTCCTTTTTCGATATTTTCTTCACGCCGCTGTTTTTTGAAAAACTGTCGGATTTTGTTGCGCGCCTGCGACGTCTTGGCGAGCTTCAGCCAGTCCTGGCTTGGACCGTACGAATGTTTCGACGTCAAAATTTCCACGATGTCGCCCGTCTGAAGCTTATAGTCAAGCGGCACCATTTTGCCGTTCACTTTGGCGCCGATCGTTTTATTGCCGATTTCCGAATGGATGCGATAGGCGAAATCGATCGGCACGGACCCGGCTGGCAGCTCGATGACGTCGCCCTTTGGCGTAAAGACGAACACCATATCGGAAAACAAATCCATCTTGAGCGATTCCATGAACTCTTCAGCATTGCTCGCGTCGTTTTGCCACTCCAAAATTTCCCGAAACCAAGACAGCTTTTCTTCAAACGAGTTCGGCTTGACCGTTTTCCCTTCCTTGTACGCCCAATGGGCGGCGATTCCGAACTCGGCGATTTGGTGCATTTCGAACGTGCGGATTTGCACCTCGAGCGGCTCGCCTTTCGGGCCGATCACCGTCGTGTGGAGCGACTGGTACATGTTCGGCTTCGGCATGGCGATGTAGTCTTTGAAGCGCCCTGGCATCGGCTTCCAGCATGTATGGATGATGCCGAGCACCGCGTAGCAGTCTTTAATGCTGTTGACAATGATGCGGACGGCAAGCAAATCGTAAATTTCATTAAACTGTTTGTTTTGCATTACCATTTTTCGGTAAATGCTGTAAATATGCTTCGGGCGTCCGGAAATTTCGCACGGGATGTGCACTTCATTAAGTCGTTCGCGCACCTCTTGAATGACCTCTTCCAAATATTGCTCGCGCTCGGCGCGCTTTTTCTTCATCAAATTGACGATGCGGTAGTACTGCTGCGGATTTAAATAGCGAAGCGCCGTATCCTCAAGCTCCCACTTAATTTTCGAAATGCCGAGCCGATGGGCAAGCGGGGCGAAAATTTCGAGCGTCTCATTGGCAATGCGCCGCTGTTTTTCGGCCGGCAAATGTTTCAATGTCCGCATATTGTGCAGCCGGTCGGCCAGCTTGATTAAAATGACGCGGATATCTTGCGCCATGGCCAAAAACATCTTTCGATGGTTTTCCGCCTGCTGCTCTTCCTGCGACTTATATTTAATTTTGCCGAGCTTCGTCACCCCGTCGACAAGCATCGCCACTTCCGCGCCGAACTCGCGCTCAAGGTCTTCTTTTGTCGCCTCGGTGTCTTCGACGACATCATGCAAAAACCCGGCGGCGATCGTTGTCGCGTCCATCTTTAAGTCCACCAAAATGCCCGCGACTTGAATCGGATGGATGATGTATGGTTCGCCCGATTTCCGGAATTGGTCGCGATGGGCGTGCTTGGCAAACTCATACGCCTTTTTCAAAAAGGCGACGTCTTGTTCCGACAAATAACAGCTCGCTCGTTCAAACACTTGCTCCGCTGTCAGCACTTGTTCATTCGCCATATGGTTGGATCACCTTTGATTTCCGTAAAATAAAATCCATGCGATAAGACAAAAGCACCGTCACGTTAATAAGAAAGAGCACTCGTGCGAGTGCCCCTTTTTTACTATTGTATCCGAAGAAGCGAATCATGTCGACCATTTAAAACTGCATGAGCGCCAAAATATCGTAGCCTTCCAATTTTTTGCGGCCGCCAAGCTCCGTGAGTTCAATCAAAAACGCCAAGCCAGCCACCACTCCGCCGAGCTGCTCGACCAAATCGATCGTCGCCCGCATCGTGCCGCCCGTCGCCAGCAAGTCATCCGTAATCAACACACGTTGGCCTGGTTTAATGGCGTCTTTATGCATTGTCAGCACGTCTGTCCCATACTCGAGCCCGTACTCGACGCGGACGACTTCGCGCGGCAGCTTCCCTTCCTTGCGCACCGGCGCAAATCCGACGCCAAGCGCATAGGCGACCGGGCAGCCGATAATAAAGCCGCGCGCTTCCGGACCAACGACGATATCGATTTGTTTTTCGCGCGCATATTGAACGATTTGATCGGTCGCGTATTTATACGCTTTTCCATTATCCATCAACGTCGTAATATCTTTAAACAAAATGCCCGGTTTCGGAAAGTCCGGCACGATCGTAATATATTGTTTTAAATCCATTGTACGTTTGCCTCCTCGTGCGTTTGCGAACGTGTCATGTCCAACAAACAGCGGTTAAGCTGCTCATAAGTAGAATATAATAACTGTTGCTCCACCTCAAGCTCGTCCCGCCAGCGGCGGTACGTCGGCGATTCGTGCAAATCGCGCTTCGCCGGCGCGCGGACGAGCGAAATGACGCCGTTTTGCTCCGTAATAAACTCCAACTCCAAAAACACTTTCGCCATAAAATGAACGGTCTCTTCCGTCCAACCGCGGGCGCGCGCCAATTGCCCGCCCCGCTCGGCAAGCGGGAACGAACGGTATTTGTGCAACAGCGCATAAAACCATTTAAAATGATCGCGCGTCGGGAACGTACGGAAAAATCGGGCTTCCGGCTGGGCGAACAGCGCATAAATGCGCGCCGGCTCCTTGCCCCCAAGCAAGGCGGCAAGCCGCCCGAGCGTCGGCGGCAAATCAAGCAGCACAACGTAACGGCCGCTAATCTCCAGCGCACCCGCCTCTTCGTCCGTCAGCACGCAGCGAAGTTCCCCGCGAAACGAGGCTAAATCAGGGCGCGCGCCCGTTCCTTGGCGAAACATGACAAGCAGCCGCTTTTCTTTTGGCAACCGCTCAAGAAAGGGACGGACGTCGCGGCAGCCGCGGATGTCAAACAGCTGGCAGCCGTTGACCGCCACATCACACAGCGACAGCTGCGCCTTCGCCAGCCCGTTCCATTCATTCACGGAAAGCTCCCCGACTGCCGAAACGCGCGCCCCCGGGGCGATTTCCTCACACAGCGGTCCGAGGCCAAAACCAATGGCGTCGACTGAGGCGCCCTCCTGCGCAAACACCGCCTTCATATGGGCGCCGTTCGCTCCGACGCGCCGCATCGTTTCAACGGACGCCCCTTCAATGAGAACAAGCGGCCGCGGATTGCCGACGCCAAACGGAGCGAGCCGTTCGAGCCCGCGGGCGGCGTCGAGCGTCAGCTCAGCGACCGAACAAGAGGCGTCAATAAACGTCAGCGGCGTCAAGTCGTCATCGGACAGCGTTTCCGCGGCGATGGCGTTCAGCCGCCGCCGCAATGGTTCTACATCGTCAAGCGCCAACGTCATTCCTGCGGCCATCGGATGGCCGCCGAAATGCGGCAACAGGTCGCGGCACCGCGACAAACTGGCGAACAAGTCGAACCCGTGGATGCTGCGTGCCGACCCTTTGGCGATCCCTTTTTCCCGGTCAACCGCCAGCACCACCGCCGGGCGGTAAAACTGCTCGACGAGCTTGGAGGCGACAATGCCGACGACCCCGGCATTCCACCCTTCGCCGGCGACAACAAGCACGCGGTGTTCTTCAGGGGGAAACTGACGGCGCACCATCTCGGCTGCCTCGTCCGCAATTTGCGCCACCAACTGCTGGCGTTCGCGGTTTAACTCGTCCATCTCCGCCGCCAGTTGCGCCGCTTCGTCCTCATCGTCCGTCATTAAGAGCGCCACCGCCGGGTCGGCGCCGCCGAGGCGCCCGGCCGCATTCAACCGCGGCGCAATGACAAAGCCGACCGTTTGTTCATTTAAAGCGGCGGCATCAATGCGGCATTGCCGCCAAAGGGCGCGCAGACCGGCGCGCTTCGTTTCTCGCAGCGCTTCAAGTCCTTGGGCGGCGAGAATCCGGTTTTCCCCAACGAGCGGCACTAAATCGGCAATCGTTCCAATCGCCACCAAATCAAGCAAATGGTGCGGCACTCGCCCAAGCAGAGCATGCGCGACTTTGAAGGCGACGCCGACGCCGGCCAAGTCGCGAAACGGGTATGTACTTCCTTGCTTTTTCGGATGAATGATCGCATACGCCTTCGGCAGCACCGGCCCTGGTTCGTGATGGTCGGTCACAATGACGTCAAGCCCCCACTCGTTAGCGGCGGCGATTTCATTGACCGCCGCGATTCCGTTGTCGACGGTCACAATCACGGAAACGCCCCGCTCTTTGGCGGCGCGGAATGCCGCCATATTCGGGCCGTATCCTTCCGTAAAGCGATTGGGAATGTAGAACTCGACTGACGCTCCCGCCTCCTTGAGCGCGCTCATCATGACGGACGTGCTGCAGACGCCATCGGCATCGTAATCGCCGTACACAAGAATGCGCTCGCCCGCCTCAATCGCCCGCCTGAGACGCTGGATGGCCCGCTCCATCCCATCAAGCAGAAACGGATCATGAAACGGTTGCTCAAGCGGATTGAGAAACGCCGCCGCCTCCGAGGCCGTCCGCACCCCGCGGCGGACGAGAAGCCTCGCCAATAAGGGCGTGACGCCGGCTTCCTCAGCCAGCCGCCTCACCGCCTGCTCATCGAGGCGCTCCACCTCCCAACGCGTTTTCGCTTGCAACATGTCCCCCACCTCAACTCTTCTTATTATACAAAAAGAAGAAAAGGGCAGGCAACGACGTTACGTGTTTTTTTCCGGGTCGTACGGATTGATATGCACCATCACGTCGCGGACGCGCG
Organism: [Flavobacterium] thermophilum; assembly: GCA_900450595.1. GTDB lineage: Bacteria > Bacillota > Bacilli > Bacillales > Anoxybacillaceae > Geobacillus > Geobacillus thermophilus. The sequence goes on from UGGS01000001.1 coordinate 1,751,727, forward strand.
GCAAATCGACAACAACAGAACATAAATGGCCGCGACCCCCGGCGGCGACAGTGGGGCGAAAAATGACAGAAACGCCGAGCGCCCGATCTCGATCCCAACGAGAAATAGAAGAACCGCCACAATAATGGCGGCGATGGATTCCGCCTTTCCGTGCCCGTACGGATGGTCTTCATCCGGCGGGCACGCCGCGGCGCGCAGCCCGACCCAAACAGCAAACGAGCCGGCGACATCGGACGCCGAATGAGCGGCGTCAGCAATTAACGCCTGGCTTTGGCTCCATATGCCGACGGCCGCCTTGACGACAGCGAGCGCCATGTTGCCGACGATGCCGACAGCCGCTGCTGTTTTCGCCTGCTTGAATCGCTGTTCGTTTTCCATATCCTTTGTCCCCCATCTTTTGCGTTTCGCCTGCTTTGCATCTGGCCATTAGTGTAACCCATTTTTCCCTCATCGTTGCGAAAGAAAAAGCACCGGAAAAAGCAAGCGCCTTTTCCGGTGCGGTCATTATAAGTTCGGTTCGGCTTCCGGTGCCGCTTTTTTTGCCCCTTTGCCTTTTTTGAGCTCCCGGCCTTTCCAAACGACCCAGAGCTGCGAGGCGATGCAAAGCGACGAGTATACGCCGCAAACAAGCCCGACAAGCAAAGCGAGGTTGAAGTTGCGGATCGCTTCGCTGCCGACCAAAAGCAAGGCGATGACAGTAAACAAGACCGTTAAGACGGTGTTGATCGAACGCGTAAACGTTTGCTGCAACGCCCGGTTGACGATATGCTGCAAGTCGCTGACCGTTTTCGGCTTCCGCCTTTTCATAAGATCGCGGATGCGGTCAAATGTGACGATCGTATCGTTGATCGAGTAGCCGATGATGGTCAACACGGCGGCGATAAACGTCAAGTCGACTTCCAGACGCGTTAAGCTGAACACGGTCACGATGAAGAACGCATCATGCAATAAGGCGATAATCGCCGCCAGCGCCATCCGCCATTCAAAACGGACGGTCACATAAAGGATGATCCCGATCGACGAAATGAGCACAGCGATGAGCGCATTGCGGGCGAGCTGCTTGCCGACGATCGGCGAGACGGTGCTTACGTTCGGCTCAAATCCGTACGCTTCTTTCAACTCGCTTTTCAGCTTCGCAATTTCGTTTTTATCAAGCACGCCAATTAAGCGAACGACGCCTGTTTTCCCATCCGCGCCGGAAAGGATGACCTCCTTGGGTTCATGACCGAGCTCCTTGAAATAGCCGCGCAGCTCATCGGCATCGATCGGGCGGCTACTCGCCACCTCAATGCGCGTCCCGCTTGTAAAATCAATGCCGAGATTCAACCCGAGCGCTGCCAGCGAAATGACGCCAGCAAGCGTCAAGGCGCCGGAGAACAGGAAAAACTTTTTGCTATGTTTGACAAAATCCCAGCGGTCAAACTTCGTCGGCACTTCCGTTTCATCGGTCGTTTCAGCGATGTTTAAGATCTCCGACCGTTTCACCCCGAACCATTCCGGCTTTTTATCCAACCAGCGGCTCGAGACAAGCAGTCCGAGCAGCAGACGCGTGCCGTAAACCGCCGTGACGAAGGTGACGACAATGCTGATGATGAGCATCGTCGCAAACCCTTTGACCGAGCTTGTCCCGTAAATGAACAAGACCGCGCCGGCGATGATCGTGGTAAGGTTGGCATCAAAAATCGTCGCAAACGAGCCGCGGTTGCCGGCGCGAAACGCCGACAGCATCGACTTGCCGAGCTTAATTTCTTCCTTGATTCGCTCGTACGTAATAATGTTGGCATCGACCGCCATCCCGACCCCTAAAATGAGAGCGGCGATGCCCGGCAGCGTCAAGACGCCGTTCATCCAATCAAACAACAGCAAAATCAAATAAATATAGACGGACAACGTAATGACGGCAATGACTCCCGGCAGCCGGTAAAACCAAATCATAAACACGAAGATGGCAGCGATACCGATGATGCCGGCCAACATCGTTTTTTGCAAGGCGTTTTTCCCGAATTGGGCGCCGACAGACGTCGAGTAAATTTCATGCAACTCGACAGGCAGCGCGCCCGCGTTCAACAAATCGGCGAGCTGCTGCGCTTCTTTCACCGTAAAGTTGCCGACGATCGACACGTCGGTCTGGTTGAACACTTGGTTGACAGACGCGGCAGAAATAAATTTTGGATCCGCCTTGCCTGCTTCTTTTCGGTACGAATCGACTCCTTCTTGAAAATCGAGCCAGATGACCAAAATGTTGTTCGGCGGCCCCATCTTATACACTTTTTCCGTCACCTGGCGGAACTTGTCAGCATCTTTTAGTTTAATCGCCACGCTCGGCCGGCCGTTTTCATCAAACGACAGTTTTGCCCCGCCTTGGACGAGGTCGCTTCCGTCCATCAGCACGTTGTCATTCACATCGCGGAACGTGAGCTTCGCCTGCGTCGCCAAAATTTGGCGCGCTTCGTTTTGATCTTTCACTCCGGCGAGCTGGACGCGGATGCGATCGTTCCCTTCAATGTCGACGCGCGGCTCGCTGACGCCGAGGACGTTGATCCGCCGGTTTAAGGCGCTGACCGTGCTTTGGAGCGTTTCATGGTCAATTTTGTCGCCTTTTTTCGCCGGCTTCACTTCATACAGCACTTCAAATCCGCCTTGCAAATCAAGGCCCAGCTTTATGTTATGTACAATTCCTTGAATCGTCGGCCCTATCACTCCTGCAAACAGCAACAAAAGGAGAAAAAAGGCGACGATGCGGCTTCGCTTTACCATCCGTTTTGAAATCCTCCTTTGGCTCATCTTGTCGGCCTAGCCGCCGCAGCGTCATCGTGAAACGGATCCGCTTCGACTTTCATTATGGGGCAGCGGGCGGCCAGTGTCAATTTTTCCGCTATAACAAATCGTGAAGAATGCGCTCCAGCTCATCCCCTCCGGTCAACCGCTGCTGCTCGTACGACCGCATCGTCAAAAAGGCCATATATTCCCCCGGCGAAAGCGACAAAATGTCGCTCACTAGTTCATGCAGCTTTTTTTCCGCCGCTCCATGTTTCCACCTGCGCGTCCGCAAACATTCCCACAGCCCGTCAAGCGTCACTTGCGTATAGCCGAGCAGGCGAAATTCATCATATTTGCACTCGAGCGCCGGCATAAGCTGTTCGCGCAGCTTTTGCTCGTGATCCATTCCCCACCCTCCTGCGCCATGCCAGCCATGATCCTTGTCATGCTTGGCCATATGTCTCGCATATATTGTATAAAAGATTAAGGCATTTGAGAAGGCAGGGAACGAAAATGTCCAAATTTTTGCAAGGGACGGTCATTTTAATCGCCGCCGGCTTTATTACAAAAATTCTTGGCTTCATCAACCGCATCGTCGTCGCCCGGATGATCGGCGACGAGGGGGTCGGGCTGTACATGATGGCGGTGCCGACGCTCGTGTTAGCGATTACGGCGACCCAAATCGGGCTGCCGGTCGCCATCGCGAAGCTTGTCGCTGAGGCGGAAGCGGCCGGCGACCGGCAACGGGTGAAAAAAATTCTTGTCGTGTCGCTCACGACGACCGGAGGGCTCAGCGTTGTCTTTTTGCCGGTGTTCCTCGCCGCCGCGCCGTGGCTTTCGCGGACGGTGTTCACCGACCCGCGCATATACTACCCGCTCGTGGCCATCGCCCCGGTTGTGCCGATTGTCGCCATCTCGTCGGTGCTGCGCGGTTACTTTCAAGGGCGCCAACAAATGAAGCCGCACGCCTACTCGCTTTTGATTGAACAAATCGTCCGCATCAGCTTGATCGCTCTATGCACAAAGCCGCTCCTGCCGTACGGCGTCGAATACGCCGCCGCCGGCGCCATGGCATCTTCCGTCCTTGGCGAACTGGCCGCCTTACTGTACTTGTTGTTTTTATTTAAGTTCAAAAAGTCCATCCGCCTGCGGACGAACTTTTTTCGCTACGTACATGCCGGTAAAGAAACGTTCGTCCGCCTCATGCGGATCGCCTTGCCGACGACCGGCGGCCGTCTGATCGGCTCGCTTTCCTGGTTTTTCGAGCCGATTGTCGTCGCCAATAGCTTGGCGTTAGCCGGTGTAGCCACATCGATTGCCACAAGGCAATACGGCCAGTTGGTCGGCTATGCGATCCCGCTGCTCACGCTGCCGTCATTCATTACGTACGCGCTCTCAACCGCGCTCGTTCCTGCCATCAGCGAGGCGATGGCGCAAAACAAGCCGGTGTTGGTCGAATACCGGATCGCCCAGGCGATGCGGCTGTCGCTCGTCACCGGCGGCCTTTCCGCCGTCGTCCTGTACATTTTTGCCGAACCGTTAATGCGGTGGATGTATGGCACAAGCGAAGCAGCCATCTTTATTCAGGTGATGGCGCCATTTTTCTTGTTTTACTATTTCCAAGGCCCGCTGCAAGCCGTGCTGCAAGGGCTTGATTTGGCGAACGCCGCCATGACGAACAGCTTGATCGGCGCGGTGGTGAAACTCGCCTGCATTTTCGTTCTTGCCTCGCGGCCGGGTTTAGGCATTATGGGGGCAGCGCTGGCGACATCGGTCGGCACGGTGCTTGTGACGCTTCTCCATTTTGCCACCGTCGCCAAAGCGGTGTCGTTTTCCATTCATGTGCGCGAGTATGGGAAAGCGCTCATCGCCATCACCATAGCCGGCGCGGCCGGCTACGCGCTCTACCATCATCCGCCGGCGGCAGCGCCTTCATCGTCATGGACGCTGTTTGCGATGACGGCAACCATCGCTTTGTATACCGCTTCCCTTCTCGTCTTCCGGCTGATCAAACGGGAGGAACTCGTCTACCTGCCCGGACTGCACTGGCTGGCCGGAAAAAACAGAAGAAAATGAACTTCTAAACGTGTCCAACGGCGAATATATTGTGGTAAAACGATTGTGGGCAAGGGGGGGAGCACGGTGTCACGGCTTGGCAGCGCACTCGTCTACGGCGTCGCCACCATTTTCGTTTTGGCGGCATTCGTCAGCTTCGTTTTTTCGTTGCTGCTCAAATGGACGGATCTTCATGAATCGTCGCTCACATGGATCATTTTTGCCGTCTCAGTCATCTCGATGTTCATCGGAGGGATCGTCGCCGGCGGGAAAAGCCAGGAAAAAGGGTGGCTTGCCGGCGGGTTGACCGGCCTTTCGTTTACGGTGATTGTCTTTTTGTTTCAGTTTCTCGGCATCGAAAAACCGTTTACGGTCGAACAATGGCTATACCATCTCGGCTTTTTGATTGCCGCCTCCCTCGGCGGCATCGTCGGCGTCAACTTGTCGCCGGCGCGCCGCGAGCGGGCGTAAGCGGGCGCATCGATGCGAAAGCGGCTGTTTCATTGGGAAACAGCCGCTTTTTTTTGACGGCAGCCTGGCTTAGGCGCCGCCCTCTGAGCTTCCACTATGCCTTGCTTTCCGCCACCACTTCTCTTACCGCAGAGCGGTCGAACGTCAACCGCGTGCCATCGCCGGCGCGGACGATGATTTTGTCTTCATCGACCGAGTCGATGATGCCATGCAAGCCGCCAATCGTGACGATTTTGTCGCCTTTTTTCAAACTCGCCTGCATTTGCTGGATGGCGCGCTGCCGCTTTTGCTGCGGACGGATGAGCAGGAAATAAAAAATGACGAAAAACAGCACGATCGGCAAGATGTTGGCAATCGCCGCGTTCATGCGATCCCCTCCTTTCTGGGCAGCTAAAAGTTTTTCGCGTTCGGCTTGTTGAAGCCGTAGCGTTCGAAAAATTCCTCACGAAAATCGGCAAGCCGATCTTCACGGATCGCTTGTCTCACCTGCTCCATTAATTTTATCAAAAAATAGACGTTATGGTAAGACGTGAGGCGGATGCCAAATGTTTCATCGCATTTGATGAGATGGCGAATGTAGGCGCGCGTATAGTTCCGGCACGTGTAGCAGTCGCAGTTCGGATCAAGCGGCGAAAAGTCGCGGGCGTACTGGGCATTTTTAATGACGACCCGACCTTCGCTCGTCATCACGGTGCCGTTGCGGCCGATGCGCGTCGGCAGCACGCAATCAAACATGTCGATGCCGCGGATCGCCCCGTCAATCAGCGAATCGGGCGACCCGACGCCCATTAAATAGCGGGGCTTGTCCGCTGGCAAAAGCGGCGTCGTAAACTCAAGCACCCGATTCATGACCTCCTTCGGCTCGCCGACCGACAACCCGCCGACCGCATAGCCGGGAAAATCGAGCGACACTAAATCGCGGGCGCTTTGCCGGCGCAATTCCTCATACTCGCCGCCCTGGACGATGCCAAACAGCCCTTGCTCGTCCGGCCGGCGGTGCGCTTTCAGGCAGCGCTCGGCCCAGCGGCTCGTCCGCTCAACCGACCATTTCATATAGTCGTACGTCGCGGGATACGGCGGACATTCGTCAAACGCCATGATAATGTCCGCACCGAGCGCATTTTGAATTTCCATCGCTTTTTCCGGCGATAAAAACAGCTTATCGCCGTTTAAATGGTTGCGGAAATAGACGCCTTCTTCCTCGATGCGGCGGAATTCGCTCAAACTAAACACCTGGAAGCCTCCGGAATCGGTCAAAATGCCGCGGTCCCAGTTCATAAACGCGTGCAGGCCGCCCGCCTCCTCGACGATGTCATGGCCCGGCCGAAGCCATAAATGGTACGTGTTGCTCAAAATGACGCCTGCGCCCATTTCCTTCAACTCTTCCGGCGACAGCGTCTTGACCGTCGCGAGCGTCCCGACCGGCATAAACATCGGCGTTTCAAACGACCCGTGCGGCGTATGGAGAATGCCAAGGCGCGCGCCCGTCTGCCGGCACGTTTTGATCAGTTCAAAGCGAATCGGTGTCGTCAACGTGCTCGTCTCCTTTCTCAAATGATGAGCATCGCATCACCGAAGCTGAAAAAGCGGTATCGCTCTTTGACCGCTACTTGATACGCGTGCAAAATATTTTCGCGCCCGGCGAGCGCACTCACGAGCATGATGAGCGTCGACTTCGGTAAATGGAAATTCGTCACCAGCCCATCAATCCCTTTGAACTCATAGCCGGGATAGATGAAAATGTCGGTCCAGCCGCTTTCTGCAACAAATCGGCCGTTATGTTTGCCGGCGATCGTCTCGAGCGTCCGGGTCGACGTCGTGCCGACGGCGATGATGCGGCCGCCTTGATTCCGGACGCGGTTTAACGTTTCAGCCGTTTCCTCGCTCATTTGGTAAAACTCGGCGTGCATATCGTGCTTCTCGACTTCGTCCACTTGCACTGGCCGGAACGTGCCAAGCCCGACATGAAGGGTGATGAAGACGATATGCACCCCTTTTTCGCGAATGGCGTCAAGCAGCTCTTCGGTGAAATGCAAACCGGCGGTTGGCGCCGCTGCCGAACCAATTTCACGGGCGTACACCGTCTGATACCGTTCCGGGTCGTCAAGCTTTTCTTTAATGTACGGGGGCAGCGGCATCTCGCCAAGTTCGGCCAATACTTCATAAAACAGGCCGTCATACGAAAACTCAAGCACTCGCCCGCCGTGTTCCAGCGTATCGAGGCAGACGGCTTCAAGCTTCCCCTCGCCAAAGGTGAGTTTCGTTCCTGGCTTGACTCGTTTTCCCGGCTTGACGAGCGTCTCCCAACGGTCGCCGTCCAATTGCTTTAACAGCAGCACTTCGACCGTTCCGCCCGTTTCCTCTTTTTCGCCGTAAAGCCGCGCCGGCATGACGCGCGTATCGTTTAAAACGAGGCAGTCGCTCGGATTCAAGTACGAAATAATGTTGCGAAACGTTTCATGGCGAATGGCGCCCGTTCGTTTATCGAGCACCATGAGCCTTGATGCCGCCCGGTCTGGAAGCGGCGTCTGGGCGATCAATTCTTCGGGCAAGTGGAAATCAAACAAGTCGACTTTCATCCTATTTCGCGCAGGAGACTCCCACTTCAACGACCAAAGGGAGTAAGTGGGAGAGGAATGCGCGTTCCCCCCTTTCTTTTGTGTATGATATAATAAAGGCGTGGAGAAAACCGTTCAATAAAGGCACTCCAATCACGGCTACTCGATGTATGGAGTTGGTTACAGGAAACGTTGTAACCGTAAAACATCGAGCGTAGGTCCGTCTGTTGTGTGTGGAAGCCAAGTACTGCCAACAGACACACCGAGAGAATCGGTAACGATGCAGGCATGACCTGCGTCGTTGGGTAGTCGTCAACCTGCCCCCTGATGCAACCCCAAGTCAAGGAAGGAGGACGAAGTCCGTTTGCACTTCTGGGGAGTTGCAAGCCCCCACTTCAAGCGTTAGCTAAGTGGGGGTAGTTGACGCAGTTCTCCTTCCTTCAGCGAAATCGTCCGAGCACGTAAAAAATCAACGATAACACAACGCTCAGCAAGATGGATGTCACAACGGGAAAATAAAACGTCATATTCCCTTTGCGGATGACGATATCCCCCGGCAGGCGGCCGAGTTTGACAAACTGCATGACAAACCCGACCATGATGAGCACAACGCCAATCGTCATGATCAGCTTCGGCAGGCTGTTCACCGCTTCGGAACCTCCATTTCGAAATGGGCATACGCCGCCGGCGTTGCGACACGCCCGCGCGGCGTCCGCTGCAGCAAACCGATTTGCAGCAAATACGGCTCATACACTTCTTCAATCGTCTGCGCCTCTTCCCCGATCACCGCCGCCATCGTTTCAAGCCCGACCGGGCCGCCGGCGAACTTCTCAATGATCGCTAAAAGCAGCTTATGGTCAATGTGATCAAGCCCGAGCCGGTCGACCTGCAGCCGCTCGAGCGCCTCGACAGCGAGCGGCAGGGTAATTTCACCGTCCCCGCGCACTTGGGCAAAATCGCGAACGCGGCGGAGCAACCGATTGGCGATGCGCGGGGTGCCGCGCGCCCGGCGCGCGATCTCGGAAGCGGCTTCGCTGCTAATGATAATATGTAAAATCGCGGCCGCCCGTTCAACAATGTGGGCAAGCTCATCGACTCGGTAATATTCAAGACGGCTGATGACGCCAAACCGGTCGCGCAGCGGCGCCGACAGCGCCCCGGCTCTCGTCGTCGCCCCGACGAGCGTAAACGGCGGCAAGTCAAGGCGAAGCGAGCGCGCTTCCGTTCCTTTGCCGATCATAATATCCAGGCAATAATCCTCCATCGCCGGATAGAGCACTTCTTCAACCGTCCGCGGCAACCGGTGGATTTCGTCAATAAACAGCACATCGCCAGGCTCAAGAGAGGTCAAAAGCGCCGCCAAATCGCCGGGCCGCTCGAGCGCGGGGCCGGACGTCGTCCGCAGCCTGACCCCCATTTCATTCGCAATCACAGCGGCCAGCGTCGTTTTCCCAAGCCCCGGCGGCCCATACAGCAGCACATGGTCAAGCGTCTCCTCGCGCAGCTTGGCCGCTTCAATGAACACCCGCAAGTTTTCTTTCACTTTATCTTGCCCGATATACTCATGCAAATATTGCGGACGCAAACTCGGTTCCAATGCCGCCTCGCCGCCTAGGGCAGCGCTGGATACGATCCGGTCATCCACCGCCATCCCTCCCTTCTCGGTTTCCTCCTTTCCTTACTTGAGCAAGAGCGCCAACGCCCGCTTCACATATTGCTCCGTCGACATCGCTTCACTGCGGAGCGCCGGAATGATTTTTTCAATTTCCCGCTCGGCGTAACCGAGCGCCTTGAGCGCAGCGACCGCCTCAGCCAGCTCTCCGGAAAGCGGGGCGGCCGAACGTGCAGCCGCCGGCGCCGCAAGCGCTCCGAGCTTCCCTTTTAAATCCAAAATCATTTGCCGAGCCGTCTTTTTGCCTACGCCTGGAAACTTGCATAAAAACGCCTCGTTTTCTTCCTCGATGGCCCGCGCCAGTTCATCAGGACGCCCGGCCGCCAAAATGGCAAGACCCCCTTTTGGACCGATGCCGGACACTTGAAGCAGCTTTGTGAACAAGTTGCGCTCTTCGCGCGTGGAAAACCCGTATAAAGCGTGCACATCTTCGCGCACATATTCGTATGTATACACCGTCACCACCGCCTCGCGGCTCTCGCGAAAGGCAAACGGATTCGGCGTAAAAATTTCGTAGCCGATGCCCTGATGGTCAATGACGATATATTCCGGGCAGACGTAGTCGACGTACCCGCGGATAAACTCGATCAATGGAACGCTCCTCCCCTTTTCTCGTCCTTTCATTGTATCATATGATTTCATTATAGCAAAAAGAAATCCCGTGATGCGCATCGCACCACGGGATTGTCGCCGCTTTACTGGACAACCGCAAAATGGCGGTACATTTCAATCACTTGTTCGTATTGTTCTTTCGAGAGGACGCGAATTCCTTGCTTTAATTTTTGCTGCTGGCGGCTTTCGAGCTTTTGCACGTCAATTTGGAAAAACGACTGGATAATTTCGCTCGATCGGCCCGGTTTGCCGTTAAAAATGGACAACGTGCCGTCGTCTGTAATCCCGAAATAGCCGTTCGTTTTCAACAGCGGCGAAATGTCGTTGACCGTTTTGCGAAAGACGATCGTTCGGTCATCAAGATTGATAAGCTGCCAGTCGCGGTACTTCTTCCATATTTCCGTCAATGAATCGACCGTTTCCGTGACTTTCTCCTCGCTCATCTCTCCGTCTAAGTAATGCTGCTGCAACACAATGGTCATCTTGACCGGCGCAGCCGACACCCCATGGACCGGCAGCACGGCGGCAACAGCCAACAGAAGGGTGGAAAGAATTCGCATCATCCCGTTCCTCTCTTCCAGCATGGTGATTCCCTTACGCTCTTAGTTTCACCGTTGCTCTCCATTTTATTCCTATTCTGCTTAGCTTTTTTGCAAAGCGAGTTGCCGCCGGTCACCTGTGCAAAGGCCGTGAGCGTCGCTTTGCCAATTTCATTGTTGCGCGCGATCGTAAACAAATGGGCAACTTCAATGGCCAAGAGCGGACGGCGCGGGCCGAACCAGCCGGTTAAAAAGCTTTGCCGCTCGATAAATTCCACCTCTTTTGGATAGACCATATACGGCGGACGGACGTACACCCCTTTTTCAAGCAACAATTGGCGGGCGCTGTCATTCGTCAAGCACCGATTCGTCCAGGTTATGGTATACCTCCTGAACGTCGTCATCATCTTCAAGAGTGTCGATCAACTTCAACATTTTTTTCAAATCATCGCCTTCGAGCGTCGTATACGTTTGCGGAATCATCGTGATCTCTGCGCTTGCAAACGTCAGCCCATGCTGTTCCAGCTGCTCCTTCACCGATTCAAACGACTCGGGCGCTGTATAAATTTCAAACGACTCATCGGTCGTTTCCATCTCCTCAGCACCGGCTTCGATCGCCAACAGCAGCAGCTCATCCTCGTCGATATCGTGCTGCTCGCGATCGACGATCAGCAGCCCTTTACGCTCAAACAAGTAGGAGACGCACCCCGTTTCCCCTAAGTTGCCGCCGTTTTTCGAAAAAGCGGCGCGTACGTTTGCGGCGGTGCGGTTTTTATTGTCGGTCAGGCAAACGACCATGACGGCGACGCCGCCCGGTCCGTATCCTTCGTAGCGAATTTCTTCATAGTTCGTTTGTTCTTGGTTTCCAGTTGCTTTTTTAATGGCCCGTTCAATATTATCGTTCGGCATGTTGGCTGCTCTTGCCTTCTCAATGACAAGACGCAAGCCGGGATTGGCCGCTGGATCTCCCCCGCCCATTTTCGCGGCAACGTAAATTTCTTTGGCCAGTTTCATAAACAGCTTGCCGCGCTTCGCATCTTGGGCGTTTTTCCGCCGTTGGATATTTTTCCATTTCGAATGTCCAGCCATCGGTCTTTCTCCTCTCATCGCAACGGAATGTTCCGAATACTACTATAACAAAAAACGCCGCAAATGTCAGCCGGAGCCGTCCATCAGGACACAAAAGGAGGCTGGCCCGAGACGCGGGTTCGGGTCAGCCCCTGCTTGGCTAGCGGGTGTTTCTCGGCCGCTCTTGAATCGTGTCATGATCGATGAAAATGGTGCGCAAATCGCGGCGGATTTCGTCCATGTTGATCGGCCCGCCTTGGCGAATGGTGTTGTCAATCGTGCGGACGCGGTGGTACATGCTCGAATTGGATGTAACGCGCACCCGTTTGCCCTTGGCGTACGGAGCAACTGCTTTGGCGACGCGCTGCTCGAGCCGCTCCGGATGGCGGGCATCGGTCGCAATCGCGATGAGCGCTTGGTCGCCGTATACGACGGCGCGCGCATCATCGACTCCACCGACTGCAGCGGCGCGGCGCGAAAGCTCCTCGGCCAGGCCGCCGTCATAACTCCGGTAATATGATGGATGCGGGTCGACGCTCAACGAATTTAAATGTCCGTGATAGTTGTAATCGCCGTCGCCAAAATCGACATCACCTGGAAGAGCCGGAACATCCGTATCAAACCGGGTCGCCGCCGGTCCGCCGAAGCGGCCTTCGTCCGCCAAATAATCAGTCGCCGGTCCGCGGCGCGCCCATATATAGTTGTTGTCGTAGTTGAGCGCGTTCGTCCCATAGCGGCCGTAACGGAAATCGTCGTTTCGTTCCGTCGAATAGTAGCCGATCGGCCTTGTCGCGTTGTTATAATGCTGAGCTCCCTCATTGGCCCCGTAATTGGCGCACGAAGCGAGCAAGCCGGCAGCCGACAGCACCCCAATCCATTTGACCGCTTGTCTCAATGGAAAACCCCCCTTGGTTTCCTTCGCCCACGGCTGGCCGAAAGCCAGCCTTACGTTTAGATTGCGGAAAACAAAGGGGGTTTATCGCTGTCAGTTCGCACCAATGAGGCAACAGCTAAAACTTCGGCGGCGCGATGGCCAGCTGCCGTTTATGATGCGAGCGTTCGTGCAGTTTTTCAATAATGTTCCGGTCCCGTTCCGGAATGTCTTCTCCTTTCAAGTATTTATCAATCATTTCGTATGTCGTGCCCATCTCGCTTTCATCCGTCTGCCCTTCCCATAATCCGGCGCTCGGCGCTTTCGTGATGATTTCCTCCGGGACGCCGAGCAGACGGGCCATTTCACGCACTTCGCCTTTCGTAAAGTGGATGAGCGGCACTAAGTCCACTCCGCCGTCGCCGTATTTCGTAAAGTAGCCGGTATGCCATTCGGCGGCGTTGTCCGTTCCGACGACAAGGTAGCCGTAGTTGTTGGCAACTGCATACAACGTCGTCATGCGCAGGCGCGCCCGTGTATTCGCATCTCCGAGGCGCGCGCGCTCTTCGCTCCATTCCCCGATGGCTTTCAGCTCGGCCTCGACCGCGCCAAACAACGTCCGGTGCGCCTCGGTCAAATCGATGACCAAATGCCGGATGCCGCAGCTTTTCACCACTTTCAGCGCATCTTCCATATCTTTCGGATTGCTTTTGCAAGGCATGATCAGCCCCAGCGAATCGTCCGGAAAGGCACGCTTAATCAAATGGGCGACAACGGCTGAATCGATGCCGCCGCTAATGCCGACGACCGCCCCGTTTAAACCGGCTGATGAGACTTGGTCACGCAACCATTGCACGAGTTTGTCAATTTTTTCTTGCATCCGCCCTCGACTCCTTTTCCAAAGATTCCATTTCTCATTGTAGCATAGCATAAAGGCGGCGGACAAACCGTTCTCTCCGCTTGCGGTCAAACACAAGAGGGCGGCGGCGCGCGGCGGCTGACCGCCATTCGCGAAACACATCGGCCGGAAACAAAAGCGCGTGCAAAAACCAGTGCCGGTTCAACCAGCCGCGAAGCGGCGCAAACCGGGCCAGCGCCGCATGCGACCACCCGATATATGGCAAAATCCGGTTTGCATATTGCCAATAATCAAGCCCGGGCGAAGCGAGAGCAGCCGCATCATAATCAATGAGGCTCACGTGTCCGCCCAGCGTGCGCAAAAAGTTATGGGGCGCCACATCGCCGTGAATGATGGCAACAGGCTCCGCCGCCAACTCGGCAGCGTAGTCGCCGCACGTTGAGAAGCAATAATGCGCCCAATGCAGGACAAAGGAAAGGTCCTCTTTATCCATCATCGTTTCAATGAATGGCAAGTTCTGGAGAAAGTCCTGATACCGACGGTGCCATTTTTCATACAGCCAGGCATAAGACAGCGGCAACGCAGCCTGTTCGTTACGAACGATCGCTGCCGTCGCCGTATGATAATGGCGCAACACACGGAGCCCGGCGGCAATGTCGCTCTCATTGACAAAGGCAAGCGGGCGTGCGCCGGCCACGTATTCAGTCAGCAGCCAATACCACCCCCCCGCCTCGACCACGCCTCCTCCCCCAATCGGGAGGACGGTCGGGGCAGCGCCAAAACCGGCGCGGCGCAAGGCGCCAAGCAGCCAAGCTTGCCGCTTGGCGGCGGCCGGCGAGCGATACGCTTTGGCAACGAACGTCCCGCATCCAGCCTCGATCACCATCACGTGCGGTTTCAACGCTACAGCCCGGTGAATGGCCAGCCGATGACAACGGTGCAGAAGAAAAAAGAGACGGCCGACGGCGTCTCTTTCGATTGGATTATTGTTCTTCACCATGTTCGCTCTCCTCATCCGGCGGCCCGGCAAACAGGCGCGGGCTGGCGGCCGGCGGAGCAGGCGAAGGCGCATACCCAGGCGGGCTTGTCGGGTAGACGACGCCCGGCCACGGAAGCGGCGCCGCCTGTTGTGGGGCATACCCGTATGGAGCCGGCGGCACGTACATGCCAGGCGGTGCATACCCCCCATAGTGCGGAACCGGCGAATATACAGGCATATAGGCAACTGGCGGATACCCAGCCGGAGGCGCATACACCCCGGGCGGCGCGTATCCCGGCGAAGCGAAAGCGGCTCCCGCTGGCGGCGCCGGCGGGATGGCAGCCCCATGTCCACCCGGCCCAAGAAGCGGTGGGGACTCCGCCGATTCACTGCTGCTTTCACTGATGCCTGGATAAGGTGCTGCGCCGCTTTCTGGGCTTTCCCCGGCCGGCGGATTGGGCAACGGAGAATACGGCGGCATCGCTGGCAACGGCGGCACATAAAACCCTGGCCCCGGCAAAATCGGCGTCACCGGCACACATCCTTGATCACTGCCAAACGCCGACGCTGGCGGCGGCGCGACCGGAACGTATGGAATGTTCGGAAGCGGCGGCGCTTCATCACTTTCCGGTTCCATCTGCTCCCCTTTCAGTTTATCCGGGCTTTCTCCTGTTTCCTCTTTCATAATGCCAGGTAAAATATTGCTCGGCTTCGGCGGAATCGGTGGCAGATTCGACAACGATTTGGCAAATGAAACGTGAGAGGACGCAGCGGCCGGCGGGATCGTATGCACAAACGGCGGTTCGACAGTCGGCGTTTTCGCTCCCTCGGCGTTCGCGGCATTTGGCGCCCCATTGACCGGCGCATTCGGTGTTTCATTTACTGGTGCGTTTGGTGTTTCGTTGACAGGTACTTTCAGCTCCTCTTTCCCCGTCGCTTTCGGTGTTTCGCTGACTGGCGCCTTCCCCGCCGCTTTCGGCGCTTCGTTGTCCGGCGCCTTCGGTGCTTCCTTCACCGCCGCTTTCGGCGCTTCGCTGACCGGCGCCTTCGGTGCTTCCTTCACCGCCGCTTTCGGCGCTTCGTTGTCCGGCGCCTTCGGTGCTTCCTTCACCGCCGCTTTCGGCTCTTCGTTGGCCGGCGCCTTCGGTGCTTCCTTCCCCGCCGCTTTCGGCTCTTCGTTGGCCGGCGCCTTCGGTGCTTCCTTCCCCGCCGCTTTCGGCTCTTCGTTGGCCGGCGCCTTCGGTGCTTCCTTCACCGCCGCTTTCGGCTCTTCGTTGGCCGGTGCGTCATTCGCCGGCGTTTTGCTTTCTGGAGCAACGGCGCCGAACTCTGTATCAATGTCGATCGAAACGAACGGTTTGGCTTCCGCGTATGGGTGCTCTTCTATTTTCGCTTTTTTCGGCGGCGCCTGCCATTTTGTTTCTTTTTTGACCGGCACTCCCGCCGTCGGCACTTTGATTTTCATTCCGGGCATAATCATATCCGGGTCGCTTACATGCCCATTTATTTTTTTCAATTGTTCAAAATCAACCCCATATTTTTGGGCTATTTTCCAAAGAGTATCTCCCTTCTGAACAATATGGATTTTCACTCCGCTCCCCCTCCTACACCGAGACTGTTTGCACTCTATCCGACCGATGCTTGTTTCCCGATATCGTCTTTCAACACAATGTATGACGATGAGCGCCCATTTATGATAAAAAAATCCCCGGCCGGACGGAAGCGATTCCGTCACGCCGGGTTGGGGAACTAGGCAAGAGCAAGCATGCGGTCAAGCGCCGCTTTCGCCTGACAGGCCACTTCGTTCGGAACGGTGATGCGGTTGACGACCACTCCTTGTTCCAGTGATTCAAGCGCCCAAACGAAATGCGGCAAATCAATCCGATTCATCGTCAAACACGGACACATGTACGGATTTAAAGAAATAATCTCCTTATCCGGATGTTCGTTCTTTAACCGGTTGACCAAGTTCATTTCCGTCCCGATGGCCCATTGACTGCCGGGCGGGGCATTGCGGATCATTTCGATAATATATTTCGTCGATCCGGCGTAATCCGCCTGCTGGACGACTTCCCAGCTGCATTCCGGGTGAACGATAATGTTCATTTCCGGTTTCGTCCTCCGAATTTGTTCGATTTGCCGGACGGTGAAGTTTTCATGCACCGAGCAATGCCCTTTCCAAAGGATGACTTTGACATTGTCAACCGGCCCGCTGCATTGCAGCGACTCTTCACGCGGATCCCAGACCGCCATCTCATCGAGACTGACGCCGAGCGCATAGGCGGTGTTTCTCCCTAAATGTTGATCCGGCAAAAAGAAAACCCGCTCTTTTTGCGAAAACGCCCATTTGACCATGTTTTTCGCGTTGGACGACGTCACCGTCGCCCCGCCTTGGCGGCCGACAAACGCTTTAATCGCCGCCGTCGAGTTGACATACACAAGCGGGATGATCGTTTCGCCAAATAAATCCGTGAGCGCTGTCCACGCCCGCTCGACTTGGAAAAGATCAGCCATATCGGCCATCGAACAGCCAGCGCGCATATCGGGCAAAATGACCACTTGTTCCTCTCTCGTCAAAATGTCGGCCGTTTCCGCCATAAAATGGACGCCGCAAAATACGATATACTCCGCTTCATCGTTTTTTGCCGCCAGTTGGGCCAGTTGAAGCGAATCGCCGGTCGCATCGGCAAACTGGATGACTTCATCTTTTTGGTAGTGATGCCCAGGGATAAACAAGCGGCGGCCGAGCCGCTCTTTTATCGACCGAGCGCGGGCCTCGAGCTCGCTTTTTTCCATCGTTCTATAGCGCTCTGGCATGTCATCGAGCCGTTTTAGCTGCTCCAGTACGTTCATTATTTTCTCCCCCCGTCATTGTAAATCAAAACTAATGTCAAGCGCTCGAGCGGAATGGGTTAAAAATCCGAGCGAAATGTAGTCAACGCCGGTCGCGCCGTACGCTGCTACGTTGGCGAGCGTAATTCCCCCGGACGCTTCGGTGATGATCGGCTTTGGCACGAGCCGGACAAACGAACGCACTTCATCCGGCGTCCGGTTGTCAAACATAATGACGTCTGCCCCCGCTTCGACCGCCTCGAGCACTTCCGCTTCCGTTTCCGTTTCCACCTCGATTTTCACCATATGGCCGAGCCGCTCCCGCACCGCTTTGACCGCGTCGGCGATCGATCCGCAAAAGGCGATATGGTTGTCTTTGATCATGACGCCATCATACAAGCCAAAGCGATGGTTGTAGCCGCCCCCGCACGTGACGGCATACTTTTCAAGCATGCGCAGCCCGGGAGTTGTTTTCCTTGTGTCGCAAATGCGCGTATGACTGTCACCGAGCAAATCGACGGCTTGGCGCGTCACGGTGGCGATGCCGCTTAGGCGCTGAAGCAAATTCAAAATGACGCGCTCGCCGGACAACAGCGCTCTGACCGGGCCGGATGCAGCGGCGATCGCTTCGCCGGCTGCGACCCGCTCGCCGTCCCGTTTCATAATCGATACTTCGACGCGCGGATCAAGCAGCCGATATCCGGCTGCAATGATGCCGACGCCTGCTATGACCCCGTCCGCTTTCGCGGCAAACACGCCCGCCGCCCGCTCATCGGCAGGAAAAACCGTTTCACATGTGATATCGCCATCGCCGATATCTTCAAGAAAAAACTGCCGCAGCAATTGCTCAAGCTTTACCTCGTTCATGTCCCATCCCCCTCTTTGTTCACTTGGCTCATTCACCGTCCAGCCGGCAAACAGGCCCATTCTTCTTTCGTCCGCACGAGGCGCCGCCCTTGCCAGCTCGGATGCGGATGCGGAAAATCGCTCCGGTAATGGCCGCCGCGGCTTTCTGTGCGGCGAAGCGCCGAAGAGGCGATCAGCCACCCAGCAAGCAGCATATACCCTGTTTCGATGTCCTCGGCCGCCAACGTCTCGACATCACCTTCAAGCCAATACGGCAGAGAAAATTGTTCCAGCCAATCAACCGCCTCACGAAGCCGGCTGCCATCACGCACGATGCCGACGCGTGTAGACAGCTGTTCGCGAATCAACGCCCGCTCCGGCAGCGTCGGGCCGAATGGGCAATTGGACCTTCGGGCGCGCCCTCCTTTCACCGGCCAGTCGTCCCGGCGGCTGATCGAACAGGCGGCGCGGGCGCCAAATACAATCGCTTCAAGCAAGGAATTGCTGGCAAGCCGATTGGCGCCGTGCACGCCGGTGCATGCCGCTTCCCCGACAGCGTACAAACCCGGTACGGTCGTCTGCCCCCACTCATTGACGACGATGCCGCCCATGACAAAGTGGGCGCCCGGCACGACCGGAAGCCGGCCGGCTTCCCAATCGATCCCATGCGCTTCGCACAGCGCGGCAATCGTGGGAAAGCGGCGGCGAAAATGGGGGACAGCGGAAATATTCAAATAGACGCAGCCGCCGCGGTCAATCTCGGCAGCGATGGCGCGCGCGACGATATCGCGCGGCGCCAAATCGCCAAGCGGATGGACGCCGTCCATCACGCGCCGCCCGTCTTCCGTCTCTAACACCGCTCCCTCGCCGCGCACCGCCTCCGATACAAGCCCGACCGCTTTTCCCATGGCGGCCAACATCGTCGGATGAAACTGGATGAACTCCATATCCGCCACCGCCGCACCGGCGCGATACGCCATGGCAATGCCGTCGCCTGTTGCCGTTGGCGCATTCGAAGTAAACGTGTACAACCCCGCGCAGCCGCCGGACGCCAATACGACAGCGGACGCACGCCAGACCGAAACACGGCCGTCTTCCCGCTTCGTTTTCACCCCGACGCAACGGCCGTCTTCGATCAACAAGTCAATTACTTGTTCCCCCTCGACGATCGGCACACGGTCATTCAGCTGCTGAAGCAAAAACGAAACGAGCGCCTTTCCGGTTTGGTCGCCGCCGGCATGCAAAATGCGGCGGAAGCTGTGCCCGCCCTCAAGACCGACAGAAATCCGGCCTGATTCGTCGAGATCAAACGCCATGCCGGCGTTCATCCATTCCTGCAGCCGCTCCGGCCCTTCGCGGACGATGAGCTCGACCATTCGTTCATCGTTATGGAGGCAACCGGCGGTCATTGTATCGTGAAAATGGCTGCGCCAGCCATCTCCTTCCGCCAACGCCGCCGCCACCCCGCCTTGCGCCCGCCATGAGTTGCTGTCCGATCGGCCTTTCTTTGTGAAGATCATCACATTTTCATGCTGCGGCAAATAGTAAGCGACCGTTAACGCCGCCAGTCCGCTGCCGACAATCACAACGCCGCCTTCTCCCATGTTTGGACGCCCCTTTCTTTCCACCTGTCTTGACATCTATATTTACACATATTTAAACTAATGGCAAGAGGTTGGCTGAAAAAAATGAAGTGAGGCGGGAAACGATGATTTATTTGGACTACGCAGCGACTACACCGATGTGCCAAGAAGCCATTGCGGCCTACGCCGAAGCAGCAGCTGTTTATTTCGGCAACGAAAGCAGCCTGCATGACGTCGGAACGAAAGCAAAACAACTGCTCACCTTATGCCGGCGCGAGTTGGCCGCCATGATCAACGGGGAAGCGGAAGGGGTGTATTTCACAAGCGGCGGCACGGAAGCGAACGTGCTCGCGGTCCGTTCGCTCGTCGCCGCCCGCCGGCAGAACGGAAATCATTTGATTACGACGGAAATCGAGCACGCCTCTCTCCATCATCTGTTCAAACAGTTGGAAACAGAGGGGTACCGTGTCACTTACTTGCCGGTCGACCGTTTTGGACGCATCCGTCTCGAAGATTTGGAGCGGGCGATCACGCCGCAGACGATTCTCGCTTCCATCCAGCACGCCAACTCGGAAATCGGCACCACCCAGCCGCTTGCCGACATCGGCCGCCTGCTGCGGGCGCGCGGCGTCCTTTTCCATAGCGATTGCGTCCAAACTTTTGCTAAAATACAGCTAGACGTCAAAGCCATGGCGATTGACAGCATCTCGGTGTCCGCCCATAAAGTGTACGGACCGAAAGGCGTCGGAGCGGTGTATATCGATCCGCGCCGCCATTGGAGTCCGGTGTTTCGGGGAGCGACGCATGAATCCGGCTTTCGCCCGGGAACGGTCAACGTGCCGGGCATCGCCGCCTTCATCACAGCCGCAAAGCAGCTGTACGATCGGATGGAAAGCGAGCAAGCGCACTTCGAACGGCTGCGCCGCCGGCTGCTTGACGCCATCACCGTCAAACAGCTGCCGATCACGGTCGAAGGCCATCCCGACTACCGGCTCGCCCACATTGTCGGTTTGACCGTTAACGGGTTGGACGGGCAGCTGGTGATGCTCGAATGCAACCGCGCCGGCATCGCCATTTCCACCGGCAGCGCCTGCCAGGTTGGACAGCAGGCGCCGTCGCGGACGATGCTCGCCGTCGGAAAAACGCCGGAAGAAGCGAAGCAGTTCGTCCGCATCTCCTTCGGCATGGCGACGACACAATCTGACATTGACGAACTCGTATCCACGCTCGAACAGATGATCTTGCCGCAAAAGGGGGGATGGACAGGATGAAGGAGGAAAAGAAAATTTTAGGGGAAGCAAGGCGTCAGCTCATTTTGCAGTGGCTGAAAGAAAGCGACACACCGCTTACCGGCGCCGAGTTGGCGGCGAAAACGAACGTCAGCCGCCAGGTGATCGTCCAAGACATTTCGCTGTTAAAGGCGCGCAACGAACCGATTATCGCGACAAGCCAAGGATATCTGTATTTAAAGCCGGCTGAGCCGGCCAAAACGTATACGCGAACGGTCGCCTGCTTCCATACGCCCGAGCGGACGAAAGAAGAGCTGTATTTGCTCGTGGACTGCGGCGTGACGGTGAAAGACGTCAAAATCGAACATCCGGTCTACGGCGACTTGACCGCGTCGATCATGGTCAGCAACCGCCTGGAAGTGGACCAGTTTATCGCCAAAATCGAAGCGACGAAATCGTCGTATTTGCTTCAGTTGACGGATGGGACGCATTTGCATACGCTTGAGGCCGACTCGCCGCTGAAACTGGATGCCGCCTGCCGCGCTTTGAAACAAGCCGGCTTTTTAATTGAAGCCTAAACGGAAACCGCATGCACGTAAAGAAAAAAAACGCGGACAGGAACACACCGTTCGCGTTTTTCACCTGTTTTAGGCAAAATAATATGGATAACTGCCCAACAGCTGCACCGTGCAGCCGAGCGCTTCGATTTCGGCGATCGCTCCCGGAATGAGCACCTCGTCGAGCGGCGCGTCGATATCAATGATGAAAAAGTAGTTTCCGAGACCTGTTTTCGCCGGACGCGACTCAATTTTCGTCAAGTTGAGCCGCCGCCAGGCAAACGCCGACAGCACCTGATGGAGCGCGCCAGGATGGTCTTGCGGCAACATCACAACGACAGTCGTTTTGTCGCCGGCATAAAGCGGCGAGTTGGGCGAAAGCGGCTCATTCCGCCGGCTGACAACGATGAAGCGCGTATGGTTGTAGTCATAGTCGTGAATATTCTCTTGGACGATCACCAGCCCATATTCGTTGGCAGCGAGCCGGTTGGCGATCGCGGCCGCCGGCAAGTGCGGGTGTTCGCTCACAAATTTGGCGGCAGCGCTCGTCGATGTCATCGGCACTTGACTGGCGCCTTTGAGCACCGTATGTAAAAATTTGCGGCATTGGGCGATGGCGTGTGCGTGCGAGTACACCTCTTTCACTTCGCGCCAGTGTGGGGCATGATACGGGTGCACAAGCAAATGCTGCTCGATTGGGACGACAATTTCGCCGATGATCGGCAGCGGCTGTTCATGAATCAAATAATCGAGCGTTAAGTTGACCGACCCTTCCAATGCATTCTCAAGCGGCACAACGGCCGCCTTAATTTCCCCAGCGGCGGCGGCGTCGATGCAGTCGGGAATCGTATTGTACGGCTCGCGCGGCTCCGACGGAAACAGCGCCGCGACCGCCGCTTCGGTAAACGTCGCCTTCGGTCCTAAATAGCCGATTTTCATTTCGTTTGCCTCTCCCTTGCTTTAATACACTCCTGAACCGACAATTTCCACTTTTTCGACAAATTCAAGCCTTCTCAACTTCCCCAACAGGTCATCGATGTCTTCATGCATATCGTTCGTACTGACGGAAAGCGTCACGTTCGCCCGCCCTTGCAGCGGGATCGTCTGGTGGATCGTCAACACGTTGCAGCCGGCCGCCGCCACGACGCCAAGCAGCTGTGACAGCGTGCCCGAGCGGTCTTCCAAATGGAAAAACAACGTCACGATATTTTCTTTCGTCACCGCCTGAAACGGAAAAATGGCGTCGCGGTATTTGTAAAAGACGCCGCGGCTGATGTTCGCAAGTTGCGCCGCCTCGGCGACCGAGGCGGCTTTTTTCCGCTCAAGCAGCTGCTTAGCCAGCACGACTTTTTTCATCGCTTCCGGCAGGACATCTTCGCGCACCAAGTAAAATTTTTTCTCCACCGCACCTTCCCCCGCTTTTTACCGTTCATCCCAGTCGTCGACAAACTCAAACTCGTAATCGAGCAGCCGGACGGTGTCGCCGTCTTGCGCCCCGCGCTCGCGCAGCGCATCGTCCACCCCCATGGCCCGCAGCTGGCGGGCGAAGCGGCGCACCGATTCTTCACGCGAGAAATCGGTCATTTTCAACAGCTTTTCGATTTTATCGCCAGATAGAATAAACGCTCCGTCGCTGCCGCGGGTGATCGTAAACGGCGGCTTCTCTTTCTCATACTTATAGACGACACGCTGCACAGCCGGCTCTTCCGGTTCATGGAGCGGGAACTCCGGCGTTGTTTCCAATAAATCCGCAATGGCAAACAAAAGCTCGCGCACCCCTTGCCTTGTCGCGGCTGAAATTGGAAAGACCGGCACCGCCTCGCCGACTTTCTCTTTGAAGCGGCGCAAGTTTTCTTCGGCACCTGGCATGTCCATTTTATTGGCGGCGACAATTTGCGGCCGTTCCGTCAAACGCAAGTTGTATTGCTTCAGCTCCTCGTTGATGACGACGTAATCGTCATACGGGTCGCGTCCTTCCACCGCCGCCATGTCGATGACATGGACGATGACGCGTGTCCGTTCAATATGGCGCAAAAACTGATGCCCAAGCCCCACCCCTTGATGGGCGCCTTCAATCAGCCCCGGCAAGTCGGCCATGACAAAGCTGCGGCCGTCTTCTGTTTCGACAACGCCTAGGTTGGGCACAAGCGTTGTAAAATGATATTCCGCGATTTTCGGCCGCGCGGCGGAAACAACCGACAGCAACGTCGATTTGCCGACGCTTGGGAAGCCAACAAGCCCGACATCGGCAAGCAGCTTCAATTCCAAAATGACGTTTCGCTCTTCGCCCGGCTCGCCGTTTTCGGCGATTTCCGGCGCCGGATTGGCCGCAGTCGCGAACCGGGTGTTGCCGCGCCCGCCGCGCCCGCCTCTGGCGACGACAAACCGCTGTCCGGCTTCCGTCAAATCGGCGAGCACCTCATTTGTATCGGCATCGATAACGACCGTCCCAGGCGGCACTTTGACGAGCAGGTCTTCCGCGTTTTTCCCATGCTGGTTTTTCGACATGCCGTTTTCGCCACGCGGCGCTTTAAAATGGCGCTGGTAGCGAAAATCCATTAGCGTTCGCAGCCCTTCGTCCACGACGAAGACGACGTCGCCGCCCTTGCCGCCGTCCCCGCCGGCCGGACCGCCTTTCGGGACGTATTTTTCCCGGCGGAACGCGACCATGCCGTTGCCGCCGTCCCCGCCTTTTACATAAATTTTCACTTGATCGACAAACATGGCTGTTCCTCCGATTCGCTTCCATCATGACAAAATGAGTGTAGCTAATATTTATTATTGTATACAGAGCCAATTCAATGCTGTCAATATGTGCTTACCAATAAGGCGACCCGGAGCCGAGCGGCAGCTCGAGCTCCACCGTCAATTCGTCCGCCCCGACAGCAAACGACACGAGCCGAAGCGGTGCTGATGGCTCACAGCGCTCGAGGCAGGCGCGAATGGCATCACCATCCCGCCATGCGCCGCGGCCGTCAAAAAAGAGCCCCACCCGCCCATCCGCAATCTCAATCGTCACGCATAAATGGTTTTCTGTCTGCTCATCGGCCTGCGCCTCAAGCAGACGAAAAAACCGGCGGCACCATTCGCTCAATTGTTCGTCATACGGCGACAAATCAGCCTCGCCGCCGACAATTTCATACTCAAGAAAAATCGGGTGCGGCTCCCAGTTGTACGTCATCATCAGCTCAGCAAACCGTTCGGCCTTTAAGTTCGTTAACCGCGTTTCCTGCTGCGCTTCGCCGATAATGCCGTTGATGATTTCTTGCACCCGCTCCACTTTATTGAGCGCCAAATGGCCTTTAATGAGCTGGATTTTGTTCAGCCAGTCATGGCGGGCATGGCGCATCACTTCGACGACAGTCCATCGCTTTTCCATGCAACGCTCCCCTATTCAATGCAGCGCAGCTTCCCGCGCCGCCTGTTGTTTCCTTCTCCCTTTTTAGAGAGGACAGTTTACTTTTACTATAGCATTTTCTGACAGCGAACGGGAGCGGTTTTTCGAGGGGAAAAAGAAAAACTCTAACCGCCACGGTTAGAGTTTTTCGAAACAATATTACGCTTCTTGACTGACCGGATAGACGCTCACGCGTTTGCGGTCGCGGCCGAGCCGTTCAAAACGGACGATGCCGTCGATTTTGGCGTACAGCGTGTCATCGCCGCCACGGCCGACGTTCAAGCCCGGATGGACTTTCGTTCCGCGTTGGCGGTACAAAATCGAGCCGCCCGTGACGAATTGGCCGTCAGCGCGTTTCGCGCCAAGGCGTTTCGCGATCGAGTCGCGGCCGTTTTTCGTCGAACCGACCCCTTTTTTCGAAGCGAAAAATTGCAAATCGAGTCTCAGCATGGCAGTCACCTCCTGCTACTTCCATGTTACGCGGATGAATTTTCCGTAATCGCGTTCGATCGTCTTCAGCGAGACGA
Organism: [Flavobacterium] thermophilum; assembly: GCA_900450595.1. Lineage (GTDB taxonomy): Bacteria > Bacillota > Bacilli > Bacillales > Anoxybacillaceae > Geobacillus > Geobacillus thermophilus. The sequence continues at coordinate 1,777,142 of UGGS01000001.1, forward strand.
CCATCGCTTTGAGCAAAAGCTGCACTTTTTCTGCCGTCGCTGCTTCTTCCAGCTCCGGAAGCTCACAGCGAAGATAGCCGCCGTCTTGGCCGAGCGACACATTCGGGCGGACGCCGGTGAGCTCCTCAATGGCGTTGATCGTGCCGAACGAAACCGCCGAAGCACCAGCGCATACAATGTCCTCTCCGCGTTTCGCAAAATGGGCATGCCCTTCCATCGTAAACGCGCGAATGCAGCCGTCCGCCTCCCGTTCAATCGTGACGCGAATCATCTTATGCGTTGATTTTTTCGATCACGACTTTGGTGTATGGCTGACGGTGGCCTTGTTTGCGGCGATAGTTCTTTTTCGCTTTATATTTGAAGACGATGATTTTCTTTTGCCGGCCATGTTTTTGCACTTTCGCCGTCACGGTTGCGCCTTCGACCGTCGGGTTTCCGATTTTCACCGTTTCCCCGCCGATGAACAACACTTTGTCAAACGTGACCGTATCGCCTTCATTGGCATCCAATTTTTCAATGTAAATTTCTTGGCCTTCTTCCACTTTCAATTGTTTGCCGCCAGTTTCGATAATTGCGTACATGCATCGCACCTCCTTCATAATACTCAGACTCGCCAGCGTCAAGGCGGTTCCGGATGGAACGCTTCACAACCCGCGCTGAGCGGTTGTAGTACGGGTGCGTCTTTTTGCGACAGCCGCCCTCTTTTGTCCTTTCCGAAAGGGACAAAAAGTCTACAACGTCATTTATAGTAACATAGAAACAGCCCATCGTCAACCACTATTTTCTCCACAAAAGCCAACAAAAAAGCGGCGGTCGCCGCTTTAATAAATGAGTGCACCTAGCGGCGCATCGGTCCGCTTTTCCGCAAAAAACGCATGCAGCAGCTCATTTTCATCGAGCGTCATCCGCTCGCCGCTCCCGCCAGTGACCACGATCGCATGCTTTTGTCCACGGTAAAAGCGGTGCAGCACGGCCGAGATGCGCTCCTCGGCGGAGGCGGTGATCGTCTGCAGCCTTGTATAGTCGCCTTTTTTTCCGTAATACCGTTCAAGCAAAAAGCGCATCACGATATACGGATGCTGCTTCCACTCCTGCCAGACGGCATGCGCCAAAAAAGCGGCGATCACCCACAACTCCAACTGGCGCGGCGCCGCGACGAGCAAAAGGATCACGCCGACAACGAGCACCGCCGCTGAGATGGCGACCATATTCCGGTGCGCCTCACTGAACGGGCGGCGATACGAAAGCAGCAAAAACAACAGTTTGCCGCCATCAAGCGGCCAAACCGGCAGCAGGTTCAGCCCGAAGACAGCAACGTTATAGCGAAAAAACAATTCCCAGCTCCCGTCATCCATCCAACCGGCCTTCCAAAAAAAACACGCTGCGGCCCCGAGCCAAAGATGCTGCGCCGGCCCGGCGAGCGTCACGATCCACTCCTCGCGAAACGGCCGGTTTCCATGCTCTTCCACTTCCGCTACCCCGCCAAACGGCAGCAGCAAAATCCGTTTCACCCGCCACGAAAAAAACGCCGCGGCCGCCGCATGGCCGAGCTCATGAACAAGGACGATAAAAAACAGCAAACAAAGCTGCTTAAAATGGGCGGTCAGCACCGCCATGCCGCCGATCAGCCATAACAACGGATGAACGTGCAGTTTGCCAAGCAGCCCGATATACTTATTCAAAGGAGATCACCTGGATGGGGTCAATAAATTTATCTCCCTGCTTAATGGCAAAATAAAACAGCCCTTTTTGGTTATCCGTTTCGCTCGCTTTGACGGTGCCGATCTCTTTTCCCATTTCGACAAAATCGTATAGTTTCACCGATATCGTCCCTAAATGGCCATACCACGTCTCGCTGCCGTCGGCATGCTGAATGACGACTGTTTTCCCGAGATTCTCTTTCATGCCGGCAAAGGTGACGATCCCTTCTTTCATCGCTTCCACACTTTCGCCGTTTGCGGTTTCAATCATCACCCCTTGGCCGTTTTTTTCAAAGCTCTCCAGCACGCGGCCGGATGCGGGCACCGCGTATGATGAGGCAGTTTTTGTTTCCTGTTCTTTTTTCGGTGCAAAAAAGGCGAGCGGCTCGCCAAACGTTTGTTCATACCAAGCCGAGACAGCGGCGAACTGAAATTCCGTCTCCATCGTCCGAGCGACAAACTGCCGGGCCGGCTCGAGCGAAGCGGACGGATGTTTGAACAAAATGGCGGTGACGAGCACAAGGCAAGCGGCGATGAGCGTTTGAAAAAGAAACCACTCTTTGCGGAACAGCGGGTGCGGCCCCGATTCAAACGAATAGCGGTCGTACGTAACGACCGGCATCCCGTACCGCTCTTCATCCGCCATCCCCCACTCCGGTTCCCTTCGTTCCCGCACCTGGTAACGGCGCTCTTTCCGCCGCTGTTCAATCCGTTTTTTCATCTCCCGAACGCGTCGGTCCATACGTCCCCCCTCCACCTTTCTAACAACGTTTGTACTAGTTTATGAGACAACCCGTTTGAATATGAGCAGGCGTTTTTCGCGGCGCTGAATCTGCCCATCGGTGCAGACGTGATCAGCCGCGGCGGCGAAAAATGATGGTTTGCGACTCAAAAGGCGGTGAAAAGCAGGCTTTTCGCACAGCTTGGCGGCGCTTGGCACAGACGAGGGGCAAAACAAAAAGGGCAATTTCCCTACCGGAATTGCCCTCATTCCTCTATTTCAGGCTAAATATTTTTCGAATCTTTGAGAACAACCCTTTCTCCTCTTCCTCAAGCGGCGGCAGCGGCACCGATTCGCCGAGGATGCGGCGGGCGATGTTGCGGTAAGCGATCGACGCCTTGCTGTTAGGGTCGAGCACGATCGGTTCGCCGCGGTTCGACGCTTTGATCACGTTTTCATCGTCGACGATAATGCCGAGCAGCTCGATCGACAAATGCATGACGATTTCATCGACATCGAGCATATCTCCGTTTTTCACCATATGGCTGCGGATGCGGTTGATGATGAGGCGCGGCGGCTTGACGTGCTCTTCCGCTTCAAGCAAGCCGATGATGCGGTCGGCGTCGCGGACGGCCGACACTTCCGGCGTCGTGACGACGATCGCCTCATCCGCGCCGGCGACGGCGTTGCGGTATCCTTGCTCAATGCCAGCCGGACAGTCGATGAGCACATAGTCGTATTCTTGCTTCAGCTGCTCGATCAGCTCTTTCATCTGCCCCGGATTGACCGCCGATTTATCGCTCGTTTGCGCAGCCGGCAGCAAATACAAATGGTTCTCGAACCGCTTATCTTTGACAAGCGCCTTTTGCACGGTGCAGCGCCCTTCGACGACATCGACTAAGTCGTAAATAATGCGGTTTTCAAGCCCCAGCACAACATCAAGGTTGCGCAGCCCGATGTCCGTATCGACTAGGCACACCCGCTTCCCCAAAATGGCAAGGGCCGTCCCAAGGTTCGCGGTCGTCGTCGTTTTGCCGACGCCGCCTTTCCCGGAAGTGATGACGATCGCTTCTCCCACGGTCACATTCTCCTTTCTAAGCGCGTCAAATTCGGCCGCAAATGCATGAGCAGCTGCAAGCGGTCGACAACAATCTGGTTATGTTCATCGACATAAGCGCATTCCATTTCATTTCCTTCGTCCGTTTTGTAGTCGGGAGCGCGGTTCATCACATCGCCGATGCGCAGCTGCATCGGCTTCATCACCGACGCGGCGATGACAGCTTCTTTGTTCCCGCTATACCCAGCATGAGCGATGCCGCGCAAAGCGCCGAGGATGAAAATGTTCCCCCCGGCGATGACTGTTCCGCCAGGGTTGACGTCGCCGATCAGCAGCAAATCCCCTTCGACATGAAGCACTTGCCCGGAACGGACGATGCGCGGGACAGCCGAAATTTTCATTTTTTGCACCCATTCGAGCGCTTCCGCTTTCGATATGACATTGCTTTCGATTGAATCGACGACCAAGTTTTTGGAACGGCGGATGAGCGCGCGCAGCTCCTCTTCTTGTTCGGGCGTCAAGTAACGGTTCCCGACTTTGAGATGCACGGAGACGAGCGGACTGTTTGGCGCAACGCCGGCGCGTTTGATGAGCCGCTCTTCGATTTCTTTCAACAAGTCCTCGTACGAACAGCGGTCATCCAACTGCAGCGTCAGCCCGTCTTTCGTCCCTTTAATCGTCACGTACTGCTGCTTTTGCTTTGCCACAACGTTCACCCCAACGAATAATTCTACAAAACGGGCCGTTTTTCCTCTTTTATTCTTCCTGCTCCGACCGGCGAATTTTTGCCATCCACCGTTCAAGCGGGTGCAAAAAGACGAGCAAAAACACGGCGTTTAACAGCAGCGTTGGCCATAAGCGGCGCCCCCAAAAGACGGCAAACGGCCAATCCGTCCGTCCGATCAACAGCTGGATGCCGTACACATAACTGTCAAGCACCGCGACAGCCAACAACGACATCAAAAAAAGAACGAGCCAGTTCTGGTGAAACCATCTCATCACTTTGCCCGCTCCATAGGCGATGAGCGCATAGGCAAACGCGTAAACACCGAGCAGCTCTGTGTAGACGACGTCATACAGAAACCCGAAGATAAACCCGTACCCCATCGCCCGCGTTCCGCCGAAGTGCACAGCCATCAGCACCAAAAAAATGAGAAAAAAGCGGGGAACAAAAAAATACCGGATGTATACATCGCCTTTCGGCCATACATCAACCAAAATGCTTTCACTGACAAAACATAACACCGCAAGGAAAGGGAGACGCCACTTGTTCACTTTGCCTCCTCCTCTTCTTGCAGTGTTGCATCGATCGTCCGTTTCACAATCATAACGTCGTCCACATCGTACAAGTTGGCAAACGGCTTGACATAGATGACTTGCGTCAGCCCGTACTGATCCGGTTTGACTTCCGTCACTTCACCGATCGGCAATCCCTTTGGAAACACGCCGCCGAGGCCGGAAGTCAATACTTTTTGCTTCTCCTTCACTTTGGCGTCAATTGGAATTTCGCCAAGGATCAGTTCGCGTCGTTTGCTGTCATACCCTTCAATTAAGCCGAATACATTTTCGTTTCCTTGGACATACGCGGAAATGCGGTTGTTTTGGTCAAGCGCGCTCAACAGCTGGACGGTGGATGTGAATTGGGAAGCATGCTGCACTTTGCCGACAAGTCCAGCCGGGGTAATGACGGCCATATCTTTTTTCACCCCGTGTTGCGCACCTTTGTTGACGATCACCGTCTCCCGCCAACGGTCTGGATTCCGTCCGATCACGGTCGCTTGAATGGGGATAAAATCGCGCAAACTCTCTTTTTTATCGAGAAGCGCCCGCAACCGTTCGTTTTCCTGGCGCAGCGACTCCACTTCGGCCTGCAGCGCCGCATACTCCTCAAGCCTCGCCTTCAGCAATTGATTTTCCTCATATGTATGGCGAAGGTCGCTCACATTTTCAAGGAAGCCCGCGACCACTTGCGCAGGCTTCCCGAACAGAAGCTGGACAAAGCCAACCGTGTCTTTCACAAACTGCTCCGGCCACGTCAACTCTTCGCGGCTGCGCAGCGAAAACCCGATCAACATGACGAGAATGACGATGCTGACAAGCAAAAAAATGAGGCGCTTATTTCCGAAAAACTGTGGCATGCGTCGGCACCTTCTTGCTGTCAGCGATGGTCTCTCGCCTTGTTTTTGAACAAGTCGATGTGGTCGAGCGCTTTTCCTGTGCCGATGGCCACGCAGTCAAGCGGATTTTCGGCGACGATGACCGGCATATCCGTTTCTTGGCTGATGACCTTATCCAAATTGCGCAACAAAGCTCCGCCGCCCGTCAGGACGATGCCGCGGTCCATGATGTCGGCCGCTAGCTCCGGCGGCGTTTTTTCAAGCGTGTTTTTCACGGATTCCACAATGGCATAAACCGTGTCGCGAAGCGCCTCAGCCACTTCCTCGGCGCTGATTTCGATCGTTTTCGGCAAGCCCGTCAATAAATCGCGGCCGCGAATTTCCATGTTTCCGATTCCTTCCGGATTTCCGGCTGAACCGATTTCCATTTTAATCGCCTCGGCTGTCCGTTCGCCGATCATGAGGTTATACGACTTGCGAATGTATTGGATGATCGCTTCATCCATTTCATCACCGGCAATGCGGATCGACTGGCTCGTCACGATGCCGCCGAGCGAAATGACCGCCACTTCGGTCGTGCCACCGCCGATGTCGACGACCATGCTGCCAGTCGGCTCCCATACCGGCAAGTTAGCGCCGATTGCAGCCGCAAACGGCTCTTCAATCGTATAGGCGTCGCGCGCTCCGGCCTGGCGCGTCGCATCGATGACCGCCCGCTCCTCGACCGCTGTAATGCCATACGGCACGCACACCATCACATACGGCTTGCCGGCAAACAATCCCTTCGTCTTGGTGGCTTTGCGAATATAATATTTCATCATCGTCGCTGTCGTCTCATAATCGGCGATGACGCCGTCTTTCATCGGCCGCAGCGCCACGATGTTGCCGGGCGTGCGCCCGATCATGTTTTTCGCCTCGTTGCCGACCGCAACAATTTGCTTCGTGTCGCGCTGAATGGCGACGACGGACGGCTCGCGCAAGACGATCCCTTTTCCTTTGACATAAACAAGCGTGTTCGCTGTCCCTAAATCGATCCCAAGATCTTTCGTTCCAATCCCAAACATATCGTTGATCTTCCTTTCCGAAACGAAATGCGTATTATCATTTTTCTATTGGCCAAATTGGTCGGATGTCAGTCATTTATAAATTGTACAGCACCGCCTAAACGGATTCGGAAAAACTCATAGTTGATATTATAACTGATTCGACAAAAAATGAGAACCGTTAGACATAGCCTTTTTCTTTCAGACTGATGAATTTTTGATCGCCGATGATAAGATGGTCCAACAGCTCGATACCGATAATGCGGCCGCATTCCGCGAGCCGTTTGGTGACATCGATGTCTTCGCGGCTTGGGGTTGGATCACCGGAGGGGTGGTTGTGCACGCAAATGACAGAGGCGGCGGATCGTTTGATCGCCTCTTTAAACACTTCGCGCGGGTGGACAATTGAAGCGTTTAAGCTGCCGATGAACACCGTTTTGCGATAAATAACTTGGTTTTTTGTATTCAAATAAATCGCAACAAAATGTTCTTGCGACAAAAACCGCATATCTTCCATCACATATTTGGCTCCGTCCTCCGGACAGCGGATCACATAGCGGTCGTTGTAGCCGGATTGGTGGATGCGGCGGCCGAGTTCCAACGCCGCCAAAATTTGCGCCGCTTTTGTCGGCCCGATTCCTTTAATATTCGTCATTTCTTCCACTGTTGCGTCTTTGAGCAGCCTTAGCCCTTCAAAGTGGCGAAGGAAGCGTTGGGCAAGCTGCACGACCGACTCGTCCTTCGTTCCGGTGCGCAACAAAATCGCCAGCAGTTCATGGTCTGCCAAGCTTTCCGGCCCCGACGACAACAGCCGTTCGCGCGGACGGCTGTCTTTCGGCACATCGCGGATCATCCACGCCATTGTATTCCTCCCTTTTCGTATTTTTGTTCGACCAAACGGCTGGCGCGCTGCAGGCGCCCAGCTGCTTGGCCACATCGCGTCCCCATGCCGTCTCGCGGCCATGGCGAAGCCCCAGACTGAACATCCTTTGCTGAAACAATCACGTCTCCATTCCGTAAGGCGGCCATCCAAGCCGGCGCAGCTCCCGTACCGTCCGCGACAGCGGCAAGCCGACGACCGTCAAATAATCCCCCTCAATCCGCCTGACAAACAAGGCAGCCCGGCCTTGAATGCCGTACGCCCCCGCCTTGTCCATCGGCTCTCCGGTGGCGATGTAGGATGTGATTTCCTCATCGCTCAACTCCCAAAACGTCACCGCTGTTTTTTCAGCGAATGACACAGTCTTCCCGTGCGGCGCCGCGATCGCGACACCGGTCCAAACATCATGCGTTCGTCCGGACAAAAGCCGCAGCATGTCAAACGCTTCTGTTTCGGTGCGCGGTTTTCCCAACAAGCGTCCGTTGCACACGACGATCGTGTCGGCGCCAAGAACGAAGGCACCGGGCGCAGACGGCGCAACCGCTTCCACTTTCCGGCGGGCCAGCAATTGAACGGCTGCGTCGGGCGGCATTCCGGGGGGGATCGTCTCATCGGCCTGGCTTTCCTGCACGTCAAACGCCCAGCCGGCCAGCTCGAGGATTTGCCTGCGGCGCGGGGAACGAGAGGCAAGCACGAACCGTGGGGGCATCGTCATTCTCCTTTCTTCGTTTCGGTTCGGAAGATTCATTTGTATCGTAGCAAATTTTGCGGTGAAAGGCAATTTCTGCAGGCGGGCGAAAAAACAAAAAACGGAGCCGTTCAGCTCCGCAGCGGAACCAACTCCATGTAAACGGCAAGCGCCTCAAGCAGCAGCTGCTGGGTTTTGTTCAGCAGCTCTTTTTCCTCCCCCTCCTTGTAGGCAACAAGCGCCAAATACGCCTGCTTCAGCGACTCGGCATATTTCTTGACCGTGTTGTCGTTGGGTGTTTCGCTTTTTTCAAACGAGCCGTACACCTTGCTCAGCGCCTTCCATTCCCCGTCGCTCACATCCTTGCCGGCGAGCAAAGCGGCGGAAACTGCTGCCATGCTTCCGTATAGCGCCTCTCCTTTTTGGACGATATCCGACCGGCGCGCCTTCGTGTCGGCCGCAAACGACAGCTCCTTCACGTACGTGCTCGGCACCGCTCCTCGGTATTGGTCGTTGACCGCCCGCAGCGCTTCCTTATCCGCGCCAACCGCAATATAGAGAGCCGCCGGCTGTTTTCCAGCCACCACGACCGGCACGTCGGCCTGTCGAATCGATTCGGCTGCCCGCGCCGCCGAATCCGCATTTGAGTAGACGCCGGCCTGAATGACAGCGACCGAAAACGGGGCGGGCAACTCGCTTTCCGCACGTCCTCTGCCCGAAACCGCTCCATCCTCCGTCAGTTCTGTCAACGCTTCCGCCGCCGGCGATGGCTCCGCTTTTTCCTTCGGGACAAGACGAAGCATCACCATGCCAAATGCCATGCCGACAAGCGCCGCGACTGCCGCCGCGAGAAACAGCGGCTTGACGTGCGACGGCAGCCACGGCCGGCGCGTTTTGCCGACTTTCTTCTTGGGGACTGCCTCTGAAACGGAAAAGATCGGTTCATCAGCTTCCATAGCGGCAGCCCCCTCCTTTTCAGCAACGGCCATCACTTCTGTTTTCGTTTCTTGTCCGCCGTTGCGCCCGCGATCCGTTGCATCTCCACCGTCTGGAAGGCTGCCCCCCTGCCGAGGGCTGAGCGAAAGATGTCCGACCGAGGTTCCACCAACGGAAGAAGCGGCCGGCGAAGCCGCTCTGTGCTTCTGTCCGCCGGGTTCATCCTGTTGCTCGTCCGATGGTTGTTCAATGGTAAACGGCCGCGATTGTCCGTTAATGTTCACCGTAATGCCCGGACGCTGCTTGTCCATTTTGCCACCGTCCTTTTTCACACTTCGATTTCTTTCGCCTATCTTACCATAAAGAGAAAAAAAAAGAACAAGACATTTGTCGTCTTGTCCCCGCTTCTGTTCTTCATTTTCCGACATTATCGGTCACGAATCATCTCCGTCCCCAGCGCTTCGACAGGAATCGGCTGCTCGCGCCCCTCATAGGCGCAAAGCTGCTTCGTCTCCCCTTTCAAGCAAACGGCGTAATCGATCCCGCCGTCTTCCCGTTTCGTCACAAGCACGTATGATGGGTTTGTTTCCGGCGGCAATACATTTCCGGTAAACGGATCTTCGATTGGATCCAACAAACCGTTGCCCACCAATTCGCCATACAACAATATGGCAGAAGAACGGGCTGGCAAAAACTCCACTTTTTCCGCGCCGACATACAGCCGCGCCGCTTCATCCTATTTCGCGCAGGAGACTCCCACTTCAACGACCAAAGGGAGTAAGTGGGAGAGGAATGCGCGTTCCCCTTTTCTTTTGTGTATGATATAATAAAGGCGTGGAGAAAACCGTTTAATAAAGGCACTCCAATAACGGCTACTCGATGTATGGAGTTGGTTACAGGAAACGTTGTAACCGTAAAACATCGAGCGTAGATCCGTCTGTTGTGTGTGGAAGCCAAGTACTGCCAACAGACACACCGAGAGAATCGGTAACGATGCAGGCATGACCTGCGTCGTTGGGTAGTTGTCAACCTGCCCTGATGCAACCCCAAGTCAAGGAAGGAGGACGAAGTCCGCTTGTACTTCTGGGGAGTTGCAAGCCCCCACTTCAAGCGTTAGCTAAGTGGGGGTAGTTGACATAGTCCATACGCATTGGAAACAAACGCCCGCTCGCGCGCCCGATCAATCACCGTCCACATGGCAAGACCGACGATCATCGCCACAATGCCGATGATCACCAACACAGCCAAAAGCTCAATGAGGGTCATCCCCCGCTTCATGCGAATGAGCATATCGGACTTCCACCATCCCCGCTACCGGCCCGAAGACGGCGCCATTTCCACGAGCGGATTGTCTTTGCCGCTTGGCGGAGGGACATCGCGGATGGGAATGAGCTGCTTCCATTTCTCAAGCTGCGGCGCGTAAAAGGCGCGGACATTGATGGAATAGGCGAGCGGTTGCACGTCGACAGCGGTGGACGTCAACTCCGGCGGGCCGGTAAACGTCAATCCTTCCACCGCCAAAATGCGCTCGGAGTGCTCAAGCACCTCTAAAAACCGTTCAAGCTGATAATAGGAGGGAGATTCCACCGTCAATTGGGCGGTAATAGACTGGATGCCGCTTGGAGGAATCAACGCCTTGTCTCCGGACGCCTTGCTTTCCGCTCCATTCGCGTTCCCTTGCGAAGGAGATTCTCCGGTTCCTTGCCCTTCAGCGAAGCTGACGCTCAATAACCGGCTGTCAGAAATATATTCCGCTTTTTGAAACGCCAGCAACAGTTGGTCGGCGAACGGGCGCACCAGCACTTTCCTCTGCAAAGCCGCCAGGCTCTCTGCCGTTTCTTCTCGATTCCCCGCCGCCTGCTTTTTCATTGCAGCCAACACGTTTTTCTCGCTTTGTACGACCGCCTCGAGCCGATCCATTTGTTCGTAGCGCGGCATGAGCACAAAAACATAGAAAGCGGCAAACAAAAGAGCGGCAAGAAGAAACACCCCGGTAAACACGAGCGGCCATTTTCCAAAACGGCCCATCATTCGTTGTCCCCCTCTTTTCCTGTCGGCTGAAGTTCCAGCTCATATTGCGCGATATACCGCGGCACGATCGTTTCCCCCTCTGCCCCGCCGCTTTCGCCGCTGGCCGAGATGCCGGTCAATTTGACGGCTTTGACCAAATGAACTTCCTCAAGCCGATCTAAATAATAGGCCGCTTCTTCCGCCGCATCAAACTGCACTGTCATCGTCACCGTCTTTTGACCGGCATACGAAAAGTTCATGATAAAGCCGCGCTCCGGCAGTTGTTTGGCCAACGCACGCAACAGCGGCACCGTTTTGAGCGGATAACGGTTCGCCCATTCGACCGCTTTCGCAAGCTCTTGCTCAGCTTGCTGCTGCTCCGTCGTTTTTCCCTTCGCCTCCATCGCCGCCTGCTCAGCGCGCACTTGCCGAAGCTCCCCTTCAAGCGCCGCGAGCCGTTGATTCGCACGCTCCATCAGCCAGTAGCCTCCCCCAGCGCCAAGCAGCAGAAGCAAAACGGCGAAGGCCGCCAGCACGGCGCGGCTCTTTGCGCGGCAGCAAGTTGATGTCAACGATCATGGTCAGCCATTCCTTCTTTCAACGCCAATCCCCAGGCGAGATGATAACGATCCGGCAACGGATCAATCGAGCGAGAAAGCCGCTCCGGCGGCACATCAAGCCGCTCTGACATAACGGCAAACACATCGTCAAGCCGCGGATGGTCGCCGGTGAGGAAGAGGCGCGTAATTTGCTGTTTTCCTTGCTGGATGGAAAACGAATAAAAGCTCATCATCCGCTCGATTTCCTTATACACCTCCGCAAACGGGTCAACGATCGGCATCGTTCGCTCCCCGGGCGCCTCAAGCGGCACATGGCGCATAAACTGCGGCAAATGGCGGTGGAAGACGCTCAAATTGACAGCCGATTCGTCAAACTGGACAAGCAAAATGTGGTCGTCCGCCGCGGCTTGTCCGGCAACAAAAAACGGGCGATAGGCGCAAAGCGGGGACACATCGGCCGCCACCGGGCGCAGGCCTGCGTCTTCCAAGAGCGCCGCATATTCGGCCACCGCCTCTTCCGGCGCGGCAAACAACAGCACGTTCAGCACCTCGTTTGTTCTCTCGGCCACGACGTAGTCAAACACCGGATCGGCGAACGGAAGCGGAATCGATTCACCAAGCTCCATAAACAAATAGCCGCGGATGTCCTCGTCCGACAAATGAGCGGGAAGCGGCAAATGGCGGATCATCACAAACGGATCGGGAACGACAAAGCGGACACGCCGCCCGTCAAGTTTCCATTCGTCAACACATTCGTCCAAAATCATCGCCAACGTTTCCCAATCGGCGATTTTTCCATCGCGAATGATGCCGGGCGGCAAGGCTCGCTCGCCCCATCGCCTCGCCTCGGGCGGCTGTCCCGGCTTTGCTTCCACATAGCGGAGGACATGATCTTTGATGATGATATTCGCCTGTTTCGCCTTTCGCCGCCATAACGCCATCTTCATTCCGCTTCCTTTCTGCCGTCTTTACATAATGAGTGAAATATACGCGCGCACGATCGCTTCTCCGAAGAAAAACGCGGTCAACGCCCCGAGTGCGATCGCCGGCGCAAACGGCATCGGCTTGCCGCGCCGCACGCGGCCCAACGCCATGCCGACAAGCCCGATCACCGTTCCGTACAACGTCGCCAAGAAAAACGCGAGCAACACCATTTTCCAACCGAGCACAAACCCTAGCACGGCAAACAGCTTCACATCGCCGCCCCCCATCCCGCCTTTGGACAAAACGGCGATCAGCCATAAAAGCGAAAATCCGACCGCCGCCCCAAGGAGCATATCGGCCCACGGCAAAAATGGGATCACAAGCCGTTCAACCAAAAACAAACCGGCAAACACCAAAAGCACCCGGTCGGGGATGAGCATGTAGCGAAGATCGGAGACGACAATGATGGCAAACAAGCTGATCAACGTCCACGCCACAACGAGCCGCCCGCCCCAGCCGACCCACATCGGCGCGGCCGTAAACAAGGCAGCGGTGGCCAATTCCATCGCCGGGTAAAGGGGGGAGATGCGCCCCCCGCACCCTTTGCATCTTCCTTTTTGCGCGACATACGAAACAACCGGGATGAGCTCCCCCGCCGACAGCGTCCGCCCGCACGCCGGACAATGCGACCGCGGCCTGATGATTGACTCCCCGACCGGCACCCGCAGCCCGACAACGTTAAAGAACGAGGCGAGGAGGAGGGAGTAGAGGAAAATAACCATAGCAATCATAATGAGACACCAATAAACCCAATTTTTAGGTGTGATATTATTTGCTTAGTTCTTCTTCAGATGCAAGGTCGTCGTCATTTGTATCTACAAGACCTACTGAATCGTGTTCTTTTAAATAATACGTATACTTACCTGAATTCCCCTGATGTACTTCTACTTTATATTGGCTATCATCTACGCTATCTAAATAGTCATTTAAATCTGTTTGGTCTAGCGTTTGAATTGAACTGTCGGCACTATCTGGTGTAAAACTATTAGCTGTCATATACATCTTAGCTGCATTGATAATTTGAATTCCCTCAGCAATCTTTGCATCATTTTTTGACTTATTACTGTAGATGAGCAAATTCACTGACATAAATTGACAACTAAACAAAAAAGGAGACATGAACCCGATTCCTTGGTTAGAATAGATGTACCACCAACTATCCACAAGGAGGTTCATGTCTCATGAATAGATTAGCACATCACCAAGGAATCCACAAGTTTTTCTTCACGCTGGGGTTGACGCTGCAGCTTTCCAAACCGGTCATCAAGCATCTCATTCATATTGTCGATGCCTTGACCACCAAGGGATTCTCGGGAACATTGACTGATATTCATTACTGGAGCTTTCATCCGAATCATCGAACGACGCTCCGTCACTTTTTCACGAAAAGCCCTTGGAACGAGGAAAGGCTGCTTGGGAAGCTTCAAGAGTGGATCCTTTCCCAGGTCGAACGACTGGCCAAACGGAAGAATCAACCCCTTTTTGTTTCGATTGATGATACGATTTGCCAAAAAACGAAGCCTTCGTCACGGGCTGTGCACGCCATTCAAGGGTGCGACTGGCACTACTCGCATAAAGATCATCAATCGGTCTGGGGGCATTCGCTCGTTTGGCTGATGGTGCACACCTTCACGCAGGCGTTCCCATTTGCGTTCCGCCTGTATGACAAGAAAGCGGGAAAAAGCAAGATCGACCTGGCGATTGAGATGCTTTCCTCGCTCAAGGTGAAGCGGGCTCAGCCGGTGTATGTGCTCATGGATTCGTGGTATCCGTCCAAAAAGCTCATTGAAGCCTGCTTGAAACAGGGATTCCATGTCATCGCGATGCTCAAGACGAACCGGATTCTCTACCCGAAAGGCATCGCCATCCAAGCCAAGCAGTTCGCCCGCTATATCGAGTCCAAAGACACCCGCCTCGTCACGGTGGGGCAGGAGCGTTATCGCGTGTATCGCTATGAGGGGGCCATCCATGGCCTCGATGACGCGGTGGTGTTGCTGGCTTGGAAGGCGGATCAGCCGATGGCGCCGGAACATCTTCATTGCATCTTGAGCACCGACCGGGAACTCGGGGACGAAGACATCTTGCGTTACTATGCTCAGCGCTGGACGATCGAGTGCTTTTTCCGGCAGGCGAAAGATCAACTGAAGCTGGATGGATACCGCGTTCGCCACATTCGGGCGGTGAAACGGTATTGGGCGGTGGTGCTGCTCTCCTGCGTGTACAGCATCGCCGAATCCCGACAAAACCTCTCCACCGGGCTGGAGCTTCTTCGGTCGCGGAAAGACCACAGCGTCGTCGAGTTCATTTATGACGCTGCAAAGCAAGATATTCCCATTGATGTGATCAAAAAACAGCTTCGTATCGCGTAAGGGGTACCCTGTTTGTCTCTCTAACCATGGAAATTATTGTAATGAAAAATGCTCATCTACAGTTACATACTTTTTTCGCACCGGGTCGTTAAAATACGACTGCGCAAGCGACAGCGCCGCCGAATAGTTCGTGCCGCCTCCAGCGGTCAAACTGTCGCCGACCGTCCGAATTTTCTCGAGTTGGGCGGCGACATTCGGCTGATCCCCAAACGGCACGATATCTCTCACCGAGTCAGAAAATGGAATAAGGGCAAACCGGTCATTCGGATGGGAATGGGCTTTAAAGTAATCGACAGCCGAGCGGAGCGCCGTCTTGGCGCTCGAAAGCTTCTCCCATGTCATCGAGCCGGAGACGTCAAACACAAACACAACGTCGATCGGCGGACGGACTGGCGACGAAACGGCCCCTTGTGGAATGAGCGTCACATCGAGCCGTCCTTCGGCATTGCCGTTCGGCGGCTTGGCGTATTCCGGCTGTGAAAACGAAAGGGAAAAATCCAATTTAGCCGTGCTCGCCTCACTTTGCCTCGTATATTGATAAGGCGTCTGTGGGAACGAAAAATACACATCCTCTTTTCCATTTCCTAACACGCGATACGCATCGACGGTGATTTGGTAAGTCACCATCGTTCCCGGAGCCGACGGCCAATTCTCGCGCATATCAAGAGAAAACGTATACTTTTTCTCACCGTTTCGGTCCGCCGGCGTTTCCACCGCTTCGGCTCGGTAGCTGACTGCCGTGCCGCTTTGTTCCTTCGGCTGAATGCGAATCATAAAGTAGCGAATGCTGTTCCCTTGCCCGTTGCCGCTCCCTGGTGCGGTCGCCCATCCCTCAATCTTCTCATCCGAAACGAACGTAATGGCCCCCTCTGTTTGATCGGCATACACAACACCTGCTTTCATCGGCCATAGGCTTGCCATCAGCCAAAACAACATTCCCCATAAAAGCCAGCCGCGCCACCGCTTCATGCGCCTCCCCTCCCGCGCCAAAAGAACTATCTTTCTTCCATTATATCAATCCTTTTCATCGCTTGGCATTATTTTTTTAAACGTTTTCGCACTTCAGATATAAAGTAAAGCGATCCTGTAATGAGCATCAACTCATCACTTCCCATTTGTTTTTTCTTTTCCCCGATCCAGCCGATCCAATCACCTGTCACCGCTTTCTGCGGATGGGACGAAAGGTCCGCCAACTGTTCCGCCGCTGCCGCGCGCGGAAAATCAAACGTGGTAAACGTGATCGTATGCGCGAGCTCATCAAGCAGCTGAATCATCCGCTCAAGCGGCTTGTCTGTCAGCGCGGCGAACAAGACATGGACGCGTTTGTCAGGATAATGGGCGCGCACCGTCTCCACGAGCGAGCGAATCCCGGCTTCGTTATGGGCGCCGTCGAGAATGATGAGCGGACTATCGCTCACCCGCTCAAACCGGCCGGGCCAAGCGGCTGTGGCCAACCCATCGGCGATATGCTCCGGATCGATCAAAAACGAATAGCCAAGGCGCAATAGTTCGGCCGCCATCACTGCCACCGCCGCGTTTTCGACTTGATGGGCGCCGGGCATTTGAATGCGCAAATCGCGATATTCGGCAAACGGCGTGACAAGCGAAAACTGCTCCCCTTCCACCGTCGCCTGCCGGTCGGAAACGGTGAAATCGACGCCGAGACGATATGTTTTCGCTTTCCGCTCCGCCGCCGTCTTGGCGATCACATCCCACGCCTCGGGCTCGTTGACCGCTGTCACAAGCGGAATCCCTGATTTAATGATCCCCGCTTTTTCCGCGGCGATCTGATCGAGCGTATCGCCTAAGATGTTCATATGATCGTAGCTGACGTTCGTAATGACAGAAACGAGCGGATAAATGATGTTAGTTGAGTCCAAGCGGCCGCCGAGCCCGACTTCAATGAGCACGATGTCTTGGATGTTTTGTTTGCCGAAATAATACAACATCATCGCCGTGATCACTTCAAACTCGGTCGGTCCGCCAAACTCTGTTTGTTCCAACTCATCGGCAAGCGGCTGAATGACTCGCACGAGCTCGACGATCTCTTGATCGGAAATCGGTTCGCCGTTGATGCTGATTCGTTCGTTAAACTGCTCGACATACGGCGAGGTGAACGTGCCGACCGAATAGCCCGCCGCCTGCAAAATCGAGCGCAAATAGGCGACCGTTGACCCTTTGCCGTTCGTTCCCCCGATATGGACGGCGCGGACGCGGCGTTCCGGGTGGCCAAGTTTTTCCATCATCCATTCCATCCGTTTCAATCCCGGTTTCATGCCGAGCCGCAGCCGCCCGTGAATCCAGGAGACCGCTTCTTCATACGTTCGAACCATGTTCATCGTCCTCCTTTTTCCATTGGTGTCTTGCCGCCCCCTGCCGGCTTCATGCGGCAGATGCGCCACACATCGAGAAGCGTGGCGAAAGCGAGTATATGTTGACAACAAATCTCTTCTCGGAATATGACAAACCTTCCATCATGATCCATCGAAAAAGACGAATCCACAGGAAAGCGGATTCGTCTTCATCATAATCAACCGCCAGATCGTTTGTCTACCGTTTGAGCTCGGCGAGGCGCGCCTTGACGGCTTCGCGTTTTTCGATGTAATCTTGCCGCTTGCGCCGCTCTTCTTCGACGACATGAGCCGGCGCTTTCGCCAAAAAGCCTTCGTTCGCCAGTTTCTTTTCGACGCGCTCGACTTCTTTGTTCCATTTGTCAAGCTCTTTTTCAAGCCGCTTCATTTCTTCCTCAATATTGATCAATCCTTCAAGCGGCATGATGAGCTCGGCGCCGGTGACGACCGCCGTCATCGCTTTGTCCGGCGCGGGAACGTTTGTATCAATCAAGAGCTCGCTCGGGTTGCAGAACCGCTCAAGATAGGCGCGGTTTTTCATGAGCACCGCCCGCACTTGTTCATCTTTCACCTTAATATAGAGCGCAATCGGCTTGCTCGGCGGCGTGTTCACTTCGGCGCGGACGTTGCGGACGGCGCGGATGATGTCCACAAGCATCCGCATTTCTTCCGCGGCTTCTTCGTTCGACAGCTCAGGGCGCACTTGCGGCCACGGAGCGACGGTGATCGATTCGCCTTCATGCGGCAAGTTTTGCCAAATTTCCTCGGTAATGAACGGCATGAACGGGTGAAGCAGGCGCATCGTGTTGTCGAGCACATACGCCAACACGGAGCGTGTCGTCTTTTTCGCCGCTTCGTCGTCACCGTACAGCGGCAGCTTTGCCATTTCGATATACCAGTCGCACAAGTCGTCCCAAATAAAGTTGTACAGCGTACGCCCCGCTTCGCCGAATTCGTATTTCTCCGCGAGCTTCGTCACCGTATCGATCGTTTCGTTGAGACGCGTTAAAATCCAATGGTCGGCGACCGTTTTTTCGCCGCTCAAATCAAGCTCCTCGTACGTCATGCCGCCCATGTTCATTAAGGCGAAGCGCGAGGCGTTCCAAATTTTGTTAGCAAAATTCCACGTCGCTTCGACTTTTTCGGTGCTGAAGCGCAAGTCTTGCCCCGGCGAGCTGCCGGTCGCCAAGAAGTAACGGAGCGCATCGGCGCCGTACTGGTCGATCACATCCATCGGATCGACGCCGTTGCCGAGCGATTTGCTCATTTTCCGCCCTTGGGCGTCGCGGACGAGGCCATGGATCAAGACATCTTTAAACGGCCGCTTCCCGGTGAATTCGAGCCCTTGGAAAATCATGCGCGACACCCAGAAGAAGATGATGTCATAGCCGGTGACAAGCACGTCGGTCGGGTAGTAGCGCTTGTAATCCGGAGATTCTGTATCCGGCCAGCCCATTGTCGAGAACGGCCAGAGCGCCGAGCTGAACCATGTGTCGAGCACATCTGGATCTTGTTCCCAGTTTTCGATGTCTTTCGGCGGCTCATGGTCAACGTAAATTTCGCCCGTTTCTTTATGGTACCATGCCGGGATGCGATGCCCCCACCAAAGCTGGCGCGAAATGCACCAGTCGCGGATGTTTTCAAGCCAATGCAAATACGTTTTTTCAAACCGTTCCGGCACGAACTGCACTTTGCCGTCGGTTTGCTGCAGCTTGATGGCGGCTTCGGCGAGCGGCTTCATTTTCACGAACCATTGCGTCGACAAATACGGTTCAATAACTGCGCCGCTTCGTTCGCTATGGCCGACCGAGTGAACATGCTCTTCAATCTTAAAGAGAACGCCTTGTTCTTGCAAATCGCGGACGATTTGCTTCCGGCATTCAAACCGGTCAAGCCCTTGGTATTGCAAGGCGTTTTCGTTCATCGTGCCGTCTTCGTTCATGACAAGAATGCGCGGCAAATTGTGGCGGTTGCCGATTTCAAAGTCGTTCGGGTCGTGCGCCGGCGTAATTTTGACCGCCCCAGAGCCGAATTCCATATCGACGTACTCATCGGCGATGATCGGAATTTCGCGGCCGACGATCGGCAGCTTGACCGTTTTGCCGATCAAGTGCTTGTATCGCTCATCATCAGGGTGCACAGCAACGGCCGTATCGCCGAGCATCGTCTCCGGACGGGTCGTCGCCACTTCGATGAAGCCGGAGCCGTCGGCGAGCGGATAGCGCATATGGTAGAGCGCGCCTTTCACTTCTTTATAAACAACCTCAATGTCCGACAACGCGGTTTTCGTCACCGGATCCCAGTTGATGATGTATTCGCCGCGGTAAATGAGCCCTTTCCGGTAGAGCGAGACGAACACTTCGCGCACCGCTTTGGAAAGCCCTTCGTCAAGCGTAAACCGCTCGCGCGTGTAATCAAGCCCAAGCCCTAACTTCGCCCATTGACTGCGAATATGGCCGGCGTATTCTTCCTTCCACTTCCACGTTTCTTCTAAAAATTTTTCCCGGCCTAAATCGTAGCGCGACAGCCCTTGCTGGCGCAATTTTTCCTCGACTTTCGCCTGGGTGGCGATGCCGGCGTGATCCATTCCCGGAAGCCACAAAACGTCATACCCTTGCATCCGCTTCATGCGCGTAATGATGTCTTGCAGCGTCGTATCCCACGCATGCCCTAAGTGCAATTTGCCGGTGACGTTGGGCGGCGGGATGACGATCGTAAACGGTCGTTTGTTCGGATCACCGGTCGCTTCAAAAAATTTTCCTTTCAGCCACCATTCGTAGCGCCCGGCTTCAACGGCGCGATGGTCGTATTTCGGCGGCATCGACACTTCGTGCTGTGCCATGTTTCATTTCCCTCCTTCAACATGATGGACAATGCGGCCGACGGCGGCTTTCCTGCTTGGCAATGCCGCGCCGCCGGCAAGCAAAAAAGCCCCTTTCATCCGAAAAGGACGAAAGGAGCTGCTTTCGCGGTACCACCTTTTTTCTTAAGCCTAGAAGGCTGGTGATGAAGAGAACCGCAACACGGCCAACCCACCGGTGAAACATCGACTGGCGAGCCCACAATCAGTTTGGTTGACCGGCCTTCTAGAAGCTTAAGCGCTTCATTGGCATAACGGCATGATGCCGGCTTCCTCTACTCGGCAGCAGCGCCGTTCAAAGAAGCAGCTCAAGGGCGACCTTCCAGCAGCCGTCATCCTAGGAAATCTCGCAGCTTCTGATTTCCCTCTCTGCAGGCGCGGACCGCTGTACTCCTCCCCGTCTTCGCTTTTGTCGTCATGATTCGATTATTATACTACCATTGTCCATCATCTTTGCCAAGTTTTTATTTATTTATTCCATTGGCCGGCGGTTGGTGACAAACATTTTGTTGTTTCATATTGTATAGTAAACCCGGGAAGGAGGGAACACCGATGCGGCGATTCAACCCGTATTCGTGGCCGCCGTGGCTGAGGCAAGTGCGCGCCGTCTGCGCCCAAGTGATCATCCCGCTCACCATTTTTCAAGCCATTCGCACCATTTTTTTGCCGACGACATTTGACGTCATTTTACTGGCTGTTTTTGTTTTGCTCGCTGTGGCGCTCCACTTGGAATGGATTTAACCGCTGCCGTCCTCTTCCGCTGGCGTTTCAGAGCCGGCCGTTTCATCCTGCGGCTGCGCAGCATCGCGTTGGACAAGATGCATGACAACGGCCTCCATGTTTTTAAAAGCCATATAGCAGCGCAGCAGGGCAGCAACGTGCTCACGCTCGTTCCGTTCCTTATGTGAAACGGCCTCATAGCGTTCGAGGCAGCGGACAAACCCACACGGTTCGGCCAAATGGCTGTAGAGAAACGCCCGTTCTGCGGCGGACAACGGCAGTTCCGTTTCATACTCAGCAAGCCCATCGAACCATTCCCGTTCAAGCGGTGAAATTGTGCGCACATGGTTGCGAAAAATAGAAACTAAATCGTATACCGGAGAATTCCAATGCGCCCGCTCCCAGCTGATCCAATACGGCGCCACGTAATGAGAAAGGCGCGCCTTTCCGTGCACCCAGACGATTCGCCATTGCTTCGTTTCCTTCACCGCTTCCTCCCAAGCAGCAAGCTGCTCCTCGGCAAACCAATACGCGCGCATCACTTCATGGAAATACGTACAGCATTGCAGCTGAAACGGCGACATGTACCACGCTGTCTCGTACCGTTCGACCCGCTCCTCCCAAACGGCCCGCGCCCGTTGCCATTCGTCTTTTTTTTGTTTTTGGTAGGCGTCGATCTCCTCTTCGCTCGCTTGCACGGTGCGGACCGTCATGCGGTGAAGGCGGGCGAGTTCGCGAAAAAAAGGGCGAACAGCGGTCTCTCTCGACCCCGCTTCATCTTCACGCCATGCTTGCAAGTAATAAAGGCGCCCTCCCTCCGCTGCAAACAACGACCGCTGCCTCGTCCCATAAAGCGGGGGGCAGTGGCGGCCATAATAATGGAGCGACTGCCAAATGGCGGCTGCCTCTTGTTCGCTCTCAAGCGGCTTTAAAGCAAACAGCCCGCTGTCGGTGTATACTTTAGCCGCTTTGCCCCACTGCTCGATATGCCGCGGCCGAAGCCCATATTGCCTGAGCACAGCGCGGTACGTTTCAGACCGTATGGCCATCGTTACGCCCCCTCACCGGCAAAAGAAACGGAAAGCGTTCCTTTCAGGCGAAAGGACGGCTTCCCGCCATGGCCGGAATATATAACAGCTGCCCTTCGTGCACATCATCCGGGCTTTCCAAATCGTTGGCGCGCAAAAGTTGGGAAACGGTGACATCATATCGTTCGGCAATCTTGTCCAACGAGTCCCCTTGCTGGACGATGCAAATTTTGACTTGTGTAAACTCTTCCGCCTCGCTTTTCGCAAACAGCTTTGTTAAATACAGGGCGTTTTCGCTTTTCGTTTCCGTTGCTTGCTCTTCCTTGTCTTCCTCGGCGGTTTTTTTCGCGGCGCCGATCGACACTTTCGCCTCGGTCGGCGGCAGCAAAGTCGCCATGTCTTCTTCCGCTTCCGCACTCACCGCTTTCGTTTCCGTCTCGATTGGCAAAAACGGCTCTTTTACACCCGCCTCTTCATCAGGCGGCGTTTCTTCATGACGCACAGCCGTCGGTTCAAAGGCGGAAGCCGGCAGTTCCTCGCCTGCAGCGGCGGGACGATCCTCGGGTATGAACGCTTCGTCGCCGGCTGCCTCCTTGCGGGCGATCGACTCAAACGGGGCCAAAAGCAGCTCTTCCTCTTCGTCATCAGCAGGCAAGTCATCGACAAGCGGCGCTTCGCTAATGCCGCTGATCGAAATGTCGGCGGTCACAAGCAGCCTGCCGTTGTCGCCAAGATCATAGTCAAACGATTCCACTGTGACATATACATCGTCAAGGTCGCGAATGCGGTTTCGCGGAATGGTAATATCGATCGGAAACCGGTGCGACAGCTCGCTAATGCCATCCTCGCGCACGGAAATATGCTGGATGTAGCGGTAGCTGGCAAATTCGAACGCATCACTGTCTGCTTCCGTGGCCTCTCCCCCGTCCCCCGGACGAAACTCTCCGTTTAATTCCAGCGCCCCGCGAATCGTAATATATTGATCGTACTCGTCGACAGAGATCACAGGATCAAGAGAAATCGACAAAAATTCGGCGACTTCCTGTCCGTTTTTAAACCAGACCGATTCTTCCAATGAAAACCGCAAATACGATTGCTCCAACCGGGCCTCCTCCTTCCGTCCCTTCGCCTAATGGATTCTATGACATTATCCATTGTATGAGCGAAAAAGAGACGGTATGATAAAAAAATCAGGCTGCCGTCGATCAGCAGCCTGATTGGGCTCACGCCCCGCGCAGGCGGGCAAACACCCGCTCCGCTGCGGCAATCGTATACTCGATATCTTCATCGCTGTGCGCCGTCGACAAAAACAGCCCTTCAAATTGCGAGGGGGGCAAGAAAATGCCTTCATTCGCCATTTCCCGGTAATAAGCGGCAAACAGCTCCAAGTCGGACGTTTTCGCCGTTTCGTAATTGACCACCGGTTCGTTCGTGAAGAACAAGCCGATCATCGACCCGGCGCGGTTGATCGTATGCGGAATGTCATATTTTTCGGCGGCCTGGTGCAACCCTTCTTCGAGGCGCGCCGCTTTGCGCTTGAACTCTTCATACGTTTCCGGCGTCAACTGGCGAAGCGTCTCGTAACCGGCGGTCATGGCAAGCGGATTGCCGGATAGCGTGCCTGCTTGGTACACCGGCCCGCTCGGTGCGACGAGCTCCATAATTTCTGCTTTTCCCCCATACGCTCCAACCGGCAGGCCGCCGCCGATCACTTTGCCGAGACACGTCAAATCCGGCTCAACGCCATAATACCCTTGGGCGCAATGGTAGTCCACGCGGAAGCCGGTCATGACCTCGTCGAAAATCAATAAGGCGCCGTATTGTTTCGTCACGTCCCGCAGCCCTTCCAAAAAACCAGGCACCGGCGGCACGACACCCATGTTGCCGGCGACCGGTTCGACGATCACCGCGGCGATGTCTTCGCCAAACCGCTCAAACGCGTAGCGAACGCTGTCTAAATCGTTATACGGAACGGTGATCGTATGCTGGGCGACCGACTCCGGCACGCCCGGGCTGTCCGGCAGGCCGAGCGTCGCCACGCCGGAGCCGGCTTTAATGAGCAGCGAATCGCCATGGCCATGGTAGCTGCCTTCGAATTTGATAATTTTGTTGCGCTTCGTGTAGCCGCGCGCGAGACGAAGCGCGCTCATCGTCGCCTCCGTTCCGGAGTTGACCATGCGCACGATTTCAACCGACGGCACCCGCTCGATGACGAGTTTGGCCAACTCATTTTCGAGCAACGTCGGGGCGCCAAAGCTCGTCCCTTGTTCCGCCACGCGCTTTAACGCTTCCACAACGTGCGGATGGGCATGCCCTAAAATGAGCGGCCCCCACGACAACACATAGTCGATATATTCGTTGCCGTCAATATCATAAATTTTCGAACCTTGGCCGCGCGCCATAAAGATCGGCGTCATGCCGACCGACTTGAAGGCGCGCACCGGGCTGTTCACCCCGCCCGGCATCAGCTTGAGCGCCTCGCTGTAGGCGCCTTTTGACCGTTCATAGCTTCGCACCGTTCCGCCTCCTCTCTTTATTCTGCCAGCCAACGGGCGACGTCTTTCGCAAAATACGTGATGATCAAATCGGCGCCGGCCCGCTTCATGCCGGTCAGCATTTCCATGACGACCGCTTTTTCATCAATCCAGCCGTTTTGCGCCGCCGCCTTGACCATCGCATACTCGCCGCTGACGTTATAAGCGGCAAGCGGCAGCGGAAAGCGGTTTTTGATGTCGCGGATGATGTCCATGTAGGCAAGCGCCGGCTTGACCATCAAGAAATCGGCGCCTTCTTTCACATCCGACTCCGCTTCGCGAAACGCCTCAAGGCGGTTGGCCGGATCCATTTGATACGTTTTCCGGTCGCCAAACTGCGGCGCGCTGTTGGCGGCATCGCGGAACGGGCCGTAAAATGCCGAAGCGTATTTGATTGCATACGACATGATCGGCACATACTCAAACCCTGCTTCATCAAGCCCACGGCGAATGGCGGCGACAAAGCCGTCCATCATGTTCGACGGCGCAATGATGTCAGCGCCCGCTTGCGCCTGGCTGACCGCTGTTTTGACGAGCAGCTCAAGCGACGGGTCGTTCAGCACTTGTTCGTTCTCGACGACGCCGCAATGGCCGTGGCTCGTATATTCACATAAACACGTATCCGCAATGACGACTAGATCTTTGTGTTCAGCTTTGATTTGGCGGATCGCCCGCTGCACAATCCCTGTTTCGCAATACGCCTGCGAACCGACTTCATCTTTTTCATTTGGCACGCCAAACACCATGACGGCGGGAATGCCAAGCTTGGCGATGTCGTCCACTTCCTCGGATAAACGGTCAAGCGATAAATGGTAAACCCCTGGCATCGACGGCACTTCCCGTTTAATGCCACTTCCCTCGACCACAAACAGCGGATAAATGAGATCCTCGACGCGAAGATGCGTCTCGCGCACCATCGCCCGCAAGGCAGCCGTTTGCCGCAGGCGGCGGTGACGGTCAAATGTCAACGGCATTTTATCGTCCCTCCACTGAAAAATATTGTTCCATCGCTTTTATCATACCATCAGTTGTATAATCGGTTGGACAAATATGTACGGTGATCCCTTCCTGCACAGCTGCTCTTTTCGTCACCGGCCCGATGCAGGCAATGGTGACGCCTTCAAGAAGAGTCGGCGCGTTGCTGCCGAGAAGACGGACAAGACTATGGACGGCCGAAGGGCTCATCAACGTGATCACATCGATTTTCCGCTCGCATAGCAGCGCCAACAGCCGCTCACGTCCGCTTGCATCAGGCACCGTGCGGTACACCGTCAGCTCATCGACCAACGCCCCCGCTTCCCTTAGCGCTTCAGGCAACGTCGGGCGGGCCAAATCCCCTTTGACAAACAACACCCGGTCTCTATGGCGGAGGCGGGGCGCAAGGGCGGCTGCCAGCTGTTCGGCAGTGAAATCGTCCGGCATGAGCGCAGGCGAAAAGCCGAACTCAGCAAGCGCCGCCGCCGTCTTCCGACCGACAACAGCGATGTCCGGCACGGGCGCCGGCGAAGCGATATGCGGGCAAAAGAAGCGAACCGCATTGGCACTTGTAAAAATAAGCCAACGGTAACAATCGAGCCGTTCGGCTGCAGCGGCGATGTCTTCCGGCGCGGCGGCCGGCCTGATGGCAATGAACGGAATCTCCACCGGCACAGCGCCGGCAGCGCGCAGCTTGGCGGAAAACGGCGCTGCCTGCTCCTGCCCGCGGGTCACGAGCACGGTTTTGCCGGCAAGCGGGCTCTCAGGCATTATGGTCCAACCCCTTTTTCACTCGCTCGATGAGCGCCTTCGCCCCTTGCTCGCTCAACATGGCGGCCGCCTGCCGGCCGACCGCCTCCGGATCAACGCCGGCCACGATTTCTTTGTACATTTCGTTGCCATCCGGCGAGGCAACAAGCGCGGTGAGACGCACCGTTTCCCCTTGCACTTCCGCATAGCCGGCAATCGGCACTTGGCAGCCGCCTTCCATTTGCTGCAAAAAGGCGCGCTCCGCCCGCACCGCCCGTTCGGTTCGCTCATCGTTCAGGCGGTGTAACCATTCGCGCAGCTCCTCATCGTCTTCACGGCATTCCACAGCGAGCGCCCCTTGGCCGACCGCCGGGACGCAAATGTCCGGCGACAAGTAGTCGCTGATCACCTCATCGCTCCAGCCCATGCGCGCCAGGCCGGCGGCCGCCAGCACGATCGCGTCGTAATCTTCGTTCTCCAGCTTCGCCAGCCTCGTATCAATATTACCGCGAACCCACTTGACCGTCAAATCCGGACGATAGGCAAGCAGCTGCGCCGAACGGCGCAGACTGCTCGTGCCGACGACCGCTCCCGGGGGCAAGTCAGACAGCGTCCGCTTTCCCTTGCTCACGAGCACGTCGCGCGCATCTTCGCGGCGCGGCACCGAGCCGATCACCAATCCGTCCGGCAGCACCGCCGGCATGTCTTTCATGCTGTGAACCGCCATATCGATGCCGCCGGTGAGCAGTTCATGCTCGATCTCTTTCACAAACAGCCCTTTTCCGCCCACTTTGGAAAGCGTGATATCAAGGACGCGGTCCCCTTTTGTGACGATTTCTTTCACCTCAAACGTAAACGGCGCCCCGAGACGCTTCAATTCGGCGATGACCCAGTTTGTCTGGGTCAAGGCGAGCTTGCTGCGCCGCGAGCCAACGACAATGTTCCGCATTTCGTTCCTCCCCAGTTACGCATACCAAAAATGAAATTTTGACAAACTGCCAAACAAGAAAAAGTTGACAAGCAAAAATAAAAACGAGCCGATGTTCCATAACGCGATCGCCTTTCCTTGCATCTGCCGGACGACCCGTTTGTAAAAGTAGATGCCATAAACAAGAAGAACGACAAACGATCCGAGCACTTTCGCGTCATACCAATGGAAGTGGTCAATTTGGATGTACGCCCAGATGACGCCGAGAATCAGCCCTAGTAACAACATAGGCAAACCGAGCAAATTTAAAACATACGACAAAAAATCGAGCTTCGCCAAATCGGCCATCCGCCATAGGCGCGCCCCCCATTTTTTTCTTTTCAGCAAACTGTATTGCAACATGTACAGCACCGAAAAAATAAAGGACAACGAAAACGCGGCGTATGCTCCGAGCGCGAGCGTAATATGGATGATCAAGAGCTCCGAGACGAGCCGTTCGGCGATGGCCGGCGACTGCGACGACGGCACGAACGTGTGAATGGCCAAAATAAAAAAGGCAAGAACATTCGTGAAAAAAACGATAAAATCAACGCGCAGCAGCCGATTGATCACGAGCGACAGCGTGATGAGCAGCCAAGCGTAAAAATAAAGCCCTTCCGACATCGTCAAAATCGGAAAGCGCTTCGTTTCGATGATACGAAAGGCGAACACCAGCGTTTGCAGCAGCCAGACAACAGAAAGCAACCAGAAGGCGGTTTCGTTCGCCTTCCGGTTTTGCTGCAAAAAATCAATGAAGTATAGCAGGATGGACGCAATGTAAAGCAAAATCGACAGTTCGTACAACGGCGCCACAACCATCCCACCTTACAGCTGCCACGATGGGCGGGCCGCTTCCGCTTGCTGCCGGTCGTTCCGCACGGTTTCTTCCCGTTTCATCCCTTGCTGCTGCGCTTTCACCGCATCTTCGATATTAAAAATTTTCATAAACAGCTCGAGTGCTTCCTCGGCATTCGGGCCGGCGGCAAGCTCTTTCGCCTGCAAAATCGGGTCGCGGAGCAGCTGGTTAATAATGCTTTTCGTATGCTTATTCAACACTTTCCAGTCGCGCTCCGACAAGTGCGGCAATTTCCGCTCCAAACTTTTCATCGTTTCCGCCTGAATGGCGAGCGCTTTTTCACGCAGCGCCGCAATAACCGGCACGACTCCGAGCGTCTGCAGCCATTGGCTGAACGCAACGAGTTCGGCCTCCATCATCGTTTCAATGCGGGCCGCTGCCTTTTGCCGCTCGGCCAAATTGGCGGCCACCACATCTTGCAAATCGTCAATATCATACAAAAAGACCGTCTCCAACTCGGCCAACGCCGGATCCAAATCGCGCGGCACCGCAATGTCAACCATAAAAAGCGGACGGCCTTTGCGCATTTTCTCAAGCGGCGCCACCATTTCCTTCGTCAACATGTAGCCTTTTGCCCCGGTCGAGCTGATGACGATATCGGCTTCCAGAAGCGCACACGACAGCTCGCTGAGCGGTTTTGCCTCGCCGGCGAACTGCTTGGCGAGCTGCTTCGCTTTTTCGAGCGTCCGGTTGACGACTGTGACTTTGCCAACGCCGCTGCCATACAAGTTTTGCGCCGCCAACGCACCCATTTTGCCAGCGCCGATGATCAACACATGCTTATCCGCCAGACGGCCGAAAATTTTCTTTGCCAGCTCAACGGCTGCATAGCTGACCGATACCGCATGCGCGCCGATGCCTGTTTCTGAATGGGCGCGCTTGGCGAACGTCACCGCCTGTTTAAACAGATGGTTGAAAATCGTGCCAGTCGTCCCAATCTCTTGGGCGAGCAAATAGCTGTCTTTCACTTGTCCTAAAATTTGCGTTTCCCCGAGCACCATCGAATCTAAGCCGGCGGCGACGCGGAACAAATGGCCAACGGCCGCCTCCCCTTCAAAGACAAGCAAATACGGAGCGATCGCTTCCGCCTCAAGGCCAAACCATTCAGCCAAAAACGCCTTAATATAGTAACGGCCGGTATGCGGTTGATCGACGACCGCGTAAATTTCCGTCCGGTTGCATGTCGACACGATGACGTTTTCGAGCACACTTTTTTGCTTGGCGAGCCGCCGCATCGCCTCTCCAAGCTCTGCCTCGCCAAACGCCAGCTTTTCACGAATTTCTACAGGGGCGGTTTTGTAATTCACGCCGACAACGATGACTTGCACAATGCCATCCCCCCTTTTAGCCAAATCCCTTCTACTATTATATCATGGCTGTCAGTCATTCCAGTTTGAAAAAATTGTGAACATCCGTCGAAAGCTATGATAAACTGTATACAGTGACCATTCTACCATAAACATGTCTATATGGGAAACGGGGGACATATGACCATGAAACAAAAAGCCGCTTTCTCCGGCATTCTGTTCATCGGCCTTGGGCTGTATTTCCTCGCCGGGCAACTGTCAATCCCGTTTTTGCGCCTTTTTCAAGGCTGGCCGGCTTTGCTTGCCATTTGCGGCGCCGCCCTGCTCGGCCAAGCGTATTCCGCGCGCGAATACCAGTATGTCTTCCCTGGCTTCCTTTTGCTCGGCTTCGGCGTCGAACTGCTGCTCGTTGAGGCGTTTCCGTCCTGGCCGCACGGGATGAACGTGTTTTTTTTCATTACGGCGCTTGCCTTTTTGGCCAGCAGCCGCAAGCAAAAAGGCGGGGCCGGCTTCGGCGTCTTTTTTTTCTTTCTCGCCGTTGTACTGACGTTTTCCGGCCGCGGCCAGCCGCTCTTTCAACTGTTGCAGACCGGGCTTTCTTCAGTCTGGACATTTTGGCCGCTCGGGCTGATCGCCGTTGGAGTGTATGTGCTATGGGCCAAACGGAAGTAAGCAGGCGAAAAAGCGGTTTCCGCCAACAGAACGGCCAGCCCGCGGGCGGAAAAGGCTGGTGAAGAACAATAGACTCGCTGAATTTGTCAACATCGCACGAAAATGACGTTATAGCGCCGCCAAGCGGTTCAACCCGAAAAAACCGTTTGGGGAGACCGTGTCTCCCCTCCGTCATCAGCCTTCTAAAAAGGCGTCCCGCTCCAAAAAACGGGACGCCTTTTTTCCATCATCCAGCTAAAAACGGCATGATCGCTGCCCATGCTTCCTCTTTTCCTTGTCCGGTCTCGGCGGAGAACAAAATGAGCGGGTCGCCGTCTGCTATGTTCAGCGTTTCACGCGCGATTTTCGCATGCTTTGCCTGCTTGCCGCGCGGCACTTTGTCCGCTTTCGTGGCGATGACGACGACCGGAATGTCATAATGCTTCAAAAACTCGTACATCATCACATCGTCTTTTGTCGGCGGGTGGCGCAAGTCAACGAGCAAGAGCGCCGCCTGGAGCGTCTGGCGCGTCGTAAAATATGTTTCCATCATCTTCCCCCATTTTTGCCGCTCCTGCTTTGAAACGCGGGCAAAGCCGTAGCCGGGCACGTCGACGAAGTAAAACGAATCGTTAATCAAATAAAAGTTCAACGTCTGCGTTTTGCCCGGCTTCGATGAGGTGCGTGCCAAGTTTTTCCGGTTGATCATTTTGTTGATGAACGACGATTTTCCGACGTTTGAGCGGCCGGCGAGCGCCACTTCCGGCCGCCCGCCGTCCGGATATTGCTCCGGTTTGACAGCGCTGATCACGAGTTCCGCTTTCGTCACGTTCACCGTTTCCACCCCACAAGCGCATGCGGCAGCACCTCATCGAGATGGGAGACGAGCACAAAGCGCAAGTCGCGCTTCACCGTTTCCGGAATGTCCGCTAAATCTTTTTCATTGTCTTTTGGCAAAATGACCGTTTTCAGCCCGGC
Source organism: [Flavobacterium] thermophilum (assembly GCA_900450595.1). Classification (GTDB taxonomy): domain Bacteria; phylum Bacillota; class Bacilli; order Bacillales; family Anoxybacillaceae; genus Geobacillus; species Geobacillus thermophilus. The sequence goes on from UGGS01000001.1 coordinate 1,808,184, forward strand.
ACGGTGGGCGCTTAACGTTTTCTCTTTCAAGCCGCCGATCGCAAGCACCCTGCCGCGCAGCGTGATTTCCCCAGTCATGCCGACAAAGCGGCTCACCGGCTTGCCCGTCAGCGCGGAAATGAGTGCGGTGGCGATCGTAATGCCTGCAGACGGCCCGTCTTTTGGCACCGCACCCTCCGGGACATGGATATGGATATCGTACATTTCATGGAATTTCGGATCGATGCCGAGTTCCTCAGCGCGCGATCGAACATAACTGAACGCCGCCTGCGCCGATTCTTTCATCACATCGCCGAGTTTTCCGGTCAACACAAGTTTGCCGTTACCTTTCGCGAGCGACACCTCAATGGCGAGCGTATCGCCGCCAAACGCGGTGTACGCAAGACCGGTCGCCACGCCGATCTGGTCCTCCGCTTCCGCCTGTCCATAGCGGTATTTTCGTTTTCCTAAAAATTCTTCGAGATTGTTTTCTGTGATGACGACCCGTTTTTTCTCACCGGAGACAATGAGGCGGGCCGCCTTCCGGCAAATCGCCGCCAACTGTCGCTCCAGCTCCCGCACTCCAGCTTCGCGCGTATAATGGCGGATGATGGCAAGCATCGCATCATCGCGCACTTGCAGCGCCGCTTTTTTCAAGCCGTGCTCATCGAGCTGCTTCGGCAGCAAATGCCGCTTCGCAATATGGAGCTTTTCAACTTCGGTATAGCCCGGAATCTCGATCACTTCCATCCGGTCCAACAGCGGCTGCGGAATCGCCGCCAAATAGTTGGCAGTCGCAATAAACATTACCTTCGACAAATCGTACGGCTCTTCAATATAATGGTCGCTGAACGCATGGTTTTGTTCGGGATCGAGCACCTCGAGCATAGCGGCCGACGGATCGCCGCGAAAATCGCTTGACATTTTATCGATTTCATCGAGCAAAAAAACCGGGTTGATCGTGCCCGCCTTTCTCATTCCTTGAATGATGCGGCCCGGCATCGCCCCCACGTATGTGCGGCGATGGCCGCGAATTTCCGATTCGTCGCGCACGCCGCCGAGCGACATGCGGACAAAGCGACGGCCGAGCGCTTTGGCGATCGAGCGGGCAAGCGACGTTTTGCCGACCCCCGGCGGTCCGGCAAGGCAAAGAATCGGACCTTTTAACGATTTCGTCAGCTGTTGCACCGACAAAAACTCGAGCACCCGCTCTTTCACCTTATCGAGTCCGTAATGTTCCTCATTTAAAATGGCTTCCGCCCGCTTAATATCGTGAATGTCTTCTGTCTCCTTCGACCACGGCAAGGCGAGAAGCCAATCCAAGTAGTTGCGGATGACCGCGCTTTCCGCCGATGTCGCCGGGATTTTTTCATACCGGTCAAGCTCTTTGAGAGCCGTTTCTTTCACATGTTCAGGCATGCCGGCCGCCTCAATTTTTTCTTTCAACTCTTCCACTTCGCCCGTTTTTCCTTCTTTTTCGCCGAGCTCTTTTTGGATGGCTTTCATTTGTTCGCGCAAATAATATTCTTTTTGCGTCCGCTCCATCGATTGCTTGACGCGGGCGCTGATCTTTTTCTCGAGCTGAAGCACTTCTTTTTCGTTGTGCAAAATTTGAATGATTTTATTGAGGCGCTCTTTCACGTCGATCGTTTCCAAAATGCGCTGCTTTTCCTCGAGTTTGAGCGGCAAATGCGAGGCGATGATGTCGGCCATGCGTCCCGGCTCGTCAATGTCGACGATCGACGCGTAAATATCGGCCGACAGCCGTTTCGACAAGTTTATGTACTGCTCAAAGTATTCGAGCATCGTCCGCTTGAGCGCCTCATCTTCCAAGTCTTTCACCGACCGGTCGGCAAACTTCTCAAACTTGACCGAAAAATACGGCTCCTCGCTGACGACTTCAGTGATAAGCGCCCGCGCGATGCCTTCCACAAGCACGCGGAACGTGCCGTTCGGCAATTTGAGCAGCTGCTTGACGCGCGCGATCGTCCCCATTTTATACAAGTCGTCCATGTCTGGATCGTCGACGGCGACATCTTTTTGCGACGTCAGCAAAATCATATGATCCTCCACCATCGCCTGTTCGAGCGCTTTGACCGATTTCTCGCGCCCGACGTCCAAATGGAGCACCATCGTCGGAAACACGAGCAGCCCCCGCAGCGGCAAAAGCGGAACGACCGTCTCCTTTTTCTTTCCGTTCACGCCGAACACCTCCATCTCTCGCTTCTATTCGTTTATTGTATAGTACGGCAGCGGGGTTTGTAAAATTTGACGTTTGCAGGCAAACAAAAACCGACTTCGGCGGCGATTCGCCGGCGCCGAAGCCGTACATGGACCACCTAAAAAACAGCCGCTTTCTATTCGCCATCAACCCTCCGTTGGCGCGTTGCCTTTATACAAGCTTTTTCCCTGGACGGTCGGCCGCCGCCGGCAAAAAGGCAGGCCCGCGGCGAAGCGCCTCCTCGCCGAACACGTGCATCAGCGCTTCTTCAAGACGGCGGACAGCAATAATTTGAATGCCGCTCACTTCCCGCAGCAGCGACTGCATGTTCTCAAGCGGAATTATCACCTTTTTCGCCCCCGCTTGTTTTGCCGCTTTGATTTTGGCAAATACACCGCCGACCGGTTTGACATAACCGCGGATGCTGATTTCCCCCGTCATCGCGATCGTATGATCAACCGGCAGCTGGTAAATGGCTGAATAAATGCCAACGGCGATCGCCACCCCGGCTGAAGGGCCGTCAACCGGCGCGCCGCCCGGAAAGTTGACATGAATGTCGTAACGGTCGGCCGGCACCCCCATCGCCCGCAGCACGGTGATGACGTTTTCTGCTGAACCGCGCGCCATGCTTTTGCGGCGCACCGATTTTTCGGCGCTGCCGATGCTCTCTTCCTCAATAATGCCCGTGACGTTGATCGTCCCTTTTCCTTTCGCCGGCAAGGCTGTCACTTCAATTTCAAGAAGCGCGCCGGTGTTCGGGCCGTACACGGCAAGGCCATTGACGACGCCGACCGCCGGGGCGGACGCAATTTTCTTTTCATAGCGCGGAGCCATTTGGCTTGAATGAATGACCCATTCAATGTCTTTATCCAAAATTTTGTCACGGTTTTCCGTAATGGCAAGACCGGCGGCGATTTGCATCATGTTCACCGCCTCCCGCCCATTGCGCGCATAGGCGGCAAGCAGGCGGATTCCGCTTTCTGACACGTTCAGGCGGATTTTTTCCGCCGCCTTTTTGGCGATTAAGGCGATCTCGTCTTGATCGAGTTCACGGAAAAACACTTCCAAACAACGGGAGCGGATAGCCGGGGGAATTTCGTTCGGCGTGCGCGTCGTCGCCCCGACAAGACGGAAATCGGCTGGCAGCCCGTTTTGAAAAATATCGTGAATATGGCTTGGGATTTGCGGGTTTTCTTTGCTGTAATAGGCGCTTTCAAAAAACACTTTCCGATCCTCGAGCACTTTTAGCAGCTTGTTCATTTGGATCGGGTGAAGTTCGCCGATTTCGTCGATAAACAACACGCCGCCATGGGCGTTCGTCACCGCCCCTTGCTTCGGCTGGGGAATGCCCGCTTGGCCCATCGCCCCGGCCCCTTGGTAAATCGGATCGTGCACCGAACCGATGAGCGGATCGGCAATGCCGCGCTCGTCAAAACGCGCCGTCGTCGCATCGAGCTCGACGAACACCGCATTTTTTTTGAACGGAGAAAGCGGGTTTTTTTTCGCTTCTTCCAACACGAGCCGGGCGGCTGCCGTTTTGCCGACGCCAGGCGGGCCGTAAATGATGACATGCTGCGGATTCGGCCCACATAGCGCGGCTTTCAGCGCCTTAATGCCGTCTTCCTGGCCGACGATATCGTCAAAACTTTTCGGCCTCACCTTTTCAGCAAGCGGTTCGGTAAGGGAAATGGACCGCAGTTTACGGAGCTGCTCCATCTCTTTGCGCGACTCTTTATCGATGGATACTTTTTGCACGCGCTGTCCTTTTAACAAGTTCCAAAAGTAAAGGCCGATAATGACGCCGAAAAACAGCTGAATGACAAGCACGATGTTTGTCCAGTCCATGCCCCGACATCCTCCTGACTTCGATTTAGTATGTAGTATGATAGTATCCCCGCGAACTGGCGGGAATAAACAAAAAAGCGCCGGCCGGCGCCCGGGGCATGGCGCCGGCCAAAAAAAGAAACCGCCGTTTATGGCGGTTTCTTGATTAAGCGGATGTTTTCCGTTCATGCTCAATGACCGTGCCGTCGTGACGGATGAGTTTCGGCGGTTTTGTGCCGCGCACGGTATCGAGCGTAATGATGCATTTTTGCACATCTTCGCGCGATGGAAGCTCAAACATGACATCGAGCATAATTCCTTCGATGATCGAACGGAGGCCGCGCGCACCCGTTTTCCGTTCGATCGCTCTTTTCGCGATTTCCCGGAGCGCCGCTTCTTCAAACTCGAGTTCAACGCCGTCAAGCTCCAGCATTTTTTGGTATTGTTTCACGATCGCGTTTTTCGGCTTCGTCAAAATATCGATCAACGCCTGTTCGTCAAGCGGCTCAAGCGTCGTAATGACCGGCAGACGGCCGATGAACTCCGGAATAAGCCCGAACTTGAGCAAGTCTTCCGGCAGCACTTTCGACAGCAAGTTTTTCTCATCAACATCGGCTTGGTTCATTTCCGCACCGAATCCGATCACTTTTTTGCCGAGGCGGCGCTTAATGATCGGCTCGATGCCATCAAACGCCCCGCCGCAAATGAACAAAATGTTCGTTGTGTCGATTTGGATGAACTCCTGATGCGGATGTTTGCGGCCGCCCTGCGGTGGAACGCTGGCGATCGTTCCCTCCAAAATTTTGAGCAGCGCCTGTTGCACCCCTTCACCGGAAACATCGCGGGTGATGGAAGGGTTTTCCGATTTGCGGGCGATTTTATCGATTTCATCGATATAAATAATGCCTTTTTCTGCCCGTTCCACATCATAATCGGCCGCTTGGATGAGCTTCAGCAAAATGTTTTCGACGTCCTCGCCGACATAGCCTGCCTCCGTGAGCGATGTCGCATCGGCGATGGCAAACGGCACGTTTAAAATGCGCGCCAATGTTTGCGCCAACAGCGTTTTCCCGCTCCCGGTCGGCCCGATCATCAAAATGTTGCTTTTCGACAGCTCGACATCATCGATTTTGCTGCCGGAATTGATCCGTTTATAATGGTTGTAAACCGCAACGGCGAGCGATTTTTTCGCCTCATCTTGGCCGATGACGTATTCATCTAAAATTTCCCTGATCTCCATCGGCTTCGGCACGTCTTTAAATTCAAATTCTTCCTCGTTTCCAAGCTCTTCCTCGACGATCTCCGTGCACAATTCAATGCATTCATCACAAATGTAAACGCCCGGGCCGGCGACGAGCTTGCGCACTTGGTCTTGCGTTTTGCCGCAAAACGAACACTTTAGCTGCCCTTTTTCATCATTAAATTTAAACATGTCATTCACCCCTTGCTAACAAAATCGCACCTGCGTTATGTATCATGTCTCGCCATCCCATGTTGCAAAAAACTTATGTATTCGCTATTTTACCATACATGCGTCAAAAAAAGCGAATGAAAAACCTGTAATGTATTAGAAAAGTTTGAAAAATTACCTCCAGGCGCCAATGACTGAGATAAAGAACAAGGCACGAACGTCTCGCGCCTTGTTCCTTCTACCTTTATTATTATGCCGCAACCGTGCTGTGCTCCACAAGAAAATCGATCGTTTTCCGCCATTTTAAATCTTCTTTGACGCCATCCAAGCTGCCGAGCAGCTCTTTTAACTTGTCCACGCTCAAGTTGTAGGCTTCCGCCATTTTTTGGAGTTCTTCCTCCACCTCTTCATCGGTTACCTCGATGTTTTCTGCTTTGGCGATCGCTTCGAGCGTCAAGGCCGCACGCACCCGTTTTTCGGCGTCTTCTTTCATTTGCTCACGCAGCGCCGCTTCATCCTGACCTGAGAATTGATAGTACAGCTGCAAGTTCAGCCCTTGCATTTGCAGTCGTTGATCAAATTCGCGAAGCATCCGGTCCGTCTCGTTTTGCACCATGACAGCCGGAATATCGATTTCCGCATTGGCTGCCGCTTTTTCGACGACCGCATTGCGCAACGCCGTTTCCGCTTCATTCTTTTTCGCTTCTTCCAGACGGGCGCGGATTTTCGCTTTCAGTTCGTCAAGCGTTTCAACTTCTTCATCGACGTCTTTCGCAAACTCGTCGTCCAAAGCCGGCAATTGCTTCGCTTTCACTTCATGCACTTTCACTTTGAACGTCGCCGGTTTGCCAGCCAGCTGCTCAGCGTGGTATTCTTCCGGGAACGTCACTTGAATTTCTTTTTCTTCGCCGGCTTTCATACCGACAAGCTGTTCTTCAAACCCCGGGATAAAGGTGCCTGAACCGATTTCGAGCGAATAGTTTTCCGCCTTGCCACCTTCAAACGGTTCACCGTCGACAAATCCCTCGAAATCGATGACGGCCGTATCGCCGTTTTCCACCGTTCCGTCTTCTTTCACGACGAGTTCGGCGTAATTTTCTTGCAGGCGTTTCAGCTCGTTTTCGACGTCTTCATCCGTTACCGTCGCATCCATTTTTTCCACTTCAAGCCCTTTGTATTGGCCGAGCTTCACTTCCGGTTTTACCGTCACTTTCGCTTTAAAAATCAGGCTTTTCCCTTTTTCCATTTGCTCAATGTCGATTTCCGGCATCGACACTGGTTCAATGCCTGCTTCTTCGACCGCTTTCGCATACGCTTCCGGCAGCAAAATATCGAGCGCGTCTTGATAGAGCGCCTCAACGCCAAACCGTTTTTCAAACAGGACGCGCGGCACTTTCCCTTTGCGGAAGCCCGGCAGCGCAATATTTTTCACCACTTTTTTAAATGCGGCATCCAAGCCTTTGTTCACTTGCTCGGCGTCGACTTCAACCGTCAATACGCCCTCATTTCCTTCGAGCTTTTCCCATTTGACTGACATACTGTTCCCTCCAACTAAAATCATTGCGCGGATCCATCATGCCATCCGCTTGTCCATTATCCTCTTATTATGCTCTGATTATGTAGCAAGTATGCGAAAACAGATACATAGCACAGCCATTATATTATAACATATGAAAGCCATGTTTCAACATCGAACCCTCTATTTAAAAAAAGGAAAGTTTCTCTACCTCGTGCAACTTTTTGCAAAGTTCCGCCATCTCCGCTTCTGTGACACCGTAGCGAGCCGCCACGTCATTCGTTTCGACGTCGATGCCTTGAAACCGGCTCGCCATCCAGTGAAGGGCAGCCATCCATGCCTCGGCATTGGCGGGCTCCGGTGGAAACGGATATAAGATGTAGGCATAACGGAGCCAAATTTCCGCCGCTGTCTCATATAGGCTCGGGCTGTCTGCAGAAAGCCGCTGTTCCAGCAGGCGAAGCAACATGGAAGCAAACTCCGTCTCCGTCTGCTCGTTTAGCGCGGATGGCACCACGTCAATGCGGCGGCCGAATTTTTCGACCGTCACCGCTTCGTCGACCCGTTTGACGGTCAGCAGGCGAAGCAGCATCGTTTTGGCCATCGGGCTTTTGTCCGGCTCGCGCAAATATTGCTTAAGCAGCGGCAATACGGGGCTGATTTCTTCTTTTTCCAACTGCTTGATAAGCTGCATTTGCTCGGCGATGTCTCCTGACTCAAGCAGCCGCTTAGCCTGTTTCCATTCGGCAGGCGGCAGCGGGCGAGCGCTCATTTTTTCGCTGAAGCGGAGAAGCTGGCGAAGCTGTCCGCGCAGCGAAACGGAAAGCGAAGGACGCTGCAAAGCGGCGCGAATGGCTGCTTCCGCTTCGCTGTACCGGTTCGTCTGCAACAAAAGCGCAATATACATCTGCAACAGTTCGCTGTTGTCCGGCTGTTCCTCAAGCAAAGCCGCCAAGCGCCATTCGGCTTCGTCGTGCTCCCCGAGCTCGTAGCAGCAAACAGCGAGCCCGAGCCGAACCGGAAAGCTGCTGTCGCCGAGCTGCTCGGCGGCGCGCAAAAAGCGGAACGCTTCCTTGTACCGCTTCGCCTCAAGCGCCATAAACGCTTCTTCGATCAGCCGTTCCTTTGTTTGTGGAAACATAATGATTTTTCCTTTTTTTTCGTTTCCCATCTTCGCCCGCTCCTATTTTCATTTACTACAAGTGTAGCAAGTTTTCCCCAGCGACACAAGCTGTGGATTGCAGCACACCGCAGCGACATGATGGAAGCACGCCCATACGTTCACAACCGGACAAAGAAACGGGGCGGCGTTAAAAGGCGGTCTGCCTTCAGACGGGAGGCAAATATAGCCCGAAAGGCCGGAGGAAAATGACGGATTCGCCGGATTGATAAGAAATCGCCAGAAGATGAGGGGATGGCGCCGCGATATTTCTGAATAGAAAAAACGTTGCAGGAGGGCCATGTCCCTTTTGACGATCGACTCGTTATAAAGAAGCGCCAGCGCGTGAACGGACGATAAAAAGGGTGCCCCGTCGCTTTTGGGACACCCTTCGTCCATCCCGCCTTGCCGCGCCAAACGCACAACGGCTACGGCCGCGGGCAATGTTTTTGTTCGTACGCGGCAATGTAAGGTTCATATACAAACGTCAAATCGATTTCATCCCATCCTTTTAACAGCAGCTGCTTCCGATACGGGTCAATGTCAAACGGACGCGAAAATCCTTCATCGTCAAATACCCGCTGTTCTTCAAGCGAAACCGTCAGTTCATAGTCTGCGCGCTCGCTTTGGCGCAATAAGTAGCGGACATCTTCCCGATCGAGCCGGATCGGCAGCAGTCCATTCTTTAAACAGTTATTGTAAAAAATATCAGCAAATGACGGGGCGATGATCGCGCGAAATCCGTAATCTTGAAGCGCCCAGGGCGCGTGCTCGCGCGACGAGCCGCATCCGAAGTTTTCATCGGCGATCAAAATCGTCGCTCCTTCGTTCTCCGGGCGATTCAGCTCAAACTCCGGATTTGGCGTGCCATCGCTCAAATACCGCCAATCATAAAATAGAAACTGGCCGAATCCGGTGCGCTCGATTCGTTTTAAAAACTGCTTCGGAATGATCTGGTCCGTATCGATGTTCGCCCGGTCGATGCCGGCGGTTTTCCCGCGGTGAATCGTAAACGGCTTCATCCCGTCTCTCCCCTTCCGTCCCGTGTATCGTTCGTTTCTATGCCGCTTTTGAGAAGATAGCCCCAAAACGGGGGCGGCCATATCAAGGAGCACCCGTCATCGGACCGGCTCGGCTTCAAGCTGGCGCACATCGACAAAATGTCCGTAAATCGCAGCCGCCGCGGCCATCACCGGGCTGACGAGATGCGTGCGCGCCCCTTTTCCTTGCCGCCCTTCAAAGTTGCGGTTCGACGTTGACGCACAGTGCTCGCCTTCCGGAATGATGTCCGGGTTCATGCCCAAACAGGCGCTGCAGCCGGAGTCGCGCCATTCAAAACCGGCGTCGATGAAAATTTGCGCCAACCCTTCCGCCTCGGCTTGTTTTTTCACTTGCTGCGATCCAGGCACGACGAGCGCCCGTACACCCGGAGCCACTTTTTTCCCTTTCACGATGCTCGCCGCCGCGCGCAAATCGCTGAGGCGTGAGTTGGTGCACGAACCGATGAAGACGTGCTGCACCGGAATATCCGTAATCGGCGTGCCCGGCTTGAGCCCCATGTACTCAAGCGCCCGGCGCACCGCGTTTTGCTCTGTTTTGCTTTCAAACTGCTCGGGATGCGGCACGACGCCATCGACCGATGTGCTCATCGCCGGGGTTGTACCCCATGTCACCATCGGGGCGATCGTCGACGCGTCGATTTCAATCGTCTTGTCGTATTCCGCCCCCTCATCGCTGGCAAGCGCCCGCCACCGTTCGACCGCTTGCTCAAACGCTTCGCCTTTTGGCGCATATTTGCGGCCGCGCAAATAGGCAAACGTCGTTTCATCCGGGCTGATGAGGCCGGCTCTCGCCCCCGCTTCAATCGACATGTTGCAAATCGTCATCCGTTCTTCCATCGACATGCGGCGGATCGCCTCACCGGTAAACTCAATAATATAGCCGGTGCCGACGCCGACGCCATAGCGGCCGATAATGGCCAAGATGACGTCTTTGGCGGTCACCCCTTTGCCGAGGCGGCCGTTGATGCGGATTTGCAGCGTTTTCGGTTTATGCTGCCAAAGCGTTTGCGTCGCCAGCACGTGCTCGACCTCGCTCGTGCCGATGCCAAACGCCAACGCGCCAAACGCCCCGTGCGTCGACGTATGGCTGTCGCCGCAGACGATCGTTTTCCCCGGTTGGGTCAAGCCGAGCTCCGGACCGATGACGTGCACGATTCCTTGCTCTTCGCTATGCAAATCTGCCAGTGGGATGCCGAACTCGCGGCAGTTGCGCTCGAGCGCTGCAATTTGGTTGCGCGCCACCTCATCGGTGATGACAAACCGATTGACAGTGGGCACGTTATGGTCCATCGTCGCAAACGTCAAATCCGGACGCCGCACTTTCCGCCCGTTTTGCCGCAGCCCCTCAAACGCCTGCGGCGAGGTCACTTCATGCACTAAGTGCAAATCGATGTACAATAAATCCGGTTTGCCCTCCTCACGGTAGACGACGTGGTTTTCCCAAATTTTATCGATAATCGTTTTCGGCTTCATTGGTTTTCACCTCGCACGTCTTAGGCATAAACGGTCCTAATTTGAGCAATGGTCGTATAATCCAGCACCGCCGCTTTGATTTCTTCGACCATTTCGTTCGTGGATACGATGCGGCCGCCGCTTGGCGCCAAGTCGGCGGTGCGCAAACCTTGATCGAGCGCCTGCCACACCGCGTGCTCTACCGCCTCCGCTTCCGCGGTGAGCCCGAACGACAGGCGAAGCATCATCGCGGCCGACAAAATCGCCGCAATCGGATTGGCTTTGTTCATGCCGGCGATATCAGGCGCTGAACCGTGCACCGGCTCATACAAGCTCGGACCGGAAGCGGATAAGCTGGCTGACGGCAGCATCCCGAGCGAACCGGACAGCATCGAGGCCTCGTCGCTCAAAATATCGCCAAACATGTTTTCTGTCACAATGACATCAAACTGCTTCGGCGCGCGGATGAGCTGCATCGCGGCATTGTCAACAAGCATATGCTCAAGCGTGACGTCCGGAAATTCCTTCGCCACCTCTTCGGCCACTTCTCGCCATAATCGGCTTGACGACAGGACGTTCGCCTTGTCGACCGACGTCACTTTTTTCTTCCTCCCGCGCGCAAGCATAAACGCCATGCGCACGATCCGTTCGATTTCTTCCTTTTTATATAAGAGAGTGTCAACCGCTCTTTCTTCCCCGTTTTCCACGACGCGGCCGCTCGGCTGGCCAAAGTAAATGCCGCCGGTCAGCTCGCGGACGATGACAAAATCGACGCCTTGCACGAGATCCGGTTTTAACGGCGAAGCGGAAACCAAACTGTCATAGCAAACAACCGGCCGCAAGTTGGCATATAAGTCGAGCTGCTTGCGAATGGCAAGCAATCCTTTTTCCGGGCGCAAATGCGGAGGGTTGTCGTCCCACTTCGGACCGCCGACCGCCCCGAGCAGCACCGCATCGCTCTGTTGGCAAAGGCGAAGCGTCTCTTCTGGGAGCGGCGTCCCGGCTTCATCGATCGCGGCTCCGCCAATCAATCCATACTCAAACGCAAACTCGTGGCCAAACCGGATGCCGACCGCTTTCAAAACCTCGACCGCTCCGGACGTCACTTCCTTGCCGATGCCATCGCCCGGCAAGACGGCAATCCGATAGTTTCCCATGTTTGAATCCCTCCGTTTTATGATGTTGCCACCTTTTCGTTTTCAGCACGCATCGCTTCGATCATAAACACGCGGTTCATGGCGTTGATGTACGCTTTCGCCGACGCCTCAAGCACGTCTTGCGCCGTTCCGCGCCCGCTCGTTTCAACATCGCGCACGCGCACTTTCACAAACACTTGCGCTAGCGCATCGCGGCCGCCGCCGACCGACTCAATCCGGTAGTCAAGCAGTGTCACTTCCGTTTGGAAGCAGCGCTCGAGCGTATTGTACAGCGCCTCGACGCTGCCGGCGCCGGTCGCCGCTTCTTGGATTTCATTCCCCTTCCCGTCTTTCAGTACCACGACCGCTGTCGGAATTTGATTCGTCCCGTATTGCACTTGAATGGAAGACAATTGATAAAAATCTTTGAAGTGGTCGAACTTCTCTTCGAAAATCAACGCGATTAAATCGTCGTCGGTAATATCCTTCTTTTTGTCCGCCAGTTCTTTAAAACGGACAAACAGCTGATTGATCTCTTCATCGGACAACGTGTAGCCGAGCTCCTCAACCCGGTTGCGAAGCGCATGGCGGCCGGAATGTTTGCCGAGCACCATCGAATTCGACGGCACGCCGACGAGCTCCGGTGAAATGATTTCGTACGTCGTTTTTTCTTTTAAGACGCCGTCTTGATGGATGCCGGATTCATGCGCAAACGCGTTTTTGCCGACGACCGCTTTGTTGGGTGGAACGACGACCCCGGTCAGCTTGCTGACGAGATTGCTTGTGCGCTTAATTTCTTGCAAATTGAGGCGCGTTTCCACTTGATAATAATCTTTGCGAATGTGAAGGGCGACGGCGATCTCCTCAAGCGCCGCGTTGCCGGCCCGCTCGCCGATGCCGTTGATCGTGCACTCGACCTGCGTCGCCCCATGCTCAATGGCCGACAACGAGTTCACCACCGCCATGCCCAAGTCATCATGACAATGAGCGGAGAGTGAAACATTTTCAATATTCGGAACATTGTTTTGCAAATAGAGGAAAATTTCCCCGTATTCTTTCGGCGTAATATAGCCGACCGTATCCGGGATGTTGATGACCGAGGCGCCGGCTTTGATCACTTCGGCGACGATTTTCGCCAAAAACGGCAGCTCGCTCCGGCACGCATCTTCCGCTGACCATTGGACGATCGGGAAAAAGCGCTTCGCGTATTTCACTGCCTCAACCGCCGCTTCAATCACTTGTTCCGGCGTCATCCGCAATTTATGCACCATATGGATCGGCGAGGTGGCGATGAATAGGTGGAGCCGCGGCTCCGCGCCGCCTTTTAACGCCTCCCACGCCGCATCAATATCGCTTCGGACCGAGCGCGACAGCCCGGTGACCGAGCATGTTCTCACCGTTTCGGCGATTTGTTTGACCGCCTCAAAATCGCCTTTCGATGAGGCGGGGAAACCCGCCTCGATGATGTCAACCCGCAGCCGTTCAAGTTGACGGGCAATTTCCAACTTTTCTTGCAAATTCAAGTTCACACCAGCGGATTGTTCCCCATCACGCAATGTGGTATCAAAAAACTTAATGTTTCGCACCTGGCACCACCGCCTCGATTTGTTTTGCCTTCACAAACGGCATCATGCTTCGCAGTTCGCGTCCGACAATCTCAATCAAATGCTCATTCTCACGCCGGTTGATGGCGTTGAACTCCGGACGGTTCGCTTGGTTTTCCAAAATCCAGCTCTTCGCGAATTTGCCGGTTTGGATGTCATCGAGCACCTTTTTCATTTCCGCTTTCACAGCGTCGTTAATGATGCGCGGACCGGTGATAAAGTCGCCCCATTGCGCCGTATCGGAAATCGAGTAGCGCATCCACGACAAGCCGCCTTCATAAAGAAGATCAACGATGAGCTTCATTTCATGCAAACACTCGAAATAGGCGACTTCCGGCTGATACCCGGCTTCAACGAGCGTTTCAAACCCGGCCTTGATGAGCGCCGTCAGCCCGCCGCACAGCACCGCTTGTTCACCGAACAAGTCGGTTTCCGTCTCTTCTTTGAACGTTGTCTCCAACACCCCAGCTCGAGCAGCACCAATCGCTTTCGCATAGGCGAGCGCCGTTTCTTTCGCGTGTCCGGTTACATCTTGATAAACGGCGATGAGCGCCGGCACCCCGGCTCCTTCCGCATATGTGCGACGCACGAGATGGCCTGGTCCTTTCGGCGCCACCAAGAAGACATCGACATGCTCCGGCGGGACGATTTGGCTGAAATGAATGTTAAACCCGTGCGCAAACACAAGCGCGTTGCCCGGTTCAAGCCCCGGTTCAATCTCTTCCTTGTAGACAGCCGGCTGTTTCTCATCCGGCAGCAACACCATCACAATATCCGCTTGTTTTGCCGCTTCGCGCACCGAGTATACTTCAAAGCCGTCCTGTTCCGCCTGTTCCCACGATTTCCCTTTGCGCAACCCGACAATGACGCGGACGCCGCTGTCGCGCAAGTTTTGTGCATGGGCGTGGCCTTGTGAGCCGTAGCCGATGATCGCGACCGTTTTCCCTTGCAAATATTGTTCGTTTGCATCCCCGTTATAGTAGACTTTTGCCATGATTACCCTCTCCTTTGTTCTGTAGTTTGACAATCCCTACGCTTGGCCGCCCCTTGTTTGGCGGTTCCATGAAGCAATCAGCGCTGTTTTGTATGATAGCTGTTAAATAATGAACGCCGTTTTCTGATTCGTCGTCGCTTTTTGCGCCCCGCGGGTGAACGCGGTCGTTCCCGTGCGCGCCACTTCCTTAATGCCGTACGGGCGCAATAGTTCAATCAACGCCTCGACTTTTTCCGGCTCGCCGGTGACTTGAATGACGAGGCTGTCTTTGCTGACGTCGACGATCGAGGCGCGGAACGGCTCAATGAGCGTGTAGATTTCTTGGCGGATCGCCGGAGCAGCCGCCACTTTCACAAGCGCCAGCTCACGGGCGACGATCGCCTGATCCGTGATGTCATTGACTTTCAATACATCGATCTGCTTGTTTAGCTGTTTGATAATTTGTTCCGCGGTCCGTTCGTCGTCGACATTGACGACAAATGTCATCCGCGAGACTCCATCGATTTCCGTATGCCCGACGGTGATGCTTTCGATATTGTAATGCCGCTTCGTAAACAGCCCGGTGATGCGGTTTAACACGCCCGGGCGGTTGTTGACCGTCATCGTGATAATTCTTCGCACGCTTTCACCCCCACCATTTCATGAAGCCCTTTGCCGGGAGCCACCATCGGATACACGTTCTCGTCGGCGCGGACATGGAAATCCAACAGCACCGGGCCGTCCATCGCAAACGCTTGTTTTAACACTTCAGCTGCTTCCGCCTCCGTCTTCGCCCGCAGCCCCGGTATGCCGTATGCTTCAGCGAGTTTTACAAAATCCGGCTGATTCGGGATGAGCGAATGGGAGTACCGTTTTTCGTAAAACAACTCCTGCCATTGCCGCACCATGCCGAGCGCCTGGTTGTTGACGATGACGATTTTAATTGGCAACCCCAGCTCTTGAATGACCGACAGCTCTTGAAGCGTCATTTGGAAACCGCCGTCGCCGACGATGGAAACGACGGTCGCGCTCCGATCCGCCAGCTGGGCGCCGATCGCTGCCGGAAGCCCAAAGCCCATCGTGCCGAGCCCCCCGGACGTCACCCACCGGTGCGGCCGGTTGAACTTGTAATATTGCGCCGCCCACATTTGATGCTGGCCGACGTCCGTCGTCACGATCGCCTCGCCGTTTGTCATTTCATAGATCATCTCGATCAGTTTTTGCGGCTTGATCGTGCCGGCTTCCGGCTCGTAATGGAGCGGGAAGCGCCGCTTCCATTCATCAAGCTGCGCGAGCCACGCCGCCGTGTCCGCCGGCTTGCCTTGCTGGGCGATCAGCTCTTGCAAGGCGGCTTTTGCATCGCTGACGATTGGAATTTTCGTCGGCACGTTTTTGCCGATTTCCGCCGGGTCGATGTCGATATGAGCGACAGTCGCCTTTGGCGCGAAGTATTTCAAGTTGCCGGTGACCCGGTCGTCAAAACGGGCGCCGATGTTGATAAGCAAATCGCACTCATAGAGCGCCATGTTCGCCGTGTACGTCCCGTGCATGCCCGCCATCCCCAAGAAAAGCGGATGGTCTGCCGGGAAGCCGCCAAGGCCAAGAAGCGTATGAACGACCGGAATGTTTTGCTGCTCGGCGTACTGCCGCAATTCGTTTGCCGCGTCGGCGTGCAAGACGCCGGCGCCGGCTAAAATGACCGGCCGCTTCGACTGGCTGACCGCCTCGACAAGACGGCGGATTTGCCAATGGTTCGGCTGCGTCGTCGGCTGATACCCAGGCAAGCAAACTTCTTCATCGTAATCGAATTCCCCTTCGGCCGTTGTGATGTCTTTCGGAATATCGATCAACACCGGCCCCGGCCGTCCAGTCGTTGCGATGTGGAACGCCTCTTTGATGATTTTCGGCAGCTCACTGATGTCGCGCACTTGGTAGTTGTGTTTCGTAATCGGCATCGTAATCCCGACGACATCGGCTTCCTGAAAGGCGTCCGAGCCGATGACGCTCGTCGCTACTTGCCCAGTGAACACGACGAGCGGCAACGAATCCATCATGGCGTCGGTCAGTCCGGTGACGATGTTGGTCGCTCCCGGCCCCGATGTTGCGATGACGACCCCCGGTTTTCCCGAAATGCGCGCGTACCCTTCCGCCGCATGAATGGCTCCCTGCTCGTGCCGCGTCAAGACGTGAAACACACCGGCTTTATACAGCTCATCGTAAAGCGGAAGCACCGCGCCGCCCGGATAGCCGAAAATGACTTCGACTTGCTCCGCCTTCAGCGCTTCGATCAACATCATCGACCCGCTCATCCTCGTCTTCGTCTTCGCCTGCTCCTCCACGTTCATCTTTGCCATCGTCGATCCTCCCCGTTGGTTGTGATCCATATAAAAAACCTTTTCACCCACCATGACTGGCATTTCCAGCCAAAGGGGCGAAAAGGTTTCCTTTCCGCGGTACCACCCTTCTTCACGGCCATGACGGCCGCCTCAGGAGCAGCCAGCCGAAACCGGCTGCTCGTTTTTTGTAACGGGTGAAGCGCACATCCCCACCCGTCCGGCCCTACTGGCGAATCTGCGTTCAAGCCGGCGCTCGGAGGTGAGTTCATCAAGCGGCAACATCACCGGTTCGCAGCTCCCCCGGCTCTCTGTGGATGTTGGCCCCGCTGACTACTTATCCTCGTCAACGCTTTCTCGCTATATGGTTGTCATTCTTGCTCAACTGACACTGGCGTTCGTCGGATACACCTTTACTCCTTCGACGACTACGCGGCGGCGGAATTCTTCAAGCAGCCGCTTCGTATGCGGACCCGGCGTCCCGTCGCCGATCGTCCGGCCATCGACTTTAATGACGGAAATGACTTCGGCTGCCGTCCCGGTTAAAAACACTTCATCTGCCACATACACGTCATGGCGGGTGAACGGCTCCTCTTTCACCGTATAGCCGAGATCAACGGCAATTTCCATAATCGCCTGACGCGTGATGCCTTCCAGCGCCCCGACATACCCTGGAGGCGTGTAAATGACGCCGTTTTTAATGATGAAGACGTTGTCGCCGGAACCTTCGGCCACATATCCTTGGTCGTTTAAGATCAGCGCCTCGCTCACGTTGGCCAAATGCGCTTCGATCTTCACGAGAACATTGTTCAAATAGTTGAGCGATTTGACCTTCGGACTCAGCACATCAGAGCGGTTGCGGCGCGTCGCTACTGTCACCACTTCGATGCCGGTTTCATATAAATGTTTTGGAAAGAGCGCGAGCGGCTCCACGATAATGACGATTTGCGGCGTTTTGCATTTGTACGGATCAAGGCCCAAATCGCCGACCCCGCGCGAAACGACTAAGCGAATGTATGCATCCTGATAGCCGTTGCGGCGGACGGTTTCAAGCACATGGCCGATCATTTCGTCCTTCTTATATGGAATGTCGAGCAAAATCGACTTGGCCGAATTGTATAGCCGATCTATGTGCTCCTCAAGGCGGAATACGTTGCCGCTATAGACGCGAATGCCTTCAAATACGCCGTCCCCATACAAAAATCCATGGTCATACACAGAAATTTTGGCGTTTTCTTTTGTCACAAATTCTCCGTTTAAAAAGATCCATTGTTCGCCCACTTCGGTTCCCCTCTTCCTTGATCAGTCAACGGTTGCTTTAAACGGCTCGGTGATGTGTTTGAGTCGTTTCTCTTGTTTGAAAATTATAATAATCCGAAACGACCGCGCCGTCAATAACGTTTTTTTGAAAATTTCGATTGGTCGAACTATTTGAATGCGCTTACATTATGATAGAATCAAGGTTTTGCCGATTCAAAAAATTTTTTCTTTCTTGGCGGCTCATAGAAAACGCCCTTGAGCGCAGTTCGCTCCTCATTCGATATGAACATAACGGGCTCAAGGCGCGCTCATTTTTCTGATAGAAAAGATCCGTAAGCAACGTTCGCTTCTCACTCGGACATGAAAATGACGAATCAAAACGATGCGCCTTTTTCCACTTCATCTCCCCAAAACGAAAAAAGGCGGCCCAAACACAGCCCCCCTTTCCAAACACGCTATATGGCACTTCCATTTTGAAAGCGAACCTGTTGAAGCGGCCTTGCTTACCGTGAAAAAGCCGGCGGTTTTGCCGGCTTAGATAGAAAACGTTTGTTCCATTTTGAGAATAGGCTGTCCATCCACTTCATAAAACTGGACGTGCGCCCGTCCGCTGTCGACCGTCAGCACCGCGTACGTTTTTTCTTTTCTTCCCCGCGGCAAGGCGATGCTGCCGGGATTGATGAACAGCACCCCCTCGATTTGCTCGGCCCCAGCCAGGTGGGAATGGCCGAAACAAACGACATGGGCGCTCGTTTCTTTCGCCCGGTAGTAGAGGCGCAGCAGCGACGTTTTGACGCCGTACAAATGGCCGTGCGTGATGAGAAAGCGAAGGCCTTCCGCCTCCTCGGTCCGCTCATTCGGAAACGCCGCTTCAACATCGCAGTTGCCGCGCACGACAACAAATGGAGCAAGTTCGGCCGCTTGAGCCGACAGCTCGGAATCGCCGCAATGAATAAACAGATCGGCTTCATGGCGATGGCGCTCGACAATGGCGGAGAGTTCGCCGCTGAGCCCGTGGCTGTCGCTTACAACGACCGCTTTCATTCCGTCCGTCCCTCCCCTCCCATGATGTCATCCCATTGCTCGTCAAGCTTGGCCAGCGCCTTCGCCCGGTGGCTGATCTCATTTTTCTCTTCCGGGGTGAGTTCCGCCATCGTCTTCCCCTTTTCCGGAAGATAAAAGACGGGGTCATAGCCAAAACCGCCTTCTCCCCGCGGCGCTTCGGCGATGTACCCTTCGCACGCCGCCTCCACAACGGCCGTCGGCCGCCCGGGGATGGCGACCGCCAGTGCGCAATGAAACCGGGCGGTGCGCTGTTCTATCGGCACGCCTTCCAACTCGTGAAGCAGCTTCGCGATGTTGCGCGCATCGTTTTTGTCTTCACCGGCATAGCGGGCTGAATAGACGCCCGGCCGGCCGCCGAGCGCATCGACCACGAGCCCGGAATCATCGGCGATCACCGGGCAGCCGAAACGGCGAGATATGGCTTCCGCTTTTAACCGGGCGTTTTCGGCAAACGTGCTTCCCGTCTCCTCGACGTCCGGAACGTCCGGAAAATCAAGCAGCGATTTGACGTCGATGCCCCGCTTCGCAAACAAAGCGGCAAATTCGCGCACTTTTCCGGCATTTTTCGTCGCGATCACAATCTTGTTCACTCTGTCCCCTCCTCCTGCTTCGCTTCTTGCTTCGTCCCGATGCGAGCCGCCCAATCGCCCAAAACGCGGCGCTGCACGGCGATCAGCTGTTCAATGCCGATGTGCGCCGCCTCAAGCAATTCATCGAGCTCGGCGCGAGAAAAAGTCGCTTCTTCCCCGGTCCCTTGAATTTCAACAAACTGGCCGGATCCGGTCATGACGACGTTCATATCGACTTTTGCCCGCGCGTCTTCATCGTAATTCAAATCGAGCACAACGCCATGCTCCGGATCGATGCCAACGGACGTAGCGGCAAGAAAATCGCGGATTGGAAGCGCCTCGAGCTTCCCTTCGTCAACGAACTTGGAAAGCGCCAGCACGAGCGCCACGTAGCCGCCGGTGATCGAGGCGGTGCGCGTTCCGCCGTCCGCCTGAATGACGTCGCAATCGATCCAAACCGTTCGTTCGCCAAGCCGCTCCAACTCAACGACCGAGCGGAGCGCGCGGCCGATCAGGCGTTGAATTTCCATCGTCCTCCCCGACACTTTCCCTTTGCTTGCCTCCCTCGCATTCCGCTGCTCTGTCGCCCGCGGCAGCATCCCATATTCGGCGGTGATCCATCCTTTTCCGCCGCCGCGCATAAACGGCGGCACTTTTTCTTCCACCGTCGCCGTGCAAATCACTTTCGTGTCGCCGATTTCAATCAACACGGACCCTTCGGCATGTTTCACATAATGCGGCTGTATATGTACAGGGCGCAGCTCACGGTTATGTCGTCCGTCTGCTCTCATTCACTCTTCCTCCTTTTTCCTTCCCGTTTGCCAGCAGGAGCCGGTCGGTCCTGCCTCCTTCCTTGCATCACGACTCCGTGCCGCCGTTGCCAAAAAACAAAGAGGCGGAGCACGCTTCCACCTCTTTGTTATACCATAACAGCCTATTCGTTTCCAGCTTGGGTGAACACCCCACCACCTACGCTTCGCTTAGAGGCGGGGGCTTCAAGCGACTTGTGCGTGTTCGCCGAACGGTAAGCCACACACAAGAACCCTTTACGCTTTCCTTCGTTCCGAAGGGGTCCGTTCTAACCTTATTTTATCCTATTCGTTGGCTAACGCCAACCGACATTCATCTCCCACTTTCACTTTGCTTAGAAGCGGGAGACTTCTTTCGGAAAGATGTTAAAACGCCCCGGTATTGACGTTTTGTGGGCGGGCGACCGGTTTTGTGAGCGGTTTGCCGTCTTCCGTAACAAGATCGGCTTTGCCGTTCACCGTAATCGTGACGCTCTCAACGCCGCTTTGCTCGGTGAGCGACAACACAAGCGAGTTCAAGACGACGTCAGAAATCACATTTTTCTTGTTGCTGCCAAAAATGCCTTCGTTAAAATTGAGCGTGACTTGGCCATCTTCGTATTTTGGCTTGTCAAGCAGCTTGGCGTCCGGCTGGAAGACGCCGACAAGCCCGCTGCCATGTTCCGGCCCTTGAATAAGTTCATGGACCGCCGCCGCGATATCATCTTTCTCTTGGTTGGAAACACGTCTTGTCACAGGGACATAATACGTCGTTTCTCCCTGTTGGGCAACAAAATACACGGTGACGGGATGCGTATTCGTAATGTCCGGCACACCGCCCGCCTCCATGTTGATGCCGTCGGCGCGGCTCACCCCGTCTTGAATCGGCGTTTTATTGACCGGCATCACCTCTTGGTCATAACCGTTAATGCGGATTTTGACGCGCTTAATGTTGTCAAACTGCGTCAACGTCCACACAATGGCTTGCAAAATCCGCTTTTCGTCTTCCGGTTTGTATTGCTTGAATTCCGGTGAAAAATCGGCGATCAACGTCCCGTCTTTTTCAAGTTTGGTGCCAAGCACGGTTGTCCCTGCCGGAATGACGGCGCGGAAACCGTTCGGCAACATATTCGACACCGGGCCGTCTTCAACCAAATACTCAAGCACTTGTTTCGCAACAGCCTGCGTTTTTGGCAACTCAACCGTTTGCGGCACGACATATCCGTTTTTGTCAATCAGGTAAAGCTCTCGCTTGACCGTCTCGGTCGCCTTCGCTTCCTCTTTGGCCCCCTCTTTCCCTTTCGTTGCCTCCTCGAGCGCCTGGCCGTCTTTTACATAGCTCGTGTCTTGCGGCGGATCAATTTCCTTCACTGCTTCATCTTGGCCAAACAAGCCGCAGCCGCCGAGCAGCAAAAGCGAAGCGAGCACCGGCGCCGTCCATCTATGAACCGTCCGTTTGCCCATTGACGTTCCCTCCTACTCGTGGTTTGTACTACTATGTATACGAGCCGCTGTCCAAAATAGAATAAAAAAATCCTTTAGCGTCTATGCGCTAAAGGATTTTTTTGCCTACAGGCGAATCGATTCCACCGTGCCGATCGGTCTGCCAAACCACTTTCTTGAAATCTTTTCAAAAAGCTCTTTCGGACCGGTCGTAAAAAACAAATGCTCCGGCTCGCGCTGGCCCGTATAAAGAAGGTGGCTGTGATGCAAAATGGCGCTCACTTCGCGGGCCGTTTCACCGCCCGAGCAAATCAGTTTCACTTTTTTGCCCATGTAGGCCCGGATCAGCGGGGCAAGCAGCGGATAATGCGTACAGCCTAAAATAAGCACGTCAATCGGCAGCGGGCGCAGCGGAGCAAGCGACTCGGCGACGACCGCCTTCGCTTTCTCCCCTTCAAAATCGCCGCTTTCGACCAGAGGGACAAACTTCGGGCACGCCAAGCTTTCGACATGGACGTGCGGATTGATCGATTGGAGCGCCTTTTCGTACGCCTTGCTTCTCACCGTGCCGATCGTGCCGATCACGCCAATATGCCCATTTTTTGTCGCCTTCAAGGCGGCGCGGGCGCCGGGATGAACGACGCCGAGCACCGGAATGTCAAGCCGCTCCCGCACTTCATCGAGCGCGACCGCGGTTGCCGTGTTGCAGGCAATGACAAGCATTTTCAACGGATATTGCCGCAAGTAGTGAATCATCTGCCATGTAAATCGGCGAATTTCTTCAACCGGGCGCGGCCCGTACGGACAGCGGGCGGTGTCGCCAAGGTAAATGATCTGTTCCTTTGGCAGCTGCCGCATAATTTCTTTGGCGACGGTTAAGCCGCCGACTCCTGAATCAATGACACCAATTGCTCTTTCCAAGTGATCGCCTCATTCTTTCGTCATTTCTTGATGCAATTTGCGCAAACAACGCTCAAAAACGACAATTTCTTCATCCGAAAAGTTTTCCAGCACTTGGGCCAAATCGCGCTGGCGTTTTTCAATCACTTCCTCAATGATGCGCTCGCCTTTTTCGAGCAGGTGAATGCGGACGACGCGCCGATCATGTTCATCACGCACTCGGGCGACGAGACCGTTTCGCTCCATGCGATCGACCAAGTCGGTCGTCGTGCTGCACGCCAAATACATTTTGTTCGATAACTCGCCAACCGTCAAGTCCCCTTCTTCAAGCAGCCATTGCAACGCGACAAACTGCGGAGGCGTGATGGGGTAGTTCGTTAAAATTTCGCGGCCGCGCTGTTTTAAGTTGGCGGCGATATAGCGAAGCAATTTTTCCAACTCGGCAACCGTTTTTTCGTTCATCGCAGACGGCATACAATCTCCCCTTGATCATTTTCGCGGCCTGGCCCCAAAACAACGTGCCTCAGCCAACGGCCATTCTATTTTTCATTTTACAATACCGGGGGACATAATCAATACAAAATATAGAACGCCGCTGCAGACAAAAGGCCAGACAGGCGGCAAAGCCTCGTCCGGCCGCAAAGGAACATAACAGCCGGCCACCCGGAAAGGGAAAAGCCGGCATTGTGTGAACTACCCACCACCTACGCTTCGCTTAGAGGTGGGGGCTTCAAGCGACTTGTGTGTGTTCGCTGAACGGTAAGCCACACACAAGAACCCTTTACGCTTCCCTTCGTTCCGAAGGTGTCCGTTCTAGCCATATTCTATCCTATTCGTTGGCTAACGCCAACCGAAATTCATCTCCCACTTTCACTGGTGCTGGCGCACCTTCACGTTTAGAAGTAGGAGACTTCTTTCGGAGGGAAGTTAAAGTTTCAGTTCGCCCATTCGAAGCAATTCAATCACAGCTTGCGAGCGCCCCTTGACCCCAAGCTTTTGCATCGCATTCGAAATATGGTTGCGAACGGTTTTTTCACTGATGAACAGTTCTTTGGCGATTTCCTTCGTCGTCTTATCTTGCACGAGCAATTCGAAGACTTCTTTTTCTCTCTTTGTCAGCAGCGGCTTCGATTGAAACGATTGATCCTTCAACGGTGGTAACCCTCCTTGCTCTCAATGGGCCCGAACTGCCGGATGGGTATTTCCTCACCATATCGTATGTGAGAGCAAGGGCGGCGGTGACGAAATTTTGCTTATCTAATAGAAAAATAGGTCTTTTTTTCGCCTCCCCACCTGATCAAAGACAAGGGGGCTGGGCAAGCGCAAAATCCCCTCCATGGCTGGCCACGGAGGGGATGAGAGGTCCAACTGTTACGCTTCGTCGCTGCCAAAGAAATCGCGGAACATTTGAATCGTCGTTTCGCGGTTTAACGCCGCGATCGATGTCGTCAACGGAATGCCCTTCGGGCACGATTGCACGCAGTTTTGCGAGTTGCCGCAGTTGGCCAGTCCGCCGTCGCCCATAATCGCCCGCAGCCGCTCAGCTTTATGCATCGCTCCGGTCGGATGGGCGTTAAACAGCCGCACCTGCGACAGCGGCGCCGGGCCGATAAAGTTCGACTTGCTGTTGACGTTCGGGCACGCTTCAAGACAGACCCCGCACGTCATGCATTTTGACAGCTCGTACGCCCATTGCCGCTTCCGCTCTGGCATGCGCGGACCCGGACCCAAGTCGTACGTTCCGTCGATTGGAATCCATGCTTTGACGCGTTTTAGCGCATCAAACATCCGGCTCCGGTCGATGACCAAGTCGCGGATGACAGGGAATGTGCGCATCGGCTCCAGGCGGATCGGCTGCTCGAGTTTGTCAATGAGCGCGGCGCACGCCTGGCGCGGCTTTCCGTTAATGACCATCGAACAGGCCCCGCACACTTCTTCCAGACAGTTCATTTCCCAAGCGACCGGCGTCGTTTTTTCCCCTTTGGCGTTGACTGGATTGCGGCGAATTTCCATGAGCGCCGAAATGACGTTCATGTTCGGGCGGTACGGAATGACAAACTCCTCTTCATATGGAGCGGAATCCGGACGATCTTGGCGCGTGATGATGAACCGAACCGTTTTGTTTTCGCTCATCTTACTTCACTTCCTCTTTCTTTTTGCTGTAGTCGCGTTTGCGCGGCTTAATCAACGAGACATCGACATCTTCGTAATGGAACGCCGGACCGTCTGGCGTATAGCGGGCCATCGTCGTTTTCAGCCATTCTTCGTCATTGCGCTCCGGAAACTCCGGCTTGTAGTGCGCCCCGCGGCTTTCGTTGCGATGGTACGCGCCGAGCGTAATGACGCGGGCAAGCTGGAGCATGTTGTACAGCTGGCGGATAAACGTCGCCCCTTGGTTGCTCCATCTCGACGTATCGGTGACGCTGATGTTTTTATACCGCTCCATCAGCTCTTGAATTTTCTCATCGGTCTTCAGCAGCCGGTCGTTGTAGCGGACGATCGTCACGTTTGCCGTCATCCATTCACCGAGCTCTTTATGCAGCACGTAGGCGTTTTCCGTGCCGTCCATCGCCAAAATGTTTTCCCATTTTTCCTGCTCTTGTTTGACATAACGGTCGTACAGCGTCGACGGCATCGCATCGGCCGATTTCTCGAGGCCGCGGATGTAGCGGACTGCATTCGGGCCGGCGACCATTCCACCGTAAATCGCCGACAGAAGCGAGTTTGCCCCGAGACGGTTGGCGCCATGAATGGAATAATCGCACTCACCGGCGGCAAACAACCCTTTGATGTTCGTCATTTGGTCATAGTCGACCCATAAGCCGCCCATCGAATAGTGAACGGCCGGAAATACTTTCATCGGCACTTTGCGTGGGTCTTCGCCCATGAACTTCTCATAAATTTCGATAATGCCGCCGAGCTTGATATCGAGCTCTTTCGGATCTTTATGGGAAAGATCGAGGTACACCATGTTTTCGCCGTTGATGCCAAGCTTCAAGTCGACGCACACATGGAAAATTTCCCGGGCGGCGATATCGCGCGGCACCAAGTTTCCGTAAGCCGGATATTTTTCCTCAAGGAAATACCATGGTTTTCCATCTTTATACGTCCAGACGCGGCCGCCTTCCCCGCGCGCCGATTCGCTCATCAACCGAAGCTTGTCATCGCCTGGAATCGCGGTCGGATGGATTTGGATAAACTCGCCGTTCGCGTAGTAAACGCCTTGCTGATAGGCGATCGAAGCCGCTGAACCAGTGTTGATGACCGAGTTCGTCGATTTCCCAAAAATGATCCCCGGGCCGCCGGTCGCCAAAATGACGGCATCGGCTGGAAACGCTTTGATTTCCATGGACCGCAAATCTTGTGCGACGATGCCGCGGCAGATTTGCTCGTCATCCAAAACGATCCCTAAAAATTCCCAATGCTCATATTTCGTCACAAGCCCCGCTACTTCATGGCGGCGCACTTGTTCGTCAAGCGCATACAAAATTTGCTGTCCGGTCGTCGCCCCGGCGTACGCCGTGCGGTGGTGCTGCGTCCCCCCGAAACGACGGAAATCAAGCAACCCTTCCGGCGTCCGGTTGAACATGACGCCCATCCGGTCGAGCATGTAAATGATCCCTGGCGCCGCCTCACACATCGCTTTGACCGGAGGCTGGTTCGCCAAAAAGTCGCCGCCGTAGACGGTATCGTCAAAGTGTTCCCACGGCGAATCGCCTTCCCCTTTCGTGTTGACCGCTCCGTTAATGCCGCCTTGGGCACAGACGGAGTGAGAACGCTTTACCGGAACGAGCGAAAACAACTCAACAGGCACTCCTGCTTCGGCGATTTTAATCGTGGCCATCAAGCCGGCCAACCCGCCGCCGACAACGATGATTTTTCCTTTTTTCATGGCTACTCACTCCCTAGAAAATTGCTGCTTTTGCTTCAATGTCCCTCGGTTTGCCTCTGTCGATCAAGCGTTCGTTCGACAAACGGCTGCAGCGTGATCCATCAAGAGCCAACGCAGCGGTTCATGTCATCCAACAGCTGAAATCAATTTTTTACGCAAAAGCCAAAATGGCGCGAATGCCGACAATCGAAAGCGCGACAAAGATGATCATCGTAATGTACGTGAACACTTGCTGTGAACGAGGGGATACCGTTAAACCCCAGCTGACGAAGAACGACCATAAACCGTTGGCGAAGTGAAAGACGGTCGACAAAATGCCGATAATATAAAACCAAAGCATAAACGGATTATCGACAATATTGGCCATCATATCATAATTCACTTCAGCGCCAAACGCGGCTTGCACCCTTGTTTCATACACGTGCCAGACGACAAAAATCAATGTGATAATGCCCGTAATCCGCTGAAGCATGAACATCCAGTTGCGGAAATAGCCGTACTGGCGCGTGTTGAATTTGGCTGTAAACGCGATGTAAATGCCGTATACCGCGTGGAACAGCAATGGAAGGAAAATAATGAAAATTTCCAAAAAAATACGGAACGGCAAGTTTTCCATAAACGCAGCCGCCCGGTTAAACGCTTCCGGCCCGCGCGTCGCAAAATGGTTGACGACCAAGTGCTGCACTAAAAACACCCCAACGGGGATAACCCCGAGCAGCGAATGGAGCCGGCGATAATAAAACTCGCGATTCCCTGCCATTATGTAAACCCCCTTTAACGTAAGTAAAAATAAATTCCCCTCGTTACAGGATGGAAATAGAAACGCCTTCCATTTCCATCTTGCATTTGTCACATTCATTGTACTCCCACATTGTATAAGCGTCAAGAAAACATTGTCACAAAGTGTTCAAACATTCTCCGTTCACGTTTTTTGCAAGAAAGAGAGTGCATGCCGGCGGCTGTTTGGCTATAATGGGAAAATGGATAGAAAGAGGGGAACATGATGAGACAGCCATCATTGGAAAAACAGTACGAAACATTTCGATCAATTACCCAATCGGCGTTTGGCGCTGAGCTGCTCCGCCATTCGCTTCTTCCCGAGCTGCTCGGCAAAAACGCCCCGTCCCTTTTATACTGGGCGGGCAGACAGCTGGCGCGTCGCTATCCGCTTCGCGACTTGGAACAAATCGCCGCTTTTTTTGAGGAGGCCGGCTGGGGAACGCTGACGGCCGGCGAAGAACGGAACGACGAGCTGCCCATCGAGCTGTCCGGCTCTATCATCGCCGCTCGCTTTTCCTTGTACGGCAGCTGCTCGTTTCAGCTCGAAGCCGGATTTCTTGCCGAACAGATTGAGCAGCAAAAACGTCTTGTCACCGAAGCGGTTGAACTGCCGGCCAAGCGAGCCGGCCAGGCGCGCATTTTAGTCAAATGGGACCGGAAGCAGCCCATCGAGTAACGAAAGGGCGTCCCGGCTCGGCCGGACGCCCTTTCGTTTCCGTTTGCAGTTATTCATGCAGCTTCTCATAAATCTTCTCCGCCACCGCCCGCGGAATGTTCGCCTGTTGCAGCTCTTCCACCGTCGCCTCTTTCATCTTTTTCACCGAGCCGAAATAATTCAAGAGTGCTTTTTTCCGCTTTTCCCCAACACCCGGGATGTCATCAAGCACGGAATGGAACATCGTCTTCTGCCGCGCCTGGCGGTGGAACGTGACCGCAAACCGGTGCACTTCGTCTTGAATGCGCTGCAATAAATAAAACTCTTGGCTTTGCCGGTCAAGCGGCACGACCGTTGGCGGGTCGCCGGCCAAAAGCTCGGATGTGCGGTGTTTTTCGTCTTTCGCCAGCCCGGCCAGCGGCACATCGAGGCCAAGCTCGTTTTCCAATACATCCCGCACCGCCGACAAGTGGCCTTTACCGCCGTCGATGATGATCAAATCGGGAAGCGGCAATCCTTCTTTCAACACGCGCGTATAGCGGCGGCGCACAACTTCGCGCATCGTTTCATAATCGTTCGGTCCCGCCACTGTTTTTACCTTATATTTCCGGTATTCTTTTTTCGCTGGCTTGCCGTCAAGGAACACGACGAGCGCCGAGACCGGATCGGCCCCGTAAATGTTCGAGTTGTCAAACGCCTCGATGCGACGCGGCGCTGGAATGCCGAGGCGCTCTCCGAGACGCTCGATGGCTTTGATCGTCCGTTCTTCGTCCCGCTCGATGAAATAAAATTTTTCTTTCAGAGCAATGGCCGCGTTTTTGCTCGCCAGCTCAACAAGCTCTTTTTTCTTCCCTTTTTTCGGCTGGACGACGGCAACGCCGAGCAATTCGCGGGCGAGCTCGCCGTCAATGTCGGACGGGAGGACGACTTCTTTTGGCTTCAAATGATGCGCTTTCGCATAAAACTGACCCAAAAACGTCAGCATTTCCTCATCCGGGTCTTGGTAAAGCGGAAAAATGGACACGTCGCGCTCGATCAGCTTTCCTTGGCGGAGGAAAAACACTTGCACGCACATCCAGCCTTTGTCGTACGCATAGCCGAATACATCGCGGTCGATGAAATCATTGAACATCATTTTTTGCTTTTCCATCGTCATCTCAATCGCCGCGATTTGGTCGCGGTATTCTTTCGCCCGCTCAAATTCGAGCGCTTCCGCCGCCTCGTGCATTTTCTCGGCCAACTCCCGCTTTACGTCTTCATAGCCGCCGTTTAAAAAGCGGACGATTTGTTCAACCATCGCCTTATTTTGTTCGTCCGACACCGGGTTGACGCACGGGGCGAGGCATTGGCCCATATGGTAATACAAACAGGCGCGCGAAGGCATCGTCGAACATTTGCGGAGCGGATACAAACGGTCGAGCAGCTTTTTCGTTTCGTTCGCCGCCTGCACGTTCGGATACGGGCCGAAATATTTGCCGCCGTCTTTTTTCACTTTGCGGGTGATGAGCAAGCGCGGATGTTGTTCCGCGGTGATTTTAATAAACGGGTAGCTTTTATCATCCTTGAGCATGACGTTGTATTTCGGATCATGCTTTTTGATCAAATTCATCTCCAAAATGAGCGCCTCGGCGTTTGACGAGGTGACGATGTATTCGAAATCGGCGATTTCCTCCACAAGCCGCTGCGTTTTGCCATCATGCGTCCCGGTAAAATACGAACGGACGCGCGCTTTCAGCGACTTCGCTTTGCCGACGTAAATGACCGTTCCGTGTTTGTCTTTCATTAAATAGCAGCCCGGCTGCTCTGGCAGCACGGACAGCTTTTCTTTCAGCCGGTCGTTCATGGCCATCCCCTCACTCTCCGTCCACCCATTCATACAGTGTAATCGTTCCATACACCGGGTCGGCAAGCGGACTGGAACGATACGTTTTCACTTTGCGCACATGGTGAGAAACATCGACTCCTTGGGCCCGAAACCCGTCAACAACATGATTGGTCATATAAATTGTAGCATGACGATAGTTTTCTTTGTCTTGCAAAAAGAAGGAAAAATGAAGCACATCTTTATGTGGAAACGGAACGTGCAAATAATCGAACACGCGCGTCTCTTCCCACGTATATACCACAAACGGCTGCGGCTTGTCACGCAAATCGTCGGCAAGCTGATACACTGCCGGGGGCGTCTTTGCCTGCTCGTGCAGCAGCCCGATGCCGATTGCAGACTGCAACAGCACAACCGCCGCTGCCAGCGCTAATCTCCATGCCTTCGGCGCAGCCAAAAAGCGGCCCCACACATAAAACAGCGCAAAATGAACCAACGGAAGAAGGTGGCGCGGCTTGTCAATATTTTGTCCAAACAGCGCCCACAAAGCATACAGCAACGCGGAAACGACAAGCGCGCGCGGCAGCTGAAACCGCCCCGTGCGCCAGGCGATGGCACCGATTGCCGCATAGGCGGACAGCAATGAAACGTGCTGGCTGGCGATGCCGGTCCAAACAAAGTTGTGGACGACAAAGCGGTACAATCGCTCAGAAAACGGCAGCGGGCTCGTTGCCGCCGTTCCGCCCCATTCGCTGAAATGACCGGCAACAAACGCAAAGCCAAGCTTGAAAAACGGCCAAAGGCCGCCTTCCGTCGCCGCGACCGCCGCCACCCAAACAAATTGAAAGGCGGCCGCCGCCAACAGCGATGCCGCCACGCGGCCGAGGCGGCGGTGCGTTTTCCAGTCTTCATACCAAAGGATCAACAACGCGGCAGCAAACGGGGCATAAGACAAACGGATGCCCATGAGGATGCTAAACAACGCGGACGGCCAAAGCTGCGCCGGCCATGTCATCCGCCGCCGCGCCCATTCCACCGCCCATATGTACCACCAAAGCACGCCAAGCGCCGCGCCGTCCGACATCGGTCTGGCGGCGGCCAGGAGCACGTAGCTTGAAGAAAACACCGAAAGCGCTGCCCATAGCGCCGCTGAGCGCGGCATATGGCGAGCGAGCAGCCAAACGATGGGAAAGACAGCGGAATACAACACAAGCACGTTCAAAATCGAAAGCGCTTTGGCTGGATTAGCGATTGCGGCATGAACAGCCATCCCGCCCAAAACGAAATATGGATAGCCTGGAAAATGCGGCTGCATCGCCAACAAATCATAGCGCTCCAGCGCCCGCGCAAAGTCAACTTCGTCCCACGAGGCCGCGTACGGGCTGGCGTAACGCAGGCCGGCCCCCAACAAAACGGCAGCCAAGCCGATGCTGAAGCCAAACCAAACGCGGTCAAGAAACGGTCGTTTCATCGCATCCCCCCTAAAGGGCTGGTGATTTAATACAAAATACTGCTATTCCCATCTGTTTCTCAATTAGATAAACCTTGCGAAATCAACCTTCTTTTTTGGGGCGAAATGCCACTGATTTACCGGTGGCCGCGGTTTTTCACCAGCCTTCTAAAGAAAAAGTACAAGGCATCCGCGCCTTGTACCTTACATCACCCGTTTTGTCTGTTCCTCCAATGCCGCCGATGGTTGCTCCTGTTTGCCGCTTTGTTGCCCATGGCGGCTCGTCACGAGCAAGTAAATCACGACAAAATAACCGATATAGGCGATCATTTCCTCGAGCGACGGCATTGATGAATAGCCAAACAACGCTTTTAAAAAGACGCCGACTTCGCCGGAAAAGACAGGGGCGACGCCATGGTCGCGCACGTAATGTTCGTAATCGATCGGATGTTCCGGAAGCAGCCACGTCAAATCGTATACATGCGGCATGACGCTGCCGATGAGGCCGATATCCTGCATCATCGAAATGGCTTGCACGAGCAGTCCAGCGGCAATTAGGACGATAAACGCGCCGGTGACTTTAAAGAACGTCTTCAACGGAATGCGCATCGTCCCTTTAAAGAAGAAGTAGCTGACGAAAGCAGCAATGGCAACCCCAGTTGCCGCTCCCCATCCTTGCATCGCCGCTCCGATGTTGCCGTGCGTAATCGCAGCGAAGAAGAAGACCGTTTCCACTCCTTCACGCAACACGACCAAAAACGAGTGAATGACCATGCCGACGACATTGCCGGCGGTGACAAACTGATCCATTTTCCCTTCCAAGCTTTTTTTCATGTCCCGGCTGTGTTCGGCCATCCAGAACACCATTTGCGTCAACAGCAGCGTGGAAACGATCATGATGCCGATCTTTAAATATATCTCGCTTCCCATTGCCGCAAAACCGGTAAAGACAAGCTGAAACAACATGGCGACACCGACGCTCGCCGCCACAGCGAGAGCGGCGCCAAGCCATACGTATTTCGTGTATTCGCGGTGACCGACCCGTTTCAAATACGAGGTGATGATGCCAACGATCAGCAGCGCTTCCAGTGCTTCGCGAAACGTAATGAGCAGCGCTTGAACTTCCATGCCCCCGCCTCCCCTTCACATGTAAACTAAGCCCGTTTCCGACGTCGCACATAAATCAAGGCAGTGCCAATGATGATCGCAACGATGATAATGAGAGGAATCCAGTTTTTTGGTTTCGACAAATCCGTCCATTCCTTTTTTTTCACTTCATCCGGTTTTTCTGTAGCACTGTCCGAAAAATGGCCAACTTCTAAGCTTTTCAAACCGAATTGTTGTTGCAGCACGGTTAAAATAGTCTCTTTGCTTTTTTTAAACGCATTGATGTCCGATTTTTTCTCGCCGACGCCAAATAACCCCGGGTTGCCAAGCGACTGCAGAGCCTTGTCAAACTCGGTGCGCAGCTGTTTGTCAAGCGCAGGGTCTTTCCCTTGGATGATTGGCGACAGCGCCTCATACGTCGCAAACGCCTTCGCCAACAGCCGCTTGCTCGTGTCGTACTGATCAAAGTTCGCCTCAATATTGTCCAAACGTCGGGCGATATTGAGCACTAAAATTTTTTCCATGTCTTTGATCACTGCCTGGCGGTCCTTCGCTTCGATGGCTGCAAGCACGGCCTTGGACGGCTCAGGTCCCATATGCATGTCGATTTCTTCTTTTATGGTTCCGAAAATTTCCTTCGCTGCGGCAAAGTTCGGCGGCTGCTCGTTCAACTTTTCTTTCATCTCTTTATACGCCTCAGCAACCGCTTCTTTGTTCGGATCTCCATACGAATAGGCGAACACTTTCAGCGGAATGAGATTGAGAATAATGATCACTGCTATGTAAAAAAAGAAACGGGATGTTTTCACGTTTCTGCCCCTCCTATCAAGAACAATGATAATCATTATCATCATCGTTGTCAATATAGAAAAAAACGGCCGGCGGCCAGATGCGGCCGCCCCTCACGAACAATGGCGCTCCCGCTCCAAAGAAAGCACATGCGCTTTGGGGTCAATGACAGCTTTTTTGACCGGGCGGCGCATTTCCTTCCAGATGGCCGGGATGACCGCGGTTATATAAGCGGTGAACTTGATGAACGAACGGCCGGTCGTCCGCACTTGATAGCGGATCGGCACTTCTTTCAAGCGAAACCCTTTGCGCACTAAATTGAGCGTCAGCACTTGGGCGTAATTGTAATCATGAATGATTTCCGCCTCTTCCATCGCTTGGCGGGAAAACGCGCGCATCCCCGACTGCCCGTCATACAACCGCTGGCCGAGAAGGAGCGACTGCAGCCACGTAAAGGCATAGTTGCCGAGGCGTCGGTGCCATTTCATGCCGCGAATCGTGCCAAGGAAGCGCGAGCCGATCGTATAGTCCGCTTCACCGGTGAAAATCGGCGCCAAAAGGTCAGGAATTTGTTCCGGCGGATATTCGTTGTCAGCATCGATCATCACGCCGATATCCGCGCCAAGACGGACACACTCTTCAAGCCCTCGCCGCACCGCCGCCCCGAGGCCGCGGTTTTCCGGCCAGCGGCAAATGTAGTCCGCTCCCGCTTCTTTCGCCGCTTCAGCGGTCCGGTCGGTTGACCCGTCATCAATGACCAAGACGCTGACCTCTACATCGGGATGGAAATGACGCGGAATGCGGCGGATGACATCTCCAATCGCTTCTTCTTCATTGTGCGCCGGCAAAAAGACGATGACGCGCTGCTTCTTCATCGCTCTCCTCCTTTCTCATCGCCTCGATCAAAACCGGACCACGGCTATGGCTCGGATACGGCGCGCCGAGCAAATAGGCGATCGTCGGCGCCAGCGAAACGAGGCTTTTTTTCTCATCGACTCGTTTTCCTGCCTCAATCGCCGGGCCGTATAGAAAAAACGGCACATACCTCTCCCCTTCATCGAGGTGGCCGTGGCCGCCGATGCCATCCGCTTGGCCATGGTCGGCGCAGACAATCAATGTCGCGCGCTCGAGCTCGCCCCGTTCCTCAAGCCAGCCGACAAACTCCGCGATCAACGCATCGGCTTCTTCAATTTTTTCGATATACTCGTCATACAGCACACCGCGGCTATGGCCGGTCTGGTCGGTGGCGATCAATTGCACGACAAGCAAGTCCGGGTGCTGCTCTTCCACAATGCGTTTCGCCCGCTCGATAATATAGCGGTCAGCTAGTTCGTTAGGCATGACGGCCGTCACCGTTTCGACATCGTCGCCGAACGAATCGACCAAATGAGCGATGCCAAGCAAGCGGCCCGTTTTCCCTGCCTTGCGGAGCGAATCGAAAATCGTCTCCACTTTCGCCCCAAGCTTCCATACCATATTGGACCGGATGCCGTGCTCAAACGGATACGTCCCCGTCAGCATCGAGGTGAAGCAAACGACCGTGCGCGCCGGATAGACGGTTTCCATTTGCGCAAATTCCGTCCCTTGCGCGCGCAGCCGCTTTAAAAACGGGGCGTTGGCCGCTTCAAACCGGTCTTTGCGCATCCCATCAATCACGATGACATACACTTTGTCACTGACCGGCACGGTTGGACTCGGCACATTGTTCGTATAAGTCGGAATGATCTCCGGCTGCCAGTCGAACAAATTCCGATGCAAAATCCATGAAAACAGCCACACCCCAGCGGCAAACAGCCAAAGCGCCCCGCACAGCGGCGCCAAAGCCGCTCCTTGATCGATCTGCTGCGAAGCGTATTCCCATACAGACAAAAGAAGAAAACATTTTGGCAGCTGCTCTTGGGCGTTGCCGCTCGTCGAATCGCTGTTTTTCAGCACCAGCTTCCAAAAGCGGGTGAAATTCCACCACGACGTGCCGATGCGCAAATGGTAATAAAGCGTTCCCCAAAAAAAGACGGTAAAGAAAAAGTAAAGCCCCGACGCCAACAACAACAACGACGCATCAGCGAACGACCAAACGATGAGAAACACGACATAAGGGATCCATAAATAATTGCGCAAAAACAATGGATAATCGTAGACATAGTAGATGACAAACAGCGGCAACGCCGCCGCCAGACCGAGCAGCCACCCCCATGAGCCGCCCATCCAATCAGCGGCATGGTAGATCATCATCGTTCCCACGACAAAAATCGGCGTGAACGGTTTCCCTTCGTTCAACAAATTCCAGCAGCGCGCCGCGATTTTTTCGAATCGTGATGCTTCTTTCATCGCCTCTCCCTTTCCTTTCTCCATACGCTCCGCACCGCCTGCCAGTCGGACCGCCAAAACCACAATACCGCGGCACCAGCGGCGTAAGAAAACAGAAATTTAAAGGCATGTGTCAACACCGCGGCCATATACGCCACATCCCACGGTGCACCAACCGTAGTTAAGGCAAACCCCATCACCGCCTCATACGTTCCGAGTCCACCGGGAGCGATTTGGGCAATTTGTCCGGAAACGGTCGCGCTGTTTGCCCACACCGCCTGTCCAAAGGAAAGCGGGATGCCGACTGCTTTCGCGATCACGCCAATGACGGCCGCTTCACACAACCAGCTCGCCGCCACAGCCGCAGCGATCTCCACACCGCGGCGGCCCTGCAACACCGTCCGCCACCGGCGCCATAACCGTTCGAGGCGGAGCGGACGGCGAAACACGATCACGGTCAGCATGAACCCGGCCGCAACGGCCGCTGCCAAGAGAGAAATGCGGGGAATGTAATGCATATACGCATACATCCCAATGACAGTCAATCCACCAAGCACCGCCATATCAAGGAGCCGCATCACCGCCACCGATTCAATGGCCTCGCTGGCTGAAACACCGGGCTGGCGGGCAAGCAAAGCCATACGCACAGCATCACCGATTTTCACTGGGGCTAGATGGTTAACAAACAAACTAAGCAGCACGGCACGCCAATAAACAGAGAAGGCGATTGGCTTTCCGACATATCGCTTCCACGCCCACGCCCGCAGCCAAAACGACAAGCCATATACGAAAGCAGCGGCAGCCATCTCGATCGGGCGGCTGACTAGCCTGGATAGATGATGGAGCATCTGCCGGCCGTCAAAGTAGCGGTATGTCAACCAAGCGGAAAAGAAAAGAAGCGCGAGCCCAGCTGCTTGCAACGCCGCTTTAGCCGCCGGTTTACCGCTCATATTCACGCGCCCACGCCACCGTGTGGGCGAGCCCTTCGGCAAACGCCACCTTCGGCTTGTAACCAAACGCCCGCTCCGCCTTCGTGATGTCCGCCCATGTCGCTTTCACATCGCCTTTCCGCTCCGGCGCGTGCACGATTTTCAGATCGGGAAAGTGCTTCCGCAACTCAGCGAGCAGCTGCTCCATGGTGACGGGCGCCCCGGCGCCCAAGTTGAACACTTCGCTTCGCCCACCGCTGCGGTGAAGTGCTGCGATCATGCCCTCCACAATATCATCGATGTACGTATAATCACGCGCCGTTCCTTTGCCATATACGACAATCTCCTCGCCCGCCAGCAATCGGCGCAAAAACGTGCCGATCGCCATATCCGGACGACCCCACGGCCCGTAAACGGTGAAATAGCGAAAAATCGTCATTTGGTAGCCATACAAATGGGCATAGGCATGACAAAACGACTCCGCTCCGTATTTCGCCGCCGCATACGGCGAAACGACGCGGCCGTCAGCCATCTCTTCCCGGAGCGGGACGTTGCCGCGGTCGCCGTACACCGATGACGATGAGGCAAACAGCACGTGCGCCGCACCCGCTTCCCCCGCCGCCGCCAACACATTGACCGTCGCTTTGATGTCATAATCGATATACGCGAGCGGCTCCTCGAGGGAATACGGCACGCCCGGCAGCGCCGCCAAATGGTAGACGACATCGGGGCGAAACTCGACCAGCCACCTTTTCGTTCGCTCCCCATCAAGCAAATCCAAGCGGACAAGCGGCACCCGACCGCCGGTGAGCGCGTGAAACTGCCGCTCCTTCCGCTCAACAGGATAGTACGGATGAAAACAATCGATCGCTGCCACTTCATGACCTTGTTCATGCAGATGAGCGGCCAAATGACTGCCAATAAATCCCGCTCCCCCGGTCACCACCACTTTCATCGCCTTCACCTCATCATCGAATTCCATTGTCCATTAGCATCTTACCATAAACCGTCGGGGAACGTCGTGGCCAATCGGCAAAAACCAAATGTTTTCATTTCCCGCCTTGGCTCGGTGAGGCAAGCGGCAGCCCAGCCATCGCTGCCTTCGCCCCGGATGGACGCCTGCAAAAAAGGGCGCCGCGCCGGACACCCTTGCTGATCATTTAGTTCGCTTTCTGGATCACTTGCTGAAGCGCAGCCTCGATTTGCGGCAGCCATTTGTCACCCTCAGCTTTGTTTTTTGCCTTTGCCGCCTCTAGGTAGCGTGTCGCCTGTTCGTTCAAGTCGGTGTATGCTTTGTCGCCGAGCAGCGTTTTGATATCCTGTTCGATCATGTTAATAAAGAGCGCGCCTTCTAAGGCGGTGATCACCGACTTGTCTTGCCCCCAATTTTCTTTGCTTTCTTCATATTCGTGAAGCGCCACTTTCGCCCATCCGCGCACGAACGCATGGTTCACCGCTTTCGGATCGAGCGTTTTGACATCGGTTTGCAGGTCAAACTGTTTCAAAATGTAGTCCGCCTCCTCCGCAGCATGCCGTTTCATATACGGATAGACGGACTGATAAAACGCCCAGCCTTCCGCCTGCTCCACTTTGGCTTCTTCGGCGTTTTCCTTGGCCGCAGCCGCCGCCTTCGCCGCATAGCCGTGCGGCAGCGCTCCGCTCGCTAAATAGAATGTTTTCATCAATGTTTTGTCCACGACTTGCTTGCCGAGGGCAAATGAGAGCGCATCATCGTTTTGGACCGCTTGCTCCATTTGGGCAAACGCCCCGTTGATCGCGTCAACCAACTTCGTTCCGTAAGCCGCATCGCGCTTTTCCACAGTCGACTGCAAAATCGCGTAAAAGGTTTTGGCTTCCTCAAGCTCTTCCTTTACTTCTTCCTTATTGGCCCAATGTTCTTCTGCTTCGGTAAACTCATGCTTGATCGTCGTGTAAAACACTTTTTGCATCAGCTTGTCAAAAATTTGCTTGACAACCAACGGCTCAAGCGACCCGTCTTTGCCGGCGGCCAGTGCGTTGGTAATATGTTGGTCAAGCGTATCTTCAAATTCCGCGTCACGTTTTTGTACAAGCGGCTGCAGCTTTTCTTTGTAGATGCTCTCCACTTTGCCGAAGTCGACCGCCCCGCCTTGCTTCGCCTTCTCAAGCTCCGCGAGCGCTTCGCTGAACGCCCCCGCATAATCGACTTCCGCTTCTTCCTTCTCGTTCTCCGCCTTCTCTTCCTCTTTCGGCTTTTCTTGTTTTTCCACAGCCGTTTGGTTGCTGCTTTCTTTTTCTGTTCCCGCCGTCTGTTTGCTCTGGCCGCACGCGCCAAGCGCCAACGCCGCGGCGGCGAACACGGCGAGCCACTTCCATTTCAATGACATTATGTATCCCCCCGTTCACACATCCAAAAAATGATAATCAATATCAATACAATAAGATTATAATAGAAAATGAATTTCAATGTCAACACATGATGAAAAAGAGAGGACTCCCCTCTTGCTGAAAATCCTCTCTTCCTGGCTGATCACACCTTAAATAAAAAAAATCCAGAGGCTTCTTCCCCTCTGGATTTCCTTCTTTCTCCGTTATGACACATGTTTGCCAACCAGCTGCACAAGCGCCTCTTTCGGCTGATAGCCGATCGCTTTATCGACAAGTTCGCCGTTTTTGAACACGAGCAGCGTCGGAATGCTCATGACGCCGAACTTCGACGCTGTTTCTTGGTTTTCATCGACATTCACTTTGACGATTTTCACTTTGTCGCCCATTTCGCGGTCAAGCTCTTCCAGCACCGGAGCGATCATGCGGCACGGGCCGCACCATGGCGCCCAAAAGTCAACGAGCGTGAGGCCGTCTTTCGTTTCTGCGGCGAACGTTTGGTCAGTGGCGTTGACAATCGCCATATGGATTCCCTCCCATCTTCTTGAATGCTGCAAGCAAAGTATACCATGGAATGCATGTCGGCGCGAATGTTTTGCTTCGTTTCTACTATTCGCTTTTGCTGCGGAATTTATCCGTCAAAAAACGGGCGGCTGCAGCCGCCCGTGTTGTTCATTACGAATGCACTTTCAGTTTTTTGAACTCTTCGGTGAGGAGCGGAACGACTTCGAACAAATCGCCGACAATGCCGTAGTCCGCGACTTTAAAGATGTTGGCTTCCGGGTCTTTGTTAATGGCGACGATGACTTTCGAGTTGGACATCCCCGCTAAATGCTGGATGGCGCCTGAGATGCCGCAAGCGATGTAAAGGTCCGGCGTGACGACTTTTCCTGTTTGCCCGATTTGCAGCGAGTAGTCGCAATAGCCGGCATCGCACGCCCCGCGCGAAGCGCCGACCGCACCGCCCAACACTTCGGCGAGCTCTTGGAGCGGCTTAAAGCCTTCGGCGCTTTTGACGCCGCGGCCGCCGGCGACGATCACTTTCGCCTCCGTCAAGTCGACGCCTTCCGCCGTTTTGCGGACGACCTCTTTGACAATCGCGCGCAAGTCTTTGATCTCGACGGCGAGCGCTTCCACGCTGCCTGAGCGCGACTCGTCGCGCTCAAGCGGCGCGATGTTGTTCGGACGCACGGTCGCGAAGATGATGCCATCGGTGACGATTTTCTTTTCAAACGCTTTTCCGGAGTAGATCGGACGCGTGAAAACGATGTTGCCGCCCGCCTCTTCGACGGCGATGACGTCGGACACAAGGCCGGCGTCGAGCTTGATGGCCAATTTCGGCGACAAGTCTTTGCCAAGCGCCGTATGGCCGAAGACGATGCCTTCCGGCTGCTCTTTGTCAATCACGGCTTTTAACGCTTGCGAATAGCCATCTGATGTATAAAATTTCAAATTCGGATGTTCGATGACGACGACGCGGTCCGCACCGCGGTAAATGAGTTCGTTCGCATGCGCCTGCACTTGGTCGCCGACGAGCACCGAGACGACTTCCCCGCCTTCGGCGATCGTTTTGGCGGCCGCAATAGCCTCAAACGAAACGTTCCGCAGCGATCCGTCCCGCACTTCTGCTAAGGTCAATACTTTACGTGCCATGTTTCAGTCCCCCTATCCTTTGATTCCCCGTTGTGCTTCATCCGAACGCCGACAGCGGTTTCCGCTTATACCACTTTCGCTTCGGAGCGGAGCAGCTGAACGAGTTCCTTCACTTGATCGGCGATCTCGCCTTGCAAAATTTTGCCCGCTTCGCGCTTCGGC
Source organism: [Flavobacterium] thermophilum (assembly GCA_900450595.1). Taxonomy (GTDB): domain Bacteria; phylum Bacillota; class Bacilli; order Bacillales; family Anoxybacillaceae; genus Geobacillus; species Geobacillus thermophilus. The sequence continues at coordinate 1,848,788 of UGGS01000001.1, forward strand.
GGCAAGAACACTTCAATCGTTTTCGTCTTCGCTTCAACATCGTCTTCGTCGAGGTCCAAATCGTCAAGCTCTAGCTCTTCAAGCGGTTTCTTTTTCGCTTTCATGATCCCCGGCAGCGACGGATAGCGCGGTTCGTTCAAGCCTTGTTGAGCGGTGACAAGGAGCGGCAGCGACGTTTCGATGATTTCCTCATCCCCTTCGACATCGCGCACGACGGTCACTTTGCCGCCGTCGGCAATGTCGAGCTTCGTGATCGTCGTCACATACGGAATGCCGAGCAATTCCGCAACGCGCGGGCCGACTTGCCCGGAACCGCCGTCAATGGCGACGTTGCCGGCTAAAATCAAGTCCGGGTTTTTGTCTTTTAAGTATTCAGCGAGCACTTTCGCCGTCGTATATTGGTCTTGTTCTTCGACATCATCGTCAATGTTGATGAGCACCGCTTTGTCGCAACCCATGGCGAGCGCTGTGCGGAGTTCTTTTTCCGCCTCTTCGCTGCCGACGGTGACGACCGTCACTTCGCCGCCGTGTTTGTCGCGCACTTGAATCGCTTCTTCAATGGCGTATTCGTCGTACGGATTGATGATGAATTCTGCCCCTTCCTCGTTAATCTTGCCGTTGACGATGGAGATTTTTTCTTCCGTGTCAAACGTGCGTTTCATCAACACAAAAATGTTCATGTCGTTCCCTCCTCGGTTTGATTGAACATTGTTTCATGTTCCAACATTCAGATATTGACAAAGATTATTTTCCTTTAAAGACGGGCGGCCGTTTTTCCAAAAACGCCTGCACGCCTTCTTTTGCATCCTCGGATCCAAACACGCGGCCAAACCATTCCGCTTCCTCGCGCACGGCCTCAACGAACGTTTTTTCCTTGGCGGCGTTAAGCAACTCAATAACCGCCCGAACGGAAAGCGGACTTTTGGCGGCGATCTTTTTCGCCAGCGCTTTGGCCTCGTCAAGAAGCCGCTCTTCCGGCACCGCCTTGTTGGCAAGCCCCCATTGCACAGCCTCTGCGCCGGTAATCGGCTCGCTCGTCCACATCATTTCGGCTGCCTTGCCAAAGCCGACGTAGCGCACAAGCCGCTGCGTGCCAGCAAATCCGGGGATGATGCCGAGCTGCAGCTCCGGCAGGCCGAGTTTAGCGTTTTCCGCCACGATGCGGATATGGCAGCTCATGGCCAACTCCAATCCACCGCCAAGCGCCGCGCCGTGAATCGCCGCAATGACTGGTTTGGAAAAGCGTTCGATCCGCTCCATCACGAGTTGGCCGTTGCGCGACAAGCCGGATGCCTCCTCGACGGAAGCGATGGACGTGAATTCTTTGATGTCAGCGCCGGCTGAGAAAAATCTTCCTTCGCCATGGAGCAGCACGACGCGCACGTCCGGGTCGATCTCAAGCTCGTCCAACAAGGTTGAAAGCTCTTTCAAAACAGCGGATGCAAGAGCGTTCGCCGGCGGCCGCGAAAACGTCACGACGGCGACGAACTCCTCTTTCGCTACGCGAAAAAAATTCATGAAGCCTCTCCCCTTTCTGCCTTTCCTAACGTCCGGCGGCGCACCCTTTGACGAGCAGTTCGTACACCGGATCGGCGAGGGCGGCCAAGTCATACTTTTGCTCGTTCATCACCCACGTCGTCACCGTTTCATCCAGGGTGCCAAAGATCATTTGCCGAGTGAGCCGGACGTCTAAATCTTGGCGAAACTCCCCTTTTTCCATCCCCTCCATGATGATGCGGTCGATGAGCCGCAAATATCCTTTCAGCACCTCATTGATGCGATGGCGCAGCTCTTTGTTCGACTGGCGCAGCTCAAGCTGCGTCACGACCGCCATATGCGGATCGGCAGCGAGGGCGGAAAAATGAGTTTTCACCAACACATACAATTTCTCTAAGGGGCTTGAAATTCCTTCTGTCTCTTGTTCAATTTTCTCGATGAACGCCCCCATCTTTTCCTGAAAAAGCGAAATTAAAATATCCTCTTTGTTTTTAAAATAAAGATAGATCGTGCCGTCGGCGACGCCGGCCTGCTTGGCGATTTTCGACACTTGCGCTTGATGGTAGCCATGCTCGGCGATGACGACGACGGCCGCGTCAATAATTTGCTTGAACTTCGGCTTTTCTCTGCGCAATCGTCATTCTCCTTTGCTTCCGATCCCCATCTTCAAATGAATGAATCATCATTCATATTCCTATTTTACGAATTGTTCCGACGATTTGTCAAGCCTTATTTTTTCTTGCTCTGCGAGAACACGGCGCAAAATTTTGCCGACCGCCGTCTTCGGCAATTCGCTGCGGAACTCGTAGATGCGCGGCACTTTGTAAGCAGCCAGGCGCTGGCGCATAAACGCGTCAAGCTCCTGTTCGCTGCACATCTCCCCCGGCTTTAACACGACGAACGCTTTCACCGTCTCGCCGCGGTACGGATCCGGAACGCCGATCACGGCCGCTTCCTGCACTTTCGGGTGCTCATACAGCGCTTCTTCGACTTCGCGCGGGTAAATGTTGTAACCGCCGGCGATAATGACATCTTTCTTGCGGTCGACGATATAAAAATACCCCCGCTCATCCATATAGCCGATGTCACCTGTATACAGCCATCCGTCGCGCAGCACTTGCTCAGTCTCCTCCGGCTGATTCCAGTAGCCTTTCATCACTTGCGGCCCGCGCACGACGAGTTCTCCACGCTCGCCGGGCTTTGCTTCCTCACCCGTTTCCAAGGAAACGATTTTCGCGTCCGTATCCGGCCACGGAACACCGATGCTTCCTTTCACCCGCTCCCCGTCCCAAAGGAAGTTGCTATGGGTGACAGGGGATGCCTCGGTCAACCCGTATCCTTCAATCAATTTTCCGCCCGTCACCTGTTCAAACTGCTCCTGCACCTCAACCGGTAGCGGAGCGGAGCCGCTGATGCAGACGTTGATCGAGGATAAATCATATTTGGCCAAGTCGGGCTCATTCAACAAAGCGATATACATCGTCGGCGCGCCAGGAAACATCGTCGGGCGGGTGCGTTCGATCGTCTTCAACGTTTGCTTCACGTCAAAGCGAGGAAGCAACACCATTTTGCTCGCCATCATCACGGACAAATTCATCACCGTCGTCATGCCGTACACGTGGAAAAACGGAAGCACACCGAGCACCGTTTCTTTTCCTTTTTCGCATTTATACACCCAATGGGCGCACATGAGCGTATTGGCGATCAAGTTGCGATGCGTCAACATGGCCGCTTTCGGATGTCCCGTCGTGCCGCCTGTATATTGCAGCAGCGCCACATCTTCCACGGGGTCGATGTCCACCCCGATCGGAGCGGTTTCCTTGCGGCTCATGATCGTGCGGAACATATGAACGGTTTCGCTTTCCGCGATGCGGACGATGGGCATGTTTTGCTTCCGCTGCACAAGCGGATACAGCCATTTCTTCACCGTGGGCAAATACTCTTGCATTCTCGTGACAATCCAATGCTTGACCGGCGTCCTCCCTTTCACCTTTTCCGCCTTTGGATACAGAAGATCCATCGTCACGAGCACCGAGGCGCCGCTGTCGTTCAGCTGGTATTCAAGCTCATACTCGGTGTAAAGCGGGTTCGTCTGCACGACGATGCCGCCGGCTAGGAGCGTCCCGTAGTAGCTGATGACCGCCTGCGGGCAGTTCGGCAGCATCACCGCCACCCGGTCTCCTTTTTGAACACCAAGGCGGCGCAAAAAGTGGGCGAATGTGAGCGCCTGTTCGTACACTTGGCGGAACGTCATCGTCTTTCCGAAAAAATCGATGGCGTCTTTGTCGCCATATTGTTCCGCCGTCTCCCGCAAATAGTCAGAAAGCGTTTTCTTTGGATAGTCGAGCGTAGCAGGAATGGACGGCGGATAATGAGCGAGCCACGGTTTTTCCATATGCATCCCTCCTTGTTTCTATTTTATTTCACTTTTTGTAATTTTTCATCAAAAAAAAAACGCCTCGCCTGAGCGAGACGTCACCAAAACCAGTACACCAAACCAATGAAGAAAAAGCACGCGCAAATGACAAACAAGATTTTCGCCAGCACATCGACCGACCGGTTGCGCACGGCCATATAGACGATGCCGGCGATCAAAAGCAGCCCGACGGCGATCAACAACCATTTGACTACTGCGTTCATTCGTTGTTCCCCTTTACTGAATCCCTTCGCCGATGACAAACGACAAACCGACGGAAATGACCATCGAGATAAAGCCGACCGCCCGGTTGTCGTTGGCAATTTCATCATCGATGTTAAACTTCGGCGTCAAAAATTCATAAATAAAATACGCTGCGAGCAGAAGCAAAAACCCGTACACGCCCCAGCCGACCATCGACAACAGCGACTCATGGTGGGCGAGCGCGTAACGAAAAATATTGGCAATGCCAAAAATCTTTCCGCCGGTTGCCATCGCCACCGCCATATTGCCTTTTTGAATTTCTTCCCAGTTTTTATACTTCGTGACGAGTTCAAACACGGCCAAAAACACCACGATGCACAGCACGGCGACGCTGAAATTGGCAGCGGTTCTCACCATTTCGTGCTCCCAAAACGGTGCCATCATTCTCGCCCCCATCATTTCAGTTCCACGACCGTCACCCCGGTCCCGCCTTCATTCGCCTCACCAAATCGGAAGCTTTTGACCGCCCGGTGCTGCTTTAAAAACTGCTGCACCCCTTGGCGGAGCGCGCCTGTCCCTTTGCCGTGGATGATGGAGACGCGCGCATATCCGGCGAGCACGGCGTCATCCAAGTATTTCTCAAGCCGAAGGAGCGCGTCTTCGTACCGTTCGCCGCGCAAATCAAGCTCAAGGCTCACATGGGCGTCCTTGCCTTTCACCGTCGCAATCGGCGTCACGTCGTTCACCGGCGCGCTGCCGATGTATTCTAAGTCACGCTCGTGAATTTTCATTTTCAAAATGCCGAGCTGCACTTGCCATTCATCGTCCGACACTTTTTCGATCAAGTAGCCTTTTTGGTTGAGGCTCGTCACCTTCACTTCATCACCCGGCTGGAATACATGGCGCGGCGCCTGTTTTTTTGCTCTTTTCCGTTTCTCGACTTTCGGCACGGCGGCGGCGAGCCGCTGTTTTGCCTCGGCGAGCTCGTGTTCTTTCACTTCCGCCTGCTTTTCTTTTTGCAGGCGGCGCAGTTCATGGATCACCCGCTCGGCTTCGCGCTCGGCGGCGCGGATGATGTCCGTTGCCTGCTTCGCCGCTTCAGCCAGCCGCTCTTCTTTTTCCTCTTCGAGCGCTTCGAGCTTTTGCTCCCACTCGGCGCGCAGCCGCTCCGCTTCCTCCAGCGCCGCGCGCGCCCGCGCTTCGTCTTCCTCGGCTTGCTTTTTGCTTCGTTCGAGCGACGCGATCATGTTTTCCACGTTATGGCTTTCCGCGCTCACTTGCGCTTTCGCCCGCTCGATAATCCGCTCATCCAACCCCAAGCGGCGTGAGATGTCAAAGGCGTTGCTGCGGCCGGGAATGCCGATCAATAGTTTATACGTCGGACGGAGCGTTTCGGTGTCAAATTCAACGCTCGCGTTCACCACCCCGGGGCGGTTGTAGCCGTACGCTTTCAATTCGGGATAATGCGTCGTCGCCACCGTCCGCGCCCCGCGCCCGTGCACTTCATCCAAGATGGCGATGGCAAGCGCCGCCCCTTCCTGCGGGTCGGTGCCCGCTCCGAGCTCATCAAACAGCACAAGGCTTTGGCCATCGACATGGCGCAAAATGTCGACAATATTGACCATATGGGACGAGAACGTGCTCAAGCTTTGTTCGATCGACTGCTCGTCGCCGATATCCGCGTACACTGCGCGGAACACCGCCGCTTCCGATCCGTCGGCCGCCGGGATAAACAGCCCCGCTTGCGCCATTAATGTCAACAAGCCGACCGTTTTCAACGTCACCGTTTTCCCGCCGGTGTTTGGGCCTGTTATGACGATCGTCGTATAATCGCCGCCGAGTTCAATGTCATTCGGCACCGCCTTTTCTTGATCAAGCAGCGGATGGCGGGCCTGCACAAAGCGAAGATAGCCTCGGTTATTGACCGCTGGCTTCGCGGCTTGCAGCCGGCGGGCGTATTTCGCCTTGGCAAACGCAAAATCGAGCGCCGCAAGCGACTCAACCGCCCGCGCAAGCGGTTCAGCCTGCTCAGCGACTTTTGCCGACAGTTCGCGCAAAATGCGTTCGATTTCTTGCTTTTCTTTCGCCCGCGCTTCGCGGAGTGCGTTGTTCAACTCGACGACCGCCTGCGGCTCGATAAACAGCGTCGCCCCGGACGCCGACTGGTCGTGGACGATGCCGCCATAGGCACTGCGATACTCTTGTTTCACCGGAATGACATAGCGGTCGTTGCGGATCGTAATGATGGCGTCCGACAGCCGCTTTTGCGCCGACGGCGAGCGAATGATGCTCTCAAGCTTCTCGCGGATGCGCGTTTCCACTGACCGAATTTGCCCGCGGAGCGAACGGAGGCGGTCGCTTGCGGCATCCAATACCTCGCCATGATCGTCGATCGAACGGCGAATGTCATGCTCGAGTTCCGGCGCTTCAGCCAATGTGTCCGCATAACGGAAAAGCCGCTCAAGTCCGCCATGCTCGTCATAGAGACCCGCGATCAGCCGCTTCATTTGCCGGCTTGCGGCCGAGGTGGCCGCCACTTCAAGCATCTCTTGCGGGCTGAGCGTGCCGCCGATCGCCGCCCGCTTGAGATGCGGACGGATGTCGACTACTCCGTCAAGCGGCGCATAGCCAGCAAGTCGCAAAACAGCGGCCGCTTCATCCGTTTCCTCAAGCCAAGCGGCCACCTCCTCCAAATCGGATGACGGCATGAGCGCCTCGATTTTTTCCAAACCGAGCGGCGAGGACGCATGCTCAGCCAACTGCTCTTTCACTTTATCGAACTCCAAGGTGTGAAGCACTTTTCGTTGCACGTATCTGACCCCCAGCTCATTCATTTCGTTCGTTTGTCGCGCAAAAACTGCCGCAGCTTGTCAAGCGGCCATGTGTTGATGACCGTTTCGTTCTTGATCCAGCCTTTCCTTGCCGTCGCCACGCCAATAGCCATATCATCAAGCATGTCCAAATGGTGGGCGTCCGTGTTAATGGCAATATACGCCCCCGCTTCCTCGGCTTTTTTCACGTAGGCCGCCGACAAGTCGAGCCGGTTTGGGTTGGCGTTTAACTCAAGCACCGTGTTCGTCTCCGCCGCCAGCTCGATGAGCCGCTCGATATCGACGTCATAGCCGTCGCGCTGGCCGATGAGCCTTCCGGTCGGATGGGCGATGACATCGACGTACGGATTGCGAAGCGCCGCCTCGAGCCGCTTCATGATCGCCTCGCGCGGCTGTTTGAACGCAGAGTGAATGGCGGCGATGACAAAATCCAGCTCCTTGAGCACGTCATCATCGTAATCGAGCGTCCCGTCCGGCAAAATATCCATCTCAATGCCGGCGAGGATGGTAAAATCCGAATAGCGCGCGTTCAGCCGTTCGATTTCCTCGCGCTGGCGCCGCAATCGATCCGGCGTCAAACCGTTGGCGACTTTCAAAAATTGCGAATGGTCGGTGATGGCCATATACCGATAGCCGCGGCGGCGGCACGCCTCAACGAGCTCCTCAAGCGAACACGCCCCGTCGCTCCATGCCGAATGCATATGCAAATCGCCTTGAATGTCTTCAAGGCGGACAAGCGGATATCGGTCCGAATAGCGCTCGATTTCCGTGCCGTCTTCACGCAGCTCCGGGGGAATGTGCGGCAGCCCGAAATGGGCGTAAAACGCCGCTTCATCCGGGAACGTTTTCACCTTGCCGGTCGCTTCGTCTTCCACGCCGTATTCGCTGATTTTCTCCCCGCGCTCTTTGGCGAGCTGGCGCATGCGCACGTTATGCTCCTTCGATCCGGTGAAATGATGGAGCGCGGTCGCAAACTGCGCCCCACTGACCAGCCGGAAGTCGACGGCCACATCGTCGTCATAGCGAAGCAGAAGCGACACTTTTGTCTCCCCAGCAGCGATGACCTCGCGGACACGCTCAAAACGAAGAAGCCCGTCGCGCACCGCAGCCGGACGGTCGGTGGCGATGACATAATCCAAATCTTTCACCGTTTCGTTTACGCGCCGCAAACTGCCGGCCCGCGAGAAGCGAATCACGCCGTCAAGACAAGCAAGCTGGCGTTCCACATCCGCCGCGGCGGCGAGCACCCGAGCGAGCGGCAGCCGCTCGGGGCGTTTGCCTGCCTTTTCAATGGCCGCAAGCAGCTTTTCTTCCGTTTTCGCGCCAAAACCGGCAAGCGCGCGCACTTTTCTAGCCAAGCACGCTTCTTTCAATCCATCCATATCGACAATGCCAAGCTCTTGATGCAGCTTGGCGATTTTTTTGCCGCCAAGCCCCGGGATCTTAAGCAAGGAAAGAAGCGTTTCCGGAATATCGCGCTTTAATTCCTCGAGCACCGATGATGAACCGGTTTCGACAAACTCGGTGATGATCGCCGCCGTGCTTTTGCCGATGCCGGGAATGGCGGTGAAGTCGCCGATTTCCGCGAGGCTCCGCTCATCCGTTTCCAAGGCGTTCGCCGCTTTGCGGAAGGCGTTGACCTTAAATGGATTTTCTCCTTTGATCTCCATATACAGTGCGATCGTTTCAAGCAGGCGGATGACCTCTTTTTTATGGACGCTCATCCCCATTTCCTCCCTTTCCCGCAAAACCGCGGCCGCGCCCGGTCAGACGCGGCCATGAATCCACCAATGATTAAGCATGTCCGACAACACCGGCGTATGTTTCACAATCACGGTCGCCATAAGCGAACGCTGCAGCTGCTCCTGCACGCTGTCAATCGGCACGAGCGCCCCGATATACAACAGCAAAAAGACGAGCAAATACACTTCCGCAAATCCGAGCGCCGCCCCCGCCAGACGGTTGACGCTTCGCAACAGCGGCAGCTGGGCGACGAAATCAAGCATCGAGCCGATGATTTGCAGGACGATTTTCACAGCAAAAAACAAAAGCGCAAAGGAAATCGCCCGATAATAGGCATCGTCCAAATGCGTGCTCTGAAACAGCAGCTTCATCGTCTCCGGGTCTCCGAACGTCGGATACGGAATCCAAAGGCGCAATGTCGGCACAAACCGTTCATAATAGCGATAGGCGACGAAAAAGGCGATCAGAAACCCGGCCATATGAATGAATTGAAGGATAAAGCCGCGCTTCAGCCCGATCATCGCCCCCATCAACAGGACAAACAGCAGCACGACATCAATCATCCTGTTTCCCGTCCTTTTCCTGTTTCAGCTGTTCCGCCAGCCGTTGATATTGTTCTTTCAGTTTGAGATACTCACTGGCGATGTTGACGGCTGTCAACACGGCCAGCTTCGGCACATCAAGGAGCGGATTTTTCTCGCTGAATTCATGCATTTTATCATCAACGAACGCCGCCACGAGCCGGATGTGGGCCGGGCTTTCCGCGCCGACGATCGTGTAGTCTTGTCCATAGATGCGGACGCTCACTCGCGTTTTTGGCTGTTCTGTCAAGCTTTCTCCCCCATTTCGCCAAATCCTACTGTTTATCATATCATGAACGCTGGTATAATGGAAAGAAGCGACACACAGCAACGATAGAGAAGATAAAGGAGCGATCGAACGTTGTCAAACTATGTGATTCAAGCCGACCAACAGCTGCTTGACGCCTTGCGCGCCCACTACCAAGACGCCTTATCCGACCGGCTTCCGGCCGGAGCGTTGTTTGCCGTCAAGCGCCCGGATGTCGTGATCACCGCCTACCGCTCAGGCAAAGTGCTGTTTCAAGGGAAAGCGGCGGAGCAAGAAGCAGCGAAATGGATATCAGGGGCGAGCGCCTCAAACGAAACAGCTGACCACCAGCCGTCCGCTTTGGCAGCTCATCAACTCGGGTCTCTTTCCGCCATCGGTTCCGATGAAGTCGGCACCGGCGATTATTTCGGCCCGATCGTCGTCGCCGCCGCCTACGTGGATCGGCCGCATATCGCCAAAATCGCGGCGCTTGGCGTGAAAGATTCGAAACAATTGAACGATGAGGCAATCAAACGGATCGCCCCCGCCATCATGGAAACGGCGCCGTATGCCGTCACTGTGCTTGATAACGCCGAATACAACCGCTGGCAGCGAAGCGGCATGCCGCAGACGAAAATGAAGGCGCTGCTTCACAACCGGACGCTCGCGAAACTTGTTGACGCCATCGCGCCCGCCGAACCAGAAGCAATCATCATCGACGAATTTTTAAAACGGGATTCGTATTTCCGTTACCTTTCCGATGAAGATCGCATTATCCGCGAGCGGGTGCATTGCCTGCCAAAAGCAGAAAGCGTGCACGTGGCGGTCGCCGCCGCCTCGATCATCGCCCGCTATGTGTTTTTAGAAGAGATGGAGCGATTATCCCGCGCCGTCGGCCTCCTGCTTCCAAAAGGTGCCGGCGCCATCGTTGACGAAGCCGCCGCCCGGATCATCCGCGCGCGGGGGGAAGAAGCGCTTGAGACGTGCGCCAAGCTTCATTTCGCCAATACGAAAAAGGCGCTTGCCATCGCCAAGCGCCGGTAATTGTTTCCATCACACCCATGGGAAACGGCAGCGTTGGCTCCGTTGCACAGGTCGACCCGTAGTAGCTGAACGACACCGTTTCCCATCCTTTCCACATGTTTCGTTTTACGTATGAAGAAAATGGCTTTTCATCCGCAAACAACCAAAAGGCTGTCCCCACCCAGCCTAGTGAGCCGGGATCATTAGACGGCCTATTCTGCCGCGCCATCGATAGCGATCACCGTTTTAATCACAGATTGCGCCATTTGCGAACGCAAAGCGTAGTTTGATCGAAGTAGACGATAGGTCATGTCGTGTAACTTGGCTTGTACAAGCACTTTTGTGTCAAAAATCACAACAGATACAGCGTTGCACGCTTGTCGATAAGCGGAAAGGGTGGCTTTCAATACTTCTGCTTGTTCCGCTGTTGGGTAAATTTTGATTTTGGCTGTTAACGTCATGTCCATTTGTCTCACCTCTCTTTCACTAAATATATTTTTTAGTGATACAAAAACAAAAAAAGCGATTCCTCCCCCACTTACTCCCTTTGGTCGTTGAAGTGGGGGGCTCCTCGCCAAAGACGATGAAAGTCCAAAAACGCTTACGATATCAATACATAAAAATGGTTTGCTAACTGGTGGGCGACAACATACGTGGTGAACCGAAAAGAGTTCTCCACAAACTCTTGACTGACCGACCAAACATTTCATTCTTGACAAAAAAAAGGTTACTATACGCTATTATTATAAATTTTTGCACAAAAAGGAGGTTTTATGATGTTTAGAAAAATATTGGCTTTCAGTTTTTTAGCTGTTGTTTTATTCTCCTCGGTATTGACAGCTTTTGCAGCAAGCGGTACGTACGAATCGACGTACAGTTTGACCGGAGGGCTTAACAGCCGCACGTTTGATGCAAGTGCGACGCCAAAGTTTGTTGTGACAACATATCCATCAAAAGGATTAAAAGGAACAACCATGACTTTATATCTAAAGAAACAAGGATTCTTTGGAGATTCTGATATTGATAGCGGTACGGTTTCATCAACAGAAGTGGATAGCGTCACCCTTTATAAATCCGGTTCAGGTTCCGGTAAATATTATATAAGATTCAGAAACTTCACTGGAATCTTATTTGAGGGAAAAGTAAAAATTGATTACAGTTGGTAAATTCATGAACCAGGATTGGTGACATGCATGAAAACGATTGGATTCTCATTTGACTTACATCCACCGCTATTTATGATCGTTTTTGTCATATTATGTGGTATCACTTGCTTCATTTTGAAAAAAAGGAAAGCGAATATGACCGTTAAACAACTCTTCTTTGTCGCAACTACGATATTTTATTCTTTGTCTGTTGTCAAACTGACCTTACTCCCGATAACGATCAGCTTTGATAAAACAAGCTATCCGGACATGCCTTGGAAATACTATTATCAGTTGATCCCGTTTCAAACCATTATCTCTGCGTGGAAGCAAGGCAACCTTTTGCAAGTCGTGGGGAATATTGTTCTCCTTCTCCCGTTGCCGATTTTAATAGGACTATTGAAAAAACGCAGCACAGGCTTTTTTCGAACTTTGACTGTCGTCATTTCCGTAAGTTTGGGCATTGAATTGACCCAATTACTCATTAATTGTTTAACTGGAATTCCAAACAAAGTAGCGGACGTAGACGATTTTATATTAAATTCCATTGGTGGTTTGGTTGGATGGGCAACCATAAAACTATATTTTGTTTTGATAAGGGAGAAGAAGGATCAATCTTTTCACCTTCCCAATTCGTAACTATTCAGCCGTTACATAGAAAAAGTTTACGAGATCGGGTTTATTCTCGCTTCCCTTGTCTATACTAGTACCATCCAAGACAAGGGAGGTGAACAGGATGGCAAACGTTGTTTTTGATTTCCAACAAGCGGTCTTCACACTCGAAAGCATGGTGGCAAAAATCGAGCGCCAAGCGCAAACAATCGAAAAACTCATCAAAGAAAACGAGCAGCTAAGACAAGAAAACCAACAATTCGGGGCGTGACAGGCACCACGCCCAGGATGACGATCATAATCGTCGGTGGAAGTGCGGCATACCGTTGTCCTTGCAAAAGAGAGGACGAAAACAGCCGCGCCCAATAGTACAACAGGCGTTCTGACATACTATACTGTAAGGAAGAAGAGAAATGCAAATGTAGAAATATGGGTTTGTAAGGAAAAGTAAGGAGAGAACGATCGGTGAGCATAGGAGAGTATAATGTTTCTTTGAAAAACTCACCATCGCAAAAAGCTTGCGTGACAAAGACATTGAATTAGAAGACAGCATCATGCACATGTTTCGAAAAAGGTCTAAATGAATTGCAACGGTCTTATAACAGCTTATTAAGAAATTTTTGCAAGTCTTCTGGATCTTGAATAGGATTCACATAATTCAATCCCCATTTTTGCAAACGTACAAAATCTTTATCATTATTGCTAAACAATGTCATTCCTTTTGCAATCGCTGTAGCAGCAATAAGCGCATCCCCTGCTTTTAATGTTTTTCCGGTTTCCATCTTACATTTTCTTCGTAATTCCGCTGCTTTTTCTGCTATTTCGAAGTCCACGTTGTATAGCGTTGATGCCCGAATATAGCTGTATCGCTTATGACGAATGGCTTCGTTCGTTTCTACCTTTTCATATGAAAGAAACTCCATCGCAACAACGCTAGACATTGCGATTTCAAAACCATCGTTTAACAGTTGGGTGAAGAGGTGTTTCACTGGCTCATAGCCCAAATAATGATAAACATAAATGTTATTATCAATAAGTGCGATATTACTCAAGCTCATTATTCCTCCATTCTTCTTCCCGATTAGCCATCTTAAGCAACTCTTTTACATTTTCACCAGCGAGAACGGCACTACCTGCTAAGCTTTCAAAAGCTTTCACTTTATCCTCGGTACTCAACGGTTTCGGCTTCACGATCAATCTATCTGTTTGTTCTTCAATAACAGTCAACTGCAATAAATTCGCTTCCTGTAACGCCCGCTTAACTAATTGAAAAATATGCACGTAGTCGTGGCGCTCATCTTCATTATGATTTTTTAAAATGTCTACATTTCCCATTGCTATCCCTCGCTTTCTGTATATTTTTATTATACCATCTGTAGATGAGCAAATTCACTGACATAAATTGACAACTAAACAAAAAAGGAGACATGAACCGGACTCCTTGGGTAAAATAGATGTGTTCAAAACCCATTCACACAAGGAGGTTCATGTCTCATGAATAGATTAGCACATCACCAAGGAATCCACAAGTTTTTCTTCACGCTGGGGTTGACGCTGCAGCTTTCCAAACCGGTCATCAAGCATCTCATTCATATTGTTGATGCCTTGACCACCAAGGGATTCTCGGGAACGTTGACCGATGTCCATCACTGGAGCTTTCATCCGAATCATCGAACGACACTCAGTCACTTTTTCACGAAAAGCCCTTGGGATGAGGAAAGGCTGCTTGGAAAGCTTCAAGAGTGGATCCTTTCCCAGGTCGAACGACTGGCCAAATGGAAACATCAACCCCTTTTTGTTTCAATTGATGATACGATTTGCCAAAAAACGAAGCCTTCGTCACGGGCTGCACACGCCATTCAAGGGTGCGACTGGCACTACTCGCATAAAGATCATCAATCGGTTTGGGGGCATTCGCTCGTTTGGCTGATGGTGCACACCTTCACGCAGGCGTTTCCGTTCGCGTTCCGCTTGTATGACAAGAAGGCCGGAAGAAGCAAAATCGACCTGGCGATGGAGATGCTTTCCTCGATCAAGGTGAAGCTGACTCAGCCGGTGTATGTGTTGATGGACTCTTGATACCCGTCCAAAACGCTCATCGAAACCTGCTTGAGCAAGGGATTCCATGTCATCGCCATGCTCAAGGCGAACCGGATTCTTTATCCGAAAGGCATCGCCATCCAAGCCAAGCAGTTCGCCCGCTATATCGAGTCCAAAGACACCCGCCTCGTCACGGTGGGGCAGGAGCGTTATCGCGTGTATCGCTATGAGGGGCCATCCATGGCCTCGATGACGCGGTGGTGCTGCTGGCTTGGAAGGCGGATCAGCCGATGGCGCCGGAACATCTTCATTGCATCTTGAGCACCGACCGGGAACTCGGGGACGAAGACATCTTGCGTTACTATGCTCAGCGTTGGACGATCGAGTGCTTTTTCCGGCAGGCGAAAGATCAACTGAAGCTGGATGGATACCGCGTTCGCCACGTTCGGGCGGTGAAACGGTATTGGGCGGTGGTGCTGTTGGCCTGCGTGTACAGCATCGCCGAATCCCGACAAAACCTCTCCACCGGGCTGGAGCTTCTTCGGTCGCGGAAAGACCACAGCGTCGTCGAGTTCATTTATGACGCTGCAAAGCAAGATATTCCCATTGATGTGATCAAAAAACAGCTCCGTATCGCGTAAGGGGTACCCTGTTTGTCTCTCTAACCATGGAAATTATTGTAATGAAAAATGCTCATCTACAGTTAAAATTTTTTTACAAATCATCTCTTTATATTTTATATTGCATAATTTTACCCATTCAACTAAAATAGATAATGCAACCGGTTGCATTGAAGTTGATGAATTTGTTTGAAAATCGCACAAGAAAATGTATTCGCCTTCAACTAACCCCCTACCATTTAGAAAGGAGAGAGAAAAAAATGAAAAAAATGAAATTGACATCATTCGATTTTTGGCAAAAGTTCGGGAAAGCATTGATGGTCGTTGTTGCTGTCATGCCTGCAGCCGGTTTGATGATTTCATTAGGAAAATTAATTGGCATGATGAGCGGAGATGTTTCATTCGTGCAATCGATTGCACGGATTATGGAGGATATCGGTTGGGCGATCATTGTCAATCTCCATATTTTATTTGCGGTCGCAATCGGGGGCTCTTGGGCAAAAGAGCGTGCAGGCGGAGCTTTTGCGGCACTTATTGCATTTATTTTAATTAACCGTATCACAGGAGCGATTTTTGGCGTCAATAATGCCATGTTGCAAGACCCAGAAGCAACTGTCGTCACCATTACTGGAAGCAAACTAATTGTTAAAGATTACTTTATCTCTGTTCTCGGAGCTCCGGCATTAAACATGGGGGTTTTTGTAGGAATCATTTCAGGATTTTTAGGAGCTTCCTTATATAATAAATATTATAACTTTGATCGTCTTCCAAAATCTCTTAATTTCTTTAATGGGAAAAGATTTGTTCCATTTGTTGTGATCGCTGGTTCAGTTATCACAGCGCTTATTTTATCGATCGTATGGCCGTCTGTTCAAAGCTTATTAAACGGATTTGGACGTTGGATCGCTACGTCTAAAGAGACAGCGCCAATCATTGCACCTTTTATTTTCGGTACGTTGGAGCGTCTCTTATTGCCATTTGGCTTACATCATATGTTAACAGTGCCAGTGAACTATACAGAGCTCGGTGGAACCTATACGATTTTAACCGGTTCAAAAGCAGGACAAATCGTTGCTGGTCAAGATCCTTTATGGCTTGCATGGATCACCGATTTAAACAACCTGTTAGCTTCTGGAGACACAAAAACATACCATCATTTGCTTGAAACCGTTCATCCAGCACGATTTAAAGTTGGACAAGTGATTACATCGACCACTTCTCTCATCGGTGTTGCATTAGCTATGTATATCAATGTTGATAAAGACAAGCGCGAAAAATATAAATCCATGTTTTTCTCTGCAGCATTAGCCGTATTTTTGACAGGCGTGACAGAACCGATCGAATTCATGTTTATGTTTGTCGCACCCGTTTTATATATTGTGTATGCGATTACAACTGGTTTAGCGTTTGCTCTTGCCGATCTAATCAATTTACGTATTCACGCATTTGGCTTTATTGAATTTTTAACAAGAACACCAATGATCATTAAAGCAGGACTTGTAAAAGATTTGGTGAACTTCGCTATTTCTTGCCTTGCATTTTTCGGCATCAGCTTTGTTGTATCCAATGCACTGATTAAAAAACTGAACTTGCCAACACCGGGTCGAAACGGAAACTATATAGAAGCAGAAGAGCCAGCTCAATCTCAATCAAAAAATACAACCAATGACGATTCGTTGGCCGCTCATATTATTGAATTACTCGGTGGCAAAGATAACATTGAGGATGTCGATGCGTGCATGACACGTTTACGTGTAACGGTAAAAGATATTCATAAAGTGGCTTCTGAACAAGAGTGGAAAACAGCAGGAGCACTCGGATTAATTTTAAAAGATAAAGGCGTTCAAGCCATTTATGGACCAAAAGCAGATGTTTTAAAATCCAATATCCAAGATCTTTTAGGGGTTTAAGCCATGAAATTACTAACATTAAATTGCCACTCATGGCAAGAGGAAAATCAATTACAAAAAATTAAGTATTTAGCTGAAATCATAAACGAAAAAAAATACGATGTCATCGCTTTGCAAGAAGTAAGCCAATCGATTGAAGCTCCATACATCTATGAAAACATAAAAGAAGATAACTTTTCGTTCATTTTATTAAAAAATCTTGAGCAACTCGGTTGTCGTGATTATTCTCTCGTTTGGGATTTTGCTCATATCGGCTATGAGAAATATGAAGAAGGATTAGCCATTTTAACAAAACATCCTATTATAAAGAAACATTCTTTCTATGTTTCTAAAAATCAGAATCCTTTATTTTGGAAAACTCGCAAAATCGTTGGGGCAACCATTCGTTGGCATGGACGCCCTCTCTCGTTTTATTCTTGTCATCTTGGTTGGTGGCATGATGAAGAAGAACCTTTCGGCGATCAGTTTGATACACTTCTTAAAAAAATTGAATATGAAGACGCTTTCTTCCTCATGGGCGATTTTAATAACGACGCCCACATTCGTGGAGAGGGCTATGATTACATGATGAGTAGAGGGCTTTATGACACATACGTACTAGCAAAAGAGAAGGATAGCGGTACTACGGTTCAAGGGAAAATTGATGGTTGGAATGAAAACGAAAAAAACTTACGCATTGATTTGATTCTATCAAACAAGCTTTTACACGTAAAATACTCTAAAACCATTTTTAACGGCCAAAATGGCCATGTCATTTCTGACCATTTCGGAGTAGAGGTAGAAATTGAAGACGGACTCGCCTAGTTGTGTCCGTCTTTTTCTTTTTCTTTTACAAGATCGACGAGCTTTGCACCCGTCATCTTCTGCAAATCATCGACGCACAGTTCGATTTGCATGCCAATCTTTCCTGCGCTGACAATGATTTTTTTAAGTTGAAGAGCCGTTTCATCAATAAACGTGGCATATTGCTTCTTCATTCCAATCGGTGAACATCCGCCGCGAACATAGCCTGTGTGCTTTTCAATCTCATGAACAGGAAGAAGCTCTACTTTTTTCTCTTGTGCCGCTTTCGCTGCTTTTTTCAAATCAAGTTCCGCCTCTACAGGAATGACAAATACGTAAATCGTTCCGCTGCTTCCTTTTGTCACTAACGTTTTATAGACGGTTTTTGGGTCTTTTCCGATTTTTTTCGCTACGGATACCCCATCGATTTTTCCATCGTTGTTTTCATATGTCCACACATCATATAAGATGCCTTCTCGGTCTAATAGACGCATCGCGTTCGTTTTTGCTTGTTTCATCTCATTTCCCCTGCCTATTAAGTAGCTTCATGTTTAGTTTACCTTGAACCGCTTTTCTTAACAACTTTTACGGACCAAGGGAAACGAAGAAGTCTTTGATCATGATAAAAAGGGACATCCCCGCGGGACATCCCTGTTTCTTCATTCAACTCCTTTATATGCTTGGCGATAAATTTCGGCTAAATCGCTGACTAACGGCAATTTAGGGTTTGCGGTTGTACATTGATCTTCGAACGCAAGCTCTGCCAATTGATCGACTTTGCTTTCGAATTCTTCTTTGCTGACGCCTGTTTCCGCGATGCTTAATGGCATTTCAAGCTCTTTTGCAAGCTTGATAATCGCTTGAATGAGGCTTTCGACTCCTTCTTCCGTTGTGCGTGCTGCCAATCCTAAAATGCGTGCGATTTCCGCATAGCGTTTATCCGCGATAAAATGTTCATATTTAGGGAACGCTACAAATTTCTTCGGTTTTGTCGCGTTATAACGAATGACGTGCGGCATTAAAATCGTATTGGCACGTCCGTGAGGAATATGGAATTCCGCACCGAGTTTATGCGCTAAGCTATGGTTAATGCCAAGGAACGCATTCGCAAACGCCATCCCTGCAATCGTTGAAGCGTTATGCATTTTTTCGCGCGCCACTTCATCGTTGCCGTTTTTATATGCGCGTGGCAAGTATTCGAACACAAGTTGAATGGCTTTTAGTGCTAATCCGTCTGTATAGTCGTTTGCCATGTTTGATACGTACGCTTCAATCGCATGTGTTAATACGTCCATACCTGTATCCGCTGTAATATGTTTTGGCATCGTCATGACGAATTGTGGGTCAACGATGGCGACATCTGGTGTTAATTCATAGTCTGCAAGCGGATATTTAATGTTATTTTTCTTATCGGTAATGACCGCAAATGATGTGACTTCAGAGCCTGTACCAGACGTTGTTGGAATCGCGACAAATTGCGCTTTTTGACCGAGTTTTGGATATTTAAATACACGTTTACGAATATCTAAAAACTTTTGTTTTAAGCCGTTAAAGTCTGTATTTGGATGTTCATAGAACAGCCACATCGCTTTTGCTGCGTCCATCGCTGAACCACCGCCGAGGGCGATGATGACGTCTGGTTGGAACGCATGCATCATGTCGGCACCTTTCATGACTGTTTCGATTGATGGGTCTGGTTCAACTTCTGAGAAAATTTCGCAATGCACATAATCTGGACGTTTACGCAAATAGTATAACACTTTATCGACATAGCCGAGCTTCACCATACCTGGGTCTGTAACAATAAAGGCGCGTGAGATGTTTGGCATTTTCGCTAAATATTGTGTCGCATGTTTTTCAAAATAAATTTTTGGCGGAACTTTAAACCATTGCATGTTTACATTCCTTCTCGCTAATTTTTTGGATCTTCACCATTTTCTGTGATTTCTACTCAATCCTAGAAACATGTTAGCTGGATGAAATAGGTTCATCAGTCAGGATCCTTCTTCCGCATACAGACCAACGATCATACCGATAGCGGAAGAAGGGAGCGCTTAAGCAGACTGACTGCCTGTAGTGTTCCCTGTACACTCCAGAAATACACGCAAACGAAACCGTTCTAGATTTCGATAGCCATATGCCCGGCGTTTGATGTTTTTGATCTTGTGATTCGTCCCCTCAATTCGGGCATTCGTATATGGGCACAAAAAGTAGGAAAGAATAGGCTCCTTCCACCTTTCAAGCGTGTTGGCTGCTTCCTGAAAAGAAGCAAAAGGGCTCTGTTTGGCTAACTGAATCCATTCTTCCAAGCGTTCCTTTGCTTCGTTATATCCATCGGTTCGGTAAAAATCCCGAAACAACTCTTTCAGATCATAAGCAATGGAAAGTACCGGATACTCCTCCAAGATATCGTCTAATCGAAGCCGTTGGTCCTTACGAAGCTTTTCACATCCTTTTAAGAGAAGATATCGAGCCTTTTTCAATGGAGAAAATTCCTTTCTTGCTTGATCCAAGGCTTGTGTCACTTTTTGAACCACATGGTACTTATCGATGACAATCGAAGCAGATGGAAACAGGGCACGAACCGCCTTATGATAAGGTTCCCACATGTCAAGAATCACCGTTTGGACCCTTTCTTTCGACAGGACATTTTGGCTCAACAAGTGGATGGCGGAGTCACATTGGCGATCGGCATGCATTCCCATGACCGATCCAGCTTTGGCATCCATCAATACGGTTTCATACTGATGTCCCCTTTTTTACCGCGATTTCATCTAAACTAAGCACCATTCCTTCTGGAGAAGAGACCTCCGTCGCTGTTTGACGCTCTTTTGCTTTTTTTGATGCGATAGAGTAATAGATGCGTTCCAATGTCGTATATGGGATGCGGTGCTTTCGGCTAACCTCTTGAATGGTGGAGCCTTCACAAAGTTCATACAAGTACTCACAAAATCGATTGGTGTAGTGTTGATTGGGTGGAATCGATTCCAAAGAGGCGGAAAACACTTGGGAACAATTCCAACACCGATAGCGCTTTACCTTTACGAACAAGTACACCGGTTGATGGAAAATCGCCAAATCCCGTACTTTTCTTATCCGTCTGTCGTGGACGGAGGAAGTGGCAAACCCACAATGAGGGCAACGTTCCTGTGTCTCTGTTTTCTCTACATGAATCGCATAACCATAGGAAAGAAGTTCTTGTTTAATCACTTTCAATTCTGGCAATCCTAGTGATATAGAAAGCACTTACGAGACCTCCTTAATGTTTATTTCACCACTAACATTATTGCCAGGATCTCGTTAGTGCTTTCTCTTTTTTGTCACTAAATCACAAAATTTGGTGATGAACCAAAAAAAACAAGAGGCTGTCCCAAAAAAATTGCCTCTCTTTAAGAGAGAGATACAATATGTGTGTCCCTGCATCTCGTCATGAAGAAAGGGTGCCCCGTTCTCTTGGGACACCCCTTTGCCGCACATTCAGCCTTTATCGCTCACGCCTGCTCTTCCAGCGCGGCGACGACTTTTTCCGCCGTGCTTCGGCTTGATTGCGGATTTTGCCCGGTGATCAAGTTACCGTCGCGCACCGAGAAATCGGTCCATTTCTCGCCGTGGACGAAATTTGCACCGCGCAGGCGCAGCGTCGACTCGAGCAAAAACGGCATATGCACATCAAGCCCGACTTCACGCTCTTCTTCATCCGTAAATGACGTGACCGTTTTTCCTTTCACAATCGGTGTGCCGTCTTTGTATGTGGCATTCACCAGCCCTGACGGACCGTGGCAGACAGCGGCGATGATGCGCCCGTCTTCGGCAAACTGCTGCAAGACGTATTGCAGCGTTTCATTGTCGGGAAAATCGAACATCGTCCCGTGTCCACCGGGAAGGAAAATGGCGTCAAACCCGTGTGCATCGTCCTTGCTTAAACGTGTTGTGTTCTTCAGCACTGCTTCCGCCTCCGCCCAAGACGGGTCTTTTTCATTGATGCTGCGCGGGTCAAGCGGCACCTCGCCGCCTTGAATGCTCGCCACTTTCACGTCATACCCTTTTTCTTTAAATACCAAATACGGTACGGCAAACTCCTCAAGCCAAAGCCCGGTTTTATGGTCGTCGGTGATCGTCGTATGGTTCGTCACCACCATGAGCACTCGTTTCGTCATGCGGCAGCCCTCCTTTAGGTTTTGGAATGTTCTCTACTACTCATCATACTTTATGTTGGGCAAAAGGGGAAAAAATATGCTTTGTGAAATGGAAAAGGAATGAATCGCTGGCGGACGATCAAGCAACGAGCACCTATATTTCGTTGATGAGGAGAGGCGGCATCGTGCCAGCTCTCCTGAAAAAGAACGCCGCCCCCAGCATGCGGGGAGCGGCGTTGGCTCGCCATCTTAACTGATTTTTTGTTGTTCCAGTCCGTCCACTTCACTCACCGGTTGCCGAAACGGCCACCAGTTCGCGCGACCGAACGTGCGGACCATGACCGGCACAAACAGCGGCAGGACGACGAGGGCGTAAAGCAGGAGCCCTGTCAGCACAATCGTCGCAATTTGCAAGAGCGACAGGACGCCGGACGGATACATCGCGGCGAACGTTCCGCCTAAAATGACGGCGGCCGAGATGATGACCGTCCCCATATGGCCCATCGCCGACAGCATCGCTTCCTTCACCGGCCGGCCGCGGTATTCGTTGAACCGGTCCATGAGGAAGATGCTGTAGTCGATGCCAAGCGCCAACAGCAACACAAAGGCGAAGAACGACACCGCCCAGTTCAAGCCGGCATAGCCGAGGCCGTTGACGAAAATGAGTTCGGTGACGGCCATCGATGTGTAATACGTCAGGACGAGCGACAAGATCAAATAGAGCGGCATGATCAGCGAACGAAGGAGCGCTGCGAGCACGATGGCGATGCCGATCAACATCAGCACGGCCGTCCGTTTATAGTCGGCGTTTGAGATCGCCTGCAAATCGGCATACGTGCTTGTGACGCCGCCGACAGCGATCGTCGCGTCTTCCCACTTCGTTCCTTTCACTGCCCGTTCGGCCGCGGCGCGAATGTCATCGATGCGGCCGAGCGCCGATGTTGAATACGGATTTTCTTTTAAAATGACATCGAACGTCACGATGCGCCGGTCTTTCGACATATACGCGTCTTTCGCCTGCGCAAAGTCTTTGCTTTCGCGCGCCTCTTTCGGCATGTGCCAGCCAGCCATGTCTTTCTCCGGCGCCGATGACAAATCGGCTAAATACGTTTCCGCCGTTCCGAGGCCGTCCGCCACTTTATGCAGCCCAGACGCGCTTTGGTCCAAGCCGTTTACAAGCTGGCCGAGCTGGCCACCAAGCGCGGAGAAATGCTCAAGCAATTGGCGCTGGCCGCCGTTCACTTGCTCAAGCCCTCGGGAGAATTGCGGCAATTGGTCGACCGCCTGTTTCTGGCCGTCGGCCGCTTTCGTCAACCCGGCTTCGAGCTCCGAAAGCCCGGCGATGATCCGGTCCAAGCCGCCGTTGACCGCCGCTTGGCCGGCCGCAAGCTGGGCGAACGAGTCGTTCGCTTTCGCCAAACCGGCGCGCGCCTGCTCAAGCGCCCCGTTCAACTGTACGAGGCCGTCCGCCATTTGGTTCGTCTTTTCGGACAAGGCGGCGACCGTCATTTTCGCTCGTTGATATTGGGCGTCTTGCGCGAGCTCCGGGTGCGCCTGTTCGACTTGCGCAAGCATCGCCTGCACGGCGGCGAGCTGATTGGCGACCGCCTTCAGCCCCGCTTCGATTTGCCGGTACTGGCCGCTTAGCGCCGACAGCCCTTGTTCCATCTGCTTGTAGCCGTCAAGCAGCTGCGCGGCGCCTTCCTGCAGCTTTTTCGCATTGTCGCGAAGCGTCGCCAAGCCTTGTTTCAACTCGCCGGCGCCCACCGCTCCACGACGCACGCCTTGTTCGATTTGACTAAGGCCGTTTTGCAGCTGGCGCAGACCGTCTTCAAGCCGCTCCGTTCCAGAGACGAGCTGGCCGATGCCGGATGACGCCTGCTTGAGCTGCGGCGCGGACGAGGACAATTTTTCGCTTGCCGTCTCAAGTCCGGCGCCGATTTTCTCAATCCCCTCTTTGCCGGCGCCGAGGCCGTCTTTGAGCTGTTTCGCTTGTTCGGTGACATACAGCTCCTGAATCGGCTCTCCGGTCGGACGCGTCGCCGAGCGGACGCTTGCCACGCCATCAACTTTTTCGATCTCGCGGCTCATTTTCTCAATCAACGCCAGCCCTTCTTCCGAATCAAGCGGCTCTTTGCTTTTTACCACCACCTGCGTCGGCATGGCATCTCCCGGATTGAAATGATCGGCGATGATGCGAAATGCTTTGACCGAACGGTAATGATCGCCGATCTCTTCCATGGAATCAAACGACAGTTTGCCATCGTACGTCACGAGCACCGGCACCGTTACCGCTGCGACGATGGCGAGCGCCAGCAGCGGACGGGCGAATGCAAATCGGCCAGCCGCGAGCCAAAGCCGGCTTTGCCCGTGCTCAAGCTTCCCGCGCACCGGCCAAAACAGCTTCTCGCCAAGCACGGCCATGAAAAACGGCACGAGCGTCACGAGCGCCAAAAGCAGCACCGCGACCCCGACGGCGACAGCCGCCGCCGATTGATACAGCTTAAACGTCGACAAGCCGATCGCCGCAAAGCCGATCATGACGGCCAAGCCGCTTGCCGCCACCGTTTTCCCCGCCGTCCGGTACGTGGCGGCGATCGCCTCCGCCCGGTCGCCGCGCTTCGCCAGTTCTTCTTTAAACCGACTCAGCAGCAAAATGCAATAGTCGGTCCCAATACCGAACAACACGGCGACTAAAAACGTCTGCGTAAACGTCGACAACGGAAAGTTGACCTGATCGACCAAAAACGCCACGACTGACTGCGAAACGACGTACGTCGCCCCGACCACAAGCAGCGGAATGAGCGGCGCCACCGGCGAGCGGAACACGGCGAGCAACACAATTAAAATAAAGACGACCGTGATCCCCTCCGTTTTCTTCACGCCTTCAAGCGAGCTTGTCACCACATCTTCATCGATCATCCACCCGCCGGTGAAATAATGCTCGACCTTGACGCCATCGACTGCTTTATACAGGGCGTCGGTCAATTGCTTCGCCGTCCGCCCAGCCGGGTCGATGCTGACGGAAATGAGCATCGTCGTTCCATCTTCGGAGATGAGTTCTTTTTCCAGCTCCCGGTTGGCAAACGGCGAGACGATGTCCGTGATATGAAGTTCCTCTTTTTTCTTTTCGAGCGCGTTTACCGCCCGTTCAATCTCTTTTTTGTCATCCGCCGTCAACCCGCCTTTTTGGTAAAAGACAAGCACCGCGGAGCGTTCGTTTTGTTTGTTTTCCTGGCTGTTCGCCTCTTTGATCAGCTTTGCCGCCAACGACGACGAGTAGCCGTCAGGCACGCTCAACTGCCCTTTCTCGCGGACAAGCTCGCCCATGTTCGGCGCCGTCGCCATGAGCACGGCCGCCATGGCGATCCATGCCGCAAGTACGAGCCATTTTCCTTTGATGATCGCTTTCATGTCGCCTCTTCCACCTCCTGCAGCACGCGGGCCAGCCGCTCATACGTGCGGATGAACGCTTCAATTTCTTCTTCCGGAAAGCGGGCGATTACTTCTTCGACGAGCCGATAGACGCTCCGGTCCATCTCCTTCACCCATGCTTCCCCGTGCTCTGTCAGCGATAAGACGATGACGCGCCGGTCGTTCTCGTCACGGTCGCGGCGCAGCCAGCCTTTGTCGGCAAGGCGGTTCGTCATCGCCGTCACCGCGCTTTTGTTCACCCCGAACATCGCCGCGAGCTCCGTTGACGTGCACGTCCCCCGCCGGCGGATGTAGCGAAGCAAATAATATTGGTCATGCGTCATCTCTTCGCAAAGGCTGTCTTTGACAAGCGCCGCGCCGCGTTTCATCACGAGAAACGACACGGACAAATAGCGGTCGATCCATTCGTCGATGTTTCGTTCTGGCATTCCTTCACCTCCATTTGTTCAACAATTGAATAATTTGTCCAAACATCTCCCTCGGGACGGCGGCTTTTTTTATTTAGTTCAATGATTGAACTATTAGTAACGATACCAAGGAAAAAAGAAAAAGTCAACGAGAAATGTGAGCAAAAGAACATCGAGTCTGTCCTCCCATTCCGAAACAAAGGAAATGTTTTCAAAATGATTACACGTCCTTCACGAACGCTTAACATCCAGCTTGTACGATAAAAGTGACCAAATATCTGAAAAAGGAGAGGAGAACGATGTTCCGATCGAAACGCCGCACCGCTTTGCTCATTGCCGGGCTGAGCGCCGGACTGACGCTTTATCATGCTAGTCAAGCTGCATGGGCCGCCCCAACGAAACAATCGAAGCCGCCTGAAGTGAAAAATGTCATCCTTTTTGTCGGCGATGGCATGGGCACCGCGCATCGCAACGCCATTCGCCTCGCTACAAAAGGATTGAGCGGGGAATTGGAAATGGACAGCATGCCGTACAGCGGCCTCGTCCATACGAACTCTGCCGACGCGAAATCATTCATTACCGACTCCGCCGCGGCGGCGACTGCCATCGCCTCAGGCGTGAAAACATACAACGGCGCCATTTCCGTTGATCGACAAGGGAAACCAGTGGAAACGATTTTGGAACAAGCGAAAAAAGCCGGCAAGGCAACAGGGCTTGTCACGACCGCCCAAGTGACGGACGCCACACCGGCCGCGTTTGCCGCCCACACCGCCAGTCGTTCGGCGCAAAGCGACATCGCCAAGCAATACATTGAACAAACGAAAGTGGACGTCATTTTGGGCGGCGGGGAGGATTACTGGTACCCTGATGGAAATCCTGGCTATTACCCCGACCATCCAGCCGAAGATCCGGAAGAAGGAAGCAAAGGCACGCAAGGCAACTTGGTTGAACGGGCGAAACAATTGGGCTACACGTACGTCCGCACCGCCGATGAGCTGAAACAAGCGTCCGGCCGTAAGCTGCTCGGGCTGTTTGCCAATGAGGAAATGTTCCAGCAGCGACCGGAAGGGGAAGGGGATGTGTACAATCCCGTCGTGCCGCTGCCTGATATGACGAAAAAAGCGTTGGATGTGCTGTCGCAAAACAAAAAAGGCTTTTTCCTCGTGGTCGAAGAAGAAGCCATTGATGAAATGAGCCATGAAAACAACGGATCGCTCATGCTTAAAGCGGGCCAGCAGCTTGACGAAGCGGTCGCTGTAGCGAAGCAATACGCCAAGCGCCATCGGGATACGCTCGTCCTCGTGCTCGCCGACCATGAATCCGGCGGCTTGACGATCGAAACGCCGGGCGGCGCCGATGAGTCGGGAGACGGCAAGACGATTTCCGGCGAAGACGGCCCGTTTGCCATCGCTGGTTCTTCGCAAACGTTCGCCCTCGACTGGACGACAACGGGCCACACCGCCGCCGATGTGCCGCTGACCGCCATGGGCCCGGGGGCGGAGCGGTTCACCGGCGTGTACGAGAATACACGCATTCATGATATTCTTGAAGAATTATTGTTTGGAAAAAGCAAAAGATAACGCATCCGTGTTTCGGTCGTTGTCCTTCATCGATCTCCGATTCCCCGCGAACGAATCGTTTGCGGGGAATCGGTTTTGATTCATTGACCTGGATTGCCCAAAGACAAGTGAAAAAATGGTTTTTCATCATCAAAAAGACGTTTCATCAAATCCGACCATCAAACTCATCATCGATCGATTGGTTATAGTAGCCATCGATAAAGTATCGCAATGTCTTGAATCTCTCTTCCACTCTTGCCCTCGCCATTCTAGTCTCCTCCCCTGGCTCAACAAATCGCAATCTCTTCCCCCCGATCAGAAATCAAGCCCGTTTTTCATTGCCGCTCATCACCGCCCCACGCGATAGCCAAGCCACGCCAGCCACACGCCACACGAATACGTAGCCGCCAAATAAACGACCACCTTCGCCCATTGGCGCTGCTGCATCATTTGCACGCTTTCCCATTTCAACGTCGAAAACGTCGTGAACGCGCCCATGAAGCCGGTGCCGACAAGCAGCTTCGTCGCATCGGCGGCGTCGCTTCCGGCAAGCCAGCCAAGCAAAAAGGACCCAAGCAAGTTGACAATGAGCGTCCCTATGGGAAAACGCGGCGAACGCCGAGCCGCCCAGCGGCTGACGAGATAGCGGGCCATGGCGCCGAAAAAACCGCCGATCGCCACAAACAGCGGTGCGTACATTATCCAATCCCTTCCTTCCGTTCCGGTTGAGCGGCGGCATATCCAGCCCATGAGGCGAGCAACCCGCCAAACAGGCTGGCGGCGATATACACGGCCGCCATGCCAAAGCGCCCTTGTTCCATCCATTCCACACATTCGACGCTGAGCGTCGAAAACGTCGTATACGAGCCGATGAACCCGGTCGTCGCCGCCGTTTTCAGCCACGACGGCCAAGACGGGCGGCGGGTGAACACCACCGTAAGCCAGCTGAGCAAAAACGAGCCGGTCCAGTTCACCAAAAGCGTTCCGAGCGGAACCCCTCCCAACCAGGCAGCGGGCACGACAAGACCAACGACATAGCGGACAAGCGCGCCGATCATGCCGGCTGCGCCGACGGCGAGATAGACCAATAACCATCCCTCCTTCGTAAAATAAACAGACTCCTGCCGCTTTTCATTTGCAGCAGGAGTCATCAGCCGGAAGCCGGCGGTTATGGCGAACTCCATCGCCTATAACGTTTTCTTGTTTGTTATTTTACCATATGTCCCCTTCCCATGTGAAGGACAGCAAACAGGCGGCATTTTGCCAAAAAAGAAGGCTGATTGTGCTAGGCTTCTCTAGTTGAGAAAAGACAGGATTCAGCGGTATTTTTACTCGCCCACCCGTCTTCTAGCGGGCGCGGCGAAATCCGTGCTCTTCGAACATTTGCAACGCTGGACCGCTTGTCAAATACGAGTAAAACTGTTGCGCCTCCTTGAGATGTTTGCTCGTCTTGACGACACCAAGCGGATAGACGATCGGGTCGTGCATGCCGCTTGGCACTGCAGCGACGATATTGACGTTCTCCGAGGCGAGCGCGTCCGTCCGGTACACAAATCCGGCGTCGACGTTGCCGGTTTCCACATACGTCAACACTTGGCGAGCGTCTTTCGCGTACACGAGCTTCGGTGCCACCTTCTCCCACAGCCCCGCCTTCTCCAACGTTTGTTTCGCGTACATGCCGGCCGGCACCGATTCGGGGATGCCGATGGCGATCCGTTTGGCGCGGATGATGTCATCGAGCGACTGAACCGCTCCTTCCCCTTGTTTTGGCGCAATGAGGACGAGTTCGTTCGCCAGCACTGTTTTTTCGTGTTTGGAATCGATCAACCCTTCTGCTTTCAATTTTTCAAACGGCTCAGCAGCCGCCGAAAAGAAAAGATCGACCGGCGCCCCTTCGGAAATTTGCTTTTGCAACGCGCCCGACGCACCGAAATTGTATTGGATGCGGATGTTCGGATGCTTTCGTTCAAACGCCGTTTTCGCTTCTTCCAGCGCTTCTTGCAGACTGGCGGCGGCGGAGACGGTGAGCTCCACTTTATCCGCCGGTTTCGTTTGCCCCTTCCCCTCTTTTGAGCCGCTGTCGCAGCCATACAAGCCGAACAGCAAGAGCAATGCGGCAAGCCATGCGATTTTTCGCATCTGTCTCCCCCTTATCTTTTTATATGTAATGATATCTAATTATAAATAATAATAAGTAGTTAGGAAAGAAAAATTTTTCCCCATGCGTTCTTTGCGCTACAATGAAAGAAAGGAGGATGGCATGATGACGGAGCCGCAGTCATACACGATTGAAGAAATCGCTTCCTTATTAAAAGTGTCCAAACTAACGGTGTACGATTTAGTGAAAAAAGGGAAGCTGCCCGCCTTTCGCGTCGGGCGGCAAATGCGGATCACCGCGGATGATCTTCGCCGGTACATCGCCGGGCAAAAAGGGGAGGCAAGCACCGTTTCCCCCGCCGTTTCACGGCCGGTCGAAGCCGCCGTTCGCCCCATTATCATCAGCGGCCAAGATGCGGCGCTCGATTTGCTTGGCGTCCATCTGGAAAAAAACGGCCCTTATCAATCGCTCCGCACCTACACGAGCAGCCTCAATGGGCTGATCGCCCTGTATAAAGGGCAATGCGACATCGTCAGCGTGCATTTGTTTGACGGGCAAACGGGTGAGTACAACCGTCCGTATGTGGAAAAGCTGTTGACAGGCCATGCGTACATCATGGTGAACGTCATGCGCCGGCCGATTGGATTTTATGTGTCAAAAGGCAATCCTCGCAGCATTCAAACGTGGCGCGATTTAGGAAGGAGCGACGTCGTGATCGTCAATCGGGAGAAAGGGGCCGGGGCGCGCGTCCTGTTAGATGAACAGCTGCGCCTGCATGGATTGTCGCCGTCCGCCATTCGCGGCTATGAACGCGAGGAAACAAGCCATTTGAGCGTCGCCTCCGCGGTGGCGTCAGGTCTCGCCGATGTCGGCATCGGCACGGAAAAGGTGGCGCGAATGGCCGGCGTCGAGTTCATTCCGCTAATGAACGAACAGTATGATGTCGTCATGCTGCGGACGCCGGAGAATGAATCGCTCATCGCTTCCGTGCTCGACGTGCTCCGCTCCGATTCGTTCCGCGCCGAACTCGAAGCGCTCGGCGGGTACGATGTGTCGCAAACCGGGCGCATTATAGCTGAACGCGGCTGACAGGGCATCCACCTTTGTTAGCATCCTTCGTTTTCTGAATCTGTTTGAAAACGAGCTCTCATCAAAAAAAGCTGTTCCAAAAGCCCATCGCTTTCGGAACAGCTTTTCGTTTTACCCGCGCAGCACGGCGCCAAATTGCTGCTCGACCGCCGCCAATACCCGCTCATAGACGGCCGTGACTTCTTCATCCGTGAGCGTCCGCTCCGGATCATAGAAGCGGAGCGAGAAGGCGAGCGATTTTTTCCCGGCCGGCAGGCGCTCACCTTGGTAGACGTCAAAGAGGGAGACGTCTTTGACAAGCGGTTTCCCGGCTTCGGCGATCGCCTGCTTCAAGGCGCCGGCTTCGACCATTTCGTCAACGACCAAGGCGATGTCGCGCACGACCGACGGGAAGCGCGGAATCGGCTCGTAGCGGATCGCTTCGCTTTCGGCGTTCAACAGATCGGTCAAGGCGAGCTCGAACACGTACGTTTCTTTTAAATCGTACTCTTTTTGCACGGCCGGATGGAGCTGGCCGACAAAGCCGATCACCTTGCCGCCAAGCGCAATCTCCGCCGTCCGTCCCGGATGCAAATCGGCGCGCTTGGCCGGCTTGTACTCGATGCGGGCGGCGAGTCCAAACAAGTCGAACAAGCCGTCCAAAATGCCTTTGGCAACGTAAAAATCAACGGCCTTTTTCTCTCCTTGCCATAAATGGGCGTGCCATAAGCCGGTGAGAACGCCGGCGAGGCGCTCTTTTTCCGCTGGTTGGACGCCTTCTCCTTTGGACAAGTAAACAGAGCCGATTTCGTACAAGGCGACGTTCTCGACTTGGCGGGCGCGGTTGTAGCTCGCCGCTTCAAGCAGATGCGGAATTAAGCTTTGCCGCAAAACGCTCCGCTCTTCGCTCATTGGCAGCGCCAAGCGGACCAATTCGGCCGTCTCAAGCGCAAAGCGCGCCGCTTTGTCCGGGCTCGTGAGCGAATACGTGATGGCTTGGAACAAGCCCGCCCCTTCCAAATAGCGGCGGACGCGGCGGCGCTTCGCCTGATGCGGCGTGAGTCCGCCCGGCTTCGCCTCCGCCACCGGCAGCGTCGCCGGCAGACGGTCGTAGCCATACAGGCGCGCCACTTCCTCGATGATGTCTTCTTCAATCGCAATGTCGCGCCGACGCGACGGGACATCGATCGTAAACGTTCCGTTGTCTTCTGTGAACGGAAATTGCAAATTCGAAAGAATCACGGCCACTTCCTCTTTCGACATCGCCGTGCCGAGGACACCGTTGATGCGTTCGAGCGTGACCGTCACCGCCACCGGCTCCTCACGCCACACGCTCGCTTCCACGACGCCGCCGACGACCTCGCCGCCGGCGTATTCGGCCATCAGGGCGGCGGCGCGCTCGAGCGCTTCTTTCGTCCGCGCCGGATCGATGCCTTTTTCAAACCGAGTGCTCGCTTCGCTGCGCAGCCCGTGGTCTTTTACCGCCTGGCGGATGACCGGGCTTGTAAAGTACGCCGCTTCAATAAACACGGTTTTCGTGTCATCGCGCACTTCCGAATTCGCCCCGCCCATCACCCCGGCTAAGGCGACCGGCTCGCGGCCGTTCGTGATGACAAGGTGGTCTTCGGTCAGCTTCCGTTCGACATCATCGAGCGTGACAATCGTTTCGCCTGCCTTTGCGCGGCGGACGACAATTTCCTGCGAACCGAGGCGGTCGTAGTCAAACGCATGAAGCGGTTGGCCGTACTCAAGCAAAATGTAGTTCGTAATGTCGACGACGTTGTTGTGCGGGCGAATGCCGGCTGCCATCAAGCGCGCTTGCATCCAAAGCGGCGACGGGCCGATCCGGACGTTTTTCACGATCCGTCCGGCGTACAGCGGGTTGTCTTCCGGCGCCTCGACGCGGACGGAAATGTAGTCGTGAACGTTTTCGTTCGTTTCTTTGACCGCCGCTTTCGGCAGCTTTACTTCACGTCCGAGAATGGCCGCGACTTCATAGGCGACGCCGATCATGCTTAAACAGTCGGCGCGATTGGGCGTCAAAGACAGTTCGAGCACTTCATCGTGCAAGCCGAGCCATTCCAGTGCATCGGCGCCGACCGGCGCATCGCTCGGAAAGACGAAAATGCCGTCTGCATACTCTTTCGGCACGACTTTCGTTTCGACGCCGAGCTCTTGGAGCGAACAAATCATTCCGTTCGATTCTTCCCCGCGCAGCTTCGCCCGTTTGATTTTGAAATTGCCGGGCAGCACCGCCCCGACTTTGGCGACGGCGACCTTTTGCCCTTTGGCGACGTTCGGGGCGCCGCAAATGATTTGCACCGGCTCGCCTTCGCCAAGGTCAACGAGGCATTTCCGCAGTTTATCCGCGTTCGGGTGCGGCTCGCACTCGAGCACATGGCCGATGACGACGCCGTTCATCTCGCGGTCGAGCGCCTCAACCCGCTCGACTTCAATGCCGCTTTTCGTGATGCGATCAGCGAGTTCCGCGGCGATGACCCCCGTCAAATCGACGTACTCGCTCAGCCAACGGTAAGACACGAGCATGGAAAACCCCTCCTTTTTCTGTTACACACGCAAAAATTGCCGCAAGAAACGTAGATCGTTTTGATAGAAATGACGGATGTCGTCAATGCCGTACTTCAGCATCGCGATCCGCTCCGGCCCCATGCCGAACGCAAAGCCGGTGTACGTTTTCGAATCAAAGCCGGCCATCTCAAGCACGTTCGGATGCACCATGCCGGCTCCTAAAATTTCGATCCAGCCGGTGCCTTTGCAGACGCCGCAGCCCCGCCCTTCGCAGCGGAAGCAGGACACATCGACTTCGACCGACGGCTCGGTGAACGGGAAAAAGCTCGGCCGGAAGCGGATGTCGCGCCCTTCCCCGAACAGCTTGCGGGCAAATTCGCGCAGCGTCCCTTTCAAATCGCTCATCCGGATGTTCCGGTCCACAACCAATCCTTCAATTTGCGTAAACTGGTGCGAATGCGTCGCATCGTCCGTATCGCGGCGGTACACTTTGCCCGGACAAATGATTTTCACCGGGCCGCGCCCGCGGTGTTTTTCCATCGTCCGCGCCTGCATCGGCGATGTGTGGGTGCGAAGCAAAATCTCCTCCGTGATGTAAAACGAATCTTGCATATCGCGGGCCGGGTGGCCTTTTGGCAAATTGAGCGCCTCAAAGTTGTAATAGTCGGTCTCGACTTCCGGCCCTTCGGCGACCGTATAGCCCATGCCGATAAACAAATCTTCAATTTCTTCAATGACGCGCGTCAGCGGATGGGGATTGCCAAGACTCACAGGTCGTCCCGGCAGCGTCACATCGATCGCTTCGGCGGCCAGCTTCCGCTCGACTTCCTCCTGTTCCAGTTTCGCTTGTTTCGCCTCGAGCGCCTGCTGAATCGCCGCTCTCACTTCATTGGCCAGCGCGCCGAGTTTCGGGCGCTCTTCCGGCGGCAATGCCCCCATGCCGCGCAGCACTTCGGTGATCGGCCCTTTTTTGCCCAAGTAAGCGACGCGCACGTCATTCAGTGCTTTGACGTCTTTCGCCTCATCGATTCGGCGAAACGCTTCTTGCTTCAGCTCGTACAGCCGTTCTTTCACTTGAGTCCCTCCTCTATCCAAAATAAAAAACCCGCCCCCCCGGTAAGGGACGAGTTGTTGCTCGCGGTACCACCCTTGTTAACAGCACAAATGTGCTGTTCGCTTCATTGCGATAACGGCCGAAAGCCGGAACACCTTTACATCCCCTTTTGGGATGGTCCCGGTGCCAACTCAGGAGGTGAACTTCACTTGCGCCGGCCATAAAAACGCTCCCAGTCTATGGCGTTTTCTCCCTGGATGGCGGACAGCAAGCTACTTTTCTCCGTCATCGTTGTTGTCCGTATGGGAAATTGTCGCTATTCATTATACGCAAATGAGTAGGCAAAGGCAAGGTCAGGCCGAAATTTCTTTGCGCAGCTCATCGATTTCCGCTTCCTGTTCAATCGAGCGGATGGCAAGGCGCTCCATAATTTTTTCCTGCCGCACTTGCCCTTCCTTGAGCGCGGCGACATCTTTTTTGACCCCCAACATGTCCTTTTTCATGGCATCCATGTCTTTTTTCATGGCGTCCATGTCTTTTTTCATGGCGTCCACATCACTTTGAAGGCGATCGACCTTGTCTTCGAGTTGTTTCACGCTTCCTTGCAGCTTGACGATATCCATGCGCATTTGTTCGATGTAGGCCCCTTGAACATCAAGACGCTCGAGCACAGCGTTCAATAACGCCCGCAGTTCGCCATCCATCTGTCTCCGCTCCCTTGTCCTATTGATTTTCGATTCTATTTTACCGCACCGCCTGCAAGGAATAAAGCAAAATTCCGGCCGCGACGGCGACGTTCAGCGACTCGGCGCGGCCGTAAATCGGGATGTAGATGGTTTCCGTCGTCATCTCGAGCCATTCGCGCCGGACGCCGCTTCCTTCATTGCCGACGAGCAAGGCGAAGGAAGACGATTGTGGAACGGTGCGGTAATCGACGGCATTCTCCAAGGCCGTTCCGTACACCGGAATGCCCTGCTCCTTGAAACGCGCGATCCATTGCGCCAAATCGCCTTTGACAACCGGAAGATGAAACAGCGACCCTTGCGTCGCCCGCACGACTTTCGGATTGTACACATCGGCGCACCCTTCGCCAAGGATGACAGCATCGATCCCGGCGGCATCGGCGGTGCGAATCATCGTCCCGAGATTGCCCGGGTCTTGCACGGCGTCAATGAGCAAGGCGGTCTTCACGCCTTCAAGCTCGGCCGGCAGCTGTCGGCACACCGCGGCGATGCCTTGCGGCGTCTCCGTGCTGCTGATCGCCTTCATCACCGCTTCGGTCACGATCACAACCGGGACGCTGACGTCCCAGCCGGGCGGGATGGCTGTCCGCTCGTCCACCATCAGCTCAACAAGCGGCGCTCGGCTTTTTACAGCCTCTTCGACAAGATGAAACCCTTCAAGCAAAAACAATCCGGTCTCATCGCGCCCTTTTTTGGTCAGCAGCTTTTTCCATTGTTTGACGCGCGCATTTTTCGGCGATTCGATCCGCTTCACCGTTTCGTCCCCCAATGTTTGGCGATAAACTCGTCGCGCCCGGACGCGGCGCGGTCTTGCTTGTAATGCTCCGGATTTTTCTTATGGTAGTTTTGATGATACTCTTCCGCTGGGTAAAACGTCGTCGCCGGCAAAATTTTCGTTACAATCGGCTTCGAGAAGCGCCCGCTTTCCTCGAGCGCCCGCTTTGACTGCTCGGCGAGCTGGCGCTGTTTTTCGTTATGGTAAAAAATCGCCGTCCGGTATTGCGGCCCGCGGTCGTGAAACTGGCCGCCGTCATCGGTCGGGTCGATTTGACACCAATACAGCTCCAACAGCCGCTCATACGGAAAGACGTCCGGGTCAAACGTGATTTGCACCGCTTCGTAATGGCCGGTCGTGCCGGTTTTCACTTGCTCGTATGTTGGGTTTTCGACATGCCCGCCCGTATAGCCGGAGACGATGCCGTAAATGCCGTCAAGCTCCTCAAACGGCGTCACCATGCACCAAAAGCAGCCGCCGGCGAATGTCGCTTTTTCCATTGTGTCGTCACCTCATGCGTCAAGTTTCTTCATTTGATTATAACAAAATGTGTGCCGTTGTCATCTTTCACGACCAAAGCCAAGTTCCTTCACAAAGCCAGGCTCGTTCCGTTCCGCACGCCGGCCGCTCATGTCACTGAGTCAAGCCGTTGTTTCATTTCGTCAAGCAAACGGTCAAACAGCGGGATATAGTGTGTACGGATGCGTTCGTAAATGTCCATCGCCGTTTCTTCGTCATACGTATGGGACGTCCGGTTGCGGTCTTCGAGCATGCGAAGCCATGTCTCTCCGTCTTGAATCAACCCTTCCCGAAACGCCTCGCGAATCGTTTTCCTCGGACTCGTCACTTCAGCGTATCCCTGATGCTCCAAATAAAGTTTCATCCATTTCCATGCTAGTTCGTACGTGAATTCAAAGCGTTGAATGGTCGCATCAACAACAAGGTCATCCGTTTGAGCGTCTCTTGCGGCACTTTGCCGGAGTTTGGAGAGCGCCCGTTCGAAATCGTAAAATCGATCCATCAGCCGGCTCATGGTGACCATCACCTTCCCGTGCTCGTTCGTTTGAAAAATCGTCTTTCCTTCTTGGTCAATATTCATTTTTAGCTGTTCGTTGTGAATTTGATTGTAATCAACAACATCGATCGGATAAATGATCGGAAGTTCATCCAAGTCCGATTGCAGGAGGTACAGCGGGCCTCCCGGTTTTCGAAATTGGATCGCCAAATCGATATCCGATCCTTCCTTGTAATCGCCTCGTGCTCTTGAGCCGAACAAAATGACTTTTTCAATGACATCAGCATAACGGGAAAATAGATGGAGCAGTTGGCGAAATACCGTTCGTTCCAATCCATAGAGCGGTTTCTCGTCCATCGTCGCCATCACTCATTTCGGTCTAGTTTTTCCTCTATTATACCATATACGAGAGCCGCTCCATGTATAAATCCGCCGCCATTGGCAAACGATAACGGTGTACAATACGGCCAATGAGGTGAGACAAATGGATTTGAACTTGCGGAAAGCCATTATGCACAACGTCGCCAACAACTCGAAAGAACAGCTCGAGAATACAATCGAGGACGCGATCCAGCGTGGCGAGGAAAAATATTTGCCCGGCCTCGGCGTCCTCTTTGAAGCCATTTGGACGCACGCCAATGAACAGCAAAAAGACATGATGCTCACCACGCTCGAGCAGGCGGTTAAACAATGACGAACACCGGCCGAATCGGCCGGTGTTTTTATTCGTCAAACGTCAGTTGTTTCACTTTGTCGGCGTCAAGCCGTTTGATTACTTCGACAAGCAGCTTGACCGTGTTTTCATAATCGTCGCGATGCAAAATGGCGGCGTGCGAGTGGATGTAGCGCGTCGGAATGGCGATCGTGAGCGACGGAACGCCGATACCGGTTAAGTGAATTGCTCCCGCATCCGTACCGCCGCCCGGCATGGCATCAAAATGGTACGGAATGTTCATCTCTTCCGCCACTTCGATGACGAATTCGCGCAAGCCGCGGTGCGACACCATCGTCGCGTCGTACAGGACGATGTGCGGGCCGGCGCCGAGTTTGCCCATCGCTTCTTTTTCCGACACGTCCGGTGTATCGCCGGCAATGCCGACATCAACAGCAAACGCGATATCCGGCTGAATGAACTGGGCCGCTGTGCGCGCACCGCGCAAGCCGACTTCCTCTTGCACCGTGCCGACGCCGTATACGGTGTTCGGGTGGTCGACGCCTTTTAACTGCTTGAGCACATCGATGGCGACCGCACAGCCGATCCGGTTGTCCCATGCTTTCGCGAGCAGCATTTTTTCATTGTTCAATACCGTAAATTCAAAATACGGCACGATCATATCGCCCGGGCGGACGCCCCACTCCATCGCTTCCTCGCGGCTTGTCGCGCCGATGTCGATGAACATGTCTTTGATGTCGACCGGTTTTTTGCGCGCCTCCGGCGGCAAAATGTGCGGCGGCTTCGAACCGATGACGCCGGTGATGTCGCCTTTTTTCGTCACGATCGTCACGCGCTGGGCGAGCATTACTTGGCTCCACCATCCGCCAAGCGTTTGGAAGCGGATGAATCCTTTGTCGTCGATTTGCGTCACCATAAAGCCGACTTCATCCAAATGGCCGGCGATCATCACTTTCGGCCCGCCTGATTTCCCTTCTTTTTTGGCGATCAAGCTGCCGAGGCCATCCGTTGTCACTTCATCCGCATACGGAGCTATGTATGTCTTCATCACATCGCGCGCTTCCCGCTCATTGCCCGGGACGCCTTTCGCATCGGTCAACGCTTTCAGCATCGTCAACGTTTCGTCCAACTTCACCATCTTGGCACCCCTTTCCGGTTTTGTCCACTTTTTTATTATACTTGAAAAGGCTGACGATTGGCAAAATGAATCATTCGCCACCCAAAAAAAAGATCAATAGCGCTCGTTTTGCCGCTTGTGGTTCACTTCATTTTTCCGCCGATACGCCGCCTCGATGTCGTCGGAAGAAAAACCGAGCGCCACGCCAAGCCGCCAATACTCCGCAAACAGCGCATCATATTCCCCTCGCGCTCTCGTCTCCCCGAACCGCTCGGCGGCGCGAAAGATGGCCAAAAACTGCTCGACAAGCGGCCGTCCCGCCGACGGAGCTTCGTTTTCTTCATAAAACAAGCCGCACTCCAGCCCAAGCGACAATAAAAAATGCAAGCCGTCCACATATTCCTCAAGCACTCGCTCGGCTGGCGCGGGTGGTTTGATGCTCCAAAATTTAAAACAGCGCGTCTCATTGGCCAGCTCCCCAAGTTCGACGAGAAACGCAAGCATTTTCCGATTGAACAAGTCCTCGTGCATAAGGCCATGCTCTGTTTCAATCCGTTCATCCAACATGCGCTGCATATCGTAAAGCAAAGGCCAATTCATTCTCTCCTCCCCTTTCTACCTCATCCATCGCCAATAGAGAAACAGCTCCACCGCTGCCAACAGCGGCAAGCCATAGCCAAAAGCCCGATGGCGCGTTTTATGGCGAAACGTGTACATTCCAGCTGCCGCACCGATGGCCCCGCCCGCAAACGCCAGCAGCCAAAGCGGCCGCTCGGCGATGCGAAAGCGGCGGCGTTTCGCTTTTTGTTTGTCGAGCCCCATCATAAAAAAGGCAAGAAGATTGATCGCTATTCCGTATTGTACCATATCCATCCCTTTCCTTGACAGAAAAACAGCAGCGCTGATCGGCTTTCAAGCCCCCCATTTCGTTGCCGAAGAAAAACGGCCACCCTTTGTCAGGATGGCCGTCATGGTTACTTATTCAAGTTCGCTTTCGCCAAATCGGCGAGTTGGGCAAACGCCGCTTGGTCGTTGACCGCCAAGTCGGCGAGCATTTTCCGGTTGACTTCGACGCCGGCCAATTTCAAGCCGTGCATCAAACGGCTGTACGACAGGCCGTTTTGGCGGGCCGCCGCATTGATGCGGGCGATCCACAGTTTGCGGAAATCGCGCTTCCGTTGACGGCGGTCGCGATACGCATACATGAGCGATTTCATCACTTGCTGGTTCGCAACTCTATATAACGCGTGTTTCGCGCCGAAATAGCCTTTTGCGAGTTTTAACACTTTTTTGCGACGTCTGCGCGTCACTGGTCCACCTTTTACGCGTGGCATAATCGTTCCCTCCTATAGTCGGTCGTTATTTCAAGTTGTCGAGCATTTGGCGAATGCGTTTGAAATCGCCAGGCGAAACGAGCGTCGCTTTGCGCAACTGGCGTTTTTGTTTTTTCGTTTTATTGGCAAACAAGTGGCTCGTATACGCATGGCCGCGTTTCAATTTGCCGCTCGCCGTCTTTTTGAACCGTTTCGCCGAGCCGCGGTGAGTTTTCATTTTTGGCATCACAGTTTCCTCCTTACTTGTTGTCGTTTTTCGGTGCGAGCACGAGAAACATGTTGCGCCCGTCCATTTTCGGCGCCGTTTCGACGACCGCGATGTCGGCGCACGCTTCCGAGAAGCGGTCAAGGACGCGCTGTCCGATTTCTTTATGGGTGATCGCCCGTCCTTTGAAGCGGATCGTCGCTTTCACTTTATCGCCTTTTTCCAAAAACTTGCGCGCGTTGCGCAGTTTCGTGTTGAAGTCATGCTCCTCGATCGTTGGGCTGAGGCGCACTTCTTTCACATTGATGACCTTTTGCTTTTTGCGCGCTTCTTTTTCTTTCTTCTGCTGCTCGAAGCGGAATTTCCCGTAATCCATGATGCGGCAAACAGGCGGTTTGGCGTTCGGCGCCACAAGCACGAGGTCCAAGTTGCGTCTCGCCGCAATTTCGAGCGCTTCCTGCTTCGACTTGATGCCAAGTTGGTCGCCGTTTTGATCGATCAAGCGCACTTCCCGGGCACGAATTTGCTCGTTGATAATGAAATCTTTGCTAATAATGAGCCACCTCCAAGGTTTTTTCCAACTGGCTTGTTTGCCGGCAGAGCCCGCTCTCAACGAAAAAGCGCGGATGCACAAAGCACCCGCGCACGACGTTCGGACAAAAAGTTGGCGAACCGTAACAACCTGCCAACAGCCTTCTTGGCGTCGGTCAGGTGAGAAGCGGGCGCTTCTGCTTTCGTTACAAACAAGCAATCATTCCACTTTATACACTATACCACCTTGGCGATGGCATGTCAAGGAGCGGCTCTTGATAAACACAACGTCCTTTATTATAATGGATTCTCACTTCGTTAGCAAGAGAAAATTTTCAGTTGACCGCAACAATGCGCTCCAGCCTCCGCCTGCGCGCGAAAAAAAGCGGTCCGAAACGCGTCGGACCGCCATAGGTCGTTCCTTATTTCGCCCGTTTTTCCCGCACGTCTTCCGCTAACAAGGCGGCAAATTCATCAAGCCCCATCGTCCGGCTCTCTTTTTCGCCGTAGCGTCGGACGTTGACCGCTCGCTCGGCCGCCTCTTTGTCGCCGACAACGAGCATGTACGGGATTTTTTGCATTTGCGCTTCGCGGATTTTGTAGCCGATTTTTTCGTCGCGCTCGTCGACTTCAACGCGGAAGCCGCGTTCTTTCAGCGTCCGCTGCACGTCATAGGCGTAATCGAGGTGCGCCTCCGGCGACACCGGGATCACCTTGACTTGAACCGGGGCGAGCCATGTCGGGAACGCGCCTTTGTATTCTTCGATCAAGAACGCGACAAACCGCTCCATCGTTGAGACGACGCCGCGGTGGATGACAACCGGGCGGTGCGGCTTCCCGTCTTCGCCGATGTACGTAAGGTCAAAACGTTCCGGCAAGAGGAAGTCGAGCTGCACCGTTGAGAGCGTTTCGTCTTTGCCGAGCGCCGTGCGCACTTGCACATCGAGCTTCGGCCCGTAAAACGCCGCTTCCCCTTCAGCCTCATAGTAGTCGAGACCGAGCTCGTCCATCGCTTCGCGCAGCATTCGTTGCGCTTTTTCCCACATTTCATCGTCGTCGTAATATTTTTCTTTGTCATGCGGATCGCGGTATGACAAGCGGAACGAGTACTCGTCAAGCCCGAAATCTTTGTATACTTCTAAAATCAAGTTGACGACACGTTTAAACTCGTCTTTAATTTGGTCCGGGCGCACGAAAATATGGGCGTCATTAAGCGTCATGCCGCGGACGCGCTGCAAGCCGGTAAGCGCTCCGGACATTTCGTAGCGGTGCATCGTGCCAAGTTCGGCGATGCGAATCGGCAGCTCACGGTAGCTGTGCAGCTTGCTTTTGTAAATCATCATATGGTGCGGGCAGTTCATCGGACGCAGCACAAGCTGTTCATTGTCCATTTCCATCGGCGGGAACATGTTTTCTTTGTAATGGTCCCAGTGTCCTGACGTTTTGTACAGCTCGACGCTGCCGAGCACCGGCGTATACACATGGTCATAGCCAAGCTCGATTTCTTTGTCGACGATATACCGTTCAATGATCCGGCGGATCGTCGCCCCCTTCGGCAGCCAAAGCGGCAAGCCTTGCCCGACTTTTTGCGACGTCGCAAACAGCTCAAGCTCTTTTCCTAATTTGCGGTGATCGCGCTCCTTTGCCTCTTCGAGAAGATGCAAATAGCGCTCCAAATCTTCCTTCTTGAAAAACGCTGTCCCGTAAATGCGCTGCAGCATTTTGTTGTTGCTGTCACCGCGCCAGTAGGCCCCCGAGATGCTGAGCAGCTTGAATTCTTTGATCTTGCCGGTCGACGGCACGTGCACGCCGCGGCAAAGGTCGAAAAACTCGCCTTGCTCGTAAATGGAAATCGTCTCGCCTTCCGGAATATCAGCGATCAACTCGAGCTTCAACTCATCGCCGATTTCTTCATACAGCCGGATAGCTTCTTCACGGCTCACTTCTTTGCGGACGATATCCAAGTTTTCTTTGACAATGTTGCGCATTTCCGCCTCAATTTTCGGCAAATCGTCCGGCGTCAGCTTATGCTCCATATCGATATCATAGTAGAAGCCGTTTTCAATAACGGGTCCGACGCCGAGCTTGACGTTGCGATACAGCCGTTTGATCGCCTGCGCCATTAAATGGGCGGCGCTATGGCGCAAAATATCAAGCGCCTCTGGCATATCTTGGGTGATAATCACCAGCTCGCCGTCCTCATGAAGCGGCGTGCGCAAATCGACGAACCGGCCGTTCAGTTTGCCGGCGATCGCTTTTTTCTTCAGCCCCGGACTGATCGACGCGGCGATGTCTTCGGTCGATGTCCCGCTCGCAAACTCCTTTTGCGCCCCGTCCGGGAACGTGATGCGAATCATGTCTGGCATCGGCAATCACTCCTTTGTCATAATTGAAAAAGAAAAAAACTCCTCCCTCAAAAGGGACGAGTTTTCGTCGTGGTTCCACCCTTCTTCCCATGGCAACACAACGCCATGGCTCAACAACAATAACGGCTAGCCACCGGCGGCAACTACTGGGCGCTCCGTTCGCTGCCGCAGCTCTGAGGGGGTAAGCGCATTTTTCGTGTTAGGAAGGTTCCAGCCGCTGCCTTCCCTCTCTGG
This sequence comes from [Flavobacterium] thermophilum, assembly GCA_900450595.1. GTDB lineage: Bacteria > Bacillota > Bacilli > Bacillales > Anoxybacillaceae > Geobacillus > Geobacillus thermophilus. The sequence continues at coordinate 1,891,719 of UGGS01000001.1, forward strand.
AAACCGTAAAAATGCACCCATATCCTCGTCATCGCTTGTCTATGCGGTTATTCATGTACGACATTATAGCGGAACCGAAAAGAAAAATCAAGATTCTTCCCCATTTCCGGCGCTGGCGGCAAACAAGTGGGAAAAATCAGCGCGGCGGCGGAGGCGAAGCCGCTCTTGAAACACGTTTTGCAGCGTCTGCACCATGCCGTCATCCGGATGGTCGGTATACAGCTCAATTTCCGCCGGGGCAAGCGAGACAAGCGGCGCGAGCACCGACGAATCGATATACATCGGCTGGCTGACGACGAGATGGCGGTCGATCAGCTGTTTCACTTCCGCCGCCGACAGCTCGCGGCGGTGGCGGTCGTAAAACACAAAGTGCGGCGGGTCGTGCACCAAATACAGGCGCGGCCATTGCGGCGTCCGGCCAACCAGGCATTCGCGCAGCATTTGCACGAAAGTTTGATACTCTTGCTCCAATTTGTACTCGTCAATCGCGAGCCCGACATAATGTTCAAGCCGCTCGATGTACGGCTTCAGCCGAAAGGTGACAAACGACGAAAACGAGAAGGACAGCCCGTCGCGCAAAAACGAAGCGCACGCCTCGCGCAGCAGCGCCATGCGCGAAGCAGCAAACTCCGCCCCTTTCTGATAATCGCGCCGTTCACCGTCCAAAAACGAATGGGCGAGCGCCAAAATTTGCTGCTGTTCCTCGCGGTCGCGAAAATAAAAGACACCGGAAATGATCGACAACAACAGCCGGTCTTCGAGGACAGACTGCACAAATGCAGTCATGGCTGGTATGATATACGTCTCGAGCACATGCTTCTCGTCGCCGTATATGTAAACCGCCACGGTCTTGTTTCCGTCGTAAGCGGCGTGAAACAGCGGACAGGCATCCCGTTTCCGTTCATTCAGCAGCCAAAACAGTTTCTCCGCCTCGCTTGCCTTGTCAAAATGGATTTCGATCACCCGCTGTCCCCCCTTCTCCGAGATCAACGCTTGGTTTATATATATGGGGACAACCAGCTGTTTAGACTAAAAAAGCGCAAAACGTCCAACGTTTCCCGCCTACAGGGCTGCGGCGGACGGAGCGCACAGACATTCGCAACGGGTTCATTCGCCAAGATGCCCCGCTCCTTGGCGGCTGGCGGAGAATGCATCCTTTCCGCCCCAGCGCAGAAAAACGGCGCCCCCTTGCGTCAGGGGACGCCTTAAGCGCGCCGTTTGACCGCTTATCCATCATTCGCGGCGGTTTGGCCCGGTAATTTCAACCGGGTGCGCGAGTGAGCGGATCCGCTCCATAATGCGGGCGGCTTTCACTTTTTCTTCCTCGCCGCGCTGCGAATACGTCAAATGGTGGGCGAGCTGCTTCATATCAAAGTTGGAGGTGAAAAAGGTCGGCAAATTTTCAAACATCCGGTATTGCAAAATTGGGCCGAGCACATCGTCGCGCACCCAGCTCGACATCGCCTCCGCTCCAAGGTCATCGAGCATGAGCACCGGCACTTTTTTCACATAATCGAGCTTTTCGTTCATCGTCTGATCTTGCAATGAATGCTTCAGCTCGCGAAACAGCTCCGGCACATAGACGATGAGCGACGGAATGTTCCGTTTCGCCAGTTCATTGGCGATCGCCCCGAGCAAATACGTTTTGCCGACGCCGAACGACCCGTACAAGTACAATCCTTTCATTTTTTTCCCCGGCTCGTACTCCGTCACGAACTTCTCTGCAAACTGGATGGCTTTAATGCGCCCATCGTCGCTAAGATCCACATCCGACAGCGAAGCTTGCAAAATTTCCCGCGGCACGAACATGCTTTGAATGAGCGCTTCCTGCCTTCTCCGTTCATCATCTTGCACTTTTTTCGGGCAGCGGTCGTATTCAACGTCAATTCGCCCGCCGGCGACCACCAAGTTCGGATGATACCCCGGCAGCATATTTGGGCATTGCTCGAGCCCTGGGCACTGGCGGCAATGGCCATGTTGCTCGATAAATTCGTACAGCTTCATTAAACTTCGGTCCACCGCATCGCGCGACAGCTGCTGCTCGTGCGCCTGCAAAAACGGCTGCACGTCCGGATGCGTCAAAATATAGCGCCGCATTTGTTCATAGCGCCGCCGGAACCCTTCGTTTCCGAACAGCCGCTGCAACAGTTGATTTACTCGTTCCATCGCCTTTACACCTACGATCCATCACGGTATTTTTTCAGCCGTTCCTCGAGCTCTTTGCGCGCCTGTTCCACATCAAAGTCGTCATCATCCGGCTGGCTGTAATCCATGTTCAGCCAGTCGGGGACGATTTCGGTGCGCACGACTTTGCGCACTGTCCGCGTCCCTTTTTCTTTTTCATTCGCCCAGTTTTGGTACGTCTTTGCTTCCTCTTTAGCCAGCTCCATCGCCTCTTTGACGGTGCGCACCTTTTTGCGCGCCCAATGGCTGGCGATTTTCTCGACATATTTTTTCGATAGTTTCATATTCGTCCGCAGCATGACGTAATAAATCAGCACATTGACGACGCCCGGAAGAAGCTGCTGTTGAAACATAATATCTTCGATCAATTGCAAATCGGCGAGCGACGGCTCCGCTCCCCCGGAAATTTCCTTCAGAAGCTGGCGCGGGGAGATCGTCTCGAGCTGCTTCATCAACGCCTCCTCTTTTGTGCGTGGCTTGATGTGTTCCATCGTCCGGTAAGCGAGCGGCTGCACCCGTTCGACAAGGCGCGGGGCGGCGCCGCCGTGCTCGAGCTCATACCACTCCCGGGCCGCCCGGCGCAGGGCGTCAATGTCAATCTCGTATGCCGGATCGATGACGCCGAGGACAATTTTTTGCATTTCCAGCGGCGGGATGCCGTACAAAAATGCCAACTTTTTGATCGCTTCTTTCACTTTCGCGGTTACGGCCCGGCGCGGCACCATCTGTTTCGACAAGCCGGCAAAAAACAGCTCAAAATCAAACACGCCGTCATCGAGCGCATACGACGCCTCGTCCCGCCCCATGTGCACTTTTCCATCCGGCGGCTCGAGCTCGCGCCCGGCCTCTTCATTGAATCCCGCGACGATTTGTTCAGCATGAACGGACGAAAATACGTCCGAAAACGCGCGCGTCACCCGGGTGAACTTTGTCTCATCCACAGCCGGGCAGGCAAAACAGTCATTCAGCTGGGCAAACATATGACGGCCGACTTGCCGGTACAAAAAGACGCCGAGCATTTCGTCGCGGAAAAATTGATCCGGCGCCAGCGGCGGGCGCAGCTCATACACAAACTGCTTCGGCTCTTCCGCCTCGGGGGCGTGGACGTACGTATTAAGCAGCCCGATGCCTTCGAGCTTCAGCCGCTCGCTGTAAATGTCCGGCAGGCCGCACTGCATGAGCGCCATAAGCCGATGGTGGGTCGCTTCCCGGCCGCCAAGCAGCTCGAGCTCCCCCCAAAGCGTCATATATAAGGCGAGCGCACGATGGCCGATCAGCGGCTGATACAGCATAGTCAACACTTTTCGGTCCGCATCGTGCAGCGCAGTGCGGCTTTGCACCATATACCGATCAACGGCCAACAACTCTTTCCAATGGTGTGGCATCGCTCCGACCTTCCATTCTGCCATATTCGTTTCCATCCACCTCTCGCCTTCCCGGCCGAAAAATAAGCTGAAAAAAGGGCCTGCCGCATTCCCGCCCGAGCCCTTTTACCGTTGTCCTTTTTTAATCAGCTCTTTTAGCTCTTCGATAAATACGTTGATATCTTTAAACTGCCGATAGACGGAAGCGAAGCGGACATAGGCCACCTCATCGATGCGCGACAGCCGCTCCATGACCATTTCGCCGATCGTTTCGCTTTTTACTTCCGATACGCCTTGGCTGCGCAGCTCGCGCTCGATTTCCTGCGTCACTTTTTCCAATTGCTCAAGCGCCACCGGCCGTTTTTCACACGCTTTGATCAAACCGCGCAAAATTTTTTCCCGGCTGAACTCCTCGCGCGTCCCTTCTTTTTTGACGACAATCAGCGGCGGTTCCTCGACCCGCTCAAACGTCGTAAATCGATAGTGGCATTGTTCGCACTCGCGCCGGCGGCGAATCGAGCGGCCTTCTTCGGCCGGGCGTGAGTCAAGCACGCGCGTGCCTTGGTGATGGCATGACGGACATCGCATAACATCCACTCCGTTCCTCTTCTTATCTTCTATCATACCGGAATGGCAGATGGCAGACAAGCCATAGTCAGCTATTGAGGCCAGAACCGATATACGGCAGGCGGCCGTCAAGCTTCCGGTATAACTCAAGGATGACCGCCCGGCTGCGGCCAAAATCAAACGGCAAGAACTTTGTCTCGGTCGTCACCGAAAAGTCCACCGCCGTTTCAAACGGGCGGACGGAAATGACGGTGGCGACGATAAACAGCTTGGGGCCGCGCCGCGTTTGGGCGCAAAGCTCGCCGCGCTCTTCGGAAACGGAAAGCAGCTCGGCGTCAGGCAGCGAAGCGAGCAGCTCTTTCACCGCGTCGATGACAGCGCGGTGGGCCGCTTTGTAGTAATGGCTCCGGAGCTCGGCGTCCTCATGGTTTTCCCGCGTTTCGCAATGGTTCGTCAACGCATACTTCAACTTTTTCCACATGCTCATAGCCACGTCTCCCTAATCGTTCTTTTTTTCACCATCATACCATGATTTTGGCCGCCATGGCACCGCCGAAAGCGTAAAAAAAGGAGCGTCCTGTTTACGCTCCTTTTGCTTCCGTTGTTATGGAATTACAGCGCGTGCGCCTTTTTCACTTCAATCGGGCGCATGCCGCGCGGCAGCTCAATCGTTTCCCGCGTTTGCGCGCCAAGCTTTTCGGCGATGTAATCCGCGGCGATGGTCGGGTCTAAATGGCCGCATGTATACACATCAATGCTGGCATAGCCGTGTTCCGGAAACGTATGAATCGTTAAATGGGATTCGGAAATAATGACGACCCCGCTTACGCCTTGCGGAGCGAATTTATGGAACGCGACTTCGCGAATTTCCGCTCCCGACTTTAATGCGGCGTCTACAAACGTTTTTTCAATAAAGTCCATATCGTTCAGTTTGTCAAAGTCGCATCCCCAAAGTTCCGAGATAACGTGACGACCCATCGTATCCATGCGCAAGTCCCCCTTTTAACCAATTTTCTCAAATAAAAAACAGATTTGTAGGTTGCAAAATGGCATGTATAACTACCACGGGGGAAAGTTAGTCCTAAGAGGTCCTAACCCTTTAAGTAGTCACATTACCTTTGCCGTTAAGAAGTTCACGAAACATAGTATACTTTGTTTAGGGGGTTTTTGCAACAGGCTTTTTTAATTTTTTCGCATGCCAAAAGGAAAAAGCGCCCACACCGCCACACGGGCGGATCGGACGCTTTGCGCATCTTTTCACGATTGCGAGATTGGAAGAAAAACTGCTTAAGCGCTCACATGAAGACGCTCATTCATTTTGGCGGCGACAAGGCTGGCCAAGTCGACGACGCGGCACGAATAGCCCCACTCGTTGTCGTACCAGGCGAGCACTTTCACTTTCCGGCCGTCAATCACCATTGTCGACAAACCGTCAATGATCGCCGAATGCGGGTTCGTGTTGAAATCAATCGACACAAGCGGCTCCATCGTGAAATCCAAAATGCCTTTCAGCGGACCATTGGCTGCGCGGAGAAGAGCTTCGTTCACTTCCTCGACCGTCACATCCCGCTTGACGTCAACGACCAAATCGACAAGCGACACGTTCGGCGTCGGAACGCGCAACGCCATGCCATGAAGCTTTCCTTTTAAATGCGGCAGCACCAGCCCGAGCGCCTTCGCGGCTCCCGTCGTCGTCGGGATGATCGACTGGGCGCATGAACGGGCGCGGCGCAAATCTTTATGCGGATTGTCGATGTTTTTTTGATCGTTCGTATAAGCATGAACAGTTGTCATCAGGCCGTTTTCAATTCCGAACGCTTCATCAAGCACTTTCACGACCGGGGCGAGGCAGTTCGTCGTGCACGAAGCGTTGGAAATGATAAAATGACGGTCAATATCCAACATCTGTTCATTGACGCCGACGACAATCGTCACATCCTCATTTTTGCCCGGAGCGGTTAAAATGACGCGTTTCGCCCCAGCATCCAAGTGAAGGCTTGCCTTTTCGCGGGCGTTAAATTTGCCGGTCGCTTCAATCACAATATCAATATCAAGCTCTTTCCACGGCAATTGTTGCGGATCGCGCGAGTTCAGCAATTTCACCTTTTTGCCGTTGACAAGCAATCCGTCTTCCAAAGCGGCGACATCGCCGTCGAATTTGCCGTGGTTGGAGTCGTATTTCACCAAATGGGCTAACGTTTCCGGCGGATAGCTGGCATTCACCGCCACAATTTCAAGGTCGGGAGAATTGATGGCTCTCCGGAATACCATCCGTCCAATTCGTCCGAATCCGTTAATCGCCACTTTCGCCTTCATTCACCTTGTTCCCCTCTCATATATGTTATACTATTTATTTTCATCCGCATAAATAGTATATCATATTTTTATGAAATGTGGAGAACAAAATCAATAAAACGCAGCAAAAAAGACGCCTATTTTCCCAAGGCGTCCCATTGATGCAAAATGGCCAGCAACTGCCGGCGTGTCTCTTCGATCGTCCCGTTGTTGTCAATCACCGCATCGGCCCGTTTCACTTTTTCCGCCATCGGCCACTGGGAGCGGATGCGGGCGAGCGCTTCCTCTTCGGTGAAACCGTTGCGCGCCATGAGCCGGCGGAGCTGAACGTCATCGTCGACGTACACGACAAGCACTTTATCCACCCAATGAGTCAGCCCGCTTTCAAATAACAGCGGAATATCTAGGACGACGGTCTTCGCTCCGGAGCGGATGTGCGCTTCTTTTTCAGCCAGCATTTTTTTCCGCACCGCTGGGTGAACGATGGCGTTGAGCACTTTCCGCTGTTGTTCGTCGTTAAAGACGATCGCCCCGAGTTTGGCTCGGTCGATTTCGCCGTCCGCCCGCAAAATGCCCGGACCGAATGCAGCGACGATTTGCCGGTACGCCTCCTCCCCCGGGCGGACGACGGCGCGCGCCGCCTCATCCGCATCGATGACCGGAAGGCCGAGCTCGCGCATCATCGCGCTGACCGTGCTTTTGCCGCTCGCAATTCCACCGGTTAATCCGATCGTGAATGCCATTCGGCACCCCTCCTTTTTTGTCTGCTGCCTAGCGTTGGCAACGCGGGCAATAATGCGTGCCGCGGCCGGCGACAACCATTTTCTCAATCGGGGCGCCGCACCGTTTGCACGGCTCCCCTTTGCGGCCGTATACGAACAGGCGATGCTGGAACGTTCCGGCTTCTCCTTGCGTATTCACATACGTGCGCACCGTGCTTCCCCCTTTCATGACCGCCTCGCCGATCGTCGCCACCATTTCTTCGTGCAACCGTGCAAGTTCTTCATCCGTCAGCGAAGCAGCCGGCCGTCCAGGGAGAATGCCGGCGCGAAACAGCGCTTCGTCGACATAAATGTTGCCAAACCCGGACACGACCGTTTGATCAAGCAACAACGCTTTCACCGTCCGCTTTGTTTTCGCCGCTTTTGCGGCCAACATCGCCGGAGAAAACGCTGGGGACAGCGGTTCCGGCCCTAATTGAGCGAGCGGCGGCCGGCAGTCTGCTTCCTCTTTCGCGTACACGTGCATGGTTCCGAATTTGCGTACATCGCGATAACGAAGCTCACTGCCGTCTGTAAAACGAAACACAATGTGCGTATGCGGTTCAAGCGGCTCATCGGACTGGGCGACCGCGTAGCGCCCCTCCATGCGCAAATGGGAGATGAGCATATCCCGGTCAAGCAAAAATTTCAAAAATTTCCCGCGCCGATCGATGCCGCGCACCGTCTGCCCGGCCAGCCTGGCAGCAAACGCCGCCGGGTCTTGCGGATGACGAATGATATTCGGCCAAAACACCCGCACCTCTTCAATCGTTTTGCCAGCGACAAGCGGCAACAGCGTGCGGCGGATCGTTTCCACTTCCGGCAGTTCCGGCATGGCGCCTCCCTCCTTTTCCTGTTCGTGCACCTGTTTTAAAGCAACAGCTCATTGCGCGGCCCCGTGAAAAACCGAGCAGCTGGCGGGCAGGCCGCTTTTATTTGGCGTCGTACCACGTCGGACCGTAATGGTAATCGACTTTCAGCGGCACGCGGAGTGCGACGGCTTGCTCCATCACCTCTGGAACGAGGCGGCACAGCCGCTCGATTTCCTCTTTCGGCGCCTCCAAAATGAGTTCGTCATGCACTTGCAGCAACAGGCGCGCCTGCAGCCGTTCTTCGCGCAGCCTCACGCTTAGATCGATCATCGCTTTTTTAATAATATCAGCGGCGCTCCCTTGAATCGGTGTGTTCATCGCCGTCCGCTCGGCGAAGCTGCGGACGTTGAAGTTGCGGCTTGTAATATCGGGCAAATAGCGGCGCCGATGCAGCAGCGTCGTCACATACCCTTTTTGTTTCGCTTCTTGCACAATGTTGTCCATATATTGCTTTACACCTGGAAAACTGGCAAAATATCGCTCAATAAATTCAGCCGCTTCTTTGCGCGTAATGTTCAAGTTTTGCGCCAGACCGTAATCACTAATGCCGTACACGATGCCAAAATTGACGGCCTTCGCTTGGCGGCGCATGTTGGCTGTCACGTCTTCTTCGCTCACATGGAAAATGTCCATGGCTGTTTTCGTATGGATGTCCAACCCGCGCCGGAACGCTTCAATCAAATTGTCATCTTCCGCGATATGGGCGAGGACGCGCAGCTCGATTTGCGAATAGTCGGCCGCAAAGATGAGCCAGTCCGGCTCCGACGGCACGAACGCCTGGCGGATTTTCCGCCCTTCCTCAAGCCGAATCGGAATGTTTTGCAAATTCGGTTCGACGGAGCTGAGGCGCCCGGTTTGCGTCAACGCCTGATTGAACATCGTGTGCACTTTGCCCGTCACGGGGTGCACCACTTTCAGCAGCCCTTCAATATACGTTGACTGCAGCTTGCCGAGTTGGCGGTAATGCAAAATATGTTCGACGATTTCATGGTGCGGTGCAAGCTTCTCAAGCACATCGGCTGAAGTCGAATAGCCGGTTTTTGTCTTTTTCAACACCGGGAGCTGCAGCTTGTCAAATAAAACCGTCCCGAGCTGTTTCGGCGAGTTAATGTTGAACTCTTGGCCGGCGAGTTCGTAAATGCGCCGCTCGACCGCCTGCAGCTGCTCGGTGAGCTCCGCCCCCATCTGTTCAAGCCGCTTCGTGTCCACTTTCACTCCAGTAAATTCCATATTGGCCAAAATGCCAGCCAGCGGCTGTTCGAGCTCGACGAGCAGCCGATCTTGTTCGTTGCGGCGCAGTTCGTCCATCAACGGCTCTTCAAGCGCCCAAATGGCCGCCGCCTTGCGGGCGAGATGCTCGGCAAGCGTCGGTTCATCAGGAACCGTCCGCTTCGCTCCTTTTCCATAGACCGCCTCATCCGACCGCACCGCCTCGTACTGATGCATTTTCGCCACCGCGGCAACGTCGCCCGCCGCCTGCGCCGGATCGAGCAAGTAAGCGGCCAGCAACAGATCGAACACGACGCCGCGCAGTTCGATTCCTTTCCATTTTAACGCGACGGCCGCCCGCTTTGAATCAAACATCGTTTTTTTCTTCGTCTCATCGCCAAGCCAAGCGAGAAATTTCGGATCGGCGAGCGCCGTCTCCGGGCGCAGGAAAAACCGCCCGCGTTCGTTGGCCAAGGCGATCCCGACAATCGGGGCATGGTGATAGTTGTCGCCCACCACCTCCACGACGAGGGCCGCTTTGTCGGCGAGCATTTCGTCCGTGACGCTGTCGGCGATCGCAAAATCCATCCCGGCGAGCGGCTTCTCGCCTTCATCCGTTTGGACGGCCATCTTGTCGAGAAACGACTGGAATCCAAGCTCCTGAAACAAGGCGACCACTTTTTCCCGGTCTTCTCCTTTGTAGACAATGTCATCGAGCGTCAGCTCAACCGGGGCGTCGCGGCAAATAGCGGCCAGCTGTTTGCTTAAAAGCGCCAAATCCCGGTATTGGCGCAAATTTTCTTTCAGCTTCTCCCCTTTGATCTCATCGATCGATGCCAGTACGTTTTCGACCGTGCCGAATTGCTTGAGCAGCTTGACGGCTGTTTTTTCCCCGATGCCGGGCACGCCAGGGATGTTGTCGGATTTGTCGCCCATCAATCCTTTCAAGTCGACAATTTGCTCCGGGGTGAGGCCGTATTTTTCCGCGACCGTCTCCGGCGTGTACGACTCGATGTCGGTAATCCCTTTTTTCGTAATCTCCACCGTCACTTGCGGGGAAGCAAGCTGGGTTAAATCGCGGTCGCCGGAAATGACTTTCACTGCAAACCCTTCCCGCTCAGCCCGCGCCGCCATCGTTCCGATAATATCGTCCGCTTCGTAATGGTCGAGCTCATAGGCGGGGATGCGGTACGCCTTGAGCAATTCGCGCAGCAGCGGAAACTGTTCCGACAGTTCCGGCGGCGTCTGCTGCCGCCCGCCTTTATAGTCTTGGAACGTTTCATGGCGGAACGTCGTTTTCCCGGCGTCAAACGCCACGAGAATGTGGGTCGGCTGCTCTTCCGCCAAAATTTTGTTTAACATCATCGTAAACCCGTAGACTGCGTTCGTATGAATCCCTTTATCGTTATGCAAAAGCGGCAACGCGAAAAAGGCGCGGTACGCCACGCTGTTGCCGTCAATTAAGACGAGCTTGTTTTTCAACATCATCCCTCCTCGGACGTTCCTTGTTCTATTGTACCACGCCGGCGGGCGGCCATAAAAAGAAGCCGGCTACCGCTCCGGCTTCGGGAAATGAATCGTAAACTCGGTGCCGCGCCCGACTTCGCTCGCCACCGTAATGTAGCCGCGATGCGCCTCGACCAAGTGCTTGACGATCGAAAGGCCCAACCCCGTTCCGCCGGAATCGCGGCTGCGCGCCTTGTCGACGCGGTAAAAACGCTCAAAAATGCGCGGGATTTCTTTTTCCTCAATGCCGATTCCGGTGTCTTTCACATGGATCAGCACTTCTTTCTTCGTCTCTTCCGCCTCGACAGCGACCCGTCCGTGCTCCGGCGTATACGTGATGGCGTTGGCGAGCAAGTTCAGCAAAATTTGCTTCATCCGATTTCTGTCACCGCGGATGACAAGCCCGGATGGCGATTCGATATGCAAATCAATTTGTTTTTCCGCCGCTTTTTGGCGAAACACAGCAGCCGCTTCGGCGATGACTTGAGCGATATCCACGTCTTCGAGTTGCAGCTGAAATCCGTGCTGCTCGATTTTCGACAAGTCCAACAGTTCCTCAACGAGCGTTTGCAGCCGTTCGCTTTCTTTTAAGATGATGGTCAAAAAATGCTCAAGCGCCGCTTCATCCTTCATAGCGCCATCCAATAGCGTTTCGGCGAATCCTTTGATGGACGTCACCGGCGTTTTCAACTCGTGCGAAACGTTGGCGACAAAGTCTTTGCGGATTTGCTCAAGGCGCTTCAGCTCCGTAATGTCATGAAACACGACGACAATCCCTTTCCATTCGGCGTTCGTGCCAATGATGGGAGCCCCGTATACATCGAAATGTTTCCGCTCGATGCCAATCGTCAGCCGCATATGCCGGCGCATCGTCGTTTCAGTGATGAAAATATCATCGATAAACCGGACGATGTCGCGGTGCGGCAGCACATCGGCGTACGGACGGTACAAACAATCCGACGGATCGAGATGAAACTGAGTCTGGAACGCCCGATTGATGAGAGAAATATGTCCGCGGTGGTCAATAAACAACAGGCCGCTGCCGACGTTTTCAATGAGCGTGTGAAGCCGATCGGTCTGAATTTCCCGCGCCCTGCTCATCTCCTGCAAATGGCGGGCCAGCCGGTTGATCGAGCGCACAAGCATCCCGGCCTCGTTATATTCACCATCGGGCACACGGGCGGCGTAATTGCCTTTTTCCAGCTCAAACGCCACTTTCGTCGCTTCTTCAATCGGCTTCATATATTGATTGGCGATTTTCCAGACGAGGGCGATGATGACAACGAGCGCCATCCCGAGGCTGCTCGTGAGCACGCCCCAAATTTGTTGGTTCACTTTTTTCAGTGAGCTCGTCGGCGTGCTTAACACGACATAGCCGTCTCGCTCCGAGCCGCGTCCGTATGGAGCGATGTAATAGTATACATCGTTCGCTTTTTCAATAACCGAAAAGCGCGGAAACTGCTGTTTGCGCAAAATGGTGCGGATGATGCGCTCATGGTCTTCATCGCTGATCGCCGCGATGCGCCCACTGTCAAAGCGCACTTGTTCATTTCGGTCAAGCACCGTGATGCGCGATGACAGCTCGTCCCCCATGTCGTGCAAGTCGATGCGAATTTGCTCAAGCGGCTCGTTTTCAAGCAAAATGGCGAGCGCTTTCGCCTCTTTTTCCATCCGCTTGTTCATCGTCTCGGCGTAAAACTGTTTGAGCAGTTGTCCAAGCAGCAAACCGAGGGCGATCAAAACCGTGACGATGAGCGTGATGAGCCAAAACAACAGCCGGTTGCGCAAGCTATCCATGCCGCTTGGGCTCCTCCAGTTTGTAGCCGAGGCCGCGCACCGTTTTGATGTATGCCGGTTTTTTCGTGTCCTCTTCGATTTTCTCGCGCAAATGGCTGATATGGACATCGACAATGCGCGTATCGCCGGCAAAATCATAGTTCCATACCGCGCCGAGCAGCTGGTCGCGCGTCAGCACCCGCCCTTTATGCCGCGCCAAATACAGGAGCAGCTCAAATTCTTTCGGCGTCAGCTCGAGCGGCTTGCCGCTGATCGCCGCCTCATATCGCTCTGGAAAAATCTCGAGCCGGCCGACGGCAAGCCGCTCGCCCGCCTCCGCCGCCGGCTGTGCAATCTCCGTACGGCGCAAGATCGCCTTCACCCGCGCAACGACTTCCCGCGGGCTGAACGGCTTGGTCATATAATCGTCGGCGCCAAGCTCGAGGCCAAGCACTTTGTCAAACTCGTCATCGCGGGCCGTCAGCATTAAAATCGGCGTCATGATTTGCTGCTGACGGAGCCGCTTGCACACTTCGACACCGTCAAGCTTCGGCAGCATCAAGTCCAAAATGATGAGCGCCGGCTGTTCGGACGCCACTTTGGCGAGCGCTTCTTCGCCGTCATAGGCAGCCACAGCTTGAAAGCCGGCTTTCTCCAAGTTGTACGCCAACAATGTCACGATCGGCTGTTCGTCATCAACGACTAAAATTTTTTTTTCCATGCCGCTCCTCCGTTTCATCCGATAGTTTCTGCCCTTATGATACCATAACTCGCGATTTGTCACAGAAAAAAATAAAGAGACTGCTCCCCCGGCGGGCAAGCAGCCCCGCAAGGAACAGTCTCTCGCACGTTGTCGCCGGCTTTTGGCCGCCGGCGAAACACGATTCCGGTCAAAAATTTTCCAAAACCCGGCCATCAAAACGCGGCAAGGCGTGCGGCGGACAGACGGACAACGTTCCATCCAGCACCGTCTCCGTCCCGCGCGTCGCGGTCACGGCCAAGGTGACGCAATGGCCTTCCTCATCCACCCCGGTCACTTCGAGCAAAAATTCGAGCGTCTCATAATGGTAAACCGGGCGGAGAAAGCGGATGTCCTGCCGGGTGATGTAGCTTCCCGGACCGGGCAAATATTTGGAGACCGCCGACGTAATCATCCCCGTCAACATAATCGGCGGCACAACCGGCCGGCCGAGCGGCGTCTGCGAAGCGTAGTCATGTTGGATGTAAAGCGGGTTGGCATCATCGGTCAGTCCAAGGTAAAGAAGCAAGTCTTTGTCCTCAATGGACGCCTGAAAGACAAGTTTTTCTCCAACCTGAATCTCCCCGATCGTTCTCCCGGGTTTCCGTTTTTTCAACACGTTCCCACCCCTTTGTCTAGAAAGCGCTTTCAGTCATCACGAGCAAAAATTCGGGACAACGCCCGAATTTTTGCCTTTTCGTTATTCCAACACGCGCATGACGTTTTTGACCGATTCGACCGATTTGGCCAGCGCCGCTTTTTCATCTTCGGTCAGCTCGAGCTCGATCACTTTCTCGATGCCGTTGCCGCCCAAGATCGTCGGCACTCCCAGGTAAATCCCTTCATAGCCGTACTCGCCCTCAAGGTAGGCGATCGCCGGCAAAATGCGGCGCTGGTCTTTCAAAATCGCTTCGACCATTTCGACGAGCGAGGCGGCCGGCGCGTAGTAGGCGCTGCCGTTGCCGAGCAAGTTGACGATCTCGCCGCCGCCTTTGCGCGTCCGCTCAACGATGGCGTCCAAACGGTCTTTCGGAATGAGCTTCTCGAGCGGAATGCCGCCGGCGTACGAGTAGCGGACGAGCGGCACCATGTCATCGCCATGGCCGCCCAGCACGAAGCCGGTGACATCTTTCACCGAAATGTTCAGCTCTTGGGCGACGAACGTGCGGAAGCGCGCCGTGTCCAACACCCCCGACTGACCGATGACGCGGTTTTTCGGAAAGCCGGACTCTTTGAAGACCGTGTACGTCATCGCATCGACCGGGTTCGTCAGGACGATGATGTAGCAGTTTGGTGAGTATTTGACGACTTCTTTCGTCACTTGTTTCATAATTTTTTGGTTCGTCGTCACCAAGTCGTCGCGGCTCATCCCCGGTTTGCGGGCGATGCCGGCCGTAATGACGACGATGTCGGAATCGGCCGTGTCGGCATAATCCGACGTACCGATAATGTTGGCGTCAAAGCCGAGCACCGGGCTCGACTCGAGCATGTCAAGCGCCTTCCCTTTCGTTGGGTTCTCAAGCTGTGGAATATCGACCAACACGACGTCGCCAAGCTCTTTTTGCGCCAGCAGGAACGCTGTCGTCGCCCCCGTGAATCCGGCGCCGATCACCGAGATCTTCTTCCGTTTCATCGCCATCGTTTTGCCATCCCTTTCGTTAAATTAGTCCATATTGCGGATGAGCGCATCGGCAAATTCCGAACATTTCACTTCGGTTGCCCCTTCCATCAGGCGGGCAAAGTCGTACGTGACGATTTTGGCGGCAATCGTTTTTTCCATCGCCTGGATGATGAGCTTCGTCGCTTCGTTCCAGCCGAGATGCTCAAACATCATGACGCCCGAGAGAATGACGGACGACGGATTGACTTTGTCAAGACCGGCGTATTTCGGCGCCGTGCCGTGCGTCGCCTCGAAAATGGCGTGGCCGGTTTCGTAGTTGATGTTGGCCCCCGGCGCGATGCCGATGCCGCCGACTTGAGCGGCCAGCGCGTCGGAAATGTAGTCGCCGTTTAAGTTCATCGTCGCGATGACGTCAAATTCGCGCGGACGCGTCAAAATTTGCTGCAGGAAGATGTCGGCGATAACGTCTTTGACGATGATTTTGCCGGCTGCTTCCGCTTCCGCCATCGCTTTGTTCGCCGCCTCTTTGCCCTCGGCTTCGACGATCCGATCGTATTGCGCCCACGTGAACACTTTATCGCCGAATTCTTGTTCGGCAAGCTCATAGCCCCAGTTTTTAAACGCGCCTTCCGTGAACTTCATAATGTTCCCTTTATGGACGAGCGTCACCGACTTGCGGCCGTGTTCGATCGCATAGTTGATCGCCGCGCGCACAAGCCGTTTCGTCCCTTGTTCGGAAATCGGCTTAATGCCGATGCCGGACGTTTCCGGGAAACGGATTTTGCGCACGCCCATTTCGTTTTGCAAGAAGTCGATCACTTTTTTCACTTCCGGCGTTCCTTTGGCGTATTCAATGCCGGCGTAAATGTCTTCCGTGTTCTCGCGGAAAATGACCATATCGGTGTCTTCCGGACGTTTGACCGGCGACGGAACGCCAGGAAAGTAGCGGACCGGGCGCAGGCAGACAAACAGGTCGAGCTCTTGGCGGAGCGCGACGTTGAGCGAACGGATGCCGCCGCCGACCGGCGTCGTCAACGGCCCTTTAATGGCGATTATGTATTCGCGGATCGTCTCAAGCGTTTCATCCGGAAGCCAGCTGCCCGTCAGCTTGTACGCTTTTTCGCCGGCGAGCACTTCCTTCCAAACGATTTTTTTCTCACCTTTGTACGCTTTTTCCACCGCTGCTTCGAGCACGCGCGAAGCGGCCGCCCAAATGTCCGGGCCGGTTCCATCCCCTTCAATAAACGGAATGATCGGATTGTTTGGAACATTGAGCACACCATTGGTGACAGTAATTTTTTCCCCTTGCGTCACGAGTAAAACCCCCAATGCCAGTTTTTTATTGAAAAGGCGTGAAGGCGCGCCTTCACGCCTTGTCCACTTGTTTTAGCCGCGCTCGTCGATCGGCACGTACGCCCGCTTGCCTGGGCCGGTGTACTCAGCGCGCGGACGGATGAGACGGTTGTTGTCATATTGTTCCAAGATGTGAGCCAACCATCCCGATGTCCGGCTCACGGCAAAAATCGGCGTAAACAAATCATGATCGATTCCTAAACAATGGTAAACCGAAGCGGAATAAAAGTCAACGTTCGGCGGCAGCGCTTTTTCCGACGTGACAATTTCCTCGATTTTCGTCGACATTTCGTACCAGTGCGGTTCGCCGACGAGCTTCGTCAGTTTTTCCGACATTTTCTTCAAGTGCTTGGCGCGCGGGTCGCCTTTCCGATAGACGCGATGACCGAAGCCCATAATTTTTTCTTTGTTGGCGAGCTTCGTGCGGATGTACGGCTCGACGTTGTCGACCGTGCCGATTTCCGTCAACATTTTCATCACCGCTTCGTTCGCCCCGCCGTGAAGCGGTCCTTTCAACGCGCCGATCGCCGCCGTGATGCCGGAATAAATATCGGACAGCGTGGCTACGCAGACGCGCGCCGTAAACGTCGACGCGTTCAACTCATGGTCGGCGTGCAGCACGAGCGCCTTGTTGAACGCTTCCGTGGCGATGTCGTCTGGTTCTTTGCCGGTCAGCATGTACAAGAAATTGGCGGCAAAGCTCAAATCTTTGCGCGGCGCAACCGGTTCCAACCCTTTGCGCACGCGGGCGAAGGCAGTGACAATCGTCGGAATTTTCGCCTGCAGGCGGATCGCTTTCCGGTAGTTCGCTTCTTTCGTCATCACGTCCGCTTCTTCGTCGTACAGGCCAAGAAGCGAGACGGCAGTGCGCAGCGCGGCCATCGGATGCACGTTCTCAATCGGATAGAGCTTGAAGTGTTCGATGATCTCGCGCGGGATGTCGGCATTTTCCGCCAATTGCTGTTTCAGCTCCTCGAGCTGTTCTTTCGTGGGCAGCTCGCGGTGCCAAAGCAAATAAATGACTTCTTCAAAGGAAGCGTTTTCGGCCAAATCGTCGATGTCATAGCCGACATACGTCAATGTATCGTCGATGATTGAGCTGATGCTAGAGGTTGTCGCTACAACTCCTTCCAAACCGCGGGTTACCGTCATGTCAATCTCCCCTTTTCTTTATAGTTCCTCGTTCCTGCTTGCCGCTTTACGGCCGGTGAGCGCTTGCTCGAAACAGGCGCAAAAAACAAGCGCACGCTCTCGAAAGTGCTTACATCACCGCGCGGATGCCGCCGCGCTGTGGCGGGGGGCGCCGTTTGACCCGAAAACTAGCTTACGCCTACTATTATAAACAATTATCAGACTTTTGTGAACGGAAATGTATCGTCCTGGCAAAAGACATTACATAAGAATAACGTTCCCCGCCCCAGTTCAAAAATATTCTACCATTTTTATGACCATATAGGCAATCCCCGCGCCGATCAACGGACCGACCGCCACCCCGTGAAACAGCGACACCGCAATGACCGTGCCAAACACAAGCGCCGCGGTGATATGTGGGTCATTCGCCAAAAGCGTCACGCCCCCTTTCGCGATCAACGCAACAAGAATGCCAGATAAAAGCGCCACCCAGGCCGCCAACGATTGCAGCGAGCCGGCAAGCTGCTTAAGGCCGATCTCCCCGGAGGCAATGGGCGCCAGCACGGCGATCGTAATGAGCGTAATGCCCCAGTTGAGGCCTTTGGCATGGATCAACGGGAGCAGCCGCTGATCGAGGCCGGCGAGTTTAATGGCAAGCAGCACGACAATCGCGGCAATAAATGATTTGTTTTTCGCCAATAGGCCGACCAAAAGCAACCCGAGCAAAAACAAGACGGGTTCGTTCATGATTGTTCGCCCTTTCCTCTGAAACGTGTGAGTAAAATATTTGTGGGTGACATTCCGAAATGATCCCCGACGAGGGTTGCGAACTTTTGTTCGCGACGCTCGTCGGGGCCACCAAGCGAAGCGCGGTAGAAAAAAGCAAATGTCATGCAAAAAGGACTCTCTCCCTGCTATGATGGTGATTGTCAACATCAACCGAAAACAGGAGGGAGAGAGTCCATGAAACATCTTACCACAGAATGGCCTTTATTAAAAGAGCTGGAGGAACAATTAGTCAGAACTCTTCAAAAGGTGTTCGCTGTCTTGTTGGCGGCCCTTTTGGAGGAGGTTGATCAACAACTGGCGGAAGCGCGGGACAAGCGCCGGTATCAGCTGAAAGACAAACGGCCGACCACGATCCAAACGCTGTTTGGAGAAGTGACGTTTCGACGGAACTACTACTATGATCGGCAGGCGGGGGCGTATACCTTCTTGCTGGATGCCGAACTGGGCTTTGATGGAGCGCAGTCGATCAGCCCTTGCCTCGAGGAAACGGCGGTCGAGTTGGCCGTAGAGTGCTCTTCCTACCGCAAAGCAGCCCGTACGTTGGAGTCGATCGTGGGGTATGCGGTCCTAAGCCACGAGGCGATTCGCCAACTGGTGCTGGAGGCCCCTGTCTCGCTGCACCACCCTGTTTCCCAACGGCACGGCCGAGTGCTGTTTGTGGAGGCGGATGGGCTGTTCATTTCCCGCCAGGGGAAAGGGAAACGGGCGAAAGAAGAGAAAATCCTGGCGGTTCACGAGGGATGGAAACGAAACGGTTCGCAGCTTGAGCTCGTGAACCGGCGCCACTACCTCCATGAAGGGGAGGGAGACGTGTGGGAACGGTTTGAAGAGTGGCTGATGAACGAATATGCCTATGATCCGTGCCGGGACCTGTTGATCATCAACGGCGACGCGGCGTCGTGGATCACGGCCTGCCGGGAGTATTTTGGGAAGCGAGCCTGCTTTCAGCTGGATCGATTTCATGTGGCGCGGGAGCTGCGTCAGTGTCTGTCCGGCCATCCGCGTTGGCGGGAGGTGCGGAAGAAGCTGGCGAAACAAGACGAAGAGGGGCTTCTCGTGGAGCTGAACAGCGCGGTCGGCACGTTGGAGGACGAAGCGAAAGAGAAGCAGATGGCTGCCATGATCCGCCGGATCGAGTCGATGCCGGGATGCATCCGGGACTATCGGGAGTGGCTGTCGGAGCAAGGGGTGGAGACGACCGGCATGCGTCCGATGGGCCACGCCGAGAGCGTGATGAGCCGGTTTGCGCATCGGGTGAAATCCCGCCGCAGCTGGAAAGACCAAGGGCTTCGGGCGTTTCTGAGGGCGATGGCGGCCCGAATCGACGGGATTTGGCGGAGAAATGGGCAGTTGGTGGAGGAAGAAGAGACCCGAACGGCGGCCTCGGCCTCAACAAAGTCCAAGCGGATCGAACAGGCCAAACGGAAGGCCGGACGGTTATGGGCAGATGTGGTGCGTCAGAATCTACCGTGTCTGCAGCGGTCATCCGGGACACCGATCCATCAAGCGTTGTCGGCGCTCCGGGATGGTGGTTGGGTGTAAAAAAATGGAATATCGTATCATCGCCTCAAGATGAGGGATGAGAGTCCGAAAGCGCTTACGATATGAATTCCTGAAAATGGTTCGCTAACTAGTGATTGACAACGCCCGTAGTGAACCGAAAAAATGTTCTCCACAAAGTCTTGACTGACTCCTCTGAAACTTGTCTTTTTGCTTCTTCGTAAAGAAACATGTAATATATCAGTATGGAAAACGAGTGGGGGTGAAACATTGTCCCGAATATATGTTGACCGCTTTTTGCGTTTTCTCATCGTCATCGCGATCGTTGCGTTCGGCGCTGCCGCCGCCTACTATGCCGCAACATTGACGTACCCGTTTATCATTGCCTTTTTCATCGCCTTTCTCATCAACCCGGTCGTCGACTTGTTGGAACGAAAGGTAAAAATGCCGCGCTGGCTCGCGGTCAGCGCCACGCTCATCGTCTTGTTCGCCGCTGTCGCCGGGCTGGTGACGCTGTTGATCGCTGAGATCGTTTCGGGAACGCAATATTTGGCCAATGTGGTGCCGGAAAAATTCCAGGCGCTCGTCGCGTACATCGAATCGTTTGCCGCCAATCAGCTTATCCCGCTTTACCAAGACTTGGCCGTCTTGTTTAAAAGCTTGAACGCCGATCAACAAGATACGATCATGCAAAACATTCAGGCGGTCGGAACGCAAATCGCGACGACGGTCGGCGAATTCATTCAGCGCGTGCTGCAAAACATTCCCCAGCTCATCGCCTGGCTGCCAAACGCGGCGACCGTATTTATTTTTTCACTGTTGGCGACCTTTTTCATCAGCAAAGACTGGCACCGCTTAATGCGGATGGCGCAGCGTTGGCTGCCGGCGAAAGCCCGCACGAGCGGGAAAACGGTGTTTTTGGATTTGAAGCGGGCGTTGTTTGGCTTTATTAAAGCGCAAGCGACGCTCATTTCGATTACGACGGTCATCGTGTTGATCGGCTTGCTCATTTTGCGCGTCGATTACGCGATTACGATCGCGTTGATCATCGGCTTTGTCGATATTTTGCCCTACCTCGGGACCGGCATCGTCTTCGTGCCTTGGATCATTTACGCCGCCATCAGCGGCGACATCCCGTTTGCGATCGGGCTCGGCGTTTTGTATATCGTCGTTCTCGTCCAACGGCAAATTATGGAGCCGAAAGTGCTCTCCTCCTCGATCGGGCTCGACCCGCTCGCGACGCTCATCGCCTTGTTTGTCGGCTTCAAGCTGCTCGGCTTCCTCGGCCTCATCGCCGGTCCGGTCGCGCTCGTCATCATCCGCACGCTCCACAACGCCAACGTCTTCCGCGACATTTGGCGCTTTATCGTCGGCAGGCCGACTTTGTAAAAAACAGCCTTGGCTCCACTGGCCAAGGCTGTTTCAGTCCGCGTTACAACACGCTGGCATGGCCGCGATAGACGGCCCCGAACCCGCCGTCCACCGTAATCTCCTGCCCATCTTTAAACAAGGTTGTTGCGTTTTCCACTCCGACAATCACTGGAATCCCAAGGCTCAAACCGACGACCGCCGCATGGCTGGTCAACCCGCCCTCTTCAGTAATGATGGCTGCCGCTTTTTCGATCGCCGGCATCATGTCGGCATCGGTGCTGACAGTGACTAAAATGCCGCCGTCGACCATTTTTTGCCGCGCTTCTTCCGCTGTTTTCGCTACAACGGCCTTGCCGAACGCCGACTTGCGGCCGATGCCTTGCCCTTTGGCGAGAAGATCGCTGATAACGTGCACCTTCATTAAGTTCGTCGAACCCGTTTCGCCGACCGGCACGCCAGCCGTGATGACGACCAAGTCGCCGTGCTTCACCAGCCCGGAGCGCACCGCCGCATCGACGGCGACATCGAGCATTTCGTCCGTCGTGTTCACATGCGGCGCTTCTTTCGTATACACGCCCCACACAAGCGCCAGCCGGCGCGATACCGCTTCATTTGACGTCACGGCAATAATCGGCGCTTTCGGGCGATACTTCGCCACCATTTGCGGCGTTTTTCCGCTCACGGTCGGCGTCACGATCGCCGCCACATCCAAGTTGAGCGCGGTGTGGGCGACCGACTGCCCGATGGCGTCGGTGATCGTCGTTTGGCTTTCTTTTGTGCGTTGGGACAAAATGTCGCGGTGCTCAAGCGCCTGTTCGGTGCGGAGCGCGATTTGGTGCATCGTTTTCACCGCTTCGACCGGATACTGGCCGGCCGCCGTTTCCCCGGAAAGCATGACGGCGTCGGTGCCGTCAAAAATGGCGTTGGCGACGTCGCTCGCCTCCGCCCGCGTCGGACGCGGATTGCGCTGCATCGAATCGAGCATTTGCGTCGCCGTAATGACCGGCTTGCCGAGCATGTTGCACTTTTTAATGAGCAGTTTTTGAATGAGCGGCACTTCCTCAGCCGGAATTTCCACGCCCAAATCGCCGCGCGCCACCATCAGGCCGTCGGCGGCTTCTAAAATTTCGTCAATGTTGGCGACGCCTTCTTCGTTTTCAATTTTGGCGATAATTTGGATATGGAGAGCGTCATGCGCCTCAAGCAGCTCGCGGATCTCCAGCACATCGGACGCCCGGCGCACAAACGAGGCAGCGATGAAATCGATCCCTTGGCGAATGCCAAACAAAATGTCAGCCCGATCTTTCTCGGTGATGCCCGGCAAGTTGACTTTGACACCCGGCACATTGACTCCTTTTTTGTTTTTCAGCACGCCGCCGTTTAACACGGTCGTGACGATTTCTCCCGCTTGCTTGTCGACCGCGTTGACTTCCAGGCCGATGAGCCCGTCATCAAGCAAAATTTTCGCGCCGACGGACACATCATCGATTAAGCCGGGATAGGTGACCGAAATTTTTTCCGGTGTGCCGAGCACTTCGCTCATCGAAATGACGAGCTTTGCCCCTTCCTTCAGCTCAATGGCGCCGTTTTCCATATTGTGCGTCCGGATTTCCGGCCCTTTCGTATCAAGCAAAATGGCGACCGTTCGGCCCGTTCGCTTCGCCGCTTCGCGAATGTTGGCGATGCGCCGCCCGTGCTCTTCATGATCGCCGTGCGAAAAGTTTAGGCGCGCCACGTTCATTCCCGCTTCCATCAGCTGCACGAGCTTGTCCACGCTCTCGCTTGCCGGCCCGATCGTGCAGACGATTTTCGTTTTCCGCTTCATCTTGTCTTCTTCCTTTCCCCTCGGGACTTAAATGGACAATTCTTTCGACAATGCGTACATCCGCTGATCGATCGTATGTTTGTTGGCCAGCGCCTCCGCGATGTCATGGTCGACGAGCTGGTTGTTTTGGATGCCGACGCAGCGCCCGCCTTTTCCTTCGAGCAACAGCTCGACCGCCCGGGCGCCGAGGCGGCTCGCGAGCACGCGGTCAAACGCCGTGGGAGACCCGCCGCGCTGCACGTGGCCAAGCACCGTCACACGCGTCTCAAAGCCGGTCGCTTCCTGGATTTGCCGGCCGAAGTCGACGCCGCTTCCAACCCCTTCCGCCACGATGATGATACTATGTTTTTTGCCGCGCTCATGGCCGCGCTTTAAGCGGGCGATGACGTCGTTCATATCATAATCGGCTTCCGGAATTAAAATCGTTTCCGCCCCGCCGGCCAGCCCCGACCATAAGGCGATGTCGCCGGCATGGCGGCCCATCACTTCGATGACGTACGTCCGCTCGTGCGACGTCGCCGTGTCGCGGATTTTGTCGATGGCATCAATGACTGTATTGAGCGCCGTGTCAAACCCGATCGTAAAATCAGTGCCCGGAATGTCGTTGTCAATCGTCCCCGGCACGCCGACGCACGGAAAGCCGTGCTCGGTCAGTTTTTTCGCCCCTTGGTACGAACCGTCGCCGCCGATGACGACCAGCCCTTCAATGCCGTGCTTTTTCAGCTGCTCGATCCCTTTTTTCTGACCTTCTTCCGTCTTAAATTCCGGACAGCGGGCCGTATAGAGTATCGTGCCGCCACGGTGGATAATATCCCCGACATCGCCGACTTCCAGCTTTTTAATGTTGCCGGCGATCAGTCCGGCATACCCGTGATAAACGCCGTACACTTCCACCCCGTGGTAAATCGCTTTGCGGACAACCGCGCGAATGGCCGCATTCATTCCCGGCGAGTCGCCGCCGCTTGTCAACACACCAATGCGTTTCACTCATTTCACCTCATTTGTATCAAATTCAACACGTCCGACCTCATACATCTGTCGCTCTTGAACAACCCTAATGTACCATGAACATGGGCGGAACACAACAGCGACGCCTTGTTGAAACGGTTTACATGAACAAAATTTTTTCATGGACAGAACAAAGCTGCCCCGAAAGTCGAGACAGCTTTTTCCTTATCTTGCCCGAATCGTTTCCTGCAAAAACGACACTTGGCCGATTTGTTTAAATTTTTCATAGCGCTGCCGGACGAGCGCCTCGCCGTCAAGCGCCAACAACTCTTTCAACGACCGGCGCAGCACGCGGTCCATTTCCTTTGCCTGCTCGTCAGCGTTGCGGTGGGCGCCGCCTTTCACTTCCGGAATGATTTCGTCAATGACGCCGAGCGCTTTTAAGTCATGGGCGGTAATTTTCATCGTTTCCGCCGCCCGTTGCGCCAATGACGCATCCTTCCATAAAATGGCAGCCGCCCCTTCCGGCGAAATGACCGAGTACGTGGAATTTTCAAGCATATGAATATGATTGCCGACGCCAAGGGCGAGCGCCCCGCCGCTTCCGCCTTCGCCGATGACGATGCAGACGACCGGCACGGTGAGCCCTGCCATTTCAAACAAGTTGCGGGCGATCGCTTCGCTTTGCCCACGCTCTTCGGCCGATTTGCCCGGATAGGCGCCTTTCGTGTCGATAAAGCAGATGATCGGCCGCGAAAACTTTTCTGCCTGCTTCATGAGCCGCAGCGCCTTCCGGTAGCCTTCCGGGTGCGGCATGCCGAAGTTGCGGCGCAAATTTTCTTTCGTATCTTTGCCGCGCTGGTGGCCAATGACTGTCACCGGCAGCCCGTCGTATTCGGCAATGCCCCCAACGATCGCTTCGTCGTCGCCAAAACAACGGTCTCCATGGCATTCGAGAAAGTTCGTAAACAGCCGCTCAATATAATCAAGCGTCGTCGGCCGCTGCGGATGGCGGGCGATTTGCACGCGATCCCACGGCGTCAAATTGGCATACACGTCGTTTTCCAGCTTGGCGAGCCGCGCCTCCAGTTTCTCGATTTCCGCCGACAAATCGACATCGGCCGTTTTCATAAACTCTCTCAGCTCTTGAATTTTGCGGCGCAGCTCAACAAGCGGCTTTTCGAATTCTAGTTCCGCCACCATCCTGATTCCCCTCCTCCCGCGTGAATGCGAAGCACAGTCGCCAGCGTCTCTTTCAGCTCATGGCGGTGAATGACGGCATCCAACTGACCGTGCTTTAATAAAAACTCCGCCGTCTGGAAGTCTTCCGGCAGCTCTTCGCGCACCGTCTGTTCGATGACGCGGCGGCCGGCAAAGCCGATGAGCGCACCTGGTTCGGCGAAGTTGTAATCGCCAAGCGAGGCGAAGCTCGCCGATACGCCGCCCGTTGTCGGGTGGGTCATGACGGAGATGAACAAGCCGCCGTCGTTGCTGAATCGTTTGAGCGCGGCGCTCGTTTTCGCCATTTGCATCAAGCTTAACACCCCTTCTTGCATGCGGGCGCCGCCGGAAGCGGTAAAAATGAGAAACGGCACACCTTTATCGTGCGCTTGTTCGACTGCACGGGTGATTTTTTCGCCGACAACAGAGCCCATGCTGCCCATGCGAAACGAGGAATCCATGACCGCAATGACGAGCGGATGGCCGTCAAGCGTCCCTTCGCCGGTCACGACCGCCTCGTTCAATCCCGACTTGCGCCGGTCTTCCTCGAGTTTTTCTATGTAGCCCGGAAACCCGAGCGGGTTGACAGAAATCATATCGGCATCATATTCGCGAAAGCTGCCGTCATCCAGCACGCTCTCGATCCGTTCGCGCGCCGGCATCGGATGATGGTAGCCGCAGCTTAGGCAAACGCGCAAATTTTTCACCAACTCTTTTGTATACATAATTTTTTTGCATTGCGGGCATTTCGTCATCACGCCTTCCGGCACCTCATGCCTCACTTGCTCGGAAGAAAGCGACGCATACTTCTTCTTTTTGGCAAATAAATCTTTCCACACGAGGGAGCTCCTCCTTTGCGTTTTCGCCTCTCTACTACTTTATCGAAAATGCAAGCGGTTGTTTGTCAAACGGTGTCAGTTCTGTTTCGACAACGGCGAAGGCCGGTGCCTCTCCCAGACAGCAGCAGCTTCAGCCGGATCGCGTTTTTTCAATGCTGCTAACAGCTGGTCATAAAACGAGTCGGCAAGCGGTGGGTCGGGCGCACAGGCGGAGGCAAACCCAGACAGCGCCCGCCAAATGCGGATGAGCAAGTAGTTGTCAGCCGCCTCAGCAACCGCCTGAAAAAACGGCGTGAAATCAGTCGGTTTTTGGCGAACGGTTTTTTCCAGCCTCTCCAGCGCATCTTCACTGCAGCGGAGGCAAGCGAGCTCGAGCAGCAGCCGTTCGATCAGCCATTTCGTTTCCGCCAAATCCGCTTTCGCCCGTTCATTTTCAAGCAAAAACATCGCCAGCAACTCAATCAGCTGATGTCCGCCGACCTCGCACAAGTAGGTCCCTTCGCCGCGCCGCGTCTCAATCAGGCCGAGAAACTCAAGCGCCCGCAGCGCCTCGCGCACCGACGAGCGGCCGACGCCGAGCCGCTCGGCCAGCTCGCGTTCTGACGGCAGCTTGTCGCCCGGGACAAGGCCATCCTCGACAACGAGACGATGGATATGCTTCAACGTCTCGGCGTACACTTTTTCATCGTTGAACGGAGACCCCTCCTTTTCGGTTCATGCCATACTCCATGCGTGGGCGGCATGCCGTTCAACCGCAGCCAGACGCACTGGTCTGACCACCTAATGGTTATACGATATAATAAAATAGCGAAATAGTAAAGGGGAAGTTATTTCACAGCAATGCGCCCGAAGCCGAATAAGGCGAGCAGCCCATCGACAAGCGGCGCTGTGAGCGCGACGGCGTACTGCTCCGGAAGACGGAGAAGCGTCCGCTTCGCTTCGTCATACAAATAGACCGGCGTAGCGCCGCGCTGCTGCTCAAGCAGCTGTTTCAGCTTGGACAATTTGGCCTCATCGGCCCGGCTCGCGTTAATGTATAGCGCCGACACGGGCAGGAGGCCGGCGCGGCGGATGATGAGCTGTCGCCTGCCTGCGCGCCGGTCGACCGTTCCAAAAAGCAACACAAAGTTTCCTTCCGCCAGCTCATCGGAGGCGCGGGCATAAATGGACGGAAAGGCGACCGCCTCCACTTCCCCGCTTTCATCGCTGATTGTCACAAACGCCATTTCCTCCCCCCGTTTCGTTCTCGTTTTCCGCTGTTTGGCCACATAGCCGCCGACCACGGCCGCCGAACCGTGCATTTCGGCAATCGGCACCGCCCGGGCCGCTTGAAACAGCGGGCGGCAGACCGCGGCCGGATGTGGGGTGACGGCAAACCCGAGCAACTCTTTTTCCCGTTTCCGCCGCTCATCCGGCGGCAGCGGGGGGGCATCCATGTATTTCGGCTTCAGCGACAATCCGCCTGTGTCCAAGTACGGCCCGACCAATTGCACGTGTTCGACCGCCACGTCAATGCTCGCTAAAAGCGAAGCCCGCTCCCCGTCCATTTCATCAAACGCGCCGGCCAAAACGAGCGCCTCAAGCGCCGGGCGCGGCAATCCTTTCGGCAACAGGCGGATGGCGAAATCGAAAAAATCGGCAAACGGTCCGCGCTCCCGACGCTCTTCGATGATGAGCCTCGCCGCTGTGCCGACATGTTTCACCGCCGCCAGCCCGGTGCGGATCGCCTTGCCTTCGATCGCAAACCGATAGCCGCTCCGGTTGACGGATGGCGGCAGCAGCGGAATCCCTTTTTGCGCTGCTTCGCTAGCGTAAAGAGCCGTTTTTTCCCGGTCGCCGGAAGCGCCCGAGAGCATGGCCGCGTAAAAACAAAGCGGATAGTGGGCTTTAATGTAGGCCATCGCATACGACAACAGCGCATAGCTGACCGCGTGGCTCCGGTTGAAGCCGTAATCGGCGAAGCGGACGATATGCCGGTACAATTCCTCGGCAACTTCCTTTGGATAGCCGTTCGCCGTGCAGCCGGCGACAAACGCCTCCCGCTGTTCAGCGAGACGCGCCTTCTCTTTTTTCGCCACCGCCCGCCGGAGCACGTCCGCTTGTCCGAGCGAAAACCCAGCCATGCGGGCGGCGATTTGCATAATTTGCTCTTGGTAGATCAGCACTCCGTAAGTCGGCGCCAAAATCGGCTCAAGGTCAGGATGGATATACGAAATCGCCTCGTCTCCGCGCTTGCGCCGGATATAAGCAGGAATCATGTCCATCGGCCCCGGCCGGTACAAGGCGTTGACAGCGACCAAGTCTTCCAGCTCCGACGGCCGCAATTCCGCAAGCACACGCTTCATTCCGCTTGATTCAAGCTGAAAAATGCCGTTTGTCTCTCCGGCGCTCAGGAGCGCATACGTTTTTTCGTCGTCAAGCGGAACGCGACGCACATCAAACGGCTTTCCTGCCTGCCGTTCGATGAGACGCACCATTTGCCCGAGCAGCGTCAACGTGCGCAAGCCGAGAAAATCCATTTTGAGAAGGCCGAGCGCCTCGAGCGACCCCATGGCGTATTGCGTGAGCGGCCATTCGCCATGGCTTGGCTGCAACGGGACTTGGCGCACAAGCGGCTCAGGGCTGATGATGACGCCAGCCGCGTGAATCGATGTATGGCGCGGCAGCCCTTCGAGCGTTTGCGCGATATCCAGCCACTGCTTGCCGTCCGGCACCGTTTCGGCGGCGCGGCGGAACGCGGTCGACTCGCTGCGCCATTGGCGGATCGTCACCCCTTGTTTATCCGGCAAAAGCGACACAACCCGCTCCGCCTCGCGCCCGGGAATGCCGAGCGCTTTCGCCGTCTCGCGCAGCGCCGACTTGGCGCCGAACGTCCCAAACGTAATGATTTGCGCGACGCGGTCGCGCCCGTATTTGTCCGCCGCATAGCGAATCATTTCTTCGCGCCGGTCATCGGGAAAATCAAGATCAATATCCGGCACCGACACCCGCTCCGGATTCAAAAACCGCTCAAACAACAGCCCGTATTGGATCGGATCGACATCGGTAATAGCCAAAGCATAGGCGACGAGCGAGCCGGCCGCCGAACCGCGGCCCGGTCCGATGAGAATGCCACGTTGGCGGGCGTAGGCAACCACATCGGCGACAATCAAAAAATAATCGCTAAAGCGCATTGCCTGAATGACATCAAGCTCATGCCGCAGACGCTTCCAGTAACGCTCATCGGCGCCCGGCACACGGCGGGCGAGCCCTTGTTCGCACAGACGGCGTAAATACCCGTCCGCCGTCTCGCCGTCAGGCACCGGAAATTTCGGCAGCCGCCAGCCGCCAAACGGGATGTGCAGTTCGCACCGATCAGCGATCGCCGCGCTGTTCTCAAGCGCTTCTGGCAAGTCAGCAAACCGGCGCGCCATCTCATCCGGCGCCGCCAAATAACGGCCGCCATCCTCTTGGACGTCAGCAAATGGCACGCCGAGCCTGATCGCCTGCAGGCAGCGCCACGCTGCGGCGTCGCCGCGCTCAACATAACGGACGTCATTCGTCGCCACGACCGGAACCCCGGCTTCTTCCGCCAACTGCCGCAACGCTCCTTCGTACGGTGCGCGCGTCCGCTCGCCGCGCTGGACAGCCACATACAAACAGCCAGGAAACAGCTGTTGATAGCGGGCGAGCACCGCTTTCGCCTGCTGCCATTCCCCGGCGGCCAGCAGCGACTCGACCCGCCCTTCAGCCCCCGGGGTGATGGCGACAATTCCACCGCTCAACCGGCGGAGGGCGTCTTCATCGATCTGCTTTTCTTCGCCCATTTGGATCATCGTGCTGATTTCGATTACATGGTGGTACCCTTCCTCATTGGCGGCTAACAGCACGAGCGGATAGGCGCCGTCCCCGCTGAGAGCAATATCGGCCGTCACGCCGATGATCGGACGGATGCCATGGCGCTGGCACTCCTTGTAAAAGGGCAGAGCGCCATACAGCACGTTGCGGTCGGTCAACGCCAAGGCGGGGCAGCCGAGCTGTTTCGCCTTGGCCGCCAGCGCTTCCACGGTGGCCGTGCTTTGAAACAAACTATAGCCGCTTGACACATGCAAGTGCACAAACGTCATAGACAGCCCTCCCTTATTCATCCGTCTGCGGACGAAAACTTTTCCATTGGCTGCATGCTCCGTCCCATTCGTTGATATACATAGTAAAAGAGAAAGAAAGGGCGGGGAAACGATGGACGAAAAAGCAGCGTTTTTGCCGGCGTTGATCCAAAGCTATTTTATCGCGGTCGGCGTGTTGCTTGGCGGCGCCATCATCGGCGCGCTCGGCGCATTTTTGAGCGGCGGCCAGCCGCTGACGGCCATGTACCGGTTTGCCGGCGACTTGCGCATTTGGGCGGTCGTCGCCGCCATCGGCGGAACGTTTGATACGTTTTACGTCGTCGAGCGAGGGCTGTTTCTCGGGGAAACAAAAGACATTGTGCGGCAGTTTTTGCTCATTTTGTCCGCCATGGGCGGCGCGCAAACAGGAGTGGCGATCATTACGTGGCTGACACAGGAGCACATTTCGCCATGAGAATTCCTCCGTATTACCAATATCCGTCATGGCAGCGTTTTTTCGCCGGCGTAGCGATTGGGGCGCTCATCAGCTGGTTTGTCTTTTTGTACATTTTCGGCGTCCTGCAGGAAAAGCAGGTGCGGCACGTCAATGAGCTGAACGAGCAGATCGCCGACTTGCAAAATGAAATTCGCATTTGGCAAGAAGACTATATCCATTACAACAAAGAAATGAAAAAAAAGCTGACCGTGCAGGACGTGTCCGTCCATCTTGTCAACGCCGAGCAATACAAGCTTGATTCGTACACAGCGTTCCGCATCGAAGACAGTGTGAAAGAAGACTTGTCCCATTTAATCACCAAAGATATTGAAACGGTGTACAACAGCCGCGAGCTGATCAAGCGGGCAATTGAAAACAAAACGTATACGATCCACGAAAAAGCGTACCGGCTGGAAATTCATACGCTCACCATTTTCACCCTTTTGGCTGTGGAAGTGAAATTGAAGCCGCTCCCTTAACACGCCATGCAGCCGACAAACGAGAAAAGCCAAAACAAACCGACACCCCAACGCCGACAAGAGCACCGGACGCTGCATCAGGCGGCAAAAGAGGGGGCGGCGCCGCATGACGCCCTTCTCGCCCCCTTCTGTTACCGTTCCGCCCGGCAAACGGCTCTCACCTCTTCAACAATGCGGTCGGCTTCTTCCCATGAAGCGATCGACGCGCCGGCCGCCAGCGGATGGCCGCCGCCGCCATGCCGCTTGGCGACGACATTGATGACCGGCCCTTTCGAACGAAAACGCACGCGAATCTCCTTCTCCTCCTCAACGAAAAACACCCAGGCGATGATGCCATCAATGTTGCCGAGCAGCCCGACAAGCTGCGACGCTTCAAGCGGGGTGACGCCGTATTCTTCGAGCAGCGCCCGCGGCATTTTCACCGCCGCCACTCCTTCATCGATCGTGAAATTCGACAGCACATAACCGCTCAAACGGGCGAGCGGCAGGCTCGTCCGGTACAGCCCGTCATACAATTCCGTCAGCGAAAAGCCGTACGAAATGAGCTCTCCGGCATAGCGAAACGTTTTTTCGCTCGTACGCGGAAACAAAAAACGGCCCGTGTCGCCGACAATGCCGGCATAAATCAGGCGCGCCGCCTCGGCGGTCATCGTCAGCCCGTCGTCTTTGCCGGCCAAATACAGTTCGTAAATCATTTCGCTCGTCGAGCTGGCGTCGGTGTCAACCCACATGATGTCGCCGTACGGCGTATCGTTCGGATGGTGGTCGATTTTGATCAGCTTCCGCCCGAGCCGGTAGCGGCTGTCACAAATCCGCTCTTCGTTCGCCGTGTCACAGACAATCACGAGCGCCTGTTCATAGGCGCCATCGTCAATGACATCCATTTGACGTAAAAATGACAACGATGGATCATCCGTCCCCACCGCATACACTTGTTTTTCCGGAAACGACGCCCGAAGCAGCGCCGCCAGCCCGCCTTGCGACCCGTACGCGTCCGGGTCCGGGCGCACGTGGCGATGGATGATGATCGTATCAAATTGGCGAATCGTTTCAAGAATGTCCCGGCAAACGTCTTTCATCACTTCGTCCCCTTTTTATGGCTTGTCATTTTCAACCGCTGGCATTTTTCCGCGCTTCTATGTACAATGGAAAAAGAAACGGACTACGGAGGGAGCCAGCATGCCCGTATTGGTTATTTTCATTATATTTTCCTTTTCGTTTTACGTCTATTATAAAATCCGCTACGTTCGCTCGCAGCGCCCGATGGAGCGCCGCTTCCTCTCGGCGAAATCGAGCATGGCGCTCGGGCTGTTTGTCGCCTTGTTCGGAGTCAACCAGTTGTTTTTGTATCAGACAACTGTCACCTATATCATCTCCTCCATCTTTATCGCCCTAGGCGCCGGCAGCGTCTGGGCCGGCTACCGCGCCTACCGCTACTATCTGCCGCAGGCGATCGAAGAGGCGGAAAAAGCGGCGAAACAAAGCTGACCATAACCGTTCACAGCGAAAGGGAAAGGATGTCCAGCAACAAAGGGCGGACATCCTTTTTTCGTTGTCGATTACCGGTCGATCAGCTGGCACATCATCATCGCCTTCCCGACGATGGCGCCTTCATTGTACACCTCGACGTCCACTTTTCCGAACTTGCGCCCGAGCTCTAAAAGCTTCGCCTGCACGTCGACTGTAGTGTCGATTTGCACCGGCTTGATGAAATAAATCGTAATGCTTTCCATCACCAAATCGCCGCGTTTGTACGCCCGCAGCATCCGCGCCGCCGCTTCGGTGACGATCGTCGTAAACACGCCGTACGAGAGTGTCCCTAAATAGTTCGTCATTTGCGGCGTGATCGTGCAGCGAAACAGCGTTTCTTTGTCGCCTGATTCGCGGAACTGGGCGGTGACGAGGTCATCGATCGTCTCGCCGACTTGCGGCTGGCGCTGCGCCATTTGCAGCGCTTTTAACACGTCTTGGCGGCTGATGATCCCTTGCAGCCGGTTATGGTCATCAACGACCGGAAGCAGTTCAATCCCTTCCCATACCATGATGTGCGAGGCAAATGCGACCGATGTTTTTCCGTTCACCGTAATCGGCTGCTTCGTCATCACCTTTTCGACCGGCAGCTGCCGGTCGACATCCAGCACGTCTTTTGCCGTCACAATGCCTTGCACTTTCAACTGGTCGTCGACGACCGGAAACCGGGTATGGCGCGTCTCGCGATTTAGCACATACCAGCGCTCGACGGGATCGTCTGTATATAAATAGGCTGTTTTCTCGACAGGGGTGACAATGTCCTCAACGAGCACAATCTCCTTTTTGATCAGCTGGTCATAAATCGCCCGGTTGATCATCGTCGCAACCGTAAACGTGTCATAGCTCGTCGAAATGATCGGCAGCTGCCGCTCATCGGCGAGCTTTTTCACGTGGTCGGCCGTGTCAAACCCGCCGGTGATGAGCACAGCCGCCCCGGCTTCAAGCGCCAGTTCGTGCGCCTTCGTCCGGTTGCCGACGATAAGCAAATCCCCTGCACCCGTATAGCGCATCATCGCCTCCAGCTGCATCGCCCCAATGACGAAGCGGTTGAGCGTCTTGTGCAGCCCTTCCCGCCCGCCGAGCACTTGTCCGTCGACAATGTTGACGACTTCAGCGTACGTGAGCTTCTCAATGTTTTCCTTCCGCTTTTTCTCGATCCGAATCGTGCCGACGCGCTCGATCGTGCTTACGTATCCTTTGTTCTCCGCATCTTTGATCGCTCGGTACGCCGTTCCTTCGCTCACGCCCATTTCCTTGGCGATCTGCCGGACGGAAATTTTCTCGCCGATCGGCAGCCGGTGGATGTATTCTAAAATTTGTTCATGTTTGGTCGCCAACGGTCTTCACCCTTTACGCATTGTTACTTTCATTATACAGGGCTCAGCAGCGGGGATTCAACGATCGCGCCGGCCATCAGAAAGCGCCCTTCCCAAAGTGGGAAGGGCGCCGCTGTTACAGCTCGATGCTTTCGCCTGGCTTCAGAGCACGGCCGACACCCGACGGTAGAAGCGAGACGAACCGTTCGGGGTCTTGGACAATCGGCGGGAACGTGTTGTAATGGATCGGCACGACGAGTTTCGCTCCGAGCCACTCGGCGGCAACGGCCGCGTCTTCCGGCCCCATCGTGAAGCTGTCCCCAATCGGCAAAAAGGCGACATCGATGTTATGGCGCTCGCCGATCAGCTTCATGTCGGAAAACAGCCCGGTGTCGCCGGCATGGTAGATCGTTTTCCCTTCGGCCGTGAACAAAATGCCGGTCGGCATGCCTAAATAAATGATTTGCTTGTCCTCGGTCACAAACCCGGAGCTGTGGAACGCCTGCGTCAACTTGACCGTGCCAAAGTCAAATTCGCGCGCCCCGCCGATATTCATGCCAAACGTCTCGACGCCTTGCCAGCTTAAATATGTCGCCAGCTCAAATGTGGCCACGACAAGGGCGTTGTTCCGCTTGGCGATCTCCACCGTATCGCCGACATGATCCCCGTGTCCGTGCGTGAGCAAAATGACATCCGCTTTCACATCCGCCGCGTTCAAATCGGTCGTCGCATTGCCGGTGATGAACGGGTCGATCAAAATCGTTTTTCCGTTCGTCTCAATGCGGACAACCGAATGGCCATGGTAGCTGATTTTCATCGTCACATCTCCCCCTTCCCTTCCCATGATTCGCCGCCATTCGCCCATTTCCTTCTTTTCCTGCCTGTCCATTTACAAACGGCCCGTTTCTTGGTACGCTCAAAATGGACAACAGTGAAAAAAGGAAGGAATGGGACGATGAACAAACGGCTGCAAGCATTTTCCTCTTGGCTTCAACAACAACATAGTTCATTCGCCTTCGTCACGTCAAGTGCGAACGTGTTTTATTTGAGCGGATTTCGGTGCGACCCGCACGAACGGTTGCTGGCGCTTTTGGTCTTTCCTGACGGCGAGCCCGCGCTCGTCTGCCCGCAAATGGAAGTCCCGCGCGCCCGCCGGAGCGGCTTTGGGCATACGGTGATCGGCTACGACGACAGCGCCGACCCGTGGGAAGAGATCGAGCGCCATCTCAAAGCGCGCGGTGTCAAGGCCGTCTCGATTGCCGTCGAAAAAAACGATTTGTCGTTCGCCCGTTTCGAGCGGCTCTCGGCGCTGTTTCCGAACGCCCAATGGCTCGATGCCGAAGAAAAGCTGCGCCAGCTTCGCCTGATCAAAGATGAGCAGGAAATGAAAGCGCTGCGCCAGGCGGCGGAGCTGGCCGACAAAGCGGTCGAAATCGGCGTCTCGGCCATTCGCCCGGGCGTGACGGAGCTTGAACTTGTCGCCGTCATTGAATATGAGCTGAAAAAACTCGGCGTTGAAGGGATGTCATTTCCCACGACCGTGCTTGCAGGCGCCAAATCAGCCGACCCGCACGGCGTGCCGGGAACGGCGGCGGTCGCACCGGGCGATTTCGTGCTGTTCGATTTGGGCGTCATCGTCGATGGGTATTGCTCCGACATTACCCGCACCGTCGTCTGTCAGACGGCAAGCGACGAACAGCGGCTCATGTACGATACCGTTCGGCGCGCCCAGCAGGCGGCGATCGACGCCTGCCGCCCGCAAACCGCGATGAAGGAGATCGACCGCTCCGCTCGAAACGTCATCGAACAAGCCGGCTACGGCCCGTACTTCACCCACCGCGTCGGGCACGGCTTAGGAATCGAAATCCACGAATACCCATCGCTTCATGGCGCCAACCCCGACCCGCTCGCTCCCGGCATGGTGTTTACGATCGAACCGGGCATTTACGTCCCATCCATCGGCGGCGTGCGCATTGAAGACGATGTCGCGGTCACGAACAACGGCGTTGAGGTGTTGACGTCGTTTTCGAAGGAATTGATCATTGTATAACGAGAAAAACCATTGGCAAAAGCTTCTGCGAATAAGCGCACGAACAAAGCTGTCCGCCGGATCGATCCCGAAGCCGATTCGGACAGCTTTGTTTTCTCATCGCCATCAAGGCGGCTCCATCTTCATGATTTCATCCGTGCAACAACGAATGAACATCCGTATACGGCATGTTGTGCGCCGCCGCGACCGCTTCGTACACGATGTGCCCGTCGAGCGTGTTGATCCCTTTTAACAGCGCCGGATTGTCGAGGCAAGCGGCGCGGTAGCCTTTGTTGGCGATTTGCAAGGCGTATGGGATCGTGACGTTCGTAAGCGCGAATGTTGACGTACGCGGCACAGCGCCCGGCATGTTGGCGACGGCGTAATGGACGACGCCGTGCTTGACGTATGTCGGATCGTCATGCGTCGTGACGCGGTCGGTCGTTTCGAAAATGCCGCCTTGGTCAATGGCGATGTCGACCAACACCGATCCCGGCGTCATCGAGCGCACCATCTCTTCCGTCACCAGCTTCGGCGCTTTCGCCCCCGGGATCAAGACGGCGCCGACGACCAAATCCGATTCGCGCACGCACTCGGCGATATGGTACGAGTTGGACATGAGCGTCGTCACGTGGTCGCCGAACAAATCATCGAGCTCGCGCAGCCGCTCGGCGTTAATGTCCAAAATCGTCACGTCTGCCCCGAGACCGACCGCGATTTTCGCCGCGTTCGTCCCCGCCGTTCCGCCGCCGATGATCGTCACTTTGCCGCGCCGCACTCCGGGCACGCCGCCAAGCAAAATGCCTTTCCCGCCGTGCGGCTTCTCAAGAAACTGGGCGCCGACTTGCACGGACATGCGGCCGGCGACTTCACTCATCGGCGTCAACAGCGGCAGCGAGCCGTTCGCCAGCTGCACCGTCTCGTAAGCGATGCCGACCACTTTTTGCTCGACGAGCGCTTTCGTGAGCGCTTCGGCCGCGGCCAAATGCAAATACGTAAACAAAATCAATCCGGGGCGAAAATAGCGGAACTCCTCAGCCAGCGGTTCTTTCACTTTCAACACCATCTCCGCCGCCCAAGCATCTTCCGCGTTCGGCACGATCACTGCCCCGGCTTTTTCATACTCGGAATCGGAAAACCCCGACCCAGCGCCGGCTTCCGTCTCCACATACACGTCATGCCCCGCTTTGACGAGCGTCATCACGCCGGCCGGGGTAATGGCGACGCGGTTTTCATTGTTTTTGATTTCTTTTGGAATGCCGATCTTCATCACATTTCCTCCTTTTTCCTTCCCACTTCTTCCTTTTATTGTGCCCCGTTTCGCGCAAAAGCAAACGAAAAAGGAGGAGGCGCTGGTCTCAACGGAAAAGATGGCGGTAAATGACGTTTGCTCCGCCGGTGACGTCAATGATGGCGCCGGTGATGAAATCCGAGTCGTCCTCGCATAAAAACGCGATCACGCGGGCGATATCTTCGCCTGTGCCCGGGCGCCCGACCGGCGTTTCCGCATCCCTTCTCGCGCGGGCGTCGGCGATCCCCGCTTCTTTCATATCGCCGACAATGTTGCCTGGGCACACCATATTGGCGGTAATGCCATATTCCGCCTCTTCCAGGGCGATCGTTTTCGTCAGCGATACAAGCCCGACTTTCGCCGCGCCGAACGCCGAACGGTGCACCCAGCCCGGGGCATCCGCCGCTCCTTGAAATCCGTACGTAATGATGCGGCCAAACCGTTGTTTTCGCATAATCGGGATCGTCCGCCTCACTAAATGGAAGACCGAGCTCAAATTGCCTTCAATCATTTCGTACCATTCGTCTTCCGTATAATCGGCCAGCTTTTTCCGCTCGAAAATGTAGGGGCCTGCGTTGTTAATAAGGCAGTCAATGCGGCCGAACCGCTCCATGGCTGCATCCACTAACCGCTCCAAATCCTCTTTTCTCGTCACATCCCCTTTCACAAACTGAAGGCGGTCGGCGGCGCTGCGGTGCTTCTCGGCAAGCGAGCGCACCGCCTGCTCATCGCTCCGGTAGTTCACCGTCACCGAGTAGCCTTGATCAAGCAACAGCTCCGTCACCTTTCTCCCCAATCCTTTCGCTCCGGCCGTGATCAACGCATGCCGCACCCTTCTCCCTCCTCGTCGCGATTTGCGGTCTCATTTTTACTTTACTACAAACAAGGGGGAATACAAAAAAATAACCATAGCGCATGGGCGCCATGGTTATTCGCCGACTTCGCGGCGCGGGTCGTAATACGATTCATCCTCGTCAACAATGCCGCTCTCATACGACTCGGTAATTTGCTCGGTGATCGTCCGCACTTCTTCCTCATCGTACTGCCAGTCGTTATACCGCTTTTCCATTGCTTTTCCTCCCTTGTTCACAAAATCTCAATATATGGCCTAGTTTCCCGTCAAAGGGCGATGGGTATACCATATATAGAGATAGCATTTTTATCCAAAGGGAGGGGAGAACATGACAATGACCTACCAAACGATCGTCGTCGCCGTCGATGGGTCGAAAGAAGCGGAATGGGCGTTGAAAAAAGCGATCCAAATCGCCAAACGGAACGGAGCGAAACTCATTTTGACCCACATCATCGACTTGCGCGGCTTTACGACCGTTGAAGCGCACGATTATGCCCTCGCCGAACGTTCGGAACAGTATGCGAACGAATTGCTTGAGCGGTATAAAAACGAAGCCGTCGCCGCTGGACTCGACGATGTGGACACCGCGGTCGAATTCGGCTCGCCGAAAGTGAAAATCGCCAAAGACGTCGCTCCGAAATACAAAGCCGACCTCATCATTTGCGGGGCGACCGGTTTAAACGCTGTCGAACGGCTCTTGATCGGCAGCGTTTCCGAAAACATCGTCCGCCATGCGAAATGCGATGTGCTCGTTGTAAGGACGCCGAAAGAATAATGTCTTCGTCACATGAAGCAGATGGACCGAAAAACTTCCTTGTCCGATGCGAAAACATGTGACGGTCAAAAAAGAACACCCCGCCGTTACGGGGTGCTAAGCAACTGTTTCGCCTTCGCCAGCGCCGCGCGCACTTCGGCAAAACCGGTGCCGCCGGCGCTGTTGCGGCGGTTGACGGCCGTGCGCGGGTGCAAGGCGTCATAAATGTCTTCTTCAAAAAGCGGCGACGCCTCCTTATACACGTCAAGCGGCAAATCGGCCAAAAAGACGCCTTTCTCAATGCAAAGCAGCACGAGCTTGCCGACGACCTCATGCGCCTCGCGGAACGGGACGCCTTTCGCGGCCAAGTAATCGGCAAGCTCGGTCGCGTTTGAAAAGTCTTGTTTCGTCGCCCGCTCCATCACGTCCGTGCGCACGTTCATCGTCTCAATCATACCGGTGAAAATTTTCAGCGACCCGACGACCGTCTTTACTGTATCAAACATGCCTTCTTTATCTTCTTGCATGTCCTTGTTGTAGGCGAGCGGCAGCCCTTTCATCACCGTGAGAAGCGCCATCAAATGGCCGTACACGCGGCCGGTTTTGCCGCGGATGAGCTCGGCCATGTCCGGGTTTTTCTTTTGCGGCATGATGCTGCTGCCGGTCGCAAACGCATCATCGAGCTCAATGAACTGAAACTCTTGGCTCGACCAAAGGATGAGCTCTTCAGCGAGCCGCGACAAGTGCATCATGAGCATCGAGCTGTTGCTTAAAAACTCGATGATGAAATCGCGGTCGCTCACCGCATCCAAGCTGTTTTCGTAAAGATCGGCAAAGCCCAACAGCTCCGCCGTCCGCCGCCGGTCGATCGGAAACGTCGTTCCGGCGAGCGCCCCGGCGCCGAGCGGCGAGCGGTTAATCCGTTTCAGCGACTCAGAAAAACGTTCATAGTCCCGCTCGAGCATCCAAAAATACGCAAGCAAATGATGGGCAAACGAAATCGGCTGCGCCCGCTGCAAATGCGTATACCCGGGCATGATCGTGTCGACATGTTTGTCGGCTTGAGCGACAAGCGCCCGCTGCAGCCCGCGGATGAGACTGAGAATCTCTTCAACGCGCTTGCGCAAGTATAAATGCATATCGGTCGCCACTTGGTCGTTCCGGCTCCGTCCGGTGTGCAACTTGCCGCCGACCGGGCCGATGTCGTCGATCAACATTTTTTCAATGTTTAAATGAATGTCTTCATACGCGACGGAAAACTCGAGTTCCCCCCGCTTCGCTTTTTCGAGCAGCCGCAGGAGTCCGCTCTTGATCTTCTCGACATCTTCCGCCGGCAAAATGCCGCACTCTCCAAGCATTGTCACATGGGCAAGGCTGCCTTCAATGTCTTCTTCCACCAGCTCCTGGTCGAACGGGATCGACGCGCCAAACTCGTCGACCCATTCTTCCGCTGTTTTCGTAAACCGTCCGCCCCAAAGTTTTTTCACGAATCTCGCCGCAGAGGAATGCGACTTCCTCCTTCCTTTTCCTTATTGGCCGGCCGATACCGACGCTTTGTGTTGCTTGTTGACGATGCTGTTGACTTTCGTCGGCAGACCGTACAGCGAGATGAACCCGACCGCCGCTTGATGGTCAAACTCGTCTTCCGACGTGTACGTCGCCAGCTTTTCATCATAAAGCGAGAACGGCGATTTGCGCCCTTCGACGATCGCATGGCCTTTAAACAGCTTCACGCGCACGACGCCGGTGACGTTTTTCTGCGTTTCTTTCAAAAACGCGACAAGCGCGTCTTTGAGCGGCGAAAACCACAGGCCGTTGTAAATGATTTCGGCGATTTTTTGCTCGATGATCGGTTTGAAGTGCGCAACTTCCCGCACCAATGTCAAGTCTTCGAGCTCTTTATGCGCTTTGATGAGCGTGATCGCCCCCGGGCATTCGTACACTTCGCGCGACTTAATGCCGACAAGGCGGTTTTCGACGTGGTCGATGCGGCCGACGCCGTGCTTGCCGGCCAACGCGTTCAGCTCCAAAATCAATTGCGCGAGCGGATACGCCTTGCCGTTTAACGTCACCGGCACGCCTTGTTCAAAGCCGATCTCGATGACATCCGGCACATCCGGCGCGTTCTCAAGCGAAGCCGTCAGCTCATACGCCTCTTCCGGCGGAGCCGCCCACGGGTCTTCCAAAATGCCGCACTCGTTGCTGCGGCCCCACAAGTTTTGGTCGATCGAAAACGGGCTGTCCAGGTCGACCGGAATCGGAATGCCGTGCTGTTTCGCGTATTCGATTTCTTCCTCGCGCGACCAGCTCCACTCGCGCACCGGGGCGATGACGTCCAAGTCCGGATTGAGCGCGTTGATCGACACTTCAAAGCGCACTTGGTCGTTCCCTTTCCCCGTGCAGCCGTGGGCGACCGCCACCGCGCCTTCGAGCTCGGCGATTTCAACGAGTTTTTTCGCGATGAGCGGACGCGACAGCGCCGAGACGAGCGGATATTTCCCTTCATACAGGGCGTTCGCCTGCAGAGCGATGAGCGCATACTCGTTCGCAAACTCGTCTTTGACGTCGATGACGTACGATTTGATCGCGCCGACTTTGAGCGCTTTTTCTTTCACGAAATCGAGGTCTTTTCCTTCCCCAAGGTCCAAGCAGCACGCGATCACATCATACCCGCGCTCCTGAAGCCATTTGATCGCCACCGATGTATCTAAACCGCCCGAGTAGGCCAACACCAATTTTGGATTTGCCATGGTCGTTCTCCTCTCCTGTCACATAAATATACTTAAATATAAATAAATATTCAAATTGAACACATTATCACTTTATCAGCTTTCCCGTGATTTTTCAATACTTATTCAATAAAAAGAATAAAAATTCCTCACCGATATGCGGAAATGTTTCGTATAATAGAAATAAAGGAGGCGGCAAGAATGAACGGCATCTTCATCGAAGACAAACGGCTCGGCATCCGCGTGCCGCATCTGGACAAGCCTTGGGAGGACTACAGCCCAAACGAACAAG
Source organism: [Flavobacterium] thermophilum (assembly GCA_900450595.1). Classification (GTDB taxonomy): domain Bacteria; phylum Bacillota; class Bacilli; order Bacillales; family Anoxybacillaceae; genus Geobacillus; species Geobacillus thermophilus. The sequence continues at coordinate 1,933,444 of UGGS01000001.1, forward strand.
AGGCGATTTTACTGGAATGGGAAACGATCCGCGGCTTGATCCCCGACCGCATCGCCGAACTGGAGCGGGAAATCAACGAAAAACAAGACGCGCTCGGCCAAGAAGCGGATTTTGCGCGCTCGTGCCAGCTCAATGCTGACATCGCCGAGCTCGCTTCGATCGTGAATGATTTATGGATTTGGTATCGGGTCAGTCCCCATGTTTCCTTTGAAAAGGAAGCGGCGGTAAAACGCAAAATACGCTGACGAAACCGGCCGTCTCTTTTTTCTACGGCCATGTCGCCCCCGCCGCCCTTGCCGCGGCTTTCGCGACCACCTCCTTTCGTCAAAGCGTCTTTCGCTGCTTCTCCCTATCCTTCCGAATCTCTCTCACCACATGCCCCAACTCCGGCAAAATGAGCTTCGTCATCGCGAGGCGCACAGCGCCGGTGGAGCCGGGAGTGCAAAAGACGGCGGTGTCCATCGCCACGCCGGCGACGGCGCGCGACAGCATGGCGGCCGGGCCGATGTCTTCGGTGTAGCTTAGGAAGCGGAACAGCTCGCCAAAGCCGACGAGTTCTTTCTCAAGCAGCGCACCGACCGTTTCGATCGTCACGTCGCGCTTGGCGATGCCGGTGCCGCCGTTCGTGAGCACCGCATCAACATCAAGGCGGCGGCAGCCGTCAAGCACTGCCTCGCGAATGGCGTCCGCTTCGTCTTTGACGATCTCATAGCCGACGACCTCATGCCCGGCTTCCGTGAGCAGCTCGATCATCAGCCGGCCGCTTTGGTCGGTTTCCTCCGTTCTCGTGTCGCTGACGGTGATGACTTTGCAGCGGACGGTTTGGGGAGCTTCTTGTTTATGGGCAGCTGTGCTCATTCCCTCATCTCCTTTTGTCATTGTGTTGTTGGCTATAGTATAGCAAAAATTACCCAACTCTTGCCCGGCTGCTTCTCGCTGGCGAAACGAAAGGAAAAGACCCCATCGTGAAATCAATGTCTTCCTCTCCGTCCGGAGTTGTTGAAACAAGAATCAAGCGCACCAAAGCGGCAAAACAAAAAAATGGCTGCCCCGTTTGTTTGGGGCAGCCGTTTTGGCCAAAATGGCTGCAACGATTCTTTTTATTACAATCCGCTTACAAATTCGCCAGCCGCATGACATCACGGGCGATCATGACCTCTTCGTTCGTCGGGATGACGAGCACTTTGACCGGCGAGTGCGGGTAGCTGATGAACGCTTCTTTGCCACGCACTTTGTTTAACACCGGATCCCAGTAGACGCCCATGAACTCAAGGCCGCGCAGCACTTTGGCGCGCACGACATCGCTGTTTTCGCCGATGCCGGCGGTGAAAATGATGGCGTCGACGCCGCACATGCGCGCCGCATACGAGCCGATGTATTTATGAATGCGGTTCGCAAACACTTCCAGCGCAAGTTCCGCGCGCTCATTTCCTTCGGCGGCCGCTTTTTCCAAGTCGCGCAAGTCGCTCGAGATGCCGGAGATGCCGAGCATGCCGCTCTTTTTATTCAGCACTTCAATCACTTCATCAGCGGTCATTCCTGTTTTTTCCATAATGTATGGGATAAGCGCCGGGTCGATGTTGCCAGAGCGCGTCCCCATCGCGACGCCCGCTAATGGCGTAAAGCCCATCGACGTGTCGATCGATTTGCCGCCTTCGACCGCCGCGATGCTCGCCCCGTTGCCTAAATGGCACGAGATGAGGCGCAGCTGCTCGATCGGCCGGCCGAGAAGCTCCGCCGCCCGCTGGGTGACGTATTTGTGCGACGTGCCATGGAAGCCGTACTTGCGAATGCCGAATTTCGTGTAATACTCATACGGCAAGCTGTACAAAAACGACTGTTCCGGCATCGTTTGGTGAAACGCCGTATCAAAAACGGCGACGGCCGGCACGTTCGGCAGCACTTCCTGAAACGCGCGGATGCCGACGAGGTTGGCCGGGTTATGAAGCGGAGCGAGCTCGGACACTTCTTCGATTTGTTTTATCACCTCATCGGTGATCAACACCGAATCGCTGAACTTCTCCCCGCCGTGGACGACGCGGTGGCCGATGCCGTCAATTTCGTCAAATGACCGGATGATGCCATAGCGAATCAGTTTGTCAAGCAGCAGTTTCACCGCCACGGCATGGTTCGGGATGGAAGTGACTTCCCGCTGTTTCTCCCCGTTCACGACGATCGTAAAAATCGCGTCGTCAAAGCCGATCCGCTCGACGACTCCTTTCGTTAACACCGTTTCCGCCGGCATGTCAAACAATTGGAATTTCAACGAAGAACTTCCCGCATTAATGGCTAACACTTTTGCCATCGAACATACAGCTCCTTTTTGCCAAAATCCGTTCGCACTTACGGTTAGTGTGCGCGATTGGGCGCTGTTTCACTATGCCTTTTTCATTGTATGCCTCCCTTTTCTTCCTTTCAAGCGGCGCTTTCTTTCGTAATCGGTTGCAAGGAAATGTTTTTATGTTGTGAAAATAAAAACAGCCTCCAAGCAGGTTGGAGACTGTCAGCGCCCTTTTTCGCCGGCGATCCAGGCATCGATTTTCGCCATCATCGCCTGCATGGCCGTCTTGTTGGAAAAGCGCGGCAGTTCGGCGAGCAGCACTTGTTTCGGCGCTTTCGCCATCGGGCCTTTCTTTTGCAAAATGAATATGCTTTTCGCCGCCTGCTCGTGTTTAAACATGGACAGCGGCAACTGCAACAAGCCTTGGACGATGGCGGTTTCTTTTAAAAATTCATTCAGCTGTTCCGCCTGAGGGCTGGAAAACAGCGTGTTCGGAATGAGGAAAAACAAATAGCCGCCGTCTTTTGTATAGCGCAAGCTTTGCTCGATCAACAAATGATGCGCATACGACCGCCCTTCTTTCGCTTTTAACGCAAAGCGGCTGGCATTGGCGTCATCCGGGTAGTAGCCGACCGGCAAATCGCAGACAACGACATCGGCCGGTTCGACGAACAAAGGGCGCAGGCTGTCCTGGTTAAACAGCTGCACCGGGTGCTGCTGCAAGTTGGCGTTGACATACGCGAGTTTGACGAGCAGATCGTCAACGTCGGCGCCGTAGCTTTTCGCCTGCCGGCCGCCGAGCCCGTTTAACACGGCTGTAAGCAAATTGGCCGTGCCGACGGCCGGGTCCAGAATCGTTAGCGCCAAATGCGGGCGCGTGAACTGCCGGACGAGGTAGGCCAAAAACACACTGACCGCATCCGGCGTCATTTGGTGGTTCGGCTGGACGTGCTGGCGCATCCCTTTTAAGACGGCAAGCTGAAACGCCTTGCGGATGTGCTCGTTCTGAAACTGTTCGAGCCCCAATTCGCGATATTGCTTTTTCAACCGTTTCGCGTTCAGCTCGCTCACCTCATCTTGCAGCACGTCGCCGTGAAACAAATTTTCCCCTGTTTCCGCGACAGCTTCCAAATACGTGCATTGCAGCTCCTCCTGCAAAATGCGGGCCGTTTCATCCAAGACGGCAAACAGCCGTTCAACGGGTGTCATCATGCGTGCGTCCCCCTTTCTGCCCATGTCCCTTCTATTGTACGTCCGTCCGCCCCGCAAGGCAAACAGCGGCCAAAACGAAACGGCCCCGAACGGATCGGAGCCGTTTTCCTTATTTCGCCGCTTTCGCCGCTTCAATCGCCGCTTCGTAGTTCGGATGGTTCGTCACTTCCGGCACGTATTCGACGTATGTAACCGTGTCGTTGCTATCGATGACAAACACGGCGCGGGCAAGCAGGCGAAGTTCTTTGATCAGGACGCCGTACGCTTGTCCAAATGAGACGTCGCGATGGTCGGACAACACTTCAACGTTTTCGATGCCGGCGGCGCCGCACCACCGTTTTTGCGCAAACGGCAAATCGACGCTGATCGTCAACACTTTCACGTTGTCAAGCTTCGCCGCTTCCTCGTTAAACCGGCGCGTCTGCGCGTCACAAACGCCGGTGTCAAGCGACGGCACGACGCTGATGAGGCGGACATGCCCCTTCGTATCGGCGAGCGTCACTTCCTGCAAATTTTGGTTCAACACGGTGAAGTCCGGCGCTTTGTCGCCGACTTTCACTTCGTTGCCGACGAGCGTGACCGGATTGCCTTTAAACGTCACTTGAGCCATGGCTTCTCCCCCTTAGGAAAAAATATGTACCATCTCCATAGTAAAACGAAAAGGCGGCGTTTGCAATCGTTTTACTCGCCGCATCGCCCCTTTCGCCTGTGGCCCGCCAAAACAAAGCGCTGGACGAAACCCGATCCAGCGCCAAGCCCGGCTAAATGTCAAAATCGTTCGCGGTGGAAGACGAGCCCTCTTTTTTGTTTTTCTTCAACATCGCCTGGATTTTTTCGATGGCTTGTGGGGCGACATCGAGAATTTTTTCGTATAAATGCGTGCTTTCATCCAGATGGAGAAGTTTGACACCCGATGAGTTGACGACGAGAAACGCGATCGGGGTGATCGACACGCCGCCGCCGCTGCCGCCGCCAAACGGGTGCCCGTTCCCCTGTTGCTGCCCGTTTTGCCCGTTCGTTTGCGCCCCTTGGCCGTTTGTCTGGCCGTCAAGCATAAATTCGCTGCCGCCGGCCGCAAACCCGAACCCGACCTTCGACACCGTTAAAATGACGCTGCCATCCGGCGTCTCGACCGGATCGCCGATAATCGTGTTGACGTCGATCATTTGTTTTAAATTTTCCATCGCGGTTGTCATAAGCCCTTGGATCGGATGGTTCGTCATCATCATTCCTCCTAATAGCCTTCATTTGCCTGTCGCGCAGCGGAAAGGCTGCGCTTTGGCGGACGCCGCCTGCGCCAATGTTTGATGACGCGCAATCCTGCTACCATAGCATGCCCGATTCGGAAATGAAACATACATAAAAACGACGTTTCCGAGACGGCTCGGTCGTACACGGGAACGATCGCAATCACCGGGGTCGTTTTCATGTTCATGTACCGGCTCGCCGCTCCGATAATAGCGTATTTCAACGACCAGCCAAGCCCGACGAGCAGCCCGGTCGATGCCGCATCACCCGTTCCGATGTTTGTCTTCCATTCCCATTTGGTAATCGTCACATGGCGACAAAATTGTTTCATAATTTCATGAAAATCGATGACGTACTCCAAAAACTGTTTTGCTTCGCGAAAAAAGTCGGCGATTTTTTTCGGCGTCCATTTTCCTTTCTTTTCTTCCTTGCCGCGCGTCTCCCCCATCCCTTTTTTGTGGATGAACGCCACCCCGGGCGCTTCCGATTCGGTTTCCAGCTTGATGAGCGGAATGTGAATCGTGTAGCGGATGAGGCCAAACAGCGTGCGCACCACAATTTTGTATTCATCATCGTCCTGCCGATGGCGAAACACAACCGTCACGGAAAGTTTCATGAAGGCGGCAAGAAGGAACAACACCATAACGGCTATGGCGACTATGATTACGACTTTCAAGGCCCGTCCTCCCTTTCACCATATCATTGTCGCCATATGGAAAAAAAATAAACCTGCCGCATGGCAGGTGAACAACGCCGTTTGCCCCGCAAAAGCCGGCTACTCGCGGATGACGATCGTATCGGCAAACTGGTCGTGCATTCCTTTTTTCTTTTCCGAAAAGGCGACAAACAAAAAGCCGACAAACAGCAATGTTTTGCTGATGAATTTGCCGATGACTTCGCGAAACAACACGGTCAGCCAGGTGAGCGGCCCTCCTTGTTCGTCGACGACTTTTAAACCGAACACCATCTTGCCGAGTGTCTGCCCGAACGCTTTCGTCATCAGCACAAAGTAGGCGTAAAAAACGACCGCCGCCGCCACCGAGGCCGGCGCAAACAACCCGTCCCGCTCAAGCGGCCAATCGAATAGGCGGAAAAGCGGCCAAACGACAAGCCGGTTGAGGCTCGAGACAACAATGACATCAAGGCAATACGCCCAAAAGCGAAGCCAAAACCCGCCGTAGCGGGGAGCGGGGTCCGCCGCATCACGGATGGACGCCGGCAGCGCCATCGATTGTGTGTCCTCCATTTCTTGATCCCCCCTATTCGGCGTACAAGTACATAAGCCGCGGCGAGGATGGGCGCGACAACAGGCGGATGAGCCCGGCCGCCTCGCTGTCCGGCTTTATCTGGTTCGACACCATCTCAAAGAGAGAGCTCCACGGCGCATCGTTCACGTATTTTACCACTTGAGCGCCGGTTAAATGATGCTCTTTTTTGAGCGCAGCGATCGCGTCATCCAAGTAGCCGAACTCGTCGACAAGGTGGAGCGCCTTCGCCTGTCGCCCGTCATAAATGCGGCCGTCCGCCAGCTTGCGCACCGTATCTTCCGGCAGCTTTCTCCCTTTGGCTACCACATCAACAAACGCATCATACGAATCATTGATCAGCCGCTGCAAAATCTCCCGCTCCGCCTCGGTCATTTTGCGCGCCGGATTCATGAGGTCTTTGTACGGCCCGCTTTTGATCGTGACAAGCTCGACGCCGTACTTCTTTGCCAGCCCTTCATAGTTGACGCTTTGCATGATGACGCCGATGGAGCCGGTGATCGTCTCCGGGCTGGCGAAAATTTTATCGCCGGCCGCCGCGATATAGTAACCGCCCGAGGCGGCCATGGTCCCCATCGATACATAAATCGGCTTGTTCGTCTTCTTTTTCAGCTTCATCAGCTGATCGTAAATTTCCGCGCTTTCCGCGACACCGCCGCCCGGCGAATTAATGCGCAAGATGATCGCTTTGACGTCTCGATCTTCCTTCGCCTGTTTGATCATTTGCAAAAACGTTTGGTGATTGTACTGTGATGAAGAAAGAAACGACTCCGCTTCCCCCGCATCTTGAATCACTCCGTTCACTTCCAACACTGCGATTTTTTTCAACGGGTCGCCCGCGGCGATGACTTCTTCGCTAAATGGCGACTCCATGAGCGCCAGCCACCTTTCCGACCAGCCGCCCGCCTTGTCGGACAAAAGAACGCCAACCGCCTGAACAAGCACGGAGATCACAAACAAGGCGGCGGCGATGGCCAACGCCGTCCATCGTTTTCGATTCATCATCTTCCCCCTTTGCATCGGCTGCCCATATTTTTAGAATCGTGGCAAACGTGGTACAATATTCATTGTACATCGATTCATTAAATGATGCCAGCAGGAGGGCAAAACATGGATATGGAACGCAACCGTCTTTATTTTTTTTATAAGCGCGACGACAAGCTCAGCGAACGGGTGAAGCCGCTCATGGAGCTGGCAGAGCGCGGGCCGTTTGTCGTCGTCGACGACTACCGGGAGGCAAACATCATCGTCAGCATCGGGGATGACGGCGCGTTTTTGCAGGCAGTGCGGCAGACGGGATTTCTTCCCGACCGTTTGTACGTCGGCGTGTCCGTCTTGCCGGCGCGCGGGTTTTACTGCGATTTCCATATTGACGACATTGATCATATGGTGGAAGCGGCGAAAAATTGGAAACTCGAAGTGCGGCGCTATCCCATTATCGAAGTGACGATCGACGGCGCGGCTTCGTTTTTCTGCTTAAATGAATGTTCGATCCGCTCGCAAATCATCAAGACGATGGCGATCGACGTTTTCATCGACGACTTGCATTTCGAAACGTTCCGCGGCGACGGCATTATCGTATCGACGCCGACCGGCAGCACCGGCTACAATAAATCGGTGCACGGAGCGGTCATCGATCCGCTCCTGCCGTGCTTTCAGGTGAGCGAGCTCGCCTCGCTCAACAGCAACCGCTACCGGACGCTCGGCTCGCCGTTCATTTTGAGCGGCACGCGGACGTTGACGCTGAAAATGTCAGAAGAAACGAGCCATTTTCCGATCATCGGCCTGGACAATGAAGCGCTCAGCATCCAACATATTGAGCGGATTGACATTCGTTTAAGCGACCGGGTGGTCAAAACGGTGCGCTTAAAAGATAATTCGTTTTGGGAGAAAGTGAAGCGCGTCTTTTTATAAACCGCGCAAAAAGAGGCTGACCTAAAAGTGTGGCAATGCTCCTATCTGGGGCAACATGAAAAATAGACCACCACGAAAAACCCGGTAAAACCAAGGGTTTCAGAGGTGGTCTCTTTCACATACTTCGGTTACATTTCATCCAAAAGGGGCTTTTGAATCAGCTCCTTCTTTTCCAGTGGGACGGACGGGCAAACGAAACGCCGCCGCTCCCGGCTTTTTTCGGCTCGGCGCTGCCTTCCCGCCGGGCAGCGCCGGATTGCGCTTCATTCGGATCCGCGCTTACGACGACCGGCCGGCGAGGCGCGCTTCCCGCTCGCGCAGCTCGACGCGGCGGATTTTGCCGGACGCCGTTTTCGGCAAGTCATTGACAAACTCAATTTTGCGCGGGTATTTGTACGGCGCTGTCAACTGTTTGACATGTTCTTGCAGCGCTGGAATGAGAGACGGATCGTTTTGGTCGACCCCCTCGCGCAAGACGACGAACGCCTTGACGACATGGCCGCGCACTTCATCCGGGCTGGCGACAACGGCGCACTCTTTGACGGCTGGGTGTTTGACAAGCGCGTCCTCGACTTCAAACGGGCCGATCGTATAGCCGGCGCTGATGATGATGTCATCGCCGCGCCCCTCAAACCAAAAATAGCCGTCCTCGTCTTTTCGCGCCTTGTCTCCGGTGATATAGTAGTCGCCGCGGAATTGCATCGCCGTCCGCTCCGGATCTTTGTAGTAATATTTGAACAACGCCGGCGTTTCGACGTGGACGGCGATATCGCCGACAACGCCGACCGGGCACGGCTCGCCGTTTTCATCGATAATCTCGCGCGTTTCCCCCTGCTCGTTTTCTCATTTTAACGCGATTCGGTCTGGATCGGCCGCCGCGTGCCTTTCCATTTCCGATGTTAAATTGTACCGCTCGGGCGCGATCAAGTCTTCCCGTCTCATCGTTTCTCCCCCTGTTCCTCGTTCGTTTGCCGGCGTCGGCATTTCTATTATACAAAATAGTTATTATATTTTGAATAATTTTTTGACATAAAAGCGGCGGGGGCATCCCCCGCCGCGAAGCCATCATATGAAATTAGAATTGGCGTGCGCCGCCCAATTGTTGTTGCGCCATGGCAACGAGGCGTTTCGTGATCTCGCCGCCGACCGAACCGTTGGCGCGAGAAGTCGTGTCAGCGCCTAAGTTGACGCCAAATTCTTGAGCGATTTCGTATTTCATTTGTTCGAGCGCTTGTTGGGCACCCGGAACAAGCAATTGATTGTTGTTGTTGCGTGCCATCTGTTTTCACCTCCTTGTACGTATAGAATGTGTGAAAACAGACGGCGATATGCAGCAACGCTTCTGGTAAATTTTGAGATTTAGAACAATCCGGCGAACTCGTCAGTCCGTCCGTTTTCTTCGTCAATCACCATCGTTTCCGTCTCGTTGACCGCCTTCTCGAGCAGTGGGGCGAGATCCAGTTCGCGCTCATACTGGAGCACTTTCTCTTTTTTCGGTTTCGTTTTCGGCGCCCGCGGCGTAAAAATGGTGCAGCAGTCTTCGTATGGAAGAATTGAAATATCATGGGTGTCAATGCGCTTCGCCATCTCGATGATTTCCATTTTATCCATCGAGATGAGCGGGCGCAAAACTGGTGTGTTCGTCACTTCATTGATGACGTACATGCTCTCGAGCGTCTGGCTCGCCACTTGGCCGAGGCTTTCGCCAGTGACGATCGCCAGCGCCCGGTGGCGGCGGCGCAAAGCGTCCGTAATGGCCAGCATCGCCCGCCGGGTGGAAATGAGCGAATACTCGTTCGGCACCCCTTGGTAAATGGCTTGCTGCACTTCGGTAAACGGCACGATATGCAGCTTGATCGTTCCGCCGTACACCGTCAGCTTCCGCACCAAGTCAATGACTTTTTGCTTCGCTCGCTCGCTTGTATACGGCGGGCTGAAAAAGTGGACGGCCTCAATTTCCAAGCCGCGCTTCATCGCCAAATACCCGGCAACCGGGCTGTCGATGCCGCCGGAAAGCATAAGCATCGCCTTGCCGCTCGTCCCGACCGGCAGGCCGCCGGCGCCGAAAATGTCGCGGCATGTGACGTACGTGCCGTCTTGGCGCACCTCGACGCGCACGTCAATGTCCGGTTCACGCACGTTGACGGTCAGGCCGTCCGTCTGCCGCAAAATGTGCGCCCCGATTTCATGGTTCAACTCATCGCTCCGGTAGGGAAACTGCTTATTGACGCGGCGGGCGCTCACTTTAAATGTTTTTCCGTTGTGCGGCAGCTGCCGTACGGCGGCGAGCGCCGTTTCTTTGATCGCTGCCAGGTCGTTTTCGCATTTCATCGCCAGGCTGAACGAATGGATGCCAAACACCGTTTTCAGCTTGTCGATGATCGGCTCGTGCGGCTCACCGTTTAATAAAATGTACATCCGGTCGCGCATATATTCAATCTGAATACGGGGAAACGCCCGCAGCTTACGGGCGATGTTTTGTTTCAGCCGCCGCACGAACACATTGCGGTTTTTCCCTTTCGTCGTCATTTCACCGTAGCGGATTAAAATGCGGTCGTACTTCATTTCCATGTCATCCTGTTACCTCGCTTAACGTTTTGATCGCCTGCCTGATGGCGGCCACCGCTGGCGCGATCTCTTCTTGCGTATTGTCAAACGACAGGCTGATGCGGATGCCGCGCTCGGCCCGGTCTTCGCCCAATCCCATCGCCAGCAGCGTTTTGCTCGGCGCCTTTTTTTTCGACGAGCAGGCCGAGGTCGTCGAGACGTAAACGCCGCTTTTCTCAAGCTCATGAACGAACACTTCCGGCTTCAGGCCGGGCTTTAAGGAAAAGTTGATGATATGCGGAGCGGCGCCGTCGCGCGGCGTGTTGATCGCAATGTCCGGAACGGCCGCGAGCGCTTCCAGCCACTTGTCTTTGAGCTCCTTGAGCCGGCCGATGTCCCGCTCATACCGCTCCATGGCAAGGCGGAGCGCTTTGGCCATCGCGACGATGGCGGCGACATTTTCCGTGCCGGATCGGAGCCGCATTTCTTGGCCGCCGCCGGCCAACAGCGGCATCAGACGGACGCCTTCGCGGACGTACAGCGCACCGGCGCCGCGCAGCCCGTGAAATTTATGGGCCGATATCGTGCATAAATCAACGCCCGCTCGCTGCAAATCGAGCGGCACTTTGCTGATGCCTTGCACCCGGTCGACGTGAAACAGCGTTTTCGGATAGCGGGCCAAAAGCGCGCCGATTTCTTCGATCGGCTGCACGGTGCCAACCTCGTTGTTCACATGCATGACCGAAACGAGAATCGTATCGTCGCGCAACGCACGCTCCACTTGTTTGGCCGACACTCTTCCGTCCCGGTCGACCGGCAAATACGTCACCTCAAAGCCGAGCTCTTCAAGCTGGCGGCACGGCTCGGCGACGGACGGATGCTCGATTTCCGTCGTAATGATGTGCCGGCCGCGCTGCCGATACTGCCAGGCGACGCCTTTAATGGCCAAATTGTTTGCCTCGGTCCCGCCCGAGGTGAACACGATTTCGCCCGGCTTGACGCGCAGCATGGCGGCGACTTGTTCACGCGCCTGCGCGAGCAGCCGCTCCGCCTTCATGCCGAGCCCATGAAGGGAAGACGGGTTGGCGAAATAGCTGGATGCGACCGCAACGAACGAATCGATCGCTTCCGGAAACGGCTTCGTCGTCGCGCTGTTGTCAAGATAAATCATCGTTTCCATCCTCCGCTCGTCATCGGCAAATGTACACATAACCATATCATATAAAAGCAGACTGAAAACAGCAACGAAAACACACACGCATTTACAGTATCCGCCAAAAACCCGATAAATATCGGCCGAAACCGATATTTATCGGGTTTTTGCTCACGATTGTTGATCGTTGTCCGCCTGCCACAGCTGCCGCACGCGGTCGAACGCGCCCGGCTCGACTTTCTCCACCGTCGCCACCGCCTGCCGGAGCGCTTCCTCGTAATCGTAATGACGGAACAAAAATTCGGCCTCTTCAAGCCCTTTATGCACCTCCGGATAACGGCGGCGATAGCGGTTGCCGTACTGAATCGTCCGCTCGGCCAAGGCGGCCTGCTCGATCATTTCGACCGTCCGCTCATGCAGCCGCTCGACGGCCGCCTTCGCTTCTTCGAGCGCCCCGTCGACCGCCGGCATGTGAAGCGGCTTTTCTTCAAGGCGGGCGGCGACGGCCTGCAAGCTCGTTTTGGCCTCTGCAAGCTCATGTGAATAAGACTCCGGCAGCCCCGGCAGCCGGCTTTTTTGCACGAGGCGAACCGCTTCGGACAACATTTTCCGCATGTCATCAAGCTTTTCGCGGGCGATCAGTTCATCTTTGCGCAGCGTCTGCAGCATGCGGCGAAACTGTTCATGCTCCTCTTTCATCATGTCGATTTGGGATGTAAGCTGCTCGAGCTCCTCGCGCAGCAGCGAATACGCCGTTTTCGCCTCGGCGGCGCGGTCGTGGATGAGCCAAAACCGCTTTTGCAGCTTTTGCAGCTGCTTTTCAATGCTTCGGTATTTTTCCACGTCCCCCGGCGGCAGATGATAGCTTTGCTGGACGAACAGCGCTTCCGCCCCCGTCTCCTTCGCCGCGGCGGCGAGCTCCTCAAGCATGCCGCCAATGCGCGGCATTTCCGTTTGCACGTACTGATGGGCCAGCACTTCCTGCTCAAGCGAATCATACAGCGCCTCGATTTCTTCTTTCAGCCCGGCGAGCATCTGCTTCGCCTCTTCAATGCGCAGTTCGCCGATCATCGCCAAACAGTGCTGAATTTTTTCCTGCTTTTCCGCAAGCGCGCGCTCGATGTCCAAGTGGTCGAGAATGTACCCGCTTTGCTCCATTTCCCGATAGCCGTCGGCGAGCTCGGCAAGCTGGGCGGGAAGCGATGTTTGGCACTCGCCAAGCAGTGCCGGGATGTCCTCCATCATCGCGGCGAGGCGGTTCAGCTCCTGCTTGAGCGCCAGCACGACGTCGCGCGCTGCCAAATAGTTTCCGGCTTCTGTCAACTCGGCAAACAACTGAAATTGCTTTTCCGCCTCAGCCAACCGGACGTCCAGCAGATCGGCGGCCGCCCCGAACGTATACCGATAGGCGAGCAGCGTTTTTTTGGCTTCCCGGTGCGCGGTGCGCAGCTCTTCGATTTCGACCCGGCTTTGTTCCTCGCTGCCGATCAGCTCGTTGACTTCGCAAATGATTTGCTGAATTTCTTCCTCCACGCGCCGGAGTGCGTCCGCCGTTTGCCCGAGCAGCCGGCGCGCCTTTCGATACCGGTATTTGTCCAACAGCGTTTCGGCGTCAAACAGCTGCTCCTCGACGTTCGGCAGCTTGACGGCCACGATGTCATCCCACTGTTGGCGCCAGCGCTCAAACAACTGCTCCGTCTCCCCGGTCATGTTCAGCTGTTTCACCTTGGCAAGCTCATCCGGCACCGGTTCATTCATCAACCGGATTTTCCACTCTTCAAGCCCGTCGATTTCCCGGTACATCCGCTTTCGGCGCAGATGATTATATCCAATTGCTCCTGCCGCAAGGAGCAGAATAACCCACACGATTCCCATCCGCTAATGCCCCCTTGCACTCAAGCTACTTCGAAGTGAATGAAAATGGCGGAGAAGGCAAACATATATATTTTTCAATGTTTTTATGATACCATGTTATCGACATTTTTTGACCAAAATTTTTATTTTTTTTACAAGAATCTTCAATTGGTTTGCTGTGATACAATGATGGAAGGAAAGGGGGAACCCGCTTTGCGCGACGGCCACATTCACACACCGTTTTGCCCGCACGGGAGCCGCGATCCGCTCGAGCAGTATGTCGAACGGGCCATCGCCCTCGGCTATACCGATATTTCCTTCACCGAACATGCGCCGCTGCCGGAACGGTTTCTTGACCCGACGCCGGAGCAGGACAGCGCCATGGCGCGCGGTGCATTGGAGCGGTATTTGGCGGCCATCGCTGATGTCAAAGCGCGCTACCGCCATGACATTACGATCCGCGTCGGGCTTGAGGTCGACTTTATCCCCGGCTTTGAGGATGAGACCGCCAAACTGCTCGATGAAGTCGGCCCGCTCCTTGACGACAGCATTTTATCGGTTCATTTTTTGGCGCACAACGGCCAATACGTATGCCTCGATTACAGCGCCGACATGTTTGCCGGCATCGTCCGCCTGTTCGGCTCGGTCGAGCGCGTGCACGCCGCCTATTACGAAACGGTGCGCCAGTCCATCCGCGCCGACCTTGGCCGCTATAAGCCGCGGCGCATCGGCCATATGACGCTTGTGCGCAAGTTTTGGCGCCGCTTTCCGTGCCGGGAGCCGATGACGGAGCGCATGTTGGCCATTCTTGACGACATCGAGCAGTTCGGCTATGAAATCGACTACAACGGCGCCGGCGCTGCCAAACCGCTCTGCCGTGAGCCGTACCCGCCCAACCACCTGATCGCTGAGGCGCATCGGCGCGGCATTCCGATCGTGTACGGTTCAGACGCCCACCGCGCCGCCGACTTGCATCAAGGACGGGGCGTCATGGACGGCGAGGCGCTTTCCGTTGGCAGCCGTCGGACGTCATCTTAAAATGAGCGAAAACAAATTCAAGGAGGCATGTTCCGATGTTTCACCCGATCGCTTACAGCGGCACACGCGAAGAAAATTACGCGCTCGTCATCGAGCAGCTGAAGGCGCTCATCGCCGGAGAGCCGAACATGATCGCCAACTTGGCGAACGCCGCTGCTTTGCTCAATCAGTTTCTCACCGACATCAACTGGGTCGGCTTTTATCTCGCCGATGGCGACGAGCTTGTGCTCGGCCCGTTCCAAGGCTTGCCGGCGTGCGTCCGCATTCCGTTTGGCAAGGGGGTGTGCGGCACGGCAGCCGCCGAACGGCGGACGGTCGTCGTCCCGGATGTGCACGAATTTCCAGGCCATATCGCCTGCGACGCCGCCTCCCAGTCGGAAATCGTCGTTCCGCTCATCAAAGACGGCCGCGTCATCGGCGTGCTTGATATTGACAGCCCGGTGAAAAACCGCTTTGACGACGTGGACCGCCGCTATTTGGAGCAATTCGCTGGCGTGCTCGCTTCATCATAAAGCAGCCCTGCCGCACAAAGAAGGAATCCGCTTGGTCGGATTCCTTTTTTTATACTTTGTGCGGCTGGGAATGGTCATGGACGAAAATGCAGTTTTTTCCTGTTTCCTTCGCCATATAAAGCGCGGCATCCGCCTGCTTGAACAGCTGTTCTGCGTCTTTAGAGCCATGAGGGCTCCACGATGAAATGCCGCAGGAGACCGTGACCGGCGGCACTGTATGCCTTCTGACCTTTTCGACGATGCGGCGGGCGACCGAAACGGCGTCAGCGAGCGCCACGTTCGGCAAATACACGGCCAGTTCTTCCCCGCCCCAGCGCGCCGCCACGTCGTCGTCGCGAATATAGGCGCGCACCAGCTCGGCCACCTGGATGAGCACATCGTCGCCCGTTTGGTGGCCGTAAAGGTCGTTGATTTGCTTAAAATTGTCGATGTCGATCAAAATAAATGCCCCGCGCTCATCGCATTTCATCGAGGTTTGAATCGTCTCGTCCAAATAGCGGCGCGTATGCAGCTTTGTCAAATAATCGGTGACGACGAGCTTTTCAAGCTCTTCGCGCAAAATGGCGTTCGTAAACGCGAGAGTCGAGTGCTGAATGAGCGACTCGAGCAGTTTGAACATGTCAAACGTAAACCGGTACGGCTCGCGGGCGAGCACGATGCAGACGCCCTTCGCTTCGTTGTTTTGCTGCATCAGGGCCGCCATGACCGAGCGAAACGGCCCGGATACAGACGGGTGGACATCGCCGGCAAAGATAATGTCGTTTCCGCTCCGCCGCCGCTCTTCGACCCATTCAACATACCGGCCGGCCGCTGCGTCGGCAAAAAATGGCGTGCTTCCCGGCAAAAGCTCGCGGCGCCCGTCGGCGAACAGAAAAAACCCGACTTCCTCTGCGCCAAACGACCGGCGGATTTGCGCCACCATATATTCAATTCCTTCCTGCAGCCGCGGCCGCGCGTTCAGTTCGCGCATCGTGTCGTTAATGAGCTGCAAATCGCTGACAAGCCGGCGCGACTGCTCGTACAGCTTGGCGTTCTCAAGCGCGCTTCCCGCCGTCCCGGCGAGCAGCGAGATAAAATTCATTTCCCGCTTCGGAAACGGCGCCGCGTGCGGAGCAATAATCTGAATCACGCCATACACCGCCTGCACGCCTTTGATCGGGGCATAAAAGACGGACCGCCGCGGCGCCGCTGTCTCCTCGCACTGCACTTGTCCGGTCAAAAACGCCCGCAGCGCCGCTGTCTGCCCGCCGCCTTCATCAAGCACGAGCGGCTTGATCGGCAAATGGCCGCGCACATGGTTGTCGTGCGACAGCAGAAGATGGTAGGTGAATGATGGATAGACGTTTTGCAGCGTGCGGATGATTTCCTCGAGCACGTCGTCAATTTGCATGGAAGAGTGGATTTTGGCCGCAAAGCGGTGCAGCTGCTCATATCGCTTCTCCTCGCCCGTTCCCCGCGACAGCGCACCCAGCTTGCGAAGCAGCCGGCTTAAATCGGAACGGAGCGTCTGCAGCAGCGGCCCATCGATGCCGCTGTTTCGTCTGTATGAAAGCTCGACCAAAGCCGGCGCTTCATCGGAAAGCGGACAAAAGAGACGGGCGGCCATATATGGTCCGCCAACGCTTGTGACAACAATCTCTTCGGCTTGATCCGCCCCAATCCGCTCCGCCGGCGTTATGCCGGCGGCCGCCTCAAGATAAAAAGAGCCGCGCGATGTGTCAAACAAATACAGTGCGGCCCCTTGCAGCGCCAGCTCTTCTTTCAACAGCGCTAGCAGCCCGCCCGCCGCCGCCGAAAACGGCCCGTCATCCGGAAGCGCCAAAAACCAGCGGAAACATGCTTGTTTAAACGATTCATATCGTCTTGTTTCTTCCCGTTTCATCGCCTTTTCCACCTAAACCGGCATCCTCGTTTCGAGCGAACGGATGACAAAATTTTTTTAAAAATTCCATCTTTTATTATATCACACAAATAGGGGACAAGGGAAATAAAATGTTGACTTTCGTCTTAAAAAATCATATAATAGCCTTTGTGTAAAATATAGCAGCCTTTGTGCCCACCTTGATGGTTCATTTTGTTCCTCGGCCTGTCGAGGTGCATCGCGTAACTCTTAGCTGCGAGAGCGAGGATGCATGAAAACAAAATGGCCATGATTGTTGGCGCACATCTGCTTTTATTTTACGGGAATAAAAGCGTAAGGAGGAGCAACGAATGGCTCGTTATACGGGACCTACATGGAAAGTTTCCCGACGCCTTGGCATCTCGCTGAGCGGCACGGGGAAAGAATTGCAAAAACGTCCGTACCCGCCAGGCCAACACGGTCCGGGCCAACGGAGAAAATTGTCGGAGTATGGCTTGCAGCTGCAAGAAAAGCAAAAGCTGCGCCATATGTACGGCGTGAACGAACGCCAATTCCGCAAAACGTTTGAAGAAGCGGGCAAAATGCCGGGCAAACACGGCGAAAATTTCATGATTTTGCTAGAATCGCGCCTTGACAACCTCGTCTACCGTTTAGGGCTGGCCCGCACGCGCCGTCAAGCCCGCCAGCTTGTGACGCACGGCCACATTTTGGTCGACGGCAACCGCGTCAACATCCCGTCGTACCGCGTCAAACCGGGGCAAACGATCGCGGTCCGCGAAAAATCGCGCAACTTGCAAGTGATCAAAGAAGCGGTGGAAGCGAACAACTTCGTTCCGGATTACTTGTCGTTTGATCCGGAAAAACTGGAAGGCACGTATACACGCCTGCCAGAACGTTCCGAGCTGCCGGCGGAAATCAACGAAGCGCTCATCGTCGAGTTCTACTCGCGTTAAGGCGCAAAAAAGATCCGAAATGCCGATGCATTTCGGATCTTTTTCTTTTTAGGCGTAGCGGATCAAATGATATTTTTTCTTGCCGCGGCGGATGACGGTAAACCGCCCTTCGAGGCGGTGCTCGGCGGTCAGGACGGCGCCCGCGTCTTGGATGCGCTCCCCGTTCACATAAATGGCGCCGTTTTGAATATCTTCGCGCGCCTGGCGCTTCGATGGCGAAATGTTCGCGGCAACGAGCAGCTCGACAAGCGGAACGTCGCCGCCTTCATGGACATATGACGGCACATCTTTAAACCCTTGCTCGATTTCCGCGGCTGTCAAGCTGGCGATGTCGCCGCTAAAGAGCGCCTCGGAAATGCGGATCGCCTGCCTGAGCGCCTCTTCGCCGTGCACAAGCCTGGTCACTTCCTCGGCGAGCGCCCTTTGCGCCGCCCGCTTCTCCGGCGCCTCGCGCAGCTCTTGCTCGAGCGCACCGATTTCCTCTTTCGACAGGAATGTGAAGTATTTCAAGTAGCGGATGACATCGCGGTCATCGGTGTTGATCCAAAATTGGTAAAACTCATACGGAGACGTTTTTTCCGGATCGAGCCAAACCGCGCCGCTTTCCGTTTTTCCAAACTTCGTCCCATCGGCTTTCGTCACGAGCGGAACCGTCAAACCGAATGCTTTCGCCTCACCTTTCGTTCTGCGGATGAGCTCAAGCCCCGCCGTGATGTTGCCCCATTGGTCGCTGCCACCGATTTGTAGTCGGCAACCTTCCGTTTCGTACAAGTTGAGGAAGTCGTACGCCTGCAGCATCATATAGCTGAACTCGGTAAACGAAATGCCCATTTCAATGCGCGACTGCACCGATTCTTTCGCCAGCATGTAATTGACGCTGAAATGCTTGCCGATGTCACGCAAAAACGAAATGACATCAAGCGGCCCGATCCAGTCGTAGTTGTTTTTGATTTTCGCTGGATTGCTCTCAGCCTCAAAATCAAGAAACCGCTCGAGTTGCGCTTTGATTCGGGCGCTCCACGTCTCGACCGTCTCCTTGGCGTTGAGCGTGCGCTCGCTTTTTCTGCCACTCGGATCGCCAATCAACCCGGTGGCGCCGCCGACTAAGGCGATCGGTTGATGCCCCGCCTGTTGGAAGCGACGCAAGGTCATGATCGTGACCAAATGGCCGATATGCAAGCTGTCTGCTGTCGGGTCAAACCCGCAATAAAGCGTCACCTTCTCCTCATTCAGGAGCTTTCGAAGCCCATCCTCATCCGTCGTTTGATTGACAAGTCCGCGCCATTGCAGTTCTTCAAGCAGGTTCATGTTTTTCTCACCTCTTTAATGAATGTCGTCAAAAAAGAAAACACCCGCCCTGCATGAAGGGGCGAGTGTTCGTCGCGGTACCACCCTACTTAGAAAGCATGTTGCTTTCTCGCTCATTTCGGTAACGGCGCATGCCGGCAGACGGCTACTAGGCGACAAAGCCGTTCACCATCGCTGCTCGGGGAGGTAATTCACGTTTGCCTATGGACTGGCTCGCACCACCCGCCAGCTCTCTGCACCAGGGAGACAACCGCTACTTGTTCCCGTCATCGCGTTGTCGTATCCAAAATTATATACTTTCTTTTACCATATTCCTTGTTCACTGTCAACCCCGCATTTTTTCGCCAAAAACGGTGAAAAAACAACAAAATTCCACAACGGCGCCCAACGGCATGGTATACTGATGGCGAAGACTTGCCACTATAGGGGGGCCGGCATGGAACGAAAACCATTCCGTATTTCTGTCGAGAAAGCATGGCGTTATTTTTGCCTTACATACGACATCGTCTGGAACGCCACCTTAGTGCTGCTCATCGCCGCGCTCTGCCTTGTCTGCTTTGCCGCCGGCGCCGGCGCCGGCTATTTCGCCTTTCTGGTTAAAGACTTGGCTGTCCCTTCGCCGGACAAAATGAAAAGCGAGATTTACCGTTACGAAGAAACGAGCCATATGTATTTTGCCAACGGCGTCTATTTAGGCCGGTTCCGCTCCGACCTTGACCGCGAGGCGGTGCCTCTTTCCGAGGTGTCGCCATACGTCGTGCAGGCGATCATCGCGACCGAAGACGAACATTTTTATGAACACGACGGCGTCGTTCCGAAGGCCGTCATCCGCGCCGTGTTTCAAGAGCTGACCAACTCGCCGGTCAAAAGCGGCGGGAGCACGCTTACGCAGCAGCTCGTCAAAAACCAGATGTTGACGAACGAGGTGTCGTTTGAGCGGAAGGCGAAAGAAATGCTGCTTTCACTTCGTCTGGAGAAATTTTTTTCCAAAGAAGACATTTTAGAGGCGTATTTAAACGTCGTTCCGTTCGGCCGCAATTCTTCAGGGCGCAACATCGCCGGCATCCAAGCCGCGGCCCAAGGCGTCTTTGGCGTCAACGCCAAAGAGTTGAATCTCGCTCAAGCGGCGTTTTTGGCCGGACTGCCGCAAAACCCGTTCGTCTACACCCCGTTTGCCGCTGACGGCAGCGTCAAATCGGATCTCTCGGCGGGATTGAAACGGATGAAAACGGTGCTGTACCGGATGAAACGGGCCGGCTACATCTCGGAAAAACAGTATAAGGAAGCGCTTTCCTATGATGTGGCGAAGCATTTGGCCGCCCCGAAGCCGTCGCCGTTTGAACGCTATCCGTTTTTGACGATGGAAATTGAGCGGCGGGCGAAAGAGGTGATTGCGGAAACGTTCGCCAAGCGCGACGGCCATTCGGCGAAAGAGTGGGGGCGCGATCCCGCCCTCCGCCGCCGCTATCTCGGCGAGGCGGAAAAAGCGTTGCGGCAAGGGGGATTGCGCATTTATACAACGATCGACAAAGACATTTACGAACGGATGCAGAAGGTGGCCGCCCGCTACCCGTATTACGGAAACGACAACGTCTATTACACCAAGGACGGCAAAACCGGAAAAACAGTCGCCCATCGTCAGCCGGTGGAAGTCGGGGCAATGCTGATTGAAAACAAAACAGGCAAAATTATCAGCTTTGTCGGCGGCCGCGATTACGGGCGCGAGCGGCTTCAGCCCGTCAGAGACGTGCCGGCAAGCCGGGCTCGTCCGCTATGATTTGTACAATACGAAATTTACCCCAAAAGAGGGGGAAGAGAACGATTTAACCGAAGGCCGGTTTGTCATCATCGACGGACGCCGTTATGCGGCGCTCGAGACGACGCCGGAAGAATTTGTCACGCGCGGGGTCATCGCCAATCCGGACGTGCTCAGCGAGTGGGGGATAAGCGATGCGGACTGGGCCAGCGCTGATTTTGCCGCCGCCCCCTTGGAAGACAACGGGCGCGATCCGGCCTCGCCTTCCGTCCGTCTAAACGGGGGCCAACTCGTCTGGAGCGGCCGCAGTGAACGCGATGTGATCGGCTATCGCGTCTACGAGCTTGACCATACAGGGGGGCGCCGCGTCGTCGCTGTCATCAAAAGGGGAGAGGCAACGGCTTTTTCCGCCCTCAAACCAGGAGCAGCATATTGCGTCACCGCCGTGGACATTGCCGGCCGCGAATCGGCGCCGTCAGCCTCCGTCTCCCTGCCGTCGGCCGCGCCCCACGAACCGCCGGCGCAGAAAGGGGATGACGCCGGAAACAACAGGCAGCCGCCGGCTGACGGAAACAATGCGGCCAATGGCAACACGCAGCCGCCGGCCTCGAGGTAAAGATAAAGAGGGTGTCCCAAACGTTCGGGACACCCTTTTGCCTTGCTGTATATAGCGGGCACATGATATTCCGCCCGGTTGAAGGGGCGCTGCCGTTTCGGGCCAGCCCCTTGCGGAAGCGCACGTTGTTCCGGTCTCCGCGCCAAAAGCGCATTTCTGTACGAAACGGATTGAGGGACATAGAAGAAAGGGGCCCTGACCGTGCCGGGCCCCTTATTGTTCAGTCTTCCATCGTCGACAAATCGCCGGTCGGCAAGTTGAGCTCCCACGCCTTTAGGACGCGGCGCATGATTTTCCCGCTCCGCGTTTTCGGCAGCTTGTCGCGGAACTCGATCTCACGCGGCGCGGCGTGGGCGGCGAGCCCTTTTTTCACGAACTGGCGGATGTCTTCTTTCAGCTCTTCAGACGGCTCATAGCCTTCGCGAAGCGCGATGAACGCTTTGATGATTTCCCCGCGCACCGGGTCCGGCTTGCCGATGACGCCGGCTTCGGCCACGGCCGGATGCTCGACGAGCTTGCTTTCGACTTCAAACGGCCCAACGCGCTCGCCGGATGTGTTGATGACATCGTCAACGCGGCCTTGGAACCAGAAGTAGCCGTCTTCGTCCATGTACGCCGAGTCGCCCGAGACGTACCAGTCGCCGATAAAGTACGATTCATATTTTTGCGGGTTGTTCCAAATCGTTTTCATCATCGACGGCCAGCCTTTTTTGATGGCCAAGTTGCCCATTCGGTACGGCGGCAGGACGTTTCCTTGGTCGTCGATGATCGCCGCCTCAACACCCGGAATCGGTTTCCCCATCGATCCCGGCTTGATTTCCATGCACGGGTAGTTGCAAATGAGATGGGCGCCCGTTTCCGTCATCCACCACGTATCATGGATGCGGCGGCCGAACACTTTCAGCCCCCAGCGGATGACTTCCGGGTTGAGCGGCTCGCCGACGCTCAAAATGTGGCGGAGCGAGCTTAAATCGTATTTTTTCACCACTTCATCGCCGGCGCCCATCAGCATGCGGAACGCCGTCGGCGCGCTGTACCAGACGGTGACGCCGAAGTCTTCGATCGTTTCATACCAGGCGTCCGGGCTGAAGCGGCCGCCGACGATGACGCTTGACGCCCCGCACAGCCATGGGCCGAAAATGCCGTACGACGTTCCGGTCACCCAGCCCGGATCGGCCGTGCACCAGTAAATGTCGTCTTCTTTTAAGTCAAGCACCCATTTGGCGGTTTGATAGTGCTGAATCATCGCGTTATGGACGTGCAGGACGCCTTTCGGCTTTCCGGTCGAACCGGACGTATAGTGCAAAATCAAGCCGTCCTGGCGGTCGACCCATTCGATGTCGAAGTGCTTGCTCGCCTCGTTCATCCGCTTTTTCAAATCGATGTACGGCCCTTCTTCGACAACGCCGTCGCCGACCAAAAAGACGTACTTCAGCTCCGGCAAGTCGCCCACCGGCACGCGCGGCAAAAGCTCCGGCGTCGTGACGATCGCCTTCGCCCCGCTGTCTTCGAGGCGGTCGCGCACCGCGCCTTCCATGAACGCCTCAAACAGCGGTCCGACGATGGCGCCGGTTTTGATGATCCCGAGCACAGCGAAATACAGCTCCGGCGAGCGCGGCATAAAGACGAACACGCGGTCTCCTTTTCCAATCTCGGCCACATTTTTCAAAACATTCGCCACTTTGTTCGACATTTCTTTCATTTCTTTAAACGTATATTTCTCATTCCGCACCGCATCCCGGTAGTAAAGCGCCACTTTATTTTTGCGGAACGACTCAGCATGGCGGTCGATCGCTTCGTACGCCATGTTGACCCGTCCCGTCTCATACCAAGAAAACGCTTTCTCTGTTTCCGACCATTGAAACTGTTTATATGTTTCTTCGTAGTTTTTCAAATTGTAGTCCCCTTGTATGACGGGAAGCCGTTCTGTGTTCATTCTCCGATCCCCCTTATGTAAGTGATTACATTTCTATTATAGTCGATTGAAAACCATTTCTCAATTTTTAAAATATTCCTTGTCCCCACTTTTTTGAAATTTTTTTGAACCGCGCCAGCCGGCGCCATTTTTATGTATAATGGAAGCAGAACGACCAATTCAGGTGGTGGACGAATGGAACATAAAAAAACGTATAACGCCAAAGAGCTGAAAACCCCGAAAGGAACGCTCCTCATCGAAGGGCCGGTGACGCCGGAAGCGTTGGCCAGCTACGAATTCCACCATGACCTCACTTCCTTCCGCCCGCCTGCCAAACAGCACAAAGCGTTGATCGAAATCGCCAAGCTGCCGGAAGGGCGGATCATCATCGCCCGCCGCGGCGAGGTGATTGTCGGATATGTGACGTTTTTGTATCCCGATCCGCTTGAGCGTTGGTCGGAAGGGAACATGGAAAATTTGCTCGAGCTTGGCGCCATTGAAGTCATTCCGGAGTTCCGCGGGTTTGGCGTCGGAAAAAATTTGTTGATCGTCTCGATGATGGACGACGCCATGGAAGACTACATCATCATTACAACTGAATATTACTGGCATTGGGATTTAAAAGGCACGGGGCTGAACGTATGGGAGTACCGAAAAGTGATGGAGAAAATGATGAACGCCGGCGGGCTCGTCTGGTATGCGACCGACGACCCGGAAATTTGCTCGCATCCGGCGAACTGCCTGATGGTCCGCATCGGCAAACGGGTCGACGCCGAATCGATTCAACGGTTCGACCGGCTGCGGTTTATGAACCGCTACATGTATTAAATGAACTCCAGGCCTGCCTGCCGAAAAGCCGGCCGTCGGTTGAACAATCGCAACATATGCGAAAGAAACGGGTGTACGGACGGATGGCTTCGGCCGTTCGCTGCATACAAGGCGGCGGCCGCGGGCGAAACGACGCGGGCTCGCCTGCGGCTGACAGCCGGCCGATCATGCATGAAATGACAAAGGGGAGAGGGAAAGCATGATTGTCGAACAAATCATGAAAACGCGGGTGGTGACACTCCGTCCCACGAATACGATCGCCGAAGCGCTGCAGCTGCTAAGACATCACCGCATCCGCCATCTGCCGGTCATCGATGAAAGCGGGCGGTTGATCGGCCTTGTGACCGATCGCGATTTGCGCGACGCGAGCCCGTCCATTTTCCATCTTCATGAACATCTGGAAGACTTGCAAAAACCGGTCAGCGCGATTATGAAAACCGACCTCATCGTCGGCCATCCGCTCGATTTCGTCGAAGAGGCGGCCACGCTCTTTTACGAGCACCGGATCGGCTGCCTGCCAATCGTCAACCATGGGAAGCTCGTCGGCATCATCACGCAAACGGATTTGCTCCGCACGTTCATTGAATTGACCGGCGTTCACCAGCCGGGGTCGCAAATCGAGATCAAAGTGCCGAACGAGGCCGGCATGTTAAGCAAAGCGGCGGCCATCATCAGCGAGCGCCATGTGAACATCGCCAGCGTCTTGGTGTATCCAGCTCCGGATCCGAATGAGAAAATTTTAGTTTTCCGCGTGCAGACGATGAATCCGCTTCCATTGATCCGCGATTTGCAAAACGCCGGCTATCACGTGCTATGGCCGAACTTGCCGGGGGTTACGTCATGAGCCGAAACTGCGCATTCGTCTATAGCGAGCAATTTCTTCAGTACAAATTTCATGACGACCATCCGTTCAACCAGCTGCGGGTCAAAATGACATACGACTTGCTTTGCACGCTCGGCGCGCTCGAAGACCGCCAGATCGTCGCCCCGCGCATGGCGACCGATGACGAGCTGGCGCTCATTCACGACCGCTCCTACATCGAGGCGGTGAAAGCGGCCGGGCGCGGCGAACTGTCGGAAGCGGCGGCGCAAAACTACGGCCTTGGCACCGAAGATACGCCGATTTTCCCGAACATGCACGAGGCGAGCGCCCTCTTGGTTGGCAGCACGCTGACTGCTGTCGACGTGGTTCTTTCCGGAGCAGCCGAGCATGCCCTCAACTTGGGCGGCGGTCTGCACCACGGCTTCCGCGGCAAAGCGTCCGGCTTTTGCGTCTACAACGACAGCGCGGTCGCCATTCAATACATCCGGGAGAAATACGGACTGCGCGTGTTGTACGTCGACACGGACGCCCACCACGGCGACGGGGTGCAATGGGCGTTTTACGACGATCCGAACGTTTGCACGTTTTCCATTCATGAAACGGGGCGCTATTTGTTCCCAGGGACCGGAAATGTCAACGAGCGCGGCTTAGGCGCAGGCTACGGCTATTCGTTCAACATTCCCGTTGATGCGTTCACGGAAGACGAATCATGGATCGCCGCCTATACGACCGCGCTTCGGGAAATCGCCGACTTTTTCCGCCCGGATGTCATCGTGACGCAAAACGGCGTCGACGCCCACTATTACGATCCGCTCACCCATTTGTCGGTGACGATGAAAACGTACCGCGCCATTCCGAAGCTCGCGCACGAAATCGCACATGAATATTGCGGCGGACGCTGGATCGCCGTCGGCGGCGGCGGCTATGACATCTGGCGCGTCGTGCCGCGGGCATGGGCGCTCCTTTGGCTCGAGATGACGGGACAAGCCGATGTGTCCGGCCCGCTGCCGGATGAGTGGCGCGAACGTTGGCAACCGCTTTCACCCGTCGCGCTTCCGCTTGAGTGGGACGACCCGGACGACTTGTATCCCCCGATTCCACGCAAGGCGGAAATCAGCGAAAAAAATGCGCAGACGGTGGAGAAAGCGTTGTATTTCATCCGCAGCCAGCGGCCGGCACGGTGACCGGCCGGCCGAACCGCCCTCCAAATTCAGAAACAATAGGCGAAGGGGACTGCTTTTTATGGGTGCCATCGAGCCGGTTCCCGCCTGTTGGCGGCGCATGGGGAACGCAAACAAGAGCGCCTCGGCAGGCGCGTTCGGCGAAAACGCGAA
Source organism: [Flavobacterium] thermophilum (assembly GCA_900450595.1). Classification (GTDB taxonomy): domain Bacteria; phylum Bacillota; class Bacilli; order Bacillales; family Anoxybacillaceae; genus Geobacillus; species Geobacillus thermophilus. The sequence goes on from UGGS01000001.1 coordinate 1,959,862, forward strand.
AAAGGCTGATCCGAAAACGCCCCGCGTTTTGGACCAGCCCGCTCCTTATTTCGTCGACTCGCGCACTTCGAGCCGGTGCGGCAAGACGACGATATGGTTGTCGACTTTCTCCTTGTTCATATACTTCGTCAACAGCCGCATCGCGACGGCGCCAATGTCGTACATCGGCTGCACGACGGTCGTCAGCCGCGGCCGCACCATCGTCGCGAGCCTTGTGTTGTCAAAGCCGACGACTTCCAACTCTTCCGGCACGCGCACGTTATGGTCTTGGGCGCTGTGGATGATGCCGAGCGCCATTTCGTCCGTGCCGGCAAACACCGCCGTCGGCCGTTCGGCCAGCTCCGCGATTTTCTCGTACGCTTCCAAGCCGGAGTCGTACGAGTTGTCGCCCTCGACGACCAGCTCTTCGTCATACGGCACCCCGCGCTCTTCCAGCGCGCGGCGGTAGCCTGCCAGTTTCCGCTGGTTGATCGGGTCGTCGGTCGGACCGGTCACATAAGCGACGCGCCGGTTTCCTTTTTCCAGCAAATACGTCACCGCTTCAAACGCCGCCTGCTCATAGTCGATGTTGACCGATGGAATCTCCTCCGGTCCGACCGTCGCCGCCAGCACGATCGGCACGGACGATTTTTTGAACTCGGCGACGTGCTCCTCGGTGATCGTCCCGCCCATAAACAACAGCCCGTCCACCTGCTTGGCGAGCATCGTGTTGAGCAAATGCAGCTCTTTTTCTTTGTTTTGGTCGGAGTTGCTTAAAATAATGTTGTATTTGTACATCGTCGCAATGTCTTCGATGCCGCGCGCCAGTTCGGCGAAGAAAATGCTCGAAATATCCGGGATGATCACCCCGACCGTCGTCGTTTTTTTGCTCGCCAGCCCCCGCGCCACCGCATTCGGGCGGTAGCCGAGCCGTTCGATGGCCTCAAGCACTTTTTTCCTCGTCGACGGTTTGACGTTCGGGTTGCCGTTCACGACGCGCGAAACAGTCGCCATCGAGACGTTCGCCTCCCGCGCCACGTCATAAATCGTTACGGTCATTCCGTTCACTCCTTTTCACTCAACCGGTCAAATTCCGAATGTATGTACAACTATCATACGATACATTATCGCCAACTCGCAACGAAATCGCAACCATTTTGCCGGTTTGTTCACAAACCGTTCACGGGTAGTTTGCCCGAAGCCGCGCCATTGCATGAAAAGGAAGCCGCTGTTTCCCCATGTTTTGGCGCTGGGCGCCAACTGCCGCCGGCGCAAACGGGAGCCCGCCGGACAGCGCGATTGGATTGCCCCGTCATGCCGCCACCCCAAACGGCCGCCATTTCCCGCCTCGGCCGCAGTCCGCTTCGCACTGCCCCAAAAACAAAAGACGCCCCAACACAATGGGACGTCTTCTTTCGCCGACACGCCGCCCTTTGCCCTTTACGCTTGAACAAACTGGCGTTGGAACGCGCGCACTTCTTCCATAAACTCATTGAATTGGGCGATGTCCATTTGCTGGGCCGAATCGGACAAGGCGACAGCCGGGTCCGGATGCACTTCGGCCATGACGCCGTCGGCGCCGATCGCCAACGCCGCTTTGGCGCACGGGATGAGCAAATCGCGCCGCCCGGTCGAGTGGGTGACATCGACAAACACGGGCAAGTGCGTTTCCTTCTTTAAAATCGGCACAGCCGAAATGTCGAGCGTATTGCGCGTCGCCCGCTCGTACGTACGGATGCCGCGCTCGCACAAAATGATCTGCCCGTTTCCTTGCGACATGATGTACTCAGCGGCGTTGATGAACTCTTCGATCGTCGCCGCCAAGCCGCGCTTCAGCAAAATCGGCTTGTTCACCTGGCCGGCTGCCTTGAGCAGCTCAAAGTTTTGCATGTTGCGGGCGCCGATTTGGATCACGTCAATATAATCCAACGCGGTCTCAATGTCCGCCGGCGTGACGATTTCGCTGATGACCGCCAAATCGAATTCATCGGCGATCCGTTTTAAAATTTTCAGCCCCTCAACGCCGAGGCCTTGGAAGTCGTACGGCGAGGTGCGCGGTTTGTAGGCGCCGCCGCGCAGCAGCTTAATGCCTTGCTTTTTCACCGCTTCGGCGACCGCAGCCACTTGTTCGTAGCTTTCCACCGCACACGGGCCCATGACAAAATATTGGTTGCCGTCGCCGATCCGCTCGCCTTTCACCTCGACGATCGTGTTTTCCGGATGCTTTTTCCGCGAGACGAGCAGCGCTTTCCGATGGTCATCTTCTTGCAATTCGAGCGCCGCTTTAAAAATTTCCTTGAAAATGTGCTGCAGCGTCGACGTTTCGAACGGACCGTCGTTATGCTCGGAAATGAGGTCGAGCATTTTCCGCTCGCGCACCGGGTCGTAGCGGTGCGTTCCTTGCGCTTCTTTGATTTTGCCGATTTCTTGAACGAGCCGCCCCCGTTCGTTGATCAGCTTCAACAATTGCAAGTTGATCTCATCGACCCTTGCCCGCAGCTCCTCCAACCGTTCGTTGCTCATGCTTTTCTCATCCTTTCGCCTATTTTCATGCATCGTTTCCGCCCCATAGCGGCCGCCGGCCGGCTGCGTTCGGGGCGCTTCCCCGTTTTGAAGATCGAAGTTTTGTAATTAGTCTTTATTATAATCGATGACTTAGCGGTTGTCACGAAAAAAATGCTTTTTTGATTAAACGCTTTTAAGTGGTAAAGTTTAAAAGGAGAACAAACCGCCTGTCGCGCGGACAGGCGGCTAGGCGGTGGCTATGTTCGTTCTCAGCGCATCGTACGTAATAGCCCAATGGGACGCGTGCCAGACGACTTTGCCGTTTTCAAACAAAAGCGCCTGCGGCGATTCGTGCTTAACGCCGGTCGTCTCGGCGATGTAGTTCGAGAGCGGGCGCGCTTCTTGAACGTACAGGCAATATACCGCGAGCTCCGGGTGATCGGCGGCGAACTTTTCACATTCGCCGAACGCCGCTCGGCTGATCGGACATGTTAGGCTATGTTTGACGAACAAAAAGCGGTTCGTTTCCTTCTTGACGCGTTCAAACTGTTCGACGGTTTCCAGTTTCTCCATTCCCACGTTCTGCTCACTCCATTCCGCTTCGGTGTCCCATCGTTTGCTCGGCGTCATCGAGCGCCGCTTCCGCTTCCTCAAGCAGCTTTTGCAGCGTCTCGCGGTCGGCCGGCTCAGCGGATGGCGGAATCGGGATCGTCGCTTTTTCAGCACCGGTCTTTGCCTCTTCGGCTTCGGACGGGGCCTCAGCTGTTTTCAGCGGGATGAACTCGGCGATTTCCTTCGTTTTCTCTTTCGCTGTTTCCAACCATTCCGCCGCCGTCGTTTTCACCGGCTCCCACGTTTCGCTGCTGCTCCATTCCGCGAGCCATTGCCGTCCTTTCTCACTTGTTAAAAACATGGCCGCCGCCGCGCCGGCGATGCCGCCGACAAGCGCCCCAAGCAAAAATCCGCCGTTATTTTTCGCCATTTTGCATTCCCTCCTGTTCACGCAATCGTTCCCTTTCCCTCCATTTTTCCCTTAGTTCGAGCAAAACATTAGCCCATTGCAACGTTTTGCGCCATTTTTTCCGCTCGCCGCCCGCTCGAGCCGACAGCGCCGCGGCTGTCTGCTGAAGGGCGCGGTTGAACGAGCGGACGGCGTCGCCGACTTCACTGACGGCTTCGACGGCGCTGTTCAGCTTTTCCACCTTCTTTTGCACATCGCCGGCGATGTCGTTCGCCGTATGCAAAAGCTCGGTGACTTCGCGGGCCACCGCTTGCACTTGCTCCTCCGTATGGCCCACCGCCGCCGTCAGCCGGCGCAGCGTTTCCTGCAGGACGACGAGCGTCCTCGCGATGTACACGACAAGCAGCAAAAACGCCGCCGCCGCCACCGCAGCGCTCGCGTACAAAAGCCACTCCACTTCGTTTCCCTCCTTGCCGTCCGGACCGCCTCATCCCGTTTGTACCCGTTTGCCTCCGCCTTTAAACGTTCGCCGCCGTCTCATTCGATTCCTGCCGCCCAACAAAAAACGGGCTGTTTTGGTCACAGCCCGCTTCCCGGCCGGCCGCTACGCGGACAGAACGGCCTGTTCGTACGCCTGTTGAAATTTTTGAATATCGCCGGCGCCCATAAACACCAACACTGCATCCGGATGCTGTTTCAACACTGCGACGTTGTCTTCTTCAAGCAGCTGCGAGCGCGGAATTTGCGCCTGCAAATCGCGGATGGACAGCTTGCCCTCGCGTTCGCGCGCCGAGCCGAAAATATCGCATAAATAGACGTGGTCGGCCTGTTTTAAACTTTCGGCAAACTCGCGCAAAAACGTCTGCGTTCGCGTATACGTGTGCGGCTGGAAAATGGCGACGACCTCGCGTCCCGGATATTTTTGCCTTGCCGCCTCCAATGTGGCGGTAATTTCGCGCGGATGATGCGCATAATCGTCAATCAACACCTGGCGCCCGACCGTTTTTTCGCTGAAGCGGCGTTTCACCCCTTGGAACGTCTGCAGCCGGGCGGCGATCGTGCCGGCGTCAATGCCTTCATAGTGGCAAAGGGCGATGACCGCGAGCGCATTCAGCACGTTATGGGTGCCAAAGCGCGGGATGGAAAAAGAGGCAAAAAACGTGTTGCGCACGAACACGTCAAACGCCGTCCCTTCGGTCGTCTTGACAATATTGCGCGCCTGAAAATCGTTTTCGTCGCTAAGCCCGTAAAACAAAATCGGCACTTTCGCCTGGAGATTCGGCAAATACGGATCATCCCCGCAGGCGACAATCGCCTTGTTCACTTGTTCCGCCATTTGTTGGAAGGCGGAAAAGACGTCGTCAATATTGGCAAAATAGTCGGGGTGGTCGAAGTCAATGTTCGTCATGATTGCATAATCGGGAAAATAGGACAGAAAATGCCGGCGGTACTCGCACGCCTCAAACACAAAGTATTTGCTCCCCGGCTCCCCTCTTCCCGTTCCGTCCCCAATTAAATATGACGTAGGGTGCGCCCCTTGCATCACGTGAGCGAGCAAGCCCGTCGTCGTCGTCTTTCCATGTGAGCCGGTCACCGCGATGCTTGTGAATTTCCCCGCCAGCTCGCCCAAAAAGCGGTGGTATCGAATGACAGGGACGCCGAGTTGACGGGCCGCTTCGATTTCCTCATGCGTATCGGAAAAGGCGTTGCCGGCAATGACCGTATAACCTGGGCGGATATTGTCTTTGGAAAAAGGCAAAACCGGGATGCCCCGTTCCTCGAGCACCTTTTGCGTAAAAAACCACTTTTCGACATCCGACCCTTGCACTGTATAGCCGAGATCATGAAGCACTTGTGCAAGCGCGCTCATTCCCGTGCCTTTGATGCCAACAAAATGGTAAACTGTCATCGCTAAGCCCTCCAGCCATCTTCTCTCTGTAGAACAGTATATGATATTCGTCTAGTTTTGCCATTTGCTTCATGCCGCCGCGCCGGCGGTTTCATTTCCCCATTATAGCACGGCCGGCGGCAAAACACTACCGCCCGGAAGCAACGCCGTTGGCAGGGTGCCCGCCGTGCTCCCCGCGCCAGCGCGCCCACTCTTCCTCGCTCATCAGCACATCGCGCGGTTTGCTGCCGCGCGCTTCCGAGATGAGCCCATGATGCTCCATCATCTCGATGAGCCGGGCGGCGCGGTTGTAGCCGATGCGGAAATGACGCTGCAAACTTGACGTTGACGCCCCTCCCTGGGCGATGACAAACCGGCATGCTTCGTCAAACAGCTCGTCGTCTTCCTCGCCGAACGCCGCCGCTTGCCGGAACTCGTCCGGACTGAACATGTACGAAGGGGCTTGCTGCGCTTTCACGTGGGCGGTGACCCGCTCAATTTCTTCATCGGAAATGAAGCAGCCTTGCAACCGCACCGGCTTGGCTGACCCGTTTTCCAAAAAAAGCATATCGCCGCGCCCAAGCAGCCGCTCGGCGCCGTTCACATCCAAAATCGTGCGCGAGTCGACTTGGGAAGAAACAGAAAAGGCGATGCGCGTCGGAATGTTCGCCTTGATCAAGCCGGTGATGACGTCAACCGACGGCCGTTGCGTGGCGATCAACAAGTGAATGCCGCACGCCCGCGCCTTTTGCGCCAAGCGGCAAATCGATTCCTCGACATCGGCCGGGGCGGCCATCATCAAATCAGCCAGTTCGTCGATGACGATGACGATGTACGGCAACGGCGGCTCACTTCCCCCGCTTGCACGCAGACGGTCATTGTATTTTTCAAGATCGCGCACGCCGGCATGGACAAACAGCTCGTACCGCCGCTCCATTTCGCCGACCGCCCACTTGAGCGCCCCGGCGGCCGCTTTTGCTTCGGTGATGACCGGGCTGAGCAAATGCGGCAAGCCGTTGTACGGGGCAAGCTCCACCATTTTTGGATCAATCAGCAGCCACTTCACCTCATGCGGGGCGGCTTTGTACAACATGCTGACAAGCATAGCGTTCATGCATACGCTTTTTCCCGACCCGGTCGCCCCGGCGATCAGCCCATGCGGCATTTTTCGGATGTCAGTCACGACCGGCGCACCGCTAATGTCAAGCCCAAGCGCCACGGTAAGCGGCGATGGGCTTTTACGGAACGCTTCGCTTTCTAAAATTTCCCGCAGACGCACCGGACGGCTCGTTCGGTTCGGCACTTCAATGCCGATCGTCCGCTTTCCCGGAATCGGCGCTTCAATCCGAATGTCTTTCGCTGCCAAACTCAGTTTAATGTCGTCCGTCAAGCTCGTAATTTTGCTTACTTTCACGCCCAAATCGGGCTGCACTTCAAACTGCGTCACCGTCGGCCCTTGCGTTGCCCCAACGACCTTCGCTCCGATATGGAAGCTCGCAAACGTCCGGTCGAGGCGGGCGCATTGTTCGCGAATCCACTGTTCGTCAGCAGACGCCGCCTCCCCGGGCGGCTCAAGCAACGCAGACGGCGGCAGCGAATAGCCGTCCCGGCGCGAGCGTTCCTCGAGCTTGCGCCGGTCTTCCTTTAGCATCATCACATTGTACGGGATGCGCGCCCGTCCGAGACGGGGAGAAGACAGCCGCGCTTCTTCTTCCCGTCCGGCGCCTTTCTCCGCCCCATGGCCGCGTTGCCCCTCATCCGGTCGCGGCGCTCCTTCTTCTAGCACCTTGGTGATCTTCTCCGCCGCCGTTTCATTCTCAATCGCCTCTTCAAGCCGCGGACCGGCGCCAAAGACGGACCGCTCCTCTTCCTCTTGCCCGGCGCCCCTTTTCTGCTGATCGTGCTGCCGCTCATCCGATCGCGGCGCCCCTTCTTCCGCGGCCTTGGCCATAGTCTCTGCTGCCGTTTCGCTCCCGGCCGCAACGGCGGCTTGTTCATCCGGTGGGGCGGTCGCTTTGCTGCTCTCTTCCTGTTCGGGCGGCGCCAAAGAGGCGGAGCGGCTTTGCTCCGGCTTAAAGTCGGAAACCGGCGTTCGTTTTGCCCCCCGCTGTTCGCCGCCCTGTCTTTGATACCCAAACACCGGCGACGGCACATCGGACGGGCGGAACGGGCGTTTTTCCGCCGTTTCCCGCGCCAGGCTGTCTGACGGGCGGCCAGAGGCCGGCCGCGTTCTTCCCCCGTCTGCCAACCGCTGCGGCTGTTTCTGTTCCTCCCGCGGCTGATCGTCGGGAATGAGCGGAAACCGAAAGCGGCCTTGCGGGTATTGGTACACCACTTTCGCCTCTGCACGCTCCGGTTGAGGAATGGGCGGCTGTTCCTGCTCTTCTTCCTCCGCAAACATGCGAAGCCATCGTTTCCAAAATTTCATCGGCCGTTTCACTCTTTCTATCTCATTCATTGTTGGCAAAAACGCCGTCGGGACGGTCAAAACACGAACGGCTGGCCGACTTCGTACTCGTCGGAGAGCACAAGAATCCCTTTTTCTTGCGGGGCGTTCGGCAGCCCGAGTTCGCGTGCCGAACAAATCATGCCGGATGACCGGACGCCGCGCAGCTCGCTTTCCTGAATGACAAGGCCGCTCGGCATGACGGCGCCGATTTTGGCGACGACGACTTTCTGCCCGGCGGCGACGTTCGGCGCCCCACAGACGATTTGCAGCACTTCACCGCCGACATCGACTTGGCAGACGCTCAGTTTGTCGGCGTTCGGATGCTTCGTTTTTTCTTTCACATATCCGACGACAAACTTCGGCGACAAATCAGCCTCGATCGGTTCGTCAAAACCGTTTTTCGCCAAAATGTCATTGATGACGCCAACGAGTTCTTCATCGACATCGAGCGGGCCACTGCCGGAAAACGGATGGTATGAAGAAGCGGAAAAAATGTTGTAACCGACCGTCTCTCCGCTCCGCTCCGAAAAAATGCGAACGACGTCGCCTCGTTTCACAAACGCCCGCTCTTCGGCAGGAATCGGCTTCAGCGACACAAGCAATACATCGCCGATTCCTTCGCGATTGTAAAATACATTCATCGGTTGATTCCTCCTTGCACCTTATGTTCTCCGTTTTTTTCCTAAAATAAAAATAGGTTCCAACTCTCCGTTTTCGTACAAAAAGGATAAGGCGGTAATCGGCACGCGGCCGCCGGCAAAAAAACTCATCGTCATTTGCGCTAGAACGTCGTAGCCGACCTCGTTGCGCAAATCGGCGATAATGAGCACATCTTGATGCGGGACGGCCAACGCCATCGTCCCTTCGATGCGCGCTTCCATTTCCGCCAAAAATGCCTCGTTCAACAACCGGCTCGCATCATAGCCGTCGTTCGTGTTGACAAAATAAAACACGTTGTCCGCCACGCGGTCTTCTTTCACCGGCGTCGGCAACGACCGGACGTTGAAACGGGCGATTTCCTTCACCCGCTCGGCGCTCCACCGCTCCGCTTTCAGCATTTGTTCATCGATCAAGCGGTACGTTTTGCCTAAATCAAGCGCATAATAAATGCGCGTTTCCGCCGTATGGCCATCGTGCACAAGCGGCACGCCTTCTTTCGTCTCCGTCGGAAACGATGTCGAGCGAATGACCGGGTAAATGTTCCGCTCGTTGCCGAAAAGCGCGACCGCTTCTTCCATCGTTTTCAGCGTTTGTTCCACGTAATAGACGATTTCGCGCACCGCTTCGTCTTTTTGATCGTGCCACTTGGCGATCACGCCGGGAAGCGAAATCGTCACGCCTTTTTTCGTGCGTTCATCCTCGATGCGCATCGCATCCTGCTTGGCGTCAAAGCGAAACGTCCAGTGCGGATGGCCGCCTAGACGCTTCTTGATCGTCTCGTACATTTGCCGGCTGTCCATTCGTCTGCCTCCTTAGCGTAATGGCGTCGTCAGCCGCTCCCTTTTATCATACCGTGAACGGTCCGTTTTGGCAAAAAAACTCATAGTGGCCGGCCAGCAGCTCGACGATGTGGGAAAACATCGCCGCACGCTTGATGCGCCCGTTCGTCAACACGCCGACCGCCCCTTCGTTCGTCCGGATGTTCCGCCGCCCCGTATATTCCTCCATCACCTCGCCGAGTTCTCTTCCCGCTTCAAGTTCGGCGCCGATCTCCGGCGGCAGGGCAAGGCGCGCGCCCGCCGCGGTGAGGACAAGGCCGCTTCGGTCGGCCAGCGCCCCCCAATTGCACAGCCACCATTGCCCGTCGATCCGCATCACGCCGCCTTCCAACCCGATGCCGATCTCCGCTCCTGCCGCGTCCAGCGCCCGTTTGGCGCGGTTCATCGCCCCAAGCCGCGTTTCTTCATCGGACAGCGGCTGGACGGAGACGCCGGAGGGCACGTCCAGCGGCACAAGGCGCCACGACGGCGCGGCGAACACCGCGCGGACGGCGGCAACTTTCGCTTCATTTTTCGTTCCGACCGCAACAGTTTTCATCATTGTCCCTCCTTCGCATGGAAAAGGAGAAGCTGCCGCTTCTCCCCCTCCCTTTGTTCCGCTCTGCCGTTCGTTTCTCTTTGCCTAGCTGTTTTGGCGGATCGCCTCAACCGTCGCCCGGTCGCACCGTTTCACGAGCTCGACGATGAGTGCTTTCGCCGCCGCATAATCGTCGACATGAATGATCGCCGCATGCGTATGAATGTAGCGGGCGCAAATGCCGATCACCGCCGATGGCACGCCGCGGTTGGCGACATGGACTCGCCCGGCGTCTGTCCCCCCGCCCGGGGAAATGAAAAATTGGTACGGCACATCAAGCGACTCGGCCGTATCGAGCACAAATTCGCGCATGCCGCGGTGCGTGATCATCGTCCGGTCGTACAGACGGACGAGCGCTCCTTTCCCGATATGGCCAAACGCCTGCTTGTCGCCGGTCATATCGTTCGCCGGGCTCGCCTCAAGGGCGAAGAAGATGTCCGGATTGATCATCGTGGCCGCCGTCTGCGCCCCGCGCAGCCCGACTTCTTCCTGCACAGTCGCGCCGGCGTACAGGACGTTCGGCAGCGCAGCGCCTTGGAGCTCTTTCAGCAGTTCAATCGCCAACCCGCAGCCAAACCGGTTGTCCCACGCCTTCGCCATCACCGTCTTCCCGTTCGCCAACGGCGTAAACGGGCTGATCGGCACGATCGGCTGGCCGGGGCGAATGCCGATGCGCTCCGCGTCGTCGCGGCTTTCCGCGCCGATGTCAATGAGCATGTTTTTCAGGTCCATCGGCTTATTGCGCTGCTCTTCATCAAGCAGGTGCGGCGGAATCGAGCCGATGACGCCGATGACCGGCCCGTTGTCCGTGATGATTTGCACGCGCTGGGCGAGCAGCACTTGGTTCCACCAGCCGCCGAGCGTTTGAAAGCGGATCATGCCGTTGTCGGTGATCGCCGTCACCATAAACCCGACCTCATCCATATGACCGGCGACCATCACCGTCGGGCCGGTTTCGTCGCCGCGCTTGACGCCGAAAACGCTGCCGAGCCGGTCTTGCACCACTTCATCGGCATACTTCGCCAGCTCTTGGCGCATAAACTGGCGCACCGGATGTTCATAGCCCGGCGCCCCCGGCAGCTCGGTCAACGTCTGAAACAATTGGAGCGTTTCTTCATTCATCGCCTATCTTCCTTTCTGTTTTCAGTTCCTTTTCCCGTTCTGCTTACCTATTTCGCCAAAATCGGCTATACTAAACCGTATCAAGGCAAAAGGAGGACCGAACGCATGGCTTGGAAAAAATGGATCGTTGGCGCCGCAGTGGGCGCCGCCGCCATCTGCGCCGTCCGCGCCGCCGCAAAGCCGACGCTTCTCGCGCCGGAACAAGCGCTCGCGATGGCGAAACGCGCACTCGGCGGACCGCGCCCCATTCGCGGTTCATGGATTCAAGTTGCGCCGGAGCAGTATGAGAAAAACGGGTTGACGTACACTGTTTACCGCGGCGGCGTTTGCCGCGATGACGGGGACGCGGAATTTTTCGTCAACGCCTACACCGGCGCGGTCATCGAGGCCAAACCGTTATAGCGGCGGGCGGTTCCGCTTCACCGCCGCGGCGATCGCGCCGTCCGCCTGCCATTTCACCGCCCGGTAATAAGCGTCATGGTAAAACGTAAACCAGGCGTTTCGCTCCATGCCGTACGGGAGCCATCGCTGTTTGGCAAAAATGGAATCCATCGGGTAGTCGTCGTACGCCATCACCCAAAGCACGTTTTGATGGGCGTGCGTCCCGAGCAAATCGCCAAGATGAATCGCCATCTCCCCGTCTGATTCGATCACCACGATCGCATGGCCGGCGCTGTGGCCGCCGGTATGTATAAGGCGGATTCCCGGAACGACTTCGGTCTCTTTCGCAAACGGAACGACTTGTTCGGCGATCGGTTCCCAGTTTTCTTTCCAATACGTATTGCGCGAACGAATGTTCGGATTTCGCATCTCATCCCACTCAACATCCGACACGATGACCGCCGCCCGCGGAAACGCCGGCACGAGCCGCCCGTCTTCCCACACTGTCAAGCCGCACGCATGGTCAAAATGAAGATGCGTCATGATGACAATGTCAATGTCGCAGCGCGCAAGCCCAAGCGCGGCAAGCGACTCATCGAGCGACGATTCTTCGGTGACGCCGAAATTGCGCTTTTGTTTGTCGGTCAGCTTGCCGTTGCCGATGCCGGACTCAATGAGCAGCCGCTTGCCGCCCGCTTCAACCAAAATCGGGTCGGTGCGCAGCTCAATCTGGTTGTTGTCGTTTGGCGGATACTTTTTCGACCAAAGCGGCTTCGGAACGACGCCAAACATCGCCCCGCCGTCCAGGTGAGTGACGCCTCCGTTCAGCCACGTCAAGGTGATTTGCCCGATTTTCAGCTGTTCCATGTCCATCTCCCCCTTCCTTAGTGTACCATTTTCTTCATAATCGAGAAAGAAAAAAACCGCCCCGCCGTTCCGTTCTAAACCGATGGGGAAAACGGCGGTGTTCCGTGGGCGAACCGGTGCGGTTCAACATTTTTCTGTTTGAGCCGACGATCATATCGATGACCAAAAACGGGATGAAAATCGGTGCGGTTCAGCCTTTTTCCGTTTGAGCGCCGTCGTTCGTCCTTTCCGGCCAAAGCGGCTTGGCTGCGATTCGGCGTTTTTCCATATCCCCCGCCGCTGCAAGGCCGGAAGCGCTCACCCGCTTCGGCGTTCGCGAAATGGACCGGCACCGTTCTCCCCGATCGCGGCAGCGCATCGTCCGCCCCCCGCCGGCTGTTCGTAAAACAAAAAAGAGCCCCGCCTGTTGGGGCTCTTCCGTTTGCGGCTACGCCCGCCGCGGGCGCACCGCCTCGCAGCGGTAAATGCGGTTGCCTTTGGCGGAAAACTTCTCTTCGTATTCGGTCATCACATTGCCTTCCACACCGCTCCGATGCAAATCGAGCTGGACCGCCGCGAGCACAAAGCCGTATTGCGACAAGCTGACGAGCGAGTATTCAAAAAACGACTGGTTGTCCGTTTTCAAATGAATGTCGCCGTCTTCCGTCAAAATGCGCTCATAGAGCGCCAAGAAATCCCGGTATGTAAGCCGCCGCTTCTCGTGCCGCTTTTTCGGCCACGGATCGGAAAAATTCAAATAAATGCGGGAGACTTCCCCGTCGGCAAAAAATGCGCCGACGTCTTTCGCATTGGCATTGAGCAGCCGCACGTTCGGCAGCTCGCTCTCAATCAGCTTGTCCAGCGCCGATACGAGCACGCTCGGATACAGCTCGATGCCGATGAAATTGATATCGGGATGAAGCTTCGCCATTTCGGTGATAAATTTCCCTTTCCCCGTGCCGATTTCAATATGGATCGGCCGCTCGTTGCCGAACAGTTCGCGCCACCGCCCGCGCCTCGCTTCCGGGTCGGGAATGACGTAATGCGGATAAGCGGCGATTTTGTCTTTCGCCCACGGTTTGTTGCGCAAACGCATACGGACACCTCTGCCTCGTTGAATTTGTCAGTTTGACGATACCATAGTCGCGTCCAAAGACGCAAACGCCCGGGCATAAACGCAGCTGCGCCCGGGCATATTAACAACGTACAGCTTTGCTTGAAGGATGGTGATCGGCATGCCGCTCGACCATAACGACCAATTGACCGTGCTGAAAGATATTTTATCCGAACATCAGCTTGATTGCTGCGGAACCGTCTCCGAATGTGAACAAATTGAGCGGCTTGCAAAGTCGCTGCTTGCCAACAGCGAAGTGAACGCCCATGTCAAGCAAATTCTCCCGAACATTTACGCCTACGGCCAAGGCGGAAAATACAGCGCCGATTTAAGCGCCCACATTTCCGCGCATCAAAGCCAGCTCGCCGACTGGGTGAACGAGCTCTCCTGAACAGGGGGCGGCGCGAAACCGCCGCGCTTTGCGCTGCCGCTTCGGTGCATGTCAAAGCGGGTCGGACAAAACACGGTGCAAAAGTTGGAGCGACCGCTCCTTTTCTTTTTGCCAGTCCTTTCCCTTCGGCCAAAACAGCGAGTAAAGCGTATGGGCGATCGTATACCACTTCAGGCGGAGGCCAAGCTCCTCCGTCCACGCCACCCCGTACTCGCGCAGCCACGCTTCCCATTCGGCGCGCGGAATGTACAGATAAAGCAGCGTGCCGATGTCAATGGCCGGATCCGCAATGACCGCCCCGTCCCAATCGATCAAGTACAACGTGCCGTCATCGGCCAGTAGCCAATTGTTATGGTTGATGTCACAGTGGCAAACGACGTATTGATCAGCCGGCAGGAGCGAGACGCGCAACTCGAGCCAGCCGAGCGCTTCGGAAACAGCCGCCGCACCGAGCGGATGGCGCCGCTGCTGCTCGGCGAGCGCAGCGAACATCGCCTCAGGGTGCAGCGGCGTTTTGCCAAGCCGCTGAAGCATCGTCACGAGTTCTTTCGAGCCGTGAATTTTCTTCAGCAGCGCCGCCACCTGCCCGCTCTTCATTTCATGCGGCTTCAATTCCCGCCCGTTCAGCCATTGCTGGGCCGTAAACACATCGCCGTTTTCCAGCCGTTTCGTCCACACAAGCTTCGGGACGATGCCCTCGGCGGACAGCACGGCAAGAAACGGGGAAGAATTCCGTTTCAAAAACAGCTTCTTCCCCTCATATTCCGCAAAATACGCATCCCCTGTTGCACCGCCAGCCGGAGTGATCGCCCACTCCTTACCTAGTAACTGTTCCAAAGCATGTTCACCTGCGACTTAAAGTACAAATAAAAAGGACGGCCATCCCGCGTCCTGCTTCCGTCCATGTTACTTGTATTATACTGAAATACAGCCCCGGCATGCAAACATTTTTCTTGCCAAACAAACTTCCTAAAGCTCCCATCCTTCATCCGCCAAGGCGAAAAAACGGCGGGGCCGCTGTCATGCCGTCCGGCTTCATTTTCCGTTTTCCACATCCGCGGCCGCGCCCGTTTTGACGAGCACCCATGTGCCGATGCCGTCCGCGTCCAAAAAGCGGCGCACTTGCCGAAGAGGGACGGTCCCGCTTTGCTCTCCGTCGCATACAACGTGCCATTCCCCGTCATCCGGAAGGGCGATGACTACCCCAGTTTCCTCGTTATGGTGAATGACGACAATGTCCGTCCACGGTCCGTAAAGGGCGACATCGCGCAGCCAATAAGCGATGACCGATGGAGGGGTTGGTTCGAGAAACGTCAAATGGCGCTGCACATCGACTTCGGTCGCTAGGCGGAACGCGCCGTGCGCCCGACGGATAGCGATCAATCCTTGGATGTAGCGGACATCGTCTTCATAGCGGCTTTTCCGCTCCCAGTCAAGCCGATTGACCGCATCGGGCGACCGGTAGCTGTTTTCGTCGCCGCCTTTCGTCCGATAAAACTCTTGTCCGCTGTGCAAAAACGGGATGCCTTGCGCCAACAGAACGATTGCAGTCGCCAATTTTTGCCGTTTGCGACGAAGCCATTCCGGTTCATGGCCGTTGGCGGCCTCCATTTTGTCCCAAAATGTATGGTTGTCATGGCATTCGACATAGTTGACCGATTGAAGCGGATGGCAAAACAGACCGCCGAACGCCTCCAGGCTGCCGGCGATCGCCGTTTTGACCTGCTCGCGGCCGGCGGAGTCGCCAAGAGCGAACCCGCGGTCCGGCAAATAGAAGGTGCTGCCTTTGACCGCATCGCGGAACCGGTCATTGAAATAGGCAAGGCGCGGCAGCCGCTTGGCGTTCGCCATCGTCGCTTTTTGCTCCGGAGCGAGCGGCGTCGGCAAGTCCCAGCCTTCCCCATAGACGAGAATGGACGGGTCGATCGCATCGAGGGCGTCGCGCACCGACTTCATCGTTTCGATATCATGCACGCCCATCAAATCAAAACGAAACCCGTTTATGCCGTACTCTTTCGCCCAAAACACCACTGAATCGACAATCCAGCGGCGCGCCATCCGCCGCTCGGAGGCGATATCGTTGCCGACGCCGGTGCCGTTGGCCGGCCGGCCGTAGGCGTCATAGCGGAAGTAATAGCCGGGAACAAGCTTCTCAAGCGGCGACTGCTCCCGGTCGTACACATGGTTGTACACCGCGTCCATCACGACGCGCAAGCCGTTTTCCTGCAGCGCGCGGATCGCCTGCTTCAGCTCGACAATGCGCGCGTATGGGTCATGCGGATCGGTGGCATAGCTTCCTTCCGGCGCATATAGATGGAGCGGATTGTATCCCCAGTTGTAGGCCGCTTGTGGATCGCGCTCATCGACCCCGGCGAAATCGGCAAACGGCATGAGCTGGACATGGGTGACGCCCAGCTCCTTCAAATAGGAAAGCCCGGTGACGGTCCCGTTCGGCCCGCGCGTATGTTCCTCCGTCAGCCCGAGGTATTTTCCTTTCCAGACGGCGCCGCTGTCGGGATGGCTCGTAAAATCGCGGATGCTCAGCTCGTAAATGACGGCATCGGTCGGCGACGGGCATGGCGGAAGCGGCGGAGCGGGCTTGGCCAGCTTCGTTTTTTCCCAATCTACGATCACGCCATACTCTCCGTTGACCGAGACAGCGGTCGCATACGGGTCAACCGCCTCGCGCCAGACGCGGTTGATGCAGGCGACATACATATAGCGCGCCCGCTCCCAGTCCCCAGGGACGGCCGCCGACCAGACGCCGCGCTCCCCGCGCACAAGCGGCACATAGCGGACATCGCCATGGTCTGGATGGACGAGCTTGACGCTCACGGCAGTGGCCGTCGGCGCCCAAACGTGGAAGATCGTCTGCTCTTTCGCATACTCCACGCCAAGCTTTCCGTCGTAAAAAAACTGGTCATCAAACGCTTCCGTCCGCACCACCGCCCCGATTTGCACATCGGACTCCTCCCCGGAGCGGGCGCGAATCCAATGCGTCTCTCCAAATTGAAACGGCACCGAAAACCGGCACACATATTTGACCGCATCGCCCAAGTCCTCCTTTTGCTGCACCACAAGCGGGATGTCTTCTCCGCTGGGCGCCGTCATCACAAACGGCTCCATGTTGTCGAGGCAGCGCGCTTTCGGCACGATCACTGTTATTTGATCGATCTCGTCCAAATAGGCGGCAAACGTTCGGCTGATGTGAAGCATCGCAGTTCACCCCCTTTTTTTGCCTCCCGTTAGTACTATCATACGCAAAAGAAAAAGGGCGGTGCCAAAAAAACGGCCGGTCGCCCCATCGATGCACACATGATTCTATTGTTGCCACTCATCAGCGCCGCTATTCCCGTCATAACGGCGGCTCGAAAAGCTGATGCAATGCCTGAGCAGTGCTTCAGCCGCCTTCAGCTGCCCGTGCCGAAGCGGCAGGGCCGAGCCGCGCAGGCGGGAAAACCATGATTCATAGTTTCGCTTATCGATATAGCGGACAAATGGAAAGAGATGGCCACTGTCAATGTAGCCATAGCGGTTGACAACCGCCAGATGGATCGGCCACTCCACACCGTGCCGGCGGAAAATGTCCGAAACGATTCCTTCCGTCCGCCGCAGCGAGATAACCGGGTTGACCCGCTTCACTGTGTCCGCTCCGGCTCGTTCCACCCAAAACCGGCCGGTGGAGGCGATGACGACGTTGTCCGGCTCCCCTTCGACAAACGCGAGGCACCAAGCGGCCGCCGGCGTCAACAAAATCGTCTCAAGCTCGACGGCCGCCTTGCCGGCTGCCGCGACTGGCCGGTAAAAACATAAATAGGTGTCCGGAAACCGCTGCAAAAAATATTTCAACCTTTCATCGCCGTACCATGCTTCATCCACAAAAGAGATGTGCGTCATCGTTGAACTCGCCCATCTCAGCTGAAGCTCAAACAAATCGTCAAGAAACTGCCGCTTCAGCTCATCGAGGGTGGCCGCCCGGCTCAAAGGCGGGGCGGGCGGCCGTTCTTCGTCCAACTCCGGCTCCGGGCCGCGGCGCCAGCGGCCGATGAGCCGCTCCCACCATGACGGCTTGTCAAGCAAAAAGTCCCACGTTTCTTCCGGTTCCCGCCGCGCGCCGTCGGCGTTCCGCTCCGCCTCCCAGCGCGCTTTCGCCTGTTCCCATTGCCATTGTTTCAGCCGGATAAACTCCGGCACATAATGATACACATCCGTTTCATAGCGGGAAATATAATCCCGCAGCTTCAAAAGCTGCCCCATGCCTTCACCCGCTCCGGCCGTCCGGGGCGCCAAGCAGCGGGAACGCGGCGATCGTTTCGTATTTCGGCGTTTTCTCCATATTCGTCCGGTACAGCACGATTTCCGGCACCGAAAACGCCGCTGAGGCGGCCGGAAGCGAATGGAGCGCCTCCGGCTGAAACGGCGCCTCGCCCTGCCATTTGCGGGCGATCGTAATATGCGGGGCAAACGGCCGCCGGTCGAGGGAAAAGCCGAGCGCAAGGCACGCTTCATACACCTCGCGCCGAAGCTCGTTCAACGCGGTTTCCGCTTTCACCCCTTGCCAAAAAATGCGCGGCGCCGTCCGCTCCCCGAACGTCCCCAACCCGGCCAGCTCGAGGGAAAACGGAGCGCAGCGCGCCGCGACCGCATTCATCGCCTCGCACAGCGGCGCCATCCTCTCCGGCGGCACATCGCCTAAAAACGCCAACGTGATATGGTAGTCTTGCTCGTGCACCCATGTGCGAAACGGCAGCGATGAAGCCGCGTCTCCCGAAAACCGGGCAATAGCTTGCTTTGCGTCCGCCGTCAGCGGAACGGCGATAAAATAATGGTTCCGTCTCATCTTCCTCACCTGCCGATCGATCGTTCTCGTTTGGCCAGCCGCAGCAGCACGAGCACGCCGGCCAGCGTGCAAGCGCCAAAAAACGAATAGACGGCGCCGATGTGCCACCGTTCAAACAAATAGCCGCCGACAAGCGTGCAAAACCAAGCGCCAAGGCCGTTTCCGACCGCCGAGTACAGCGCGACGGCCGTCGCCTGCACCCGCTCCGGCGCCAGGCGGCGCGCATATTGCAGCGCCGTCGGGATCGCCAGGCCGACCGAACAGCCTTGCACGACCGTCGTCATATACACAAACCAAAGCGGCGGGTCGGCCGCATACGACAGCCAGCGGGCCGCCGAGATGAGCGCGGCCGACAGAAGGATCGGCACCGCGCCGAAGCGGCCGATCAGCCAATCCGCCGCCTTCATAAACGGCGCCTCGCTGCCGGCGGCAAACAAAAAGGCGAGGCCGATGCCGGTCAACGTCCCGCCCAGCTCATGAATGAGCAGCCCGAAATACGAATTGTTGGCCAAAATCGGGCCAAACAATAAAAACGTCGCCACAAGCAGCAGCCGAAACGGGCGGGCCGCCAGCAGCCCGCGCACGTCCTGCCGCGTCAGCGCCCCCGGCGCCGCCATCGGATAGCGCGGCAGGCGGGCGGCCAAAGCCGCCGCGGCGAGCAGCGCCAACGAAAAGGCGTAAAAAATGACCGCAAAGGCGATATGATCAGACAGCCAGCCGACAGCCAGCACCGCCACCGCAAACCCAAGCGACCCCCACAGCCGGATCGCCCCGTAGTTTCCGCCCTGTTCGTGCACATGGCGAAGGGCGAGGCTGTCGGAAAGCGGAACGATGGCGCTTTGCATCGCCGACAGCAGCACGGTGAGCGCCACAAACTGCCGGTAGCTGCCGGCGAGCGCATACATGACCCCAAACAGCGCCGCCAGCACGAGCGCTGCCATCAAAAGGCCGACCGGTTTGCGCGTGTAATCGGTCGCCATGCCCCAAAGCGGCTGGGCCGCCATCGTCACGATCGGGGGAAGCGACATGATCCAGCCGATCGCCGCCCCCGAAAGGCGCGCCTCTTCCTGCAAATAGACCGACAAAAGCGGAAACAGGGCGCCAAACGCAAAAAAGATGAGAAAATAAAAGAGCGGAAACACCGTTTTTCGCGCCGCCGCCCCCCGTTTTAACGCCGCTTCCATCCCGTCCTCCCCTTTCGTGAAACCAACGCCCGCCCCGCTCTCTTTGTTCGCCGGGGCGGCGGACCGCCGTTTAGTTCGCCAGCTCATAAATCGCTTGGGCGTAAATGGCGGTCGCTTTCACCAAGTCGTCAATCTCGATATATTCATCTTTTTGGTGGGCGACGTCCGGGCGGCCGGGAAACAAGGCGCCGAACGCCACGCCGGCCGTCAAGGCGCGGGCGTACGTGCCGCCGCCGATCGAAAGCAGCCGGGCCGGCTCGCCGGTTTGTTGTTCATACACGCGCTGGAGCGTGCGGATCAGCTCATGGCCGGGATCGACGTAATGCGGCTTCGTGTCGGCAAAACGGCTGAGGGAAAAGCCGTGCCGGGCGGCCGTCTCGGCGAGCGTCCGGCGGATCGCGCCGCCGTCGGCCGTCACCGGATAGCGGATGTTCAACCCGATCGTTCCGCCGCCGTCGCGGCTGTACGACAACATCCCGGCGTTGACCGTCAGCTCGCCGCTCCGCTCATCGCGATGCGCGAGGCCGAGCTTCCGGCCGCGCGTGTCGGACAGGACGGCCGCGGCAAACTCGACAAACGGCAAGCTTTGGCCGTCAAGCGGAAGCGACGCCAAAAACTCCGCCAAATAGACGCCGGCGTTTTTGCCGCGCTCCGGTTCGGCGCCATGAGCGGACACCCCTTCCAATTGAAAGACGACGGCCCCTTCGCTTTGCCTGATGCTCCCCTTTACGCCGCGCTCCCGGCAAAACTGTTCATAGAGGCCAAGCAGCTCCTCCGTCCGTCCCGCTCCTTCCACCACCGCTTCCGCCGCGTCGGGCACCATATTGTAGCGGCGGCCGGCTTGAAACGAAACGAGCGTGAACGCCCCCGCTCCGTCCGGCGCGGCCGGCCGGTATGCCAAATCGGCGTCAATGATCCCTTTTTCCGCATAAATAATCGGAAAATCGGCGTCCGGGACAAACCCGGCGTCCGGCATTTCTTCCCGCTGAAAATAATGGGCAACGCAGCGCCAGTCGCTTTCCTCATCGCCCCCGATGATGAGCCGCACCCGCTTGCCGAGCGGCAGCCCGAGTTCTTTGACGATTTTCATCGCGTAAAACGCCGCGACGGTCGGCCCTTTGTCATCGATCGCTCCGCGTCCGTAAAGGCGGCCGCCGCGCACCTCGGCGGCAAACGGATCCATCGTCCAGCCGTCCCCCGCCGGCACGACGTCAAGATGGCCGAGCACGCCGATGAGCTTCTCCCCTTCACCCATTTCAATATGCCCGGCAAACCCGTCGACATTTTTCACTTGGAATCCTTCCTCCCGGCCGCGGCGCAGCATGTACTCGAGCGCCTCCGCCACCTTCGGGCCAAACGGCGCCCCCGGTTTCGCCCCGTCGTCGTCGCGGACGCTCGGAATGCGGACAAGCGCTTGCACGTCGCGGATGAGATCGTCTTTCCGCTTTTGCGCTTCCTCGATCCAATTGATCTCCAACGCCATTCTCCCTTTCTTGTTCATCGCTCTTTGTTGTCAACGTATCACATCGAAAAACAGAAGTCAAAATGTTTCGTTCGTCACAACTTTGTTTCGATTTCGCTACAAAAAGTTTAAATTTTTCGCGAATAAGGGCAAACGGGTAGCATTTTCCCTCTCATTTCGTGTACAATGGTAGTAAACAGACAAAGACATCTCTCATCTGCTAGCGGTCGGTTGTGCCATGCGAATGATGCTAAGATAGGGAGTGGTCTTTTGAAACCTTCAACACATCGGATGCTTACCCGCATCAAATCCGTGTATATGTACATTAGCGAAAAAGGAACGGTTACGACCCAAGAGCTTGTTGATGAGTTCGGCACCACCCCACGAACGATCCAGCGCGACTTAAACGTGCTTATGTACAACGATCTCGTTCGCAGCCCAAGCAAGGGCAAATGGACGACCACAAACAAAAAAGTGCGCATCTCTTCGTAAACCCGGTGCCAATAGGGTAGGCAAGATGGGAGATGAACGCGAACCATTTTTCCACAGATGAATATCCACTATTTTTCCATAAAAAAGGAACCGCGTCAGGTTCCTTTTTTTTCGTCCGTCTCTGGCCGGTATTGCTTCAACATGTCCACCTCTTCGTCCGTCAATTCCCGATACTCGCCGACGGCCAAATCCGGGTCAAGGGCGAGCGGCCCCATTTGAATTCGTTTTAAATAGACGACCCGTTTGCCGACCGCTTGGAACATCCGCTTCACTTGATGGAACTTCCCTTCGGTGATCGTCACCTCGACATCGGAACGAAGGCCGGATTTCAACACAACGAGCTTGGCCGGCTTTGTTTCATAGCCGTCATCAAGGACGACGCCGCGCTGAAACACCGCGACATCCGCTTCCGTCACTTCCCCGTCCACGACGGCAAAATACGTTTTCGGCACGTGTTTTTTCGGCGACAACAGCTGATGGGCGAGCTGGCCGTCATTCGTCAAGAGCAGCAGCCCTTCCGTATCTTTGTCAAGCCGCCCGACCGGAAACGGGGAAAATGCCCGGTCTTCTTCTTCAAGCAAATCGACGACCGTCTCTTCCACGGCATCTTCCGTCGCGGAAACGACCCCCGAAGGCTTATTCATCATCAAGTAAATGAATGGCTTGTACTCGACCGTTTCTCCCCAAACGGTCACGATTTGCTCATCCGGCCGCACTTTCGTTTTCGCATCACGAACCGGCGCGCCGTCCACTTTCACCGCTCCGGACTTGAGCAGCTTTTTCACTTCCTTCCTCGTCCCATACCCCATATGGGCGAGCAGCTTGTCAATGCGCAGCTCCACAAATCTCCCTCCTAAAAATATGGCCTTCATTAGGCGTTCATCTAGTCCGCTTCCGCCTTCCCCCCATACACTGTGAAGGAAACATCAAGAAGGGGGATTTGCCGATGAATGAATATTACTATTATGTCCCAACGTTGGATGATTACCGTCAACAGCCGCCAGCCAGCCAATTTTGGCCCGGATACCCAGGCGGGCCATTCGCCAACTGGGCGCGGCGCATCGAACGGCTTGAGCGGGCCGTCGAACGGCTCGACCGCCGGCTCGACCGGGTGGAAAGCCGCCTCGATCGCATCGAACGCCGGCTCGGCCTGTCGTAAGCGAAATGGAGAAAGAAGGCGGGGACGACCGCCTTCTTCTTTTTTTGCTGCAAGCCGAACGGCATGGGGGAGGGCGAAAAACAGCCGTCGTCGAACCCTTTCGCTCGGGCGCTGCGATGTTCGCAAGAAGCGCCGTCCGCCAGGCTCCCGGCCTAAACGAGCCGCTTCTAGGAAACGGCCGATCCCCCATACACCCTCGTCTACGATACCGCCTTTTTCTCTTTCCGGCGCCAAAACGCAAACCGGTCGCCAAACAGCGCCGAAAACAACCCGGAGCGGATGCTGAGAAACAAGTAGACGGCCGCCCCGACCGCTGCGCCGATGGAAACAGCGCCCACCGATTCAGCGGTGCCGGCGCGGTAATCGATCCATCGGGACGCCAGCGCCTCGACCCCCATAACCGCCGCTGACATCGCCGCCGTCAGGATGGCCATAAACGCCGTCCGGCGGGCGACAAACCGATAGCGGTAGCGCGTGCGGCGCTGAATGACCCATAAGTTGAACGCCACCGAGACGAAATAGCCCGCCATCGTGGCCACAATGGCCCCGACGGCCGACCATTTCATAATGAGCGGCGTGTTGAGCAAAAGCTTCACAAGCAAGCCGGCAGCCAAACTGACGACCGTAAACCGCTGCTCGTTGATGCCTTGCATGATCGCCGCCGTCACAGAAAACAAAGCGTACAAAATCGCCGCCGGCGCATACCAGCGCAACACTTGTTCACCAAGCGGATCATAGCTGTAAAACGAGCTGTACACCGGCCCTGCAAGCACCGCCATGCCAATCACCGCCGGGAGCGTTAAAAACATGAGCACTTGAAACGTCTGGTTCAAATATTGCCGCAGCGCTTTCCGATCTTGCGCGACATACGCTTTCGTAATCGTCGGGATGAGCGCCAAGCTGAACGAGGTCGCGAGCGTCACGGGTATGATGACGAGCTTTTGCGCCCACATGTTGAACACGGAATACGCGTGCTCCGAGATGTTCCCGCGGCCCGCCGCCGCCATCGCGTGATTGAACGTAAACTGATCGACGAGCTGGTACAGCGACATCGACAAGCCGACAAAAACAAACGGAATCGAAGAAAGAAGCAGCTCTTTATACATCGCCAAAAGCGACACGTCCGCTTCGCCGCGGTCACGCGCAAGCAGCGACTGCAAATACGGACGCCGCTTCCACCAATAGACAAGCAACACCAAAAGCCCCGCCGCCGCCCCGACAAACGCGGCAAACGTCGCCGCGCTCACCGCCGCGACGATTGAGCCGTCCCAAACGCGCAAAATGACATAGCAAGCCCCAAGCAAAAACGCGATGCGCGCGATTTGTTCGACGACTTGCGACAGCGCCGTCGGGCCCATCGACTCATGTCCTTGGAAAAATCCGCGGATCAAGCTCATCACCGGCACGATGAGGAGCGCAAAGCTGACCGCGCGGATGACGGCCGTGACGTCGTCGACCGAGTTGACGTTCGTTTTCGCATCGATGACGTGCGGCGCCAAGATGGGCGCCAGGGCGTACAAAATGAGCCATGAGGCGATGCCGCTTGCGATCATCAAGACAAGGCCGGAGCGAAAGAGCCGATAGCCGACGCCGTATTCCCCAAGCGCGTTGTATTTCGACACAAACTTTGACACCGCCACCGGCAGCCCGCCGGTCGCCAAGCTCAAAAAAATTTGGTACGGCACATAGCCGTATCCGTACAGCGCCCCGCCGCGCTCGCCGACAAGATGGTAAAACGGGATGACGTAAAATAAACCAAGAAGGCGAGAAATCATCACGCCAGCCGTTAAAATAAACGTGCCGCGCAGCAGTTTCGATGTTGACATATGACCCCTTCCCTAGCCATGGACGTTGAAAATGACAACGTATCTATTTTACCATAGTTGTCAATGGAACGAAAAATATCGGCCACGCGCAGAAAGAAAGGGTGGAATGAACATGGGATACGACGTCATCATCATCGGCGGCGGTCCGTCCGGGCTCATGGCGGCCATCGGCGCCGGCGAAGAAGGGGCGAAGGTGCTCTTGTTGGAAAAAGGAACGAAGCTCGGGCGCAAGCTCGCCATCTCCGGCGGCGGACGCTGCAACGTGACGAATCGGCTGCCGGTGGATGAAATGGTCCGCCATATTCCCGGCAACGGCCGCTTTTTATACAGCGCCTTTTCCGTATTTAACAATGAAGACATCATCCGCTTTTTTGAGCGGCTCGGCGTGCCGCTCAAGGAGGAAGACCACGGCCGCATGTTTCCTAAAAGCGACAGCGCCCAGTCGGTCGTCGACGCGCTTGTTCGCGAATTGTCGCGCCTTGGCGTCGATGTTCGGCTTGAATCGCCAGTGGCGGACGTGTTGTATGAACAAGGAAAAACAGTCGGTGTCACGCTGAAAAGCGGGGAGACGATCCACGCCCGTGCGGTTGTCGTCGCCGTCGGCGGCAAATCGGTGCCGCAAACCGGCTCAACAGGCGACGGCTATCCGTGGGCGGAAAAAGCGGGCCACACGGTGACCGAATTGTTTCCAACCGAAGTTCCGATCGTCTCGCATGAGCCGTTCATCAAAGAGCGGACGCTGCAAGGCTTGTCGCTGCGCGACGTCGCGTTAAGCGTCTTAAAGCCGAATGGCAAACCGATCATCACCCACCGGATGGATATGCTGTTTACGCACTTCGGCATTTCCGGCCCAGCTGCTCTCCGCTGCAGCCAGTTTGTCGTTAAGGCGTTGAAAAAAGCGGCGGACGGCGCGGTCAAAATGAGCATCGACGCGCTTCCGGACGTGACACAGGAAGAACTGTTTCAACAGTTCGCCAAGCTGTGCAAAGAGGAGCCGAAAAAGGCGATGAAAACGATCACCAAAACGGTTCTTCCCGAGCGGTACGCCGTCTTTTTGCTCGAGCAGGCCGGCATCGACCCGCACGCCTCTGCCGGCACGGTCGGCCATGAGGCGCTGCGGGCGTTTGTCCGACAGTGCAAACAGTTTACCTTTTACGTCCACGGCACGCTGCCGCTTGAGAAAGCATTCGTCACCGGCGGCGGCGTGTCGGTCAAAGAAATTGAGCCGAAGACAATGGCCTCCAAATGCATGGCCGGCCTTTACTTTTGCGGGGAAATTTTGGACATTCACGGCTACACGGGCGGCTACAACATCACCGCCGCCCTTGTCACCGGGCGGCTCGCCGGCGTGAACGCCGCCCGCTATGCATTGGCGGAAAAAAACGGGGCGAGCGGCTCCGCGGGGCAGACAGCAACGAATTGACCACCGTCCTCATGCCCCTCGGGTGCTCCGGGGCGTTCGCTGACATTCCGACAACGCCCGTCTTCAAGGCGGGCGATCGCAAAATTTCGCCGCCTGAAATGGAAATGCCGCAACAAAAAAAGCGTCGCCCGCTTTGGGGGGATCAGCACGAAAACGGCCAAAGAATCCCGCAGTCTGGAGCCGTGTGAAGTGTCAAGTCCGGTAAATGACCATGGCGGAAAAACAGTAGATTTGCTCGCCTTCCGATTCCATCGCCGCCACGCTGTACTTGACATCGATCAACTGTCCGTCTTTCAATCGGGCTAAAAAATCATTGACCGCCGCTTCCAAATCTTTTTCATGCTCTTTATCAAACACTTTCACTTTGTACATCGCCATTCCCCCGTTTTCTTTTTCCTTTTCCACGCATTTAGGGAAAATCCTGCCCACAAAAGGCGTCACGCGCCCCCGAACAGCGGGACGCGTGACGTCAGAAACTTCATTCGTCTTAATACACTCCAACCGCATTGAACGCCTGTTTCACCGAGTTGACTTCTTGGCTTGTCGACCCGTACAAATCAGCGGCCGCTTGCACGCAGGCGGCGCGCAGCTGGCTGAAGTTCGACGTCGGCGTCAAATAGTAGACAAGCGCCCGGTAGAAAATTTTCCCCATTTTGTCGCGGCCGATGCCGGTGACGCTCACGCCGTAATGGACGCCGCCTTGGCTGAGCAAGTACGCCGCTTTATTGATGATGCCGCTGTTCGTATGGACGCCGCCGTTGTCTTGCGTGCCGGTGTACCGTTTGGAATAATGATCCGGATCGCCGTATTTCGCGGGGTCGGACATTGAGCGGAGCGCATCGCCGGCGACCCCAGGCGTGTAAATGTCTTCGCCAATCTCCCAGTCCGGGTTGCGGTTGGCGTAGAACTCCACGAGCGTGCCGAAAATATCGGACATCGCTTCATTGATGGCGCCAGATTCGTTTTGGTAAACAAGCCCGGCCGTATAATCCGTCACCGCATGGGTCAACTCATGCCCAACGACGTCAATGCCGCCGGAAAACGGCAAAAACGTCTGTCCATCGCCATCGCCGTACACCATTTGCGAACCGTTCCAAAACGCGTTGTTGTAGCCGCGGCCATAATGGACGGTCGAACGGATGGCGGCGTTGCTGCCGTCATAGCTCAGGCGGCCGTGCACATTTTTGTAGTAATCATACACGACGCCGGCGTAATAATGGGCGTCCACGGCCGCCGCGTCATAGCTGGCGAACAGTTGGTTGTCGCCATCGGCCCACAAGCTGCCGGGCAGTGTAGTGCGGTTTCGTCCGTCATACGTAAAAATGCCGCTGCCGCGCGTATTGTCTTGCAAATAGTAGTAGCCGTAATACGAGGAATACGTCGTATTGATATATTTCTGATCCCCCAACACACCGCGGCCCACGCCGACTGTCGACGCGCCGGCGACCGGCTGCCCGCCGCCGGGCTTGGCGGTGTCGATTTGGTTGAACTTATTCAAAATGGCCCCATCGGTTGCATCAATGATATACACCCAGTTGCCGGGAACCGGGGTTAAAAAGCGGACGTTCACTTCATAAGCGAGGCGGGCCGTGCCATCAGTCGGGTAAATGACGAGCCGCGTCCGCTCGCCGTTTTCGGTTGTCGGCCGCTCCTTCGTCACTGTCTCCGTTACGTCTTGCTCGGCAATAGCTTCCGCCTGTTGGACGGTGACCGTTTTCGCCTTTTTCAACCGCGGCTGGCCGTCTAAATTGGGAATTAAAGACCCCGACAGCGCGATCAGCTCGCCATCTTTCACATGGGCAGCCAGCATGGCGCCGTAAACCGGTATACCGTGATGCCGCTGTTCAAACCGCATCACGGTATGGCCAAGTTCGTCAGTCTGTTTGCCGATCAGCGCCAAACGGTCGCGGGCGCGTCCGCCGAGGCGGAATGTGCCGTTTTGCCGATCGACGTATTGATAAACGAGCTCTTCCGGCGCTTGTTCCCCTCCGTTTAGCAACGAACCGGACACGAATGACGGCGTCTTCCATTGTTCGTTCCAGACGATCGATTCCCCCTTCGCCGAAGCGCCGATCGGCGCCGCCAGCAGGCCGAACGCCAGCCCGATCGCCCCGAGCATCGCCCGTTTGTTCATTCTCCTCTTCCCCTTTCTTGAATATGTATTTGATGATTCCTTACATTCTGAATTTTACCAAAATAGTCATCCTTATTGTATTGGGAAAATGAACGGCAATGACACGCCCTCCGTGCACGGCCGGACTTTCGTTTTTCCTCCCCTGGTTCTTTTCGGCTATATCCCGAGAACGAAAGGAGGCTCGCTTCGTCCATAGCGCAATGCTTCCTGATCCACAGCAAGGCGTGACGCCACCCGGGGAAGGGGGCCTCCTCCGCTCATAAAAAACATCTATGTGCAAGCCTTGCTCCCCACCCAGGCATGAAAATGACTGATCAAGGCGGCGCATTTTCAAAGAAAAAAGGGGCCCTTTAGGGGCGCCACTGTTTACGGTTTTGCTTTAGTTTCGCGGCCTATCGCACGCCCGGTTACCGGGCGATCACGGTCGGCGGCGGATGTTCGTCTTTCGCTGCTTCTTTCACGCCGGTTCCGCCGGCGAAGGCGGAAGCAAGACCAAGGACAGCGAGTGCGATGATCAGGATGATTCGCTTTTTCAACCGCTTCACCTCCTTTCCCGTTTCCGCAAAAGCTCGCAACTGAGCCGATAATAATGGGCCGCTTGTTTGTACTGGCGCAAGCGCGCGTAGTAATCGGCCAAATATTCGGCATAGCAGGCGGCGTCTTCGTATTCTTTCCGCCTTTGAAAATACGGAATGGCTTCGTGCTTGAGCAGCCGCTCGAACGCTTCCCCCTCGCCCGACAACAGCAGCCGGTAAATGGAAAAATGCAAATAATACTCATAATGCTCGGACGCGCCGTTAGGGGCTTGTTCGAGCTGTTTCCACCCTTCCTCGACAGCCATCGACGCTTTGCGATAATGCTTGGCATCGCAATGCACGCGCACGAGCGACAAAAGCGTGATGAGCCGAGCATCCAGCGGGGCGTCCTCTTTATAGATCAAACTGTTCTCGTAATGTTGCACCGCCTCGCGGTATTGACGTTTCATTCCTTTCAAGTGGCCGAGATTGTGTTCCACAATCCCCAGAAGCCGTCGATCATCCACCATCCTCGCCGCCTTTTGGGCCAGCAGACAATGGTCGACCGCTTTGTCGATCTCCCCGCATCGCCGGTAGCAAATCGCGAGCAAAATATGGCATTCAGCGCTGCGGCGCAAATCGTACTCCGCCTGACTGAGCGCCAAGGCCTGCTCGGCATAGCGGAGGCACGAAAACACGTTCCACGTCCGGCTGTATGAAAGCGCCAACAAATAATCCAAATCCGCCTTCTCCCAGCCCGGCCGGCGTTCCGCCCCCGACAACCGTTCTGCCTTTTGGTAGCATTGCAAAGCATCGTCGTATTTTTCTTGACAATAATAGAGAAGCCCAAAAAACTTCCAATAGTAGTAGCGCATCGCATCATCGAGCGCCTCATACCACTCCTGTACGCTCCGCGCCGCCGCCTCAGCCCCTTTGACATCGCGAAGCAGCAGCAAATACCGGACGTACATCAATTGGAAGTAAATCGCCGCTTCGATATCGTTGCTCTCCTGGCACAGCTGCCTCACCGTTTCATGCTTCTCGCGGGCGGCTTGCACCTCTCTGGCCACCATCGTTTTGTACCAGTCCATCACCGATTCACGCCATGAAGCGGCCGTTTTGCCTTCACCTTGACGGATGCCGAGCCGGCGGAACAGCAGGTCAAGCACGTCTTTGCTCGGCGTGGCTTGATTGTTTTCAATTTTCGACAAATACGAGACCGAAATGATACCGTCCGCCGCCTCCTCTTGAGTCAACCCTTTCATCAAGCGGGCCAATTTCACGCGATCGCCCAGTTTCAACCGCCATCGATCCCTTCATTTTTCGTTTACTGAAAATTATAACGTTTTTTCTTCCCGCTTCCATCACACTTCAGCACTAAAACAAAAAAAGGCGCCCCAAACGATTGGGACACCTTTCGGCCGAAACGCGCAAGCCGCCCTCGGCAGCCGGCTTCGTTCCGGCTGAAGCCGTCAGTTCTGTTTGAGATGAAGGCGTTCCCGGTCGAAGCCGTCATGCCTGTTTGACATGGGCGTGTTCCCGGTCGAAGCTGCCACGTCTGCTTGACATGGCGGCGTTTCCGGTCGAAGCCCGCATCGCCATTTGGCACGGGCGCCCGGCCGCGGTCAGGCGGAAGCGGCAGGCGCGACGAGGCATCATCGTTTCGGCACCGTTTCCCCTTCCCACTCAATCATGCCGCCTGTCATGTTGCAAACACGGTAGCCGCGCTCTTGCAAATAGCGGCAGACGTTTTCGCTACGCCGCCCGGAGCGGCAGACGAAAATATATTCTTCATTGCGGTCGAATTCCTCAAGCCGATCGGGGATGTCGCCCATTTTGATATGCTTGGCGCCGGGGATCATGCCGAGGGCAACTTCTTCGTCTTCGCGCACATCGACAATGTTCAGCTTTTCACCGCGTTCGAGTTTTTCCTTCACCTCAGCCGGGGTAATTTCTTTGATCTCTTCCATGGCGGACCGACTCCTTTCTTTGATCGTTTCAGCAAACGGTTCTTGCTTTTGGCCGCTTCGACAAACGGCGGCGAGAAAGCGCAGTTTCCCCGCCCGCTGCCTAAAAGCACATCGGCGATGGACGCCCGCTTCCGCGCCAAGCGGAGGGACAAAGCC
Source organism: [Flavobacterium] thermophilum (assembly GCA_900450595.1). Classification (GTDB taxonomy): domain Bacteria; phylum Bacillota; class Bacilli; order Bacillales; family Anoxybacillaceae; genus Geobacillus; species Geobacillus thermophilus. Next base: position 1,990,735 of record UGGS01000001.1, read on the forward strand.
GGCCCAGACGGCGCGGGCGCCGTTGCGGTTGCTTCGCAGGAAACGGCACGCGCCACCGCCTGTGCGGATCGAACAGCCAACGATCAGTTGGCGACGATATTGACGAGCTTGCCGGGGACGGCGATCACTTTGCGCACCGTTTTGCCCTCGAGCTGCTCTTTGATTTTTTCGTCGGCCAGCGCCCGCTCCTCGAGCGCTTCTTTTGGCAAGTCGGCTGGCACGTGCAGGCGCGACCGCACTTTGCCGTTGATTTGCACGACGATTTCGACGACGTCGTCGACGAGCTTCGTTTCATCATACGCCGGCCACGGTTCATAGGCGATCGTGTCCGTATGGCCGAGCTTTTGCCACAGCTCCTCGCCGATGTGCGGACAAACCGGTGACAAGAGCTTGACGAAGCCTTCCATGTATTCTTTTTTCATTTGCTCGGCTTTATACGCTTCGTTGATAAACACCATCAGCTGCGAAATGGCAGTGTTAAAGCGCAAGCCTTCATAGTCTTCCGTCACTTTTTTCACCGTTTGATGATAGACGCGCTCGAGCGTATCGTTCGCCGGTTCGTCGACAATGTTCGGGTTCAGTTCGCCATTCTCGGTGACAAAGAGTCTCCAGACGCGGTCGAGGAAGCGCCGCGCCCCGTCAAGCCCTTTCGTCGACCAGGCGATCGACGCTTCAAGCGGCCCCATGAACATTTCATACAGCCGCAGCGTGTCGGCGCCATGGCTTTCGACGATATCGTCCGGGTTGACGACGTTGCCTTTTGATTTGCTCATTTTTTCGTTGTTTTCGCCCAAAATCATCCCTTGGTTGAACAGCTTTTGGAACGGCTCTTTCGTCGGCACGACGCCAAGGTCGTAGAGAAACTTATGCCAGAAGCGGGCGTACAGCAAATGCAAGACCGCGTGCTCCGCCCCGCCGATGTAGACGTCGACCGGCAGCCATTTTTTCAATTTCTCCGGGTCGGCGAGCTGCTTGTCGTTGTGCGGGTCGATGTAGCGCAAGTAATACCAGCAGCTGCCCGCCCATTGTGGCATCGTGTTCGTTTCGCGCCGCCCTTTTTTCCCAGTTTTCGGGTCGACGACGTTGACCCATTCTTCGATGTTGGCGAGCGGCGACTCGCCCGTTCCCGACGGACGGATTTCATCTGTTTTCGGCAGCACAAGCGGCAATTCCTCTTCCGGCACCGGCGTCATCGTGCCGTCTTCCCAATGGATGATCGGAATCGGCTCGCCCCAGTAGCGCTGGCGGCTGAACAGCCAGTCGCGCAGCCGGTACGACACTTTTTTCCGCCCTTTGCCATGCTCCTCAAGCCAGGCGATCATTTTGTCGATCGCTTCCTGCTTGTTCAAGCCGTTTAAAAACTCGGAGTTGATATGCTCGCCATCTCCGGTGTACGCTTCCTTTTCGATATTCTCGCCGGCAACGACTTCTTTGATCGGCAAGTGGAATGTTTTCGCGAATTCATAGTCGCGCTCATCGTGCGCCGGCACGGCCATGATCGCTCCGGTGCCGTAGCTCATCAAGACGTAGTCGGCGATCCAAATCGGAAGCCGCTCGCCCGTGACCGGGTGAATGGCGTACGCGCCGGTGAACACACCCGTTTTTTCTTTCGCCAAATCGGTGCGCTCAAGGTCGCTTTTGCTTTGAATTTCCTTTAAGTAGGCGTCAACGGCTGGCTTTTGCTCCGGCGTTGTGATTTTTTCCACGAGCGGATGCTCCGGCGCCAAGACGGTGTACGTCGCGCCAAACAGCGTATCGGGCCGCGTCGTGAAGACGGTGAACGTTTCGTCATGGCCGTCGACGGCGAACTCGATTTCCGCTCCCTCCGAACGGCCAATCCAGTTGCGCTGCATTTCCTTAATGCTTTCCGGCCAGTCGAGCTCTTCTAAGTCTTCGAGCAGCCGGTCGGCGTAGGCGGTGATTTTCAACACCCATTGCCGCATCGGCTTGCGGATGACCGGATGCCCGCCGCGCTCGCTCCGGCCGTTGATCACCTCTTCGTTCGCCAGCACCGTGCCGAGCGCCGGACACCAGTTGACCGGCACTTCATCCATGTAGGCGAGCCCTTTTTCATACAGCTTCAAGAAAATCCATTGCGTCCATTTGTAATAGTTCGGGTCGGTCGTATTGATCTCCCGGTCCCAGTCGTACGAAAAGCCAAGCGATTTGATTTGCCGGCGGAAATTGTCGATGTTTTTTTGCGTAAACTCCGCCGGGTCGTTGCCGGTATCGAGCGCATATTGCTCGGCCGGCAGCCCGAACGCGTCCCAGCCCATCGGGTGAAGGACGTTGTACCCTTGCATCCGCTTCATGCGCGCCAAAATATCGGTCGCCGTATATCCTTCCGGATGGCCGACGTGCAAGCCGACGCCGGATGGATACGGGAACATGTCGAGAACGTAAAACTTCGGCTTGTCATCATCATCGGGCGTGCGGAACGTTTTGTTTTTCTCCCAATAGTCCTGCCATTTTTGTTCAATTTCGCGGTGGTTGAAGCTCATCGCAGCACTCCTCCTATCAAGTTCTACTTGCATCATAGACGAAAATATGTACAAAAAAACCCCTCATCCCGAACAAAAGGGACGAGAGGAACGCTTCCCGCGGTACCACCCTTTTTGGCGCGCCGGCGCGCACCCGCTTTTTTCCTTAACGCAGACTCACGGCCGGCGTTATCGGTCGCAGCCGTTCACGCCGGCAACTCCGAGGCGAGTTCGCGGATTGACTTCGGTTGACTCGCACCGGCCGTCAACTCTCTGCCGTCCGTCAAGCCCGCTACTATTCCTCTTCACCGTTGTTCGCATTTCTAGTTTTGAAACGGCAAATTTATTATTATTGTAAAAAATTTGTCGATCGATTGCAAGCGGAAAACTAGACGGTCGCCGCCGTTTTTTCTTCCGCCTTTTCCGCCCGCTTCGGCAGCCCCCGGTCATACACGAGCGCCGCGCCGGCGGCCAGCAGAGCGAAGGCGACAAGCAGCCCGATGAGCGGTTTCATCCCGAACGCATCGGCGACCCACCCGCCGAGGACCGGCCCGATCATCCGCCCGGCCGTGGCCGTGCCGTTGACGATCCCTTGGTAAAACCCGGCTCTCCCCGGCGGCGCCAGCTCGTTCACGACCGCCGGAATCGCCGGCCAGACGATCATTTCGGCGATCGTGAGCACGACCATCGACGCCGCAAATTGCCAAAGCGAATCGGCGCCAAACAGCATCGCAAACGAGACGGTGAAAACGGCGAACCCGACGGCGATCTGCCGCTTCATCCCCGGCATAAAGCGGCGGACTAACGGCGCCAACAGCGGCTGGCCGAGCACGATCAAGGCGCCGTTGATCGTCCAAAGCAGGCTGTAGTGATGAACCGGGATATGAAGCTCGCGCGTATAGGCGGCGATCGTCGTCGACCATTGGACGTAGCTCATCCAGCACAACCCGTAGCCGGCGCAAAGAAGGACGAGGGCGCGGATGTGGGCCCGGGGCGCCCCGTCCCCCGTCCGGCGCTTCCGCTCTTTTCTCCGCAGCGGCGGCAGCGGCACGCGCCGCAGCCCGATGACGACCGTCGCCAAAAAAGCGGCATACAGCCACACGTTCGCCCAAAACACGAGCGCGAACGAATGCGAGGCGACAACGCCGCCGAGCGCCGAGCCGGCGGCGACGCCGATGTTTTGCGCCACATACAAGGCGTTGAACGCCCGCCGCCCCCCTTCCGGCCAAACCGCCCCGGCATACGCCGACGCCGCCGGAAAGACGACGCCGCTGCCGGTGCCGACAAGCGCCAGCCAGACGGCATAATGCGGCCAGCCGTGCCAGACGCCCAAACCGGCAAGCGCCGCCATCGTCAAACACGCCCCGGCCACGAGCGTGCGAAACCCGCCGATCCGGTCAAACAGCACGCCGCCGAGCAGGCTGCCGATGACGCTGCCGCCGGAGTTGAGCATGAGCACAGCACCGGCGACTGCCAGCGGTTGCCCGAGCTGTTCATGCAAATAAATGGTATTTAGCGGCCATAAAAACGACGCCCCTGTCACATTGAGCGCCATGCCGACAAGCAGCCACCAAAGAGCGCGGGGCATCGGTCATCATCCTTTTCGTCTGCTATTTCGACTCCCAAACTAATTGTATGTGGGAAAGCGAAAAAAAGCAATCAAAAAAAAGAGGGCGGCATGGCGCCCTCACGGACAGCGGCGCATCACCCGTTCCGCTGCTTGGAGCGGGCCGGCTGGCCACCTGTTTGTTCATACTGTTTTTTCGCCAGTTTCACCGGATCAAAGTCTTGGCCGAGTTCCAAATCGTTGTTGTTGTGACCGTTGCGCGTTTTTTGCTCCGGGTTCGTTTGTTTCAGACGTCGCTTCATTCCTTGTTCCTCCTTGTGTTCGCCATCAAGCAGACAGCCGCCCTGCGGTTGCTTTCCGTTTCACCGGTCAGGCAACATCCGCTTGTTATGCACCAGGACCTTCGATAGCGGCCATCGTGCAAAGCTCTTGTTTCATCGGTCAAGCAAGATCATCTCGTTTTGCAGCTGCTCAAGCTGAAGCCGCATCCGATGCAGCTGTTCGCGCTGCTGGGCGTTGCAACTTCGCGCCAAGTGAGCCAAATCGTTGACTGTCTGCTCAAGCATTTGCTGGGCGTTTGTGTATTCCGTGATGTTGTAGTGCTCTTGCTTTTGCGCTTCCGTATATTGTTCTTTCGCAAAGCGGATGACGTCTTCGCACCGCTGCAAAAATTCTTCCACCGATTGTCTTGTCGCCATGCGCTCACCTCTTTTCATGATGTTCCCTCATCTTTACTATGCGCCGACGCTTTCATCTGTATCACGTCAATGATTGGCAACAGTCGCTTTTTGCCGCCATCCGTGGTACAATGCAAGGATGATGCCATTTCAGCACAAGGAGAGAACGGCCGTGACAAACGCAATCCCATTTCCATATGCCGCCGACGGAAAACGGTATCACACATGGAACTGCCATTTGCGGCAAACGTTCGGCCAAAACGTGTTCAAAGTCGCCCTTGACGGCAGGTTTGACTGCCCGAACCGCGACGGGACGGTGACGTATGGCGACTGCACGTTTTGCAGCGCCGCCAGATCGGGCGATTTTGGCCCGATGTGGAGCGTCAACAAATGGGAAGGGCTAAACGCCATTGACGCTGAACTCAAGCGGCGGGACAGCTTTCAAGGAAAGCGGCGCGAACAGGGGGTGGCAAACGCATGGCCATCATGAATATTTTGCCGTTTGCCCGTTTTTTGCTAGACGGCGCGCTCGAAGAAGGCGACATCGCCGTCGATGCGACGGTTGGCAACGGCCATGACACCGTCTTTTTAGCCGAGCTCGTCGGGGAGCGCGGGCATGTGTTTGGTTTTGATATTCAAGCCGAAGCGATCGCGGCGGCCAGAGCCCGCCTCGCCGAACACGGGCTGGACGGGCGGGTGACGCTGTTTCAGACAAGCCATAGCCTGCTGCTCGAAACGCTCCCCGACTCCGTTCACGGACGCATCGCCGGCGCTGTGTTCAACCTCGGCTATTTGCCGGGCGGCAATAAGCAAATCGCCACCAAGCCGGAATCGACGATTCAAGCGGTCGAGCAGCTTCTTTCCATCCTAAAGCCGGGCGGCATCATCGTTCTTGTCGTCTACCACGGCCATCCGGAGGGAAAGCGCGAACGCGACGCGCTCCTTGATTACGTCCGCTTTCTTGATCAACGGCGCGTCCACGCCTTGAAATACGAATTCATCAATCGTCAAAACAATCCGCCGTTTTTGATCGCACTCGAGAATCGGGCGGATGGGGGCGCCTGATTCCGTCCGATCCGCCGACGAACCACTGCTCTCGCCAGTACAAGCAAACGGCCGCCCTTATGAAAAGGACAGCCGTTTTTGCCGCTCCTGCCAAAAGCGGTACGCTTTTCCGTTCCAATAAAAAAACATCGACGCCGCCCCGCCGGCGCGGACGAGCCGGCGCGCCAGCCGGTGCAGACCGCGTTGCTTTTTCACCTTGGCATCCGACAAATACAACCCAAGAAGCCCTCGGTGAATAAGGCGGTGAAACTGGCCGTGCGGAAGGGCGCTGACATGGCGGTCGGCCTCTTCGATGAAATGGCAAAGCCGCTCAAGCATCACCGTTTCATTCGGATAGTAAAAGCAAAAATTCAAATCGCCGCCGGCTCGATCTTCCTCTTGATCGATCAAATAGTCGAGCAAAATGTGCAGCCCTTGAATGTATGGAAAATAACCGTCGCGCACTTGTCTCGCCATCTCCAGCGGCAGCGATTCGCCAAACGCATAGGCGACGAGACAGAAAATGCCGAGCGTCGAACCGGAGCAGGCGGAAAACTCATACCACTCCATCGGCGGCAAGGCGTCTTTGTATTGCGCGAACCATTTCTCCAACCGCGGCACCCGCTCGCTCGCTTCGACATGTTTATGTACTTGCAAGTCGCAATAATATCCGGCCAACTCATGTAAAAACGGGGCGATCGTCTCGTAATGGCGCACCGTCTCGAGCACCTCTTGACACGTGCGGACGAGCGCCGGCAAATAGCCGCCGTCTTCCTGCTCGCGGCGATGGCGGTAATAGTTCGACGGCTCGGCGCCGATTGTCAACGCGTCCGGCATTGAATCGTGCAAGGCGCGAAAGTCGAGCGGATCAAGCGAGGTGCTGCGGTCGCACAAATTATCCAAATAATCGCTGATCGTCTGGTAAGCCACGATAAAGCGGATGCAATCCTCCATGTTTTCTCCGGCCAAAAGCGCCAAAATGGAGCCGCCTTCGCAATGGAACGTTTTCGACGCGATGCTCGCCAAGGCCTGGCGCCGAAGCTCCGGGTCGGGAATGCGCTCGGCCTGGCGCCGCCAATAGGCAAGCTCGCGGTGGACGAGAGGGAATACATCGCGATAAACCATTTTCATTAACGCAATCGGGTGTGTCGGGATTTTCAATTCGCTCACCTCGGGCGCAAAACACCGTGATCTTGTCGCCTAACCTGTCATCGGCAAAGGGGCGGATACGCCGTCTTTGCCAGCTTCATCCTCTAGTATTTCCATTTTCAAGACCGAAGCAAACCGAAAGGGCGCGTTCGCTTTCGTTGGCGATTTGGGCGCCTCGTTGTACAATACATGGTGAACGATCGATTTTGCCATAGAAAGGAACGAACGCCCATGATCTATCCGTACAAAGGAAAAACGCCGCAAATCGCCGCCTCCGCCTTTATCGCCGACTATGTGACGATCACCGGCGATGTCGTGATCGGCGAAGAGACGAGCATTTGGTTCAATACCGTCATCCGCGGCGACGTGGCGCCGACGGTGATCGGCAACCGGGTCAATATCCAAGATAACTCAATTTTGCATCAAAGTCCAAACAATCCGCTTATCATTGAAGACGGGGTAACCGTCGGCCATCAAGTCATTTTGCACAGCGCCATCGTCCGAAAAAACGCGCTCATCGGCATGGGCTCGATCATTTTGGACCGCGCGGAAATCGGGGAAGGCGCATTTATCGGCGCCGGCAGTTTAGTGCCGCCGGGCAAAAAAATTCCGCCCAACACGCTCGCCCTCGGCCGCCCGGCCAAAGTCGTCCGCGAACTGACGGAAGACGACCTCCGCGAAATGGAGCGCATCCGCCGCGAATATGTGGAAAAAGGGCAATATTACAAAGCGCTGCAGCAAGCCGCGCGTCCTCACGAAAAAGAGCTGCCGTAATCCGGCAGCTCTTGTTCTGTTGCGTTTGCCGACGCCTGAAACGACTCGCGCATCCGCGCCGTCCGGCCTTACTTGTTCGCCAGCGCCAGCGCTTGTTCTCTCAGCGTCGTCGCTTTATCAGTGCGCTCCCACGGCAAGTCGATGTCCGTACGCCCGAAATGCCCGTAAGCGGCCGTCTGTTTGTAAATCGGGCGGCGCAGGTCAAGCATTTTGATGATGCCCGCCGGGCGGAGATCGAAGTTGCTGCGCACGACCTCAATCAAAATGTCTTCCGACACTTTGCCGGTGCCGAACGTATCAATGGAAATCGATACCGGACGGGCGACGCCGATCGCGTAGGCGAGCTGCACTTCGCATTTGTCGGCCAGTCCTGCCGCAACGATGTTTTTCGCCACATAGCGGGCCGCATACGCCGCCGAGCGGTCGACTTTCGTCGGGTCTTTGCCCGAGAACGCGCCGCCGCCATGGCGGGCGTAGCCGCCGTACGTGTCGACAATGATTTTCCGCCCCGTCAGCCCAGCATCCCCTTGCGGACCGCCGATGACAAACCGTCCTGTCGGGTTGATGAAATAGTTCGTGTTCTCATCAAGCAGCTCGGCCGGCACGACCGGTTTGATGACATGCTCCTTAATGTCGCGCTCGATTTGCTCTTGCGTAATTTCCGGATGGTGCTGCGCGGACACGACGATCGTATCGACGCGCACCGGTTTGCCGTTTTCATCGTATTCGATCGTCACTTGCGTTTTCCCGTCCGGCCGCAAGTACGGCAAGACGTCCGTTTTACGCACTTCCGCCAATCGACGCGCCAAGCGGTGCGCAAGCGAAATCGGCAGCGGCATCAATTCTTCCGTCTCATTGCAGGCGAACCCAAACATCAATCCTTGGTCGCCGGCGCCGATCGCTTCAATTTCCTCGTCAGTCATCTGACCTTCGCGCGCCTCAAGCGCCCGGTCCACCCCCATCGCAATGTCCGGCGACTGTTCGTCAATCGACGTCAGCACCGCGCACGTATCGGCGTCAAATCCGTATTTGGCGCGCGTGTAGCCGATCTCCCGGACCGTATCGCGGACGATGCGCGGAATGTCCACGTACGTTGATGTTGTGATTTCCCCACTCACGAGCACCAGCCCGGTCGTGACGCTCGTTTCGCAGGCGACGCGGGCGTTCGGGTCTTTTTCCAAAATGGCATCCAAAATGGCGTCAGAAATTTGGTCGCAAATTTTATCCGGATGTCCTTCCGTCACAGACTCTGACGTAAACAAGCGGCGTTTGGCTGACATTCGGTTTGTTTCCTCCTCTTAACATAATGTGGCGACACGGAACTCATTTCCCTTTTTCCCTTCGCAATATAAAAAACCTTTCCTGTAACGGCTGAGGAAAGGTCATGGCAATCGTATTGCTTCCTTTCACTCTTATCGTTCAAGGACTGCGCCTTGCCACAGGTTAGCACCATTTCACACATGTCCAGTTGTGACGGTTGCTGGGCTTCATCGGGCCTGTCCCTCCACCGGCTCGGGATAAGAGTATCCGTTCAATGACTTATCTTATCGCAACGGAATCGGCAAAGTCAACTATCAAAATTCATTTCTTATCATTTCCATCCGAGAAAATTCTTTCCTCAAGGAAATCGACACATTGGGCAAAAATAAAGTTTGAAAAACCCACGCAATTAGTATGGACTATTAATAAAAATGTGTTATACTATTTTCAAGAGTGATTACAAAAAGAAGGCAGGTTTTGAACATGGGGATCGCAAACATGACGAATAAGCTTGATTTATTGCTACAAAAACCGTACGTACATCACCAATTGTCCGCCGCCGAGCTCGTTGAGAAAGTCCTGCAACGGAACGAAGGACGGCTGACCCACACCGGGGCGGTTGCCGTGACAACCGGCAAGTACACGGGGCGGTCGCCGAAAGACAAATACATCGTCGAAGAACCGTCCACGAAGCAAACGATCGACTGGGGAACGGTCAACCAGCCGATGTCTCCGGAAACGTTTGAGAAACTGTACGACAAAGTGCTCGATTATTTAATGAAACAAGATGAACTGTTCGTCTTTAAAGGCTTTGCCGGCGCCGATCCGAAATACCGGCTGCCGATTCAAGTCGTCAACGAATTCGCCTGGCACAACTTGTTCGTCCATCAGCTGTTCATCCGGCCGAGCGCCGAGGAGCTCGCCGCGCACGAGCCGCAATTCACCGTCATTTGCGCGCCGAACTTTAAAGCCGACCCGAAGGTGGACGGGACGCGCTCGGAAGCGTTCATCATCATCTCGTTTGAACGGCGCACCGTGTTGATCGGCGGCACCGAGTATGCCGGCGAAATGAAAAAATCGATTTTCTCGGTCATGAACTATGTGCTGCCGGAACAAGGCATCCTGCCGATGCACTGCTCGGCCAACGTCGGGCAGGAAGGCGACGTCGCCCTCTTTTTCGGCTTGTCGGGAACGGGAAAAACGACGCTCTCGACCGACCCGAACCGCCGCTTGATCGGCGATGACGAACACGGTTGGTCAAGCCGCGGCATTTTCAACATCGAAGGCGGCTGCTATGCGAAATGCATCAACCTATCGCGCGAGAAAGAGCCGCAAATTTTTGACGCCATCGGCTTCGGCGCGGTGCTCGAAAACGTCGTTCTCGATGACGCGACGCGGGTGCCGAATTACGACGACGGCACGCTGACGGAAAACACACGCGCCGCCTACCCGCTTCAGGCGATCCAAAACATCATCGACCCGAGCGTCGCCGGCCATCCGTCCACGATCGTGTTTTTGACAGCCGATGCGTTCGGCGTCCTGCCGCCGATCAGCAAGCTGACGCGCGAACAGGCGATGTACCATTTCTTAAGCGGCTACACAAGCAAGCTCGCCGGCACCGAACGCGGCGTCACCGAACCGGAAGCAACGTTCTCAACGTGCTTTGGCGCACCGTTTTTGCCGCGCCCGGCCGTTGAGTACGCGGAAATGCTCGGGCAAAAAATCGCCGAACACAACGTCCGCGTCTTTTTGGTCAACACCGGCTGGACAGGGGGGCCGTACGGCGTCGGAAGCCGCATGAAGCTCGCCTACACCCGGGCGATGGTGCAAGCCGCCGTCGAAGGGGAGCTCGACAACGTCGAAACGGTCAAAGATCCGATTTTCGGCCTCGCCATCCCGACCCGCGTCCCGGGCGTGCCGGATGACGTCCTGCAGCCGCAAAACACATGGGCCGACAAACAAGCATACGAACAAAAAGCAAAAGAGCTAGCGCAAAAATTCCGCGCCAACTTCCGAAAGTTCGCCCATATCGACCCGACGATCGAAAAACTCGGCGGACCGCTCGTGTAACAAGAACCCGGCCGGACAGGGAACATCCTGTTCGGCCGGTTTTTCTGTTCTTTCCTCTGCTTTCGTCTCCGACACTGAATCGTTAGACATTTCTGTACGTCGGTCCGTTTCATTCGCCTCAAACAACCAGACTCGAGCAAACGCAATGAGCTTCTGTGTTTTCATTTGCCGCAATGGCCATGAGTTCTGCAAGGAATACGTAATGTCATCAAAAGATGGATGATTAATGAACTTGCGCATGATTTCTAAAGTTTTTACTCCCTGTTCCCCCAAGAATTGTGTTCTTGCCTCTATTTCTTCAACTGTTTTCCGCAAATCATTCATATACTTATCACAATTTTTAGTATCATTAAACAAGTGATCAAGATGCATAATTCCTATAGAAACTCCAGCAGCATGATATGCTCTGTCTAAAGGCCTTTTGATTTTCAAGATACTCTAAACAGAATAAGGGGGAGGCTTCCATTGCTTCAGTATATCCATTTACCTTTAGCAGATTGTTGAAAATCAACCCGTTTTCCTTCGCTCCATCGTTTTGGGGCGTGGCAAAAAGCCAGTTTCATCAAAGACTGAAGATCTGATTTTTGGTTCATTTTGACTATTCCATCACCAGTCGTTTCGATGATCAAAGAGAGGATTGAGGTCATGAAAAATAAAACATTTCATTTCCTTTGGATCGGACAATCTTTCGCGAATTTCGGAGATGTGTTCTACATTGTTTCCGTTGTCTCTTACCTATATCATTTGACATCGAAAGCCATGGCTGCCGCATTAGTCCCTTTTTTCGTTACATTGTCGTTATTTATTAGTGGAATCGTCGCACCGATATTTTTCGAAAAATATAAACTAAAAACGTTATTGTCCTACGGACAACTGTGTAAAACATTTCTGCTGCTTTTTCTCTCGCTGTTTTTGCAATGGGGTGCGGAACATCACATTGCGATCGTTTACGTTTTTGTATCATTGATCGCTTTTTTAGACGGGATCAATAATCCGATTAAAAACTCCCTCGTTCCTTTTATCGTTTCCAAGGAGGAAATCTTGAAAGCCAACAGTTTTGTAAACACGTTAGACCAATTCATCAAACTTAGCGCATGGCCGATCGGGAGTTTGATTGTCAGTGTAGGGTCGCCGTTCCTTTTAATCCATATCACCTTATTGTTCTATATCGTTTCAAGCATTCTCATGTTTCTGTTGCCTATACAAGAACATACAAAGAAGAAGACGGTCCAAGACAAAGGCCTAAAGAACTTTCTCCTTTCGATCCGTCTAGGATGGGAATACACGTGGAGAAATGTGCACGCAAAATCGATTAGCTTCATGTCATTTTTTGAAGGAATCGGAAATGGCGTCTGGATTTCGGCCATCCTTTATATGTATGTGAAAGAACAATTACATGTAGGAGAGGAATGGTGGGGATATATTAACTCTGTTTTCTTTGGCGGCATGGTGATAGGGGGATTGTTAAGCGTTAAGTTTAGTCAATCGGTTGAAAAAAACCAGCAATTTTTTGTATTGTTTGGCCCGTTTTGTATCGCTATTGTCACACTGTTATTTGGCACAACGACGCACGGTGCGCTGGCGCTTCTGTATTCCGCCCTGTACGGGATCATCGAACAATGGAAGCTGATCTGTCTTCAGACGATTCTTCAAAAAAATGCCCGGATGGACGCTCTGCCTCATGTTTTTGCCGTGCAGGGAGTCATTAGTTCCGTAACATTCGGAATTTCCACATTGTTAATGAGCTTTATCGCCGATGTTTACGGGATTCGTTTTTCATTTTATTTGTCTGTTTGCTGCTTTTTGATCAGCGGCTGGATCAGTTATCGTCAGCGGAAAATCTGGAGTTATAAGGAGAACCAAAAAGGAGAAATCACGGGAACTATTTTGTGAGCTCCCTCTGTAAATGATCACTTTATTTCAGAACAAAGCAAAGGAATCAGTCTTGCTTCATCATATGGCAGAGTGCAAACCGAAGGATTGTTTGCGCCTCTGCCTTTTCAACATTAGAATCAAAACGCCAATCGGGACGATGAACGTCGCCGACAAATTCTGTCAATAGACTTTACCCTCGATGGCCGTAAGGTTCGAACGCATAAAATGATTGTCGTCGATCCCCCGGGATTTTTGCACGATTGGAGGTCGACGACAATGCGAAGGCGGGTTTACTTCTTCAGCTGTTCAATCTTTTCCGCCGGCAGCCCGGTCAGCTCGTGGACCGTGTCGACATCGTACCCTTTCGCCAACATTTTCTTCGCGATGTCGATTTTCCCTTCCTCGATCCCTTTTTGACGTCCCTGTTCAATCCCTTGCTTCATCCCTTGCTTTATTCCTTGTTTCAACCCTTGTTCGATTCCTTGTTTGACTCCTTGTTGAATGCCTTTCTCGATTCCCCGCTGTTCGTATGAGATGATGAGCTCCATCACTTGTTTCGCTTCCTTCGTCTCCATTTGGCTCACCTCGTCCCCGAACTTTTTCATCCGTTTCGCTGTTACGGCCGGAATCGGGGCAAGCGGCCTAGTTTTCCCTCGCTTCCAAAACAGGGAGCGCAAACCGTTCTTCCGTTTGCGCTCCCATTCCCCACTTAGTCGGCCGCCCCATTCGGTGCGGCTCCGCGGTCTCCCGCATTCAATTCGTCGAATACAGGCTGACGAGCTCGTACGTCACCGTCGTCCGGTTGTCTTCCCACTCGAGCTTTTTCACGACCGCGATGCCGCTCGCTTCGCTTTGTACGGTCCGGCGCACTTCAAGCGGCACGTCGAGCGGATACAAGCGGTATCCGTCTTTTTCCAGCACAAACACATTTCCTTGAACGCGCTGTTCCTTCCCTTTGGTCACAATGACCGTCTGCACTTCCATCGGCATGCCCATATGATTTCAACCTCCTTGGCTGCCCATCGATTCGTTGGCGGCCGCGCCGCCTTTCTACTCGTATCGTATCACACCGTCGGCTGTTGTTTCATCCATTCCGTGAGCCTTTGCACCGTCTCGCGATTGGCTTGCGGCGGAAAATAGTGGGTGAACTCAGGGAAGTACCAAGCCGTGACCGGTTTGCCGAGCTGCTTCAACCGCCGTTCCAGCCGCCAAGCGTGCTCAATCGATACGTTCTCATCACGTCCGCCGTGGATGATGAGCACCGGGGCCTTGAGCCGCTCCAAATGGTAGAGCGGCGTGCGGTGCCGATAGCGCTCCGGGCATTTGTTCGGCGTCCCGCCGATGACGCGCTTCATCATCCGCCGCAAGTCTGGCCTCTCTTGATACGTAAGCGCCATATCGGTCACCCCTCCCCAAACTGCGACTGAACAGACCTTTTCCGCCATAAGGGCGGCATGAAGCGCCATCGCCCCGCCGCGCGAGAAGCCGAACAGATGGACGCGCCCCGGGTGGACGAGCGGATGGCGGCGAAGAAGCTCAAACCCGGCAAATGCGTCATAGCGATCGTCGCCGGCGAAATCTTCGTTCCCTTCCCCGCCTCCGTTGCCGCGGTAAAGCGGGGCGAAGACGGCAAATCCACGCGACGCGAACTCGATGAGGCGCGGCACTCGCACCTGCCCGACGTTTTTGATCCCGCCGCGCAAATACAAAAACCCGTCATAAACGCCTTTTCGCTTCGGCGCCGCTAAAAATCCTTTCACCTTCAGCCCTTGGGACATATAGGTGACAAAGAACACATCGATTCCCGGATGCGGCGACGGAAACCGGTATTGGTCGATGATGTCCCCGTCCATACGCCTGCCTCCTTCCTACGCGAAAACAGATGATGTGCGAACCACCCGTCATCATCCCCCAACGCCTTCTTTCATTAGGGCAAGTGGAGATGTCCGACTGCCTCGCCGCTCTTGCATGCCGCCCTTGGAAGAGCATCAACTTGAAAAAGCCCTCGAGTGCGAGGAACGGCCCGACCGCCACCTGTTCTCGGCCGACCGCCTATTTTTTCTAGGCATTCACACATTTTTCCCTCCTGCATACGATAAGGTGAAACCACGGTTTACCGCATGCGAACCAAGGGGGGTAACGAACATGAAAAAATGGGCCGTATGGTTATGCTCGCTTCTGCTGCTTTTGCCGCTTTCCGCCTGCACGAATGACGGGGGCCAAAGCGAAAAGCCGCTCCAAAAAGTGCGGCTCGCCGAAGTGACGCACTCGATTTTTTACGCACCACAGTACGTCGCCTTGGCGAAAGGGTTCTTCAAGGAAGAGGGGCTCGATGTCGAGCTGACGACGACATGGGGCGGCGACAAAACGATGACGACGCTGCTTTCCGGCGGCGCGGACATCGCCCTTGTCGGCTCGGAAACATCCATTTATGTGTATGCACAAGGGACGGACGATCCGGTCATCAATTTCGCGCAGCTCACGCAAACCGACGGGACGTTTCTTGTTTCCCGCGAGAAAATCGACCACTTTACATGGGAGATGTTGAAAGGAAGCACGTTCCTCGGTCAACGGAAAGGCGGCATGCCGCAGATGGTCGGCGAGTTTGTGCTGAAAAAACACGGCATTGACCCGCACAACGATTTGCATCTCATTCAAAACGTCGATTTCGCCAATATCGCCAACGCCTTTGCGAGCGGGACGGGCGATTTCGTCCAGCTGTTTGAGCCAACAGCGAGCATTTTTGAACAAGAAGGGAAAGGCTATATCGTCGCTTCATTCGGCACCGAATCCGGGCGCGTGCCGTACACGTCGTATATGGCAAAACGAAGCTACATGAACGAAAACAAAGACGTGATTGAAAAATTTACGCGCGCGATCTACAAAGCGCAGCAATGGGTCGAATCGCACAGCGCAGCTGAAATTGCCAAAGCCATTCAACCTTACTTTAAGGACACGGACTCGGCCATCATCGAAAAAGTGGTTGAGCGCTACAAAAGCCAAGGGACCTATGCGACCGATCCGATTTTGGATGAAGAAGAATGGAACAACTTGCAAACCATTATGGCCGAAGCCGGCGAGCTGCCGAAGCGCATCGATCTAAACACACTTGTCGATTCGTCATTTGCCAAAAACGCGATGAACACGCAATGAAAGCGGGTGAACGGAATGTTTCTTTCGATCGACCGCCTTTCGCACACGTATTTGACGAAAACGAACGCCGTCACCGCGCTTGTTGATGTGTCGCTGTCCGTCGAGAAAGGGGAGTTTGTCTCCTTTCTCGGCCCAAGCGGCTGCGGCAAAACGACGCTGCTATCCATCATCGCCGGATTGATCGAACCGACAGAAGGAACGGTGCTTATGGAAGGCCGACCGCTTTGGCCGAGCGGAACAGACTCTCCGGCGGCGCGCCGGGAGGTCGGCTACATGCTTCAGCAAGACTACCTATTTCCTTGGAAAACGATCGAGGAAAACATTTTGCTCGGACTCCACATCACGGGAACGTTGACGACGGAAACGAAAAAGCGGGCGCTCGCCCTGCTGGCCGAGATCGGCCTTGGCGGCGTCGAGTCGTATTACCCGAGCCAGCTGTCCGGCGGTATGCGCCAGCGCGCGGCGCTTGTGCGCACGCTCGCGACCGACCCGAAACTGTTGTTGCTCGACGAGCCGTTTTCCGCCCTCGATCAACAAACAAAGCTGAAACTGGAAGAACTCGTTTGGAAGACGTTAAAACAATACGAAAAAACAGCGGTGCTCGTCACCCATGACATCGAAGAAGCCATCGCCATGAGCGACCGCATTTTCTTGTTTTCGCCGCGCCCCGGCCGCCTGGTGCGGACGTTTGTCATCCCGGATGAACTGCGCTGCCGCCCGCCGCTTGCCGCCCGCCAGCAGCCATCGTTTCCGGCGCTCTTTCAATCCATTTGGAAGGAGATGGAGGCCCTTGAATCCGCCCAATGAACGCATTGAAGCGCTGCACACAGAATACCTCACCGTCTTGCGCAAAGAACAGCGGATCATCCGCCTTTGGCAGACGGTGCTGCTTGTCGCCTTTTTCGCCGTCTGGGAAGCGGCAAGCCGCTTCCATTGGGTCGATCCCCTTCTATTTAGCTCTCCATCCGCCATCGCCAAGCTGTTTGTCGAAAAAATGAGCGACCACTCCCTGTTCGCCCATACATGGGCGACGCTGTTTGAAACCCTGCTTGGATTTTTCATCGGCACAGCCGGCGGGGCGCTGATTGGCGCGCTTCTTTGGTGGTTTCCGCGCCTGGCGAAAACGCTCGATCCATATTTGGTCGTCTTCAACGCCATGCCGAAAGTCGCCCTCGGGCCGATTTTGATCGTCGCGCTTGGGCCGGGATTTACGTCGATTATCGCCATGGGCGTCGTCATTTCGGTCATCATCACAACGATTGTCGTCTATTCGGCGTTCCAAGAAGTTGATCCGAACTATTTGAAAGTGCTGCGGACGTTCGGCGCCACCCGCTACCAATGCTTTAAAGAGGCGGTGCTGCCGGCGTCGTTCCCGGCGATCATTTCGACGTTGAAAGTGAACGTCGGCCTCGCTTGGGTCGGCGTCATCACCGGCGAGTTTCTCGTCTCCAAGCAAGGGCTTGGGTATTTAATCATTTACGGCTTCCAAGTGTTCAACTTCACCCTTGTGTTGATGAGCCTGCTCATTGTCGCCTTGTTGTCTACAGGGATGTATCAGCTTGTCGCCTTGATCGAAAAAAAATGGGGAAACCGCCGCTAGCGGGACGCTCGCCGAATGTTGACGGGCGTCTCGTTTCATTCCTGTCGTCCCAATGAGCCGGCATCCGCCGCTTTTGGGAAGCCCATCTTCGGGAGCCGCCGATCGGCGCCCCTTTTCAATCGATCAGCCCGCGCTGTTTCAACTTGGCAAGCGCCAGTGAAAGCACGTCATCTTTCATGAAATAGCTGAAACGCTGATCGGCGCGGATGTCATCCGGCAGCGCCTCAAGCAGCACCGGGCCGTTCGTTTCCAAATACGACCCCCGCTCGACGAGCGCAGCGATGTCGGCAAAATAAATGTTTTTCACGATATCCGGCTCCACTTTATATTGGCCGATGTATTCGAGCCGGCCGACAATTCCCCCCGTTTCTTCCATCACTTCGCGGGCCGCGGCTTCCGCCGCTGTTTCCCCTTCTTCCACCTTGCCGCCGGGAAACTCAAGGCCGCGGCGCGGATGATCCGTCAACAGCCATCGCCCGCCATAGCGGCAAATGACCCATACATGCCCGGGGGAGGGGGAAAACGGATGATCCGCAAAGGCCAGCCGAACGCGATGTCCGTAATAATCGCGAAATTCATGCATCGGACTCGCTCCTTTCTCTCCCCATTATACCGAAAAAAGCCGCTTCCTTCGCGGCTTTTTTATGCGTCGCGTTCGTCCGGAAGAATGCCCATCGAGCGGATGTGTGCTTTCGCTTCGTCGTTGCCGAGCTCATAAATCATTTTGTAAATGTCGACCATCGTCCGGTCGTACGCATCGTTTTCCCGGTCGTAATGGTATTGAATATACGGCACGTGGGCGCGCCAAAACGCCTGCCAGTCGGTCGAGTAGTTCTGGTCGAAATACTCGCGCAGGCGGGCGATTTCCTCATCAGTCGCCTCGATTTGAAAGTCCCACGGCGATGCGGTTTTCAATTGGGAAATTTCCCTAGTTGCCATCGACACGTAATACGTCTTTTTCCGTTCGTCTGCCACCTTCGTCCACTCCTTCTGCTCTTTTTGTTTAGTGTGGGGCAATCGGGGAAAAATATGCTTATTTTATTTCATCTTTCAACAGCTCGATCGCCTTGCGGAGCACGGACGGGATCGGAACGCCGGCCCGGCCGGCGTTTTCCACAATCGAGATAAACTCATTGGCGATATAGAAAAAAATGATCGCATCGCGGATTACATGCATGTTCCATCCAATGGCCAAATCGACGAGATGCGATGCTGCCACCAGAACGAAAATCAACAGTTTGCGGATGATGCCGCGAAAGCCGACTTGACTTGACAGCTTGCCTTCGACCGCGCTGGCGGCAATGCCGGTAAGGTAGTCGACAATGACCAAAGCAAGCAAAATCACGACAAATGAGTCCACGCTGCCGACAAACATCGACAGAAACGAACCGAACAGCGACACGGCAACCATCGGGATCGGCTTGTTCACGCTCCCCCCTCCTTGAACATAGGATACGCGTAACTATCGTATGC
Source organism: [Flavobacterium] thermophilum (assembly GCA_900450595.1). GTDB lineage: Bacteria > Bacillota > Bacilli > Bacillales > Anoxybacillaceae > Geobacillus > Geobacillus thermophilus. The sequence continues at coordinate 2,009,857 of UGGS01000001.1, forward strand.
CCGGAGGGGAGAACGCGGCGCGGCGCATTCCCTAAAAAATCGCCCTTTTTCGACAAAGAAAGGACAAAGCAAAAGGCCGTCCCCCGGCCTGAGGACAGCCTCCTCATTCTTATCGTCCTAAGAACGATTTCAACATCCAGACGTGTTTTTCCAAGCTGCGATGAATGCCAAGCAGCATATCCCCCGTCGTTTCATCGTTCACTTCATCCGCCAGCTGCATGCCTTCTTTCAATTCGCCGATCATCGTTTCAAAGTCACGGACAATCGAAGCCACCATTTGTTCGGCCGTTTCCGTCCCGGCTGCTTCTTTGACGGACGCCTGCTCGAGGCAGTCTTTCATCGTCGCCACCGGCTTGCCGCCCAACGCCAGCAGCCGCTCGGCCAGGGCGTCAATGTGGGTCGCGGCTTCGTTGTACATCTCTTCGAATTTTTCATGCAGCGTGAAAAACTGCGGCCCGGTGACGTACCAATGGTAGTTGTGCAATTTCACGTACAACACAGTCCAGTTGGCGATTTGCTTGTTGACAAGATCGATCAGTCGAGTTGTCATCCTCTCACTCCTCCTCATGGTTCTTGTACCCAGCTGGCTTGTTGATGAAACATGGAAAACGTGTCGATGGATAGTTTCCCCCGATTCCGCCGAAAATATGAACGCCTGACCTGCGGAATATGGTATAATAAAAAGAAAAAGGTGGGCGTCATGATGTACTGGACGTTGGTTGTTTGCCTCATCATCGCCGCTGTCGTTCTCGCGTTGGCGGTCGTCACGACGTCCAAAGCGTATGCCTACAAGCATACGGTCGATCCGCACCCGAATGAACACGGCAGCGAACAACAAGCCGGCCCGAAATAGCTGCACTAGCGGCTTGGGGCCGGCTTGTTTGTCAGCCAAACACCTTTTTCAGCTCGTTTTTGTCTTGCGCCAGCCAAAAGCGCATCAAGTTTTTCGCCGCCTCCAAGTCATGGAGCTTCGCCTGGCCGCATTGCCGCTCCGTCGCCGCCGGCACCTCGGTCGCGTTCAAGGCGTCTTTCATCGCCTCTTCAAGCAAATCGATGATCTCTTCGACAGTCGGCGAGCCGCTCACGACAAGATAAAACCCGGTTTGGCAGCCCATCGGCGAGATGTCGATAATGTCGAAATGATCATATTTCGCCGCATGTCGGCGCAGCGTATACGCGAGCAGATGCTCAAGCGTATGAATCGCGGCCGGGTCCATCGCTTCTTTGTTCGGCTGGCAAAAGCGAATGTCAAACTTATTGACGACGCCGTCGCTGCCGACTTTGTGAACGCCGCAATGCCGAACGTACGGCGCTTTGACCGCGCAATGGTCCAATTCAAAGCTTTCCACCGGTGAAGGCATGTCAATCACTCCTAGGTTATTTATTCTCTTTTTTATCATAACCAAAACGAGGAACGTCCCGCATCTTTTTTGCCTCTCGTTCGGCTTGGCGTCTATGCCCAAAAAGCAAGGCTGGGTCGGCGCCCCCATTCCGAGCGAACGACAGTCGTTTTTCTTGAACAAAAGAACGGTTTGTTCTATTGTAATCATGATGATCACAGAAAGGAGAACTCCACATGGGCCAATGGCTGATTTGGTGCATCCGCTTTTATCAACGCTTCCTTTCTCCGCTCAAGCCGCCGACATGCCGCTTTTATCCGACCTGCTCGAACTACGGCATCGAAGCGATCCGGCGCTTTGGCGCGCTCAAAGGGGGATGGCTGACGGTCAAGCGCATTTTGAAGTGCCACCCGTTCCATCCGGGCGGTTTCGACCCTGTTCCCGAGCCGGCCCGGCGTCCGAAACGAAAAACATAACGAAAAACTCTTGCCGCGGGCTTTCTTTTTTTGTATGATGGATCACGTTAAATCGTAATGATTACTATTTTCATGCATAAAGGAGCCGTGGTCGCGAAGCGCACCCTAGGTCTGTAAGATATCCACAAAACTGAAAAAGGATGTAAGGGATTTTGTCGAAAAATATTTTTTGGACACCCCTGAGAGGCCGAAAAGCCTTGATACATCAACATTTCTAGAGGGAGGCAAAACAGATGAACAAACTTTCGGTCAAGGGTCAGGGAAACCGGCCGTGCTTCATCATTTTCAAATCGTAATGATTACGATATAATAAAAACGCCTATCCCCATTCCAGAAAGGAGTCGACCATGAGAGCTGCACCCATCCTTCTATCCTTGCTTTTAACGGCAAGCGCCTTGCTATATGGTTGCCAATCGAAACCGGAGAACGAGACCGGGACGTCAAACGATCGCCTGACGATTTACACGACCGTCTATCCGTTGGAAGACTTCACGAAAAAGATCGGCGGCGATCTTGTTGAGGTGAAAAGCATTTATCCGCCGGGCGCGGAAGCCCATACGTTCGAACCGACGACGAAAACGATCGAGCAAATCGCCGGGGCGGACGCGTTCCTTTACATCGGCCACGGGATGGAGCCGTTCGCCGAAAAGCTGAAGGAAACATTACAAAATGAGCATGTCCAATTTCTTGCGGCCACAAACGGCATCGAATTGCTTGAATCAAACCACGAAGAGGGGCATGAGGAAGAGCACCAAGACGAACACGGGGAAGAACATGAGCATGACCATGGAGACAAAGACCCGCACGTCTGGCTCGACCCGATCCGCTCGATTGCGGTCGCCGAGAACATCCGCGATTTGCTCGTTGAACTGAACCCTGAAAAAAAGGAACAGTTCAACCAAAACTTTGCAGCGTTAAAAGCCAAACTCGAGCGCCTTGACGGGCAGTTCCGCTCCGTCATCGAAAAAGCGCCCAAAAAAGAGATGCTCGTCGCCCACGCCGCCTACGGCTATTGGGAAGACCGCTACGGCCTCCGCCAGCTGAGCGTCTCCGGGCTGTCGCCGACGAACGAGCCGTCGCAAAAAGAGCTGGCCGCGCTCATCGATTTGGCGAAACGCCATGACATCCGCTACGTCCTCTTTGAGCGCAACACGCCGGCGAAAATCGCCGAAACGGTCCAGCGCGAAATCGGCGCCAAAGCGCTGTATTTGCACAACCTCGAATCGGTGACCGATGAGGATCGAAAACAAGGCCGCGACTACTTCGACTTGATGGAAGAAAACATCAAAACAATTGAACAGGCGCTTCGTTAATCCTCCGCCCCCGCTCCGGCCATTGAGCGGGGCTTTTTTTCAAAAATAGGACATTTATGATGATAAAAAGATGTCCGCCCGGCATCAGGCGGACATCTTTTTTCTTTCCCCCGGCCGCTGCTACTCGAGAGAGCGCACGTAGGCCGCAATGGCGGCAATTTCCTCCGGCATCAACGTTTGCACTTCCTTCGTCTCGTGCCGCCGAATCGCCTCTTCGATCATGTTCGCGCTGCCGTCGTGCAAATACGGAGCCGTCGCCCACACGCCGCGCAAGGTGGGCGTATCCCATTGCTTCGGCGTCCGCGGGTTCGTGAACCGGACGCGGGCGTCGCCTTTGGAAGCGCGGTCTTTCGGGTTGGCCGTGCCGATATCGTGCAAGTAGGCGGTATTGGCAGTCGTCAATTTCCCGTCCGGCCCGACCGCCTTGACGCTGTCGGTGAAATACTCGCCCCCATGGCAGCTTAAGCAATTCCCTTTCCCGTTAAACAGGCGCTCCCCTTCCTTCGCTTCCGCCGTCAATCAAAATAACGATTTTCATTCTCAATTTATGATTATACATTGTCCCTCCGCATCCGTTCAAGCAGAAATCCATTCGATGCGGCGGCTGCCCGTCCGTGAACTACCCCCACTTAATTTTCTAGCGAAAATTTGAAGTGGGGGCTTCCAAAGAAGTTTGACTGCTTCAAGCAATCCTTATTCTTTGAGGCGTGTCCACTTCGCCGCTAGAGCATAAGACACTCAGGTCTACAGCTTTACTTTTCTTTAAGATGTTTAATGCGCCATTGACATCAGCATTAATTAGTTTGCCAGACTTTGTTCGATACAAGCCGCGCTTAATACGTTTGCCGCTGAACTTATATTCTTTTGGATTGTCGGCATTATATTCAGGAATCTCATCGCCGTCAAAAAAGCTGGCTTGAGACGTATAGGATTCTTCCTGTTTCAAGAATTCAATGCCGTAAAATTTACAAAGATATTCTACATAAGTTGAAACTTTGTTTTACATCCAGTAGAACGCCCGCTGCATTCTATCAAAATGACTTGTTATGAAGGAAAACAGAATCGAACAATCGGAAAATCTTTATTGCAACTTATATAGTTTTTCTTTTATGTTACCGAGAGGAATATTGACAAAGTTTTGATTTGTCTTTTTTCCTAGATTAATATTGCGTTGCCATGTTTCCGCATAGCCAATGACAAGTTTGCCAATTTACAATCCGACGTTGTACATGTTCTTGGCAATATGGCACAGTTCTCGAAGAGTCAAGTATTCTTCTTTGGTCAAACCATTTAGCTGTTGTTTGATACAAAAATACATTTTTTCACCTCCCATCTAACTATATTATACTATATTTTACTGAATCTATCCTATTTTCAGCAAAATATAGTTAAGGCGATTCATCTCCCACTTACTCCGCTTCGCTTCGTTGAAGTGGGAGTCTTCTCGCCTAATTAAGATAAAAAGCAGCATTCCAATTCGCACGGGCAAAATCCGACCGCCTCCCGGCATAAAAGCGGCACTTGTTCCTTGCAGTGCCGGATTTCGTCCTCTTCGTCCCGCCAGAGCAGCACGCGGACCCGGTCGCAGTAGACGATATACAGCCGCACCGCTTCCCGTTCTTCCCCGCCAGCCAACAACAGCGGGGTCTCCTCCCGTTCCTCCGGCCCAAAAAACTCGAGCAAATGGTCCGTCACTTTCGCCAGCACAAGGCCGTAATGAAGCGGCGATGGGAACGCGGCCCGAAGCAGAAGCGGACGATGCCGCTCAATGGCGTGCAGCAGCGAAAACGGCGAGCGTAGCGAAGGGGCGGTTTGGCAATACGCTTCGACCACGCGTCGAAGAAAGGCGCCGACCGCACAAGGACGCTCAGGCAAAGCGTGGTGACATGCGGCGCTCACATGGCCTCCCCCCGTTTTACGCATGTTTTTCAAGCTGCTCGAGCACAGCGTGAATCGAGCTCCACGACCGCTTGACAAAATAAATGGGCTTGTCTTTGCTTTTCGCCTTCTCTTTTACTTTTTTTGACAAGTTGTGGTTGATGTAATCGGTCATCACCAAGACAGCGTCCACATGTTCCGGAATGCCGCGCTTCACCATGTTCACTTTCCGGCCGCTCACATGAATGATTTCGCGGAACCCGGAATCCGCTAGTTTATCCGTAATATGACCTAAATGGTCAGCTCCAACGACAAGCAGTGATGCCATAGCGCCATCCTCCTCTTTCGGTTCTTCTTGCTTTTATTTTAATTGAGAATGATTTTCTATGTCAATGAAAATGATAAATATTTTCACTGAAAAATTGCCGGCAGCTTCGCTCATAAATTTCGCCGCAACCGCCAAACTAGTAGTGCCGGCGATTTCATCACGACAAGGGGGATCCATCCATGGCCAAAGACGTTTTGTGTGAAGTCCGCAACTGCCATTATTGGGCGGAAGGAAACCGCTGCAGCGCTGATGCGATTTACGTCGTCAGCCATGCCGGAAACATGGCGTCCGATTCGTCGGAAACGGACTGCAAAACGTTTACTCCTTCCAATGAAGCGTAACGATTCAGCAAATAAAGCGCTGCCCGGCGTTGCGGGCGGCGCTTGCATCGTTAGAGGGGGATGACGGTGGACAAGCGCGCCAGTCTCATTCAAGCGTTCCAAAAGGAACTGAAGCGGACCCGCCCGATGGCGTCCCCGCGTTGCATCGACTCGTTCGCCAATTTGTGGGAGTACGAATTCGGTTCGTTCGAGACGCTGCCGCCGGATTTGAAACGGCTTGTCGCTTATCGAGCGGCTGAGATCGGATGGACGGATGATGACGTGTAAGGCGGGCAGCCAGACGAAGCGAGCGCCCCGCTTAAAGGCGGGACGCTCGCTTTTCTGCTTCCGGAATCAACGTTTTCAATTCGCGGCGCAATAGTTTTTGCGCCGCATTGCGCGGCAGCGCGTCGACGAAATAAATGCGCGCCGGCACTTTGTATTTGGCGAGCCGCTCGCGGCAAAACTGCTTCAGCCCATGCTCATCAGCCGCGGCGCCTTTTTTCAGCACTACAAAGGCACACGGCACTTGCCCCCATGTGTCATCGTCGATGCCGGTCACGCCGGCTTCTTCGACATCGGGGTGCGACAGCAGCACCGCTTCGATTTCGGCCGGATAGACGTTTTCGCCGCCGGAAATAATGAGATCGGAGCGGCGGTCGAGCACGTACAAAAACCCGTCTTCGTCGACATAGCCGATATCCCCGGTGTAAAACCAGCCGCCGCGGATCGCCCGTTCCGTCGCCTCGGGGCGGTGCAAGTATCCTTTCGTCACGTTCGGTCCTTTGACGACAATTTCCCCAGCTTCATACGGCGCAGCTTGTTTTCCGTCTTGCATAATGCATAGCTCGGCCGGAAAGAGCGGCTTGCCGGCGGAGCCGAGTTTCGTCAGGCTGTATTCGGGCGCCAGCGTCACAATTTGCGATGACGTCTCCGTCATCCCGTACGTCTGGTACACCGGAATGCCTTTTTCCTTGCACGTCTCAAGCAGTGGGCGCGGCGCCGGCCCGCCGCCAAGCAGCATGCAGCGGAACGTATCAGGATAGCGCGCTTCCCCAAGCTCCGCCACCATCCGTTGCAGCATGGCGGCTACCACCGACATGATCGTCACCGTTCCGTTCATAATCAAGGCGTTCGCTTCCTTTGGGTCAAATGACGGCTGAATGTACATCGGCATGCCGTAAATGACGCTGCGCATGGCGATCGACAGGCCGCTGATGTGAAACAGCGGCACGGCCGCAAGCCAGCAGTCGCCTTCGTGCAACCCGAGATTGAGCGCCGAGCCGACCGCGCTCCACCAGTGGTTGCCGTACGTTTGCAGCACGCCTTTCGGGGTGCCGGTCGTTCCGGATGTGTACATAATCGTCGCCGTCTCGTCCAACTCGAGCGTTTCCTTGAGCAGAACGTCCACTTCCGAAAGCGCGGCGAGCGCGCTCGTCGTCATCACCCGCCCGTCGCCGCCAAGGCGCCCGGCCAGTTCCTCATCGGCAATGACAAGGCGCGCGCCGCTGTCATCGAGCTGCCAGCCGAGCTCATAAGACGTGAGACGCACGTTTTGCAGCAAGGCGCGCGCGCCGAGCAAAAACAAGGCGTGGACGATCTCGATCATTTCAATGCGGTTTTTCATCAAAATGGCGACGATGTCGCCTTCCCGAACGCCCGCTGCAGCGAGGCGGCGCGCCCATGTCGCCGACGCTTCGTACAGTTCGGCAAACGTTTTCGCCCGCTCTCGATCACGAACAGCCGTCCGCTCCGGGGTTAAAAACGCCCGCTGCTTCAGCCAGTTTGGCATTGTGGTCATGCGTTCTCCTCCTTTCGGCCGTTTGGCGTGCCGGCCCATCGCACAAGGCGCCGCCGCTCCCGCCAAAAAACACCCGCCGCTGTGGAAACGTCCTGTTCCGGGGGCGAGGTTGTTCCTTCCTTATGTGCCCCGCTGGCAGCGAGATGCGAAAAGCAGCTTGATGCGGCATCAAGCTGCTTGGTCCGTTCTCACGGGAAACGCGGGAACTGGCCGAAGTCCGGCTTCCGTTTTTCCTTGAACGCCCGCATTCCTTCTTTCGCCTCTTCCGTCGTATAGAATAGAAGCGTCGCATCGCCCGCAAGCTGCTGAATGCCGGCCAGGCCGTCGGAATCGGCGTTGAACGCCGCTTTTAAGAAGCGAATGGCGGTCGGGCTTTTCTCCAAAATTTCTTGCGCCCATTTGACCGTTTCTTCTTCCAGCTGCTCGAGCGGCACGACTTTGTTCACAAGCCCCATCTCGAGCGCTTCTTGGGCGTTGTACTGGCGGCACAAATACCAAATTTCCCGCGCTTTTTTATGGCCGACGATGCGCGCCAAATAGCCGGCCCCATAACCGCCGTCAAAACTGCCGACCTTTGGCCCCGTTTGGCCGAAAATCGCGTTGTCGGCCGCAATCGTCAAGTCGCAGACGACGTGGAGCACATGGCCGCCGCCGATGGCATAGCCGGCGACCATCGCGATGACCGGTTTCGGAATGACGCGAATGAGCCGTTGCAAATCGAGCACATTGAGGCGCGGAATTTCGTCCTCGCCGACATATCCCCCATGGCCGCGCACTTTTTGGTCGCCGCCCGAGCAGAATGCTTTTCCGCCCGCGCCGGTCAAAATGATGACGCCGATATTCGAATCGTCGCGCGCTTTTGTGAACGCGTCGATCATCTCATTCACCGTTTTCGGCCGAAACGCGTTATGTACTTCCGGACGGTTGATCGTAATTTTGGCGATGCCGTTGTACGTTTCGTAAATAATGTCCTCATAGTCGTACTGCTTCACCCATTCAAACGGCATTTACACTTCCCCCTTTGTCATGAATTCACTTACTATTGTAGCAAAAACACCGGGCTGTTCCACGTGAATTGCATGTCCGGCTCCCGGAACGCAGACGAACCTGCTGCCAGGCAGCCGCTCATGCATGCGGGCGGCGATGCGGCAAAACTTTTCATCACGCTCCCCGCAAACAAGAAGCACGGGCATGTCAAGTTCCCTAAGCCGCTCCCACCAAGACGGCTGCACGCCGGTTCCCATCCCGCGCAAGCTGTTGGCAAGCCCTTCAGCCGTATGGCGAAGCCGCTCACGGCGGACCGCCGCCCTTACAGACGCCGGAAGCGCCTGTTGCGTGAAAAAAAGCGGAAGACGCTCCCAATGGTCGACGAACGCACGCACCCCTTCCTGCTCGATCCGCTGCGCAAGCGCCTCATCCGCCTCTCGCCGGGCGCGCCGCTCCGCATCCGTCTGCAGCCCCGGCGAACTGCTCTCCAGCACAAGGCGGCGGACGCGGTGCGGATGCAACATGGCGAAAGTCAACGCCAGCCGCCCGCCCATCGAGTAGCCGACCACGTTCGCTTTCTCGACGCCAAGCTTATCAAGCAACGCCGCCAAGTCGGCGGCGGCGCGTTCGATCCGATACCGCCGGGCGTCCTTTGGCGCTTCCGTCCGCCCGTGCCCAAGCAAGTCCGCCGCAATCAGGCGGAACCTCCGCCAAAACGGGTGGAGCGGCCGCCATGTGTCCGCGCTGCCGGTAAACCCGTGCAACAATAAAAGCGGCTCCCCTTCGCCATATTGTTCCACATGGTAACGAACCCCATTCAGCTCCACATCAAACCATTCCTTTATGTTCGAGAAATTTCGCGATTTCCTGGGAAACACGTTCCCACAAAAAACGATGCATTTGGACATTTTCCGCTCGCGACGTGCGCACTTCGACAACATGAAGCCCGCCTGCTTCAAACGATTCCGCCACTTGACGGCGAAATTCGTCCCACGTACGCGGCGTTGCGTGCCGTCCGCCGTACATCCCAACGGCATCGGAAAACGACAAACCGGTCGGCGTGCCAAACAGCGTTTCAAACGGCCCTTCATGACGCGCCTGCGGCAAAAAGGAGAAAATGCCGCCGCCGTTGTTGTTCAACAGCACAATCGTCGCCTGCAATCCGTGCATTTTCGCTGCCAGCAGCCCGTTCAAATCGTGGTAAAACGACAAATCGCCGATCACGAGCGCAAGCGGCCCCGCGGCGGCGCCGGCCCCCAAGGCGCTCGAGACGACGCCGTCAATGCCGTTGGCGCCGCGGTTGGCAAGCACGCGGAGCGGCTTGTCCGTCGACCAGAAAAACGTATCGGCGTCGCGGATTGGCATGCTGTTGCCGATATACAGCAACGCGTCCGGCGGCAACAATTCGGCAAGCTCGACGAACACCTTCCCTTCAAACCATTCGGTTTCTGGCAAGTGCTGCCGCAACACGGTGCGGGCGATGTCGTTCATTTCCCGCCATACGGCCGACCAGGGGCTTGGGGCCGCTTTCGGTTCGGCCACATTCAACAGCTGCCGGCACAACGCCGTTTCGTCGCTTTGCACCATGCAGGCGGCCGACAGCGTCGGGTCGCGCCAGCCGCCGTCATCGACGACGATTTGGCGGATCGAGCGATGCCGCTTCAGCCATAACAACAGCGGCTTGGACACCGGCATGGCGCCGAAGCGGAGCACAACATCGGGCACAAGCTTGGACGCGATTGCCTCGTCTTTTAAAATCGCGTCATAGCTGTCAATGACATACGTTTTGTCGTGCGCGCCGGCGCGCAACTGCGACAGCGGATCGGCGAGAATCGGAACATCGAGCGCCCGCGCGAGCGCGGTGACCGCCTCGGCGAAACCGGGCCGGTCGAGCGGCCCGCAGATGATCAGCCCGCGTTGAGCCGCGGCGAGCTCTTTATACAGGCCGGCCGCGCTTTCATCAGAAACCGTCGGCCGGCCGTTCACCACACGCGGCGCCCCTTTAAGCGCCTGCACGCGCTCCCAGACGCCATCGTCAATTTCCGGAACAAGCGGCTCGCGGAACGGCAAATTGACATGCACCGGCCCGGCCGGCGCAGCAGCGGCCGCTCCAACAGCCCTTGCCGCCATCGCCTGCGCATAGCGAAGCATCCCTTCCGCTTCTTCCGGCAGCGCCAAATCGACAAACCATTTTGCATAGCGGCCGTATAAATGAAGCTGATCGATCGCCTGCGGCGCGCCGACATCGCGCAGTTCATGCGGCCGGTCCGCCGTCAGCACGACGAGCGGCACGCGCGAATAGTGGGCCTCGACGAGCGCCGGCAAGTAATTGGCCGCCGCCGTGCCCGAGGTGCACACCAATGCGACCGGCCGCCGCTTCGCTTTCGCCATGCCAAGGGCGAAAAAGGCGGCTGACCGCTCGTCAATGTGCATCGAAAAGCGGAGGGCGGGGTGCCCGGCGATCGCCATCGCCAGCGGCGTTGAGCGCGATCCGGGGCTGATGACCGCCTCCGCCACCCCGGCTTGCACAAGCCCATCGACGAAAGCGGCTACATACAACGACAACGCCTCAGTCATGGTGCATCACTCCTAACGCCGATAACATCGGCGCCATTTTCACGTTCGTCTCCTCGTACTCGCTTTGCGGATCGGAGTCGGCGACGATGCCGCAGCCGGCAAACAAGAACGCTTGACTGCCAGCAAGCAAAGCCGACCGAATGGCGACCGCCCATTCCCCGTCACCATAAGCGTCCACCCAGCCGATCGGAGCGGCGTACCACCCGCGCTCGAGCGGCTCGAGGGCGCGAATCGTTTCCATCGCTCGTTCGCGCGGCGTCCCGCCGAGCGCCGGCGTCGGATGCATCCGTTCCACCAGACGCAACACGGACGGCTCCCGGCAGCCGCGGCCGACAACCGGCGTGCATAAGTGCTGAATATGAGGAAGCTTGAGAAGCTGCGGCCCGTCCGGCATCTCGACCGCCTCGCACACCTCGGCGAACAAGCGGCTGATCATGCGCACCACAAATTGATGTTCTTGGCGGTTTTTCCGGTCGGAAAGCAGCCAGGCGCCGAGCCGTTCGTCTTCTTCGACCGTCGCCCCGCGGCGCGCCGATCCCGCCAGGCAAATCGAACGGCACGTCTCCCCCTCTTTTTGGACGAGCTGCTCTGGCGATGCCCCGATTAAACAGCGGCCGTCTTGTTCAAAGGCAAACAAGTAGGCAAACGGCTGCTGCTCGCGAAGCCGGGCCAATACGGAGCCAGCATCGATCGTTCCGGCAAATGTCAACTGCCGGGCGCGGGCGAGCACAACTTTGTCAAGCGCCCCGGCGCGAATCGAAGCGATCGCCTGTCGGACCGCCTCCATCCACCGTCCGCTGTCTGCTTCCCGAGCCGCGACGAGCGCGGGAAGGGGGGCCGGAAGCGGCGGTGCAGCGATTCGCCCAAGCAGCCGGCCGACCTGCTCGATTTCCCGCCCCCCACCGCCGGCAGGCAGCGTGACGGTCAGCTTCGCCTGCCCGTTCCGCATCGAAAGAAGCACAGCCGGCGCGATCAGTTTTCCGGCTGAAAACCCGCGCCATACGTCCGTCGGCGTCCGGTGCGGATCAAAGGAAAACCCGCCGAACAGCAGCGGCGGCGCATCCGTGTCGCCATGCCGCTCGATTTGGCTGGCCCACTGCCGGCGGCGCGCATCGACCTCGCGAAACCGCCCGTCCTTTTCCCCCGTCTCAATTGCATGCACCGAGCCGAGGCCGACCAAGATGGTGCCGCCGCTTCGGTCCGACCAAAAAAACCGTTCGCGGAATCCGCAAGACGGCCCTTGCATAAAAAAAGAAACCGGATCGACGCCTTCCAACGATTCCGTCCAGCTGACAAACGGCCGCGCCGCCCGCACCGCCAATTCGTGCAGTTGTTGTTGGAGTGTATGTTGAAATCCAATCGCCACGATCCTCACGCTTTCTTTCGTAAAATTCCCTCTCCATCCCCTGCTTCCCATTATCCATTATATATAATAGGAAATCATTTATCTATCAGAAAGGGTTGACACGCCTAAAACGTTTTCCTACACTTATTTTGAGCGGAAACCGATCATATTTTCAAGGAATATAAGGGGAATGGATATGCAACCAGTCACACATATCGGCCACCGACCGCCGGCTCGCCGCGACTGGCGCGTCTTTTGGCGGCTGACGCGTCCGCATACGCTGACAGCGGCGTTTGTGCCAGTCTGCGTCGGCACGGTGCTGGCGATGGGCGAAACGTCTGTCAATTGGCTGTTGTTTGTCGCCATGATGGCCGCCTCGTTGTTGATTCAGGCGGCGACGAATATGTTTAACGAATATTACGATTACAAGCGCGGCCTTGACTCGCCGGAATCGGTCGGCATCGGCGGCGCCATCGTCCGCGACGGCCTGAAGCCGAAAACGGTGCTGGCGTTGGCGTTTGCCTGCTTTGGGGCAGCGATGCTCATCGGCGTCTACATTTGCGCGCAAAGCAGCTGGTGGCTCGCGCTTGTCGGAACGGTCTGCATGGCGGCCGGCTACTTTTACACCGGCGGTCCTGTTCCGATCGCCTATACACCGTTTGGCGAACTCGCCGCCGGATTTTTCATGGGCTTTATGATCATTTTAATTTCCTTTTTCATCCAAACAGGCAGCGTGAGCGGAAAAGCGGTGCTCGTGGCGGTCCCGGTCGCGATTTTAGTCGGCGCCATTTTGCTCGCCAACAACATCCGCGACTTGGATGGCGACCGCGAAAAAGGACGAAAAACGCTCGCCATTTTAGTCGGCCGCGACTGGGCGATCCGCGTGCTCGCCATGATGTTTGCCGCCGCGTTTCTTTGGACGGTGGCGCTTGTGCTGTTTGGCATCGTGCCGTTTTGGGCGATGCTCGCCTTGCTGAGCGCGCCAAAAGCAGCGGCCGCGGCGCGCGGATTCATCGGTAAAACGAAACCGGCGGAGATGATGCCGGCGATGAAGGCCACAGCGCAAACGAATACACAATTTGGCTTTTTGCTCGCCATCGGCTTGCTTGTCGGCCAATGGCTGTAAACACGGTCGAAACGGCCGTGTTTTTTTTTTGATTTTCGCCCATACTACACCATATAGATAGGCTCCCGCGGCGAAACCATTCGCCGCCAACGGAAGGATGAAACGATCCCTGTGTTTGAAAGGCTCCAGACATTTTCAAGTTTGAATCCATGCAAGACAGACGCTGCAAGGAAGGGGTTGCAACCGATGTTGACGAACGAACAACTCGCCGCCTTCCGCTCCACATTGCTTGAGATGAAGCGGGACATTGAAGACCGGCTGAATCAAAACGACCATTTCGGCATGACGCGCAGCCACGCCCACGATGCGGTCGGCGAGCTGGCAAGCTACGACAACCATCCCGCCGATGAGGCGACCGAACTGTATGAGCGGGAAAAAGATTTGGCGTTGGACGACCATACAGAGCGCGAATTCCGCGAGATCGAGCGGGCGCTGAAAGCCATCGATGACGGCACGTACGGGATTTGCCGCACATGCGGCCAGCCGATTCCGTACGAGCGGCTTGAGGCGTTGCCGACAACACTTTATTGCCGGGAGCACAGCCCGGACCAAATCGTCTCGCAAAAGCGACCACTCGAAGAAGGGGTACTCATGCCGCCGTTTGGCAAATTCGATTTTGAAGACCGCGACGAATCGGTCGCCTATGACGCCGAAGACGCTTGGCAAGAAGTCGCCCGCTACGGTTCATCGGACACGCCGTCCGACCTTGGCAAAAATGTTGATTATTACGGAGAAGTATACGCCGAATCGGAGGAGCACGTCGGCTATGTCGAGGATTTGGAAAATTTCGCTGCTGTCGATTTGCACGGGCGAAATGTCAAAGTGTATCCGACGCGGGAGCACGAATGGCTCGAAAACATATTGGATGACGAAGGCATCATGTCAAACATCGGCGACTTGCCGGCGTATGAAAAAGACCCGTATACGGTGAACGAAAGCTATCGCCGCTACGATGAGCGCCCGACCCAGCAAAACTTCGGGGAACCCAATCCGTAGACAAAGGACCTCCGTGCGATGACCTCTTGAAGTGGGGAATGCGGCCAGGCGGCCGGTTCAGTTTGACGCGCTCCAAAGGCCGACTTCCAACGTGGGACGCACGCCTTGCCATGGTCCGCTGACAACAAGCGCCTCATGTTCCAATGGCGGGAAACTCGCCAACGGGCCAGTCTGTTTTCAAACGAGCACGGGTTCTCGCGCCGCCTTCCAAACGATGGGCACATGGTTGCCCGTGCTTGTTTGAAACGAAGGAGGGGCGGATTCCGTAGTACATAACGGAATGTTGCAAAAACCTTTGGATGGAGGAGAAACGATGAATGCCCATGAGATCGATTACCGGCTGTACGGCGATGACATGCAGTTTGTCGAGATCGAACTCGACCCACGCGAAAGCGTCATTGCGGAAGCGGGCGCCATGATGATGATGGAAGACGACATCGCGATGGAAACGGTCTTTGGCGACGGCTCCTCAGCCGGAAAAGGACTGCTCGGCCGCCTCGTCGGCGCCGGGAAACGGCTGCTCACCGGGGAAAGTCTGTTCATGACCGTGTTTACAAATCAAGGCAGCGGCAAGCGCCGCGTCGCCTTTGCCGCTCCGTATCCGGGAAAAATCATTCCGGTCGACTTGAGCGAACTGGGCGAGAAACTCATCTGCCAAAAAGACTCGTTTTTATGCGCCGCCAAAGGGGTTTCCGTCGGCATTGAGTTTCAACGCAAGCTCGGGGCCGGCTTTTTCGGCGGGGAAGGGTTTATTATGCAAAAGCTGGAAGGCGACGGCCTCGCCTTTTTGCACGCGGGCGGGACGATCCAACGCCGCGAACTGCAACCGGGGGAAAAGCTGCGCATTGACACCGGTTGCCTTGTCGCCATGACGAAGGACGTCGACTACGATATTGAATACGTCGGCAACATCAAAACCGCCTTTTTCGGCGGGGAAGGGTTGTTTTTGGCAACCGTCACCGGCCCCGGGGCGGTGTGGGTGCAGTCGCTCCCGTTCAGCCGGCTCGCTGACCGCGTGCTCGCTGCCGCTCCGAGCGCCGGCGGACGGTCGGTCGGCGAAGGCAGCATCCTTGGCGGCATCGGCGATTGGCTAGACGGCGACGATTGAAACAAAATCAGGCGTTCAAACCGAACGCCGGCCGGTTCCGCCAACGCGAAACGGGGCGTTCCAACAGGGCGCCCCGTTCCGTTTATGCCGTTGCCGCCGCAGTCCGGCAACGGTCATACATCCGACTTCTTTCCGCTGCAAGCCGTCGCTCCTTGGCCGCTGTTTTGCCTCCGCACAGGAAACCGTCCCAAGCCCGGCGTTTGGAAACGGCGGAATCGATCGTTCAGACCGGCTCAGACGGAAATGGTTCATCATGCCAAAGACAAGTTCGTGATGGCGAGCGGCTGGTCGTTTGCGCCTCTGGGATGATTCGAAGCGGCCGCGCTCGTCTTTAGGGGCGCCTGTTTCCCGCCGGGCTTTACATCGACGGCGAAATGCCCCAAATCTCAGCCGCGTATTCCGCGACGGTCCGGTCGCTGGCAAAGTAGCCGGAGTGGGCGATGTTGACGGCGCTCATCCGCCACCAGCGCGCCGGATCGCGGTAAGCGTCTTCCACCTGCTCATGCGCTTCGGCGTAGGCGGCAAAGTCGCGCAGCACAAAATATTCATCATTTTGCGTCAAAAGCGAATCGTAAATCGGTTCAAAGTAATCGCCGGCATCCGGGAAAAAGCCGTTGACAAGCTGGTCGACGACTTGCTTGATCCGCTTGTCGTGATGGTAATACTCGTGCGCCCGGTAGCCGCCGTGTTCGTAGTAGCGGAGCACTTCCTCAGCCGTCAGCCCGAACAAAAACATGTTTTCTTTCCCGACCGCTTCCGCGATTTCGACGTTCGCCCCATCAAGTGTGCCAAGCGTGATCGCTCCGTTCATCATAAACTTCATGTTGCCCGTCCCGGACGCTTCTTTGCTGGCGGTTGAGATTTGCTCGCTCACATCGGCGGCCGGGATGATCTCTTCGGCGAGCGACACACGGTAGTTTTCCAAAAAAATGACTTTCAACTGGTCATGGACCCGTTTGTCGTTGTTCACCTTCTCGGCGACCGAATGGATCAGCTTGATAATCCTCTTGGCGTAGTAATAGCCCGGCGACGCCTTCGCCCCGAAGATAAACGTGCGCGGGTGAATCGAGAAGTGTGAATCCTCCTTCAGCCGATTGTACAAATGCATGATGTGCAGCACGTTCAACAGTTGCCGTTTGTAGGCGTGCAGCCGTTTCACTTGCACATCAAAGATCGACGACTCGTCAACACCGATTCCGGTCTTCTCATAAATGCGGGTGGCGAGCTTCGCTTTGCGCCGCCGCTTGACGGCGGCGAGCGCCTCTTGAAACGCCGGATCGGAAGCATGCGGCGCCAGTTCCACAAGCGCTTCCGGCTCATGAATCCAACGCGGGCCGATCGTGTCCGTAATCAACGCCGACAGCTCGGGGTTGGCTTTTAAGAGCCAGCGCCGGTGCGTCACGCCGTTCGTCTTATTGTTGAACTTTTGCGGCGCCCATTCGTAAAACAAGCGCATCTCCCGCTGTTTCAAAATCTCCGTATGCAGTTTCGCCACGCCGTTGACGCTATGGCTTGCCACGACGGCCAAGTGCGCCATTTTCACCATCCCGTGGGCGACGATGGCCATTTGTTCAATCCGCCTCCAATCGCCGGGATAACGTTCCCACAGCTCGCGGCAAAACCGTTCGTTGATTTCCTCGACGATCATATAAATGCGCGGCAACAGCGGCTGAAACAGACGAATCGGCCATTTCTCCAGCGCTTCCGCCAGCGTCGTATGATTCGTGTACGCGATCGTATGGGTCGTAATGTGCCAAGCCTCTTCCCAGCTCATCCCTTCCTCATCAAGCAAAATGCGCATCAATTCCGGAATCGCGAGCGCCGGATGCGTGTCGTTCACATGAATGGCGACATACTCATGAAGCCGGCGCAAACTCCCGTGCTGGCGGCGATGAGCGCGGGTGATGCTGCCGAGGCTGGCGGCGACGAGAAAATACTGCTGCTTCAGCCGCAAAATTTTTCCTTCGTCATGCGTATCGTCCGGGTACAAAAACTCGGAAATGGCTTCGGTCTCCCGTTTGTATTGCATGACATCTTTATGGAGCGGGAACGTCTTCGCCGGTTCGGCGCTCCAAAGCCGGAGCGTGTTGACCGTGTTCGTCCCGTAGCCGATGACCGGCACGTCGTACGGCACGGCCATCACGTTTTCGCTGTCGACATGGCGGAATACAAGGCGGCCGTTTTGTTCCGACACCTCGACCCTTCCCCAGAAGCGAACTTCGACCGCCAGCTCTTCTTTCCGGATTTCCCACACGTTTCCGTGGCGCAGCCATTGCTCCGGCAGTTCGACTTGATAACCGTCGACGATCTTTTGGTCAAACAGCCCATGCTTGTAGCGGATGCCGTGCCCGTGGCCCGGCAAATTGAGCGTCGCGAGCGAATCCAAAAAGCAGGCGGCGAGCCGCCCCAGCCCGCCGTTGCCAAGCCCGGCGTCCGCTTCGCATTCCTCAATGTCCTCAAGGCGAATGCCGAGCTCGCGCAATCCTTCCTCGACGACCGAGCGGACGCCGAGGTTTAACAAATTGTTGCCGAGCAGGCGACCCAACAAAAACTCAATCGACAAATAATACACTTGCTTCCACCGTTGCGCCCGGTAGCGTTCATTCGTCGTGATCCAATGGCGGCTGATATGTTCGCGCACCATCTGGCCGAGAACGTGATAATGATCGCGCGCCGTCGATTCGGCAAACGGTTTGCCGCACAGCGCCTCGACCCGCGCCACAAACGCCCGTTTGAACGTTTCTTTATCGGCGAACAAGCGCATCTCCCCCTTTTTTGACCAGCCGTTTGTACGCTTTTTCATACTCTTTCGCTGAACGGCGCCAGCTGTAATCGCCGCGCATCGCCCGCTCCATGAGCCGCTCCCAGACAGATGGCTGGTGGTAGAACGACAGCGCCCGGCGGATCGTGTACAACATGTCATGGGCATTAAAGTTCGTAAAGCTGAACCCGTTTCCCTCTCCTGTAAATTCATTGTACGATTGCACCGTATCGTTCAGCCCACCCGTTTCCCGAACGATCGGAATCGTCCCGTACCGAAGCGCGATCATTTGGCTCAACCCGCACGGTTCAAATAATGACGGCATTAAAAACAAGTCCGAGCCCGCATAGATTTGATGGGCGAGCGGTTCGTGAAAGCCGATGTACACCCCGACTTTGTTCGGATAGGCCGCTGCCATTTGCGAGAAAAACTGTTCAAAGCGCCAATCCCCGGTGCCGAGCACGACGAGCTGCATGTCTTCCTGCATGAGGTCATGAAAGACGCACGTCACCAAATCGAGCCCTTTTTGCGCCGTCATTCGCGTCACCATGGCGACGACGGGCGCATCATCCCGCTCTGGCAGACCGAACCGCCGCTGCAAAGCGCGCTTGTTGAGTTTTTTTCTTTCCCGCGTATGTACGCTATAGGTCGCCGCCAAAAACGGATCGGTTTGCGGGTTGTAAAACTCGTCGTCAATGCCGTTTAAGATGCCGAGCAAATCGGCCCGCCGCGCCCGCAGCAAGCCGTCCAACCGCTCGCCGTAATAGGCGGTTTGAATCTCTTCTTTGTACGTCGGACTCACCGTCGTGATCAAATCGGAGGCGACAAGCGCCCCTTTCATAAAGCTGACGCTTCCGTAAAACTCGAGCTGGTCGACGGTGAAATACCGTCCGTCCAAATTCAACAAATCCTCTAAAATCCCGCGCGGAAACAGCCCTTGAAACTGCAAGTTGTGAATCGTAAACATCGTGCGGATATCCGCATAAAACGGATCATGGTGGTATTGCTCGCACAGCAAAAATGGAATCATGCCGGTGTGCCAGTCATGGCAATGAATGATGTCGGGCTGAAACCCGATCTCCGGCAGCGCGTCCAGCACCGCCCGGCAAAAATAAGAAAACCGCTCGCCGTCGTCATAATGGCCGTACAGCTGCGGCCGTTTGAAGTAATACTCGTTGTCGATGAAGTAATAGATGACCCCGTCGTGCTCGAGCTCCTCCACGCCGGCATATTGGCGGCGCCACCCGACCGGCACGGTGAACTCCGCCGTTTTGTTCATCTTCTCTTTCCATTCGCGGGCGATCGTCTCATATTTCGGCAGCATGACACGGGCGTCAACGCCGAGCCGGCGCAGCTCTTTCGGCAGCGCGCCGGCAACGTCGGCCAATCCCCCCGATTTGGCGAACGGGGCGCATTCGGAAACGGCAAATAGCACGTTCATCGGCTGGCGACCTCCCCCTGCACCGTTCCTTTGCGGACGACAAACGGTTGATCAGCCGTTCCTTTCAACACCACGCCCGGTTCGACCTTGGCGTCTTTATCGATAATGACGCCATCGAGGACGCAGCCGTCGCCGATTTGGCACTTTTGCATAATAATGCTGTTTTTCACGACCGCTCCTTTGCCGATCTTCACAGAGCGGAACAAGACGCTGTTTTCCACCGTCCCGTCAATGACGCAGCCGTTGGCGATCATCGAGCGCTTTACGATCCCTTCCCGCCCGTACTTCGTCGGCGGCTCGTCTTTCACTTTCGTATAAATCGGCCGCTCCGCGAGAAAGAGCTGTTCCCAGACGTTCCGATCCAACAGTTCCATGCTTGAGCGGAAATATTGTCCCACCGAATCGATGACCGCCGCATACCCCGTGTATTCGTAATCGCAAATCGACAGCGAATGGCGGCCATCGCGGACGACGTCGACGATGCTTCGGTAGCCGCGGTTTTTGTAATCGGCGATTAAATCAAGCAGCAGCGACGTTTCTAGCAAATACATCTCAAGCGGCTCGCCGCGGCGGCAAATCCGCGTCACATCGCAGCCGCGTTCGATATGGCTCACGAGCACCTCTGCAAAGTCGATGTTGCATACCGTATAGCCGTTCGCAATGATCGCGTATTTTTGTCGGCTCCGCAAAAAATAGTCGATATGCTGCTCGAAGTGGGCAAATGCCCCGACGCGGCGCTCGCCGGAAAACAGCAAATCCGGCGACGGGAAGAAAAACAGTCCGTCCCGCTTTCGGTTTAAGTCCCAGTTTTTCCCTGACCCTAAATGGTCCATGAGCGAACGGTACTGATATTTCGAAAAAATCGCAACACTCTCAATGCCGGAGTTAACCATGCTTGAGAGCACGAAATCAATGAGCCGATACCGGCCGGCAAACGGCACCGCTGCGATTGAGCGTTGCTCGACAAGCGGCGCCATTGCCTCCATATACGTGGTCGCGTCGATGACGCCCAACATCATGTTGTTGTTCATTGTGCTCCATCCTTCCTTGCGGTGTCCTTATTCCGTTGCTTGATCCACTCGGTCGTTACGAGCACGACGTCATCATCAGCATCGCCCGGGCTCACAGTCGAATGCGGCGGGATGACGATCTCCGGAGTGACGATCGCTCGCTCGACATACGCTCCTTCACCAACTGTTGCCCCTGGCATAATGACGGATTCTTTCACAACCGCTCCCTTGCCGATGCAGACGCCTTGAAACAGCACCGAGCGCTCCACCGTTCCTTCCACGACGCATCCCTCATTGATGAGAGAATCGCTCACTTCCGCCTCGAGAGCGATGTATTGCGGCGGCTGGTTCGGGTTGACCGAATAAATGCGCCACGAGCGATCAAACAAGTCAAGTTCATTGTGTTCATCGAGCAAATCCATGTTGGCTTCCCACAAGCTTTTGACGGTGCCGACATCTTTCCAATAGCCTTTGAACGGATAGGCCACGAGCCGCTTGTTCTCCCGAAGCAGCCGCGGAATCACATCTTTGCCGAAGTCGTGCGACGAATGCGGATCGGCGTTGTCGATTTGCAAATACTCCCTCAATAACGGCCAATTGAAAATGTAAATGCCCATCGATGCCAAATTGCTTTTCGGATTGGCCGGCTTTTCGGCAAATTCGACAATTTCCATGTTTTCATTCGTGTTCATAATGCCGAATCGGCTCGCCTCTTCCCACGGCACTTCAATAACGGAAATCGTTGCATCCGCCTGTTTGGCGATATGGTAGTCGAGCATCTGCTGGTAATCCATCTTGTAAATATGATCGCCAGACAGCACGAGAACGTAATCCGGGTCGTATTGTTCAATATAATTCATATTTTGATAAATGGCGTTCGCTGTGCCTTCGTACCATTTGACGCCGGAAGAGGCGGAGTAAGGGGGAAGGACGGTGACGCCCCCGTTTCTTCGATCTAAATCCCATGCGCTTCCGATGCCGATGTACGAGTGCAAAAGAAGCGGCTGATATTGGGTCAACACCCCGACTGTGTCAATGCCCGAGTTCGTGCAATTGCTCAACATAAAATCAATGATCCGGTACTTCCCCCCAAACGGCACGGCTGGTTTCGCGATGTTTTTCGTCAGCGAGCGAAGCCGGCTTCCTTGCCCGCCGGCCAATAACATGGCGATGCACTTCTTCTTCATTCTGCTTTCTCTCCCCTCGTTTTTGCACTGGCCGCAAAATGGAAATGCCAAACGGCGGAATCGTCATGCGCACATGGTACGGTTTTCCATGAAACGGCTCACTGAAAGCGGGAAGCCGCTTCCCGTTGACATGTCCCGAACCGCCAAACTCCGCTGCATCGCTGTTAAGCACTTCGCGGTACGGCGCCAAAAGCGGCACGCCGACTTTGTAATCGTCATACGCCTGATTTGTGAAATTACAAACAATGACCAGCACATCACCTTCTTTTTTCCCCCGGCGGATGAATGAAAAAATGCTTTGCTCGGCATTATGAACGTCAATCCATTCAAACCCTCTCGGATCATGATCAAGCTCGTAAAACGGCTTATACCGTTTATAGCAGGCGATCAGCTGCTTCACATATTCGTCCATTTTCCGGTGCAATTCAAAATCGAACAGCACCCAGTCCAGCTCCTCGGCAAACTTCCATTCATCAAACTGGGCAAACTCACTGCCCATAAACAGCAGCTTTTTCCCAGGGTGGGCCATCATGTAGCCATACAATAGGCGCAGCTGGGCGAACTTCTCTTCGTACGACCCAGGCATTTTATTGAGCAGCGATTTTTTGCCATGCACAACTTCATCATGGGAAAATGGCAAAATGAAATTTTCCGAATACGCATAAAGGAGGGAAAAACTGACTTGGTTATGGGCGTATTTCCGCTCATGCGGCGGCGTTTCCATATACTTCAGCATGTCGTTCATCCAGCCCATGTTCCACTTGTAGTTAAACCCAAGGCCGCCATCGTACGTCGGCGCGGTCACCCGAGGCCAGTCGGTCGAATCTTCAGCGATCATCCAGACGTTCGGGTCATAGGCAAACACCGCCTCATTCAACTGGCGCAAAAACTCGACCGCATACGGATTTTCATAGAGCCGGTCGTTGTTCGGCCAATAAAGCATATTGGCGACCGCATCGACGCGAAACCCGTCCACATGGTAATACTCCAGCCAAAACAACGCATTGGAGATCAGAAAACTGCGCACTTCCGGCTTGCCCAAGTCAAAATTCGCCGTCCCCCAGACGTAATTTTCTCGGTCTTTTTCATTCGCGTATTCATACGTCGGCGCGCCGTCAAACATGTACAGCCCGTGGGCGTCCTTGCAAAAATGCCCCGGCACCCAGTCGATGATGACGCCAAGCCCCGCTTGATGGCAGCGGTCGACGAAATACATGAAATCGTGCGGCGTGCCATAGCGGCTTGTCACCGAATAATAGCCGGTCCCTTGATATCCCCACGAACGATCGAGCGGATGCTCGACAAGCGGAAGCAGCTCAATGTGCGTAAATCCGCGCTCCAGCACGTACGGAATGAGTTCGTCGGCCATCTCACGGTACGTATAAAAGCGGCCGTCCGGTTTCTTTTTCCACGAACCGAAATGAAGTTCATAAATGACCATCGGTTGGTCATAAATCCGCTTTCGCCGTTTCTTCCGCTGCCAAGGTGAATCATTCCACTCGTATCCTTTCAAATCGTAGACAATCGAGGCGGTATGAGGGCGCAATTCGGAGTAAAAGGCGTACGGGTCCGCTTTCAACAGAACACGGCCATCGGGTGTGATGATCTCATATTTATAGAGATGCCCTTCCAAGTTTTCTGGAACAACGATCGTCCATACCCCTTCGTCGTTCACCTTCGTCAGGGGGGAATTCGTCCCATTCCAATCGTTGAAACTGCCGACAAGACGGACTTCCCGCGCATGGGGCGCCCACACGCAAAAGCGAGTGCCGACCGCTCCGCCGCCGCGGATGACATGAGCGCCGAACAGCTCATAACTTTGATACAAACGGCCTTCATGAAACAAATACACTTCTAAATCTGTCGGATTCGCCGCAATCAAGCTGGATCGCATCCTTTCCGAAGCAAAATGATGGCCATACACAGCATTGATTCCTATTCGCCAACAGAAGGCTTTATTCCTTGAATGCTTCGTCTATATTTTTAGACAAATTCCAACAACCGCTGTTTCTGGCTGTCGAAATTTCATTTGCACACAGGCGGATTTTTATATTATAATATATACAAGTTGATAATTATTATAAATAATGGAGGTGCATTATGGCTCCAACACTGTACGATTTTCACCATCTCCCGCACGTCAAAACGCAAAATGAATCGAAAAAAGCGCTCTGGGTGACGCTTTTGTTGACCATGTTTTTCACCGCCGTCGAAATCATTGGCGGACTGATTTCCAACTCACTCGCCCTCTTGTCCGATTCGGCCCATATGGCATCCGATGTACTGGCGCTTGGCTTAAGCATGGTCGCCCTCTACATGGCGACGCGCCCGCCGAACCGTCGGTTTACGTTCGGCTTTTTGCGGTTTGAAATCATCACATCGTTTTTGAATGGGCTGACGTTGGCCGTCATTGCGCTGTGGATTTTATGGGAAGGCATTCAGCGTTTTCTCCATCCTGAACCGATCAACTTTCGCCTCATGCTCGGGATCGCAGCGATCGGCCTCGTCGTCAACTTGACGTTGACCATCGTCTTAAGCCGGAGCACGAAAGAGGAAGACAACTTGAACGTTCAGAGCGCCCTTTGGCATTTCATCGGCGACTTGATTAGCTCGATCGGCGTCATCGTTTCCGCGCTGCTCATTTACTTCACCGGCTGGACGGTGTTCGACCCGATCATCAGCTTAGTGATCGCCGCCATCATTTTCACAGGCGGGGCGAAAATTATGCGCGAATCGTATCTCATCTTAATGGAAGCCGTGCCAGATGGGTTCGACCTCGAACAAATCCGCGCCGATATTCGAAAGATCGAAGGGGTCGAAGACGTGCACGACATGCACTTATGGGCCATCTCGACCGACCATTACTCGCTGTCGGCTCATGTGTTTGTCAACGAACGCATCCAGCCGCTATGCGTCATCTTGGCGGTGAATGAAATGTTGAAGGAAAAATACGGAATCGAGCACGCCACCATCCAGGTGGAGCACGCCATGCTCCATGACCATGGCCGCTATGGCCGGGCGTTTTTGGAGAAAAAAGCTTTCCATGAATAGGAAATGCCGCCTCTGCTTCTAATGGCATGGGCGGCTTTTTCGTTTGTCCATTTTCCCTTTCAAACAAAAAGGAATCAATACGATCCGCGGCGAACATATAGAGACATCAGCTGCCGAAGGAAGGGATGCCTCATGGGAATCGGAACGATCTTCTCGTTTTTCGGCGTCGCCGTTTTGCTTACGTTAGCGCCGGGGCCAGACATTTTGTTCGTCATCGCCCAAAGCCTGTCCCAAGGCAAACAGGCGGGCATCGCCACCGCGCTCGGGCTGTGCACCGGCCTGCTTGTCCACATCAGTGCAGCCACGCTTGGCGTCTCGGCTGTCATTTACCAATCCGCCTTGGCGTTTGCCATCGTCAAGTACGCCGGCGCCGCGTATTTGCTGTACTTGGCATGGCAAGCGTTCCGCGAAAAAGACAGCAGTCTCGCCTTTGGGCGGCAGAAGCCAATGGCATACGCCTCGCTGTACAAAAAAGGCATTGTCATGAACGTGCTCAACCCGAAAGTGTCGCTCTTCTTTTTGGCGCTCTTGCCTCAGTTCGTTGATCCGTCAGAGGGCCGCGTGCCGCAACAGATGTTGCTTCTTGGCGCCGTCTTTCTCGCTCAAGCGCTCGCCGTCTTCACCCTTGTGAGCATCGGCGCGGAAAAACTGCGCCATCTGTTGCTGTCGAACAAACGAATCGCCAAGCGGATCAATCGGCTAAAAGGCGCCCTGTTCGCCCTAATCGGCATTCAAATCGCCTTCAGCGAGCGTTCGTAGCGGCGCGCGGCCAGGAGCGGCCGCTCCTTTCTGCGAGCAGCCCCCAACACCTCTTTTACTCAAAAAAGCGCCGCGCCTCCTAGAGGACCGGTGAAAAACAACGGATTCGCTCGATTTGCGAGAAGTCGAAAGGGATAAAGTTATGGTGTTGCAAGGTTTTTCAATTTGAGAAACGCTGTTGGGGAGCAACATTTCCCCTTAAATCACAAGTCTTCTAGGAGAAGCAACGGCAGAAATAACAGCACATCGGGACCAAATGACAAAAGATTGGGCATTTCAACCAAAACCAACATGGCGGCCTTTCTCTCGCAGGCCGCCATCCGTTTGTATTGTTCCCGCTACGGCTTCATGAGCCTGACGCCAAGCGGCAACAACCTCATTCCCTTGTCGCTCACGTTCTCCCTCCTTGTCACTCCGGCCGCCGCACCGAAGCGCAAACCGGCGCAATAGAAAGGAAGGAAATGCTCATCGAGCGATCTCCCCGCACTCATCCGCCGAACCTACTTGACAAAGCGGGCCATCAAAATCAAATCCCAATACGTCCCGTCATCGATTTTTGCAGCTTTTTTCTTCACGCCTTCTTCCACAAATCCAAACTTTTGATACAATCGAATCGCGTTCGTGTTGTCAGCGACGACTTCGAGGCAAACTTTTTCAATCAAAGGATTTTCTTTTGCCCAATCAAGGAGCGCTGCAAGCAACGCCGTGCCGATCCCCTGGTCTCGAAAGCCGTTTTTCACGCTCATGCCGAAAGACCCTTGGTGCTTCGTCCGCTGCTTATTACCGTTATGAAAATCCAAAAACCCGATGATGTCCCCTTCCTGCTCGGCGACAATCGCCAGCTTTCCGGGATCATCCATGATTTGTTGCAGCCATTGTTTTTGCCGCTCGCTCGTCGTCACCACTTCCGCTTCCGTCGTCAGCAAATACGGCGCTTCCGCCGCCACCGCCTTCACAAACGCAACGACACGCTCGGCATCCTCGGGCCATGCCGTCCGTATAACAATCGGTTGGCCGCTTGCCGTCACCAATCGCCTTGGCTGGATGTTTCCCATAGGAAATCCCCCTTGCTTTTTGTTCCCCGGCCCAAAAGTCGTGTACGGTCCCGAACAATTGCGAACAATGTGACCTCCACTTCCGCCCCTGGCTCTCCCTTGCCCGTCACCTCATAAGCAGTTGCATCTGCGCTGGCGTTTACATATCCTTTATTCTCGATAGACGGCTTGGCAGGAGAGGTCAACGATTTGATGAGGACGACGCTTGCCATCCGGCTTTCATTCCCCGCCTGATCGATCGTTTTCACACGGATCGTGATCTTCCCGTCCTTCAGAGAAGAAGTATTGATCTCTACTTCATAATTCCCATCTTCATCCACAAGTCCGCTCGCTGAGACGGATTTTTTTCCATCAGCAGCCTCCACCACCACTTTCTCTCCAGGCGTGCCTGTCCCCGTGACTGGATACGCTTCATAGTTGAAAGCGTTAATATATCCTTCATTCAACAGTTCAGGGGCCTCTATGCTCACATCTTTCCGAAGCACTTTCTTCGATTGGCCGCTTTGGTTTCCTGCCGAATCCACGCTAACCGCGGAGACCGTAATCTCTCCTTCCGCCAGTTTTCTCGCATCGATCACCGCTCGGAATCTCCCTTTGCCGTCTGCATGCACCGTTTTGGTGATGCGCTGCTTTCCATCGCTCAATGAAACCTTCACAGCGCTATGGGGTTCTGCTGTTCCTTGAACAGCATAAGCGTTCTGCTGCTTGGCATTGATCCATCCTTTATTCGTGATCACCGGAACGGAAGGCGCCTTCGTATCCTTGATAATCTTTTTTTGTACGCGGCTATGCTTCTGTCCCTTGATGATTTGCGTGACAGACACCGTCAATGTCCCATCTCGTAATGTCGATACGTTGACCGGCGCTTCAAACGATCCGCTCTTTTGAACAGCAGTGTAATGAGTGACAGATGCTTTTCCATCGGTGATCACAATTTTGATCTTCGCTCCCTTGAGCCCTTTTCCTTTTACGATATACTCTTTCACAGTTGAAGCTTTCGGACGATGTGCGGAATGATCAAGCCGGTGAACTACCCCCACTTAATTTTCTAGCGAAAATTTGAAGTGGGGGCTTCCAAAGAAGTTTGACTGCTTCAAGCAATCCTTATTCTTTGAGGCGTGTCCACTTCGCCGCTAGAGCATAAGACACTCAGGTCTACAGCTTTACTTTTCTTTAAGATGTTTAATGCGCCATTGACATCAGCATTAATTAGTTTGCCAGACTTTGTTCGATACAAGCCGCGCTTAATACGTTTGCCGCTGAACTTATATTCTTTTGGATTGTCGGCATTATATTCAGGAATCTCATCGCCGTCAAAAAAGCTGGCTTGAGACGTATATGATTCTTCCTGTTTCAAGAATTCAATGCCGTAAAATTCACAAAGATATTCTAGTTTTTCTTTTATGTTACCGAGAGGAATATTGACAAAGTTTTGATTTGTCTTTTTTCCTAGATTCATATTGCGTTGCCATGTTTCCGCATAGCCAATGACAAGTTTGCCAATTTGATTTTCAATACAGTAGTTAATGATGTAACGGCAAGTCTTGTTGATATAATCATTCACTTTATTATTGCGATTCATAGCAAGCAAAGCCTGTTTACGAGTGGTGCCTTTGATTTTTTGCTTATCTTTTATGCTTTGAAGTCTGGCATTTTCTTTGTTAAACCATTGATTTATACTTTTTAATCTCCGCCCATCAATGATGAATGATCTGCCGTCTGATGTGACACAAGTGGCAAAATTGTTTAATCCTAAATCAATTGCCAGTGCTTTTTGGTCATTTAATTCTCTTTGATCTTCAGGCATTTCATATTTGTACTGAATCTCAAAGAACCTGGCATGATGCTTAGGAATGATTTCAATCTGCTTAATCTTTTTGTCCAGCAACACAGGCGGAATCGTTATCGTGATAGGCTTGTGAGTCTTTTTAAATAGGCGAGAATACGGTATCGTGAATTTGTTGCCGTCTATACGAATCTGGCCAATAATCAGTGAATGAAAGCCATCTTTTTTAACTGTAGATGAGCATTTTTCATTACAATAATTTCCATGGTTAGAGAGACAAACAGGGTACCCCTTACGCGATACGGAGCTGTTTTTTGATCACATCAATGGGAATATCTTGCTTTGCAGCGTCATAAATGAACTCGACGACGCTGTGGTCTTTCCGCGACCGAAGAAGCTCCAGCCCGGTGGAGAGGTTTTGTCGGGATTCGGCGATGCTGTACACGCAGGCCAACAGCACCACCGCCCAATACCGTTTCACCGCCCGAATGTGGCGAACGCGGTATCCATCCAGCTTCAGTTGATCTTTCGCCTGCCGGAAAAAGCACTCGATCGTCCAGCGCTGGGCGTAGTAACGCAAGATGTCTTCGTCCCCGAGTTCCCGGTCGGTGCTCAAGATGCAATGAAGATGTTCCGGCGCCATCGGCTGATCCGCCTTCCAAGCCAGCAGCACCACCGCGTCATCGAGGCCATGGATGGCCCCCTCATAGCGATACACGCGATAACGCTCCTGCCCCACCGTGACGAGGCGGGTGTCTTTGGACTCGATATAGCGGGCAAACTGCTTGGCTTGGATGGCGATGCCTTTCGGGTAGAGAATCCGGTTCGTCTTGAGCATCGCGATGACATGGAATCCCTGTTTCAAGCAGGCTTCAATGAGCTTTTTGGACGGATACCACGAATCCATGAGCACATACACCGGCTGAGCCCGCTTCACCTTGAGCGAGGAAAGCATCTCGATCGCCAGGTCGATCTTGCTTTTTCCCGCTTTCTTGTCATACAGGCGGAACGCAAATGGGAACGCCTGCGTGAAGGTGTGCACCATCAGCCAAACGAGCGAATGCCCCCAGACCGATTGATGATCTTTATGCGAGTAGTGCCAGTCGCACCCTTGAATGGCGTGCGCAGCCCGTGACGAAGGCTTCGTTTTTTGGCAAATCGTATCATCAATCGAAACAAAAAGGGGTTGATTCTTCCGTTTGGCCAGTCGTTCGACCTGGGAAAGGATCCACTCTTGAAGCTTCCCAAGCAGCCTTTCCTCGTTCCAAGGGCTTTTCGTGAAAAAGTGACTGAGCGTCGTTCGATGATTCGGATGAAAGCTCCAGTAATGAATATCAGTCAATGTTCCCGAGAATCCCTTGGTGGTCAAGGCATCGACGATATGAATGAGATGCTTGATGACCGGTTTGGAAAGCTGCAGCGTCAACCCCAGCGTGAAGAAAAACTTGTGGATTCCTTGGTGATGTGCTAATCTATTCATGAGACATGAACCTCCTTGTGGATAGTTGGTGGTACATCTATTCTAACCAAGGAATCGGGTTCATGTCTCCTTTTTTGTTTAGTTGTCAATTTATGTCAGTGAATTTGCTCATCTACAGTTGTTAATTCAATAACATTAATCCCAGTATCGTTCCATTAATGATACCGACCAAGCAGGCTGCCTTACTTCGCCTTTGGGTAAGAACTCCTTCATAACCGGTTTAATATCAATAATAGGAGTACCATCTATTGCATCTAATCCTCTTACTTTCAATGTTCGCCCTTTATGTTCTAACAATTCAACGGTTGTTAAACCTAATTTATTCGGTCGATTTTTGCCTCTTTGAGCGAAAATTCCGACCTTTGGATATTCTTTATTATTTCTTGGATGCCTTGCTCCATATTGAATTTTGTCATCTGTAACTCGGTCAAAATAAAAAATAATATCTAAATGCGAAAACTCACTGATACCTTGTAAAGCTGAATCATCGATTTCATCTGATAATTCAATTATTGAAATAACACTACCCCAATTATCATCTTCAACATCTTTGCGGTTATTTTTAACAAATGCGATTGGTGTAATGGTATATTGCATCATATCCCCTCCTCGTTTAACTATTAAACTGCCCGTAGCACCCATGAATCGAGCTTCACCACAGATGATGAAAGGTAATTGGGTCTTCCATAGAAGAAAACTATGCTATATAAATGCACCTTGAAAAGTTAACCTTTGCATCACGCTGCACACCCCAAGCGTCGAAGCACCTCTTCCGGTTGTTGATCTATACCCGTGGTGCTAGTTGAGCTTTAGCGCTCAACTAGCCCAAGTGTAACCAGGGAATAAGCTAACAATATACCGTCTAGTGCCACTTCAAATCCGATAATCGAATTGGCTCGGATCCCCGTGATGCGATAGTGGTCAACCAGAACCGAGAACACCGTCTCGATCACTTTGCGTTTTTGTTGGATCCACTGCTCCCATGTCTCAGACGCACGATGTTTCTGGTTTTTTCGAGACGGAGTCCAAAGCGCCATTTGGTATTCTTCGTACAGCCTTTTTTGCAAGTCACGGCTAATGAATCCTTTGTCCCCAAAGTTATAGGGATGAGGAATTTGGGTCATCACGCTTTCGGCTGCGATTCGATCGTGGCAAGATGCTTCCGTCACCACATACCCCATTGGCAGCCCTTGATCGGTCACTTGAAGGTGCAGCTTCAACCCGTAGTACCATTGCTTTTTGGAAGCGCAATACCCGATGTCGGCGATCTCTTGAAACCGTTTGACGCGATGCATTCTTGCCGTATGGCACAATGGGAGCGGCAAGCTGTCCACGACGGCATAGGCATGATGTTGGCCACGTTTTGCTCATGGCGGATCCATTTGATAGCGAAGCCAAGCGCCCGGCAGCGGCGGTTATACCGGGAACGTTCGAGAAACGAGCCGTTTGTGAACAAATTTCCCGTGACAAAACGATGCCACGCCCGTTCAGAAGTAAAACCGAGCAGCTTTCCTAAAAGATGAATGGCGATGATGACAGCGTCCTCTTGCTTGACCAAATGGCGATTTCGACGATGAAGATGCACCTGAATGCATGAAAGTTGAGCAGAAACAAAAACGAAAATGGCGGCATATTGCTTTTGAATCTTGGCTCGATCTGTAGTAAAATGAAAGTGCTCTTGCATGGGGATTCTCCTTTCGAATGGCAGGTCGCACTTTCATTCTACAGGAGATCCGCCAGCAAGGGCTATTTTTATGCTTGCTCAAGTTTATCTAGTACCACGGGTATCATATATATATTGTTTAAGATTCGTATTAAACCAGATTTAGGAGGTAGAGGTATTATGCTGAGTAATATTATTGACATGTTAGATTATATTAAGAAACAGTTACCATGGTTAGAAATCCAGGAATATGATATTAATAATGAAGGATGGGACAATGCTGTTCTGATAATCAATAAAGAATGGATTTTTCGCTTTCCGAGAAGTGAAGACACAGCACAGCATTTACTAAACGAAAAGCTTTTGTTGGATTTTTTACAGACTGAAATATCTTATTTAAGCATAAAATTACCAAAATACCGATTAATTTTTAAAGATAATAGGCCTATCTGTTGCTATTACTCACTAATTAACGGTGTTCCTCTGTCTCCTTCTATTCTTTACGAGTTGGACGATCAGACTCAAAATCAGATAGCCTTTCAGATAAGCAGCTTTTTAACAATGTTACATAAAGTTGATTTAGAGGAAATACATTCTATAGAACTTAAAGATAACCAAGGATATACTTACTGGAAAGAGCACTGGGAGAACATAAAAAAACTGGTATATCCATACCTTACAGAACAAGAATGTCAAAAAATAACTAACATGTTTGAGTCTTTTCTAAACCAAATATCAATAAATCCTTTACCTAAAACTATTATTCATGGTGATTTGACTCATAAACATATACTGTTTGATATTAATAAAAAACAAATTAGTGGCATTATTGACTTTGGAGATATTCAATTAGGTGACCCCGCTTATGATTTATCTGGACTATATTGGGACTATGGAGAACAATTCTTTAATAAGATTCTTAACTATTACAGTTATCCTTTTAAAGACCTTAATTATCCAATCGATAAGCGTGTTACATCATTTTATGGAAAAAGATTGATATTCCATGATCTCCTTTATGCAATTGAAAAAAAATCAGTGAAAGATTTTAACAACGGACTCAAATTGCTAAAGCAGTCTCTTGTATAAGTTAAGATCCTTTGAAGTCTAGTGTAAATTAGCACATTATTTCAGAATCCCTTTTTCAAATTATTTCAGGCGGATTCGGAAATAATGTGCAAAATTTTTGCGGATTGTTCCGGATTTTGCACATTCTTATCGGAACGTTTGCACGCTCTTTCAGATGAAGATTTCCAGCGCGCCTGATGGACCGATGGAAAAGAGAAAGCACAAAAGAGGCCGATTCGGCCCCTTTCGTGCTAATACCCCATTTCCTCTGCGGCCATGCGCACCACTTCTTCGTCAATGGCGTCCTTTTTCAGCTGATACCCGTATAACAGGCACGTCGTGGCCAACGTGTTGATCACCCGAGGCCATCCCCGCGACTGCAGGGCAATCTCCTCTAACGCCGATGGAGTGAAGATCGGATGCTTCGCCCCGGCCTGTTTCATCCGATGCTCGATGTAGCCCGCCACCTCTTCCCTCTCCAGCGGCCCCATCCGGTATCGCATGATGATCCGTTGGTCGAGAGGGTGGTGCTGATTGAGCCGCAGCTTCCCCTGTAAATGGGGCAGCCCGGCCAACATCAAGACAAATGGGTTGGTCGAATCCATCTCAAAGTTGAACAAGATGGCGATGTCCTGTAAAAATGCATCCTTTGCTAAATGCATCTCGTCCAAAATGAACACCGGCGTGATCCGCCGTTCATGATACAATCGCTCGATCGCCTGCTGGATTTGGCGGAAGAGGTCTACCTTGCGGTACTTCGGTTCCTCTCCTAATCCCAAGGCCAGTCCACGGTAAAAATCCATCACGCCTCCGGTGGATAACGGAAAGTAGACGACATGATACAATGATGGATTCAATGACTCTTTCAGCGCCCGAAGGGCGAACGTCTTGCCCGCCCCCGGCTCTCCGATTAACAGCCCGATCCCCCGGGTTCGTTTCACGTACTCCAGCGCCCGCAACGCTTCCTGAAATGACGCCCCTTGATACGCCTCGGACGGGTCTGTTTCTTTCGCAAACGGCTCCCGCGAAAGGGAGTAAAACGATTTATACACCGTGTTCTCCCTCCTTCGCCGGAATCGCCGCAAACGGGGACCGATGGCGTTTTACATAGGCATTGTCCTCCAAACGCACCCGAATGGCTTCCGCCACCCGTTTGCCATCTTCGTACACATAGACGCCTCGTTCGTCATAGCGGAGCTCAATCGATTGCCCAATGAACCGAGGCGGCACTTCGTATAGCTGTTTATTCAGGGTGATCGTTCCATCGGCTTTGACCTTGCGGTGCTCCCGTTTCAGAAAAATCGCATCCAGCCAATCGCCATCTTCGATGAACGACACGAGATGCACTTGCGATTGAAACACCTCATGCGGCGTTTTTCCGTCCAGTGAGGCGTGCGGTTTTCGATGATACTCCTCTTCAAGCCACTTCCAAAAACGCTCGTTCAACTCGTCAAGCGATTTCGGCGGATTCAGCTCCAACAGTGGATAAAACCGTGTCTGTACGGTGCGGAAGAACCGTTCGATTTTTCCCTTGCTTTGCGGGTCATACGGCTGGGTGTGGATGAGTGTAATCCCCATCTCGGCGCACGCATACTGCAGCACCTCGGACCGATAAATTTTCCCGTTGTCCGAGTAAATGCGTTTCGGCTTCCCGCAACGAAGCACCGCTTCCTTCGTGACGATCCGCAGCCCGTCAAACTTCTCCGAAGGGAAAAATTGGGCATATGGCACTAACCGCGAGCAGTCATCGATATACGCGATCAAAAACGTTTTCTGGGCTTTCCCATGGACGCGAATCGTGGGTCCATGGGATAAGTCCCCTTGCCATAGCTCATTGATCTGGTCATACGCAAAACGCTTTCGCTCCGGCATCGGCAAGATTTCTTTCCCGACAAGGTTGTGTTTTTTCAATAATCGGTATATAGTAAAGTAAGAGATATGGTTTTTTGGGATTCCCCCCTGCTCGATCAGGTGTTCGTAGAACACCGTCACGGGCATGGTGGGATGTTCTTTTCTTAGGGCTAAAATATGATCCTCATCATCGGGCGACAGACGCCTTGAGTGGCCGCGGTCCGAACGGCGCTTCGGCTTTAAGGCGTCAAAGCCCCCTTTTTTGTATCGGGTGCACCAATCGAGGATCGTCTTGGCTGCGATTCGTTTGTCTCCCTGGTGGGGAACATGGTGCACTCGCTCGCTCACCTCTTTCAGATACGTCTTCGGTTCCACCTGCCCATTCACCAACGGAGCGATTAGCCCGTATCGAAACAGGGCAATGTCGTGTCTCATCGACTCATTCATTCAAATCTCCTCCTTGTCTCACTTGGAATCAGGACCGTTCCGGTCCTCCTGCCCTTATCGTACCGAATTGCTTTTTCTCCGTCGATAGGAAAGGTTTGTGGGAACCGAAACTATTTCCAATTTAGGGTATGTATGTAAAATCAGGATCCCATTTAATTCGCAAAAGGGTGTCGGAATCCGCCCTCCCACATCTCTCTGATGGCCGAATCAAGACCGTGTTCCTCTAACGTCTGGATCCACCAAGAAGCCCGTTCCTTTTCTTTTTTCACGATAGGGCCTATGATCCTCCACCGCCTCGCAAAAAAGCTATGAAGGCTTGATAGGTTTCGGTAGAACCGTCGGACATAAAAGATGATGCCGTCCTTTGTCGGGAGAAACGGAGCCTGGTTCGTCCTTTCGGTCAATCCCAACTGCTCTTTCACGACTTGCCATATGGCGGACAACGTATACTGAAAATACGGGAGGAGAAAGGAAGGCAGCACACTCACCGTCTTTAAGCATTCCCGACAGCGATACCGGACAATCCAAATGCGATCATCACCATGTGGGGTCAATGCGTTTCGCTCATAGTAACCGTGGCGGTGCAACGGGCGCTTGGCCCGGCAATGCGGACACTTTTTCAGAAGAGGGAAGTCGTTTTCTTTTCCACGCTCTGCATACGTTTGAACGTCAATGCCAAAGTCATGAAATTGAATCACGTCCTCCTCCCCCTCCTATGAACCGATGGATTTTCTCTTCCGAAATAATTCACAAAAAATTTAGCACATTCTTTCAGAAAAGGGGAGAGGGCTTTCTGAAGGAATGTGCAAAAAAATGGCTCTTTTGTTCCGAAATAAAGGGCTCTTCACCACAAAGTGTACTTGACAAAGAAAGACGATTATGATAAAGAAAATCAAAACAGCATTTTTCCTTTTTATACCACACATCTCTTTGAGCAACATTGCTATCATGTTTGTCTTTAAAAGTCAAGTACATCTTTTGGTGATGAACCCATTAACTGTTGAAATCTTTAATTTAATAAGAACATCAGAGACCTCAATACAATGGTCTCTTTGCTTTTAGTCAAAAATCAACAATTAGCAATAACAGACAACCAATAAAAATTGGCACATCGACGAATGAAATAACAAAAAAGTTATCCACAGTTATTTCAGGATAGAGCCTAAGCTTAATCGTCCTTTCTTAAAATTTTCCTCATCAGTCCGATTATGATTTTATTGATTTCTATAGCTTCATTATCAAGCTCTGTGAATTTTTGTTCATCAATATAGCCGAGCCGTTTTGCAATTTTCTTAGTTCGCAATCCTCAATAAATATCTCTAACAATTCCTCAAATGTGTATTCAATTTCTGCGTTGTCATCAGATATTAGCAATAACTCCTCACGACTTAGCTCTCCTCTTCTTCCTCTCTTGCTCTTTCTCTGCAATTCTCTCTCATTTTCTATTCTTCCCACTTTCCATTTCACCTCACCGAACACGATTGTACGCACACGATTTTCTTCTCTCGAATCGTATTCGGTAAATAAAAAACAAGGGATTCCACTTACGTGAAACCCCTTGTCCCTAAAGCCTTTTCCCTATTTCGATGCCGATGGTGGGAGTCGAACCCACACGGGCAAAGCCCACACGATTTTGAGTCGTGCGCGTCTGCCAATTCCGCCACATCGGCGCGACATGCATTATTTTATCACATTACTTCATGTCTGTCAACACTTTTTATATTCATTAGATGGAGGCGGCACCCGGATTCGAACCGGGGGTAAAGGTTTTGCAGACCTCTGCCTTACCACTTGGCTATGCCGCCTTGATCGAGAGCGGAAGACGGGACTCGAACCCGCGACCCCCACCTTGGCAAGGTGGTGTTCTACCACTGAACTACTTCCGCATGATTGGCTGGGGTAGCTGGATTCGAACCAACGCATCACGGAGTCAAAGTCCGTTGCCTTACCGCTTGGCTATACCCCAACGCCGAAAAGTGAAGGGCGACTAGTGGGAATCGAACCCACGCATGCCAGAGCCACAATCTGGTGCGTTAACCACTTCGCCATAGTCGCCATAATGATAATCAAAATGGCAGGGGCAGTAGGAATCGAACCCACACCGGAGGTTTTGGAGACCTCTGTTCTACCATTAAACTATGCCCCTTCAATCATGGTGGAGGGGGACGGATTCGAACCGCCGAACCCAAAGGGAGCGGATTTACAGTCCGCCGCGTTTAGCCACTTCGCTACCCCTCCAAGGAATGGTGCCGACTGCAGGACTTGAACCCGCAACCTACTGATTACGATTCAGTTGCTCTACCAATTGAGCTAAGTCGGCATAAAACAAATGCAAGAAGGTGGCTCATTGTTGTGCTCTGTGCCTCTTCCTCTACAAGCTGATTCGAGGAAGCAGGATGCGTCGAGGCAACTCGAAGCCGACTCGACGAAGCAAGTGCTCGTCTCTACCAATTGAGCTAAGTCGGCATAATTATGATATAAATCGCGGCTCATTGTTCATTTGTTGTGTCCCTTCCTCTACCAGCCAACTCGAAGAAGCTGGATGCGTCGGGACAACTCGCAGCCGATTCGATGAAGTGGATGCTCGTCTCTACCAATTGAGCTAAGTTGGCATACATATGATGCACATTATGTTATATGGTGGCTCGGGACGGAATCGAACCGCCGACACAAGGATTTTCAGTCCTTTGCTCTACCGACTGAGCTACCGAGCCGTATTAGGTTTTATGCTGTTTGCTTGTCCTGCATTGTGCCTCTTCCTCTTCGAGCTAATTCGAAGATATGCTGGATGCGTCGAGGCAACTCGCCTCTGCCGAGTAGGCTGCCAAGCCATCATGATTTTCCTAATTTTTGAACAATGGCGGTCCCGACGGGACTCGAACCCGCGATCTCCTGCGTGACAGGCAGGCATGTTAACCACTACACTACGGGACCAATTTGGTTGCGGGGGCAGGATTTGAACCTGCGACCTTCGGGTTATGAGCCCGACGAGCTACCAGACTGCTCCACCCCGCGACGATAGGAAAGTAAATTAATTTGCACAATGTTCTTAGCGTTGTTATCCGTTACCTCTTCCTCTACAAGCTGATTCAAAGATGCCAGATGCGTCGAGGCAACTCGAAGTGAATTCGATGAAGCAAAGGCTCGTCGCTCCACTCCACAACGATTGAAAATGGTGGAGGATGACGGGATCGAACCGCCGACCCCTTGCTTGTAAGGCAAGTGCTCTCCCAGCTGAGCTAATCCTCCACGAAGAAGTGACCCGTACGGGATTCGAACCCGTGTTACCGCCGTGAAAGGGCGGTGTCTTAACCACTTGACCAACGGGCCATGTTGATGAATCATGGCGGAGAGCAAGGGATTCGAACCCTTGAGGCGCTATTCACGCCTACACGATTTCCAATCGTGCTCCTTCGACCACTCGGACAGCTCTCCACGATGGCTCCGCAGGCAGGATTCGAACCTGCGACCAATCGGTTAACAGCCGATTGCTCTACCACTGAGCTACTGCGGAATCATAACGACGGTCAATTCTCCCAACAAGATGTCCTGCCTCTTCCTCTGCCAGCCGATTCAAAGAAGCTGGATGCGTCGAGGCAACTCGCAGTTCATCCGATGATGCAAATGCTCGTCACTGAGCTACTGCGGAATGACATCACTTTAGACATTTATTATTATAATGATTCGCGTTGAGCTGTCAAGGACTTTTTTTCATTCCTTCAAAACTAGATAACCGTTTTGGGAAGAAGCCGCGGCGCTTTCACTTTTCTTGGTTAAGCCCTCGATCGATTAGTATCCGTCAGCTCCACGTGTCGCCACGCTTCCACCTCGGACCTATCGACCTCGTCATCTTCGAGGGATCTTACCCGCCTGACGCGGTGGGAAATCTCATCTTGAGGGGGGCTTCACGCTTAGATGCTTTCAGCGCTTATCCCGTCCGCACATAGCTACCCAGCGGTGCCCCTGGCGGGACAACTGGTACACCAGCGGTGCGTCCATCCCGGTCCTCTCGTACTAAGGACAGCTCCTCTCAAATTTCCTGCGCCCGCGACGGATAGGGACCGAACTGTCTCACGACGTTCTGAACCCAGCTCGCGTACCGCTTTAATGGGCGAACAGCCCAACCCTTGGGACCGACTACAGCCCCAGGATGCGATGAGCCGACATCGAGGTGCCAAACCTCCCCGTCGATGTGGACTCTTGGGGGAGATCAGCCTGTTATCCCCGGGGTAGCTTTTATCCGTTGAGCGATGGCCCTTCCATGCGGAACCACCGGATCACTAAGCCCGACTTTCGTCCCTGCTCGACCTGTCCGTCTCGCAGTCAAGCTCCCTTGTGCCTTTGCACTCTCCGAATGATTTCCAACCATTCTGAGGGAACCTTTGGGCGCCTCCGTTACCTTTTGGGAGGCGACCGCCCCAGTCAAACTGCCCGCCTGACACTGTCTCCCACCCCGCTAAGGGGTGCGGGTTAGAACTTCAATACCGCCAGGGTGGTATCCCACCGCCGCCTCCACCGAAGCTGGCGCTCCGGCTTCCCAGGCTCCCACCTATCCTGTACAAGCGATACCAAAATTCCATATCAGGCTGCAGTAAAGCTCCACGGGGTCTTTCCGTCCTGTCGCGGGTAACCTGCATCTTCACAGGTAGTATAATTTCACCGGGTCTCTCGTTGAGACAGCGCCCAAGTCGTTACACCTTTCGTGCGGGTCGGAACTTACCCGACAAGGAATTTCGCTACCTTAGGACCGTTATAGTTACGGCCGCCGTTTACTGGGGCTTCGGTTCGCACCTTCGCTTCCGCTAAGCGCTCCCCTTAACCTTCCAGCACCGGGCAGGTGTCAGCCCCTATACGTCGCCTTTCGGCTTCGCAGAGACCTGTGTTTTTGATAAACAGTCGCTTGGGCCTTTTCACTGCGGCTCGTTCGGGCTCTTCACCCAAACGAGCACCCCTTCTCCCGAAGTTACGGGGTCATTTTGCCGAGTTCCTTAACGAGAGTTCTCCCGCGCGCCTTAGGATTCTCTCCTCGCCTACCTGTGTCGGTTTGCGGTACGGGCACCTCTTCCCTCGCTAGAGGCTTTTCTTGGCAGTGTGAAATCGGGGACTTCCGGATGACTCCGTCGCCATCACCGCTTGGCCTTACAATCCGCGGATTTGCCTACGGATCAGCCTTGCGGCTTGGACAGGCTCTTCCAGCCGCCTGCTCGCCCTATCCTCCTGCGTCCCCCCATCGCTCAAACGGGAAGGAGGTGGTACAGGAATCTCAACCTGTTGTCCATCACCTACGCCTTTCGGCCTCGGCTTAGGTCCCGACTAACCCTGAGCGGACGAACCTTCCTCAGGAACCCTTAGGCTTTCGGCGCAGAGGATTCTCACCTCTGTTTTCGCTACTCATACCGGCATTCTCGCTTCTAAGCGCTCCACCAGTCCTTCCGGTCTGGCTTCAACGCCCTTAGAACGCTCCCCTACCGATGACCAACGGTCATCCCGCAGCTTCGGCGGCACGTTTAGCCCCGGTACATTTTCGGCGCAGAGTCACTCGACCAGTGAGCTATTACGCACTCTTTAAATGGTGGCTGCTTCTAAGCCAACATCCTGGTTGTCTTTGCAACTCCACATCCTTTTCCACTGAACGTGCACTTTGGGGCCTTAGCTGGCGATCTGGGCTGTTTCCCTCTCGACCACGGATCTTATCACTCGCAGTCTGACTCCCGGGCATAAGTCGTTGGCATTCGGAGTTTGACTGGGTTCGGTAACCCGATGAGGGCCCCTAGCCCAATCAGTGCTCTACCTCCAACACTCTCCATCCCAAGGCTAGCCCTAAAGCTATTTCGGGGAGAACCAGCTATCTCCAAGTTCGATTGGCATTTCACCCCTACCCACACCTCATCCCCGCACTTTTCAACGTGCGTGGGTTCGGGCCTCCAGCCGGTGTTACCCGGCCTTCACCCTGGACATGGGTAGATCACCTGGTTTCGGGTCGACGACGACGTACTTTTCGCCCTGTTCAGACTCGCTTTCGCTGCGGCTCCGCCTCTTCGGCTTAACCTCGCACGCCATCGTCACTCGCCGGTTCATTCTACAAAAGGCACGCCATCACGCATGAACGCGCTCTGACTACTTGTAGGCACACGGTTTCAGGTTCTCTTTCACTCCCCTTCCGGGGTGCTTTTCACCTTTCCCTCACGGTACTGGTGCACTATCGGTCACTAGGGAGTATTTAGCCTTGGGAGATGGTCCTCCCTGCTTCCGACGGGATTTCCCGTGTCCCGCCGTACTCAGGATCCGCTCGGGAGGGAACGAAGTTTCGACTACAGGGCTGTCACCTTCTCTGGCCGGCCGTTCCAGACCGGTTCGTCTACCCCGTTCCTTTCTCACTCCCACAATGAGCGGTCCTACAACCCCAAGAGGCACGCCTCTTGGTTTGGGCTGTTCCCGTTTCGCTCGCCGCTACTCAGGGAATCGCGTTTGCTTTCTTCTCCTCCGGGTACTAAGATGTTTCAGTTCCCCGGGTGTGCCCTCCATGCCC
The DNA here is from genome assembly GCA_900450595.1 of [Flavobacterium] thermophilum. Lineage (GTDB taxonomy): Bacteria > Bacillota > Bacilli > Bacillales > Anoxybacillaceae > Geobacillus > Geobacillus thermophilus. The sequence goes on from UGGS01000001.1 coordinate 2,051,540, forward strand.
TATGGATTCAGGCATGGATACTGTCCCATTACGGACAGTGGGTTCCCCCATTCGGACATCTCCGGATCAACGCTTGCTTACAGCTCCCCGGAGCGTTTCGGCGTTTGCCCCGTCCTTCATCGGCTCCTAGTGCCAAGGCATCCACCGTGCGCCCTTTCTAGCTTAACCTACAGCACTCTCGGCTTCTTCCTTTGCGTTTCCGGTTATCTAGTTTTCAAAGAACGATTTTTGTCATTGAGAGAACATGACTCGTTCCCTCAAAACTGAACGAAACAGAAGTGCGATTTGTTCTTCGTTTTTTCACCTTAGAAAGGAGGTGATCCAGCCGCACCTTCCGGTACGGCTACCTTGTTACGACTTCACCCCAATCACTTGCCCCACCTTCGGCGGCTGGCTCCCTTGCGGGTTACCTCACCGACTTCGGGTGTTGCAAGCTCTCGTGGTGTGACGGGCGGTGTGTACAAGGCCCGGGAACGTATTCACCGCGGCATGCTGATCCGCGATTACTAGCGATTCCGGCTTCATGCAGGCGAGTTGCAGCCTGCAATCCGAACTGAGAGCGGCTTTTTGGGATTCGCTCCCCCTCGCGGGTTCGCAGCCCTTTGTACCGCCCATTGTAGCACGTGTGTAGCCCAGGTCATAAGGGGCATGATGATTTGACGTCATCCCCACCTTCCTCCGACTTGTCGCCGGCAGTCCCTCTAGAGTGCCCAACCGAATGCTGGCAACTAGAGGCGAGGGTTGCGCTCGTTGCGGGACTTAACCCAACATCTCACGACACGAGCTGACGACAACCATGCACCACCTGTCACCCTGTCCCCCCGAAGGGGGAACGCCCAATCTCTTGGGTTGTCAGGGGATGTCAAGACCTGGTAAGGTTCTTCGCGTTGCTTCGAATTAAACCACATGCTCCACCGCTTGTGCGGGCCCCCGTCAATTCCTTTGAGTTTCAGCCTTGCGGCCGTACTCCCCAGGCGGAGTGCTTATCGCGTTAGCTGCAGCACTAAAGGGTGTGACCCCTCTAACACTTAGCACTCATCGTTTACGGCGTGGACTACCAGGGTATCTAATCCTGTTTGCTCCCCACGCTTTCGCGCCTCAGCGTCAGTTACAGGCCAGAGAGCCGCCTTCGCCACTGGTGTTCCTCCACATCTCTACGCATTTCACCGCTACACGTGGAATTCCGCTCTCCTCTCCTGCACTCAAGTCCCCCAGTTTCCAATGACCCTCCACGGTTGAGCCGTGGGCTTTCACATCAGACTTAAGAGACCGCCTGCGCGCGCTTTACGCCCAATAATTCCGGACAACGCTCGCCCCCTACGTATTACCGCGGCTGCTGGCACGTAGTTAGCCGGGGCTTTCTCGTGAGGTACCGTCACCGCGCCGCCTTCTTCAAACGGCGCTCCTTCGTCCCTCACAACAGAGCTTTACGACCCGAAGGCCTTCTTCGCTCACGCGGCGTCGCTCCGTCAGGCTTTCGCCCATTGCGGAAGATTCCCTACTGCTGCCTCCCGTAGGAGTCTGGGCCGTGTCTCAGTCCCAGTGTGGCCGGTCACCCTCTCAGGCCGGCTACGCATCGTCGCCTTGGTGAGCCGTTACCTCACCAACTAGCTAATGCGCCGCGGGCCCATCCGCAAGTGACAGCCCAAAGGCCGCCTTTCAACCGAAGACCATGCGGTCTTCGGTGTTATCCGGTATTAGCTCCGGTTTCCCGGAGTTATCCCGGTCTTGCGGGCAGGTTGCCCACGTGTTACTCACCCGTCCGCCGCTGACCAAACAAGAGCAAGCCCTCGTTCGGTCCGCTCGACTTGCATGTATTAGGCACGCCGCCAGCGTTCGTCCTGAGCCAGGATCAAACTCTCCAAAGAAAGTTGATTGGCTTTTGCTTCGGCCCATGCGGACCTCCGCTTTTCGTATTGTCCAGCTTCGGTCCGCCGCCGCTCGGGGTCAAATAACCTTCGCCTTCCGGGTGCAAGCACCCTTGCAGGCGAAGAACATTTGCCCATCGCGGCGACCCGCGGACCTCCGCTTTTCGTCGCGCTTCGTTTCGTTCAGTTTTCAAGGAACGATCGCGCTGCTTGGATGCAAGGAATTTCACTTCCTCATCAACTCGTTGTCTCTCGCAAGCAGCTTCTTTATATTAACATAACATCTTTTCGTTGTCAACTGTTTTTCTTGTCCGTCGCGTCCGAACTGTCCGTTCTATCAGCGACGCTATTTAATATATCACCTCAAAAATAAAAATGCAATACCTTTTTTATTTTTTTTTTTTTTTTTGCGACGCTGCTGCCCCCTTCTTCCTTTATATCATGTTGGAATACGGCGCCCGCTGCCTTGGCAACTTGTCCGCCTAAGACAGACGAATATGCGGAGCGGCGGGCGCATACATTTCAATAATATATCATCACTTACTTGATTTTTACTTTCTTGAAGGAGGCATCTTGGCGTTGATTCGCATCTTGTCATCTCCGTCCGGTTTTCACGTTTCCGGCTCGTCCTCGCTTCCGCCGAATGAACAGCGCATTTTGCACGCCCTTGTGTCTTCCCCTGAACTATATACGTATCCGAACGAACAGCAACTGCTGTTTGAAATCAAGCTTCGCAGCCAGATCGTTCAAGCCTCGGTGGACTTGGCGAAAAGCCGGGCGCAGTTTGCCATTTTCCGTTTTTCGCGCTGCAACAGCCAGTTCTGGCTGCGGGATGAGCGCGGGGGGTTTCAGCTTCGGCCAGACGTTCTTCCATCGGACGCCATCAATGATATTTTTGTCAACAGCGAACTGTACGCCTTTGAGTGCGCGACGGCGATCGTCATCGTTTTTTATAAAGCGGTGCTTGAAGGGATTGACGTGTCGGCGTTCAATCGTTTGTTTGCCCATTTGCTGCTGTATGACTGGCATACGGACAAAGACCTCGGTATCGAAACGAAAAAGGGAGAACACTTTCTCCCCGGGGACTGCCTTTATTTTAAAAACCCGGACGTTGATCCGCTGACACCGCAATGGCAAGGGGAGAACACGATCTATTTGGGCGATGGCTTGTTTTACGGACACGGCATCGGCATCGAGACAGCGGACGGCATCATCGCCGCCCTCAACCGGAGGCGGAAGCAGTGGGCGACGAAATCCGCCTATCTTCTTCCTCATATTACACAAATGAACTTCGCTTATTTATCCCAATTCGCCCGCCGCTTCGACGAACTCCGCCTGCCGCTCGGCCGTCTGCCATGGATCGCCGGGACGTTAGGATCCGCTGCTTTCTTGTATCGTTAGCGGGCCTTTTTTGTTTTTCTCCCACAAATACAGCCCGATTCCTGTTAAAATAAAAATGCCGCCGATCCATTGAAACAGGCGGATCGGTTCATCGAGCAGCCAGTACGCCAACGCCGAAGCGCCGACCGGTTCAAACAAAATCGCCATCGACACCGTCGAGGCGCTCACCCATTTGACGGCCCAGTTCATCACCGAGTGGCCGAGCAGCGTTGGAATGACGGCAAGGGCGAGAAAACAAAGCCAATCCGTCAGCTGATACGCCGCCAGCGAAAGGCGAAACAGCATCGCGTACAGCCACAACACCGCCGCACTGATGCCATAGACGATATATGTATACGTCATGAGCGACAACCGTTGGCGCACTTCTTGGCCGAACAGCCAGTACGCCGTCACCATCGCGCACGCCACCAACGCCAACATGTCCCCATAGAGCGCTTCGCCGCTGACGCGAAAATCGCCCCAGCTGATCAAGACGCTTCCCGCAATCGCCAAAACAGCGCTTGCGAGCGCGCCCGCCGTCAGCCGCTCACGGAAAAAGAGCGCCCCGCCCGCAAAGGCGAACAGCGGCTGCAGCGTCACAAGCACGACCGAGCTGGCGACGGAAGTATAGTCGAGCGATTCAAACCAAAGAATAAAATGAAACGCAAGCAGCACGCCGGAACAAATCGAAAACCACCAGTCGCGTCGGGAAATACGCTTCAGTTCGCGGATATGGCGAAGAAAAAACGGCGTCATGATGACGACCGCGAAAAAAAGCCGGTAAAACGCGATAACGGCCGACGGCGCCTCCGACCATTTGACGAAAATGGCCGATGTCGACACAGCAAACGCGCCGATCAATAACGCAGCATACGATTTCGCTATGCTTGGCGGCTTCATGTTTCCATCTCCTCACCAACATTTTTTTACATTCATTATACCATGAACGAGGTGAGAAAAAATGATGTTTGATCCGTTCCTCAAATTAGGGATTTCCGCCATCCTCGGGCTGATTATCGGGTTGGAACGGGAATTGAAGCGAAAACCGGTCGGCTTGAAAACGTGCCTTGTCATTTCCATTTCCAGTTGCCTGCTTACGATCGTTTCGATCGAATCGGCGTACGTCTTTCCTCTTAAAGACCATATCACAATGGACCCGCTCCGCCTTGCCGCGCAAATCGTATCCGGGGTTGGGTTCCTGGGAGCGGGCGTCATTTTGCGCCGCGGCAACGACAGCATTACCGGGCTGACGACCGCCGCGATCATTTGGGGGGCGGCAGGGATTGGCGTGGCGGTTGGCGCGGGCTTTTATTGGGAATCGGCGTTCGGTGTGGCGCTGCTCATTGTCAGCGTCGAACTCATTCCATTTTTAATCAACTTTTTCGGACCAAAGCAGCTGCGCGAAAAAGAGGTGCTGTTGCAAATCACCGTGGCGGACGCCAAAAACATTACAAAGGTCATCGACCATTTAAAACAACAGGACATCAACATTAAAACGATGCGCATTAAAGACGTTGAAGAGAATGAACATTTGCTGAAACTAAGAGCCGTCATTGACCAAAAGCGCTCGACCGCCGAGCTTTACTACGTCATTCGCTCCATCGACGCCGTCGTCCATGTCGATATTGAAAGCGGCTGATGAAAAAAGGATTGCAAACAGCCGACAAACTATATATAATGGAACATGGACAGATGATCCATACCGTTTGGGGCATTAGCTCAGTTGGGAGAGCGTCGTGCTGGCAGCGCGAAGGTCACCGGTTCGAGCCCGGTATGCTCCATCCGTCAAACCCTTGCGTGGCAAGGGTTTTTTGTTTTCTGATTTCGCGGGGAGGGGATCACGATGAAGCGAATGATGATCATGATCGTTTGTTTGATGATGATGGCCCCGATATATGCAGCCGCCCATCGTGGCGAACTAGATGAATTGGGCGGACATTTTCGCAACAGCGACTGCACGTACTTGCTGCATGAACCGACTGCGCTCGCGAAACAGGCGAAAACGAAAGAAGAGCTTGTCCAACTTATTCAGAAATACAACGGCAATGAACGATGCAAGCGAAACCTCACTCCTGACCGCATTGACCTCGACGGCCATGCGCTCGGGGGAAAAGAGGGCGATGCTTCGCTGCGGCTGGGCCGGACATACAAAGCGGCATTGGTAGGGTGCGTGGACGGTGACACGGCCAAATTCCGTGTGAACGGCCATGTGTATACAACCCGCTTTTTGTTCATTGACACCCCGGAAAGCACGATCGAAGTCGAGCCATATGGAAAAGAAGCGAGCCAGTTCACGTGCTCCCGCCTGCAAAAAGGGGATATTGTGCTTGAAACAGACGGGAATACGTTGTTCGACAAATACCAGCGGCTGCTCGCCTGGGTGTGGGTGGACGGTCGCCTGCTGCAAGAGGAGATTGCCAAAGCGGGATTGGTGGAAGACTTTTATGACTATGGCGATTACAAATACGAAGACCGTGTCCGCGCCGCGTTGAACGAGGCGAAACGGACGGGGGCGGGCATGTACGGAAGGGGAGCGGCGGATGAAAAGCCAACGCCAAACGGGGCGGACCAGCCGCCTGATGGCAACACGCCGGCAAACGAGAAGCCCGCTGGCAGCCCGGCCGCCGATCAACCGTCTGCTTCCGATCAAGAGGCGGCGCCGAAAGACCGCGCGGGTCATCCCGTTGTTTATGCGTTGCTTGGTTTGCTGGCGGCGGCCGCGCTCTATTGGTTCGTCCGCCGGGGGACATGACCGGTGCGGGCGGATGATGGCAGCTCGAAACGCCCGGCTGCCCGCATCTTGACGCCCTGCCAATGAAACAGCCTGTCCGGTGCGGACAGGCTGTTTTGGTGCGGGCTGCAGGACAACCCGCTGCTATTGTTTCGGGAGCAGTTCTTCAATGCCGCCTTCGTGGGCGGCCGTTCGCCCGGACGCCGCCTCGAGCCGGCGGAATCCGTATTCCTCCAAGCGCGCAATTTGCCAGTCTGCGAGATCGGTGTACGCGATGACAGACGGCGTGCCGGACGATTTATAAATCAAATTGCCGGTCACCGGGCATTGAAAGGCGTCGGCGACAAATCCTTCGCCGTCTTGAATCGTAAACAGCCGAATCGGCATAACGTTCATGTCATTCCCTCTTTCTTGGCATTGTCATGATTATCCGTGCCCCATCGGACGCCATTCTATACAAGCCGTTTGCCGACGATGACCAAATCGCGTTCCACCCCATCCAGTTCCGCCACGCGCGGAAAATATCCCCACCGTTCAAATCCGAAGCGGGAGAAAAGCCGCAAACTTGGTTCATTATGCGCAAAAATAAAGCCGAGCAGCGTCTTTATTTCAAGCGCCGGCGCCTTGTCGATCGCCCGCTTGAGCAGCTTCGTCCCAAGCCCTTGACCGCGGTGCGATTCGGCAATATAAATGCTCACCTCCGCCGTATGGCGGTACGCCGGGCGGCCGTAAAACGATTGGAAACTGAGCCAGGCGCAAATATCGCCGCCATCTTCCACCACCCAAAGCGGCCGATGGTGAGGATCATGCGCTTCAAACCACGCCTTTCGGCTTTCCACCGACACCGGTTCCAAATCCGCTGTCACCATTCGGCTTGGGATCGTTTCGTTGTAAATGCGGACGATGTGCGGCAAATCGGCCGCCGTCGCATCACGAATCAACCATCGCTCCATTTGGCATCCCCCTTTTTCCATCAGCCTTTCATTTCAAAAATCAGAAACATCACTATGTACAGCGAAAGAACACGAAACGCCAGCTCGTTTTGTATCATGTCGCTTGCGGCGTTTCTCAGCCCGTGTTCCCAAATGACGCGCACTCCTATTTTATCAGAAATGGGGGATGTTCGCGCCTTCTTCATATGTTCACCTGTGCCTCGCTTGTTATTGACGGCGCGCCCGCACCGCAAAGCGACTGTCCCCCGCCCAATCACCCGTGTCCCCCATTTAGGACGGCTGGCCGTTTCTTTCTCCAAGACGCAGCCCGCTCTCCCACGAAGGCCCCGCCTTCCTCCGACAAAGGCAAAAAAACGGCGTGAGTTCGGTCATCCCAGACTCACGCCGTTTTGTGTTTACCAAAACGGCAACGCCCATCTGCAAAACAACACAACCGTCTTCTCTTACGTCACCCCAATGAAGCGACAACGTCGAATGACGAAGGCATGAACATTTCTTCCTCTAACGCAGCGACAAAGCGGCGTCCAACGATCGGCGAGCATCCCCGCCTATCGAAGTCAAGACGCGAGCACTCGTCACTCGCTTGCGGAAGCGCCTTTTTTCTTCCACTTCATCAAGGTCTCATAAACGATCGGGACAATGATCAGGGTCAAAAGTGTAGAGCTCGTCAATCCACCGATGACGGTCACGCCGAGTCCTTTGGAAATCAACGCCCCGCCTTCCATTCCAAACGCGAGCGGGAGCAACGCGCCGACAGTCGCAATGGCTGTCATTAAGATCGGGCGCAAGCGCGTCCCGGCCGCTTCCAAAAGCGCTTCGCGCGTCGACAGTCCGTCGCGTTCTTTATGAATGACGCGGTCAATCAAAACGATGGCGTTCGTGACCACGATGCCAATCAACATCAACATGCCGATCAGCGCTGAAATGCTGATGGTTTCGTCAGCAATAAACAGAGCCAGGAGCGCACCAATGACGGTAAACGGCAGCGAGAACAAAATCGCAAACGGCGCCAACCCGCCGCCAAACGTGACGACAAGCACAAAATAGACGATCGCTACGGCGGCGAGCATCGCGAGCCCGAGCTGGGTGAACGCCTCTTCGATATCTTCGGTGACTCCTCCCATGTGGATATCGACATTGGATGGAACGCGCAGCTTGTCGATGGCCTTTTGCACGTCCGCCGACACAGCGGCGACGTCTTTCGTTTTCACTTCCGCCGACACGCTCGCGTATACCCGGCCGTCATAGCGTTGAATTTCGCTGTACGTATGCCCTTTTTTCAACTCGGCCACATCTTCAATCGGCACTTGGATACCAAGCGGCGACACAATCGTTTTCTTCATCAAATCACGAATATCATCGTATTGCTCTTTTTCAGCCGCAATGTAGACGTTGAGATCTTCACCATCTTGCTTAACCGTCGCAATCGCTTGGCGCTCGCCATTCTCGGACAACGCTGCGGCGATTTGTGCAGCAGTCAGCCCGAATTCACTTAATTTTTTCTGGTCGGCGACAAGCGTATATTCTTCAAACCGGGCGGACATGCTTGTTTTCACATTGGTCAACTCATCATGATCGCGCAAAATGTCCGCTACTTTCTCAACAATCGGCTCGATTTCTTCCATTTGATCCCCGTACACGTTAAGCTCAATCACATTGGATGTCCCGGTGCCCGAAACGTCCTGGCTTTGCCATTCCCCTTTGTCTCCGCGCTCATCAAGCGCCTTCATCACTTTTTCCTTCTCTTCGGCAAAGTTTTTCACATCGGGGTCATACTCGACATAAAACAGCGCTGCATTGTCCTGACCCGGGTTCATCGGGTTGCCCCCGCCGACAGACAGTTGAATGTTCTTTACTCCGTCGCGCTTCTCGAAAAACGCCTCCACTTCTTTAGCAATGCGTTCCACTTGATCCACCGTTTGCCCCGGAGCAGGACTGTACGTAGCAACAATCATTTTTTGCTCATCAGATGGCAAGAAGCTGACCCCAACATACGGGACGAGGAACAAACTTGCAACAAGCAGCAACACGGCTGCGCCGCTCACGATGAGTTTATGATCCAACGACCAACGGAGCACCGTTTTATACCAAGACGCCAAGAGGCTTTTTCTTTCCTTTGCCCGGACGCGTTTCGCTGCCACGCCATTGCGGAACAGCCAGTGAGCCAACGCCGGAACAACGGTAACCGCAACAATTAGCGAGGCGAGTAACGCAAACACAATCGTTAGCGCAAACGGCAAAAACAGCTCGCCAACCATCCCTTTGACCAATCCGAGCGGCAAAAAGACGGCCACCGTTACAATCGTCGACGACGCGATCGGGATAAACATTTCTTTCGTTGCCGAGACGATCAGTTCTTTTCCAGTGAGCGGTTCATCCGGCAATGTCATGCGCCGGTAAATGTTTTCCACAACAACGATCGAATCGTCAATGACGCGGCCGATCGCCACCGTCATGGCGCCAAGCGTCATGAGATTGAGCGTAATATCCATCTCATACAGCAGCAAAATCGCAATCAACAGCGACAGCGGAATCGACACGACGGAAATCAACGTCGTGCGGATGTTGCGCAAAAACAGGAAAATGACAATGACCGCAAACAGTGCGCCAAACACTGCTTTGTCCACCATCGTGTTCACCGAATCTTCAATCGGCTGCCCTTGGTCAAACACAGTGATAATGCGCAACCCGTCATAGCGCTTCTCGAGATCTTTGATTTTTTCCTTGACGGCGTTGACGACAGTGACCGTATTAGCGTCTTGCGCTTTCACGATTTGCACGCCGATTGACGGTTCACCGTTCGTCCGCGAAATCGATTCTGCTTTAGCGACGACTTCCACTTCAGCCAGATCGCTCAACGAAACAGAAGGAATCGAAGGAGATGTACCTGCTTGGCCAGAAGCGGCGCCTTGCGTTTGGGCCGCTGCTCCTTGACCTGCCGCCATTCCTTGCATCTGACCGGCCGCTCCCATTCCTTCGCCGCCTGCCATCGGTGACTGCGCTGCTCCATTAGCAGGGGCGATCGGAATGCGGAGCGCTTTTAAGTCATCGACCGTGACGATGCGTCCGTCGATGACGACCGATTTTTCCGTATCTCCAAACGTGTACAGACCGAGCGGAAGTGAAACAGCGGAAGCTTGAATGACGTTGATGACCGATTGTTCAGTCAGCCCATACTGCTTCAACTTCTGTTCATCGAGTCGAATGTTCACTTCTTGCATTTGCTGGCCAGCGACTTCAACCGAATCAACGCCGTCGATGCCCTCCAATTCCGGGACGACATGACGCTCAACCGTTTCTGTCAGCTCAGCTAACGATTCGTCCGGATTGGTCACGCTTAATGAGATGACCGGAAAAGCGGAAAAGCTAATCCGGGAAACGTCCGGCTCCTGCGCCCCATCAGGCAGCTTCAAATGACTAAGCGCCTCTTTCACTTCATTTTGCGCTTTTTCCATATCTTTGTCGAACTCATATTCAATTTGTACAAACGATGCATGTTGAAAGGAAGAGGAACGGACAACCGTGACACCGTCCAAATGTTCGACCCGCTGTTCAATCGGCTCCGTCACCTTCTTGGCCACTTCTTCCGGCGTAGCCCCCGGATAGACCGTCGAGACGGAAATGAACGGAACGTTAATGTTCGGGATCGTTTCGAGTTTCATGTTCATTCCCGAATACAACCCCGCCACAGCAACAATAATCGTCAAAATCCAAATGGCGAGCTTATTATTGAGCGAAAACTGAATGACTTTCCTCACGCGCTTCTCCCCTTTAAATCCATGATCATATTGGTTCCACTTTCCTATGACTATACGGTCACAAGTTATATACTAATTGACCAAATGGTCATTTGTCAAAATTGGAAACCCACCTCATCTGATTGCTGAACATCGATCCGACATGCTGCTATGTATTCGAGCCCATTTCTAGGTCAACCATCCCGTCTTTTCTTCATTCAGGTTCCACCTTATCACACACCTCCCATCTTTTGTTATGCTCTAGCGACATATTTTTAGTTACGACTCAAGACGTATTTTGGATTCAACTGTGTAAAAAAGACATGGATGATCTTGTTTCTGCGGTTGGCTTTTGTTTTTTGACCGTTAAAATTGCGTGAACAGCCACGCGGCGAATACATCCGGTTGGGACAATCCGGCAATCGCCACGTAGATAAGCAAAACAAAGGATATAAGAAAAGCAAGATGGAGGATATGTGCAGTTACCGTATGGAGCTTGAAAAAGTGTCAGGCTCATGCTCCTTTTTCACTTGATTAGATGACTCATCGGCAGGAAATAAAAAGTCCTTGAAAGAGCGCCCGCTCCATCAAGTCCCCAAACCATTTCCTAACTATGTTGGTTTAATAGCTTCTTTTCATTGTTTGACTACATGTACGAGGTCCTTCCCGAGAATTTTACACTGATGAGAAAAACATAGTCAGATTTGTGATTTTGAACTGAAATAATTGGAAAAAGACAGTTCAAAATAATGTGCTAGTTACATTCTCATTTTTAATCTTAGCTTTTGTAAGATGTCTTTTTCAACATAATATACACCTTGACCGTCGGTATGACTTCCATACATCATTTGCCCATTAAAACACCAACAAAAATCCGCCCTCATTCAATGAGAGGGCGGTTCATTCGGGTGGAAATCGACACAAAGGCCCCGACGTCTTTTATGACAAGAAGGCGGTAAACGGTGGGGGAACGATTGCTGTCTTGCATCTACACAGGACCGAAACAAAGGCTGTCTTGGCTCATTCGATTAGTGGGCGGCTTCTCCCTTTTCCTCCAGTTCGGCCACCGGCACGTCCCGACGCTCATTGAGCCGGCCGTCGCGCAAATGGACAGTTGCCATTTGGTTTTCTTCGTCATACCCGTCAATCCAAACCGATACCCCGTTGTAATACACAGGAATATCGGCAGGTGATGAAACGATTTGTTTTACACGGTTCATGTCCATAACCCACTATCCCCTTTCACTGACGTTTCGTTTCCTAGTATGGAAAAGAACAGGAATGTTTATGCAAAAACCGTCCACACTAAAGAAGGAATCAACCAAAAGAGGGATAGATGATGAAAATGAGGAACTTGCTTGTTTCCTATTGGCGGATGTCAACCGTTCTCCGTCTGTTCGCTATCGCGAGCGCCATTATCGTCTTGTTTGGTGCACTGATGCATGTGATTGAGCCGGAGACATTCCGCACCATCTTTGATGGCATTTGGTGGGCGAGCGTGACGACAACGACGATCGGCTATGGGGATATCGTTCCGAAAACACTCGCGGGAAAGCTTGCTGCGATAGTGCTTATCGCCCTCGGCACTGGAATCATCGCTGCTTATTTCGCTTCGATATCGGCAGCAGCAGCTTCTCGGGAAACGGCGCATACGAACGGGCAGCTTCCATATACAGAGCGGGGACACGTCATTATTGTCGGTTGGAATGAGCGGGCACGCGAAATGCTGCTTCGCTTCGCTAGACAAGATTCGCTGCCCCGCTTTGTCCTGATCGACGCTACTGTACCGTCCCATCCGCTTCCACACATTCCTTTTCATTTTATTAAAGGGTCGGCACACGATGATGCGGTGCTCGAAAAGGCCAATATTGGCCATGCCCAGTTTGTGATCATTACCGCCGACCCGCATAAAGCAGAAGAGGACGCCGATACAGATACGATCGTCGCGCTGCTCGCTGCCAAGAGCCTCAACCCGTCGGTGTATGCCATCGTGGAAATATTGACCGCCCGCAATGTCCAAAACGCTTTTCGCGCCGGAGCGGATGAAGTGGTTCAAACGAACTTGCTGGCGAGCACTGCGATGGCGGCCAGCCTTCGCTCACCGGGAGTCGCCGGCGCCATCGAGAGAATGCTCGGTCGATTTGGCGAACAAACCTTGCGCCTTCTCACCCCCACCGAGCAACAAATCGGCCAGCCGTTCACCACCGTCCAGCAGCTGCTGCTTGAGCAAAATATCACGCTGCTTGGCGTCATCCGCGGGGACAATGGGAACCTTTCCATTTTGCCGCAGCGCCCGATCGAAGAACATGATCGCCTGTTCGTGTTTGTTCCTTAATCGAGCAGGCGGCGCTCCAACTCTTGAACGAGCGCTTTACCGACGGAAATATACCGCTCGGGAACGGTCGCATCCGGGTCTTGCGGTTCGGCAAACTGGTTGAACGCCGCCCCCACATTGCCCACATCGGCGAAATCATCAATTCCTTGTTGATATTTATGCGCAAGCAAAAACGGCCGCCCAAGCTCCACCGTCGTGCCATGCGAATCAAGCTGCCCGTCGACTGCCCGAAACGGCACGCGCAAAAACTGGTAACCTAAGTCGTCGGCGATTTTGTAGTCAAAATACCCGTGATCGTAATCCCAGCCGCCGCCGATCACATAACCGAGTGGTTTTAATTGCTCTTCCAAATGGTACAGCTGAAATTGCTTCCCTTCCAAACGCGACGGAAGTTCAATCATAGACAACCCCTCCTTCTTTTTTATCGTTTCCCGTTTGATGGGGATTATTTGCCCGCGGCAACTTCAGACGCCTGGTGAAAAACGGCAGGGGGCGATATAGCCGCGCCCGGGCGCTAAGCAGCCAAACGGCTGGTTCACAACGGGGTCAGGCCAAAAAAAACGCCTCTTCCCTCGCAAAAGGGAAGAGGCGCTTTTTCCGCCGTTTGGGACGCGTCGCAGCATGGCGGACAGCGGTGAACCGCGTTGTCATTTCAGCCGTTTTTCCAGCTCTTCTTTCAGCTGCTCATACCCCGGCTTGCCCAAGAGGGCGAACATGTTCTTTTTGTATGCTTCCACTCCCGGTTGGTCAAATGGATTCACCCCGAGCAAGTAGCCGCTCATAGCGCACGCTTTCTCAAAGAAGTAGACGAGATAGCCAAACGTGTACTCATCCAGTTTCGGCAAGGTGATGACCAAGTTCGGCACGCCGCCGTCCGTATGGGCGAGCAGCGTCCCTTCGAACGCTTTCGTGTTGACGAAATCGACCGTTTTTCCCGCCAAATAGTTGAGTCCGTCAAGGTCGTTGTCTTCCGCTTCGATGACCAATTCATGGCGCGGTTCTTCTAGCTTCAGCACCGTTTCAAACAAATCGCGGCGCCCTTCTTGAATGTATTGGCCGAGCGAATGCAAGTCGGTCGAAAAGTCGGCCGACGCCGGGTAAATCCCTTTTTGGTCTTTCCCTTCGCTTTCGCCAAACAATTGCTTCCACCATTCGGCGAAGTAGTGCAGCGCCGGTTCGTAGTTCACAAGCAGTTCGATCGTTTTCCCTTTGTTGTACAAAATGTTGCGGATGGCGGCGTATTGGTAGGCAGCGTTGTCCTCAAGCTCCGAGGAACTGAAATCGCTGCGCGCTTTCGCCGCGCCTTCCATCATCGCGTCGATGTCCGCGCCGCTGGCAGCAATCGGCAATAGCCCGACCGCGGTCAACACCGAATAGCGGCCGCCAATGTCATCCGGAATGACAAACGTTTCATACCCTTCCTCGTTGGCGAGCGTTCTTAACGCGCCGCGCTTGCTGTCCGTCGTCGCATAAATGCGGCGGCGCGCTTCCTCTTTGCCGTATTTATCCTCGAGCAGTTTGCGGAAAATACGGAACGCGATCGCCGGCTCGGTCGTCGTCCCCGATTTGGAAATGACGTTGATCGAGAAGTCTTTTCCTTCCAAGAAATCGATGACGTCTTTCATGTACGTCGAGCTGATGTTGTTGCCGACAAAAATGATTTGCGGCGTTTTCCGCTTCTCTTTCGGCAAGGCGTTGTAAAACGAATGATGCAGCATCTCAATCGCCGCGCGCGCGCCAAGATACGAGCCGCCGATGCCGATCACAAGAAGGACATCGGAGTCTGATTGAATCTTTTTCGCCGCCTCCTTGATGCGGGCGAATTCGTCTTTGTCATAGTCGACCGGCCAGTCAAGCCAGCCTAAAAAGTCGCTCCCGGTTCCGGTTTTTTCGTGAAGAGAATGATGCGCGACTTTCACCGCATCGCGCAAGTATGTAAGCTCATGTTCGCCAAAAAAGGCGAGCGCTTTCGAATAATCGAACCGAATATGGGTCATCCATTCCGCCTCCCTTTCATGTTCATTGCCTTCTTTCACTTTAGCGGAATGGACGGGGGAAATCAAGCCGCGGTCCGCGTTTGCAAACGGATTCAATTCCGACAATTTTCGCTGCGTGTTTTCGGACGAAAGCCGACGAACAACGGCGGTTTCGCCCAATTGAGAATTCTGCCACAAACGAAGAGGTAATGGCAAAGGGGGGCCGCTTGTGAAAGTGCGTTTTGGCTGCCTTTTCCGACTCCTAGAAAGCCGGGCAACACAGCCATGCCCGCCAAACCGACGATGCCGGAGCGGCGAGAAAAGCAACATTTCCCGCTTTGAACACGGTCATGACGGCAGCTTTTCTCTTCCATCGCCAGCCTTGCCGGGGACGGACAGCAAACAGCCAGCTTTGGCCTAAAGCCGCCGGCTGGCTGTTGCAAAACCGCTTCATCTTGGAGAGCCCCCGCTTTTCCAGTAAACGACCCACCACCTACGCTTCGCTTAGAGGTGGGGACTTCAAGCGACTTGTGCGTGTCCACCGAACAGCAAGCCACACACAAGAACCCTTTACGCTTCCCTTCGTTCCGAAGGTGTCGGTTCGAACCATATTTTATCCTATTCGTTGGCTAACGCCAACCGACATTCATCTCCTACTTTCACTTCGTTTCGAAGTGAGAAAGATGTTAAAGCGACGCGCGCAAAATGGCGAGCACATCGTCACGGTTCAGCTTTTTGAAATGGCCGAACTCGCCGAACGCCATCGCTTTATCGGCCATCAGCTCCAAGTTTTCCTCGCCGATGCCATAGTCCGCAAGCCGCGACGGCGCCCCAAGGCTTGACCAAAACGCCCGCAGCCGCTCGATGCCTTCAAGCGCCACATCGCGCTCCGCTTTTCCGGCCGGATCAACTCCGAAGACGCGCACCGCAAGCTGGGCGAAACGGCTGACGTTTTCATCCAAAACATGCTTCATCCAGTTCGGGAACAAAATCGCCAACCCCCCGCCGTGCGGAATGTCATACACCGCGGAAACGGCGTGCTCAATGTTGTGCGTCGCCCAGTCGCCGCGCACGCCCATTTGCAAAAAGCCGTTTAAGGCGATCGTGCCCGAGTACATGATCGTTTCGCGCAGCTCGTAGTTTTCCAGGTCATTGACCAGCTTCGGCGCCGCCTCGATGACCGTGTTGAGCACCGCTTCGCACATCCGGTCTTGAAGCGGCGTGTTCGGCGTGTGGTGGAAATATTGCTCGAACACATGGGACATCATATCGACGATGCCGTAAACGGTTTGGTCTTTCGGGACCGTCATCGTATACGTCGGGTCCAAAATCGAAAATTGTGGAAACGTCACCGGGCTGCCCCAGCCGTATTTTTCTTTCGTCTCCCAGTTCGTAATGACCGAACCGGCATTCATCTCCGACCCTGTCGCTGCCAGCGTCAAAATCACGCCAAACGGCAACGCGTCGGTGACGGCCGCTTTTTTTGTGATGAATTCCCACGGATCGCCGTCAAATTTCACCCCGGCCGCGATCGCCTTCGTGCAGTCAATCACGCTGCCGCCGCCGACAGCGAGCAAAAACTCAACCCCTTCCTTCCGGCAAAGATCGACCCCTTTGCGGACGGTCGAGACGCGGGGATTCGGTTCGACGCCCGGCAGCTCAACAACGTCGGCGCCAATGCCGGCCAAGATGGCCATCACTTCATCATACAATCCGTTTCGTTTGATGCTGCCGCCGCCGTAGACAAGCAGCACCTTTTTGCCGTAGCGCGGCACTTCCTGCCTCAGCTGTTCAATTTGCCCCTTCCCGAAAATGAGTTTCGTCGGGTTGCGGAATGTAAATGGTTTCATCTCGTTTCCCTCCTTTGGCTTCTATGGCTTCTATTATGGCGGCCGCGGCCATCGTTGTAAAGCCGATTGCTTTCCAAAGCAGCCGTGCATATTTTCAACCGCTATGATTCATTCTATAAGTGAATGAAAGATCTTGCCCAAAGGAGGTGGACACGATGGGAGCGTGGCAGCGGATCGCCTTGTTATTGACGATCATTGGCGCGATAAACTGGGGACTAATCGGGTTTTTTCAATTTGATTTGGTTGCCGCCATTTTCGGCGGCCAGGACGCCGTTTGGTCGCGCATCATTTACAGCCTTGTCGGCATCGCCGGCTTGATCAACCTGGCGTTGTTGTTCAAACCGGCCGAAGAGCTCGAGCGCACTGAACCGAAACCGACCCGCACCTGAACGGGGCGGGACACCGCAGTTTGCGGGCGAAACCGGACACTCACCGCTTGGCGGTGAGTGTTTTATTGTTTTGGCAAATCTTCCTTCTTCGACTGCTCGATCCATTCACGCAGCTTTTCTTTTAGCGGGCGGAATCCCGGCTCAAGCGGCATTTTGATGCGCGCCTGGCGCTTCTCCGCGCCTGGTTCAAGCGCCTTCAAGGACAAGCTCGCCCGCTTCATCTTCCAGTCGACATCAAGCACTTTGACGGTCACGTCATCGCCGACATTGACATAATCGCGCACATCTTTGACAAATCGGTGCGAAATCTCGGAAATATGGATGAGCCCCTGCATGCCGCCCTCAAGCTGGACGAACGCGCCGTACGGCTGAATACCTGTCACCTTCCCTTTCACAATGGCTCCTCGTTTGATCGTTGGCAAGGAAAACACTCCTATTGATGAATTTCATCGTTTCTGTATTATAACATAAGCGGAAGGCAAAACCCAAAAATGAGGGAACAGATGCAACCGATTGTTTTGTGCGGCGCGCGGCTCGCCGCCAACCGCCGGCCCGACGGATTTTTTCCTAAACCGGCCGCCCCCGGATCGCATCCTGGCGGCTCTTTCGCGCGTATAGGCGTCAAGAAAAAGCCGGCGCAAACAGCGGTTCCGAACCAAGCCGCCATTACCGCTCCGTATGGATGAGGGCGTATGCATGCGAAAACGGAAAAAGGCGCCCCGCTTCCGCGTGGGGCGCCTTGGCCGCCGGCTACAAACGCGCCAAAAACCGTTTTATTCGTTTGACGGCTTCCTGCAGCTGTTCAAGCGACGACGCGTACGAACAGCGGATATGCCCTTCCCCGCTTTGGCCAAAGACGCTGCCGGGGACGACCGCCACTTTTTCTTCGATGAGCAGCCGCTCGGCGAACTGCTCTGACGTCATGCCGGTATGCCGAATGGATGGAAACGCGTAAAACGCGCCACCTGGCATATGGCATGGCAAGCCGATTTCATTGAGCGACGACACGAAATAATTGCGCCGCCGCCGGTAGCTGCTGCGCATCTCGGCGACATCGCGCTCCCCGCTGCGAAGCGCCTCAAGCGCCCCGTATTGCGCCATCGTCGGCGCGCACATGATCGCGTACTGATGGATTTTCAACATCGCCTGCAAAATGTCTTCCGGCGCCGCAGCAAATCCGAGCCGCCAGCCGGTCATCGCGAACCCTTTCGAAAATCCGGAAATCAAAATCGTCCGCTCGCGCATGCCGCTGACGGCGGCCATGCTCATATAGCCGTCGTCATACGTCAGTTCGGCGTAAATTTCGTCGGCGATGACAAGCAAATCGTGCTCTTTCGCCAGGCGGGCGAGCGCTTCAAGTTCAGCCGGACGGAGAACCGTGCCGGTCGGGTTGTTCGGCGAGCAAATGATGATCGCTTTCGTCCGCGCGGTGAGCGCCTGCTCCAGCTGCGCCACATGGAGTTGAAACCCGTCGGCGCCCGTTGTCTGCACCGCCACCGGCGTCCCGCCGGCAAGCACGACAAGCGGCTCATACGCCACGAAGCTTGGCTCGACGACGATCACTTCATCGCCCGGGTCGAGAATCGCCCTCAGCGCCAAATCGATCGCCTGGCTCGCCCCGACCGTCACCAAAATTTCCGTCTCCGGCCGGTAGTCAACGTGAAACTTGCGGCGCAAATAGGCGGCGATCTCTTGGCGGAGCTCCAAAAGCCCGGCGTTTGGGGTATAGGACGTATAGCCTTGCTCAAGCGACAAAATGCTCGCCTCGCGGACGCTCCAGGACGTGACAAAATCCGGTTCGCCGACGCCGAGCGAAATGACGCCCTCCATGCCGGACGCGAGATCGAAAAAGCGGCGGATGCCGGACGGCTTCAAGGCGGCGACCGTCTTCGACACGTATGTGTTTCGCGTTTGCGGCTTCATGGCGACACCACGATGCGGCGATCTTGATCTCCTTGGTCAAACACGATGCCGTCATGTTTGTATTTTTTCAAAATGAAATGGGTCGTCGTCGAAATGACGGAATCGAGCGTCGACAGCTTTTCGGAGACGAACTGGGCGATTTCCGACATCGACCGCCCTTCAATGACGACCGACAAGTCGTAGGCGCCGGACATCAAATAGACGGATGTCACTTCCGGAAAGCGGTAGATGCGCTCCGCCACCTCGTCAAAGCCGACGCCGCGCTTCGGGGTCACTTTCACATCGATCATCGCCGTCACCCCTTCATGGCCGTCCACCTTCCGCCAGTCGACGAGCGCGGTATATTGGACGATCACCTTCGCCTCTTCCAGCTTTTTGACGAGCGCTTCCGTTTCCGCAACCGGCAGGCCGACCATTTTCGCCAACATATCAAGCGGCGTACGCGCATCTTTTTCTAATATTTTGACAATTTCTAGTTCTTTTTCACTCAGTTTCACTTTGTCTTCCTCCCTTTCATCCATTTCCGCAAACCGGCCGCCGGATGCCGTCACGGGAGCGAACAAGATGCGGCGTGTTTCAGTTTGAGAAGCCGGCGGGCGAGTTTTTGACAGTCGCGGACAGGAATCGTTTTGTCAAACGCGAATTCATATATGGACTGAATACGGGCGGCCAGCGTGCGGGGATCATCCGTATCGTACACCGCCTGAAGCACGTCGACCGCTTCCGCCTCGTAGGCGCCGTTTCCGAGGCCGAACGGGTCCCAGGCGCCGACGGTCTCAAGAAGCAGCCGGTTCAACTGCTGTCCGTCCATGCTGTCCATCCACCTTTCTTGCTGCTATGATATAACCAATTATAAGCCATCGATTCGAAAAAAAGAAGGGAGAAGATGCAACAATGTTTCCGTCCGATGAGGGAAAAAGCCATGCCCAAAACGGGGAAGGCGCGGCCGCGTCCCCGTTTGACCGCGTGATTGACCGCCGGGGCACGCTGTCCGTGAAATGGGATGATACAAAGCGCGTATTCGGGCATGAAGACGTCTGGCCGATGTGGGTCGCCGATATGGATTTTCCGGCGCCGCCCGAAGTGCAGGAAGCGCTGCGGCGGCGGGTTGAACACGGCGTGTTTGGCTACACCGTCATTCCCGATTCACTCAAAGAAGCGGTGTGCCAATGGCTTGAACGCCGTCATGACTGGACGATCGATCCGTCTTGGCTCGTGTTTGCCCCTGGCGTTGTGCCGGCGGTCGCCGCTGCCATTGAGGCGTTTTCGGAGCCGGGGGATGGCGTCGTCGTGTTCTCGCCCGTCTATCGGCCGCTGTTTGATCTCGTCCGCCGCCACGGACGCACGCTCATATTCAGCCCGCTCCGGCTGGCGGAAGAGAACTACGTCATCGACTGGAACGACTTGGAAACCAAACTGCCCGGGGCAAAGCTGCTCATCCTTTGCCATCCGCACAATCCCGGAGGCAAATCGTGGACGGCCGCCGAGCTCGAGCGGCTCGGGGAGCTGTGCCTCAAACACGGCGTCTTCGTCTTATCGGACGAAATTCACGCCGATTTGACGCTTCCGCCGCACCAGCATGTGCCGTTCGCCGCGCTTCGTCCCGAGTTTGCGGCGCAAAGCGCCACATTCCGCGCGCCGACGAAAACGTTCAACCTGGCCGGCTTGCAGGCGGCCGAAGCGGTCATTCCCGACGATTCGCGGCGCCGGGCGTTCCGCCGCATCCAGCAGCGTCACGGCTTTTTTACGTTGAATGCGTTCGCCGTTGTCGGGGCGGAGGCCGCGTACCGATGCGGCGGGCCGTGGCTCGACGCCTTGCTTGCCTACTTGCAGGAAAACATCGAGGTGGCCGCCGCCTATTTGGCCGACCGTCTGCCGGCGCTTCACCTCATCCGGCCGCAGGCAACGTATCTCATCTGGATCGACTGCCGCGGCCTCGGCCTTTCCGAGGCGGAGCTGAAACGGCGGCTGTTGGAAAAAGGAAAACTGGCTGTTGAATTCGGCAGCAAATTCGGTCCCGAAGGCGCCGGCTTCATCCGCTTAAACGCCGCCTGCCCACGCCCGACGCTCGAAGAAGGGCTGCGGCGGCTGGGGGCGGCGCTAGGCGAACAGTGACG
The DNA here is from genome assembly GCA_900450595.1 of [Flavobacterium] thermophilum. Classification (GTDB taxonomy): domain Bacteria; phylum Bacillota; class Bacilli; order Bacillales; family Anoxybacillaceae; genus Geobacillus; species Geobacillus thermophilus. The sequence continues at coordinate 2,072,799 of UGGS01000001.1, forward strand.
GAAGGTGGAACAGATGGGCGTCTTGCGCGGCCGGAACCGGCGCTTGGCGGCGCCGCCCTTTCGGGACACAACCGCAGCAGCCGGTGTCAACGGCAAGGGGCGCACCGGCCGCTTTCTGGGCAGCGGCCAAAGAAACGGCGCCCAACATGAAACAAGGGGCCCGCACGCGAGCCCCTGTTTCATGACGACTTGATTTCCCCGCAGGCGATCCGCCCGCCGGCGTCGCCGGCCGGCTGGGTCATGCCGTCGTCTTTCTTGGCGTGAATGACGATCGATGTTCCGTCTTTCGTCAAGAGCGTCCCTTTTTCCCCTTCCCGGAGCGTCACATTCGGCGCCGTCAGCTCGACGTTGACCGTGCCGTCCTCCTTCACAATGATGTTCGGCAAATCGCCGGCGTGCGCCCCTTCCGGATGGAGAAGGCCGTGCTTTTTCCCGTCCGGGTTGTAATGCCCGCCCGCCGACTGAAAATCAGGCGGCTGGCAACTTCCTTTTTCATGAATATGAATGGCGTGCTCCCCCGGCGGGAGCCCTTCCAAATCGAGCTTCAACCGCACTCCTTCGGCTTGCTCCGTCAATTCCACCGTACCGATCCGATCGCCGTCCGCATTGATCATCTCCACCGTCCGGCTCGTTCCTTCATCTTGCCCGCAGCCGGACAACACGAGCAGCACGGCGGACATGATCGCATATGATCCACGCAACACAAACTCCCCCCAACTTCACATCCGTTATCCGCCATTATTGCCGGGGAAGCGCCGGTTTATACATGCGGCGGCTGTTTTTGTCTGTCCTGTTTGCCGAGCAGCTGTTCTTCCAGCTGCTTCGCCTCCTTCTCCTGGCGCCGGGAAATGACGACGATGAGCCGCATGGTAAACACCGCCATCAAGAAAAAGACGGCAAAGGAAATCGCCGCCGGAATGTATTCACGCTTGTCTTCCGGAAAGTACAAAAACAAGTTCAACACCCATGGCCACATCGCAAACAACCTTTCTGCCGTAAAATCATCTATATTATAGCATAAAAAAGCCGCTGCCAACGCAGCCGGCTATAACGCAAACTTTTTCCTCAGCTGGGTGAAATCGATCCGCTCGCCAAGCGTCGGCGGCTTCGTCTTCGCCAAATACTTTTTGTCGTTTTCGATGAGCCGGAAGATCGTGTAGGCGGTAAACGCATCATCGAGCGCGCAATGGGCTTTTCCAACTGCTTCGTTTCCATACTCTTGCACCGCTTTGCGCAAGGCGGTTTGGTTTTTGTTGCCGAAAAACCGTTTATACTCCAAAGCCAAATCGCGGTGTTCGCCGGTGAATGGAAATGCGACTTGCGCCGACTGACAGTTTTCCCGGAGCACTTTCATGTCCATGCCGCCCCATGTAATGACGGTCGTCGGGCGCTCTCGGTCATACCGCCGGAGCAAGGAAACGAGATCAAAAAAGCTCATGCCGCCATCAATTTGCGCTTGGGTGATGTTGAGGAACGATTTGCACCGGTCGGTGAGTTGCGGAAAACGGAGCGGTTTCACATAGGAGGAAAATTGGCTCACGATTTGCTCCTCAACAACCGCAACAAGGCCGACTTCAATAATTTCCGGGCAAAACCCGCTCGGATTCGTTTTCGTCTCCGGCATCGTAAATTCGAAATCGAGAAACAAATATTGCGGGGCATCCATCGCCGCTTCCCCCCTTTCTTCCATACAGCCGTAATGGGTCTTACTATTATTATATCACGTAGAAGCCATTGTTTATTTCTTTTTTCAGAAAATGGCGAAAAAGAGGCGGATGCCGTGAAAACGGAGTGGTCTGGAGAAACCGAAAGGACATCCCGCTATTTCTTCTCTACTTTGCGCTTTTCGTTCTATTCTCTCTCCGTTCGGCCAAATCGTCGCGAACCGTCCCTTCCCACGGTCGAACGCCGGAGTAGTATGCCGCACGGCTAATCAAATGAGCCGACACCGGAGATGTTAAAAACAGAAAGACAATAGCCAACAACAAACGGGAATTGAAATGATCGTGCTTCAACCAAAAGTAAAATAACGTCCCCATTAAGATGAAAATCATCCCTAGCGTCGTGCTTTTGCTGATGGCATGGCTTCTCGTATAGACGTCAGGGAGGCGGAGGGCGCCGATGGCCGAAATCAACGTTAACAGCGCGCCAACCATGACGAGCAACATGATCACCCCATCAATGATTTCCGTCACGTTCAATCACAACCCCCTTTTGCAAAAACTTAGCAAACGCCGCCGTGCCAAGAAATGCCAAAATTCCAATCAGCAAAATAATTTCTAAAAACACGCTCGTCTCCAATATGATGGACAGCACCGCCACCATCCCCGCGAGACAAATCCCGATCGCATCCAGGGCAATGACCCGGTCCGCCACGGTCGGGCCCTTGACGACCCGATACAGAAAGCAAATGACAGCAAGCGACAACAACACCAGCGCGACATTGAACATCACCATCACCGGCTCACCTCCAAAATCGTTTTTTCAAATGATGTTTTGATTTGCCGGATCACTTCATCCACATCCGGGGCGTCAATCGTATGAATATAAATCAGTTTCTTGTCATCCGAGACATCGATCACAAACGTCCCCGGCGTCAAAGTAATCAAGCTCGACAACAGCGTAATTTCCCAGTCCTTTTTCACTTCAAGAGGAAGGGCAAAAATGCAAGGTTTCATGTCCAGCGACGGGGACAGGACGATTTTGAGCACCGCCCAGTTGGCCAGCAGCAGTTCTTTCATGAAAATCGCCGTCAACTTTCCGATGACAAACAGCGGGACGACGTAAAATGTTGTCGAAAAATATCGCCGCAGCGCGAACATGATGCCAAGCCCAAGGAGATACCCAATCACAAATGATGACCCGGTAAACGAATCGGCCAGAAACATCCACACGAACGCCAGTACCACATTTAGCAGCAATTGCTGTGCCATTTGCCTCTACTCCTTCAGCACGGACTCAATATACATTGACGGATCCGCCAACGTCGCCGCCGCCTGGGCGATATACGGGCGAACAAATTCGGCCCCGACGCCGTATAAAACGGCCAAGGAAAGAAGCGCGACAATCGGCACATACAGCGGGGCGACTCGTTTTTGCTCATACCCGCGCGCTTCTCCCCAACAAGATTGAATAAAAATTTTCATCACCGAATAAAGCACAAGCAAGCTGGATAATAACACAACCAGCGCAAACAGAAGCTGTCCTTTTTCAAACGCCGCCCGAATAATGAGCGCTTTTCCGATAAAGCCGCTGAACGGAGGAATGCCGCTTAGCGCAAGAGCGGAAAGGAATACAGCCCAGCCAAGCAGCGGATACGAACCGAGCAGTCCGCTGAACCGCCCGAGTTGATTCGTTCCCGCGACATACGCAATCGCCCCGATAATGAAAAAGAGCGCCGTTTTCATGACCATGTCTTGCAGCAAGTAAAAAATCGTGCCTTCCATACTTTCTTCTGTCATTAACGAAATGCCAAACGCCATCACACCGACGGCCGCCACAATGTTATAAATGGCGATTTGCCGCATATCGCGGTAAGCCACGGCGCCAATGACGCCAAATACAACGGTCGCGATCGCCAACCACGCTAAAATCGTATGCGTATAGCCGACATCTTGACGGAAAATGAGCGAGAAAGTGCGCAAGATCGAATACACACCGACTTTTGTCAACAAGCCGCCAAACAACGCAAGCACAGCTGACGGCGGAGCGGAATAAGCCCCCGGCATCCAAACATAAAACGGAAACAACGCCCCCTTTAACCCAAAGACAATGAGAAAAAGCAAGCAAATGACCGTCAATACAGCAGTGTTGTCTGCTTGAGAAATCCGTACGGCTAAGTGCGCCATATTCAATGTGCCGGTCACGGCGTACAAATAGCCGACGGCGATGACAAACAACGCTGATGAAAACACATTGATCACCATATATTTCATCGTTTCCTGAAGCTGGATTTTCGTGCCGCCATGAACGAGAAGCGCATACGATGACATAAGCATCACTTCATAAAACACGAATAAATTAAAAATATCCCCTGTGGTAAACGCCCCGTTCACTCCGACAATGAGAAACTGAAAAAAAACATAGTAGTACATAGACGCCTGTTTCGAATCAATCGTGAAAAAGGAATACAGCAGGCAAGCGAGCGCGATCATGCTCGTTGTCAACACCAGGAGCGCTGAAAGCATGTCAGAGACGAGCGTAATCCCAAACGGTGCCGGCCAGTTTCCAACGTCCAGCTTCTGCATCCCTTCATGGTCGACAAGACGCACAAGCCAAGCGCCCGCAGCGATGAGCGCCCCTGCTGACACGAGGGAAATCATTTTTTGCGCTTTCAATGATTTCACGCAAAACATCAAGATGACCGCTGTCGTCAATGGAATCGCAATCGGAAAAATTACGGCATTAGTCATGGTCTTCCTTTCCCCTCATCCGTTCAATATTGTCCGTCCCGATCTCCTGATAAGAACGATACGCCAAAACGAGCAAAAACGCCGTGACCCCAAAACTAATGACAATCGCCGTCAAAATCAGCGCCTGCGGAACAGGGTCGACATAGTGTTCCGCCTGCACGTCAAGCAGCGGCGGCGCTCCTTTTTTCAATCCTCCCATCGTCAATAACAGCAAGTGCGCTCCATGGCTTAACAATCCCGTGCCGATAATGATCCGAAGCAAACTTTTGCTTAACATTAAGTACGTAGCGCCGGCAAACAAACAGCCGATGACAATAATCATGACGACTTCCATTTATTCTTCCTCTCCTATCGTTTCGATAATCGTCATGGTCACCCCGACAACGACCAAATACACTCCTAAGTCAAACAAGACGGCCGTATGGAGCGAAACATCCCCAAGCAGCGGCAGCATGACATGGCCGTGGGCGTGCGTTAAAAACGGGACATCGAAGACTAAGCCGCCAAGACCTGTTCCTAAGGCAAACAACAGCCCGATGCCAATGAGCGTGCGATACGAAACCGGGATCATCGACCGGACGGTTTTGATGTCAAACGCCAGCAGCAGCAAAATAATGGCGCCGGCGGTAACGAGGCCGGCAATGAATCCGCCGCCTGGATAATAGTGGCCGGCGAAAAAAAGCTGAATCCCAAATAAAATGATCATAAACGTGACAACGGCCGTTACCGTCCGCAAAATGAGCTCATTCATATTTGCCGCTCTCCCCTTTCGGAGCTTTCAGCTTCACTAAAGCGTAAATGCCGAGCGCCGCGATCGCCAGCACACAAATTTCAAAAAGTGTATCAAATCCGCGGAAGTCAACTAAGATGACGTTGACAATATTTTTTCCAGCCGCTTTTTCATACGCGTTTTCAATATGGTATTGAGCGATCGATGCAAAGTTTTTCTCACTGTACGCCAACAAGGCGATCACGCTGACCAACGCGCCGACGCCAAGCGAAATAAGAGCGTTCCCAAGCCGGAATCGAACGCCTTTCTCATGGCGGCTGAGCTTCGGCAAATGATAGAAGCAAAGCAAAAACAGCGAAACAGAAATCGTTTCAATGACAAGCTGGGTCAATGCCAAGTCAGGCGCCCGGAACAACACAAAGAAAAGGGAAACCGTATAGCCGACCGAACCTAACGCGATAATCGCAACAAGACGTGATTTGGCCGCCACAGTCGTCGCTGTTCCGATCAAGGCGACCAACGCCAATATCAGTTCATGGATGCCCACTTCCGCTAAATGGCTTAGCGAGAGCCTTTCATCTACTTTTAAAGCGATCGTTGCGATAAGCAATGCGATCATCGCGGACAAAATATACAAGAAATACGTCCGAACATACCCGGTCATGTAACGGCTTGTCAGCGAATACGACCGCTCTTCCATTTGCCGCACGACCGTGTCATATAAGTGATTCAGTGAAAGCCGCCGCGAAAAAACACCGTATACGCGCTTCCATGAATCAAACGTCCGATACAGCCACACGCCAAGAACAATCACTCCGATCGTCATCCACACTTCAATCGTCCATCCGTGCCAATGACTAATGTGCACGGAAAGCCCCTCTTGGCGGAACAAGCCGTTAACAACAGCATCCACCGCCGGAGCAATCACCGTGTTGGACAACACATTCGGAAACAGTCCAAAACCGATGACAAGGACGGCCAGCACCACCGGCGCCACAAGCATCCCCACCGGGGCTTCGTGCGGCCGTTTCGGCCATTCCGAAGGCCTCGGAGCGCCAAGAAACGTTTTCCCAACAAAAAGAAGGCTGTACAAAAAGGTGAACACGCTCCCCACCCAAGCGAGCACCGGAAACAAGATCCCCCAGACATCAAGCGAAAACAAATGGGCGTTCGCCACCTGCACCATGGCCGCAAAAAACATTTCTTTGCTTAAAAATCCGTTAAACGGAGGCACACCTGCCATCGACAATGAACCGATGACCGCAACGGTAAACGTGACGGGCATAACGCTGAGCAACCCGCCAAGACGCCGGATATCCCGCGTCCCGGTCTCATGATCGACAATGCCGGCAGCCATAAACAAGCTTCCTTTAAACGTCGCATGGTTGATTAAGTGAAACACTGCTGCCACCACGGCCGCCATATATAAACGACGATCGCCCGGATCGCCATGAAAAGCCAGCGCTCCAGCGCCAAGCAGCGACATAATCAACCCGAGCTGGCTCACCGTCGAATAGGCGAGCAACCCTTTCAAATCTGTTTGGCGGGCGGCATGAAACGATGCCCAACAAAGCGTCGCCATTCCAATGCCCATCACCAACCAAACCCATAGCGAAGAAACAGCAAAAATCGGAGTGAAGCGAGCCACTAAATAAATGCCGGCTTTCACCATGGTGGCCGAATGCAAATACGCGCTGACCGGCGTCGGCGCTTCCATCGCGTCCGGAAGCCAAATGTAAAACGGAAACTGCGCGGATTTGGTAAACGCGCCAAGCAAAATCAAGAGCATCGCCGGAAAAAATAACGGATGTTGCGGCCACGCATCCGCCATAGCCATCCAATCGCGAATGCTGTACGACCCTCCACTCATGACCGAAAGCAATAAAAATCCTCCAAGCAAAGACAACCCGCCAAGCACGGTGATGAGCATCGATTTTTGCGCCCCATACCGCGAGCGTTCACGCTCATTCCAGTAGCCAATCAATAAAAAGGATGAAAACGATGTTAATTCCCAAAATAGATAGAGCGCCATTGCGTTGTCCGAAAGAACGACGCCAAGCATCGCTCCCATAAACAAAAGCAAATACACGTAAAAGTGGCCGAGTTTTTCCTTTTCCTTTGGCAAATAGTAAGTCGAATACAGCACGACAAGAGAACCGATCCCTGTGATTAGCAACGAAAAGAGCAGCCCTAACCCATCCATATAGACTTGAAAATCCATTCCTAGAGACGGAATCCAAGGGATCGTTTGTCCGTAGGGGGTAAGAGGGAGATGTTGAATAAAATATAAAAACAATAAGACCGGTAGTGGGAGCACAAACCATCCGGTATGAATCGAACGCACATATTTATACAAAAACGGAACGAATAAAGCATAAATCAGTGGTGAGACAATTGCCAAGTTTAACATGAACCATCCTCCTTCCCTATTGTTTCCCCTCACATCGCCCCGCTTATCCTACTTCGTATTGTATCATAAACTCCCGCCTCTGTCGGCACAACGGTCTGCTGAAAATCAAGCCAGACTTTCGCCGCCTATCTGTATACGAAAAATTCCTAAAAAAGTTTCCCCTTACGCTGCCAATCGCCAATCGCATCGTTTCGATCGAGCAGGTTCCCTGCTTTGGCGGCTGCCAACATCCGTTCACGTCGGCCGCACCTGATGCGATAGCGCCGTTTCCAGACGATGCACAGCGCTGGAAGCGGTGTTGTCGTTGGCGCCTTGCCGGACCAGAAGCTCCTGTCACACCAAAACGGTTCTTGCCGCCGGCCTTCGTGAAAGAAAAAAAGACAGCGACCGTCCCATCGCCGTCTGGCGTCTAACCAAACTCGCCGGGCACCAACGCCCGGCGGCCCCTTCCATTCATTTTGCGCATCCGCTATAATTTTACTGAAAATTAAAAAAGGAACTTTATTACCATATCAAAAATAGGCATTTATTCATAAAAATCAATCAATTCATTTCCTTCTATATCCTTTCATGCGGAAAAATCCACTGAAAAACGAGTACAGCATTCGAGCCCGCAGCATTTTATCAGAACGACGAAACCACTCTAAGGGAACACGATGGGGAGACGGCCATCTTCCTCTTTTTTCGCTCGATCTTTCCGGACCAAGACGATTTTCTTATCCGTCCATCCGCACCCCTTCTTTTACGCATTGCCGTTTTCATCCGTCGGCTGCCGAGCCCCGATTTCCGCCGGGGTGCGCAAATCGTAGCCCTCGTCATTTTTGCTCGTATGAATGATGTCTTCGTTCGCTCCGATTTTGCTCGCCCGTTTCAGCTCCTCATCCGGCACGAACCAATCCATGGCCAAGACCTCCTTTCACGCTCCTCGCCGCGTTGTCCGCATGAAGCGCTCGAGGAGTCGTTTTTCTTATCATCCCCCCAAGCCGCTTTATCATCCACCGAAAAAAAGAGGATTGACAGCCTAGCGGTTGTTCGGTACGATTTTGTTAACGGGCAAAAAAAGGGGGTTTACATATGGAGCGACGGACTTCGCTTCGACCGATTGACATGACGCTTGCCGCTATGTTCGTCGCCTTGATGGCGATTGGCGCGAACATTACGTCATGGGTGCCGTTTCTTGTCGTCGGCGGCGTGCCAATCACGCTGCAAACGTTTTTCTGCGTCCTGGCCGGAGCGGTGTTAGGGCGACGGCTCGGTGCGGTGGCGATGATTGTGTACATGCTCGTCGGCCTCGCCGGCGTGCCGGTGTTTTCCAAACTTAGCGGCGGATTGTCGATGATTTTCCAACCGACATTTGGCTTCATTCTTTCGTTTATCGTTGCCGCTTATGCGACCGGATGGGTCATCAACCGCGGCCCGCAGCCGGCGTCAAAAGCTCGTTTCGTCACCGCCGCACTCGTTGGCATGGTCATCAACTATGTCATCGGCACGAACTGGATGTATATGGCTTATCAATTATGGGCCGAAGCGCCAAAAGGATTGTCGTACCAAATGGTATGGGGCTGGATGCTGGTTCCGCTGCCAAAAGACATTTTGCTATCGATCGCAGCCGGCTTGATCGCCCCAAAGCTTTGCCGGGCGATCGGACGCTCCTCTTCCGCGAGCCGTCCGGCGGCATAAACGAAGCGCGCCTGTTTGACAACAGGCGCGCTTTTTGTTTGGAAACCCTCGATCATGGATTAGAAGAATAAACGAAGGATCTGGTACACAAACCCCGCAATCAACGCTGACACTGGCAAGGTGATGATCCATGTCAGCACAATGCGGCGAGCGACGCCCCATTTGACGCCTTTCACCCGTTGGGCGGCGCCGACCCCCATGATGGCCGAGGAAATGACGTGCGTCGTGCTGACCGGCAAGTGGAACATCGTCGCTGAAAGAATGACGAGCGCGGACGACAAATCGGCCGCCGCCCCGTTGATCGGGCGGATTTTCATAATTTTCCCGCCGACCGTTTTAATGATCTTCCACCCACCAACGGCCGTTCCCAACCCCATGGCCAAGGCGGCAGAAATGCGCACCCATTCAGGAATGTCGGTCGTCGCGTGGTATCCGCCGGCGATTAACGCCATCGTAATGATCCCCATCGCTTTTTGAGCGTCGTTTGTTCCGTGCGTATACGCCTGAAACGCCGCGGTCACAATTTGAAACATCCGAAAGCCCCTCGTCGTGCTGTATAAGTTGGCGTTTTTAAAGATAAAACGAAAAATGTTCATAATGATAAAGCCGACCCCTAACGCCAAAAAAGGGGAAAGAATGAGTGATTGTAAAATTTTCAAAAACCCGCCATAATTCAAAATCCCAACCCCAGCCGCGGAAATCGCCGCTCCGGCGACCGAACCGATGATCGCGTGCGAAGAGCTGCTCGGGATGCCGTAATACCACGTGATCAAATTCCAGGCAATGGCTGATGTCAACGCTGCTAAAATAATGAGCGGCCCATTTTCTAGGGCAAACGGGTCGACAATGTCTTTCGTAATCGTTTTGGCGACACCGGTGAAGGTGAGCGCGCCGATAAAGTTCATCGTTGCAGCCAAAATAATGGCTTGGCGCGGCGTGAGCGCTCTCGTCGACACCGACGTCGCAATGGCGTTCGCGGTATCGTGAAACCCGTTAATAAAGTCAAACGCCAACGCGAAAACCACAATGAATATCGTCAAGACTAAAATCATATCCATAAAAACAACGTCCCCTTTTACGCGTTGCGCATAATGATCGTCTCGAGCGTATTCGCGACATCTTCACAGCTGTCAGCAATCTCTTCCAACATTTCGTAAAGCTCTTTGTATTGGATGAGCTTAATCGGGTCTTTTTGCGTCACAAACAAGTTTTTGATCGACGCGCGCAAAATTTCGTCGCATTTCGTTTCGTAATCCTTGATTTTAATGGCGTGCTGGCGCATGTCAAGCAACTTTTTGTGCGACAGCAGTTCGAGCGCATGAACGATTTCGATCGTGCTTTGGTAAATATAGTCGAAGAACTTCACCATATGTTCGTCAATGTCCGTGAATGAGAACATTTCAAACCGGGCGGAGCATTGTTCAAACCCATCAAGCACATCATCCATTTTCATCGCCAGCTGATGGATGTCCTCCCGTTCAATCGGCGTAATGAACGTTTTGTTCAATTGGACGACAAGCTCATGGATGAACGAATCGCCTTTCCGTTCATACTCTTTCATGACGCGGGCGAATTCTTTCAAGTCGCTCACGCCTCGGATTTTATACTCAACAAAGTATTGGGCTGCTTCCTTGACATTTTCCGAAATCGTAAACAACATGTCGAAGAAAACGTCCTTTTTTGGGGAAAAGATCATTGAGGCCACCCTCCATCTCAGAAATCGAAAATCACCGCTACTTATTGTAGCAATTTACACAGCATTTACAATAAGACAATCAAAAATTTTACACGAAATTTACATTACCTTTACATTTTGTTCGCTTTTCCTGCCCATGTATTATGTAGCGTGCCAAACAAAAGCCGAAGCTATGCACATTTGCTTCGGCTTTCCCATTCGACATCGCGCGGCCGCCCGCTCTATCCGGATCGCGGCGGCCGCTTGCGTCCTGCTTATTCAAACCGTTCGACAAACGCGGTGAGCGTCCGCACCATGACGCCCGTCGCCCCGGCCGGGCCGAGGTCGCCGTCTTTCTTTGCGGTCGCCGTGCCGGCAATGTCCAAATGCACCCACGGGGTGTCTTCGGCGAATTCGCCGATAAACGCCCCGCCCATAATGGCGTGCCCTTCGCGCCCCGGGGAGTTGTTCAAATCGGCGATTTTGCTGCTTCGCACCCGCTCGCGGTCGTGTTCGGTGATCGGCAGCCGCCAAATGAATTCCCCGGTTTCGGCGGACGCTTCAAGCAGCTGCTCAAACAGCGCCTCGTTGTTCGTCATCGCCCCTGTTTTGTCCGTGCCAAGGGCGACGATCACTCCGCCTGTCAGCGTGGCGACATCGATGATATAGCTGGCGCCGTGCTGTTTCGCATAAGTCACCGCATCGGCCAAAATGAGCCGCCCTTCAGCGTCCGTGTTGCGGACTTCGATCGTTTTTCCTGACAGCGATGTGATGACATCATCCGGTTTGAACGCCTCGCCGCTGATCATATTGTCGGTCGCCGGAATGACGGCGAGCACGTTTTGTTCCGGCCGCAGTTCGCCGATCGCTTCCATCGCCCCGAGCACCGCCGCCGCGCCGGCCATATCGGTTTTCATGTCGACCATGCTGTCGCGCGGCTTCAAACAATAGCCGCCCGTATCGAACGTCACCCCTTTGCCGACGAGGGCGATCACGTCTTCCCACTCGTCTTTTCCTTGGTATTTTAAGACGATCAGTTTGGGCGGCTGTTTCGAGCCTTGATTGACGGCCAAAAGCGCTCCCATGCCGAGCCGCTCCATGTCTTCTTTCTCCAAAACTTCATAGTCAAAATCGTATCGGTTCGCGAGCTTCACGGCATAATCAGCCAAATCCGACGCCGTCAGCAAATTCCCCGGCGTGTTGACGAGCGTGCGCGCCGAGTTCGTCGCCTTCCCGTACACCGAACCGACGAACAAGCTCGCCTCGATGTCCGCTGCGTCCGCCCCCGTATAAACGGTGAGCGATTTCATCTCATAGTCCCGCTCTCGCCTGTTTTGCTTGTATCCCGGGAACTCATACGTCGCCAAATAATACGCTTCGGCAAGCGCATGCGCGGCTTCGTTTTCGTCGACGTCCCCGGCCGTAAACGTGTCAAGCGCGACCGACGCTTTCGTCCGCTTCGCCTGCTTCAACGTGCGGAACAGCTTGCCAAACGCCTCGCGCAGCCGCGCAAACGTCAGCTCCTCTTTTTTGCCGAGCCCGACAAAATAGAGTCGTTTCGCCCCGGCCGGCAAAAGCGGGTGAATCACGGCGATGCTCCCCCGTTTCGCGGAAATGTCGCCTTCCTTCCACAGTCCGGACAGCTGTCCGCCAAGGCGGGCGTCATACTCGCCGGCAAGGCCGGCAAACGGCTGCCCCCCTTCAAACAAGCCGATGACCAACGCTTCCTCGTTCGTTTCGACAGACGGCAATGGCTTTACCGTAAACATCGTCTCATCCTTTCTATGATTATGCCTTCCCGTCTTCATTATAGCGAAACAAGCCAATTATTTCGATCATCTAATGGATGAATTCGCCATATTTAAAAACAAGGGGGGCGAAAGAGGGAAAAAGGCGGGATGGGGCGAATGGATAACCATACTCCGATGCAGAAAGGACCGATGCCGTTGAAAATCGTTTCCTTATGTCCAAGCAACACCGAGCTGCTCGCTTATCTCGGCCGCCTTGGCGATGTCGCCGCCGTCGACGATTCGTCCGACTGGCCGCCCGAGGTGAAGCAGCTGCCAAACGTCGGGCCGGATTTGCACATTGATATGGACCGCGTCGAGGCGCTCAAGCCTGACCTGGTCGTCGCCTCTTTAAGCGTGCCCGGCATGGAGCGCAACGTCGAGGAACTCAAACGGCGCGGGCTCCCGCACCTTGTCCTGGCGCCGAATTCACTTGAGGACATCGCCAACGATCTCCTTCAGCTCGGCGAGGCGCTTGGCGAAACGAAAAAAGCGGCCGACCTCGTCCGCCGCTACCGCGCATTTCTCAGCGAATACCGCGAGCGGGCCGCAACGGTGGCGGAGCCGGCCCGCCTCTATTGGGAATGGTGGCCGCGGCCGATTTTCACGCCGGGCGGGGCAAACTGGCTGAGCGAACTAAGCGAACTCGCCGGCGGGCGCAACGTGTTCGCCGACCGTCCGGAAGCGAGCGTCCAGACGGAATGGGAAGACGTCGTCGCCCGCAACCCGTCGCACGTGCTGCTCGTTTGGGTCGGCGTGCAGACGAAAAACATGAACGCCAACGCCGTTATCGCGCGCCCGCACGCCGACAAGACTGAGGCGGTCCGTGCCGGGCGCATCCACGTGTTGGAAGAAGCGCTCTATTGCCGGCCGTCGCCGCGCCTTTTAGTCGGAATGAACCTCCCCCACTTACGCCTGTAGGCGTTGAAGTGGGGGTTTCTTGCCTTTTTCTTTCCGGGTGTTTCACGATACACCGGGTTTCCCGTGTATCTCGTGACCAAGCACGGAAACACAACAGAAAGAAATAGCAAGCAACATCATGCCAAAGCATGAAGGGTGGGAACTCACCATCTACTACTTCTCGCTTACGCGATCCGTAGATACTTGTGGTTCGTTATTTTCATCGGTCGGAATTCTCCATATAAGTGTTTTGTAAGAATATTGCATGCCGAATGGACATCCCGATGCTGAGAATAACCACAAGCACAAATAAAATTTCTAGAAGAAGGTTTTTTCTTCTTCCCGCAAACAGGACATGTTTGCGTGGTATACGATTCATCCACTTTTTCAAAAGTGATGCCTTTAGCTTCTAGTTTGTATTTCAAATAGTCGTAGAGTTTGCCAAAACACCAGTTCGATAATTTTTGGTTCACCAATTTGGATCGCTTTTTCTTTTTGTTGCGCTGGACGCCTTCGACATCGCCTATCATGAAATGTTTGACGTTTTGTTCCAAACACCAATCGACCAATTGTTTGGTCGTTTTATGCAAGCAGTCTTTTAATTGCGCTTCGCTTTTCGATAAAATATATTGCTTCGCGCGGTTATATTTTTTCCATTTACGCGAACCTTTTTTACATTTGGACATCTTTTTTTGCAGTTCTGCTATTTTTTTATTTCGAAGGCGATGAATGCTTCTTATTTTTCTACCGGTGATGATGATGCTGCTTCCGTTTTCGCTGACGGCACTAATGGCGTGAATTTCGCCAGGATCACCGGCAGCGATAGTTCCTTCTTTTTTAGTAGTTGGTTGTTCACCGTTTTCATAACTGAGGCAAAGCATGAGTTTCCAATGTTTCGCATCAAAAATGAGTTCGATTTCTTTGACAGTGCCGTTTGGAATTTGTTCTTTATCGATTTTCACTACAATAGGAGGTTGGTTTTTTCTTTCCCAGCGACCCATTTTCAGTTCAATGGTCCCATTTGGGTGAATGATAAATCCGTTATTTGCCCATTTCGTGTTGAAATATTTTTTCTGTTTGTACGGATATTTGTTATCTAGCCCTTTTTGTTTGGCTTTTTTGGCGCTGTCTCTGGCGTTCAAATATTTATGGCATACGGCTTGAATGCTTTGGCTATGGATCGGGTATTTGCCCTTCGTTTGTTTTTGAAGTTCGGTTTGGTTGATCCATTTTCCATTATTCTTTAATGCATAGTTTTTGGCAATGACTAAACAGTCATTCCAAATTTGAGCCGATATTCGGTTGCATTCGAATAATCGATCGATATCTTTTTTTGATGTTTGAAAAGGTATTTTGACCGTTCGATACATCCTTTCACCTCCTTACTTATAATATAAAATATGAATAACTCACATTTCGCACCCTAACAAGGTCAAAACAAAGGATTTTTTATTTAGTTTTTCAGAATAACTTTTTGACCAACACGACGAGCGATGGCTATCCTTTTTTTACCATCGCTGGTCGTTCCGTATGACGTTACACGTAAATGCTCTCATCCAGCCCCAACCCCTGCAGAATCCTTCGTTGTTCAGGGGTGAGGGAGCGATCCAGTGAGCGTTGGATGCGTCCATCCGGCAGCTCCAGGAGGACGACGTTCACATATTGAAACAGCTGGAAAATCGCCTGCCCCGTCGGTCGGGTCAGCTTGCGGCCTCCGGTGCCCTTTAATGGGTGTTCGGGTGTGATGAACTGGCGCACCCGGCGCTGAAAGACGCGGTAAATGGCCAAGGCCAAGAGAAACAAATAGCCCAATACCGCAACTCGTTCTGGCTTTTTGACATAGATCTCATCCGTGAAAAAAGGGTCTTTCAAAAAAGCGAAGTTCATTTCCACCGAGATCTGCCCTTTATATAGCTTCAAGATCTCTTGGGCATCCATTTGTTGGCCCTTCCATTCCTCCGGAACGGTCGTGACGAGGACAAACCGGGACGCTTTCCGTCTTGCCTGTTCCCACGCGTTTTGGTCGAATTCGACGTCAAGGCGCAAGAGATACCGCGTCTCCATCTCGGGTTCCGCCCCTTTTTTCGGCCGTCCGCGCCGTTTTTTCGGGCGTACGATCTCTTCGACCGCGGCCTTGACCTGATGAAACCGTGGGTGAAGGGACGTCTTGAGGGACGCCAAGGCTTGTTCAGCGTCTTCCCGGCAGGAGAAAGGGTGGCGCTCCCAATGGGCTTGTTCCTCGCGAAGAAGCTCCGCTTCTTTGGTTCGTTCTTTTTCGAGCGTCTTTCCTTTTCGCTGGTCGAGCGCACTCGATTCGACGACGATCAGCCGAACGGGGTGGCCTTCATAGGTGGAGGATGTTTCCCATACCCGGTACGTGGCGCCGTTTCTCTCCGCCAGGGTAAAGGGTTCGCTCCACGGGATGTGAGGCGAATCGGCCTCCGCTAATGCCCGTTTCACGATCCGAAGCGACGAAGGGCCTCGGGTGATCAAAAAGGCGTTGGCCGCTTTGGTTTGCGCCAGAGTGTCTTTTGTCATCGCGGCGGAATCGGCCACGTAAATCCATTCGTCTTCCATCTTGGCTTGTTTGAGCTGTTCGTGGACACGGGACAGCACCTCCGGATTCCACGTTTTGTCAGGCAGGTTGCCGTCGTGCACATCGCCGTAAAACGGGATGCCGTCCTCGTTGCCGACCAGTCCGAAGCCGATCTGTTTTTGCCAACGATGATGGCGGTTATAGCCATGTGTGATCTGCAAAGCCTCTAATGAGGCCGATTCATACGCGCCGTAAACGGTCTTGTCCGTCGTATCGGCGTGAAAGGCTCGGAGGGAAAGGCCTTCTTTGCGATAAATGTGAATCAAGCAAGTGCTGATCACCTTGTGAATATCGGCCTCATACAAGCGGTCGAGATGACGAGCCAAGGCATCGTCGTTCAACCAGGAAGGATGGAGACCGGGACGGATGAGTTTCTCTAGATCGATCTCCTGAGCCCATCGTTCCAAGTGAACAAGGGCTTGCCGGCCGTCAAACATATTGTAGATGATGGCCTGAACGGCATCGCTGACTCGAGTCTGGCACTGTGGATCAACGGGAACGAGATGGTCAATCAATTGGGGCAGGCCCAGTTTCTTGAATAGGGCACTTATTATATTCAAATAATAATTGCGATAGACCTTTTTGACTTGAACGTTCATGAGAGAAAAACTCCTTCACTTTCCTTGTGTGTCAAGGTGTGTCAAGGATTCATTCGACGGTGGACACAAAAAATCCTCCCGATTTTCGTTGGGAGGGTGCGAAATGTGAGAATAATCGAAAATCTATATTCTTTTTTCATTGATTCTCCCATTTTTTTACTTTTTTTGATCAAAAGTAAAAAAAGGACGCCGCGTATCCCCCGCCTACGCTTCGCTTAGAGGCGGGGGACTTGCGGCGTATGGGTTGTTAAAAAAATTGGCGCCGCTTTTGCATCCGGCGCTGTTTCCTCCCGCTGACGGCAGCGACCCGCTTCTTGGCCGCTGACGGGCGGGAGCCCTTTTTCAGCTTTTCGATTCCAAATATTGCTGCCGGAACACTTGCATCGTTTCATCCTCGTTCAACCGCGTCAATTCTTCCTCCGACAGCTTGCCATCCCCTTTTTGGATAACGTAAACTTGCACTTTCCTTTTTCCCCAATATTTATAGACATCTTCGACCGTTTCATAATATAAGTCAATGCGATGGCCTTTGATCGCCCCGCCTTTGTCGGCCACAACGCCGAACCCGTACCCGGGGATGAACAAAATCGTGCCGATCGGAAAGATGGACAAATCGGCGGCGATCGTCGAGTAAAGATCGCGCTTCACGCGCACGCCGGAGTACGTAATGCCATACTCCGGATGATCGGGCGTTTTCCCGGTTGATTCGACCCCAGCCGTATAGCCGGTCGCCACCACTTCGACAGACGGGTATTTCGACCAGTCAAACTGATCCTCAAGCCGCGGGGCGGAGCGACTGCCGCTTTTCGGGCGGCCGTTTGTCCCGCCACTCGGCTCATGCTCGACCAATAATGCGCTCGACAAGGAGCGGAGAACCGTTTCCGCCTCGACTCCGGAAACAGACTGGAACGTCGCGGTGAGCGCCAGGAAAAATAACACCGTCATCGCGGTCCGGCGTGCAAACTGCCTGAACCTATCCAATGATCTCAACTCCTCTCACACCTCTATTTATCTCCAACCAAAATCGAAATATTCATTGCAACGGCAGGCCAATCGAAAAAACGCATGACACCGGACTCCAAGCGCCTGTTCCGCGGCGCCCTCCGGCATCGCCGCAACATGAAAAAACGCCGCCGCAGACACGGTGGCGCGCAAAAATAAAAAACGCCCCCGCTTGCGCGGAGACGCCTGAACACCTTTGATACCCTTTCGCGAAAAATACAACCGATCGGGCAGCATGATCGATCCGAAATGTCTTAGAACATTTGATAGCCTTTCGCCCGCAGTGTGCGGATCGCCCAGCCGGCGCAAAGGGCGCCGGCAAAGCCGCTCGCCAAAATCAACAAATCAGCCGTTGCCAGCGAGGCGATTTTCCGGCCGAGCGCCGAAAACGAGGCGGCCGGATCGGTCAAATACTGCGTCCATGGCACATCGTCAATAATGAACACCGCAATGACCGGAAAGCAAACAGCCATGATCCATGTCATGCGCAACAACATATTTAACAAAAATCCGATGCCGAAAAATAAGACGAAAAATAAAAGCATCGAAATGAGTACAACCGGCAAACTCATTTGCATCCGCCCTTCCCTCCCTTACACCCTTTTTCAGTGTACTGGATGGGCGGATGACAAGTCAATGCTCATCGTCGTCTTCCGTCTCGCTTCCCGTCCCTTGGCAGCCGTAGCACGTTTCCGATCCGCCGAGCAAAAGCTGGACGTATCCGTGGCCACCGCAGTACACGCAATCGGTCGTCGTCGCCGTTTGTGCCATTCTTCTTCCCCTCCACTTCTTTTTTGTTAATATATCAAAATTTTCTGCAAAAACAAACGGCGATTCTTCTCCATCGGCGCCTCGCTTTCATTTTCTCCATTATTCTTATGATTTTGACGATTTTAAGTAAAGGCGGTACTTCGTGTACCCAAACGGATTACCCGGGTTCAGCCCGTTATGCGGGGGAAGGGAGACGAGCGGCTCAAGCGCCAATAAATAGCGAAGCAGCCCGGACGTGTCCGGGTCGTCGCGGAGCGCCGCCTTGCTTAAAAAAGCAGCGGCCGACAATTCGCCCGCCTGCACGGTAATGGCGTCCGACAATGGGCGGAGAAGAAACATCGCCAAATTGTCGCTGATCTCTCCGTCGATGACCCCGGTGCGCAAGCCGAGAAACGCGACCGGCTCGGCGTCGATTCCCGTCTCCTCTTTCACTTCGCGGACGGCCGCCTCGTCAAGCATCTCCCCCGGCTTGACGAATCCAGCCGGCAGCGACCATTTGCCTTTCAGCCCGCTGTAGGCTTTCTTGACGACAAGCCATTCGCCCGCTTCGTTGATCACAAGCCCGGCCGAGGCAATCCATACGTTTCCGCGTTTGTGGTCCATCATCCTCATCCTTTTCCCATCGTTGTCCCTGTTTGTATTTCGACAAGAAAGCAGCCGTTCCCTGTCAGCCGCCATATAAAAAAGAGCCGGCCCGAACGGAAACATCCATGAGAAAAGGCGCCCCTGGCGATGGGAGCGCCCTCTTTTGGCCTTCATCAGAAAAACTTGAATTTCCCTTTTTTCATGACGAGCGATGCGCCGCCGATCAAATACAAAGCGCGGTTGTCGACGACTTTTTTCATGAAGCTCGCTTTCGTTCCCCACAACTTTTTGCCGAACACAACGCCGATCGCATCGTCATGGCCGAGCGAGCAGACCGTTCCTTTAATATCGGCTTTAAACGGCTCGAGCTCTCCTTGTCCACGGATGAGCGCCGCCAAGTTTTTCGCGCACAGCTGGCCTTCCTGCATCGCGATTTGCGCCGTCGGCGGGTACGGCCGGTTCGTTTCCTCATCAATGACGAGCGAACAGTCGCCGACGACGAAAATGTCTTCATGCCCCGGGACACGCAAGTACGGGTCCACTTTAATGCGCGCCCGCGCCGCTTCAAACCCAGATTCCTCGATGACGCGGCTGCCGCGCACGCCCGCCGCCCAAATGACCGTGCCGGCTTTGATTTCCTCGACATCATCACCTTTCGCCACAATGATGCCATCCGGCGTGCACTCTTTAATGGCGGTGCCGATTTTAAACTCCACTCCTTTGCGCTCGAGCTGGCTCACCGCGTATTCGACAAGCTCCGGATCGAAGCCCGGCAACGCGGTCGGCGCCGCTTCGACGCAAATGATGCGCACTTTGTGCGGATCGACGTCATATTCGCGGCACAGCTCCGGAATGCGGTTGACGAGCTCGCCCAAAAACTCGATGCCGGTGAACCCGGCCCCGCCGACCACGATCGTCAGCCGCTCGTCTTTCTTTTCCTCTTCCGTGTTGTACGTCGCAAACTGGTACTCGATATGCTCGCGGATTTGCCGCGCCGCGTTGACGTTGGCGATCGAGAACGCGTACTCTTTCAGCCCTTTGATGCCGAACGTCTCCGATTCGAATCCGAGGGCGATGACGAGATAATCGTACGTCAGCTCGCCATTTTCAAGCAGCACTTTCTTTTCGCCCGGCACGATTTTCGTCACCGTATCTTGGACGAATTTCACCTTGCTGCGATCAATGACGTCGCGGATCGGATAGCGGACGCGGTCATGGTGCAGCGTCCCAGCCGACGCTTCATGGAGCCATGTCGTTTCATAATGGTAGTCGTGTTTGTTGACAAGCGTAATGTTCGCCTCGTTCACCCCGACAAGTTTTTGCAGGCGGACGGTCGTCATGAGCCCGCCATAGCCAGCCCCTAAAATGACAACGTTTGGTTTTCTCACTTGAATCACTTCCACCCTTTTTAATTTTTTTCCACACGTTTCTGATAGTTTTTGCTGCGGCCCCCATTTTTATTGAGCGAAGTTTGTGAAAGTATTCACGTTAACCTTCAAAAAAATGTTGACAGATTGTCACAAAAAATTAACAATCTATCCACAACCATATTAGTTCTTTTTTTGCCTCTTTTCAAGCCCTTTTTTTCCACCGGCCCGGCAAAAATTCGCCGTTATAACGGCGCGCATTTATGGTAAGATAAACTTGTAATGCCCTTATTTATTTATATGCGGGGAGGAATGTCGGTGAAAGAGGATCGGAATCTTTATGACGTCACGATCATCGGCGGCGGGCCGACCGGGATGTTTGCCGCGTTTTACGGCGGCTTGCGGCAAATGAAAGTGAAAATTATCGAAAGCCTTCCACAGCTTGGAGGGCAGCTGGCTGCGTTGTATCCGGAAAAATACATATACGATGTCGCCGGGTTTCCGAAAGTGCGCGCCCAAGAGCTCGTCAACCAGCTGAAAGAGCAGATGGACCTATTTTCGCCGACCGTCTGCCTGAACGAGTCGGTCGACACGCTCGAAAAGCAGGGGGACGGAACGTTTAAACTCGTCACCAATCAACAAATCCATTATTCGAAAACGATCATCATCACCGCCGGAAACGGCGCCTTCCAGCCGCGCCGGCTCGAACTTGAGAACGCTTCCCAATACGAAGAGAAAAACTTGCATTACTTTATCAGCGATTTGGAGCAATTTGCCGGCAAGCGCGTGCTCGTCTGCGGCGGCGGCGATTCGGCCGTCGACTGGTCGCTCATGCTCGAACCGATCGCCGAAAGCGTCATGATTGTGCATCGCCGTGACAAATTCCGCGCCCATGAACATAGCGTCGAACAGTTGATGAAGTCAAGCGTGCACGTGAAAACGCCGTTTGTGCCGGTCGAGCTCATCGGCGATGACCAAGGCATCCGCCAGGTCGTCCTCGAGCATGTGAAAGAAGGCGCGAAAGAAACGGTCGATGTCGATGCCGTCGTGGTCAACTACGGCTTTATTTCGTCGCTCGGCCCGATCAAAAACTGGGGGCTTGACATCGAAAAAAATGCGATCAAAGTCAACTCGCGCATGGAAACGAACATTCCCGGCGTGTATGCGGCCGGCGACATTTGCACATACGACGGCAAAATCAAGCTGATCGCCTGCGGCTTCGGTGAAGCGCCGATCGCCATCAGCAGCGCGAAAACGTACATCGACCCGACGGCGCGGATGCAGCCGGCGCACTCCACGTCGCTCTTTTAAGCGGCAAAAAAGCGGCGACCGCCGAAACGGATTCGCCTATAACCCGAACGAAAAACAGTACTTGCCAAAACAACAGCCCGACGGAACCAGAATGTTTGACGCAAAAAAAAACGCGCCCTGCCAAATCGGGCGGAAACCGCCGCCCGGTCGCAGCAGGGCGCGTTTTTCATTGCGCTATTCTTTCGCGGCCGCCGTATCCAGCCGCTCTGTTTGCTCCAAAAGCGCTGCCAGTTCCTCATTTTTCTTTTCCGCCGCCTTCAACCGCCGCTGCAAGCTGAACAAGCGCACCCAACCAAGCATGCCGACAACGAGACCGCCAACAATAGCCGACCCGAAAATGACGACAATGAGCGGCAGGCGGGTTTCACCGGCCAAATAATGGATCGTCACTTGCTCGACATTGGCCACTGCCATAAGGGCGATGACAAGCGCCAACACGAGCGCCAGCAACAAATTCAACTGCCCTTTCATCGGCGCTCCCCCCTTCCTTTGACGGCCGTCTGGAAACGGCCTCCGGCGGCGGGCGGCTTCAGCCGTTCACTCGGCATTGCCCCGGTGCGCCGGGAACGATTGATACGTTGAACAGCGCATTTCATGCCATTCGGCTAACATTGCTCCGGCGTGCCGGCGTTCGTTGCGGTGCGGAACGACGAGCCGCAGCCGCATGTTGCGATGGCGTTCGGGTTGTTGATCGTAAACCCGCCGCCAAGCAAAGACTGCTTGTAGTCGATGACCGTGCCGCGCAAAATCGGGGCGCTGTCGCGGTCGACCAAAATTTTAATCCCGTGCTGTTCGAATTCAATATCATCATCGCGTCGCTCGTGCTCAAAGCCCATGCCGTACGACAGCCCGCTGCAGCCGCCGCCATGGACGCCGACGCGCAGGTAGGCGTGCTCTTCTTCCTGCTCCTTCATCATGTCCTTAATTTGAAACGCCGCCGCTTCGGTCAGCGTCACGATCGCTTCCGCCATTGGACTCTCTCCTTTCCATGTTCTCGTCTTTCCAACCGGTCTCGTTTTGCCCCTTTTTCCTCTTTGCTTATAGTATACCGCTTTCCCATCCGGGTGCTCAACCGTTCTGCCCGCTTTCGTAAAAATACACGCCAGTGCACACCGTCTCCGCCGGCCCGGTCATGCGTACACGCCCGTCATGCCCCCAGACGATGCGCAAATCGCCGCCGGCCAAATGGACGACCGTTTCCACTCCGCGCGCCGTTTTGCCGTTCAACACCGAAGCGACGACAGCCGCGCACGCTCCGGTTCCACACGCCTGCGTCACGCCGGAGCCGCGCTCCCAGACGCGGAAATGAAGCTCGCGTTCATTGACGACTTCGACAAACTCGACGTTCACCCCTTCCGGAAAGCGCGGATCTTTCTCGACAAGCGGGCCGAGCGTCGTCACCGGCGCTTCGTCAATGTCCTCGACATAAAAAATGACGTGCGGGTTTCCCATCGAAACGGCGGTAATCGTATATTCGCGCCCGTTTACCACAAACGGCTCGGCGACCACCTGCGCCGCTTCCGGCCCAGCCATCGGAATAGCGCTCCGCGCGAGGCGCGGTTCGCCCATATCGACGGTCACGCTCGCTACCTTGCCGTTTTGGACAGCGACTTCCGCCTCGACAAGCCCGGAGAGCGTTTCAATCAAAAACGAGCGGCCGCGGACGAGGCCGTGCTCATACGCATATTTTGCCACGCAGCGCAAGCCGTTCCCGCAGTTTTTCCCTTCCGAGCCGTCGCTGTTAAAGATGCGCATTTTCACCGGCGCCTCATCGGACGGGCAAATGAGGATCAAGCCATCCGAACCGATGCCGGTGTTGACATCCGACACGCGGCGGGCGATCGCCGGCAACTCGTCTTCCGGCAACGTTTCCCGAAACAAATCGACGTAAATATAACTATTTCCTAACCCATGCATTTTCGTAAACGAAAACGATCGCACGATATGCCCTCCCGAAAAATTTTTCACCTTTTGCGTATAGTAAATCCTTTGTGTGGACAAAATAGGAATATCCCCCGTTTTTTCATATACATTGAAGAGGATGCCGCTTGCAGGCATCCTCCTTTTTTCAGTCAAAACATCGGATTTTCTTCCAAATGTTTATAAATATTTTCCACCAGCTGCTCCGGCGTCTCGCCGCTGACAAATTCGCCGTTGACGAGCGCAAACAACGTTTCCGCACAACGCGTGCAATAGCTTAAGCAGCTGTATTCGATGATGTCCAAATTCGGGTCTTTTTCAAGCATTTCCATCGCTTTGTACGACCCGCTCGCCAAGTTGCTGATGCAAAATTCGATGATTGGCAACATCATGCGCATGTTCACCTTCCTGCTTCCCATCGTAGCCGTTTTGCGGCGCGGCGTCAACGGACATGCTCACGAGAAGGGCGCGGAAAGACAGCTTCCCTCCAGGTTGGGAAAATCAAAAGCGCCGGCGCAAGGTTTCTCAAGTCGAGAAAAGGGCGCAAGCGGCGGCATGACGCTGAACGCGATGGCCATGGCGCAAGGCTTCTCAAGCCGGGAAAAGCGGCTGCGCCTAGAAAACGACGCCGCCCGCCGGCCGGGAAGCCGCCATGCCGCTTCGGTTGAGCGCTCTCAGCGCCAAACGATGCGGTTCGCCAGCTTATGCACCTTCAAGGCGGACGTCCAGAAAAATTGTTGTTCTTTTGTCACAATTTCGCTATACTTTTTTATGGCATTGGCGGCTTACGAAACTGGACAAAAGGGGATTTTTTGCCATGAGACAACTTGTACTGCTTGGCGGAGGATACGGCAACATGCGCATTTTGCAGCGCCTCCTCCCGGATGCATTGCCGAATGACATTCATATTATCCTCATTGACCGCGTTCCATACCATTGTTTAAAAACGGAATATTACGCCTTGGCTGCAGGGACGATCAGCGACCACCATATTCGCGTCCCGTTTCCGGAGCATCCGCAGCTGACCTACCAGTTCGGCGAAGTCACCGCGATCGATTTGGACAAGCAGCTCGTCCGCCTCGGCGACGGAAGCGATGTCCGCTATGACGACCTCGTCATCGGGCTCGGCTGTGAAGACAAATACCACGGGGTGCCGGGCGCTGACGTCTACACGTACAGCATCCAGTCGATCGACAAAGCGCGCGCCGCGTATGAGGCGCTGAACAACTTGCCGCCCAAAGCGACGGTCGGCATCGTCGGCGCGGGGTTGAGCGGCGTCGAGCTGGCGAGCGAACTGGCGGAAAGCCGCCCCGACCTGCACATTAAGCTGTTTGACCGCGGCGAGCGCATTTTGCCGATGTTCCCGAAGCGGCTGAGCGATTATGTGGAAGGTTGGTTCACTGACCATCGGGTGGAAATCGTCCGCCATTCGAACGTCACAAAAGTCGAGCCGGGCGTCCTGTACAACCATGACGAACCGGTCGCGTGCGATGTCATCGTCTGGACGGCCGGCATTCAGCCGAACCGCGTCGTCCGCGAACTGAACGTTGAAAAAGATAAACAAGGCCGCGTCGTCTTGACGAAGCAGCACCACATCCCCGGCTATGAAAACGCCTACGTCGTCGGCGACTGTGCGAGCCTGCCGCATTCGCCGAGCGCCCAGCTCGCCGAAGCGCAGGCGGAGCAAATCGTCCAAGTGCTGCAAAAACGGTGGAACGGCGAAGAGCCGCCGAGCGAATTCCCGCCGATCAAGCTGAAAGGCATTCTCGGCTCACTCGGCAAAAAACACGGCTTCGGCCTCGTCGCGGACCGCCCGCTCACCGGACGCGTGCCGCGCCTGTTAAAGTCGGGCATTTTGTGGATGTACAAGTACCATCATGGGTATTAACCTGCTGCGCAGGCGGCCGCTTTGGCTTCCTGTTCATTCACGCCAACAAAAGCGGCGGGGGACTCCCCGCCTCCTCTTTAGATGGCGTTCACCTGCCGCTTACGATGAGCGGTAGCCGTATTTCTCCATTTCCGCATAAATCGACTTCAGCCGCGGATTGCCTTCGGCCACGACTTCCCCTTCCACGACCACGACCGGGTACACCCAATCTTCCTCAACGATCGTCTGCGCCAGTTTCCGCTTTGCCTCATCGTCAGCGGGCGGCGCGAAAATGTCGACGTACGTCATCACAAACGGCTGGTCGGGATATTTGCGGCGCAGCGCGGCCTCGAGCCACTCATACGTTTCCTTCGACGACGGCAGCTGCACGCACGACGGACAAATGATGTCGGCCCCGTACACACAAATTTCAACCGGCTTGAATGTCATCGTTGTCACCCTTTGGAAAACAAAATTTATCATTAGATTTTTTCCGCTACCATGATTATAATAAAAAATAGGGAAAGGAGTCGATGAAAATGACGGATCAAGAAATCAAAGAACAAGTACAAGAAGTTTTAGATAAACTCCGTCCGTTCCTGCTTCGCGACGGCGGCGACTGCGAACTTGTCGATGTCGAAGACGGCGTTGTCAAACTCCGTCTCCTTGGCGCATGCGGCAGCTGCCCGAGCTCGACGATCACGCTGAAAGCGGGGATCGAACGCGCCTTGTTTGAAGAAGTGCCGGGCGTCGTTGAAGTGGAACAAGTGTTTTAATGAAAAATCCGAACAGCGACCGCTGTTCGGATTTTTTTGTCGCCGGCGGGCGGACACCGTCCGCTTCCGGACGACCCCGAAAACCGGACTGCCGCTGGCGGTCAAGCTTCAAGCGCCAGCTTGTAGACGCGGCTGCCGCGCGGCTCGACGGAAAGACGCGCGATGTCGCACGTCGGAAAATGCGGGCGCAGCTGGTGCGCCAGCCGCTCTCCTTGACCCGGTTCGGCAAAGACGAGCACTGTCGGCCCCGCCCCGCTCAGCGCCGCGCCGATCGCTCCGTATTCCTCGGCAAGCGCCTCGGCCCGCGCCAGCTCCGGAACGAGCGGTTTCCGGTACGGCTGGTGGAACAAATCGGCCGCCATCATCCGGCCGGCGAGCTTCCAGTTTTTCGTGAGCAAGGCGGCGACAAGGACGTTGCTGACGGCGCTTGCCTCGACGGCGCGCGCCCGCGGCCATTGGGCCGGCAGCTGTCCGCGCGCTTTTTTCGTTTCCAGTTCATAACCGGGGATAATGGCGACGATCTCCACATCAAATTCCGGCACACGGACGACATCCACCCCCGCTTCGCGGCAGCAGCCGATGACCAGCCCCCCGTACAGCGAGGCGCCGACATTGTCGGGATGCCCTTCATAGCGGGCCGCCCATTCCATCTTTTGTTCGCGCGACAGGCCTAGCTCGAGCAGCGCATCGGCGAGCTCCACGCCGGCGACGACCGCCGCTGCGCTGCTGCCTAGCCCGCGCGTAAACGGAATGTCGCTGTACACATCGACCGCGCAGCTCGGCAGCCGCCGGCCGTGCGCGTCCGCCACCTTGTCCGCCACCTCGTACACCAAATTGTCCGTCCCGCGCGGAATGCCGCTGACTTCCGGTGTTTTGGGCGCAAACGACCACGCTTCCGCCAAGCGAACATCAAGCGTCAAGTAACGGTTGACGGCGAGCCCGACCGAGTCAAAGCCGGGCCCTAAGTTCGCCGTGCTGCCCGGCACGATGATTTTCAACATCTCGTCTTCTTTCATGTGCGGACAACCCCTTGCAAACGCTCCAAGACGGCTCGTTCGTCATTCGGCAGCACGACCGGCTCAATCGCCGCCGTCTCCAAGGCGATGGCCGGGTCTTTCAAGCCGTTGCCGGTCAAAACCGCCACGACGAGGCTGCCGCGTTCGATTTCGTTCCGTTCGCGCTGTTTGATGACCCCGGCGATGGCCGCGCATGATGCCGGCTCGGCAAAAATGCCTTCCGTCCGGGCGAGCCGCTTGTAGGCGGCCAAAATTTCGGCATCGCTCACCTCATCGATTTTTCCGCGCGATTCGTTGGCGGCCTCGACCGCTTTTTCCCAGCTCGCCGGATTGCCGATGCGGATCGCCGTCGCCACCGTTTCCGGCTGTTCAATCACCCGGTTGCGGACGATCGCTGCCGCTCCTTCCGCTTCAAAGCCGCGCATTTGCGGCAGCCCCGTCCCTTTGGCCGCATGGTACTCTTTAAACCCTTTCCAATAGGCGGTGATGTTGCCGGCGTTGCCGACCGGAATGGCGAGCACGTCCGGGGCGCGGCCAAGCTGGTCGCACACTTCGAACGCCGCCGTTTTCTGCCCTTCGATCCGGTGCGGATTGACCGAGTTGACAAGCGTAATCGGCGCCGTTTCGCTCAGGCGGCGCACCATTTTCAGCGCCTCGTCAAAGTTGCCGTCAATCGCGAAAATCTCCGCGCCGTACATCGCCGCTTGCGCCAGTTTGCCAAGCGCGATTTTCCCGTTCGGCACAACGACGAGGCAACGCATGCCGGCGCGCGCCGCATAGGCGGCCGCCGACGCCGACGTGTTGCCGGTTGACGCGCAAATGATCGTATGGCTTCCTTCCTCTTTCGCTTTCGCCACCGCCATCACCATGCCGCGGTCTTTAAACGAACCGGTCGGGTTCGCCCCTTCAACCTTGACATACAAGGTGATCCCAAGCTCTTCCGACAGGCGCGGCAGCGGAATGAGCGGCGTGTTCCCTTCGCAAAGCGACAGCCTCGGCGTCGCCGCCGTGAGCGGCAAAAACTCGCCGTAGGCGTCAAGCAGCCCGTTCCATGCCATTACCGTTTCTCCCCTTCCACCCGATACGAACTTTGGACGCGCTCGACGATCTCCAAATCGCCCAGCTGCTGCAAAATGTCTTCGTAGTCTTGCTGCGAGGCGTCATGCGTCACGATCACGATTTCCGCCAGACCGTTTTCTTTCAGCGGCAGCTGCAAAATTTTCTCAAAGCTCACCCCGCGCTGCGAAAACAGCGTCGTAATTTTCGCAAATGCACCGACTTGGTCTTTCACATGAATG
Organism: [Flavobacterium] thermophilum; assembly: GCA_900450595.1. Taxonomy (GTDB): domain Bacteria; phylum Bacillota; class Bacilli; order Bacillales; family Anoxybacillaceae; genus Geobacillus; species Geobacillus thermophilus. The sequence continues at coordinate 2,101,501 of UGGS01000001.1, forward strand.
CGCAAAAAGTATTTTGAGAAAATTTCCGCTGGCGCTTTCAATTGCTTTTCATATTGCGGGGCGACCGCGGAATGGCCGTTGACGCCAAGGCGCATGTTTTTCATCACCGCGACCAGATCGGAGACAACGGCTGTCGCCGTCGGCAGGCTGCCCGCCCCCGGCCCGTAAAACATCGTCTCCCCGACCGCTTCGCCATACACATAGACGGCGTTGTATTCGTTATGCACCGACGCAAGCGGGTGCGAATCCGGCAAAAACGTCGGCTGGACGCTCACTTCGACCTTCTGCCCGTCGCGCTGGGCGATGCCGATCAATTTCATCGTGTAGCCAAGCCGCTTCCCGTAGTTCAAGTCTTCCTCGGTCACTTCGGTGATTCCTTTCACTTGCACATCGTCCAAGTCGATGTCCATCGAAAAGCCGAGGCGGGCCAAAATCGCCATTTTTCGCGCCGCATCGAGCCCTTCCACGTCTGACGTCGGATCGGCCTCGGCGAACCCGAGCGCCTGCGCTTCCGCCAGCACGGCTTCATACGAAGCGCCGTTTTGCGACATTTTCGTCAAAATGTAGTTCGTCGTTCCGTTCACGATGCCCATGAGCTTGGTGATCCGGTCGGACGCCAAGCCGTCGACCAGGCTGCGCAAAATCGGAATGCCGCCGGCGACGCTCGCTTCATAAAACAAATCGCAACGGTGCTCCGCCGCCACCCGAAGCAGCTCTGAACCGTAGACAGCCATTAAATCTTTGTTCGCGGTCACCACGTGCTTCCCTTGGCGGAGCGCCCGCAACAGCCACTCTTTCGTCTCCTCGACGCCGCCCATCACCTCGATGATGACATTGATGTCCGGGTCGTCGATCACGTCGGCGGCGCTTGTCGTCAACAATGCGGGGTCGACGGCGACATCGCGCGGCTTATGTACGTCACGGACGAGGATTTTTTTCACCTTCACCGGACAGCCGACTTGGTGCATCAATTTTTCCTGGTGGTTTTCGATAATTTTCACCACGCCGCTCCCGACCGTTCCTAGTCCTAACAATCCGACCAAAATTGGTTTTTCCATGATTCCCGCTCCTTCTGTTTACGTACAGTAGACATTTGTATTTTTATAGTAGACATTATAAAAGACGATCAGCCATTTGGCAATGAAAAGTTTTACGACAGCTCGTTCACCGGGGTCAACGGCGACCGGCCTTCCAAGACAGCGATGATGTTGTCGCGCGCCAACGTCATCATCGCTCGCCGCGTTTCGTATGTGGCGCTGCCGATATGCGGCAACGCCACAACGTTCGGAAGCGACAGAAGCGGATGATCGGCGGCGACCGGCTCTTTCTCAAACACATCGAGCCCGGCAGCGGCGATCTCCCCTGCGACAAGCGCCTCATAAAGCGCCTGTTCATCAACGACCGCGCCGCGCGCCGCATTAATGAAAATCGCCGATGTTTTCATTTGCCGAAACGCCTCGCGGTTGAACAAATGGCGCGTCTCGCGGGTCAGCGGCGTCAAGCAGACGACAAAATCGCTCTCGGCAAGCAAATCGGCGAACGGGCGGTAGACGGCGCCCAGCTTCTCTTCCGCCTCCGGACGGCGCGAGCGGTTGTAATACAACACATCCATGTCAAACCCTTTCGCCCGCTTCGCCACCGCCTGCCCGATGTTGCCCATGCCGACGATGCCGATCGTTTTATGATGGACATCGGCGCCCGCCAGCAAAAACGGGCTCCAGCTTTTCCATTTTCCTTCTTTCAAAAATTCGGCTGCTTCGACAAGGCGGCGGGCAGTGGCGAGCAGCAAAGCAAACGTCAAATCAGCCGTCGTATCGGTCAGCACATCCGGCGTGTTGCACACAAGAACGCCGCGCTTCGTTGCCGCCGGCACGTCAATGTTGTCATAGCCGACGCCCATGTTGGCGACGACTTTAAGCCCTGAACCGGCCGCCAGCACGTCCTCGTCGATCGGGTCGGACACCATCGGCAAAAGGGCCGCCGCCTTTTTCGCCTCTTCCACCAACACCTCGTGCGGCACAGCCACGTCCTCATGCGGCCACATGCCGACCTCGGCGACGGCGGCGAGCGGGGCGATCACCTCCTCCGGCAGCTTTCGCGTCACAAAGACGTACGGTTTCGTCATGAAACAGCCCTCCATCTCATTTTTTTCTAAATCTTATCACAACTCCAGCTGAAAAAAAAACGGGAAGTTGTCCGTTCCGGTGGTTCGGAAAAGTCGGCACTCGTTCGTTGCGGACAAAAACGAAGACCCCCTGTCACGGAAAGAAAACAGGCCCCCATTCGCTTCGGCTGAACACCCGAACCCGTTCCCCCTCCCCCTCGAATGGAAACGAGCGTACACCCGCTTCGGCTGAAAAAAACAGGGTGTTTCCTTTCTATAAAAAGGAAAATCACCCAGGCCTGCTTCAGCTGAAAAAACGGGAAGTTTCTTCCCCCTCATGGCGCCGGCGGCAGCCATTCAACGGCCGGCAGCCGGATATGGTTGGCGATGCCGGCGATCTCAGCAAATGACGCCAAAAACTGCTCATACTCGCGCGATGCGTCAAGCAACTGCCGCAGCGCCCGTTCCTGCCTCGCCTGCTCTTCGCGGTCCGCCATCGTATAATACGCCTCGATGCATTCAAAATACGGAAGCGGAAACAGCAGGCGCGCATAAACCAGCCGCCAGGCAAACGACGACAGCGGCGCCAAATGCCCGTAATCTTGGAAGAACTGCCGCACTGCCCGTTGACAGCCTAGCCCGCGCTTGTGGTACAAATGGCGCACCCATTCCGCCAAATCGCGGGCGCAATGGTCGTACACCCAATCGAGCGGCAGCTTCGCCTCCGTTCCTTCGACCCAGCCGGCTTGCGGCAGGCGCTCATGGCAAAACGCCGCATAATCGACGCGCAGCGGTTCGTCGTCGAGCTCTGTGTCAGCCACATATTGCACGGCGTTTTCCGCCAATCCTAAATAGTACGGGAACGATTCAAGAAACAGGCGGTCAAACGGCGATGCCGGCCCTGCTGCCATCATGTTCGCCCAAAACGCCTCCATTTGGTCGATTCGCTTCGCCCACAGTTCGCGCCATTGGCCGATGCGCCGGCAGGATGTGATCGGCAGCGGGCAAGAGCGCCCGTATTCATGCATGAGCGCCAGTTCGCGGCCGAGCGAACGAAGGCGGGCGGCCGGAAGCGGCGCGCGGAGGAGGACGAACGGCTGGCCTTGGCAGGGGGCAATATACGTCCCATGTTTCGTTTTGACCAGCTCCCCGACGCCGTCCACCCCTTTCGCCCGCAAATAGCGGCTCATTTGCTGACGCTCTTCCAGCTCCGCCTCGCTCCGCCCATCCGCCGGCACGATGAGAAACCGCTCTTGTTTATGCCAAACGACCGTAGACGCTCCCCGCTGTTCCATCCGTCCGACGCGCATGTCATATTGCTCATATACCCATGTTTCCATGGCCGCTCCTCCTTTGTCTTTTTGGCTTGCATTCTTCCTCCCTCCATGTCGTCGCCGCCCCGATGCCGCCCGGACGGGAACGGACTTTTGCGCGCTGATTCCCGGGCCCATAGCCGCGGCAAGGGCGGCTATTGTTTATATATGACAGCAGGCGTCAAAAAAACCGATGAGCATTTTTCTTTATACGAAGGATACATTCATGGCATGATAACGTATATATAACAAACGACTTTTTCAAAAGAATGGGTGACAAACCATGACCAAACCGGATATGAACAACCTTGAACAAACCGCCCGCCGATGGCTCGAGGAGCGGGGGGTGACGGTGGAAAAAATTGCGGAGCTTGTTTATTATTTGCAATCGAAATACCATCCGGATTTAACGATGGACGAATGCATCGAAAACGTCAACCGCGTCATCTCGAAACGCGAAGTGCAAAACGCGATTTTGACCGGCATCCAGCTCGACAAGCTCGCCGAGGACGGTCGGCTTGACGAGCCGCTGCAATCCATCATCCGCCGCGATGAAGGGTTGTACGGGGTGGACGAAATTTTGGCCCTTTCGATCGTCAACGTGTACGGATCGATCGGGTTTACGAACTACGGTTATATCGACAAACAAAAACCGGGCATTTTGCAATATTTAAATGACAAATCAACCGGCAAATGCAACACGTTTTTGGACGACATCGTCGGCGCCATCGCCGCGGCGGCGTCCAGCCGCCTCGCGCATCGAGCCGCCAACGCCGAGTGAGCGGCGGCGCGAAGCATCCATGCAAAAGACGAAATAGCAGCACCCCACAAGCCAAACACGATTTGTTGGTTCGCATCGATGGCTTTGCTGCTGCACCCGGTCATGAGAAAGGGTGCCCCGAACCTTTCGGGACACCCCTCTTGCTTTACAGGCGCTCCATCCATTCGCGGAGCGAATCAGCCGTATAGGTCGGCTGCCGTTCGTAGCGGGCGAGCATCTCTTTCGTCGTGACGCCCGTATGGACGAGCAGCGTATCGATGCCCGCGTTCATGCCGGCTAAAATATCCGTCTCGTAATAGTCGCCGATCATCAACACATCTTCCTTTGGAACGCCAAGCACCTTAAGCGCCTGCTCCATAATGATGTTTTCCGGCTTGCCGATAAACGTTGGCTTCACTTGCGTCGAAACGGCGACGACGGACGTGATGGCGCCGTTGCCCGGCAGCAGCCCGCGCTCGGTCGGCAAGGCGATGTCGCCGTTTGTCGAAATGAACATCGCCCCGTTGCGGACGGCAAGGCACGCGATGGCAAGCTTCTCGTACGTCAGCTGGCGGTCGATGCCGATGACCACCACGTCTGCGTCCTCCCCAGCGAAGCGGAACCCTTTTTCCGCCAACGCGGTGCGGATCCCTTCCTCGCCGATGACATAAACGGACGCGTCCGGCTTTCGCTCAAAAATGTAGTTCGCCGTCGCCTGGCTTGTTGTGAAGACATGCCTCTCTTCCGCCGGCACGCCGAATGAGCGCAATTTTTCCGCCACTTGCGCCGGCGTGCGCGACGAGTTGTTCGTGACAAACAAATACGGGAGGCTGCGGCGGTGCAGCTCGTTCACAAACTCGCGCGCCTCGGCGATGCATTCTGCGCCGCGGTACATTGTCCCGTCCAAGTCAAGCAAATAGCCTTTGTATCGTTTCAACGGTTGTCGGTCTCCTTTCCGTCCATCGATTCGCTGCCAAACGCCGACACCGGGCCGAGCTCGCTTTCCAAGTAATGGCGCACCGCCTTCGGGTACGCCTCAAGCGCCGGCAGCTGTTCGTTCAAATCCGCGAGCAGTTTCGCGTGATCGACGTTCGTATAGTTTTGGACGAGCGCTTTCCGGTGGGCGATGAACGCTTTCAGCCGCTCGCCGTCCTCAGCCGAAATCACCTGCTCGTCAGTCAAAATGTCAATAATGTCGTTATAGCTCCCCGGGTCGCGCATAATAAAGCCGTCAATCATCGCGTTGCCGACATCGAGCACCGCCTCGATGAGGACATGAGCGATCCGCTCGAGCGCCAGCCGCTCAAGCGCGCCGTCCCAGTGGCGCTGCGCTTTGTAGTGCGCCATCAGTTGCTCCATGCAGCGAAGCCGCTCTTCCAATTTGTTTCGGTCGACAAAATACATGGCTCGTCCTCCTTTTTTCTTCCCCGCCTTCCCCCCTTTTTCGCCGTTCGTCTGCTATGATGGACATAGGCGAAAAATAAAGGGAGGAATGGAGATGAGTGAACGGTTTTACTTATACGATGATACGGTCGAGGCAGCGGTCCGGTTCGTCAGCTTTGTCGGCGAGCGGCAGCGGTTCGATTTGGCGTTAATTGAAACTGACCGCTTTTATGGGAAATATTTGGTGCTGGATTTGCAAAGCAACCGGTTTGCCATTCTTGGCCGCGACGATTTGGAGGAGCCGGGCTATATCGAACGCGCCTATGCACTCAGCGAACAAGACGCCGACGAGCTGCGCGCCTTTTTGGACGAATGCCTTTCATAACCTTCCTCGGTTTTGGGCATCTTATGAAACACCCCGGCAGCAAGGAAGGTGAGACGAATGGCGGAACGGGAACAATATGCCGACTTTTCCGTCGTCGAAAAACAGCGCAACTTTTTAACCGCCGAAGAATTCCCGGAAGGTCCGTACGGCTCGCCGCGCCGCGATGACGCCCTGGTCGAGAACAAAAGCACGCCGTGGAAGGAAGGGCAGCGCCATTACAGCGCCTTCAACTATGAGTTCAAATCGTTTCACCAAAACATTCCAAGGCGCGATCCGGCCTCCCATCCGCCGCACGACGACCCGCGCCAAAGCGAGCAGTTTCCATACAACGAAGGCGAATGACGTGCGGCCGCCCGGCAGCGGGCGGCTGCCGCCTTTACCGCTTCACCTTGCGCAACACAAAATAGGCGCACCCAAAATTGCAATATTCATACAAATACTCGGACAGCGTGCTGATTTTCGTATCATACGTCGCCTTTTGGTTATGGTCATCGAAAAACCCGCGCAGGCGAAGCTGATTGTATCCCCAATCGCCGACAATGTAGTCGTACTTCCCTAAAATATCGGCGTATCGGGCGCGAAACGCCTCTTCGTTAAACGCGTTTTTGACGTTTTCAACCAGTTCATAACAATGGTTGTTAATGCAAATCACCGCTCTCACCTCGCCTTTCCACTTTCATCATAAACGATGCACCGCACCCAATCAATTACTGTTATCAAACAGCGAACCGCGTGCCACCCTAAAAGCGAGGGGGGTGCTGACGATGAACCGATGTTGGATCGTCGCCGCGTTCGGAACGGCGATCGCCCTGGCCGGCTGCGCGCAGACGGCGCAGGACGAAAACACCGACGTCTACAAACGGAGCGGCAATACGATCAATGTGGCCGACCGCAATGAGCTGTACAACGAAAACGGGGTGCCAAACGGCGATGACACGCCGATGAACAACTTCGGCTACGTCCGCCATCAAAAAAGCCCGATCCTCGGCGATGCAAACGGCTATAACGACATGCCGTCGTTCAACCGCGAGCAAGCCGCCGATTTAATCAGCAAACTGTGCACGCAGCTGCCGGGCGTCAACGACGTCGCCACGCTCGTCACCGATGAAGAGGTGCTTGTCGTCTATGACGCCGACACAAAAAATCGGCAGCAAACCGCCGACCAAGTGAAAAAGACAGCGCTGTCCGTCGTTCCCCGCTACTACCATGTGTATATCGCCGACAATCCGCAGCTGATGAAAGACATTGAGCGCTTCGGGCGCCTCGATTCGAACGCGCGCAATATCGACCAACTTCTCGATGCCACGATTCAGCGGATGTTGAAATATCCGCAAGGGAAAAAGCTGAGCGACGGGGAAAATGAAAACGGCGAAATGATCAACGAGACAAACGACCACCTCGACCGCGACTTCCGCGACGGCACGCCGCGGCCGACGCCGGCCGGACGGTAGCGAAAGAAAACGGTCTGCCTGTTGCTTAAAGAGGCACGACCGTTTCTTTTTTCCGGCAACAAAAGCCGCCAGTCAAAGTGTTTGCCGCCTGGGCGCGATGCCCGCATCTCCCCTCGCAGGCTGTTTGGCGGCAACGAGGGGGGCGGACGCCGGCTTTGACTCCGCAAGCCCGGGCGCCTGCCATCTTCACGCCTTCAGCTGCCGCGCTTTCGCCGCTTCGTTCACCTGCTCGTCGGCATGGTACGACGAACGGACGAGCGGACCGGCCTCGCAATGGCTGAACCCTTTGCTCAGCGCGATTTCTTTCAGCTCTTGGAATTCGTCCGGATGGTAATATTTGACGACTTTCAAATGTTTTTTCGTCGGCTGCAAATATTGGCCGATCGTCAAAATGTCGACATGGTTGGCGCGCAAATCGTCCATCGCTTCGATAATTTCCTCTTTCGTTTCCCCAAGGCCGACCATGATGCTCGATTTCGTCGGAATGTCCGGCTGCAGTTCTTTCGCGCGCCGCAAAAACTCAAGCGAGCGTTCATACGTCGCCCGGGCGCGCACTCTCGGCGTCAGACGGCGCACCGTTTCGATGTTATGGTTTAAAATATCGGGACGGGCGTCCATCAGCGTTTTTAAGTTTTCATACACGCCGCCCATATCCGATGGCAGCACTTCAATCGTCGTAAACGGATTTTTCCGGCGGATGGCACGCACCGTTTCCGCAAACACCGCCGCCCCGCCGTCTTTGAGGTCATCGCGGGCGACGGCCGTAACGACGACATGTTTTAAATTCATGATGCGCACCGACTCGGCGACGCGTTCCGGCTCTTGCCAGTCAAGCTCGGTCGGGAGCCCGGTTTTGACGGCGCAAAAGCGGCAGGCGCGCGTGCAGACGCTGCCCAAAATCATAAACGTCGCCGTCCGCCTTACCGCCCAGCACTCATGAATGTTCGGGCACTTCGCCTCTTCGCACACAGTATGTAAACGGTTTTCCCGCATCAGCTTCTTCAATCCGATATAATGTTCATTCGTGTTCAGTTTAATCTTCAGCCAGTCCGGCTTGCGGACATGTTCTTCGTTTGTTGCCATCGTTCTCACTCCACTTGTCGAGGATTGTTCCATTTTCATTATAAATGAAAAACGCGAAAAAACACAAAAAAATAAGCCGCTTTCCTCTTTTTAACATTTATGAATCGCCTGTTTCTCCCCAAACTAAACATATGAAATGGGCGAAAAGGGGGGATTCCACGTGCACCGATGGTTTGTCGCCCTATGGGTGGCGACGGTGTTGTTCATAGCGGCCAGCGCGGCTTCGGCGGCGGAAAACGACGACGCAGTATACGAACAGCGCATGGAGCTGTATAAAAAAGCGGAGGCGGTTTCGCTCATTCCATGGTATTACTTTGCCGCCATCGACCAGTATGAACGGAACATCCGGCAAGCGCGCCGCGACTTGCCAAAACCAACCGGCGTCCTCGGCATTTATATGAAACCGGACGTATGGGCCGGACCGCTGAACAAAAATCCGCACGATACGAACCCGTTTACGATTTCCCAGTTTGGCGGGCTCGGTGTGGACGGAGACGGGGACGGCAAGGCGCGGGCGGATGACGACGACGACGTCATCATGGCCATGGCGCGCTATTTGCAGACATACGGCATCGATCATCGCCATATTAAAATCGCGCTTTGGAACTATTACCAGCGTTCCAAAACGGTGGATTTGATTTTAGGAAAAGTGAAGATTTATAAAAAATACAAGACATTGAAACTGGATGACCATGTCTTTCCGCTCCCGTTGCGGGCGAATTACAGCTACCGCGACACGTGGGGCGATGCGCGCGGCTGGGGCGGGCGCCGCATTCATGAAGGAACCGACATTTTCGCCGGCTACGGCGTGCCGGTCCGCTCGACGTGCTATGGCATTGTCGAACTGAAAGGATGGAATAAATACGGCGGCTGGCGCGTCGGCATCCGCGACATCAACAACACGTACCATTATTTTGCCCATTTGAACGGCTTTGCCGCCGGGCTTCGCGAAGGGCAAATCGTCGAGCCGGGCACGATCATCGGCTCGGTCGGCAGCTCCGGCTACGGGCCGCCGGGCACCGCTGGAAAGTTCCCGCCCCACCTCCATTACGGCATGTACAAAGACAACGGCTATACGGAGTGGGCGTTTGACCCGTATCCGCACTTGAAAGCGTGGGAGCGGGCCGAGCGGCAGCAACAGCGGCGCCGCTAGCAGCGGCGGCTGGACAAAAAAGAGGCCGATGTCGGCCTCTTTTCGTCTTTCTGCTTTCGTTAATGCCCGCCCAAATACACCTGCTTCACCTGCTCGCTCGCCTGCAGCTCGCTCGCCGCCCCCGACAGGACGACGCGCCCGGATTCGATGACGTAGGCGCGGTCGGCGATGGAGAGCGCCATGTGGGCGTTTTGTTCGACAAGCAAAATCGTCGTTCCCGATTCGTTGATTTCCTGAATGATGCGGAAAATCGTCTTCACCAGCAGCGGCGCGAGCCCCATCGACGGTTCGTCAAGCAAGAGCAGCTTCGGGCGCGCCATGAGCGCACGGCCGATGGCGAGCATCTGCTGCTCGCCGCCCGAAAGCGTGCCGGCCAGCTGCTTGCGCCGCTCCTCGAGGCGCGGGAACAGCTGAAAGACTTTGGCAAAGTCTTGTTGAATGCCGTCTTTGTCTTTGCGCAAAAACGCGCCAAGCTCCAAGTTTTCCTCGACCGTCATATTGGCGAACACGCGCCGCCCTTCCGGCACGTGGGAAATGCCGTGCTTGACGATCGTTTGCGCCGCCTTGCCGGCGATCGAAGCCCCTTCGTAGACGATGTCGCCGCTTTTCGGATTCAACAAGCCGGAGATCGTTTTTAGCAGCGTCGTTTTGCCGGCGCCGTTTGCGCCGATCAGCGTGACGATCTCGCCTTTGTTCACCTCAAGCGATACGCCTTTTAAGGCATGAATGTTGCCGTAAAACACATCGATTGCCTCCACTTTCAACACGTCACGACACCTCCTCGCCAAGGTAAGCCTCGATCACTTTCGGGTTGCTGCGCACTTGTTCCGGCGTGCCTTCGGCGATCAGCTGGCCGTGATCCAACACGTAAATGCGCTCGCATATGCCCATCACAAGCGACATATCATGCTCAATCAACAAAATCGTCAACGCAAACCGTTCGCGAATGAACGCAATCAACTTCATCAATTCTTTCGTTTCTTGCGGGTTCATGCCGGCGGCCGGCTCGTCAAGCAAAAGCACTTTTGGCTGCGCCGCCAGCGCCCGGGCGATCTCAAGCCGGCGCTGCTGGCCGTACGGCAAGTTTTTCGCTTTCTCGTGCATGACGCCGTCAAGCTGGAAAATTTTTAAAAACTCGATCGCCTTTTCTTCCATTTCCTTTTCCCCGCGGAAATGGGACGGGAGGCGGAGAATGGAGCTCGCGATCGAATGGCGGGCGTGCGCATGGTAGGCGACTTTCACGTTGTCGAGCACCGACAGCTCGCCGAACAGGCGAATGTTTTGAAACGTCCGGCTGATCCCTTTGCGCGTAATTTTATACGGCGGCAAGCCGTTCAACGTTTCGCCGTCTAGCATAATCCGCCCTTCCGTCGGCACATACACGCCGGTCAATAAGTTAAACAGCGTCGTTTTCCCCGCGCCGTTCGGGCCGATGAGCCCGACAAGCTCCCCTTGATACAGCTCCATCGTCACACCGGAGAGCGCCTTCAGCCCGCCAAACTGGATGCCGACATTTTCTGCCTTAAGCAACGGTGTTTTTGCCGCCATGATTCATTCCTCCCTGCGCTGCCTTCCGCCATTTGAAGAGCGAAGATAGTTCTTTCGTCCCCATCAGCCCGGTTGGACGGTACAGCATCACCAAAATCAAGACGATGCTGTAAATGATCATCCGCGTTTCCGGATAGTTTTGCAAGAACGTCGAAACGATCGTCAGCAGCACCGCCGCCACCACCGCGCCGGATAGGCTGCCGAGCCCACCGAGGACGACGAAAATCAAAATGTCGAACGATTTCAGGAAGCCAAAGTTCGATGGCTGAATGATGTAAAAGTGGTGCGCATACAGCGCTCCGGCGATGCCGGCGAAAAACGAACCGATCGCAAACGCCGCCACTTTGTAATACGTCGTATTGATCCCCATGGCATCAGCGGCGATTTCATCCTCGCGAATCGAAATGCACGCCCGTCCGTGCGTCGAGTTCGTGAAGTTGGCGATCACCAAAATCGTGACAAACAGGCAGGCGAACACCCACGGCCATGTCGTCATATGCGTCACCGTCATGCCGCTCGCCCCGCCGACGTAATCGATGTTCAAGAGCGCGATGCGGACAATTTCGCCAAACCCGAGCGTCGCGATGGCCAAATAATCGCCTTTTAAGCGCAAGCTTGGCACACCGATGATAAGACCAGCGAGCATCGCCGCCACCCCGGCGGCCAAAACGCCGGCCGCAAACGGCAGCTGCAGCTTCATCGTCATAATCGCGGAGGCGTAAGCACCGACAGCGAAAAAGCCGGCATGACCAATCGAAAATTGTCCAGTAATTCCGATAATTAAATGGAGACTGGCCGCCAAAATCACGTTAATCGCCATAAAAAAGAGGGTGTTCACATAAAAGATGTTTAACGTTCCGCTTGTAATCAGCCACTGGACAACGGCGAAAAAGGCGAACGCCAATATGATGGAAACCCAAAACCCACGTGTCCGCTTCCAAGTTGCCATGTTCCATACCATCCTTTACACTTTTTCTCGTACATTTTTCCCAAACAATCCGGCCGGCCGGAAAATGAGGATGAGAATTAAAATGATGAACGCCACCCCGTCACGCCAAAGCGAATAGCCAAGCCCGCTGACGAGCGATTCGATAACGCCAAGCAAAAGCCCTCCTACCATCGCTCCCGGAATGATGCCGATCCCTCCCAACACGGCGGCGACAAACGCCTTCAAGCCTGGGAGAATGCCCATCAGCGGGTCGATCTTCGTATAATAAATGCCAAAAATGACGCCGGCTGCCCCGGCGAGCGCCGAGCCGATGGCAAACGTGGCCGAAATCGTATTGTCGACGTTAATCCCCATCAATCGAGCCGCTTCCGCATCATGCGAGACGGCGCGCATCGCTTTCCCGATTTTCGTTCGGTGAACGATGAATTGAAGAAGGATCATTAAGACGAGGGACGTGCCGAGGATGAATAGCGACTGGCTGCTAATGACGACGCCAAACAGCTCCAAATTCTGCTTTGGAAGCAGCGTACCCGGATACGCTTCCGGCTGCGCCCCGCGCAAATAAATCATCACGTACTCGATCAAAAGCGAGACACCGATGGCCGTAATGAGCACAGCAATGCGCGTCGCGTTGCGCAGCGGCTTGTACGCAATCCGCTCAATGACTACCCCGAGCACGGCGCAGGCGGCCATCGCCAACAACAGCGCTGGGAAAAAACCGACGCCGAGCATCGTCACAGCGTAAAAACCGACGAATGAACCAATCATAAAGACGTCGCCATGGGCGAAGTTAATGAGCCGGACGATGCCATACACCATCGTATAGCCAAGCGCGATGAGCGCATAAATGCTGCCTAGCGAAATGCCGTTGACCAGCTGTTGAATGAGTTCCATGATTGCACGCTCCTTAACGAAAACTCGTCGTTGGCCAAAAGAAATGCCGGATGGGAGGGCGCCCCTTAGGGGCCTCCCCTGTCCACGCATCCATCCAGCCTTTTATTACGGATTCACTTTTGTTTTAAATTGCTGCTGCCCGTCTTTGAATTCCAAAATAATGGCCGATTTGACAGGATTGTGGTTTTGATCGACCGTAAATGTTCCCGTGACAAGCTGCAAATCTTTCGTTTGCGCCAGCGCGTCTTTAATTTTCACCGGATCGACGCTGCCAGCCCGTTTGATGGCATCCGCCAAGAAGTATGCCGTATCGTAGCCAAGGGCGTTAAAGGCGTCCGGCGCTTTATTGTATTTTGCTTCGAACGCTTTGACGAACTCTTGAATTTTCGGATCCGGGTCGCCCGACGAATAGTGGTTCGTAATATACGTATTGTTCAACGCGTCTTTGCCGGCAATTTCAACAAGCTTCGGCGAATCCCAGCCGTCGCCGCCCATGATCGGCACGTTCAAACCGAGTTCGCGCGCTTGTTTGACGATCAAACCGACTTCTTCATAGTAGCCCGGCAAGAATAAAAATTCCGGATTGGCCGATTTAATGCTCGTCAGCGTGGCGCGGAAGTCGGTGTCTTTCGCCACATACGCTTCTTCGGCAACAATTTGGCCGCCGCCGGCTGTAAATGTGTCTTTAAATGACGCCGCCAGCCCTTTCGAGTAATCGCTCGCGCTGTCGATCAAAACAGCCGCCTTTTTTACTTTCAAGTCGTTCAGCGCAAATTTGGCCGCCACCGTTCCCTGGAACGGGTCGATAAAGCACGTCCGGAAGACGAACTCGTTCACTTTGCCATCTTTGACGGTCACCGTTTCGCTCGTCCCAGACGGTGTAATAATCGGAACTTTATTGTCATTGGCAATTTGCACTTGAGCGAGCGTGTTCGTGCTCGTCGCCGACCCGATAATGGCAGCGACTTTATCTTGACTGATCAGCTTGATGGCGCCGTTTGTCGCTTCGGCCGCTTCCGATTTGTTGTCTACTTTGACAAGCTCCAACTTTTTGCCGTTGATTCCTTCTTTGTTGATTTCCTCAAACGCCAGCTCTACTCCTTCGGCGATCGACTGTCCATACGAAGCGACCCCGCCGGAGAGCTCAAGGTTGGCGCCGATTTTAATGACATCGCCGCCTCCTCCGCCGCCGTTTCCGCCTGAAGAACTGCCGCTTTGTTGGTTGCCGCCGCAGCCGGCCAAAAGACCTGCTGTCAGCATCAATGAGAAAAAGACACCTGCTGTTCTTTTTTTCTTCATTTCTTGTTCCCCCCATTATTCAAAATGTTCTGTCACCGATGTGCGCCTAGCGGCATTCCACGAATCAAGCGCCGTTCCCGTGCGCATGATCATCATGTGTTGAAAGGAGGCCGCGTCCAAAACCGGCCCTTCTTGTTTCCTGTCCCTTTGCCCCGGCTCTCACATCCCCTCCAGACCTTATATAAATAATAAAACTATTTTCAATTTAATATAATACTACAAAATTTACAACGGCTCGTCTAGCTCTTTTCTTTTTGAAAACAAAAAAGCTCGTTCACTCCCCGTCGTGGGGAGCGAACAAGCCTGGAAAAGGACGCCGGATCGACGCTTTCGTTGTATAACGTTTCCATGTTTCCGGCAAAACCATTTTCTGAACTAGCGCTTCGGAAGCGGAACCGACGGGCCGAGCGGGCCGCCGTTTTTGTTGTAAAACTGCGGCACTTCTCCTGGAATGAAGCGCATCACGACCGGAATATCGTTTTTGACCGTCGTCAGTTTGGACGCAAACGGGATGACGACTTGGATGTCGACTTCGACATGAACGTCGATCTCAATAAAAAAGCTGTTAATGTCATAGGCGCGAATTTCCTTTGTCACTTCCGAATTGACGTTGCCGACAATTTGAAACTGCACCGGAACGCGCGGGCCGAGATTGGCGAGCAGCGCGTTGTTCGTCACTTGGCCGAGCGGGATGTAGTAAATGATGCCGCGGCTGTCTCCTTGGCCGGATTCGACCTCAGGCAGCACCATCCGCTCGATCCGTCCTTCTGTCGCCGCCTTTAAACTCGCCATCACATGGTCATCTATTTCTTCCAAAATGCGGTTGATCGCCTCGGCGTTAAAATCGACGGAAACAATTCGCCCGCTGTTGTCTTGCTGGACGGTCACGAGCTGCTGGAATTTCGGATTTTCTTCTTTAAACTGCTCCTCAAGGGCGTTATTGACGATCAAGTTGGCGATCCGCTTCGTTTCCGTTTCGGCAATTTCCATCAGCACCGGCTCAATGCCTTTATTCACGATCCAAAGCCCGGCCGCTGTGGAAAACATAAAAAAAACGAACGTCAATAAAAACACGTAGCGGAACGGAAGCGGCCCTCTCCGCACAAATCGGGGGCGCAACAAAATGAAATCCCTCCTTTACAAGCTATATGTATGCTTGCAAGGAGGGATTTTTTCACCGCATTTTCAACAGCGCGTCTTTTCCTTTCATTCCTCGTTTGATGCCAAGCTCCTCGGCGGCGACTGTCACCGATTCGAGCGGCGCCTCAAGCAGCTGCTCGATCGTGCGCACCCCGACCGCCCGTCCGGCGACAATGCCGCGGTCGCGCAGCTTTTCGTTCAATAGCGCCACATCGAGCGCCCCGCACATGATGTACCCTTTTTCACTCGCCACCGCCAACAAATTCGTTTTCGGCAGCTGGACGGACACCGCGACAAACGGATGTCCCTCAATGATAATCGGCTTGACTTCCACCATCGCCGCAGTCACTCTCCTTTCCATACTCCAATGTATGAAGCATGGAAAAAGAAGTGCCTGCCTATTGGGCCAATTTCCAGGCGAGAAGATCGCGCAAAAACTCCGGCATATAGTACGTTTTCTCCGCCGCTCGCTGAATTTGCGGGTAAAAATGACCAATGGCAAACATGTCGGTCGTCGCCACGTCATAGGTGCGCTCCGGCTCGAGCGGCTCGCCGTTGATTCGAATGGCGCGGATATGCCAGGCGCCGTCTTCTTCCAGCTCCGTTTCGATCTCGACGCCGTCGTACACCATTTCCCCCATCACTTCGCCGCGGAAGCCAAACCCTTTAAAACGCAAATGCTTCATCCGTTCCGTATTGGCCTCAAGGATAATCTCTTTGAGCTCCGCGCCGCGCAGCTTCACCTTGCACGGGTTGAGCGGATGCGGGCAAATGCGATGCAAATCTTTTTTCGTCACCGGTCCTCTCACAAGCGGTTCAAGCAGCACCCCGGCGTTCACCATCCCGATGTCCGCCTGGCACCATTCGCGCAGCGCAGACGCAAGCAAACGGGCAAGCGGCGACGGAGCGAACCAGTCAAGCGGCAAGTCTTCATGGAGCACAGCGACTTGTTCCGCTTCAAGCCGCGCCAAACTTTTCTGTTCAAGGGAGCGAAGGCGGCACGCCACTTCTTCGGAAAACGGCATCACACCAGCATCCACCACCTTCGCAGACGCCCGCCCAAGACGTCGCCCTTCCACTTCCAGCTTAACGACGCCGACATATTGTCCGTATTTCCCAGCCGCGCAAAGAAGCGCACCGTTTACTTCCTTGCCTTCTGGAAACACATGGTGGGTATGAGCGCCCAACACAATATCCACGCCCGGAATCGTCGCAGCGATTTTTTCATCTTCATTCACCCCAAGATGGGATAAGACGACGACGCAATCAGCTTTTCGTTTCACTTCCTCCACCGCTGCGGCCAACAAATCAAACGGTGGGGCAATTTTCCAGCCAAGCAACTCGTAAAAATGGGAAAACGGGGCGGTGGCACCGACTACGCCGATGCGGAACGTCTCTGTCGCCGGGATGACGACATACGGAAGCGCCCAATGCGGCCGCTCGCCGTTGCGGCGGAACAAATTGGCGACCACAACCGGAAACCGAGCCCGCTCGTACAGCGTATCAAGCTCGTCGTAATCAAGCGTGATTCCTTCATTGTTGCCGATCGTCACCGCATCATAGCCAAGATCGTTCAACAAATCCACATTCGCTTTTCCGCGCGTCGCCTCGGTAATCGGGTGCACGCGATCGAGAAAATCGCCGACGTCAAACAACAGCATCGCCTCGTTGCGGGCGCGATGTTCCCGTCTCCGTTCCGACAAAAAGCGGGCGATTTGCGGCCAATGTTCAAAATGGCTGTGCACGTCGTTCGTATGATAAATGTAGATAGTTTGCTTCAAAACGCGCGCCCCTCCTTCCATTACGCCAAACTTTCCCATACAAGCCGGGCCCCGAGCAGCACAAGCACTAGCCGCAGCACGACGACAAGCGTCCGGCTCGGCATCCGCTTATTGATCCACGCCCCTGTTTTCGCGCCGATCCACACCCCGGGAATGAGGGCAAGGGCAAACGGCCATTGCACGTTTCCCATCGCGACATGGGTGAGCGAACCGATGAGGGAGGACAGGAAAATCATCAACATCGACGTCGCCACCGCCACATGGGGCGGAAAGCGAAACAGCACGATCATCGCCGGCACCATGAGCGAGCCGCCGCCAATGCCAAACAGCCCGCCGAAAAAGCCGACGACAAACGCGATAGCGACCGCCATGAGCGGTTGATAGCCGTATGTGAACACCTCGCCGTTTCGGTCCGTGTACGTTCGCACAACACGCCGTCTCCACCATGGCGCCGGCCGCGCCTGCTCCGCCGCCGTTCGTTCGGCCCCGTTTTCTTTCGCCGCCGCCGTCTCGTCAGCCGAACGCTTCGTTTTCTTTTGACTCAGCGACAAAAAAACCGACATGGCGATTAAAAACAGCCCAAAATACAACGAAAAATGAGCGGCGCTCAGCGTATTGTTCACCCAAGCGCCGATGACCGCCCCGGGAACGCTGCCGATGCAAAACAGCAAACCGCTTGGATAGTCGACCATTTTGTCTTTCATATACGACAATGTGGACGATAAGCCATTGAAAATAATGACGACAAGCGACGTGCCGACCGCCACTTGCGGCGTCACCGCCGACAGCCAGCCGAGTGCGCCAAAAAACAGAAGCGACGGCACGATGATCACCCCGCCGCCAAGGCCGGCCAAACTGCCAAGCGATCCCGCGATAAAGCCGATCAAGACAAGCAACGCATACGCCATCCTCCATCCCCCTCTTCCCCGCTTCAAAACAAACCAAGCTGCCGCGGCGCAAGACCCGTGTACTCAATGCCAAGCAGCTCGATCAATTGTTTGGCGTTGTCAGCGGCGTCGCCGCCGGAGTTGTTGTTGAACAGCACGTAAATTTGTTTTGTTTTTTGCTTTAATATCTCGATATGGCGCGCCCATTCGCGCAGCTCGCGCTCATTGTATCGATACAAGTAGCGGACCGCCCGCCAGTTCTCGCCGGCCGTCGCCCTGTTCCAGCCGTGCACGTTGCGCCCGTGCAGGCGGATGAGCGTCTTTTCCCGGTCGGTCGGATGCAACACCGTCGGCACCGACCCTTCCCCCGCCTGCGGCTCGTCGCAAATCGCGTGAATCCACCCTTCCTCTTCCATAAAACGGAGCGTTTTATCGTAAAACCGGGGCGAAAACCACGACTGATGCCGAAATTCTAAAGCGACAGGCACCGCTCCCATCCTCGCCTTGACCCAGCGCAAATAGGTGACATGCTCGCGCCGGCAGTCAAACCACGGCGGAAACTGAAACAGCACCATCGCCAATTTCCCCGCTTCCTGAAACGGCGCGATCGAGTCCAAAAACGCGGCGAACATCGCTTCCTTGCTTTCATATGGAATCGGGCCGCGCTCATGCCCGGTCATTCCTTGGTACGCCTTCACGATAAACTGAAACGACGGCGGCGTCTCGCGAATCCACTTTTCCACGTTCGAACGCGGCTGAATGGCGTAAAAGTACGAATCGACCTCGACCGTCGGAAAATGAGCCGCGTATTCCAGCAGCTTGTCTTTTGCCGCAAGACCTGGCGGGTACAAGCTGTCATGATCCCCCCAGCCGGTCAGTCCAATATAAATCATGGCCATCACCAGTTTATTCAGCTTTCAGATATTTTAACTATACCATAAGCAGGTCGGCCATGAAATCAAAACGACTATTGGCACGTTGCTCTAAGGGGAAATGGCCTGCGACGCGGCAAGCAACGTTATTCTTGCGTCAAGTAATTGAAATGTTTATCCGTGATATAGGTGAGATCAATATCAAAATTCATCTTATCTAAGATCGGTTGAATGTACTCGATTAAATGTGTGCCAACCCCAAAATAATCAAGGAACTTCGTAATATAAAACGAATGATTATTATCACAATCGGGCTTATGTTCAACTAACCCTTCGATGACCTCAAGGATTCGGTCCACCATATGTTGTTCTAATGTTTTCTCTGAAATGATGACCGTGTGGATATAATTCTCCGCGCCTTCAAATGAATCCTCATCCTCGATTCCCTTTAAAATGGGAAAATCATCGAAAACACTAGGTCTCCTGTAATCCAAAATCAATAACATACAAACCGTTTCACCATCTTGGTCATCTAAACGAAACAACTCCAGATCTCGCAACTTCAACATTCTGATCAATTTCCACATTCCTATCATCTCTTTCACGTTCCACTCTCTTTTTCATCGTTATATTTTCAAAATAATGAAACATCACCAATCCGATTATAGATCATAACAAAATATTCATAAATAACCATTCCTTAACAAATCTGAAATGGACGATCATCGTTATGGACGCTTTTAGCACGGATAGAGCATGCCAGCATAACAATGACCGCTGACAACCAACTCCATGTGACTCAAAACATTGAGGATGAGACACTGAAGTGGGATCAGCGGTCCCCGAAAAAAAATGAAGGGTGCAGCGCTTGATTGTGGGCGCTGCACCCTTCTTATAATCAGGATTATCCAATGCTTCCTTCCATCTCGAACTTGATCAAGCGGTTCATCTCGACCGCGTATTCCATCGGCAGCTCTCTTGTGAATGGCTCGATAAAGCCCATGACGATCATTTCCGTCGCTTCCTGCTCGGAAATGCCGCGGCTCATCAAGTAGAACAGCTGCTCTTCCGACACTTTCGACACTTTCGCTTCGTGCTCAAGCGAGATGTTGTCGTTTAAAATTTCGTTGTACGGAATCGTGTCCGATGTCGACTGGTTGTCGAGAATGAGCGTATCGCATTCGATGTTCGAGCGCGAGCCGGACGCTTTGCGGCCGAAATGGACCATGCCGCGGTACGTGACTTTTCCGCCTTGCTTGGAGATCGACTTCGAGACGATCGTCGATGACGTGTTTGGCGCCAAATGGATCATTTTCGCCCCGGCGTCTTGGTGCTGCCCTTTGCCGGCGATGGCGATGGAGAGCGTCAAGCCGCGCGCCCCTTCGCCTTTTAAGATGACGGCCGGGTATTTCATCGTCAGCTTCGAGCCGATGTTGCCGTCAATCCATTCCATCGTCGCGTTTTCTTCGCAGACGGCGCGCTTCGTCACCAAGTTGAAGACGTTGTTCGCCCAGTTTTGGATCGTCGTGTAGCGGCAGTAGGCGCCTTTTTTGACGATGATTTCCACAACCGCGCTATGAAGCGAGTTCGTCGTGTAAATCGGCGCCGTGCAGCCCTCGACGTAATGGACGTGCGCCCCTTCGTCGACGATGATGAGCGTCCGTTCAAACTGCCCCATGTTTTCCGAGTTGATGCGGAAGTACGCCTGAAGCGGCGTATCGACTTTGACGCCTTTCGGGACGTAGATGAACGAACCGCCCGACCAGACGGCCGAGTTCAAGGCCGCAAATTTGTTGTCCGTCGGCGGCACGACTTTGGCGAAATACTCGCGGAACAAGTCTTCGTTTTCCTTCAGCGCCGAGTCGGTGTCTTTAAAGATGACACCGAGTTTTTCGAGGTCTTCTTTCATGTTGTGGTAGACGACTTCCGATTCGTATTGCGCCGAGACGCCGGCCAAATATTTTTGTTCCGCCTCTGGAATCCCTAATTTATCGAACGTCGCTTTAATTTCCGCCGGCACTTCATCCCATGAGCGGCCCGATTTTTCCGTCGGTTTGACGTAGTACGTAATTTCATCGAAATCGAGGCTTGACAAGTCGCCGCCCCATTGCGGCATCGGTTTGCTGTAGAAGATGTCGAGCGCTTTTAAGCGGAACTCGAGCATCCATTGCGGCTCGTTTTTCATCCGCGAAATTTCTTCGACGACTTCACGCGTCAAGCCGCGCTGGGCGCGGAAGACGGAGACGTCCTTGTCGACGAAGCCATATTTGTATTCGCCAATGTCTGGCGCTTTTTTCGCCATCTCGGTTCACCTTCCTTTAGATTAGTGGTGATGCAGCCCTTTTTCGAGCGCTTTCCACGCGAGCGTCGCGCATTTGATGCGGGCCGGAAACTTGGAAACGCCTTGGAGCGCTTCGATGTCGCCAAGGTCGACGGAATCGTCGTACTCTTTCCCTTGGATCATGTCGGAAAAAATGTGGGCGAGCCGAAGCGCTTCTTCCACCGTTTTCCCTTTGATCGCCTGCGTCATCATCGACGCCGACGACATCGAAATCGAACAGCCTTCGCCTTCAAATTTGACGTCGGCGACTTTTCCGTCTTCAACTTTCATCGTCAAGTGGATGCGGTCGCCGCACGTCGGGTTGTTCATGTTGATATCGACGTTCGTGCCCTCAAGCACCCCGCGGTTGCGCGGGTTTTTATAATGATCCATAATGACTTGGCGGTAAAGCTGGTCCAACGGATGATTAGAAGACATGGCTGAAGTACTCCTTCGCTTTCTGTAATGCGGCGATGAACCGGTCGATTTCCTCTTTCGTATTGTAAAGGTAAAAGCTCGCCCGGGCGGTCGCCGTCACGCCGAGCCATTTCATGAGCGGCTGGGCGCAATGGTGGCCGGCGCGGATGGCGATCCCTTCGGCGTCAAGAACCGTCGCCACATCGTGCGGATGCACCCCGTCGATGTTGAACGTGACAAGCCCGGCCCGTTCTTTCGGACCGTAGACGGTGACGCCGTCGATGTCAGCCAGCCGCTCAAGCGCATATTGCGCCAGCTCGTGTTCATGGGCGGCGATGGCGTCCAAGCCGACTTGTTCAAGGAAATCGATCGCCGCCCCAAGGCCAATCGCCCCGGCGATGATCGGCGTGCCGCCTTCAAACTTCCACGGCAATTCTTTCCACGTCGAGTCGTACAGCTCGACAAAATCGATCATTTCGCCGCCGAACTCGACCGGCTCCATCTGCTCAAGCCATTTCTTTTTGCCATATAATACGCCGATTCCCGTCGGCCCGCACATTTTATGGCCGGAAAGGGCGAGAAAATCGCAATCAAGTTCCTGAACATCGACCTTCATATGCGGAGCGCTTTGCGCCGCATCGACGACGACGACCGCGCCGCGCTCATGGGCGATGCGGGCGATGTCGCGAATAGGGTTGATCGTGCCGAGCACGTTCGAGACATGGGCGATGGCGACGATTTTCACAGCCGGCGTGATCGTTGCTTCGACGTCGCGCCAATCAAGCGTGCCGTCTTCCTGCAGCGGAATGTATTTCAGCGTTGCGCCCGTTTGTTTCGCCAGCTGCTGCCACGGAATCAAGTTGCTGTGATGCTCCATGTACGTGATGACGATCTCGTCGCCTTCTTTGACATTGGCGCGCCCGTAGCTTGCAGCGACCAAGTTGAGCGCAGCGGTCGTGCCGCGCGTAAAGATGATTTCCTGCGCCGATTGGGCGTTTAAAAACCGCCGCACTTTTTCGCGCGCGCCTTCGTACGCATCGGTCGCCTTCGTCCCGAGCGTATGGACGCCGCGGTGGACGTTCGAGTTGTACTCGCGGTAATAGCGGTCAAGCGTCTCAATCACCGGCAGCGGCTTTTGCGATGTCGCCGCGCTGTCGAAATAAACGAGCGGATGGCCGTTGACATCCTGATGCAAAATTGGAAACAACGCGCGAATGTCGTTTACATTCATGATTGAACTTTCCTTTCAATCACTTCAATTAATTGGTTTTTCACGCCTTCAATCGGAATTGCTTCGACGACCGGCGCCAAAAAGCCGTGGATGATGAGCCGTTCCGCGTCGCGTCTCGGAATGCCGCGGCTCATTAAGTAATACAATTGGATCGGGTCAACGCGCCCGACAGAAGCGGCGTGGCCGGCCATGACGTCGTCTTCGTCAATCAACAAAATCGGGTTCGCATCGCCGCGCGCTTTTTCGCTCAACATCAAGACGCGCGACTCCTGCTCGGCGTTCGATTTTGACGCGCCGTGCTCAATTTTGCCGATGCCGTTGAAAATCGAGGTCGCGCTGTCGCGGACAACACCGTGCTTCAAAATTGTCCCTTCTGTATGCTTGCCGTAATGGATGACGCTCGTCGTAAAGTTTTGCACTTGCTCGCCGCGGCTGACCGCGACCGTTTTCGTATCGCCGAACGAGCCGTCGCCGACAAGGCGGGTGATGTTCTCGGAGACCGTATTGCCGTCATTCATCAGCCCGAGCGCCCATTCGATCCGTCCATCGCGCCCGGCGATGCCGCGCCGATTGACATACGTCGTGGTGCCTTTGGCCAAATGGTCGACAGCGGCGAAAAAGACGCTTGCGTTCGCTTGAGCAAACACCTCGGCGACCACATTAACGACCGCGTTTCCTTCGCGGCTTGCTGATATATAATTTTCGACAAACACGACGCGGCTGTTGTCTTCCGCCACGACGATGACATGGTTAAACAAGGCGATGTCGTCTTCGTCTTGAATATAGACCGCCTGAAGCGGCGTTTCAATCTCCACATTTTTCGGGACATAGACAAACACACCGCCGTTGAGCAGCGCCGCATGGAGCGCGGCAAGGCGGTGCTCATCCGGCTTGACCGCCGTCATCAAATAGTTTTTCAGCAAGTCGCCATGCTCGCGCGCTGCGGTGAAGATGTCGGTGAAAATGACGCCCTTCTCCTTCAACTCATCGGACAGCGACACATACGCCGGCGTATGGTTGCGCTGCACGTACAAATTTTTCGTTCCTTCGCCGGCTTGCATGAGCGCCTTGACCGCTTCAGGCAAGTCATCGAGACCGGCATATGGCGCACTGTCAACGGCATGGCGTGAGAAGCCAGTGAAGTTCCAATTGTCGATTTTCGTTTTCTCCGGTTTCGGAAGCGGCAGCCGCTCCGCCAGCCGAAGCGCCTCAAGGCGCCGCACCGTCAGCCAGTCCGGCTCGCCGCGTCCGCTTGAGAACGTGCGGATGTAGGTTTCATCGAATGGGATTTTCGTTTCTGTCGCCATAGTCCTCCTCCTAACGCTTACGCTTCTTGTCCGACCGTTTCGTCTTCAATGCCGAGTTCTTTTTTGATCCAGTCGTACCCTTCCGCCTCAAGCCGCTGCGCCAGCTCCGGACCGCCGGACTTGACGATGCGCCCTTGCATCATGACATGCACATAATCCGGGGTGATGTAGTTGAGCAGCCGCTGGTAGTGGGTGATGATCAAACAGCCGAACTCGCTGCTGCGCATTTCGTTGACGCCTTTGGCGACGATTTTGAGCGCGTCGATATCGAGGCCGGAGTCGATCTCGTCCAAAATGGCGATTTTCGGCTCAAGCATCATCAGCTGCAAAATTTCGTTCCGCTTTTTCTCCCCGCCCGAGAATCCTTCATTCAAATAGCGGTGCGCCATATCCGGATTCATTTCCAAAAACGCCATTTTTTCATCGAGCTTGCGGATGAATTTCATAAGCGAAATTTCGTTGCCTTCGCCAAGGCGGGCGTTGATCGCCGCGCGCAAAAAGTCGGCGTTCGTCACCCCGCTGATTTCACTCGGATATTGCATCGCCAAAAACAGGCCGGCGCGCGCCCGCTCGTCGACTTCCATCTCGAGGACATCCTGGCCGTCGAGCGTCACCGATCCTTCTGTCACTTCATATTTTGGATGGCCCATAATGGCCGATGCCAACGTCGACTTCCCCGTTCCGTTCGGGCCCATGATGGCGTGGATTTCCCCACC
Organism: [Flavobacterium] thermophilum; assembly: GCA_900450595.1. Taxonomy (GTDB): domain Bacteria; phylum Bacillota; class Bacilli; order Bacillales; family Anoxybacillaceae; genus Geobacillus; species Geobacillus thermophilus. Next base: position 2,126,494 of record UGGS01000001.1, read on the forward strand.
TTTGACTTCCAAGTCCACTCCTTTTAAAATTTCCTTTCCCTCCACGGCGACGTGGAGATTGCGAATCGTCAATACCGCCATGCAGCATACCTCCAATTCTCAATTGAGAGTCAATTCGCTCGCTTGTCTTCTAGCGATCGCTCATTCTCATTTTATTCTCATTACAATTTTATAACAAATGAAAACTGCCTGCAACTTCCCTGCTCTGTTTTTCACGATGACCGTGTGAAAAAACAGCGCCTTTTACTATTTTACACGAAAACCTCAAGCTTGTACGAGTTTTTGCAAAAAAAAGACCCCGTTTTTTCCGGAGTCTAGTGAGCCGCCCGCAGCTCGCGGAGGCATTCTTGCACGAGCGTCACCGCCTGGCTCATCGCCGCCCCGCCGCCAAACGCGGCCGCCGTACTGGCGCGTTTGAACAACCGATGAAGCGCAGGAAAACAGACCGGCCGCGGCGTCTCTCCATCCAAAACGGTTTTGAACTTTCGTGCGGCTCTTTTTTGTGCAAAAAATAACGGAAGCGATTCGCTTCCGTTATTGATTGTTTGTCGCCGCTGGAATGACGGCGCCGTGGTATTTTTCTTTGATGAAATCTTGAATTTCTTTCGATTGCAGCACTTCGACAAGCGTTTTGATTTCTTTTCGGTTTTCATCGCCTTTGCGCACCGCCACAATGTTCACATACGGATTGTTTTTCGGCGACTCCACGGCGATCGGGTCTTTCGCCGGGTCCAAACCGGCGTCAAGCGCATAGTTGGCGTTGATCAAAACCGCATCGCCTTCGCCATTTTTGTAAATTTGCGGCAGAAGTCCAGCATCGACGTCCGCTTTAAATTTCAAATGTTTCGGGTTTTCGACGATGTCGTTGACCGTCGCTTTCGTTTTATCGACGCCCGGTTTCAGCTTAATGAGCCCCTTTTCTTGCAGCATCGACAAAATGCGGCCATGGTCGGCGACCGAGTTGCTCATGATGATCGTCGCGCCGTCCGGCAGTTCTTCAATGCTTTTGTATTTTTTCGAGTATAAGCCGATCGGCTCGATATGAATGCCGCCGGCGTTGACGAAATCATAGCCGTGTTCTTTCATTTGCGATTCCAAGTACGGAATGTGCTGGAAGTAGTTGGCGTCGATGTCTTTATCAGCCAACGCTTTGTTCGGCAAGATGTAATCTTGGAACGTAATGATCTCCAAGTCGATTCCTTTTTCTTTCAAAATCGGTTTCGCTTTTTCCAAAATTTCCGCGTGCGGCACGTTCGACGCGCCGACTTTCAGTTTCACCAATTCGCCGCCTTTGCCCCCCTCGGCCGCGTTGTTGTTGTCGTTGCCGCCGCACGCCGCCAAAGTGAAGACAAGAACAGCAGCGAACAGGGCGCCAAGCCATTTTTTCATCGTTTTCTTCCTCCTTATCGTTTATCAATTTTGGAAGTGACAACGTCACCGATCAACTGAATGACAAAGACAATGACGAGCACCAACACGGTCGCGACAAACGTCACATCGTTATGGCTGCGCTGGAATCCTTCCAAATACGCCAAGTTCCCAAGCCCGCCGGCGCCGATGGCTCCAGCCATCGCCGTATAGCTGACGAGCGACACGGCCGTCACCGTAATGCCGGAGACGAGCGCCGGCAACGATTCCGGCAGCAGCACTTTCCAAATGATCGTCCACGTTGAGGCGCCCATCGCTTGGGCTGCTTCGATGACGCCTTTGTCGATTTCGCGAAGGGCAATCTCCACCATGCGGGCGTAAAACGGCGCGGCCCCAATGACCAAAGCCGGCAGCGCCGCATTGGCGCCAAGCATCGTCCCAACAAGCCAGGTGGTAAACGGAATGAGCAAAATGATCAAAATAATAAACGGAATCGAGCGGAAAATGTTCACAAACGCCGCAATCACTGTATTGACAAACCGGTTTTCCCATAGGTTGCCCTTCGCTGTCAAAAATAGAAGCAAGCCAAGAACGATTCCGAGAACGAAAGTGGCCGCCACCGCCACTCCCGTCATATACAGCGTCTCGACCGTCGCCGCCCACATTGTCTCCCATTGGACGTTCGGCAGGAGGTTAGCGAGCATCGTGAATCACCTCCACCGCCACCTGCTGGCTTTGAATGTAGTCAAGCGCCCGGGCAATTTCATCCGCCGCCCCATCGATGTGCACAAACAGCACCCCATAAGCGCCTTGATGGGTTTGCGAAATTTTCCCTTGCAAAATATTCATATCGACGGCAAATTGCCGCACGACCTGGCTGATGAGCGGCTGGCCGGCCGCCGCGCCGACAAACGTCAGCTGCGCGATCAGCCCGCTCGGATATTGGCCAAACAAATGGGAAATCGCCTCTTCCGTCTCTTCCGGCTCGACGAGCTGCTTGACGAACCGCTTCGTGATCGGCTGCTGCGGGTTGCGGAACACGTGCAGCACGTCGCCTTGCTCAACGATTTTGCCGCTTTCCATCACCGCAACGCGGTCGCAAATTTTGCGGATGACGTGCATCTCATGGGTGATGAGCACGATCGTCAGCCCGAGCCGCTTGTTGATGTCGACAAGCAGGTCCAAAATCGCATCGGTCGTCTGCGGGTCGAGCGCCGATGTCGCCTCGTCGCAAAGCAGCACTTTCGGGTTGTTGGCGAGCGCCCGGGCAATGCCGACACGCTGCTTTTGCCCGCCGCTCAACTGCGACGGATACGCCTCTTCCCGCCCCGTGAGCCCGACGAGCTCGATCAATTCATCGACCCGTTTTTGCCGCTCCGCTTTCGGAACACCCGCAATCTCGAGCGGAAACGCAATGTTTTCCCGCACTGTGCGCGACCAAAGCAAGTTGAAATGTTGGAAAATCATCCCGATCTCTTGACGCGCCTTGCGCAGCTCCCGCCCTTTGATGCGCCCCATGTCGCGGCCGGCGACGATCACCTTGCCGCCCGTCGGCTTCTCGAGCCCATTGAGCAAGCGGATGAGCGTACTTTTCCCCGCGCCGCTGTAGCCGATAATGCCGAAAATTTCCCCTTCGCGAATTTCAAGCGACACATTGTCGACGGCCGTGACCGAGCCGTTAGCCGCTTGATAGATTTTTGTCACATGTTCGAGTGTAATCATCGTTTCACCTTCCTCCCCAAGGCGGCGGAGCGCAAAAAGAAAACCTTTCTGCCCGCAGAGAACAGAAAGGTATTGTGCACCATTCCGTCTCTTATCTCTCAAAGCAGGCCGCTTTGTGTGAATTGGCACCTTTTCAGCGCACGCGCTGACGGTTGCCGGGCTTCATTGGGCACATCCCTCCACCTCTCTTGATAAGAGCGCAACAATCGCCTATTCGATTGATTACAGCTGTGATTGTATCACCTTGTGTCGAACATTGTCAATAAAAATTTCACCCAACATGCCGATACGGCTTGGCCAAATGGAGGAGCGACTCAAGCAGCAACAGATGGCGAAAGCTTCCCGATACATGCACTTCGCGCAGCCGGACGAGCTGCTGCAGCTTCAGCTCGCCGCCTAAAAGCGAGCAAAGCGCTTTTTTGGAGCCGCGCACCGTCAAGACGTTCCGTTCATCAGGTTCCCTTCCGGCGGTAAGCTCCTTGCCGAGCGCCACCATGGCGGTCTCTTCCTCGCTTTCAAAGCGGACATACAGCTGCTCATCCGGCAAAATCGGCAACAAATGGCGCAACGTTTGCATCCGTTCCATAAACTGCCCTACCAACTCGCGCATTTCCATTGAGCATCCTCCCCCCATCTCCTTTGTCCTTTTATTTCCATGCCGAAGGGGGGGAATCCTTTACAAAAATCTCGACAGCCGCCGTGTCGAACCAACGCCGTTTTTGTCATTTCCCAAGAAATGTGTCAAACGGCGTCAAAAAACGGCGGATCGTCAGCGCGGCAAACGGGCGCGGATTGCTTCGTACAAATAAGGGACCGAATGGAACGCATACCATTTGCCGATGATCTCTCCGCCGGCGAAAAGAAGCAAGCACGGAACGCTTTCAATTTTCCACGCCGCCGCCTGCTCGGGGATGTAGTTGATGTCCGTTTCGCAAAACGGTATGTCCGGAAACAATTGTTCGACGACAACAAGCATGCGCCTCGCCAACTGGCACGTGCCGCACAGCGGGGTATACAACGAAAGAGCGAGAAGCGGCTCCCCTTCCACCATTCGCTTAATATCGTTTCGACCGATTGTGTTCACTCGCCTCTTCCTCTCATGAACGATTCGATACGGACGTCAAAATGGGCGCGCAGCAGCACATGCGCCAAATGCCAGATCGGGGCGGCGGCCACTTCGCGATACGCCCGGTCAATGTAAATATGCCCTGCTTCCGGAAACACCCGGCGGAACTGCCGGCGCAATTTTTCCCCCGCCTCGTCGGCATCGGCGAGCACGTACACATCCCGCCCTTCGAGTTCATCGGCCAGCTCCTCAAGGCGCGCATCGCTGATCGTGCCGTTCGTGCAAATGATGACAACCGGCTCGTTCAGCACGGCCGCCACTTTTTCCTTATCTGACCGCCCTTCCACAATAATCACTTTTTCCACCTGTCGCATGTCCGACCCACCTAACGTGAATGAGGATACAATATTGTATGGCAACAGAAAAGCAACGGCCATCCGCCGTTGCCTCCTAACACCAGCCCGCCTCCCCGTCGCAGTCGACATATTTTTGATCCGGTTCAACGGTAGCGGTGACCCATTTTCAAATTCTTACATTTGTTCGCTTTATCCGTTTTTCCACGCTACAGCCGCAGGAAGCGGAAGGCGGCCGATGAGCTCGCCTCCCTCGTACAGTTCGATCGTGCGGCCGTTCCATTTGCCGGTGACCCGGTCCGTGACATCCAGTTGCTTCGTTTGCAGCACCATCACGAGCACCCCTTTTTCATCACATTCCGGTATGTATAGGGGGCCCGGTTCGAAGCGAACTTTGCAGGAACGTTTATCCTTCGTTGATCATCGCTTCGTATTGTTCGGCCGTCAACAAGTTGTCCACTTCGCTTAAGTCTTTCGGCTCAATAACGATCATCCATGCTTTTTCATACGGTGATTCGTTCACATATTCCGGATTGTCGTTCAACGCTTCGTTCACTTCGACGACCGTGCCGCTGATCGGCGCATACAATTCCGAGACGGTTTTCACCGACTCAACGCTGCCGAACGGCTCGTTCGCTGTCAGTTCCGCGCCGACTTCCGGCAGCTCGACAAACACGATGTCGCCCAGCTCCGATTGGGCGAAATCGGTGATGCCGATGCGCACTTTGTCCCCTTCGACGCGCACCCACTCATGCTCTTTCGAATAACGGAGTTCTTTCGGCGTGTTCATCAAATCCCTCCAGTGCGGCAAGTTGTGTTCTTTTTCATCATAACCGATTTTTCGCCAAAACTCACTGAATTCATTTCATTTCGGCCAAATTTTTTATGTTTCCGTCGAAACGCGCCCGGCAAAACACGATTCGTAGTCTTGTTCGCGGAATCCGACCACGACCCGCTCGCCGTCCGTTAAAATCGGCCGCTTGACGAGCATGCCGTCCGAGGCGAGCCACGTGAGCATCTCGTCTTCCGAGGCGCCATCGAGCTTGTCTTTCAATCCGAGTTCGCGGTATTTCATGCCGCTTGTATTGAAAAATTTTTTGAGCGGCAGCCCGCTTTTTCGATGCAAGTCGGCGAGCTGTTCTTTCGTCAGCGGCTCGTCGACCAAATGCACCGTTTGCACCTCAATGCCGTGTTCATCGAGCCAACGCTTCGCCTTCCGGCACGTTCCGCATTTTGGATACCAGTAGAGCGTCAGCGCCATCCGCATTCCTCCCTTTCATTCGACGGCTTGGAATTCATGGAAAAAGAAGCACCAGGCAAACGCCTGGCACTTCCCATTATCACACAATATACCGTTCCGCTTCAATGAGGGCGGCAGCCGCCTCGCGTTTTTTCGCGATCACATTGATCGGCGTATGGCGCGTCAACCGGCGGAGAGCGGCGAGCATCATCCGCAGCGTGTCGCCTTGTTCGACGGCGACAAGTGTTTCTTTCGCATGCGCCTCAATTTCATTGAACGCCTCTTGGCAGAAAATTTGCGTATAGAGCAATTTTTGTTTGTGTTTCTCTTCCCCGCCCGCATTAATCGCTTTTTCGGTGCGGAGAAGCGCCGATTCCATGGCGTAGATGTTGGCGACAATATCGGCGATGTTCACGAGCACTTCTTGCTCTTCCTCAATTTTCGGACCGAATTTTTGCGCCGCTAGCCCGGCGACCATCAAGGCGATTTTTTTCGCGTTGCGCACCAAATATTTCTCTTGTTCGAGCGCGCCCGTTCCCGGTTCTTCGGCCGTCATCATCATCAGCTCTTCTTGCAGCTGCTGCGCTTTTTGGAAGAGCGGCAGCTCGCCTTTTAGCGCTTTTTTCAAATACATGCCCGGCACGAGCAGGCGGTTGATTTCATTCGTCCCTTCAAAAATGCGGTTGATGCGCGAATCGCGGTAGGCGCGCTCAATTTCGTATTCCTGCATGAAGCCGTAGCCGCCGTGGATTTGCACGCCTTCGTCCACGATGTAATCGAGCACCTCGGTCGCGAAAAACTTGTTCAGCGAGCACTCGATCGCGTATTCGGCAATCGATTTCGCCACTTCCTTGCCGTCTTTCGCTTTTTCCCCATCGAGCAGGCCCATCCGTTCATCGAACAAGCCGACCGTGCGGTACACCGAGCTTTCCGCCGCATACAGGCGCGACGCCATCGTCGCAAATTTTTCTTGCGTCAGCGTAAACTGCGAAATCGGGCGTTTGAACTGCTGGCGTTGGTTCGCGTATTTGAGCGTGATTTCGAGCGCCCGCTTCGCGCCGCCGACCGCGCCCAGTCCGAGCTTGTAGCGGCCGATGTTTAAAATGTTGAAGGCGATGACGTGGCCTTTGCCGATTTCACCAAGGACGTTTTCTTTCGGCACCGGCACGTCTTGCAAAATGAGCGTCCGCGTCGACGAGCTTTTGATCCCCATTTTCTTTTCTTCCGGACCGGTCGAAACGCCCGGGAAGTCGCGCTCAACGATGAACGCGGTGAAATGTTCGCCGTCGACTTTTGCATAGACGACAAACACATCAGCAAAACCGGAGTTGGTGATCCATTGCTTTTCGCCGTTTAAAATGTAATGCGTTCCTTCTGCATTCAATTTCGCCGTCGTTTTCGCGCCGAGGGCGTCCGAACCCGATCCCGGCTCCGTCAAGGCATAGGCGGCGATTTTTTCGCCAGTCGCCAACTGCGGCAAATATTTTTGCTTTTGTTCTTCCGTGCCGAACAAGACGATCGGCAGCGAGCCAATCCCGACGTGCGCCCCGTGCGAAATGGCAAAACCGCCGGCCGGCGCCATTTTTTCCGCAATGATGGCCGAACTGACTTTATCCAGACCCAACCCGCCGTATTCTTCCGGAATGTCAGCGCTTAACAAGCCGAGTTCGCCCGCTTTGCGAAGCAGTTTCACGGAACGGTCAAACTCATGGTTTTCCAAATGCTCCAGCTGCGGGAGCACTTCATTGTTAACATACTCTTCCGTCGTTTTGGCAATCATATGATGCTCGTCGGTGAAATCTTCCGGCGTAAACACGCGCTCGGCCGGAATGTCTTCGATTAAAAAGCTGCCGCCTTTGATCGCTTCTTCCATTGTTTTCGCCATCGTTCGTTTCCTCCCCCGAAAGATGATTGATGATCCGGGCGGCAACGCCGCCCGGGAAATAGACGTTCCATGCAGCCGGGCAAATGCGGATGCATGCCTCGCGCGAGCTGATGAAGCCCGCTCGCTGTCAGCTGCCGCTACAGCAGCTCAAACACGCCGGCCGCTCCCATGCCGCCGCCGATGCACATCGTCACAATGCCGAACTGGACGTTGCGGCGCCGCATTTCATGAAGCAACGACAACGTCAGCTTCGCGCCCGTGCAGCCGAGCGGGTGGCCGAGCGCAATCGCCCCGCCGTTGACATTGACGATCTCTTCGTCAAGCCCGAGCTCGCGAATGACTTGAATCGACTGGGACGCGAACGCTTCGTTCAGCTCGATCAAGCCGATGTCGGACAGCTCAAGGCCGGCGAGCTTCAACGCTTTCGGCACCGCCGCGACCGGGCCGATCCCCATCACTTCCGGCGGCACGCCGGCGACGGCAAACGAGCGGAACTTGCCAAGCGGCCTTAAACCGAGCGACTCTGCTTTTTCACGGTCCATCACCATGACCGCCGCCGCCCCGTCGCTCATTTGCGACGCGTTGCCGGCTGTGACCGTGCCGTTGGCGGCAAACGCCGGGCGCAGTTTCGCGAGCGTTTCCATATTCGTGTCCGGGCGCACGCCTTCATCTTGTGTAAAGACGACTTTCTCCTCAACGAGTTTGTTGCCTTCTACTTTGCGCACCGTCACCTCGACCGGCACGATTTCTTCATTGAATTTCCCTTCGGCAATCGCCTTCGCGGCGCGCTGGTGGCTGCGCACCGCGAACGCGTCTTGATCTTCGCGGCTCACGCCGTATTTTTTCGCCACTTGCTCGGCCGTGTGCCCCATCGACATGTAATATTCCGGCGCCTCTTCGGCCAGGCGGGCGTTCGGGCGGACGACATGGCCCATCATTGGCACCATGCTCATCGATTCAACCCCGCCGGCAATGACCGTATCCGAATGGCCGAGCATGACTCGTTCGGCCGCATAGGCGATCGCCTGCAGGCCGGACGAACAATACCGGTTGATCGTAATCGCCGGCACCGTGTACGGCAGCCCGGCGAGCGCCCCGATGTTGCGGGCGATGTTCAGTCCTTGCTCCGCCTCGGGCATGGCGCAGCCGATAATTAAGTCGTCGATATTCCCATCATAGTTCCCTGCACGCTTCAACGTTTCCTTGACAACGAGCGCTCCCAAATCGTCCGGCCGCGTATGGGCGAGCGTTCCTTTTTTCGCCTTGCCGACCGGTGTGCGCGCTCCCGCGACAATGACCGCTTCTCTCACGCCAGTCTCCCCCCTTGAATCCCCCGCTTTAGTTGCGGAGCGGTTTTCCTTTCACCAACATATGCTGCATGCGCGCTTGCGTCTTCGGCTCGCCGATGAGGCTCAAAAACGCCTCGCGCTCGAGATCGAGCAAATATTGCTCGTCGACTTCCGTTCCGTACGGCACTTTTCCGCCGGCCAGGACGTACGCCAATTTTTTCGCGATTTTCAAATCGTGCTCGCTGATGTAGCCGGAATGGAACATCGACTGCGCCCCAAGCAGCATGGCCGCATAGCCGCTTTCGCCGGCCACCGGCACTTTCTTCCTTACAGGTGGCCGATACCCTTCCTCATACATCGAGAGCACCGCCTGTTTCGCTTCATACAGCAGATGGTCGCCGTTCATCGTGATGCCGTCGCGGTGATTCAAGAAGCCAAGCTCGCGCGCTTCCGCCGCTGACGTCGACACTTTCGCCATGGCGATCGTTTCAAATACGCTGGCCGCGATTTTGACGTAGTCGACGTCCACGCCGCGCGGCAGGCTGTTCAACTGTTTGATGTACAGCTCCTTGTTGCCGCCGCCGCCCGGAATCAAGCCGACGCCGACTTCGACGAGCCCGATGTACGTCTCGGCCGCCGCCTGGATGCGCGAAGCCGCCAACGTCACTTCCGCCCCGCCGCCTAACGTCATGGCAAACGGCGCGACAACGACCGGTTTCGGGTTATATTTGACGCGCATGAGCGCTTGCTGGAACTGGCGGACGGCAATCTCCAATTCAAAGAAGTTTTCATCTTGCGCTTCCATCAGCATCATCGCCAAGTTGGCGCCGACGCAGAAGTTTTTCCCTTGGTTGCCGATGACGAGCCCTTTGTAATTGCGGTTCACTTCCTCAAGCGCCTCGTTGATCATGTACACGATGTCCGCACCGATTGCGTTGTTCGGCGAATGGAACTCCAAAAGCGCCACGTCATCGCCGAGGTCGATGAGGCTTGCACCCGCGTTTTTCTTGATGACGCCCCGCTGTTCCTTCAGCCGGCGGATGTGGATGACTTTTTCGCTTTCTTCTACTGGTTTATACCCACCCGGCGCATAATAGAACAGCCGGCCGTTTTCCGTTTTATAGAACGATGTGGCTCCGTCGGCGAGCATGTCCGTGATCCACGCCGGAACATCACGCCCTTCCGCCTGCATTTTCCGCACCGACTTCTCGAGGCCGATCGCATCCCACAGTTCAAACGGGCCTTGCTCCCAGCCGAACCCCCACTTCATCGCCCGGTCGATCGCCACGATGTCGTCAGCGATCTCCCCGACAAGGCGGGCAGTGTACAGCAATGTCGGTGCGATGATGTTCCAAAGGAGCGTTCCCGCGCGGTCGCCGTCCGCATAGACGAGCGTTTGCAACTTGGCGGCCGTTCCTTTCGCCTGCTTCGCCATTTCCACCGCCGGGGTGACGAGCTTTTTGCGCGGCTCGTATTGCATCGTGACGTAGTTCAGCTCGAGAATGTCTTTTCCTTGCTTGAGGAAAAACCCTTGTCCAGATTTGCTGCCGAGCCAGCCGTTTTCAAGCATCGTGTTCATAAACTCCGGCACGCGGAACGCCTCTTTTTCTTCCCCTTCGACGTTTTCATACACATTGTTGGCGACATGCACGAACGTATCGAGTCCGACGACGTCAAGCGTGCGGAACGTCGCGCTTTTCGGCCGGCCGATGAGCGGCCCCGTCACCGAATCAACCTCGCCGACGCTGTAGCCCCCTTGCATCATCTCGCGGACAGTGACGAGCAAGCCATACGTGCCGATCCGGTTGGCGATGAAGTTCGGCGTATCTTTCGCCATCACGACGCCTTTGCCGAGCACGTCTTCGCCGAACGATTTCATATAGGCGACCACATCCGGATCGGTATGCTCCGTCGGGATGATTTCAAGCAGCTTCAAATAGCGCGGCGGATTGAAGAAATGCGTGCCTAAAAAGTGTTTTTTGAAATCATCCGAACGCCCCTCCGCCATCGCGGCGATCGAGATGCCGGATGTGTTCGAGCTGACGATCGTCCCCGGCGTCCGCACCTCGTCAACGCGGGCGAAAACGCTTCGTTTGACATCCAAGTTTTCGACGACGACTTCAATGATCCAATCAACATCCGCCAGCCGATGGAAATCGTCTTCAAAGTTGCCGGTTTCAATGAGCGCCAGATTGTCTTGAGCCATCAGCGGCGCCGGCTTTTGCTTTTTCATCCGCTCCAGCGCCTGATTGGCGAGGCGGTTGCGCACTTGTTTATGCTCGAGCGTCCAACCTTTTGCTTCTTCCTCTTTCGTCAATTCCCGCGGCACGATATCCAACAGCAGCGTCGGAATGCCGACGTTCGCCAAATGGGCGGCAATGCCCGAACCCATGACGCCGGACCCAAGCACCGCAGCGCGCCGAATGCGTTTTGCCATTTCGGTTCCCCCTCACACCATTGAATGAATCATCATTCATTTTTCGGCGAAAAAAATAGCCGTGAAAACGTTCTCTATATTCAATATATAGTATGTTGGTAATTTTCGCAATATATTTGCGCACATTTTTTTTCACATCGCCGCCGTTCTTTCAATCCATACTAACAACCAGGAGGTGAAGACGATGGCCCGGCTGAAAAAAATCCGTCTGAACGCGGCGTCAGCGCGGCGAGCGTGAAAGGAAACGCCGGCCCGACGGTCGAAGCCGACGGCGGCGGCAAGCGGACGAGCCAAAATCAGCAGTACAAAAAGCACAACATGCAAGGGGACTGAACGCCTAAGGGCGTCCGTCCCCTTTTTGCCTGCTTGACTTTCGCGCTGCCGGGCGATGGGCGTCACTTACGGAACATGCCTTTGACGACGAACGCCACGTTGGCCGGGCGCTCGGCGAGCCGGCGCATAAAATAGCCGTACCAATCGGTGCCGTACGGCACGTACACGCGCATCGTATACCCTTCGCGCGCCAGCTCGACCTGGCGCTCCGGACGAATGCCGTACAACATTTGAAATTCAAACTGGCTGTTCGGGATATTGTATTCCTTGACGAGCTGCTTCGTATATTCAATGATGGCGTCGTCATGCGTCGCCACCGCCGTGTAGTTGCCGTTTAGCATATGCTGCTTGATGATCTTTTTAAAGTTTTCGTCCACATCTTTTTTGTCTGGAAACGCCACTTCCGGCGGCTCTTTGTACGCCCCTTTGACGAGCCGCAAGTTCGGGCGGTACGGCTTCAGATCTTCAATGTCTTGCTCCGTCCGGTACAAATACGCCTGCAGGACCGTTCCGACGTTATCGTACTCTTTTTTCAACGTTTTAAAAATGTCGAGCGTCTTTTGGCAGCGTGAATAGTCTTCCATGTCGATCGTCACGAACACGCCGCGCTCTTTCGCCGCATCCAAAATGCGGCGCATGTTGCGCATGACAAGATCATCGGAAATGTCAAGCCCCATCGACGTCATTTTCAGCGACAGTTGCGAATTCAGCTTCTCGCGGCTGATCGCGTCGATCGCCTCTAGGCAATGGTTCGCCATCTCGTTCGCTTCTTGCTCGTTATCGACAAACTCTCCCAAGTAGTCGACCGTCACGGCCAGCCCTTTTTCGTTCAGCCGGCGGATGACATGCACCGCTTCCTCGATCGTTTCGCCAGCGACAAACCTTGACGCGCCGAAGCGGAGGCCGTATCGCTTCGCCAACCGGGTCAACGTCTTATTTTTGGACAAGAACAAAAAAAAGTCGCGCATCAGCTGTTCCACTGTTGCAAGCCTCCTTGTATGGAAACGCACTCATCATCCTTATTGTACCATGTTTCCGCCCGATTGAATATGTTTTTTTCGCACGGTTTATCTTTTATATGTGAATAATTTTCCACTCACTGCACAATCTACAAGCGAACAAACCATGAAAGGAGCGAAACGCGATGCAGCAACAACCGCAAATGAACCCGCAGACCGCGATGCCCGAGCCGCCGCAAATGGTGTCATCAAAAGACGCCATGTATTTTTCCGATATGATGTCGTGGAACTTGCTCGCGGCGAAAAAGGCGCACTTTTTCGCCGCGCAATGCCGGGACCCCGAGGTGGTGCAGGCGATCGAGCGCGCCGGGCAAATGCATCAGCGCCATTACAACATGATTTTGCGTCATTTGCAAAACCCGCCGCAGCCGCCGGTGATGTGAAAGGAGGGACGCCCAATGAACCAAAAACAAGTGCAAAATCCAGAGACGCAAGTGCCGAAAACGCCGCAAATGAACGAACGCGATTTTTTGAACGACATGTTGACAACAGAAAAATACATGACGTCGGCATACAGCGTGTACTTGCATGAGGCGAGCAACCAACCGTTATATCAAGAAATGATGAACATTTTCACAGAAACACAAAACTGCCAGCGCGAACTGTATAACTTGATGTTCAAAAAAGGCTGGTACAAACTTGAAGCCGCCGATCCGCAAAAGCTTCAGCAAATGTACCAGCAGTTCCAAGGGTATACGAATCAGCTCCCTTATCAAGGGAATGTCATGCAATAACAAAGCGAGAGGATGTCCGAACAGCAAAAGGACATCCTCTTTCTCAATCCGTTAAGAAGACCGGGTGCAGAAAGGGGAGAAAGGGATGGCAGCGCCATCCGAATCCGTGTGGAACATGCTGCAAACAGCCGACGTTCGCATCCGCGACACCGGAATCATCGAATAAGCATCCCTTCTTATTCCAAAAGGGATGCTTATTCTTCTTTCATGAATCGTTGATTAATACCACCAGCCTGGATACGGCGGGTATGGCGGATACGGCGGATAAAAGGGCCGCGGAGCCAACGCGCCGCCGAGCAGCCCCCCCAAGAAGCCGCCGACAAACGGGGCGCCAAATAGCAAGCCTGGAAATGGCATCGCTTCTTTCTCCTTTCCTTCATGAGTAAGATGCGTCACTTTATTCATATGCACACAACAAAAAAAGAGGGTGGGCCGTCCGCCCAACCCTTGTTTGTTTTCTCACCACCAAATCGGGCCATACCACCACGGATAGAAAAACAGCGGAACTAATGCGCTCCCGAGCAAACCGCCTAAAAAGCCGCCGAAAAATGGAGAGCCAAAAAACGGAGCGCCGAAGAAAAACGGGCGCGGCCGCCAAAACCAAAAGCCCCACGGCCGCCAAATGCGTTCATCCGCTGCTTGGAGATGGCTCATCTTGCTTTCCTCCTTCCGCTTGCTTTAGTCCCACTGTATGCAGAAAAAACGCCCGCTGCTTAGGCCAGTACCTAGAAGGCTGGTGAAAAACGGCGATTTCTCCCCAATATTGATGCGCGAATGCAAAGGAAGCTTGTTTCTTCAAGGTCTTTGCACTCAAAAAAATCTTTTGCCTCGCTTTCCCATCTGCACAAAACCAAAAACAGGCGGCTGTCCGCCGCCTCCCGCTTATACAAGCTCCGCCTGCACTTGATTGTACAAACAGGCGATCGAATCAAACAAAATGCGCACCGCCTCGGCCATTTCGTCTTCGCTCATGGAGAGAACCGGAATGAATGTCAACACCGGGCCGAGCGGGCGGATGACAAGCCCCCTCCGGCGCGCCTCAAGGATGATCCGGTGCTCCACCATGGCCGCGCGCGGAAACACTTCTTTCGTTCTTCGGTCTTTCACGATTTCAATGCCGCACATCAAGCCTTTTTGCCGGATGTCGCCAACAATCGGAATGTCATACAACCGCTCAAGCCATTCGGCCAGTCGGCGCGCCTTTCGTCGAACATCATCAAGCAGGCCGCGCGTTTCGATGAGCTCCATGTTTTTCAGCGCAACGGAACAAGTGAGCTGGTTCCCCGTGTACGTATGGCCGTGGTAAAACGTTTTGTCTTCGTCCACATCGCCGAGAAACGCCGCATACACGTCTTCGGTAACGAGCGTGGCCGCCAGCGGCAAGTACCCGCCGGTGATCCCTTTCCCAAGGCAGACAAGATCCGGCTTCACCTCTTCCTGCTCACAAGCGAACATCGTGCCCGTGCGGCCAAAGCCGACGGCGACCTCGTCGCAAATGAAGAGCACCCCATATTGCCGGCAAAGCCGTTCCACTCCTTTTAAAAATCCGCGCGGATGGACGATGATCCCCGCCGCTCCTTGCACAAGCGGTTCCACGATCACGCCGGCAATGTGCTCGTGCTGCTTTTCAAGCACCCGTTCCAGCTCGCGCAAACAATAGTCGACGATCTCCGGCTCGCTTCCGTATTCCTCCATGCGATACACGTACGGCGACGGCACTTCGATCCGCTCAAACAAAAGCGGCGCAAAAATACGGTGGAACGTTTCCATGCCGCCAACGCTCACCGCCCCGACCGTATCGCCGTGGTATGCTTCCTTCAACGAGACAAATTTGTTCTTCTTCGCATATCGAACCGGATCGATATTTTTCCAATACTGATAGGCGATCTTGAGCGCGATTTCCACCGCCGCCGCCCCGGTGTCGGAATAAAACACTTTTGACATGTGCGGCCAATATTCAAGCAGCCGTTTGGCCAACAAAATCGACGGCACATTCGCCGAACCGAGCAATGTCGAATGGGCAATTTTCTCCAATTGTTCGCGAAGCGCCGCATTCAGCTCCGGGTCGTTATGGCCGTGGACATTGACCCATAGCGACGCATAGCCGTCTAGGTACCGGTTGCCGTCAACATCGTACAAATAGCTTCCTTGCCCGCGTTCAATGATCAGCGGACGTTCTTTCGCATACTGTTTCATTTGCGTGAACGGATGCCAGACGCACTGCTTGTCCCATTGTTCCAATTGCTCGTAGCTATACGCCAACGCTAAGCACCTCCAGCCATTGTTTCGCCTTTCCTTGTTCGATCCACTGTTCGGCCAGGTTTTCTAGTTCCTTCCTTGATACAGCAGGAAGGAGCGGCACGACCGCCAGCACCGGGAGTCGAAGCAACGCGGCGATCATTTCGACATTGTTTTGGTGGATGATCTCCTGCTCTTGAAACTGATTGAATACAAGGCCAAGCAAGCGGATGCCTTTCGCCTCGGCATACGCCGCCGTCGTCACCGCGTGGTGAATCGCCCCAAGGCTTGAGAGCGACACGAGAACCGTCGGCAGCTGATAATCACGAACGAAATCGCTCGTCATATACCATCGTCCATCGCGCTCGCACCACGGAACAGCCAGCCCGCCCGCTCCTTCGACGAGCACGACATCATAGCGCTGCTTCAGCTGTTCGAGCCGCTCAGCAATCCGCTCCGGTTCGATGGACGTGCCGGTCAACGCGGCTGCCAAATGCGGCGACATCGCCGGCTCCATATAGTACATGCCTTCTGATGTAGGGATTTTCGCCACTCGTTCATACCAATATTGTTCGGCAAACGACACCCCGTCTTCGGCCAGTCCAGTCTGAATCGGCTTGAACACGCCGACTTTCATCCCAAACCGCTCCAACGCCAATGCCACAATGGACGTCACCACTGTCTTGCCGATTTCCGTTCCGGTTCCCGTCATGAAAATGGCTTTCCCCATTCTCTTATCCCCCCATCCCTCGAGTCATCATGATCGGTCGGACGCGCGGCCAGACGCGCACCGCGATGACCGAACAAACAGCGCAAAGCGCGAGATCCCCCGGCACCGGAAGAAGAAATCCGAACCATAGCGTTTGGCCGATGGAAAGCGGGGTCTCGGCGATCCATTTCATCGCTATGTACAGCCACGTGCAGCCAAACGCATACACCGTCAATAAGGCCGCCAAATTCGCCTTCCATATGTCCCGCGCTCTTGTCCATTGAAAACGGTGGACAAGCGAACCACATACATACGCCCCGGCGATGAAGCCAAGCAAATAGCCAAACGTCGGCTTCAACACATAACCGAGCCCTCCTCCTTCCGCAAACACCGGCGCGCCCGCCAGCCCGATCAAGACATATAGAAGTTGGCTGAGCGCTCCTGTTCTGGGGCCAAGCAGACAGCCAGCCAGGTAAACCGCGGCGATTTGCAGCGTAAACGGCACATACGGCACCGGGATTTTGATGAACCCGCCGACCGCTGTCAGGGCGGCAAAAAAGGCGGCCCAAACAAAGGAACGGATGTGCACGTTTCCCCTCCTCTCCCAATCTTTGTTTCTATTGTGCCGGACATAAGCTTTATTTGTCAACCTTATTTTTATAAAGGTTTACATTTAAATAGAAATGAGGGGGCCAAAAGAACCGCCCCCTCTTTCACCGCTATATCCACGCTTACTGCTCCTGCTGCACTAAATATGTTTTGCCTGCCCTAAAAGGTTGGTGAAAAACAACTGATTTTGCCGAACCCATTGTTTTCGGTCGAAAGAGAAGCGTTGATTTTGCAAGACTTCTCTATTTGAGAAAAAAGTCCGTTTTTCCGCGATTTTTCACTAAATCACCGGCCTTCTAACTCACATTTCGCACCCTAACAAGGTCAAAACAAAGGATTTTTTATTTAGTTTTTCAGAATAACTTTTTGACCAACACGACGAGCGATGGCTATCCTTTTTTTACCATCGCTGGTCGTTCCGTATGACGTTACACGTAAATGCTCTCATCCATGCCCAATCCCTGCAGAATCCTTCGCTGATCAGGGGTAAGGGAGCGATCCAGTGAGCGTTGGATGCGCCCATCCGGCAGCTTGAACAGGACGACGTTCACATATTGAAACAGCTGGAAAATCGCCTGTCCCGTCGGCCGGGTCAGCTTGCGGCCTCCAGGACCCTTCAACGGGTGTTCTGGAGTAATAAACTGACGCACTCGGCGCTGAAAAACGCGGTAAATCGCCAAGGCCAAGAGAAACAAATAGCCCAATACCGCAACTCGTTCTGGCTTTTTGACATAGATCTCATCCGTGAAAAAAGGGTCTTTCAAAAAAGCGAAGTTCATTTCCACCGAGATCTGCCCTTTATACAGCTTCAAGATCTCTTGGGCATCCATTTGTTGGCCCTTCCATTCCTCCGGAACGGTCGTGACGAGGACAAACCGGGACGCTTTCCGTCTTGCCTGTTCCCACGCGTTTTGGTCGAATTCGACGTCAAGGTGCAAGAAATACAGCGTCTCCACCTCGGGTTCCGCCCCTTTTTTCGGCCGTCCGCGCCGTTTTTTCGGGCGTACGATCTCTTCGACCGCGGCCTCAACCCGATGAAACCGGGGGCGAAGGGACGCCTTGAGGGACGCCAAGGCTTGTTCAGCGTCTTCCCGGCACGAGAAAGGGTGGCGCTCCCAATGGGCTTGTTCCTCGCGAAGAAGCTCCGCTTCTTTGGTTCGTTCTTTTTCGAGCGTCTTTCCTTTTCGCTGATCGAGCGCACTCGATTCGACGACGATCAGCCGAACGGGGTGGCCTTCATAGGTGGAGGATGTTTCCCATACCCGATACGTGGCGCCGTTTCTCTCCGCCAGCGTAAAGGGTTCGCTCCACGGGATGTGAGGCGAATCGGCCTCCGCTAATGCCCGTTTCACGATCCGAAGCGACGAAGGGCCTCGGGTGATCAAAAAGGCGTTGGCCGCTTTGGTTTGCGCCAGAGTGTCTTTTGTCATCGCGGCGGAATCGGCCACGTAAATCCATTCGTCTTCCATCTTCGCTTGTTTGAGCTGTTCGTGGACACGGGACAGCACCTCCGGATTCCACGTTTTGTCAGGCAGGTTGCCGTCGTGCACATCGCCGTAAAACGGGATGCCGTCCTCGTTGCCGACCAGTCCGAAACCGATCTGTTTTTGCCAACGATGATGGCGGTTATAGCCATGTGTGATTTGTAAGGCCTCTAACGAGGCCGATTCATACGCGCCGTAAACCGTCTTGTCCGTCGTATCGGCGTGGAAGGCTCGGAGGGAAAGGCCTTCTTTGCGATAAATATGAATCAAGCAAGTGCTGATGACGTTGTGAATGCCAGCCTCATACAGGCGATCGAGATGACGAGCCAAGGCATCGTCGTTCAACCAGGAAGGATGGAGACCGGGACGGATGAGTTTCTCTAGATCGACCTCCTGAGCCCAATGTTCCAAGTGAACAAGGGCTTGCCGGCCGTCAAACATATTGTAGATGATGGCCTGAACGGCATCGCTGACTCGCGTTTGGCACTGCGGATCGACGGGCACGAGATGGTCAATCAATTGAGGCAGACCCAGTTTCTTGAATAGGGCACTTATTATATTCAAATAATCATTACGATAGACCTTTTTGACTTGAACGTTCATAAGAGAAAAACTCCTTTACGTTCCTTGTGTGTCAAGGATTCATTCGACATCGGAACGAAAAAATCCTCCCGATTTTCGTCGAGAGGGTGCGAAATGTGAGTTCTAAACATCCCCGAACTCTAAAATGCATAACGTTGCAGCATTGAACATAGGGATATTTTCCATTCGTCCGATGGGGATGTTTTCGTCAAGAAAGTCTGTCTTGAAAACAGGCGGCCGCATGTCGGTGAGCTTTTTTGGTTCAATTCACTGTGCCAACTACATACAGTGCATGTTGCAGCTTTCGTAAATGAGAAGATAAAAAAACCGGCGCCATTCGCCGGTTGAATGCGACAGAAACAGGAAGCCGCTTTTCGCTGTATTATTTTTGCACAACCATTTTCATCCCGCACTGGCAAAGCAATGAATGTTTCAGCCGCCGAATAGGCTGGCGGCATTGTTCACAAATCATCGTCTTGTTCATCGATCTTTCTCCCCTTTGCACTCCTTCTACATTCTATTATACACACTTTTTGTTTATAGTAAATATAAATTAAAAATTATTATCAATTGATAGTGCGGATGATTTGGTCCCGCTTCCCATTTGTGCTACACTCATAGTGTTAATATTCTAACAAATAAAGGGAGGATGCACGATGTACGACATCGCCATCATCGGCGCCGGGCCTGCAGGGGCAAGCGCCGCCATTTTCGCCGCCAAAGCCGGGAAGAGAACGGTCTTGTTTGACAGCGACAAAGGCATGACAAAGCGCGCTTGGGTAGAAAACCATTACGGCGTTCCGCAAATCAGCGGCCCGGAATTGGTGGAAACCGGGAAAAAGCAAGCCGCAAAATTCGGAGCAGAATTGGTGGAAGCACAAGTGACGGATGTGCAAAAAACAGACGGGGGATTCCGTCTCGAAACAGAAGCTGGATCCTATGAAGCGAAACACGTCATCTTCGCCACCGGTTTGGCGACCGATTTAGCGGAAAAAATCGGCCTGCGCACCAAACCGGGTACGGAGCCGCGCATTAAAACGGTGCTTGACGTCGACGCCAACGGCAAGACGAACATCGACGGCATTTGGGCGGCCGGGACGGTCGCTGGCGTCAGCGTCCATACGATCATCACAGCAGGCGACGGTGCGAAAGTCGCCATCAACGTCATCAGCGAGCTGAACGGCGAACGGTACGTCGATCACGATGTATTGAAAAAATAACAACGAAGGTGTCCCAAACAGCGGGACACCTTTTCTAAATAGCGCCATGGAAACGGCCGAGATGCAAGATGACGGGCCTGAAACGTCTGTCGCGTCGTCCCCGCATGACAATAGCGGCCCCGATTCATCCAAGGACGCTTATTGTCCAATGCTCCGGTACTTCCCTTCAAAAAACAAGAGCGGGTCGCCCGGTTCGTCTTTCATCAAAATATCGGTCACTTCCCCAAAGTAAAGCGTATGATCGCCGGCCACGTACGTGCTGTGGACGTTGCATAAAATATTCGCCAACGCCTCCGGCAAAATCGGATGGCCGTTCACCCAATCGAACGAAACAGGGCGTTCTTCTTTCAGCTGGCCAGCAAACAAGCGCGACAACTCCTCTTGATCACGCCGCAAAATGTTGACAGCAAATTTCCCCGTTTGCTTGACAATGTCATGCATTCGCGCTTTATGGCCAATGGAGACGACCACCAGCTTTGGGTCGAGCGAAACGGACATAAACGCGTTCGCCGTCATCCCTTTCGCTTCCCCTTGAAACGCGGTCGTCACAACCGTCACACCGGTTGCGAATTTCCCCATCGCGTTGCGGAATGTGCGGTCATCCATACGTTCTCCCATCCTTCCCTTTTCATCATCTAGCTGTGATTGGCTGCTCCCGGAAGGCCGGTGAAAAACTGCGATGTCCTTCCATCAGTGATTTTTATTGCTCAAAAACAGACGTTCTCAGTCAACTACCCCCACTTCGCTAACGCTTGAAGTGGGGGCTTGCCACTCCCCAGAAGTGCAAACGGACTTCGTCCTCCTTCCTTGACTTGGGGTTGCATCAGGGGGCAGGTTGACGACTACCCAACGACACAGGTCATGCCTGCATCGTTACCGATTCTCTCGGTGTGTCTGTTGGCAGTACTTGGCTTCCACACACAACAGACAGACCTACGCTCGATGTTTTACGGTTGCAACGTTTCCTGCAACCAACTCCATACATCGAGCAGCAGTTTATTGGAGTGCCTTTATTTAACGGTTTTCTCCACGCCTTTATTCTATCATACACAAAAGAAAGGGGGAACGCGCATTCCTCTCCCACTTACTTCCTTTGGTCGTTGAAGTGGGAGTCTCCTGCGCGAAATAGGATGAAAGAAATACCTTTTTCCATTTGCCGTTTTCAATCACCGGCCCACTAGGGGGGCAGTTCTCAGCCGCTCAGGTGCATGTTGCAAGCAAGCCGCTGACCGGAAAGCCAGCCAAATCTATCCCCATCATAGCAAAAACCAAACAAGGAAACAACGACGACGCGCCATCAGCCATTGCCGCGTTGGAGATGTCCGTACTCAAACACGGCCGGTTCCTTTTCATCACCTGAACCGGGTTCCCATTTGATGCACAAAAAAGCGGCTACGACTTTGCTGTTGACGCTATTCTTTTCTTCAGTGGCAGCGCAAGAAACTGGCGGGCCTGCATCCATAGATGAAAACGCAATAGCTTGTCCGCAAAGCGCTAGATGATGTCACCGCCCCGTCGCAACCGCAAGCAAAAGGCAGGCCTCGTCTAGATGAGCGCCTGCCTTTCGGTTTGCTCAAATCGGACTTTTATGACGCCGTTTTCTGCGTCCGTTCCCGTCTTCCGGCTGCATATTGAATGGCAAACATGGCCGCAAATAAGACCAATCCAACGATATCGCTGATTTTTTCTGGATAAATCAGCAGCAATCCTGTCACAACCGCAATGATGCGTTCAACAATGTTGAGCTTCCGGTACCAAAAGCCGATCATCCCCGCACTAATGGCCAACATGCCGATAAACGCGGAAAAGACGACCCATATCAAATATGGAAGCGTCGTATCAATCATTAACAGCGCCGGTGAAAAGACAAACATGTACGGGATGATAAACGCGGAAATCGCTAGCTTCGACGCAATCACCCCGGTCCGTAGCGGCTTCCCTCCGGAAATGCCGGCGGCCGCAAACGCCGCAAGCGCCACCGGCGGCGTAATATCGGCAATAATGCCAAAGTAAAAGACGAACAAATGAGCCGCCAGCTCCGGCACGCCGGATGCGATGATCGCCGGCGCCGCGATCGTTGACGTAATGACATAGTTCGCGGTCGTCGGTGACCCCATGCCGAGAATGAGCGATGTCAACATCGTGAAAAAGAGCGTTAAAATCAAAATCCCGTTCGATAAGTCCACTAGCCCGTTTGCCATTTTCAAGCCAAGGCCGGTTTTCGTCACGACCCCGACGATAATCCCGGCGGCCGCTGTCGCCGCCGCCACGGACAGCGCGCTTCTTGCTCCGTCAACCAAAGCGCCGATAATGTCACGCCATCCTAACCGCGTTTCCTTTTTCAACGCGCTGACCGCAATGATCGCCACGATCGACCAAAGCGCGGCCCGCATCACGCTCATCCCGCTCATCAGCAGCAAAATGACAACGATGATCGGAACGAGCAAGTAGATTTTTCCGAGCACTTCTTTCCGGTTCGGCATTTCTTCCTCTGTCAACCCGCGCAGCCCGATTCGCTTCGCTTCAAAGTGCGTCATCATCCAAATGCCGGAAAAATATAGAATCGCTGGAATCGCCGCTGCTTTTGCGATCTCCCAATACGAAATGCCGCCGATAAACTCCACCATCAAAAACGCCGCCGCTCCCATGACCGGGGGCATGAGCTGGCCGCCGGTGGACGATGTCGCCTCCACAGCGCCGGCAAACTCTTTTCCGTATCCGAGCCGTTTCATCATCGGAATCGTAAACGCCCCGGACGTCACGACGTTCGCCACCGAGCTGCCGCTGATCGTTCCTTGCAGCGCGCTTGAGAACACCGCCACCTTCGCCGGACCGCCGATTCGCTTCCCGGCGACAACGAGCGCCAAGTCATTAAAATACTCCCCGACACCCGTTTTCACTAAGAAGGCGCCAAACAACAAGAAGACGAAAATGTATGTCGCCGACACGTACAGCGGCGTGCCGAAAATGCCTTCCGTCGTAAAAAACATCGTTTTGACGAGCCCTTCCAAATCAACGCCCCGATGAGCCAAAAATCCCGGCATATACGGCCCGAAATACGCATACAGCAAAAATAGCGAGGCGATGATCGTAATTGGCAGCCCGACCGCCCGCCTCGTCGCCTCAAGCACAAGCAGCACGGCGACCAAACCAACCGTAAAGTCAAGCGGCGTCATAATGCCGATGCGTTGGACGATGTCATCGAGCATCAGCGGCAAATATGCGCCGACCCCGATCGACAACAGCGACAAAAGGATATTCACGATGCCGACGTCGGCGCGATGAAGATGTTTTTTCCGCGCCGGAAACAATAAAAAGATAAGCGACAAGGCAAACCCTAAATGGATCGACAATAAAATTTGTTTTGGAAGCGTTTGAAAAATCGAAGCATATAACTGAAAGAGTGAAAATGAAAGCAGCCCGAAAAAGGCAATCCAGCCAAGCGGCCCTTTCAATTTGCGCGTCGCTGCTTCCGGATCATATTTTTCCAGCAATTGTTGCTGCTCCTCTGCGGATAGCTGTTCAAACTTCTCAGTCAAACAAGTTCACTCCCTTCCAGCATTGAACCAATGATAGTCGTGTCACCTTGATGCGGACAATGGAGCCGGGAGGGATGACTGTTTTTAATGTCACCATCTTCCCTTCATAAACGACGCGATGGTTGGCGACAACCCGCCCAATGCTCAACAAGATGGATGGAAATTTGCGCTCCATGCCGGTAATATAGTATTTTCCATTCCGAAGCGTAAATGTCTCCCCTGGCGCCGCGTTCGCCGGCATCCCGACCGCCGTATCCTCATAGGTGAGAGCGATTTGTTCAATCGTCCCGTCAGTCAACACCTTATACGTTTCCTCGACATCTGAACGGTGGATCGAATGCGTATAGCGAATCGCGAACGTATCCCCTTGAGAAATCGGGATATACGCAGCGACCCGGCCATCCTTTTCAAACGCCAGCACCTGGCGGAAAGGAAGGAAGAAGACTGCAACCGCCAGAAGTGCACTGACCGCTGCGAACCATTTTCGCATCAGCCGCCCCCCTTCGTGGCCGGCGGAAATAAGGAAGGGCTGGCGCCATGAACCCGGCCAGTCCTTCCCGTGACACCGTTATTCCGCTTTAACTCCTTTTTCATCAAAGTATTTCTTCGCCCCCGGGTGAAGCTCGATCGACATGCCATCCAGCGCATTTTCCAGCTTGATTTGCTGGGCTTTGGCATGTTTGACCTTATCCAAGTTTTCAAAAATCGCTTTCGTCACGTTGTAGACCGTGTCTTCCGGCAAATCCGCCCGAGCGACGAGCATCGCGCGCACGGCGACCGTCGGAACCGCTTCCGCTAGCTTATACGTCCCTTGAGGCACTTCATCTTTCGCATAGTACGGGTATTTTTCAATCAGCGCATTGATTTTGTCCTCAGCGATCGGCACAATCACAACGTCTTCCGTCGCTGACAAGCTTTCTACCGCTCCTGTCGGCGTTCCGGCTGTAATAAAAGCGGCGTCAATCGTGCCATCTTGGATGCCGGAGACGGAATCATCAAACGACAAATTGCGCGCTTTAATATCATCAAACGTCATGCCGTGAACTTCCAAAATTTGTTCCGCATTTGCCCGCGTCCCCGAGCCCGCTTCCCCGACAGAAACGACTTTCCCTTTTAAATCCTCAACGGACTGAATGCCCGATTTTTTCGTGGTGACAATTTGAATCGTTTCCGGGTAAAGGGTCGCGATCCCTTTCACGCTTTCAATTTTCTCTTTAAACATTAATTTTCCTTCCGTCGCGTATGTCGCGATGTCAGTTTGCGCAAATGCAATTTCCGCATCGCCCGCATCCAAAATCGCCATGTTTTCCGCCGATGCCCCCGAAGTGATGGCATTGGCGTCGATGCCCGTTTCATCTTTGATAATATCGGCAAAGGCCCCGCCAAGCGGATAATACGTTCCGCCTGTCCCGCCAGTGGCAATGCTGAGGAATTTCACGTCGCCGCCTTGCTTCCCGTCGGCCCCTTCTTGCTCTGTCCCTCCATTGCCGTTACCGTTTCCACAAGCGCCAAGCAACAGCGACAGAGAAAGAACAGTCATTGCGCGCGCAAACCACTTTCGCTTCTTCATCGTCATCATCTCCTTTGCTATTTTCGGTTTCCCTTTATGATTATATTGCATCGAACATATTTTCACAACCATACATATTATTTCCTTAGTTCTGTTTTTCTATTAATCATGCAGAACGGCAGGGAAAACCCCACACTTTCCGACCAAACCGTGGTTGCAGAAGGAAGCAAAGTTCAAGTTTTGCAAAGCTTCCCTATTTGACTTTTTTCATCTTTTTTTGACCCCTTTTACATTGACAACGCTTTCAAATCATCATTCTCCCGCCAGGCCTCCACCCGGCGGAAGAAGATCAGCGCCGCCGCTTAAACGCTTCGGCGGTGTTGATTTTGTGTTGACGGACGTATTGTTCGATTTCATGCGGCGGCGCCTGTTCACGCAACAGACGGATGATCTCTCTATGTTCTTCGATCGATGCTTTCGCCCGCTGCGGCACAAAGGTGAAGCCGTAGGCGCGGATGCGCTTCATCCGCTGCCAAATTTGCTTGATTTGCTCTTCGAGGTAGGCGTTGCCGCAATGGGCGTAAATCAAGGAATGAAATTCATAGTTCAGCTCGCTGAACCGTTCCAGCTCCAGCTCTTCAAGCGCCCGCTCCATCCGTTCGTTCAACCGCTCAAGCTCGTTGATCGCCTCCTTCGTCAAATTGGCGGAGCCAAGCGCGGTCGCATAGCCTTCCAGCACAGCCAACACCGACAGCGTCTCGATATATTCTTTCTCGTTGATGTTGCTCACAACGGCGCCCGTATACGGTTTGAACTCGACAAGCCCTTCCGCTTCAAGCTGGCGGATCGCCTCCCGCACCGGGATGATGCTGAGTCCAAGCTCGCGGGCGATTTGGTCGATGACGACCCGGTATCCCGGGCCATAGACGCCGTTTTCAATGCGAGAAAGAATATACTCGTAAGCCAATTGGGTTTTGTTTTTCGCTTTCGTTTCCATACGTTTATCATATACTAGATCGTATACATTGACTAGCCATTATGCCTGTTCGGCAGACAAGGCGGTCTGTTTCTCCCCTTTGCCGAATGCGGGGATTGGCGGATCGCCGACCGCGACGTGGACAACTTGCACTTCCGTATAGAAATCAAAGCCGTAATGCCCGCCTTCGCGGCCGATGCCGCTGTATTTCGTCCCGCCAAACGGGATGCGCAAATCGCGGACGTTCGGTGAATTGACCCACGCCATCCCGCTTTCGATCGCTTGGGAGACGCGGTGGCCGCGCTTCATGTCGTTCGTCCAGACGTACGCCGCCAATCCGTACTTCACATCGTTCGCCAACCGAATGGCCTCTTCTTCACTCGTGAAAGACATGACGGCCATGACCGGTCCGAAAATTTCTTCCTGCGCCACTTTCATCCTATTTCGCGCAGGAGACTCCCACTTCAACGACCAAAGGGAGTAAGTGGGAGAGGAATGCGCGTTCCCCTTTTCTTTTGTGTATGATATAATAAAGGCGTGGAGAAAACCGTTTAATAAAGGCACTCCAATAACTGCTACTCGATGTATGGAGTTGGTTACAGGAAACGTTGTAACCGTAAAACATCGAGCGTAGATCCGTCTGTTGTGTGTGGAAGCCAAGTACTGCCAACAGACACACCGAGAGAATCGGTAACGATGCAGGCATGACCTGCGTCGTTGGGTAGTTGTCAACCTGCCCTGATGCAACCCCAAGTCAAGGAAGGAGGACGAAGTCCGCTTGTACTTCTGGGGAGTTGCAAGCCCCCACTTCAAGCGTTAGCGAAGTGGGGGTAGTTGACATCGCCCAGCCGCCGCTCAGCCAGCAGCTGAAGCAGCTCGAAGAAGAGCTCGGCGTTCCTTTATTTGACCGGAAGGCGAAAAAAATGGAGCTCACCGCACCAGGCAAAGCGTTTTACGAAAAGGCGAAACGGCTGCTCGCCCAGCTTGATGACGCCGTAGCGGAAGTAAAAGAAATCGAAGAGGGAACGGCGGGAACGCTGTCGATCGGCTGCGTCAAATCGTGCTTTTACTATTGGCTTTCCAAAAAAAAATCAGGCGCCGTTGGGCGCCTCATCACAACCCTGCCGACCGCTGCAGCCGCTTGGCGATTTCCAAAAAATCTTCGGCCGAAATCCCGGGAGCGAATTCTTCCGGCACTTCGTCCAAATCGGGGATCGCCCCCCCTTGGGGCGCTCCTTCGACCACCTCGAGCGGCTGGCCGTCGCTTGGATGGGTTCCTTTCCAAATGCGGACGATTTCTTTGTAATAGCGATCGCTGAACGTATAAAGACGGCGGTGGACGCCTTGATCCTCATACTTTCTCGCCGCATCGAACACGCGGTTATCGAGGTTCGGGATTGGCAGAAGCTTCGTCACATCAACGCCCGTCGCCACTTCCAACGCCTTGGCGTACGCCAAAACATGAACGCCCCCGCGCACAAGCAAGTAGCCGATCATCTCGCGGGCGGTAGGGTGGTCCGTCATTTCATAGACGCGCATTTTATGCGTGCGCGCTCCGCATTCCAGGAAAAAGTTGTGAAGCAAATCCAAAATCAAGTTGCCGCTGTTGAACACGTACTCCCCCGTCCACGCCTTCCCCATCGAATCGCCGGGAAACGCCGTCTGCGCCGTCGCGATAAAATGATACGTATTGCGCTTGTCTTTCGCATCCTTCATCGGCGCTGTATCCGGATCACCTGGATGGGTGGAGCCGGTCAAGCAAAGGTTGATCGCATTGGACACGAGCTCGACATGGCCAAACTCTTCGGCGGTGATGCTCGCCACCAACTCGTAAAACGGGCGCAGCTTCTTTTTTTGCCGAAAATTGAATGACTGAAACAAATAATTGTTTAACGTCGACATTTCTCCGAAACGGCCGCCAAGCAGCTCCTGGACAGCGGCAGCCGCATTGGGGTCCGCGTACTTCGGCTTCGGCAATTCGATCGCCAGCCGGTCGATCCGCTGAAATACCACGACTCTTTTCCTCCTCTCCATTAATTGCTGAGGCGAACAGACACCACTTGCGCCAAGCGGATGTAATAAACCGCCTGATGCGCTGAGATGACGATATGGTCTGGCTTCACATCCCTCACCGTTCCTTGGATCGAACCGCGGACGGTTTCCACTACCACTTCTTTGCCGTTCAAAGCTTGGAAAGCGTGGTACACATACGGGTCAACCAAGGCAATAAGCTGCGGCGGCGAAGCATGGGACGCGTAGGGCTGGTTCATTCTCATTTCCTCCCTTTTGATGCGTTGAAGAAGATTCCCTTTTTATCCATATGCCGCCCCGTGCCAAACATGACAAAAAACCAAGCGCCCTAAAAAAGAAAGCGGCCTTGATGCCTACTCATCAAGCCGCTTCCAACGATGGTTACGCCGCGAGAAAGCGGCGAACGCTCGGAATCTTCTGCACCACAAAACGGTCAAACAGCCAAATGACAACAAGCGACAACGCAAACAGCGGCATCACGACCGCCGCAGCGATCATGCCCCCACACCGTTTTCGCCGCTTGGGGATCCTTCACCCGCCTAGGGGCGCCGAGGACGCCTTTCGGTTTGCGCTTGCGCTGCTCAACGCCAAAATGATCAGAAACGGCGCAAAGATGATCCCCGCATAGAAATGCCACCTCCAGACCGCCGCATACATCGGCGGCTGTTTGTCCGCCGCCTTCACCGTTTGTTCCACAGTTTTTCCCCCTGCCATGTTTTTCAGTAGGCAGTATAGAACAAAACTGTGTCCAAACGGTGTGCAATCGGCGAAAATGGTGTGAAATGAAACGGCCGGAGACAGACCAGTCCGCCTCGTCATCCAATCAACCCAAGGCGCAGCGCTTTTGCCACCGCTTCCGTCCGATTTTTGGCGCGAAGCTTCCTTAAGGCGCTCGAAATATAGTCGCGCACTGTAAATTCGCTTAAATACAGCTGTTCAGCTGCTTCTGATGTCGATGCCCCATCAGCGAGCAGCTTCAACACCTCGATTTCCCGCGGCGACAGCGGCTCATGCTCTCCCTCATCCTTTTTTCTCGCCGGCGCTTCGATCAATTTCAACAACAATTCCCCCGCGCTTTGGCCAAATTTCATCAACGCCGGAAACAACCGACGGTCGATGGAAAAAAACCGCCCCGGCCCCCGATCAAGGACAACGCCTCCAATCATCCGCCCTTCCGTCGGCACATACACCGGAACGATCACCAGCGAGGCCAAACCGAACGGGTCCACATACAGGCGCGGAAACTGTTCGCTCGCCCTCGGCACATAAATCGGACGAAAATGGCGAAACTCATGCACTTCCGCTTTCAATTTCCCCACACTTTCTTTCAACATCGGAATGCTGTCCAATTCCACGCGCAAGCGCTGAATTTGCCCGTTGTCCACGCCATACCCGTGCAGGCCGATGGCTGTGCTCTCCTGATTGACAAATTGAAACAGCGCACAGCGGGTGAAAGGAAGAAAATAGGAAAAACCAAAACAAATATGCGCCGCCGATTCCTCAAACGTCTGCGCCCGCAAAATCCATTCGTTAAACAAAATGACGGCGTCTTTCCACAAGGATTCTTTTTTCCACGAGGAATCGCCGCCGATTTTGAATGATTGCTCATTCACTTCATACAACAACCATTCATTCCATTTAAAAAACAAATACCGCACGGCTGGGTGCAGCGCAGCAGCCGCTGACGCATGCGCCTTCAACACTTGATGAACCGTATTTTCCATTAAATTCAGGGAAAATATGACCATCTCCGGATGAAACACCGCAATGCGTTCGAGCTGCCCATTCGCTGGATGTTCACCCCCGTACGGGAGCAATCTTGCCTGAACGAATGCGCACAGCGTCGAAAACACCTCTTGAACCCGCGCATTCCGCTTGCCAAGCGCTTCGCCGATCCGCTTCCATTCCCGGTTCAATTCCGCCGCATACCTATGCAAGATGTCGGCCGCTTCATGAAGCAAACGAAGCAAATGATCATTTAATTCCTTCGACATCCCCATCCTCCCCCCGCATCCCCGCTAGTGATCGACTACTTTGATCATCTAATTTCTTAATTCGATCGGTCAATTCCTTCTTTTGCCCGTCACGGTTGTCCAACAGCACTTAAAAAATCCGACAAACATAGGGATGTAATGAAATGTATAATTGTCATAAAATTTAAACAGATTCACTAAAGCGCTTACAGCGCTGATCATTCAAAAAAAGGGGGAGGAGAAACGCCATGGAAATGGCAACAAAACCGGTCATCATTGGGGGGCGCACAGCGAAAAAGCCGCTGATCGCCGCGCTGTTAGGGGGGTTCCTGCTGTTAGGCGCCTTGCTGTCGATCTTCGGGCTGACAGGCGTCGCCTATGCCGTGCCGATCAGTGGGGTCGGGGAGTTCACCGTTCAATTTGACAAACTGAACGGCAGCGGATTTAAAATGTACGGCGGCGTGGCGGAAGCAGGCAATGCCCCACAGACGCCGGTCTTCGTCAATGAAATGGACAAAGCGACGATTCAAGGTCTTCGGATTTCGAAAGACTTCCCGGCCTTGGGCATTCGCGTCGTCATCGTGGCGAGCCAACCGGTCTCGATTGACGGCCTCGTGCAAAAAGCGACGCAAATCAACGGCAACATCTCCTTCGGCAGCTTGACGATGAAAGAAAGCTATGTCGGCGATACGAGCAACCCAGTCGAGAAGGCGGCCAAAGAATTCACACAAGGAGCCGACAGCATTACGATCGAAAACGGCGATATCAAAACCGTCTACTTGTTCCAGCAAAAAGTGTCGCTGCCGGGCATGAAAGTGTACTTTGAAAAACTCAACTAAATTTCAGTAAGGATGAGAAACATTGGGCATCATTCGTTCTAGCTGGCAGGCGTTCGGTCGCTGGCGGAAACGCCGCCCGTTTTGGGGGGCGACGTTTCTCTTGTTATCAAGCCTTGTGATTTTATGGATTCCGATGCAGCTGTATGAAATTTCGCTTGTCCCCGGAAGCATGGTGTTCGCCGGCTTTTTCCTTGGCGGCATGGTCATGTTGATGGGGATTCTTTCCTACGCCATGCCGCGGCTATCCACCTTGCTCGGCATCATCGGCATGTTCAGTGCCATTCTGTCGATCATGGGCGCCTTGGGTGGCTTCTTAGTCGGCACCATTCTCGGCATCATCGGCGGGGCGCTTTGCATCGCCTGGCGCCCGCAATGGGCTGAAGCCGACGCTCCTGCTGCTCATCATGAAGCAGCGGCGGACAAAGAGCCATCCGCCGCAATCGACTAACAGGCGCCGATCGCTCGGCCGAACGAAGCGAAATATTCGTTCGTTCGGCCTTCTTTTTTTATCTCTTTTTCCCGATCACGAATCCATTCATCATGAACAAACGAGGCGCATATTCATATTATGGGCCCATCATCGCTGCAGAACAAGATCGGCGCTAGAGCTGAGGCCGCCTCCGAAGATTCTAGGCATCCATCCTCGCGCCTAGATACACGCTGGAAGGATGCCCAAATGCCTCTTGTCCCTTTGGCATCAAGGGATGAGAGGCATTTTGTTTACTTAGTCACTGTCGAACTCGGTATACAATGCAAGGCAAAAAACACGGTGCAAAATCCGCGCAAAATTTTCGCCCATTCGCTGGCTTCTTTCGCATTCTTGAAAAAGCAAAAACGACCGCAAACACGGTCGCATCAAGCGGTTCACCATTTTTCATCCGAAACAGCAACATGTTGGAAATGGAGACGGTGGGAGTCGAACCCACGTCCAGAGGCATCGCCACTTAAGCATCTACGAGCGTAGTCGGTATATTTCGCTTCGCCGTCCGTTCCGCCTACCGACAGGCCTCCCGGCGGCTAGCCTGGTTCGTCTCTTCCCTCATCCTCAGGCGGCGGATTTGGGCGTAGCCCGCTTCATATGAGCCCCTCGAACGCCACGCGGGCGATGGCGGGAGGAGCTAGCTGCAGCAATTAGGCAGCTAAAGCGTAGTTTTGTTTGCCAGTTATCTTTAGGTGACGTTTTTACGAGGACGTCCCCCTCGGCTCGCCGCTTAAGCTCGACCTACCCCTGTCGAATCCGGATCGTCCCCGCGGTGCGAAGAGATCAGAACAGCTTAAGCATCGGATAACTAGCTGTTGCACTTTTTATTATACCATGACGCGGTGCATTTTCAATGGGAATGTTTTCAATCTCGCCAAAAAACAGGCTCTTCTCCGAATGTTGTGACGGATGATTGAGAACACGGCTTCTTGGCACTTGCCAAGAAAAATCAGCCCATCCCATTTTCCGTACACGGCGACGCAAGAAATGCCCCCGCTTGCCGCGATGAACCAAACATCCCTCCGCCGTTCCCAAACCGGCAATGCCCGCCAAAAGCCCGATGTTTCAGGCTCCCGCCCTCGACAAATGCCCGCTCGGCGGCTTGCCTCTCTACAGCTTTTGCCGCTCGCGAAACGCCCGTTCGATTTCGCGCTGCGCTTCTTTCCGCTTCATGTCTTCCCGTTTGTCGTATTTTTTCTTCCCTTTGGCCACTCCAAGCTCCACTTTGGCAAAGCCATTTTTAATATACAATTTCAGCGGCACGAGCGTATACCCTTGCTCTTTCGTATAGCCGATCAGCTTGTTGATTTCGCGGCGGTGCAAAAGGAGCTTTCTCGTCCGCAGCGGATCATGGTTGTAGCGGTTGCCTTGTTCATACGGGCTGATATGCATGTTATGGAGAAACACTTCCCCTTTTTCCACTTTGGCGAACGAATCTTTCAAGTTCACCCGGCCGTTGCGGATCGATTTGATTTCCGTCCCTTGCAGCACAAGGCCGGCTTCATACGTTTCTTCGATGAAATAGTCGTGGTGCGCTTTTTTGTTTTGGGCGATCACTTTTCCTTCGCCTTTCGGCATCCGTTTTCCCCCTCCTCATCGGCGTTTCTTATTTTACCAAAAACGAAAAGGAAGGAAAAGCCGCCCGTTCGGCTTTTCCTCACCGTTTTTTCTTTTTCTTCTTTTTTGCTTTCGCGGCGCGGCCCGCACCGGTTTTTCCTTTTGCCTCTGCTTTCGGCTTGCCGTTCTTTTGTTTTTTTCCTTCAATAACGACCGGCGCGGCTTTTGCCTTCGGCGGGCGGCGTCCTTTCATGCCGACGACTTCAAAATCAACGATCCGTTCGTCTTTGTTGACGTTGATGACACGGACGGTGATTTCATCGCCGATGCGGTACATTTTTCCCGTCCGCTCGCCGATCATCGCATAACTGCGCTCGTCATAGCGGTAATAGTCGTCGGTTAAGTAGCTGACGTGCACCAGGCCTTCGATCGTGTTCGGCAGCTCAACGAACAAGCCGAAGTTCGTCACCGAGCTGATAATGCCGTCAAACTCCATCCCGATTTTGTCTTCCATAAACTCGGTTTTCTTCAGATCGTCCGTCTCCCGCTCGGCCTCGACGGCGCGCCGCTCCATGTTGGATGCATGCTCGGCAATCTCCGGCAGCTTTTCCGCCCATTTTCGCTGCGTCTCCGGATCCATCTGCCCGTTGATCAAGCAGGTCCGGATGAGCCGGTGGACGATCAAGTCCGGATAGCGGCGGATCGGCGACGTAAAATGGGTGTAAAACTCAGTCGACAGCCCATAATGGCCGAGGCTCTCGGCGTCATAGCGCGCTTGCTTCATCGACCGAAGCATGACGGTGGAGATCACCATTTCTTCCGGCTCGCCGCGCACCGCTTCGAGAATTTGTTGGAGGGCGCGCGGGTGGATTTGGTTGCCCGTTCCTTTCACGACATAGCCGAAGTTCGTGATGAACTCCAAGAAACGTTGCAGTTTTTCCGGCTTTGGATCCTCATGGACGCGGTACATAAACGGTACGTTCAGCCAATGGAAATGCTCAGCGACCGTTTCGTTCGCCGCCAACATAAACTCTTCAATCAACCGCTCGGCGACCGACCGCTCGCGCAAGACGACATCGTACGGCTTGCCGTTTTCATCGACGAGCACTTTCGCTTCTTTGAAATCAAAATCGATCGCCCCGCGCTTCATCCGCTTCGTGCGCAAAATGTCGGCGAGCTCAGCCATCAGCTCAAACATCGGCACAAGCGGCGCGTATTTTTCCCGCAAGGCTTCGTCTTTGTCCACCAAAATTTTATTGACATCGGAATACGTCATCCGCTCTGTCGTGCGGATGACGCTTTGGAAAATGTCATGGCGGACGACTTCGCCTTGCGGGGTGATCTCCATCTCGCACGACAGCGTCAGCCGGTCGACTTTCGGGTTGAGCGAACAAATGCCGTTGGACAGCCGGTGCGGAATCATCGGGATGACGCGGTCGACCAAATAGACGCTCGTGCCGCGCTCATACGCCTCGCGGTCGATCGGCGAGCCTTCTTCGACGTAATGGCTCACGTCGGCGATGTGGACGCCGAGCTTATAGTTGCCGTTTTCCAGCTTCGTCACCGTCACCGCATCGTCTAAGTCTTTCGCATCCTCGCCGTCAATGGTGACGATCATCTCGCCGCGCAAATCGCGCCGCCCTTCCAAATCTTGCTCGGTAATCACATCGGGCACACGGTTCGCATGCTCGATGACGTCATCGGGAAATTGAAGCGGCAGCCCATGCTTATAGATGATCGACAAAATGTCGACGCCCGGGTCGTTTTTATGGCCGAGAATTCGGACGACTTCCCCTTCAGCGCTCATCCGTCCTTCTGGATACGAGGTGAGCCGGACGACGACTTTATGCCCTTCGACCGCACCGTTCGCGGCGTGTTTCGGAATGAAAATGTCGTTGACGATCCGCTTGTCATCCGGGATGACAAAGCCGAAATATTTGCTTTCGGTGTACGTGCCGACGACTTCTTTCACCCCGCGCTCCACAATGCGGACGATCGTCCCTTCACGGCGCGCCCCCGATGAATCGGCCTGGACGCGCACAAGCACGGTGTCGCCATGCATCGCGTTTTTCAATTCGGACGGCGGGATGAAAATATCATCCAGTCCTGGCTCCTCCGGTGTGACAAACGCGAATCCTTTCGGGTGGCCAATCACCTTGCCGCGCACGAGATTCATCCGCTCAGGCACGCCGTAGCGGTTGCTGCGCGTCCGGACGATGAGTCCTTCCTCTTCCAGGGCGACAAGCGTTTTGACAAACTCCTTGAATCCATCGGCATCCTCGATGCCAAACGCTTCTTCCAACTCTTCGACCGTCAGCGGCTTATACGCCTCATCGCGCATAAACGTTAAGATGCGTTCGGCCAACACATGATCCATTGTCCATCCCCTCCTTTCTCCATTACCAATCTAACGATTCAAGAAATGCATAAATATCTTCATGCAGCTGATCTTTTTCTTGATCAAGCGTAATCACATGGCCTGATTGCTCATACCACTTGATTTGTTTGACCGGCGATTCAATTTCGTTATAAATGATGTTCGCGCTGTCCGGGTTGATCATCTCATCATGGCGCGCCTGCACAACAAACGTCGGGGCATAAATCAAATCAAGATGGTCACGCACATCGGCGATCAGCTCCTGCAGCGCCTTTAACGTCTTCATCGGCGTCTGCTTGAACTTCTCCATCTCCTGTTCGATCTGCTCCTCTGATTTTCCTTCCCGCTTTTTATACTCGCGCGCATACTCGAGCACGCCTTCGTACATCGTTTCCTCGCTTTTGATGTACATCGGCGCGCACATCGTCACAATGCCCTCTATAGGTACAGTGTAACCTAATTTCAATGAAAATACGCCTCCAAGCGACAGTCCGGCGACGGCGATTTTTTCGTAGCCCTTGTTTTTCAAAAACTCGTAGCCGTTCATGACATCTTGCCACCAGTCATCCGGCCCGGTGTGGACGAGCTCCTCAGGCGGCACGCCGTGTCCTTTGTAAATCGGCGCATGGCACGTATAGCCTTTGGATTCTAAAAAACGCCCGAGCATCCGAACATCAGCGGAATTGCCGGTAAACCCATGCAACAGCAGCACCGCCCGCTCCCCGGCTTCAAAGAAAAACGGCTTCGGCGGAACAATTTTCATCATAGGTTCTCCTTCCTCTCTGGTGTGAAATAGAAAGGGCAGCCCTTCATTCTATGGACCGCCCCCGTTTTTTGCTTATGATGGTTGGACATAAACAACAAGAATCGCCAACACAAAGAACAAAACGGCCAACACAACCGTCACGCGCTGAAACACCGCATCGAGTCCACGGGCTTTCTGCTTCCCGAACAGTTGCTCGGCGCCGCCAGTGATCGCCCCCGACAGCCCGGCGCTGCGGCCCGACTGCAACAACACCACCGCAATCAGCGCGATCGACACAATGACAAGCAGCGTCACAAGCAAGGCATGCATGCTTGACACCTCCAACGACCGACATTGCAATAATTTCACTATACCATAGATCGCCGTTGGCGGCAACTGGCGGGCCTGTCTCAACACGACGAAAGCCCCCTCATTCCTTTTTTGGTGAAACATGTAATCATTTTGAATCATTTTGTATATACTGTGTAGATACATTTAGGAACGGAGATGATACAATGAATTCAAAACAAAACAACAGCGTAAAAAAGAAAGGAGAGAATGTGATGTCTACTGTCATCGTGCAAAAGTGGGGGAACAGTTTGGGCATCCGCATCCCAAAAGACGCGGCTGACCAAATCGGGATTCAACAAGGTTCTGAAATGGAATTACATGTCATTGAAAACGAAGGAATCATCACATTAAAGCCGAAAAGAGCACGGAAGAAATACACATTGGAAGAGCTACTCTCACAAATTACCCCTGAAAATCGACATAAGGAGATCGATTTTGGGGTAGAAGGGCGTGAGTGGATCTAATGGCCGCAGACGCGCCGGAAAGAGGAGATTTCGTTGTGTTGAACTTCCATCCACAAGCTGGCCATGAACAAGCAGGAAGAAGAATTGCTCTTGTTTTATCTCCACAAAAATTCAATCAAGCAACAGGATTTGCAGTTGTTTGTCCCATCACCAATCAGAAGAAAGGCTATCCGTTTGAAGTGGATTTGCCAAAAGAAGGAATACTCCTTGAAGGCGGCGCTCCCATTACAGGGGTCATTTTATCGACCAAATCAAATCATTGGATTGGAAAGCTCGTCATCTAAAAATTTTAAAAAAATACAATCGAGAAGATGCGCAAATAGAGGAAATCGACGAAATCATTGACGAATGCCTGGCTAAAATCGCCACGTATCTGACTTGACCAAATCGATGGAGCCGCGAACGAATGAAACGATGCTGAAGAAAAGGCGACAACTCCTTGCCTTTCTCATCCATTCAACGGAATGGCAACGGGAGCGCAGCAAACATTCGCTCCCTCTTCTCTTTGGCAGAGATGAAGGAACGTTTCATCCTCCATCTGCTTGACGCTCCATGAATCGGATGCGGTATGATCATTGTCGTCCACCGCCGAAATGCGTTACAATAGAAAGCAAATCGGCAACGACTGGAGGGACTTCAATGGCAAGACCGGACGAACGAGTCATCATCGCGATTGACGGCTATCAATTCAAACGGGCGCGTGAGGCAAAGGAAGGGAAAATTTTCGTCACCTCGCCGATCGGGGTGAACTTTACGTTTGACGTCAACGTCATGCGCAAGCTCATCGAGGCCATCGACCGCGACCCGGCGCTCGCGGAACAGTTTGGGCTTCCTTCTCAGGGGGCAAACGAATAACAAAGGAACGGCGGTTGGCCGTTCCTTTGTTGGTTTAGCGGAGAGAGGCCGAAGCTCCATTTTTCCGCAGACGGCGGTGCTCCCTCACGAATCAAATCTTCTAGCGTCCTTGCCATGCCGCCCGCTCGCGGCCGAACGGGTCGTCCTCGACATGGCTGGCGGCCGAAAAGACAAAGGCCGCCTTGCGCTCGCTCGTATACGCCGGCCATGCTTCCGGCAAGTGAGCACCGTTCGGGTCTCCGGTGCGGGCGAACGAGAGCCAAGCGTAATGCATTTCATTGGCGATCGCCTCGCGCTCCGGCCGGTTGCCGACGAAATTCGCGACGCCCGGCTGATGGAGATTGTGAAACACAAACGGCAGCTCGAGCGCGTGGCATGCTTTCAGCTGGCCGCCGAACACCGGCGTCTCATAGTCAAAGCGGTACATGTACACATCCGCCCCTTGCGCCGCTTGGGCGTCCGCCGTCCGCAGCATCCCCTCGACAAACACGCGGTACGTCATGATGCGAAGCCACGTTTGCCAAGTAGGCGCCGACGGCTCCGCCGTTTCTTTGTAATAGCGGATGGCCTCTTCTGGCACCGGCCCGACTTCCCGGTTGATTCGGTCAAGAAGTTCCTTTTCGCCAAGCTTTGTCCATGACGGATCCGTCAAGGTAAACAAGTTGTACTCGTCTTTCGTCACGCCGATGAGAATCGGAATGCCGCTGGCCGCCCCGTCGCGGAGCGCTTCAATCGGATGGCGGCGCAATACGCGGCCATCCACCACCGGACCGTACATGACCCCTGAACCGAGCGACAGCGCCGCCCGCAGCAGCTCCTCGGCAGGAATCGACAACAGCCGTTCGCGGTCGCCCGGACGGATGCCAGCCTTATCGAGAATGCGTTCGGTCATCGCCATCGCGGTCTCCGGCGAACGGAGAAGAAGCGATCCCGAACCGCTTTGCAACATGGCGCGCCGAAACAGCCCCTTCGCCTCCGGAAGCGACAACAGCACGCCGACGCTCGCCGCTCCCGCCGATTCACCGAAAATCGTCACATTGTCCGGATCACCGCCAAACGCCGCAATGTTCTCCTTCACCCAGCGCAGCGCCGCCACTTGGTCCAAAATGCCGAGATTCCCGGCTTGCGCGTACGCTTCGCCGAACGAATCACCGAGATGCAAAAAGCCAAACACGTTCATTCGGTAGTTGATCGTCACGACGACGACATCGCCGTGTTTCGCAAACGCCGTCCCGTCATACCACGGCGAAGAACCCGAGCCGAACAAAAAGGCGCCGCCGTGAATCCAGACGAGCACCGGCCGCTTCTTCCCATCCGCCGCCGGCGACCAAACGTTCAGGTACAGCCCGTCTTCGCTCGGCGGCTCGCTCATCCGCCCGAGCAATCCGCTGAAAATCGGATCCGACGGCTGCATCACGACAGGACCGAAGGCAGTCGCCTCCCGCACCCCATCCCATGCCTCAGGCGGCTCCGGCGGCAGAAACCGGCGCTCACCGACCGGCGCTTTCGCGTACGGAATCCCTTTCCAAACAAAAACACCTTCCTTCATCCCGCCGCGCAACCGCCCATACCGCGTCTCGACAATCATTTGTTCCATCCCCATCCCCTAATATTATGATGATTCAAAAAATATTATAAACGAAAAAACCACCTCCGTCCATCGCTTTGTCCTATGCAGGGCAATGTCAGCTCGTTTGATTTGATGCAAAAAATTGTTTCTGATGAGGATCGGATTTTACTTGTCAATTCGGAACAAAACAATGTCGTTCCAAAAAGCGCCATCGCGTCGTGATCTTTCAGGATGCGAACGGGCATGACATCCGTGTGGTCACAAACCTCTTGAAGGTATCGA
Source organism: [Flavobacterium] thermophilum (assembly GCA_900450595.1). Taxonomy (GTDB): domain Bacteria; phylum Bacillota; class Bacilli; order Bacillales; family Anoxybacillaceae; genus Geobacillus; species Geobacillus thermophilus. The sequence continues at coordinate 2,166,332 of UGGS01000001.1, forward strand.
TGGAAAAGATTACCGAGATGTATCAAGCGCGCCATCATAAAACGACTATTTACGACCCCATCTGATGAAGAGGAGCAGCTTTCCTGAACGCATCAAGAATTCTTGATCACCGCGAGCCATTCAATTCTCTTTTCCCCAGTCAAAACAACAGGCGCCCCCTCCGTTGGGGACGCCTGTTTCCGTTATTTTTTCAAATTGTAGAACGAACGGATGCCTTGGTAAATGGCCGTGTGGCCGAGTTCATCTTCAATGCGGAGCAGCTGGTTGTATTTCGCGACGCGGTCGGTGCGCGACGGCGCGCCCGTTTTGATTTGGCCGGCGTTGGTGGCGACGGCGATGTCCGCGATCGTGCTGTCTTCCGTTTCGCCGGAGCGGTGCGAGACGACAGCCGTGTAGCCGGCGCGTTTCGCCATTTCGATGGCGTCAAACGTTTCGGTGAGCGTGCCGATTTGGTTCACTTTGATCAAAATCGAGTTGCCGACGCCTTTTTCAATGCCTTCGGCCAGTTTTTTCGTGTTCGTGACGAACAAGTCGTCGCCGACAAGCTGCACTTTTTTGCCGAGCCGCTCGGTCAGCAGTTTATGGCCTTCCCAATCGTTTTCATCGAGCCCGTCTTCGATCGAGATGATCGGATATTTCGAGACAAGCTCTTCATACCAAGCGACCATTTCTTCCGACGTTTTGACAACGCCTTCGCCTTCCAAATGATATTTGCCGTCTTCTTTGTTGTACAGCTCGGATGAAGCAACGTCCATGGCGAGCATCACTTGTTCGCCCGGTTTGTAGCCGGCTTTTTCGATCGCTTCGATGATCGTTTGCAGCGCTTCTTCGTTCGATTTCAAGTTCGGGGCGAAGCCGCCTTCATCGCCGACCGCGGTGTTGTAGCCTTTCGCTTTCAGCACCGCTTTTAAGCTGTGGAAAATTTCCGCCCCCATGCGCAGCGCTTCGCGGAAACTTTCCGCCCCGACTGGCATGATCATAAATTCTTGAATGTCGACGTTGTTGTCCGCATGCGCGCCGCCGTTTAAAATGTTCATCATCGGCACCGGCAGCGTTTTGGCATTAAAGCCTCCTAAGTATTGGTACAGCGGCAGGCCAAGCTCGTCCGCCGCCGCGCGGGCCACGGCAAGCGAAACGCCCAAAATGGCGTTGGCGCCAAGTTTGCTTTTGTTTTCCGTGCCGTCAAGCTCAATCAACGCGCGGTCGATCGCCACTTGGTCGGTCACTTCAAGGCCGATGATTTCCGGAGCGATCACTTCGTTGACGTTTTCGACCGCTTTTAACACCCCTTTGCCAAGGTAGCGGTTTTTGTCGCCGTCGCGCAGTTCGACTGCTTCATATTCCCCAGTCGAGGCGCCGCTTGGCACCAGGGCGCGGCCGAAACCGCCTTCTTCTGTATACACTTCCACTTCTACGGTTGGGTTGCCGCGCGAATCGAGCACTTCGCGGGCGTAAACATCAATAATCGCAGACATGAACACACACTCCTTTTCCTTCGTATCGTTATTTGACAATCAACGATTTCCCTGTCATTTCGTTCGGCTGCGGCAAACCGAGCAAATCAAGCATCGTCGGCGCCAAATCTCCTAAAATGCCGCCGTCTCTCAGCTTGATGCCTTTTTTCGTCACGATCACCGGCACCGGATTCGTTGTATGCGCCGTTTGCGGCTTACCGTCCGGCGTCAACACTTCATCGGCGTTGCCGTGGTCGGCGGTGATGATGGCGATGCCGCCTTTGGCCAAAATGGCGTCGACGACTTTGCCGAGGCATTCGTCCACGGCTTCCACCGCCTTGATCGTCGGCTCAAGCTTGCCCGAGTGGCCGACCATATCCGGGTTGGCGTAGTTCAAGATGATCGCGTCGTACTTGTCAGCTGCAATCTCTTTCAGCAGCGCGTCTGTCACTTCATAGGCGCTCATTTCCGGCTTCAAGTCATACGTCGCCACTTTCGGCGAGTTGATCAAAATCCGGTCTTCGCCTGGAAATTTCTCTTCGCGGCCGCCGCTGATGAAAAACGTCACGTGCGGGTATTTTTCGGTCTCGGCGATGCGCAGCTGGCGCAAGCCGTGCTGCGACAGCACTTCCCCGAGCGTGTTGTCCAAGTTCGTCGGCTTGAACGCCACGTACCCTTTCACCGTTTCGCTGAAATGGGTCAAGCAGACAAAGAACAAATGCTTCGGATGTTTCGGGCCGCGGTCAAATTCGCGGAAATCTTCATTCGTAAACGTGTTCGAAATTTGAATCGCCCGGTCGGGGCGGAAGTTGTAGAAAATAATCGCGTCGTTGTCTTGAATCGTCGCCACCGGCCGGCCGTCTTCGCGGACGATGACCGACGGCAGGACGAACTCGTCGTAAATGCCGTGTTGGTACGAATCTTCGATGCACTCAAGCGGATCGCGGTACGTCGGGCCTTCGCCGTACACCATCGCCCGGTACGCCTTCTCGACGCGGTCCCACCGCTTGTCGCGGTCCATCGAGTAGTAGCGGCCCGACAACGTCGCGATTTCACCGACGCCGTACTCCTTGATTTTTTCCTGCAGTTCTTTGATGTATTGCGGCGCCGTTTGCGGGCCGACGTCGCGGCCGTCCAAAAAGCCGTGGATGTACACGCGCTTCACGCCTTCTTTCGCCGCTAAGCGCAAGAGGGCGTACAAATGGTGAATATGGCTGTGCACCCCGCCGTCGGACAGCAGACCAAACAAATGCAAGCTTGTCCCATGCTCTTTCACATGGTTCATCGCTGCCAAAAACGTTTCATTCCGGTCAAACTCGCCTTCGCGGATGGCAATGTTGACCCGCGTTAAGCTTTGGTATACAATGCGCCCGGCGCCGATGTTCAAGTGTCCGACCTCAGAGTTGCCCATCTGCCCTTCCGGAAGCCCGACCGCCTCGCCGCATGCCTTGAGCGTTGTGTGCGGGTATTCGTTCCAATAGCGGTCAAAATTGGGCTTGTGAGCTTGGGCAACCGCATTGCCGTACGTTTCCTCGCGCAGCGCAAACCCGTCCAAAATGATGAGCGCAACCGGTCGTTTACTCATGGCGCCCCGCCTCCACCAATTGCAAGAATGAAGCCGGCTCCAAGCTCGCCCCGCCGACTAAGGCGCCGTCGATCTGTTCTTGCGCCAAAAAGTCGCAGATGTTGTCCGGTTTGACGCTGCCGCCGTATTGGATGCGGATCGCTTCCGCCGCTTCCGGGCCAAACAGGCGCGAGACGACCGAACGAATATGGCCGCACACGTCGTTCGCATCTTCCGCCGTCGACGACTTCCCCGTGCCGATCGCCCAAATCGGCTCGTAAGCGATGACCGCTTGCTTCACTTGATCCGGCGTCAAGCCGGCGAGCGCTTTTTCCACTTGTGAAGCGACGACCGCATTCGTCTGCCCGGCTTCCCGCTCCTCGATCGTTTCCCCGCAGCAAACAATCGGCACAAGCCCACGGGTGAAAGCCGCCAATACTTTTTTATTGACGGTCTCATCCGTCTCCGCAAACATCTGCCGGCGCTCCGAATGGCCGAGGATGACGTACGTGACGCCGAGGTCTTTCAGCATGACCGGGCTCACTTCGCCGGTGTACGCCCCTTGGTCGGCAAAATGCATGTTTTGCGCCCCGATTTTTAAATTCGTGCCGTCTGCCGCTTGCACCAGCCGATCCAAAAAGAGAAACGGCGCGCAAACGACGGAATCGACTTCATCGGCCGGCGGCACGAGCCCTTTTACGTTCTCGACAAATTGAACCGCTTCCGCTAATGTTTTATGCATTTTCCAGTTGCCTGCAATGATCGGTTTTCTCATCGTTCACCCTTCCTTTCGCTGGGCGGCGTCAGCCGCCATGCGCCAAATCCGGCGCCGTGGGTCATTTGTCTTCGAGCGCGACGACACCCGGCAGCTGTTTTCCTTCCATAAACTCGAGCGAAGCGCCGCCGCCGGTGGAGATATGATCCATTTTGTCGGCCAAGCCGAATTTCTCAACCGCCGCCGCCGAATCCCCGCCGCCGATGACCGAATAGGTGTCGGGCGCTTCCGCCAATGCTTCAGCGATCGCTCTCGTCCCGTGCGCGAACGCGTCCATTTCAAAGACGCCCATCGGGCCGTTCCAGACAACGAGCTTCGACTCGCGAATGACATCGCGGTACAATTCGCGCGTTTTCGGGCCGATGTCAAGCGCCTCCCAATCGGCTGGAATCGCGTCAATCGGCACGACTTTCGTGTTGGCGTCGTTCGCAAACCGGTCGGCGACGACCACGTCCACCGGCATATAAAAACGGACGCCTTTTTCTTTTGCTTTTTCCATAAACGATTTCGCCAGTTCGATTTTATCTTCTTCAAGCAGCGACTTGCCGACATCATGCCCAAGCGCTTTGACGAACGTGTACGCCAGTCCGCCGCCGATGATCAAGTTGTCGACTTTTTCAAGCAAATTGTCGATGACGCCGATTTTGTCTTTCACTTTCGCCCCGCCGATGATCGCTGTAAACGGGCGGTCCGGATTCGAAAGCGCCTTGCCAAGCACTTCAAGTTCTTTTTCCATCAAAAATCCGGCCACCGCCGGCAAGTAATGGGCGATGCCTTCCGTCGACGCATGGGCGCGATGGGCGGCGCCGAACGCATCGTTGACATATAGATCCGCAAGCTCCGCAAACGCTTTGGCGAGCTCGGGATCATTTTTCTCTTCGCCAGGGTAAAAACGGACGTTCTCAAGCAAGAGCACATCGCCTTCGTTCAAACGGTCGACCGCCGCTTTCACCTCATCGCCGACCGCTTCATTCGTTTTGGCGACCGGCCGTTCAAGCAGCTCGCCGAGCCGCTTCGCAACGGCATCCAAACGCAATTCTTCGACCACTTTTCCTTTCGGGCGGCCGAGGTGGCTCGCCAAAATGACTTTCGCCCCGTGCTCGATCAAATAGCGGATCGTCGGGAGTGCGGCGCGAATGCGTGTGTCATCAGTGATCGCGCCTTCTTCCATCGGCACGTTGAAATCAACGCGGCAGAAGACGCGCTTCCCTTTGACATCAACGTCGCGAACCGTCTTCTTGTTCATCGTTCCAGCCCCCTTCAACGATGGTGTTGGAAAAGGAAAAGGAGTGGGGATCATTTCCCCGCTCCCCTCCATTTTCCTATTATAGACTTGAACAGGCGGAAAACTCAATGCCGAGCCCGTCTTACAGCCCTTTCGACGCGATGTACGCCGCCAAGTCGACGACGCGGTGCGAATAGCCGGTTTCGTTGTCGTACCAGGAAACGACTTTCACCATTTTGCCCTCAATGACCATGGTCGAGAGCGCATCGATCGTCGACGAAGCCGGATTGCCGTTGTAGTCGCGCGAGACGAGCGGTTCTTCGCTGTAAGCCAAGATGCCTTTCAATTCGCCTTCGGCCGCCGCTTTCAATGCGGCATTCACCTCTTCGACCGTCACTTCTTTTTCCAGCTCCGCCACCAAGTCAACAACGGATACGTTCGGCGTCGGCACACGCATTGCCATGCCGTTCAATTTGCCTTTCAGTTCCGGCAAGACAAGCGCAACAGCTTTCGCCGCCCCGGTCGTCGTCGGAATGATCGATTCGGCCGCGGCGCGAGCCCGGCGCAAATCTTTGTGCGGCAAGTCCAAAATTTGTTGGTCGTTCGTGTACGAATGAACGGTCGTCATCATGCCGCGGACGATGCCGAATTGTTCATGCAGCACTTTCGCAAACGGCGCCAAGCAGTTCGTCGTGCACGACGCGTTCGAGATAACATGGTGGCTTTTCGGGTCGTATTTGTCTTGGTTGACGCCCATGACGATCGTAATGTCTTCGTTTTTCGCCGGGGCGGAAATGATCACTTTTTTCGCGCCCGCTTCCAAATGTTTGGCGGCGTCTTCGCGTTTCGTGAAGCGGCCGGTCGACTCAACGACGATGTCAACGCCGATCTCGCCCCACGCCAAGTTCGCCGGGTCGCGTTCCGCTTTGACGATGATTTCTTTGCCGTTGACGACCAAGTTGTTGCCGTTGACGGACACTTCGGCATCCAAACGGCCATGGACAGAGTCGTACTTCAACAAATGAGCAAGCGTATTCGCATCGGTTAAATCGTTCACCGCCACCACTTCAATGTCCGGGTTTTTCAATGCCGCGCGGAAGACGTTGCGTCCGATGCGGCCAAATCCGTTGATTCCCACTTTGACTGCCATCTTATTTTCCTCCTTGCGATTGGATTGTATCAGCAAGGGAGATTACTCCCCTACGAACGCTTTTGCGGCTCCTTCGTCCGTCACCAATAGCGAGTGCGGCGCCCGTTTCATGTACGCGCGAATGGCTTTCGCCTTCGACGCCCCTCCGGCGACAGCGATGACATGCTCGACATGCGGGAGATGCTCAAGTTGAATGCCGACTGTTTTCACTTTATGGACGACGTCGCCGTACTCGTTGAAATAGTAGCCGAACGCCTCGGCGACCGCATGGCGGGCGATGATGTTCTCCATCTCTACAGGCGGCGTCTTCCGCCGCTTGGCCATCGTCACCGCTTCACCGATGCCATGGACGACCATGCGGCATGATTGGATGAGCTCAAGCACTTCTTTCACCGCCGGCTCTTCGACAAGCGACGCGTACGCTTCATCGCTCAGCTGGTCAGGCACGTGCAGCAACCGATAGCGGCCCATCGCTTTTTCCGCCATTTTCGCACAAATCGTGTTCGCCTGATTCTCGACATCTTCGCCAAGGCCGCCACGCGCCGGCACGAACAACACATCGCGAAGCTTCGAATCCGGCGTCATCATCTCCGCGACCGCCGCCATCGTCGTTCCGCCGGCCACGGCGACGATATCCCCGGGCTCAAGCAGCTCCTTCATGCAGGCGACACACGCTCTACCCATTTCTTTTTTTACCCAAGGGGAACGGTCGCTATCCCCGGCAACGACAATCACCCGCGGAATGCCGAGCTGCTCCTGCAGCGCGGCTTCCAGCTCTTTGAGCCCAAGCGCTTCCCGCATCAAATCATTGAGCGTATGAAGGAGCGCCTGGCCTTCCTCCGTCAACCGCATGCCCGACACATCGGCGGAAAGCAAGTTTTGCCCTTTCAAAAACTCTGTTTCCGACCGCAGCACCCGCTCGCTCATGCCAAGGCTGGCAGCCAGCGCCCGCCGCCCGACCGGCGCCATAAGCGAAATGGAGTGCAAAATCTCGTACCGTTTTTGCATAACGTCAAGCAAGTCGGGCGATAATTTTTTTAATGCCTCTACTAACGGTTGCATCGATCCTTCCCCTTAGCAGAACATAGGGACGTTTTTTGTCCCGGTATGACATATTATGTCCCGCCAATCGATAAAAAATTCCTCCCGCGCCATTTTCATTATAGCAGGAGGAATTGAGCCGTTCAACTGTTTCGCACTTGCCGCAACCGCTTTCTCACCATTTCTTTTTCAATCATCCCATACCCGATTTCTTCCCCGTCAAGCTCGACGACCGGAATCATCAACTGATATTTCTCGAGAAGCGCGTCGTCTTCATAAATATCGATCTCTTCCATCGTAAACCGATAGTCTGCCTGCAGCTCCGTCAAAACCGCTTTCGCTTTGTCGCAAAGCGGACAGTTCGTCTTCGTGTACAACCGGATGTGCATCACGTTCTTCCTTTCTTTCACCGGTCGCATCAAGCTCCGGTGTATTGCTTTCGTTTCGCCGAAGAAGGAATGCGCAGCTGCTCGCGGTATTTGGCGACCGTGCGGCGGGAAATGGCGATGCCGTAGCGGCCATGAAGCAAATCGGCCAGCTGTTGGTCAGAAAGCGGCGCCTGTCGGTCTTCCGCCGCGATCAGCTCTTGGATGATCGCTTTCACTTGAGCGGAGGAAGCCACCTCGATCGTTTCCTTGACCGTCGCGGCGTTCGAAAAGAAGCGGCGCAGCTCGATCGTGCCAAACGGCGTTTGCACATATTTATGCCGGACCGCGCGGCTCACCGTCGATTCATGAACGCCGAGCTCCTCGGCCACCTCGCGCATCGTCATCGGCTTGAGCGCCGAAAGCCCAAACTCCAAACACGAGCGCTGGCGGTCGATGATGACGGCCGTCAAATGGAGAAGCGTCTGTTTCCGTTGCTCCAAACTTTTCGCGAGCCATGTAAACTGCCGATATTTTTCTTTGATAAACTGTTCGGCATGCCGGTCGCCGGATGCAGCGATGCGCCGCTCGTACTCCCGATTCCATCCGAGCTCCGGATGGATGTCATCATTATAGGCGGCCATCCAGTCCCCTTCCGCCCCGCGGACGACGATGACATCCGGCACCACCAAAGGCGGTGTTTCGCTCGAATAGTGAATGCCTGGCCGCGGCTCGAGTGTGCGAATGAGCTCGAAGACGCGTTGCAGTTCGCCAAGGCTGACGCCAAGCTGCTTGGCCAGTGTTTTCCACGACTTTTCCGCAAAGGGGACAAAATGGTAGCGGACGATCATCTCCGCCAGCTCGTCACGCTCAGGAAGACGTTCAAGTTGCAGCAAGAGGCATTCCGCCAAATCGCGGGCGCCGACTCCCGGCGGGTCGAGCGACTGCACAAGGCGCAGCCCCCGTTCCATCTCTTGTTCCGATGCGGAAAACCGCGCCGCCAGCTCGGCAAGCGGCACGCGCAAATAGCCATCCTCATCGAGCGAGGCAATGAGATAACGGACGATGCGCTCTTCCCGATCGGCCAGCTTCAACGCAGGCAGCTGAGAAAGCAAATGGCCAACAAGTGTCTCTGCGCGGGCGCCAATGTTCTCGAGCCATTGCTTTTGGTCTCTTTCTGTCCGGCTTGGCCGTTGCCGCACCCGGGTGCGGCGAATTTCCAAAAACGGGTTTTCCAGCGACTGTTCATATAAAAACGCTTCCAAATCCACTGCGGAATATTGCAACAGTTCAATCGCCTGCACCAGTTCCTTTGTCAGCGACAACTGCAGCCGCTGCTCTTGCCATAACTCCGCCCTCATCGTCACGCCCCCCCTTTCTTTTATTGTACACAACGGGAGCGGGAGGGGGTAGGAGAAATTTTTGACGGCGGAAAGCGGCCTTGGCGACCGCCCGAACCGGCGCCTGTTCAGACGAAAAAACCCAATGCCCCGCCCGAGCCCTTGATTTGGGAACCCTCTCGAGGAAAGCGGCGCGTCCGCTGCTGATCTAAAAGAAAAACAGCCGCCTAGGCGGCTGTTTTGCCTCGGCAGGATGATAACCATATACCTAAAGCATTGATATTTCAATGTTTGAGCGACACATTCTTTTGTGTTGTGCAAAATTTGTGCAAAATTATCTCCAGTGCGTAAATCCATGCAAAAAGGCGGAGTGATCCGCCTTCCTTTAAAGTTACTGTAAATTAGCACATTATTTCAGAATCACTTTTTCAAATTATTTCAGATGGATTCTGAAATAATGTGCAAAATTTTTGCGGATTGTTCCGGATTTTGCACATTCTTTCGGAACGTTTGCACGCTCTTTCAGATGAAGATTTCCAGCGCGCCTGATGGACCGATGGAAAAGAGAAAGCACAAAAGAGGCCGATTCGGCCCCTTTCGTGCTAATACCCCATTTCCTCTGCGGCCATGCGCACCACTTCTTCGTCAATGGCGTCCTTTTTCAGCTGATACCCGTATAACAGGCACGTCGTGGCCAACGTGTTGATCACCCGAGGCCATCCCCGCAACTGCAGGGCAATCGCCTCTAACGCCGATGGAGTGAAGATCGGATGCTTCGCCCCGGCCTGTTTCATCCGATGCTCGATGTAGCCCGCCACCTCTTCCCTCTCCAGCGGCCCCATCCGGTATCGCATGATGATCCGTTGGTCGAGAGGGTGGTGCTGATTGAGCCGCAGCTTCCCCTGTAAATGGGGCAGCCCGGCCAACATCAAGACAAATGGGTTGGTCGAATCCATCTCAAAGTTGAACAAGATGGCGATGTCCTGTAAAAATGCATCCTTTGCTAAATGCATCTCGTCCAAAATGAACACCGGCGTGATCCGCCGTTCATGATACAATCGCTCGATCGCCTGCTGGATTTGGCGGAAGAGATCTACCTTGCGGTACTTCGGTTCTTCTCCTAATCCCAAGGCCAGTCCACGGTAAAAATCCATCACGCCTCCGGTCGATAACGGGAAGTAGACCACATGATACAACGAAGGGGACAACGATTCCTTCCACGCCCGAAGGGCGAACGTCTTGCCCGCCCCCGGCTCTCCGATCAACAGCCCGATCCCCCGGGTTCGTTTCACGTACTCCAGCGCCCGCAACGCTTCCTGAAATGACGCCCCTTGATACGCCTCGGACGGGTCTGTTTCTTTCGCAAACGGCTCCCGCGAAAGGGAGTAAAACGATTTATACACCGTGTTCTCCCTCCTTCGCCGGAATCGCCGCAAACGGGGACCGATGGCGTTTTACATAGGCGTTGTCCTCCAAACGAACCCGAACGGCCTCCGCCACCTTCCTTCCATCTTCGTACACATAGACGCCCCGTTCGTCATAGCGGAGTTCAATCGATTGCCCAATGAACCGGGGCGGCACTTCATACAGCTGCTTGTTCAAGGTGATCGTTCCATCGGCTTTGACCTTGCGGTGCTCCCGCTTCAGAAAAATCGCGTCCAGCCAATCGATGTCTTCGATCCACACCACTCGTTCCACTTGGGACTGAAACACCTCATGCGGCGTTTTCCCATCAAGCGAGGCGTGAGGTTTTCGATGATACTCTTCTTCAAGCCACTTCCAAAAACGCTCGTTCAACTCGTCAAGCGACTTCGGCGGATTCAGCTCCAACAGTGGATAAAACCGTGTCTGTACGGTGCGGAAGAACCGTTCGATTTTTCCCTTGCTTTGCGGGTCATACGGCTGGGTGTGGATGAGTGTAATCCCCATCTCGGCGCACGCATACTGCAGCACCTCGGACCGATAAATTTTCCCGTTGTCCGAGTAAATGCGTTTCGGCTTCCCGCAACGAAGCACCGCTTCCTTCGTGACGATCCGCAGCCCGTCAAACTTCTCCGAAGGGAAAAATTGGGCATATGGCACTAACCGCGAGCAGTCATCGATATACGCGATCAAAAACGTTTTCTGGGCTTTCCCATGGACGCGAATCGTGGGTCCATGGGATAAGTCCCCTTGCCATAGCTCATTGATCTGGTCATACGCAAAACGCTTTCGCTCCGGCATCGGCAAGATTTCTTTTCCCACCAGGTTGTGTTTTTTCAACAATCGGTATATAGTAAAGTATGAGAGGGTGGTGGGAATGTCCCCCTGCTTGGTGAGTTGTTCGTAGAATAGGGTCACGGGCATGGTGGGATGTTCCTTCCTCAATGCTAGAATATGATCCTCATCATCGGGGGACAGACGTCTGGAGCGGCCGCGGTCCGAACGGCGCTTCGGCTTCAAGGCGTCGAAGCCCCCTTTTTTGTATCGGGCGCACCAATCCAGAATCGTCTTCGCCGCAATGGGTTTGTCCCCTTGATGGGGAATCGAGTGCACTCGCCCGCCCACCTCATTCAAATACGCCTTGGGCTCCACCTGGCCATTCACCAACGGAGCGATCAGCCCGTACCGAAACAGCGCGATGTCGTGTCTCATCGATTCATCCATCCGGATCTCCTCCCTGTCTCCCTGTGATGTTGGACCGTCCCGGTCCCCTCTGCCTCCTATCTTACGAAACGGCTCGAGATTCGTCGAGAGGAAGGGTTTGTGGGAACATCAACCATCTCCATTTTTGGTGTTAAGTAGAAAATCAGGAAGCAATTTGATCCGCAAACAGATGCCACCTCTCGTTTGTCCACAGGTCTTGGATGATCGAGCCCACCCCCCGTCCCTCCAAAGTCTGCATCCACCAAACCGCCCGTTCTGTTCTTGCGTTCCCCACAGGGCCGATGATCCCCCACCTTCTCGCCGCCGCGTGATGCAAGCGGGAGAGATTCCGTAAAAATCGTCGGACATAAAATAAGATGACCTCCTTGGTGGGAAAACCAACCTGTTTGGTCTTCGCTCCTCGCCTTGGCGTTTCGAGCCATGCTTTGACCGCTTGCCAAATAACCGATCGTGTATATTGAACATACGGGAGGAGAAAAGAAGGCAGCACACTCACGGTTTTGCGGCACTCTCGCGAGCGTATCGTGCGATCCAAAGGTGATACTCCCCCTCTGCCGTCAACGCATAGCGTTGGTAGTATCCATGACGATGCAAGGGGCGGCGGGACGGACAGTGGGGGCATTGTCTCACGTCAGGAAAATCGTTCCCTTTCCCACGATCCGTATACGTTTGAATGTCAATGCCAAAGTCGTGAAACTGGATCACACTTCCTTCCCCCTCTCCTTGAAACGAATGGAAATCTTCGTCCGAAACAATTCACAAAAAAATTAGCACATTCCTTCAGAAAAGGGGAGAGGGCTTTCTGAAAGAATGTGCAAAAAAATGGGTGTTTTGTGCTGAAATAAAATGATAATTTACAAAGTTACTTTTAAAAAACTTACGTATTGCAGTCGGCACATCCCATAATAGCCAGTAAATTAAGAAATCCGATTACTCAATTTAACAAAAAGAATTTTCTGATACATAATTGTGTATTGTAATATTTCAATAAATATAGGAAAATACCCATATTTTCGTGTTATGGCTCATCAAGAAGGCCGGAGTCTTACTCCGCCCTCTTTTTTATGATGAACAAAAAAGAGCCTACTCAAAACGAGTAGGCTGCATTCGTTTATTAATTAATTTTCCACATTGGAACATAAAGCTCGCGTTAGTACCTATATACATGCAACATGAAGAGTTAACCTCTCCGTTATCCTGCACACCCTAAGCGCTGCAGCACTTCCTCCAAAGATCCTGTAGGCTCAATCTGCAAGCTGAGCCATGGGGGGAGGAAGTTAGTTGCAGGAGAAGGCAAATGTTAATTTTTCAATGAGCATGTATATAGTTCACTTTCGCCTTTATAGTCATACATAACAGTGTATTCGGCTGTTCCAGGCTTACCGGTTTCAGATAGCTGTAATCAACGGTGATAAAATGGCTCTTATGCAATATTGGTGATAGAGGGAGCTAATTGGGAAAATTAGTGTGCAATTCGAATTTTTTAGCTTCTCATTCTCAAGTATCTTGGCTTTTTCACCAAAAGAACTTAAGAGTCAATTTTAAATCGTTGTTGACAGTAAGCAATCATTTTTTTCTCTTACAAAACTACTTGATCATCGGATAGTATGTTTCTGTACTTTCTTATATCGGAATTTATCATCCAAAAGTTTGAAAATATTAAGAGTATCCCTGCTAAAATCAAGACAGTTCTCAACCCTAATATATCACTCACTAAACCTCCAACCATTGAACCAAGGGGTATCATCCCCCATGTTATCATCATCATTACACCACTTATTTCCCCCCTTATATGAGAAGGGAGTATAATTTGTTGAACCGTCATTCTCGCAATACTACCTATACTCCTCGCAGCATAACAGAAAATTATACCTGTTATAAAAACAAATATTCCTGCTTTTCCATAAGAAAATCCCATAAAAAGCAGGCCAAAACTCGGTATGATGGGACCAAAAATCATAACTGACAGCACATCAAATTTTTTTATCAATCTTGGGGTAATAAAAGACCCTAATAATGCTCCGACTCCTCCTAAGGACAAAATTATGCCAGTTAAAGATTCACTAAGCTTCAAATCCTTAATTAAAAAAATGATAACAATTGCTCCGTACATTGACATTGAAAAATTAATAGTACTGGTAGTAAGAACTATGGACTTTAAGATATTGTTTTTTAAGATATATTTTATATTCTTTATAATGTTTATTTTTCTTGTGCGTTCTACTGTCACCTTATTTGAATTTTTAATACCTAACATTAGAATCGAGCTTATTAATAATGAGCATGAAATAAATGTCATTGTCAACTCTTCTCCAAAAATCCCTATAACTACTCCACCTAATGCTGGACCTAATAAATTGGCACTAGATCTAGAAAATTGGAGTAAGCTGTTAATTCCTGCTAATTCATCCTTACTATAAATATCAGGAATCCATGCTGTTAAAGTAGTTTCTATAATTACTATGACTAGTCCTATTAAAAAAATTATTAAAAAATAATTTAACTTAGTTAAATTTGAAGATAATGCTAAATATGCAAACATACCAAATAGAAGAGATTTAATAAGTAGAAGAGTTACCATCATATATTTTCTGTTCCACGAATCGGCTATTAAACCTGCTATATAACCAAATATCAAAAATCCAATTGATGATAAAGAAATAGCAAAACCAATAGATGAGTTATTTAAATTTAATATATTGATACCTAAAATAGGAATTAAAATCATTAATATTTCTGTAGATAGAAGTCTTAATATTTCTGCGATTCCTATTTGGAAATTTTTTAATAAATTTTTCATTGTTAAAAACCTCGCTACAAAACATCAATTAAGCTATTTTCTACAACTCTGTTCGGATGTATCTTATTGAAGAAATCTTCTATATCTTTCAATATCGTTTTTTCATCGACATCGTACTCATTTAAAACAGTTTTTGCTATCTCTTCTTTAGAATATCCTTTAAATGCCAAATTAAAGAATAATAAACCCACATCATCTTCTAAAATATGATATACATCGTTTTCACAATTATGAATCATCCTTATTTCTTCCCAAATTCTATAGTGTCTTGCAATCCAAGTAGGAGAATTTTCTTTTGCCTCTTCCAGTAATTTATATGGTTGTTTCGCTTCCTCTAAATATAATTTTATGGATTCCCTATTAAGCAATGAATCTAAATAGTTGTTGACTTCGTTATTTGTAACTTTTATATTCCATCCTCGAATTTGTTGAGCAATTGGTGCAAACATTGCATCAGCTAAAGAGAAGTCTCCAAATAAAAATTCCCCTGTCCAACCTTTTGCTTTTTTTCGGGCCAAAGTATTCTCTAATAATTCCAAAGTCTCTTTTAACTGTTCTAAAGCATCATTAGGTATTTCTTTTTGATTATTTTTTCTAAATGAGTTAGCATAAGACATTCCACTCATTAATGGTAATAAATCAGCATGAATATGACTACTAAAAACTCGAATATCACTTCTCTTTACGATATCATCACTCAAAAGGCTAGGATAATCCTTGAAATTTTCTTCCAAATACTCAGATATAGCTAAAACATCACAAATTACAGCACCTGTTTCGGGATCTATTAAAATAGGTACTCTTGGTAAATGCTCTACAATACTATTTTCTATTAACTGTGTATCATCAATGTTCAATAGTTGGGTTATTTGACATCCACAACCAGATGCAGGTTCTTTAGGCAAGTCATAATCGTCCTTATCTTTTATTGGAATTATTCCATTTTTAGTAAATTTAATAGGCCAATCGAGTCCAGCAATAATTTCCCTATAAGGTATTTTTCTCTCTCTTAGAATAATAGATGCTCTCATGGACCAAGAGGAAAATTGTTTATCCCCTATAATTAACGTCAACATAAAATTCAACCTCCCTAAATCATTAAACTGAACATTGCGACTTTGCAGATGAAGAAGGTTCAAAAAAGTAAGGTAAATGACATCCACCTCTACAACTATATAACTCACTACAACCCATACATGTATTACGTGGTGTAAGTACCTCGGAAACTTTCTTTGTCATTTTATTCCATATACTTTTTATCCCGTCTGTCGTTACATCACCAAAATATACATTGCTATGTGGACAATGTCTTAACTTACCATTAAAAGATATACTCCCCCAAACCAAACCAGCTTCACAGTGCCCTGATAATTGGCGTTTTCTTAAAGGTAAGGTCGGATCATCGGCACTTAGAGGAGAATCCTCTATTGAAGTGCACATTTTTTGACCACATGGCCAAGCAATTACTAAATCATCATATTGTTTTTGTAATTCGTCAATCTGTTTCATTAGTGGCAGCATATTTTCAATGGGCACGCCGTATTTATCATCATTTTTTCCAGTTGGTACATATCTCATAACACTAAAATACCTAGCTCCTCTATTATACGCATCTTTCATTACATCAATTGCGCTGTTAAAATTCTCTTTTACTAAAGTCAGCTCTACAACAACTTCAATTCCTGTCTTTACAAGAGTTTCAATCGCACTGACTGCTTTCTGATAAGCCATCTTATGTCCAGTTAGCAAATTATGTAGTCTCTTATCACCATGTAAAGAAATTAAAACCGTGCCCACATTGTATTTTTTAAAACGTTCTGCACGTTCAGGTGTTATAAAATGACCATTTGTAAACACTACTTGATAAAGACCCAAACTCCCCCCATATTCAAGAATTTCCTCTATATCAGGATGCAATAAAGTTTCTCCCCCACTATATCGCACTATGAAACAACCGTTTTCATTACATTCATCTAGAATCTTAAAGACTGTTTCTTTGGGAAGATGCTTTTGTGGCAACATTTTTATTTTCTTTTGAACATCCTCATCACTAAGATTAGGATCAATTTTCCAGACATTGTAGCAGAATCCGCAATTCCAGTTGCATAGGGAAGTTACCTCTATTTCAATGCGAAGAGGGAATTCTAGTAATTTATTATGCTTTTTTTCAATGTCCCACTCCCATACTTTTTCCTTATGTTCACAAATATTTGATATAAATACAAATATATCATCTATTAACTCCTCTTCTTGAACATCATACTCTTGTAAAATGTAATTTTTGATATAGTTAATATCATGATTTTGACGAATTAAAGATAATATTAACACACCTATGTCTCCATCTACTCTGTGAATGATACCAGTATTACTTTCGAACAATAGTCCTAGATCTTCCCTAAACTTCATTTTTTTTATCTTTTCTATATATGGTATTAAACTTTCTATATACATGCTCATTGAAAAGTTAACCTTCGCATAAGCGGTGCCCACTCTGGTTATACTGCTCCTAATGAAAAACATGGAAAAGGAGCGGAATTCTGCATGAAACGTCTCAAAATCACCAACGATCACGGATGGACACCTCGGACACTTCGCAAACAGGAACGGAAAATCAAAAACACCCTTCTTCGCCAACGTGTGATGGCCGTCCGCCTGGTCATGGAAGGCTATTTGGGCAAAGAGGTGGCCTCCATGGTCAACGTGTGCCGACAAACCGTTTCCCATTATGTGTCGCTGTTCAACGAAGGCGGTCTGGAGCTCTTGCTTCATCGGGATTTCGCCCCTGGGCGGGAGCCGTTTCTCACGGAAGAACAGCAAGAAAAGATCAAACAGCTTGTATTGACCACCACTCCCGCGGAACTGGGCTGGGACGTCGCTTCGGCGTGGAACACCAAACTCCTGCAATCCTATGTCGCAAAGCAATTCGGTGTTTCCATTTCCCGCGAAGCGTTGCGAAAACTCCTGCACCGCAAAGGGCTGTCGTGGACACGACCGACGTACACACTGGCGAAAGGAAATCCGGATGAGCAAAAGCAATTTGAAAAACAAATGGATCTGATAAAAAAAAACTTGATCACCAAGGAGACAGAAGATGCTGTTCTTCTGTACATCGATGAAACCCATATCCGCTCTTACCATGTCTTGCGGTCCACATGGTCGGAAGTCGGCCGCCAAAAACAAGTGCCGACGTTTGGCCATCATGCCCACGTATCGCTGTTTGGCGCGGTCAACGTCCATGATGGTGAAACGGTGCTTCATCAAACAACTGCCGCCAATGCTGCGACGTTCTTGGATTTCTTGAGAATGCTCAAAGAGCGCTATCCAGACCGTCTCATGGTCTTGGTGTTGGATAACGCCCGCATTCACCATGCCAAGATGGTCAAGGAGTTTTTGCGGGAAGAAGGGCAGTGTTTTCACTTTATTTACCTTCCTCCCTATTCGCCACAGCTGAACCCGATCGAACGCTTATGGAAATGGCTGAAAGATACGGTGATTGCCAATGTATTTCACAAGGATCGCAACGATATCATTCAAGCCATTACTCGGTTTGTCAACTACATCCACGAACGTCCGGAGGAAGTGCTGCAGCGCTTAGGGTGTGCAGGATGACTGAGAAGTTAACTCTTCATGTTGCATGTATATAAGTTTTGGCTCATATTATCCTCCTTTACTATTGCAAATTAAGAGGAGGTCAACTATAGTTGCCCTCCTCCTATTAAATTAGTTGCACTGTAAAGATGGTCCTTTTGCTGATTTAACAGTTGGACGTTTGTATTCTTTTTTTGCTTTTGCCATTATTCTCCCCCCTTTAGATTGTATGTATATAAATAAGCGCTTAGCGCTTATTTATATCCCTTTTTTGTTTTTTATTTTTAAAATGATTATAATATTTGTTATTTATACTATAATATGTAAATTAACGCAATTCAAGTATATTTTTGCTTTTTTGCATTTATTTTTACTTTTTTTATATTAAACATAAAAAATGATTTTTATTGGTCAGGCGTGTTGATTATCCAATAAAATCCAAAGGGTATAGAAAAAAGAGCACCTTTCCTGTAGAATGTGAGTAGCGACACAAACAAACCCAGGAGGTGCTCTCTATGAACAAGCATACCCCGAGTTCGACAGTCACTAGGCAAACAAAATGCCTCTCGCCCCTTGATGCAAAAGGGACGAGAGACATTTGGGCACACTTTGGGCGTGTATCTAGGCGCGAGGATGGATGCCTAGGATCTTCAGAGGAGGCTCCAGCCCTAGAGCCACAAAGAGTTGAGCCTGTTTGGCCGTTAGTTCGGTTCGTTGAGAAAGGTCTCCGTTTTTGGAAGAAAAATGTCCAAGCATGAGACGCTCACACCCGTCTCTTACTTTCGGATATGATTCATGAGTCAGGGGAAAGGAATCGCAACTTTTGGCCAAACGCTCCAAGACAGCACAATCCACCTCGTCTTCGCACTCGAACGAATCCATCACCTTCGCTTTCGCATATTTGGCCTTCGGATCCCAATTCGTTGTGAGCAAGCTGGAGATAGGCCACGGTCGTTCCGTCTTTGTTTTTGCGTGTGACTCGTCGTATGTACGTGCCTATATGATAAACGATATTGGGCTTTTTAAAAGAATAAATTGTCAAGTCGTGTGCCTATGAAATTTGGCGTTTTTTCCTAGGATCCGCATCACGAAACCCTTGATATAACAGCATTTTGGTCATTTCCATTTGCCTAAAATGACCTCAAAACTGTCGAACTCGGGCATACCACACTCCCGAATTTGATGCAAAAACTTGTTTCGGATGAAGAGATTCAACTGATTGCCGAAGCGGTTGGGTATCGTGATTCGTCTCGAACCTTTACGTTGCGCGAGTTGATTCACTTCTTCCTGCTGGCCGCCATGCATCAATGGAAAAGCTTTCGCCACGGAGCCGATGTGGGGCCTCTGTATGGATTGCCGCGATTCCATTATTCAACTGTATCCAAGAAAGCGAAAGAAGTTCCCTATGACATCATGAAACGCTTGTTGGCGTTGATCATTTCCAAGTGCAACCGCCAAACCCGCCGTTCGCTTCGGTTTCCCAAACCGCTTCGGGTGGTGGATTCGACGACCGTCACAGTCGGGAAAAACCGCCTCCCATGGGCGCCGTATCACGGCGAACGCGCCGGAGTGAAGCTGCACGTCGCGTATTCGCCGGAATCCTCGCTGCCGGCAGACGTGGTGGAAACCATCGGACTGCGTCATGATGGCCCGGTGGGAGAACAGTTGACGAACGCTCAACAAGTGCTCGTGGAAGACCGGGCGTATTTCAAAATCGAACGCCTCGATCGATTTGTGGAGCAGCATCAGCTCTTTGTCATTCGGATGAAGGACAACATCGAACTTCATCAGAAAAAAAGCTTGAAACGCCTTTCCAGCACATCCTCATCGGTTCAAGCCGACTTCACGTGCCAGTTGGGGACGAAACAATGCCGCTCCACCAAGCGTCACCGGGTGGTGATCTTTCGAGATGCGAATGGCCGCGACATTCGGGTCGTGACGAACCTCTTCCATGCGTCTGCGGAAACCATTGCCGACATGTACCAACAACGTTGGACTGTTGAGGTCTTTTTCCGTTGGGTGAAGCAATATCTGAATGTCCCGACCTTGTTTGGCACGACGGAAAATGCGGTATACAACCAACTGTTTGCGGCGTTCATCGCGTATGTGTTGCTGCGATGGCTGTATGATCAAACCAAAAAACAGACGAACGTCTCTCTTTCCTTCATTTCGTTCGTTCGCCGTTTTTTCTCTGGGCAGCTTCCTCTCGATTGGAAATCCGGGATGGCCGCTGCTTTGTTTGAGTATGCCCAAATTTATGGAAGGCGTATGTATAATTTTGGATAATCAACACTCGTGCAATGATGCGATAGTATGATTATTGCAATACATATACATGTATATGTATAATACAGCGTGTATATGTGTACCCGTGGTGCTAGTTGAGCGTCAACGCTCCACTAGCCCAAGAACAACGAGAGAATGGGCCAATAAAATGCCATCAAGCGCTGTTTCAAATCCAGAAACCGAATTGGCACGAATTTCCGTAATCCGAAATGAATCCACTAAAACCGAGAACGCAGTTTCGACGATTTTGCGTTTTTGCTTCATCCATTGTTTCCATTTTTTTGATTGCGCAACTCGTTGATTTTTCCGAGCAGGCGTCCAAAAAGCGATTTTGTATTCATCGTATAGTTTCTTTTGCAAGGCTTGGCTCACATATCCTTTGTCGCCAAGTGTATACGGATGAGGAAGTTGGGCCATCACGGTTTCCGCAGCTGTCCGGTCGTGGCAGGATGCTTCGGTCAGGACATATCCCATCGGAAGCGCTTGGTCGGTAATCTGAAGATGAAGCTTAAATCCATAGTAAGCCATCTTTTTGGATGCACAATACCCAATATCTGCGATTCCTTGAAATCGTTTGACGCGATACATTCGTGCGTGGTGGCAGAGTTCAATGGGTAAGCTATCCACCACCGCATAAGCGTGATGTTGTCCACGTTTGGCGATGATGTATAAAATTTTGTGTAAAGCATTTTGCTAGAACAAAAGAAAAAAGGTAGGGTATTCTCTGATTTGGACCACAACACATTCCAGAGAAAGGAGTACCCTACCTATGTCTAAAAGAAGTATACCGAATGTCGACTGGGCAAATCAACTGGAAAATGCCATTCGTCAGTTTGTAAAAGAAAAATTAGAACTGATTATGCGGGAAGAAATCAAAAATTTCCTCGAAATCGAACAGGCTGGAACGCCGAATATGAGAAACGGCTACTATCAGCGAAATCTAGATACACAATATGGCCGGATTGAGGGTCTTTTGGTTCCAAGAGACCGAAACGGGGAATTTCAAACACAGTTGTTTGCCCCTTACCAACGGCACACGGGCTGGCTGGAGGAAGCAATCATTAGGATGTACCAAAGTGGCATGAGCACGCGTGAAATTGGCAAGTTTATCGAACGAATTCTAGGAAGCACCTATTCTCCTGCGACGATCAGCCGGATTACCGATGTCGTGAAGGAAGACATCGAGAAATGGCACGCTCGTCCACTACACCAGCGTTATTCGGTCTTATATTTGGACGGCTTGTACGTGAAACTTCGCCGGGATACGGTAGAGAAAGAAGTTATTTATGTGGTATTGGGGGTGAACGAAGAAGGGTATCGTGAAATTCTTGATTTCTTCGTAGGAGGACAAGAAAGCGCCTATGTATGGCAGGAGATTCTCCAACAGCTCTACAAAAGAGGCGTCAAGGAAGTGCTTCTTGGCGTCTTCGATGGCCTTCCGGGGTTGGAGGAAGCCTTTAAGGCGGTGTATCCGAAAGCCGATGTGCAGCGCTGTGTCGTGCACAAAGTCCGCAACACCCTCAGCCGTGTTCGGAAAAAAGATCAATTCGAAATGGCGGAGGACCTGAAACTCATTTATCGTTCTCCGAATAAAGAAATCGCATTGGAGATGTTTCAACAGTTTCAATCCAAATGGTCTCACAAATACCCAAGGGAAGTCCAATCTTGGGCAAATGAGTTGGATGTCCTTCTCACCTTTATGGACTATCCAAGCAGTATTCGAAGTGTGATTTATACGACCAATGCCATCGAACGAACGATCAAGGAGATTCGGAAACGCCTAAAACCGATGAACAGTTTGAGCAGTTTAGAAGCCGCTGAAAAAGTCGTATATTTGACGATACAGGACTTTAACGAGAAATGGGCAGGGCGAAAGTTGCGAGGATTTGCCGAAGCGCAAGAAGCCCTTCAACGAATGTTCGAAGAACGTTATTGTTAACCAAATATTGTAAATAAACAAAATAAGGGGATTTTCCCTTTCCACACAAGAGACTGAATATTCAGTCTCTTGTGTGAAGGAAACCGGTTCCCTATCCATTCCAAATCCATTTCAGAGATACCCTATCTATCTTACATTACACAAAATTCTTGACGGTACCCGGCGGCCTGGGGCATAAAGATATTGTGACCACCCTACAAACATATTCGCACATTTTGGACGAGATGGAACAAAAAGAATCTCGGCAGGTCAATCTCGCGATGGAGGAGCTGTATCATGCCAAATAGCCGTGTAAAATTTTTTCGGATTCTATCGGTTTTTTCGGGATTCCCCAAAAACGAAAAACGACCGCGAACGCGGTCGTATCAAGGGATTTGGGAATCTCAATCCGAACTTGTCGGATAGTTGGAACGCCCTCGGCAGGATTCGAACCCACGCTAAGAGAACCGGAATCTCTCGTGCTATCCACTACACTACGAGGGCATATCGATTGATTGTTTTGCTGTTTCGTTCCGTTGCATGTTCTATTATAGCAGGATCGAAAAAAAATGCAAGGGGAAAATGCAATAAAAAAAGAGGAAAAATTGGGCGCCCATTCCACACCTTATCGCCTGCACCGACGGCCGCGGTTCTTCGCCCCGGTTGCAGAGGCGGCGGAAAACAGTGGTTTAAAAAATGAAAAAGCGGTTATGATGAAAAGAGGGATGTTCGCCGTCGTTCGCGAATATATATAACTGGCGGGAAGAGGGCATTTTGTTTGACCTTCATTGACCATTCGTGTATGATGAAGGCGTACATATTTATGAAAGGGGAAAAGGAGGCGTTTTGGATGTATTTGATTCCGACGGTCATTGAACAGACGAACCGCGGGGAACGGGCGTATGACATTTATTCGCGGTTGTTGAAAGACCGGATCATTTTCCTCGGCAGCCCGATCGACGACCAAGTGGCCAACTCGATCGTGTCGCAGCTGCTGTTTTTGGCGGCGGAAGACCCGGACAAAGACATTTCCTTGTACATCAACAGCCCGGGCGGTTCGATCACGGCCGGCTTGGCGATTTACGACACGATGCAGTTCATTAAGCCAGACGTATCGACGATTTGCATCGGCATGGCGGCATCGATGGGGGCGTTTCTGCTGGCGGCTGGCGCCAAAGGAAAACGGTTTGCCCTTCCGAACAGCGAGGTAATGATCCACCAACCGCTCGGCGGCGCCCAAGGGCAGGCGACGGAAATCGAAATCGCCGCGAAGCGCATTTTGTTCTTGCGCGACAAACTGAACCGCATTTTGGCGGAAAACACCGGCCAGCCGATCGAAGTGATCGAACGCGATACGGACCGCGACAACTTCATGACGGCGCAAAAAGCGATGGAATATGGCATTATCGACCGGGTGCTGACGCGTTCGGACGAAAAATAAGCCGAAACAATAAAGGCTGCTTCGGAAACGGAGCAGCCTTGTCTCATATTTGCCCGCGAACGCACCGACGGTCGTTCCGGCGCACCACTCACTTTTCTTTTTGCACATAGGCGGCGAGCTTTTCGATCGCTTCTTGCTCATCCGGACCGTCGGCAATGAGCGTGACCACCGCTCCGTGGCCGACAGCGAGGCTCATCAAGCCCATAATGCTTTTCGCGTTGACCCGTTTTCCGTCTTTTTCCAAAAACACATCAGCGGAAAAACGGTTCGCTTCTTGGACGAACAACGCCGCCGGGCGCGCCTGCAGCCCGGTTTTCAATTTCACTTCCACTTGTTTTTCCACCATTCTCCATCTCCCCTTTACAGCGATTTATGGAAATCGACCGGCTTTCCCGCCCGCAGCCGCTCCGCGATCTCATCAATTTTGCGCAGCCGGTGGTTGATGCCGGATTTGCTGATTTTGCCGCCGGCGACCATCTCGCCAAGCTCTTTCAGCGTCACGTCTTGATGCTCGATGCGAAGCTTCGCGATTTCCCGCAGCTTCGCTGGCAAGGCGTCGAGGCCGATCGTCTCGTCGATGTAGCGGATGTTTTCGACTTGACGGAGTGCAGCGCCGATCGTCTTGTTCAAATTGGCCGTCTCGCAGTTGACAAGCCGGTTGACCGAGTTGCGCATATCGCGGACGATGCGGATGTCTTCAAAGCGGAGCAGCGCCTGGTGAGCGCCGATGATGTTCAAAAACTCGGCAATTTTCTCCGCCTCTTTTAAATACGTAATAAACCCCTTTTTCCGTTCCAACGTTTTCGCATTTAAAAAAAAGTGGCTGTTCATCAGTTCACATAAAGAGCGGTTATGATCCTCGTACAAAGAAAAAATCTCCAAGTGATACGAGGACGTCTCCGGATTGTTGACCGAGCCGCCGGCCAAAAACGCACCGCGCAAATACGAGCGCTTGCAGCACTTTTTCTTGACAAGTTCCGGATCGATGTCATGAATGAACGAAAAATCGCCGTTCCAAATGCAAAGATCACGGAGCAGCGGGGCGGCGCCGTCGGTAATGCGGACGATATACACGTTATTTTTCTTTAAACGCATTTTTTTGCGGACAAACAGCTCAACCGCGACGTCATACCCTTTTTTCAACAGCGTATAAATGCGCCGGGCGATCGCCGCATTTTCCGTTTGGACATCGACCGCCATCCGCCCGCCGGAAAACGCCAGTGAGCCGTTCATGCGCAACAGCGCCGACAGCTCGGCCCGCAAGCAGCAGCGCTTGACCTCTAAATTCGTCAGCTCCTTCTTCGTTTCGGACGCAAAAGACATGATCGTTCCACCTCCATTCGCTCCCGTACCGGCCGGTTGGAGGTGCCCAACTCTCGGCGCGGCCATGCGGCCGCCGCCCCTCGCGCCCCGTCTCCTTGGCCTATGCGTATGCGGATCAGGCACACAGCGCCCGCCGTCTAGCAGCGGGGAAGCAACCCGAGAAGGAGGGCGGCGACTTTCCCTGTATTATGGCGAATGACCCCATCATCGTACGTAACAATATCGTCACGGATCACCTGCAAGCCGAGCGTGCCGCTGTCATCATGCACCGGCTCGGCCCGCTCCTCTTCATACCGGCGGCAGATGAATTCCGGAATCGCCCCGCTGTTGACGATGACGGCATCCAAAAACGGGACGCCAAGATGGTCATGAAGCGCCTTCACATGGTCGCTCACCGTATAGTGCGGCGTCTCGCCGGCCTGAGTCATAATGTTGCATATATAGACTTTTTTCGCCTTCGCCTTGCACACTTCCTGCCCGATTTTCGGCACGAGCAAGTTCGGCAAAATGCTTGTGTACAGACTCCCCGGGCCGATGACAATCAAGTCGGCGCGGCGGATGGCATCAACCGTCTCCGGCAACGGTTCAATATCTTCCGGCGTTAAAAACACCCTCTTAATTTTTTTTCCCGCACTCGGGATTTTTGACTCGCCAGAGATGATGGAACCATCTTCCATTTCCGCGTGCAACACGACGCTTTTGTTCGCCGCCGGCAACACTTGGCCGCGCACGTTCAACACTTTGCTCATTTCGCGGATCGCCTTCACAAAATCTCCGGTGATCGATGTGAGCGCCGCCAAAATCAAATTGCCGAGCGAGTGTCCCGATAAGCCGTTGCCGTTTTGAAAACGGTGTTGAAACAGCTCAACAATAAGCGGTTCGACATCAGACAGCGCAGCGAGCACGTTGCGCACATCCCCAGGCGGCGGGATGTGCAGTTCATCCCGGAGCCGCCCGGAACTCCCCCCGTCATCGGCGACGGTGACGATAGCCGTCAAGTCAAGATCGTGCTGTTTCAGACCCCGAAGCAGGACGGGAAGCCCAGTGCCGCCGCCGATGACGACGATCTTCGCTGCTCGTTTGTCTCTCATCGATGCGCTTCCTTTCTCCTCTCCATGTCCCGGTGCGAGACAACCGTTTTATAATCGGCGGAAAAATGGCGGGCGATATGCTCAGCGAGCGCCACGGAACGATGCTGACCGCCCGTGCAGCCGATGGCGATCACCAGCTGGCTTTTTCCTTCGCGCTGGTAATACGGCAGCATAAACGCCAGCAAATCAATCAGCTTTTCCAAAAACTTTTGCGTTTCTCCCCATTTGAGCACATATGACGCCACTTCCTCATCGAGCCCGGTTTTCGGCCGCATATGCTCAATGTAGTGCGGGTTCGGCAAAAAGCGGACATCAAACACCAAGTCAGCGTCAATCGGGATGCCGTATTTAAATCCAAACGACATAACGTTGACCGTAAAGCCGGACTGGGCGTGCGATGAAAACTGGCGGACGATTTTCTCCCGCAGTTCGCGCGGCTTGAGCCCAGTCGTGTCATAAACGATTTGCGCCCGCCCTTTGAGCTCCTCAAGCAGTTTCCGCTCCAGGCGGATGCCTTCAAGCGGCGGCTCATTCGGCGCGAGCGGATGCGTCCGCCGCGTTTCTTTATAGCGGGCCACAAGCGTCGAGTCTTGCGCATCCAAAAACAAAATTTGCGGCATAATCCACGCCTGCCCGGCCAACTCATCGAGCGCGGCAAACAAGTGGTCGAAAAAGTCGCGGCTGCGCAAATCCATGACGAGCGCGACTTTATTCATTTTATTCCCGGACTCTTTCACAAGCTCCAAAAACTTCGGCAACAGCGTCGGCGGCAAGTTGTCGACGCAAAAAAAGCCGAGGTCTTCAAAGCTTTGGATCGCCACCGTTTTGCCCGCCCCGGACATGCCGGTGATGATGACGAGCTGAATCGGTTGCTGCGCCCCGTGTTTCCCCATTTCTCTGCTCCCCTTCCGCTAACTTGGATCAAGACGATACGAAAGCAGCTCAAACTCCTCCGTATATACAAACGTTCCGTACATGACCCCTTCGCCTTTGACAGCGTATTCTAAAATATGGTAGTCTCCCGGGGCCATCGGCAACGTGGACAGCGCTTCAACCTCATGCCAGGCGAGCGTCCCTTCTTCGGAAGACGGCACGTTTTCGCCGATGAAGTCGTCGGCGAAAAACGTAAACATCATCCACTCCGATACCGTTTCATTCCCGTTTTTCATCACGATCGTAAAAACGCCCTTGAGCCTCGGATTTTTCAAATAAATGCCCGTCTCTTCCCGGTATTCACGAATGCAAGCTTCACGCACCGTTTCACCGGGCTCCATTTTGCCGCCTGGGGCGACCCACCACCCGCGCTTTGGTTTTTGCAAAAGCAACACGCGGCCGTCTTTATATAGTACGCAATTCGTTACCCGTTGCAAGTCGTTCCCCCCAACTGTTGCGCGCATCTCATTATTTTTATTTTACCATAAATGGCTAGGCCGCTCCACCTTCAAACCGTTGGAAAACGCCCGTCTGTCAAAACGCCGGCGGCCTTCCCGCACTCCGCCCGGCCAACGCCTTTCGCGCCCAGCGAGCGCCAGACAAAAAAAGACGCGGACAAATGCCCGCGCCGAATCAAGGATCTATATAAAAGGGGGTCAATTACTTACTTATAGCATACGACAAATGTGTTGCGCCCGTGTTACAGCTGGGTTAAATAACCATTACGATTTGATTGCGATTTGGTTACCGGATCAGCTGACTCCTTGCTTATGGAGCTTTTCTTTCAGTTCCTCAACGTAATGCTGGGCGCTTTGCGCAGCGATGCTGCCGTCGCCGGTAGCCGTCACGATTTGCCGGAGCGTTTTTTCCCGCACATCGCCGGCGGCGAAAATGCCCGGTACTTTCGTTTCCATTTTCTCGTTCGTCACAATATAGCCGTTTTCATTCGTGATGCCAAGGCTCGCAAACGGCTTCGAGAGCGGCACCATCCCGATGTAAATGAACACGCCGTCGCACGGAAATTCACGTTCTTCGCCCGTTTGCGTATGCACAAGCGTCACGCTGCCAACTTTCCCGTCTTTTTCGTTGATTTGTTTTACCGTATGATTCCAGATGAAGTCAATTTTTTCATTGGCAAACGCCCGGTCTTGCAAAATTTTTTGCGCCCGCAGCTTGTCGCGGCGATGGACGATCGTCACTTTGCTGGCAAAGCGCGTCAAATACACCCCTTCTTCGACCGCTGAATCGCCGCCGCCGACGACCACCAGTTCTTTTCCTTTAAAAAACGCCCCGTCGCACACCGCACAGTACGACACGCCGCGGCCGCCTAGCTCCGCTTCCCCTGGCACGCCGAGCTTTTTGTATTCCGCCCCGGTGGCGATGATGACGGCGCGCGCCTTGTACTCTTTGTCGCCGACGATGACCGTTTTGTACGCCTCGCCGTCGATGATGTCTTTCACATCGCCGTAAGCGTATTCCGCGCCGAATTTTTTCGCATGCTCAAACATTTTCGTCGCCAATTCCGGCCCTAAAATCGTCTCAAAGCCCGGGTAGTTTTCCACTTCTTCGGTATTCACCATCTGCCCGCCCGGGACGCCGCGCTCGATCATCAAGGTCGACAAATTGGCGCGCGATGTATAGACAGCCGCCGTCAGCCCCGCCGGGCCAGCTCCGGCGATAATGACATCGTAAATTTTTTCCTCTGCCACACCGTCCACTCCTTCGCTCGAGAATCCTTCCATTTTCATCGTATAGAAGTCGGTTCGCCCTGTCTATTGATTTGCTCATGACCATAGTTGGCGCGCTTTTTGCACATATTTTCCCACCGTTGCCGCCGAGACGCCATATTTGGCCGCCATCTCTTTTTGCGTCACTTTCTCTCCTTGCTGGCGGCGCCACATGTATTCAATCGCCGCCGCCCACGCCGCTCCGTTCGCAAACCGTTCGCCATCGGCCAGCGGATGGACGGCAATCGCAAACGCAAAGCGGCAGAGTGCTTCCTTTTCTTCATTATTTGCCGAAAGCGCATCGACCATGCGGCCGACGTTCCCCGCCCGGGCGGACGGGCCGTCGGTCAAGCCAAATAAAAACGAGTCGATGAATGGACGCAAGCGTGGGTCGGCCGGCAACAAGCGGCAGACCGCCAGCGACATGGCCGTTTCCTCCGCTTGCTTCGAGCGGCTGAACAAATATAAGCCGTACAACTGGTCAGCCAATCCTTCCTGCTCAATCCAGCGGATGATGCGGGCAAACGCTTCGTCGAACGACGGAACAGCCCACGGCTCCTCGCCGCGCTTTTCCGGATGAAACACGAGAAACTCTTCCCACATGTTCCGAGCGAGCGATTCATGCCCCGTATGGTAGGCGGTGCAGGCGAGCCAGTAGTAAAACGGCCCGTCGCCGCGAAAGCCGCTTTTGTACAGGCGGTGCAGCCAGCGGAACGCCAAATCGAACCGCCCGACAAGCGCGAACGTCGCCCCGAGCTTGTATTGATGCTCATGGAAAAACGGATAAAGCCCGGCGAGCGTCCGGCAAAGGGAAGAGACTTGCTCCTGATCATGCAAGTAATACGCGAAAACGAGCGCATTGCAAAGCGCATGCAAGTTGCCGGGGTCGCGTTTGAGCACTTCACGCACTTTCTGTTTCGCTTTGTCGACATCGCCGCTGTAAAAATACGCAAGCGCCAGGTTGTTGTGCGCCGCCCACACGTCCGGATAGCGGGCGACAATCGCCTCGAGCGCCTCAATCGCTTCCGCAAACCGCTCCTCCTCAAGCAACCGGCGGGCGCGATCCTCGAGCGCCATAAGGTCTTCCTGCTCCTCCGTCCATTCCGGACCATCGAGCCGAAGCAGCTCAAGCAAGTCGGCGGCATCGTCGGCAAACTCCCCGTCCGGCTCATTCGCCAAGTACTGTTCAGCGTATTGCCGAGCCTCGCGGAACAAGCCGAGGCAGGCGAAATTGTTCGCCAAAAAATACAAACAGTCGTCCATCGTTTCATCGAGATCATGAATAATTTTGAACAGCCATTGGTTTGAAAACTGGTATTCACCAAGTTCGGACAATACTAGCGCCAGCTGCAGGGCAAACGACGCATCGCGCTCATCCAAACGGACGGCGCGCTCGAAATACTTCCTCGCCTTATGCAAATCGCCCCGATCGTATGCTTTCATTCCTTTTTTGAAAAAATACTCTCCGTTCTGGATAAACGGCACAATCGTCGCTTTTCGTGATGACTGCTTCAGTTGTTTTCCCATTCTGTCCTCCGTTGTCCGTAAAATTCGTCGAACAACAGTATATCATATTGGCCGCTGAAACAAACAACAAAACTCAGCTCAAAAACATGGCAGCCGCGCCATCGCCGTCCGCCAAACGGCGGAGACGTCAAAAAAGGATGCCCCGCCCTCCGGCTGCCTCCGCGGTTCGCTCACGCGAGCCATGAGCCCGGCAGTCTGAGTGGCGGGCATCCCGTTTTCCCATTCCTCCGTTTCCAATCGTCCCCGTGAACAAGCCTTCGCCAACCATCGGCTTACGATTAGGTTTGTTCCGCTGCTTCCGTTTTTTGTGCGTGCCGCTCGGCAAGCGTTGCCAGCACGGCGTCAAGCGGCAGCTTTTGTTCCCGCAACAGCACAAGCAAATGGTACAACAAATCAGCCGCTTCCCATTTCAGCTCGTCATGACTCCGGTTTTTCGCCGCAATAATCACTTCGGCCGCTTCTTCGCCGACTTTTTTCAAAATTTTATCGACGCCTTTTTCAAACAAATACGTCGTGTACGACCCTTCTGGCCGTTCGGCGTCGCGCTTGGCGATGATCTGTTCGAGCTCGTTCAAAATGGCGAACCGGTCGGCCTGCGGCGCGCGCGCCGCGCCGTCCAGCGAGCGGGAAAAACAGGAATACGACCCGGTATGGCAAGCCGGGCCGGCCGGCTCGACGAGAACGAGCAGGGCGTCGGCGTCGCAGTCGTAGCGGATGTCGACAACGCGCTGCACGTTTCCAGATGTCGCCCCTTTATGCCATAGTTCTTGGCGCGAGCGGCTGTAAAACCATGTTTCTCCGGTCTCCAGCGTTTTTTTAAGCGACTCTTTGTTCATATAGGCAAGCGTGAGCACTTCCTTGCTTTGCGCATCTTGGACGATCGCGGGCACCAGCCCTTTTTCGTCAAAGCGAATGTCCGCCGTCATCGCACGTTCACCCCTCTTTCTTTCAAGTACGCTTTCACTTGCCCAACCGACGTTTCTTTGTAATGGAAAATGGAGGCCGCGAGCGCCGCGTCTGCTTTCCCTTTTTCGAACGCTTCGAGGAAATGCTCCGCCTTGCCGGCGCCGCCCGAGGCGATGACCGGAACCGGGACCGCTTCGCTCACCCGCCGCGTCAAGGCAATATCAAAACCGTTTTTGCCGCCATCGGCATCCATGCTCGTCAGCAAAATCTCCCCGGCGCCAAGACGGACCGCTTCCTGCGCCCACGCGACGACTTCCCAATTCGTGGCGTTGCGGCCGCCGTGCGTATAGACGCGCCATGAACCAAGCGTTTCATCGTATTTCGCGTCAATGGCGACGACGATGCATTGCGAGCCGAAAAAGTCCGCCCCTTCCGCGATCAAGGCCGGATGGAGCACCGCGGCGGTGTTGAGCGACACTTTGTCCGCGCCCGCGCGCAGCATCCGCTTCATATCGTCAAGCGAGTGGATGCCGCCGCCGACCGTAAACGGAATCGCTAGCTGGGCGGCGACGCGCTCGACGACATCGACCATCGTTTTCCGCCCTTCATGGGAAGCGGAAATGTCCAAAAACACGAGCTCGTCCGCCCCTTGCTCATCGTACGCCTTCGCCAGCTCCACCGGATCGCCGGCATCGCGCAGCTGGACAAATTGCACTCCTTTGACGACGCGCCCGTCTTTCACATCGAGGCACGGGATGATGCGCTTCGTGATCATCGCTCGTTCACCACCTTGAGCGCTTCCGCGAGC
This sequence comes from [Flavobacterium] thermophilum, assembly GCA_900450595.1. GTDB lineage: Bacteria > Bacillota > Bacilli > Bacillales > Anoxybacillaceae > Geobacillus > Geobacillus thermophilus. The sequence continues at coordinate 2,198,243 of UGGS01000001.1, forward strand.
GTAAACTGATTCGTATAAAGCGCCTTGCCGACGATCGCCCCACCGATGCCTTGTCCAGCATATTGGCAGAGCGCGCGCAAATCGTCAAGCGAGCTGACGCCGCCAGAAGCAATCACTTCTTTTCCCGTCGCCTCGGCCAACCGGACCGCGGCGGCGATGTTCGGGCCCGACAGCGTGCCGTCCGTTGCAATGTCCGTAAAGATAAACGTCTCCGCCCCCGCCTCGACGAGCATCCGCCCGAGTTCTTCCGCCTTAACGTTCGACGTCGCAAGCCACCCTTCCGTCGCCACGAAGCCGTCGCGGGCGTCAATGCCAATCACGATGCGGCGGCCGTATGTTTGGAGCATCTTTTTCACAAACGGCGGGTCGGCAATGGCCGCACTTCCTAAAATGACGCGGGCGACCCCATTTTCTAAATAATGCACGATATCCTCTTCCGTCCGGATGCCGCCGCCGACTTGCACGTTGACGCCCAGGCGGGCCGCTTCAATGACAAACCGGTCGTTGACGCGCCGCCCTTCTTTCGCTCCGTCCAAATCGACCATATGAATCCACTCCGCCCCTTGGGCCACGAATTGCTCGGCCATCGCGACCGGCGAATCGCCGTACACCGTTTCTTTGCTGTAATCGCCTTGCAGCAGGCGGACGCATTTTCCGCCGCGCATATCGATCGCCGGATACACCGTAAACGCCGCCATCAGCGATTCCCCCTTCCCGTGACGATGCCGACATAATTGTTCAAGATGCGCATGCCGACCGCCCCGCTTTTTTCGGGATGAAACTGCGTGCCCCAGACGTTGCCGCGCCCGACAACCGCCGGAACGTCCACGTCATACTCGCTGCTCGCGAGCACGACGTCCTCATCGCCCGGGACGACGTAATACGAATGGACAAAATACACATGCCCTTCCTCGACGCCATGAAGAAGCGGCGACGGGCGATGGAAACGGAGCCGGTTCCAGCCCATATGCGGCACTTTGTATGGCTCGCCGGTTTTCGTGACGCCCGGAAAACGGACGACGCGGCCGCGCAAAAGCCCAAGCCCTTTGGTCGGCCCGTTTTCCTCGCTTTCGTCAAACAACAGCTGCATCCCTAAACAAATGCCAAGCAACGGCGTGCCGTTTTCAGCCGCCGCACGGATGAAATCGGCCAACCCGGTTTCACGCAAAATGTGCATCGCATCGCGAAACGAGCCAACCCCAGGCAAAAGGAGCCCGCGCGCCCGCGCCAACTCCTTGTTGTCGCCGCTCACGATATACGGGCAGCCGAGCCGCTCGAGCGCTTTGCGGACGCTGTATAAGTTGCCCATGCCATAGTCGATGATCCCGATCATCGCCATCCCATTCCTTTCTTCGCTGATCCATGCCAATCGATCGTTTTTCTTCATCCACCGAACCACTTGATGACGGCATCCCTTTTCCTCACGGCGCTCCTTTCACGGGCGCCTCTCCTTGGCGCCCGGCCGCCTTCCTCCGCGGAACTTTTCCCACAGGGAGCGCCGCATGCAATCGGCTACAGCATCCCTTTTGTCGACGGAACGCCTTTGACGCGCGGGTCGATCATCGTCGCTTCATCGAGCGCCCGCCCGAGCGCTTTAAACACCGCTTCGATCATATGGTGCGTATTGCGCCCGTAATGGACGATGACATGCAAGTTCATGCGCGCCTCCAGCGCCAGCTTCCATAAAAACTCATGGACGAGCTCAACATCGAACGCGCCGACTTTCGCTGCCGGAAACTCGCCGCGAAACTCGAAATGCGGGCGGTTGCTCAAGTCAATGACCACTTGGGCCAAGGCGTCATCCATCGGCACAAACGCGTTGCCGTACCGCTTGATTCCTTTTTTGTCTCCAAGCGCTTCTTTGATCGCCTGCCCGAGGCAAATGCCGATGTCTTCCGTCGTATGGTGGTCGTCAATATGAGTGTCGCCTTTGGCGTCAATGCGCAAATCGAACTGGCCGTGTTTCGCAAACAAATCGAGCATATGGGTCAAAAACGGCACGCCCGTTTCCAGTTCGGCTTTTCCTTCGCCGTCAATCGCCAAACGCAGCTCAATGCTCGTCTCGTTCGTCGTTCTCGCGACCGTCGCTTCCCTTGCCATCGTTCATTCCCCCTTCTTCAGCCGCATCTCAACGGCGCGCGCGTGCGCCTCGAGCCCCTCGAGGCGGGCAAAGGCGGCGATTTTGCCGCCGTGTTGTGCCAATGCCGCATCGCTGTAAACGATCACGCTTGATTTTTTCACAAACTCATCGACACCCAAACCGCTTGAAAACCTTGCCGTCCCGTTCGTCGGCAGCACGTGGTTCGGCCCGGCGAAATAGTCGCCGACCGGCTCGGAGCTGAAGCGGCCGAAAAACATCGCCCCTGCATGGCGGAGCTTCCCTAATAGCGCGAGTGGTTCGGCCGTCATCACTTCCAAATGCTCCGGCGCCAGTTCGTTCACGACATCGACCGCTTCCTCAAGCGTCTCCGTGACGTAAATGGCGCCATAGTGCTCAAGCGCCGCTTGGGCGATGCCGCGGCGCGGCAGCGTTTCAAGCTGTCGTTCGACTTCACTCGCCACCGCCAGCGCCAATTTCATCGACGGCGTCACCAAAATCGCTGACGCCCGCACGTCATGCTCGGCTTGCGACAACAAATCGGCCGCAATCTCATCCGCATGCGCCGTCTCATCGGCGAGCACGACAATTTCGCTCGGCCCGGCGATCATGTCGATCGCCACATGCCCAAACACTTCCCGCTTCGCCAATGCGACATAAATATTGCCCGGCCCGAAAATTTTGTCAACCGGCCGGATCGTTTCCGTCCCGTACGCGAGCGCGGCGACCGCCTGCGCGCCGCCGACTTTGTAAATTTCCGTCACCCCAAGTTCATAGGCCGCCGCCAGCACGCCAGCCGGAAGCGCGCCGTCTTGGTTTGGCGGCGAGGTGATGACAATCCGCTTCACTCCCGCCACTTGTGCGGGAATGACGTTCATGAGCACAGACGACGGGTAAGCGGCCGTCCCGCCCGGCACGTACAATCCGACCGCATCAAGCGGCGTTACCTTCTGCCCGAGAATCGTGCCGTCTTCGTTCGTCATCCACCATGATGAGCGCTTTTGCCGCTCATGATAGGTGCGAATGTTGGCCGCCGCTTCGCGAATGATCTGAAGCATCTCCGCGTCCATCGCCGCATGCGCCCGCTCCAGTTCCGCTTCCGTCACCTTGAGCGAATCCAAGCGGACGCCGTCAAACCGTTCCGTGTATTCTTTCAGCGCTTCGTCGCCGCGGGCGCGCACAGCGGCGATGATATCGAGCACCGCACGCCGCTGCTCCTCCGTTCCGCTTTCAATCGTCCGCCTTAGCGACACGCCACCTCGGATCCGTTCGATTTTCATCGTTCGCTCCCCTTTCTATGGCATCGATCCGTTTTCCTCCACCAAGCCCCCATCAGCGCCGCGGACGCCGTTCCGCCAACGCCGCGCCGAGCCTCCATCAAGCTCTCTGCGGACAACCGCCCGTTTCCATCTTTTTCTATGGTTGTGGAATCACCGCCGCCAATCGGTCGACCAACCGCTCAATGTCCCCGCCGTTTAGCCGGTAGCTCGCCGGGTTGACAATCAGGCGCGACGTCACCTCGGCGATTCGTTCCAGCTCGACAAGCCCGTTTTCTCTGAGCGTCCGCCCCGTGGAAACGATGTCCACGATCCGGTCGGCAAGGCCGATCAGCGGGGCGAGCTCGATCGAGCCGTTTAGGCGGATGATCTCAACTTGCTCACCTTGTTCGCGAAAATACGTTGACGCGATGTTCGGGTATTTCGTCGCCACCCTTGGCGCGATTTCATTCATCTTGGCACCGGGCAGCCCGGCGACCGCCAAATGGCAGCGGCTGATGTGCAAATCGAGCAGCTCATAGACGTTCCGTTCTTCCTCCATTAAGACATCTTTTCCCGCTATGCCCAAATCCGCCACCCCATGTTCGACATAGGTGACGACATCCATCGGTTTCGCCAAAATAAAGCGCATCTGCTCCTCCGGCACGTCAATGACGAGCTTGCGCGACTCGTCAAATTCCGGCGGCAGCACATAATCCGCCCGCCGCAGCAGCCCGACCGCCTCATCAAAAATGCGCCCTTTTGGCATCGCAATCGTCAGCATCACTCTTCCTCCCTGCTCGTCGTCATGTGCAAACGCGGCGCTTTTCCGCCAAACTCTCCCTCTCGCCGAACTAGCGCAGCCGGACACCCTCGTGGCTTTAGCCGTTCCATCTCCCGCCTCATCAACAGCCGTTCCATTCGTTCCTGTTCGAGACGTTCTCCTCTTTTTGCGGCATTCATTGCCCGCTGCGGCCAAGCAAATAGACGATCGACCGGTAGCGCTGGCTGTAGGCATCAATATCACGAATGCCGGCAATGTGCTGCAAGACGACGCGCTTGCCTTCCGCCCGTTTCGCCTCGGCGAGCTCCACCGCTTCCGCCAGCCGCTCTTGGCTAAAGACGATGCACTCGATGTCGCCGCGCACATCCGTTTCCCCAATCGCCTCAATCAACCGATCGACGCGCAAGCCAAACCCCGTCGCCGGCGACGGGCGGGAAAACTTCGCCAGCAAATCATCATACCGGCCGCCGTTGCCGATCGGGAATCCGACTTGCTCGGCGTACACGTCAAATAAAATGCCGGTGTAATAGCTCATATGGCTGACAAGCGCCATATCGAGCTTCACCGCCTCGGCCACCCCATACGTCCGAAGCGCTGCCATGAGCGCCGCCAGCTCGTCGGACGCCCGCCGCCCCTCCTCACTTGTGACGAGCGTTTTCGCCTGTTCGATCACGTCCGTTCCGCCGCGCAAGGAAAGAAGATCCAACAGCCGCTTTTGATCGATCGACGAAAGCGGCCACGACTTCACATGTTCGCGGTAACCGACGTAATTTTTCTCATATAAAAAACGGCGCAATACACTCGCCCGCTCCTCATTCCCTAAAATCTCCAAAAACAGCGCATTGACATACCCGATATGGCCGATGGCCACCGAAAAGCGGCCCAACCCCACGCGCTTCAACAACGCGACCATTAAGCTGATGACTTCGGCGTCGGCAGCCACCGTGCCGTCGCCGATCAGCTCGACGCCGATCTGCTCAAACTCCGCCGGCCGGCCGCCCTCGCGCTGCTGGGCGCGGAACACATTGGCGTTGTACGCCAACCGGAGCGGATTGCCGTCGTCATAAAGCCTTGACGCCGCCACCCGGGCGATCGGCGCCGTCATATCGGGCCGCAGCACGAGCGTATGCCCTTGCTGGTCGAGAAGCTTAAACAGCCGATGATCGGCAATCGCCGACGCCGCCCCGACCGTTTCATAATACTCAAGCGTCGGCGTTTCAATAAACTCATACCCCCAACGCTCAATTTCCTCCGCCATCACCGAGCGCACTTGCTTTTTCAACTCATATAAAAACGGCAGCGTATCGCGCATGCCCAACGGTTTTTCAAACATGAACAACTTTTTTGCCATGTCCCCACGCCCTTTATCGAAATACTTTAGGAAATACTTTAGTTTGCTAATATGGTAGAGAAGTGAAGTTATTAGTAGTTTACTCCTTTGCGTCCACAGCGTCAAGAGGAAACGCGCCATCCGCAATAAAATGGATAAGGACTCTTCCAGACGAAGAAACGCCTGTCCATTTCGCTCCACCTTGTGCATACGGCTGCTCACGAAATCTCCAAGGCACAAAAAAACTCCGAATCGTCGAATATGTAGAAGCGACAAGAAGTCATGCTTCCGGATACGAAAGAGAACCTTCGTCGTGGAACAGAGAACTCTTACTTCATAAAAATAGTTTGTTCATTCATTTTACCATTTTTTCAGAATCTTTTCTCTCCGCAAACAAAAACCCGCCCCCGTTACTCGGAAGGCGGTTCGTTCGTGCGGACGATGCGCATCGGGCAGCCGGCGACCATGGCCCCGGGCGGGACGTCTTGATGGACGATGGTGCCGGCGGTGACGACGGCGCGGTCGCCGATCACCACGCCGGGCAAAATGGTCGAGTTCGCGCCGATCATCACCTCATCGCCGATCACGACATCGCCGAGGCGGTATTCGTCCACTAAATATTCGTCCACTAAATATTCGTCGGCGAGAATCGGCTTGAGAAAATCAAAGAGCACAAAAAAATACCACATCTACAAGTGCAAGAACAACGATTGCCCGTTTTACTAAGCCAATCTTCGCCGGATGACCAAGAAGGAGCGCTGACGTTTCAAGCAAGATTCTCAAGCCTTCGAGTTGCAGTGTCGATTCCGGGAGTTCCTGTTTGACTTTCTCCCTTTGGTTCCATCATCACTCATCAAACTGAAGGTCGATTTGTCCCGGATGGCCGTTTCACCGCACATTCTGGGGGCTCGTATTGACGTACCACGTCAACTTCGTGATGTTCTCCCGCATGACGGAGGCAGCCATGAAGGACATCCACGGCGGGCGTGTCGATCTCACATCAGACGGTGCTCAATGATGAATATTATAAAATATTCGATGTTTTAGTGTTATAATTGTTGGTAATTCGCATTTTCAAACCCAAAAAAGCAAAAGACGGCGTTTTCAAATTAACAAGCGAACAAATGGACTTGATTGACGAAAAAATCCGTAGGATGTACACTAAACTTAGAAAAGATCCAGAAAACCGTTCTTGACACTTCTGTCAAAATGCTTTATTATTTTCTTTGCATGAGATTCGGAAAACAAGCATACGATAAATAATGCCCTTTGAGTTCCTTGAACTCAAGTGCGGCCAAAAATATTTTTCAACTGACCGCCGCATGCGCGGTCCAAAAGGAAAAGCCGCCCCATTTACGGGGCGGCTTTTTACGTGTTTCGCTGACTTTGCATCTTGTGAACTCTCTCTTATACACCTTCACCGAAAGTTGTTATTCCCATTCTCACCTAAACAGGTTAGACGTCAACTACCCCCACTTCGCTAACGCTTGAAGTGGGGGCTTGCAACTCCCCAGAAGTGCGAGCGGACTTCGTCGTCAAGTACACTTTGTGGTGAAGAGCCAACAATTTTTAGTTCTGCCACCTAAAGTTTCATATTTTCATCATTGATCCTATATAAATCCAACTGGAAGTTTAACTTATAGGGGGCAAAAAAAACAGACTCTCTGTTTTTTCGTTTCTTTCATTTTTTCCTATTCCAAAATGGAAAACCGCCCCCATTCAATTGGAAGGCGGTTCATTCCGGCGGACAATGCGCATCGGGCAGCCGGCGACCATCGCCCCGGGCGGGACGTCTTGATGGACGACGGTGCCGGCGGCGACGACGGCGCGGTCGCCGATCACCACGCCGGGCAAAATGGTCGAGTTCGCGCCGATCATCACCTCATCGCCGATCACCACATCGCCGAGGCGGTATTCGTCAACCAAATATTCGTGGGCGAGAATCGTCGTGTTGTAGCCGATGACGCAGTTGCGGCCGATGTGAATTTTTTCTGGGAATAGAATGTCCGGCATGACCATAAAGGCGAGCGCGGTTTGCTCGCCGATGTTCATGCCGAGAAACGTGCGGTACAGCCAGTTTTTCAGCGGCAAAAACGGCGTGTAGCGCCCGATTTGAATGATGATGACGTTTTTCAGCACTTTCCAAAACGATACGGTGCGATACAACTGCCAGAGCGAGTTCGCCCCTCGGACAGGGTATTTGGTCGTTCGTCTCACTGGGAGGATGATTCCTCCTTTCATTCGTTGATGCCGACAATGGCGAGCAAGTCGCTCATTTTCTCGAGCATATAGTCCGGTTCATATTGTTCCAAATACTCGCGCCCTTTAATCGCCCAGGCGACGCCGGCTGTTTTGACGCCGGCGTTTTTGCCGGCCAACATGTCGTGGTAGTTGTCGCCGACCATGAGCGCTTCGTCCGGTGTTGACTGCAGCACCTCAAGCGCCTTGTAAATCGGCTCGGGGTCCGGCTTTGGCCGCGTGACGTCATCGAGGCCGATGACGCACGAGAAAAACGGCGCCAGCCGCGTTTTTCTTAACCCCATCAGGGCGGTGTCGTGCATTTTCGTCGTCACAACGCCAAGGCGGAAGCCATGGCGGTGGAGCGTTTCGATCGTTTCATACACGGTGTCAAACTCGCGAATCAGTTCGTCATGATGGGCGTGGTTGAACGTGCGGTACGTCTTCACCATCTCCTCGACCCGTTCCGGATCGAGCGAGCCGAACGTTTCATAGAGCGACGGGCCGATGAACGGCAGGACGTCCTCACGTTTGTAACGGCCTGGATAGTACTTCTCCAACGTATGCAAAAACGACTGGATGATGAGCTCGTTCGTATCAATCAATGTGCCGTCAAGATCAAACAAAATGGTGCGAATCGTCATGAAGCGGCTTCCTTTCTAGTCGGTTGTTCAAAGCGGCGCCAAACGAACGCCACCGCCATTGTCAGCAATACGGCCGTCACCAAGCGGATGAAAAGCAGCGGCCAAACAGAGATGCCAAGCGGGACGAAAATGAGCGTATCTTCGACGACCGCATGGCAAGATACGAGAAAAATGAACGCCAGCGTCAAGTCGCGCTTCGAGACGCCGTCTTCTTTCGCCGCCTGAATCATCACCCCCGCCCCGTACGCCAAGCCGAACACAAACCCGGCGGCGAGCGTGAGCGATGTGTTCGCGCTCATGCCCAGCATCTTCGTCGCCGGCGCCATCCAGCGCGAAACGGCTTCGATCCAATGGCGTTCTTTTAAAATTTGAATGACCGTCATGAGCGGAATGACGATCGCGACAAGCTGCACAATGCCGGCGGCCGCTTTTTTCAGCGCCGCCAAGATGATCTCTCCCCAGCCGGACGGCGGGGCGGCTTCATGCGTGACAAACCCGTATTGGGCGATCTCCTGCCCCCCGTCCCAGAAATGGGCGATCAACAAACCTGACACGACAGCGAGCCCGACGCGCACGACGATCATCAGCCAGACGCTCATGCCGGTGCGCGAGGCGACGGATGACTCGACGATCAAGTTATGGGAAAAGGAAAGCATGACCGCGAGAATGAACACTTCCTTCACCGTCAACTCGATCGTCAGCATCGCCCCGATCGCCGCGTACAATCCAAGCAAATTGCCGAGCACAAGCGGCACAGCCGCATCGCCGGATAAGCCGAACCATTTCATCAGCGGCGTAACCCCATCAATGATCCATGAAAAAAGCGGCGTCGGCTGCAGCAACGCCAACAGGAGCGTCACGGGGAAAATGATTTTCCCCAGCGCCCACGATGTCTTCAGCCCGGCGAGCACACCGCGCTGCAACGTTCCTGTCATGGTCTCCTCTCTCCTTTGCTTGCCTTGATCACCGCGGTGCGGTGAAACCTTGATTCTCTGGATGCCGCGCACCGCATCTTGTTCATCCGTCCGCACCTAACCGAAAAAAGCGGGAATGCAGCTCCCCGACAAGATTGTTCCCGCTGCGAAGCGCGGCGGCGAAGGAGCTGCATTCATCGCGGTTTCCCGCAAACCGAACAAGTCCGCAACGTTTCGCCGCCTCAAACGGCTATTCATCCCGATAGCGCGCGTCCGCCCAGCCTTTTGTCCGGCGCACGATCCAAAGCGCGACGGACAAAACGATGAGCGTCACGGACACGACTTGCGCCGCGCGCAGGCTGCCGGCGAGCATCAAGCTGTCGGTGCGCATCCCTTCAATCCAAAAGCGGCCGACGGAATACCAAATCAAATAGGACAAAAACAGCTCGCCGCGCCGCAAGTTGACGCGCCGGAGCCAAAGCAAAAGACAAAAACCGGCCAAATTCCAAAGCGATTCGTACAAAAACGTCGGATGCCAATAGCGGCCGTCAATGTACATTTGGTTGATGATCCAGTCAGGCAAATGCAAGCTCTCCAAAAACGCGCGCGACACCGGGCCGCCGTGCGCCTCTTGGTTCATAAAATTGCCCCAGCGCCCGATCGCCTGGCCTAAAATGATGCTTGGCGCGGCAATGTCGGCGAGCTTCCAAAACGACAGCCCGCGCGCGCGGGCGAACACCGCGCCCGTCGCCACCGCGCCAATCAAACCGCCGTGAATGGCGAGGCCCCCTTGCCAAATTTTCGGAATCTCTGACAAATGCTTTGAATAATAGTCCCATTCAAACAGCACGTAGTACGCCCGCGCGCAGACAATGGCGATCGGCACGGCAAATAACACCAAATCGACAAACGTCTCTTTCGGCAAGCCGCGCCGCACCGCTTCGCGCGTCGCGAGCCACAAGCCGATCAAAACGCCTGTGCCGATAATGACCCCGTACCAGTAAATTGTAATCGGACCGAGATGCAAAAACACGCGGTCGAGCGGCTGAATCGTCGATTCCATCGTTTCCACCTCCTATGCTTCATGCCCAAACGAGATCCATTCCTTTGACGCAAGAAACATCAGTCGTAATCGTGCGCGCCGTCTTCGATGGCGTCGCTCAATCGCGCCGAAAACTCCTCAGCCGCGTTGACCCCGAGCCGCTTCAGCCGGAAATTCATCGCCGCCACTTCGACGATGACCGCCAAGTTGCGCCCCGGACGAACCGGAATCGTCAATTTCGGCAATTCGGTATCCAAAATTTTCACTTTCTCTTCTTCCAACCCAAGCCGGTCGTACTGCTTCTCCGGATCCCAAAGCTCCAAGTCGACGACGAGCGAAATGCGCTTATGCGTCCGCACCGCCCCGGCGCCGAACAGCGTCATCATATTAATAATGCCGAGGCCGCGAATTTCAAGCAGATGCTCGATCAGCTCCGGCGCGCTGCCGACGAGCGTGTCTTCATCTTCTTGGCGGATTTCCACACAGTCGTCGGCGACCAACCGATGGCCGCGTTTGACGAGCTCCAGCGCTGTTTCGCTTTTGCCGACGCCGCTTTTGCCCGTGATCAACACCCCGACGCCGTACACATCGACCAACACCCCGTGCACCGCGGTCGTGGGGGCGAGCTTGCTTTCCAAATAGTTCGTCAACCGGCTGGACAGGCGGGTCGTTTTCATCGTCGAGCGCATCACGGGCACCGACTGGCGCTCCGACGCTTCGATCAACTCCGGCGGCACTTCCAATCCACGCGAGACGATGATGCCTGGCGTAATGTCGGTGCAAAGCCGCTCCATCCGCGACCGTTTCTCTTCCGGCGTCAACGTTTCATAAAACGACAGTTCCGTCCGCCCGAGCAGCTGCAGGCGCTCCGCCGGGTAATAGGCGAAATAGCCGGCCATTTCAATCCCCGGCCGCGACAAGTCGCTCGTCGTAATCGGACGGTAAATGCCTTCCGCGCCGCTCACAAGCTCGAGCTGGAACTGTTCGATGATGTCTTTCGTCCGCACTTTCGGCATACGCAGCCTTTCTCTCCTTTCCTCATCTTTTTTCATTGTAGCACGTTTCGTTTCGCCATTGAAGAAAACATTCCGCAGAAAACAAAACAAGGACGGTTCCCCCGTCCCGATCACGCCCAATCCATTAAGCCGAAACGATCTTTCCTGCATCGCTTCTCCAACGGCGAAACATTGCCGCATCCGCCTCGCGGACACACGGCGCCACCCGCTTGGCAATGAACCGCGCCCCGTTACGACCGGTTGCGGAGCGGCTCGATCACCGCTTTTTGCACAAGCAAATGGAAAAACGACAAGACGATCGACGCAAGCAGCGCGGTGCCAAAGCCGCCGATTTGAAACGCATCGCCCATCAGCCCTGCAGTCATCATGAGCGTGATGGCGTTAATGACAAACAAAAACAAACCGAGCGTCAACACGGTCACCGGCAGCGTCAACAAGATGAGCACAGGGCGGACGACGGCGTTGAGCACCGCCAAAATGACGCTCGCCAAAAACGCCGCGCCGATGCCGCTGAAGTGAATATCGTCAAAATAGCCGTCAATCGCCATGAGCAGCACCGTATTGATCAACACACCGATCAGCCAATTGAGCATCCCATCACCATCTTTATTCGAGTCTCGCGCCCGCCGGCCACACCTTGTTACAGTCCCAAAGAAACGGGGCCACGGCATTCGCCGGCAAACGGGCGCTTTCTCTTATTTTAACACTTGAATCCCTTTTATGACATTCCAAACGATGACAACAAGATTCACCGCCCCAGCAACGAGGAACCCAAGCCAGACGAGCCCACCGCCAAAAAGAAGCGATTCCTCGCCCCAATGGCCGAACAGCACCGGCGACGCGGCCAACGCAATGAACAAGAGGATCGTAACGGCCGGAATCAAATGCGACACGAGCGACCGCTTCGCATGGCGTTTGACTTCGAGATCTTCGACAACAAAATAGACGACAATCGGCAAAATGAACGGCGCAAAAAAGACGCTGAAATAACAAAGCGCGGATAACACTTTGTTCGTCGACAATCGGCAATCCCCTTTCCAAGTTTCCTTTACCTGTATATACGACGGCCGCTAGGAAAAGTTTCCTGCCGACGGCAAAAAAAGGCGGCGGCCGCCGGTGTCCCAAGCGGCGGACAAAGCCGCAAAGGCCTTTACGCCTTCACCGCTTCATATTGCGCCTGCATGCGCGCCCGGTCGCGCTCGAGAATCGGTTTTAAGTAGCGGCCGGTGTGCGATGCCTCGACCTCGGCCACCTCTTCCGGCGTGCCGACGGCCACGATTTGCCCGCCGCGGTCGCCGCCTTCCGGACCTAAGTCAATGATATAGTCCGCGGTTTTGATGACGTCCAAGTTATGTTCAATGACAAGCACGGTATCGCCGTTGTCGACGAGCCGGTGGAGCACATCAAGCAGCCGGGCGATGTCATCGACATGAAGCCCGGTCGTCGGCTCGTCCAAAATGTAGAGCGTCCGGCCGTTGGAGCGGCGGTGAAGCTCAGCGGCGAGCTTGACGCGCTGCGCCTCGCCGCCGGAGAGCGTTGTCGCCGGCTGGCCGAGCTTCATATACCCAAGCCCGACGTCATAGAGCGTCTCGAGCTTGCGTTTGATTTTCGGGATCGAGGAGAAAAAGTCGAGCGCATCTTCGACCGTCATGTCGAGCACCTCGGCGATGTTTTTCCCTTTATACGTCACCTCAAGCGTTTCGCGATTGTACCGTTTGCCGTGGCACACTTCGCACGGGACGTACACGTCCGGCAAAAAGTGCATCTCAATTTTGATGATCCCATCGCCATGGCACGCCTCGCAGCGCCCGCCTTTGACATTGAAGCTGAACCGCCCTTTTTTGTAGCCGCGCACTTTCGCTTCGTTCGTTGAGGCAAACACGTCGCGGATGTCGTCAAACACCCCGGTGTACGTCGCCGGGTTCGACCGTGGCGTGCGGCCGATCGGCGACTGGTCGATGTCAATCACTTTGTCGAGATGCTCCAGCCCGCGGATGCCGCGATGTTCGCCCGGTTTCGCCTTCGCCCGGTGCAGCTTTTGCGCCAGCGCCTTATACAACACTTCGTTCACGAGCGTGCTTTTGCCCGAGCCCGACACCCCGGTGACAGCGACAAACGTGCCAAGCGGGATTTTCACCGATACGTTTTTCAAGTTATGCTCGCGCGCGCCGACGACCTCAAGCCAACGTCCGTCCGGACGGCGACGCTCGGCCGGAATCGGGATGAATTTTTTCCCCGATAAATACTGGCCGGTGAGCGAGTTCGGGTCGTTCATCACTTCTTCCGGCGTGCCGGCGGCGACGACCTCGCCGCCGTGGATGCCCGCCCCCGGACCGATGTCAATCAAATAGTCCGCGGCCAGCATGGTATCCTCGTCGTGCTCCACCACAATGAGCGTATTGCCGAGGTCGCGCATGCTTTTCAACGTCGCGATCAAACGGTCGTTGTCGCGCTGATGAAGCCCGATCGACGGCTCGTCGAGGACGTACAGCACCCCCGTCAGCCGCGAGCCGATCTGCGTCGCCAAGCGGATGCGCTGCGCCTCGCCGCCCGAGAGCGTCCCGGCCGAGCGGCTGAGCGTCAAGTAGTCGAGGCCGACGTTTTGCAAAAAGCCGAGCCGGTCGCGGATTTCCCGCAAAATGAGGCGGGCGATTTGCGCTTCTTTTTCGGTCAGTTCGAGCCCGTCAAAGAACGCGAGCGCCTCGGTCACCGACATGGCGGTGACCTCGCCGATATGCTTGCCCCCAACCAAAACGGCAAGGCTTTCTTTTTTCAGCCGGTAGCCTTGGCATGTCGGACACGGTTGTTCCGCCATATACTTTTCCATCTGCTCGCGGATGTAGTCCGAGCTCGTCTCGCGATAGCGGCGTTCGACGTTCGGAATGACGCCTTCAAATGCGATGTATTGTTCGCGCACTTGTCCGAAATCATTCGTATAGCGGAAATAAATCAGCTCCCCGCCGCTGCCGTACAAAATTTTCGCGAGCTGCTCTTTCGGCAACTCCTTCACCGGCACGTCCATCGGGATGCCGTAGTGGCGGCACACAGCTTCGAGCAGCTGCGGGTAATATTGCGAGCTTTGCGGCTCCCACGGAGCGATGGCGTGTTCTTTTAACGTCAGCTCATCGTTCGGGATGACCAAATCGAGATCCACTTCGAGCTTCACCCCGAGCCCGTCGCAGTCCGGGCAGGCGCCGTACGGGCTGTTGAACGAAAACAGCCGCGGCTCGAGCTCGCCGATCGAAAAGCCGCAATACGGGCAGGCGTGCTTTTCGCTGAACAGCAGCTCGCCTTCGCCGATCACATCGACGATCACCTTGCCGTCGGCGAGCTTCAGCGCGGTCTCCAACGAATCGGCAAGCCTTGATGCGATGCCGTCCTTGATGACAATCCGGTCGACGACGACATCAATCGAATGTTTTTTGTTTTTTTCAAGCTCAATGTCCTCCGTCAACTCGCGCATCTCACCGTCAATGCGAACGCGCACATACCCTTGTTTGCGAATATCCTCCAATGTCTTGGCGTGCGTCCCTTTTTTTCCCGAGACGATCGGCGCCAAAATTTGCATTTTCGTCCGCTCTGGATAAGCAAGCAGCCGGTCGACCATTTGCTCGATCGTCTGCGATTCGATTTCAATGCCGTGCGTCGGACAAACAGGGCGGCCGATGCGGGCGAACAGGAGCCGCAAGTAATCGTAAATTTCTGTCACCGTGCCGACGGTTGAGCGCGGGTTGCGGCTCGTCGTTTTTTGGTCGATCGAAATGGCCGGCGACAACCCTTCAATCGCATCGACGTCCGGTTTTTCCATCTGCCCTAAAAACTGGCGGGCATAAGCCGACAGCGATTCAACATAGCGCCGCTGGCCTTCCGCGTAAATCGTATCAAACGCCAACGACGACTTCCCCGACCCGGACAGCCCGGTCAAGACGACGAGCTTGCCGCGCGGGATTTCGACGTCAATGTTTTTCAAGTTGTGGGCGCGCGCCCCTTTGACGATAATTTTATCCATTCCGTTCACCCGGCCATCACCCTTCCGCTTTCAATTCGAAAATGATATCGCGCAGCTGGGCGGCCCGCTCGAAGTCGAGCGCTTTGGCCGCCTCTTTCATTTCCGCTTCGAGCTTTTGAATCAGCTCTTCCCGTTCCTGTTTCGTCATCGTCGCCGCCGGCTTCGTTTCGTACGTTCCCGTCTCCTCCGCCGCGTACGTCGCGCGGATGACATCACGAATGTCCTTTTGAACGGTGCGCGGCACGATGCCGTGCTTTCGGTTGTACTCTTCTTGAATCGCGCGGCGCCGCTTCGTCTCTTGAATGGCGATTTCCATCGATTTCGTGATCGTATCGGCGTACATGATCACATGGCCGTTCGCGTTGCGCGCCGCCCGGCCGATCGTCTGAATGAGCGAGCGCTCCGAGCGCAAAAATCCTTCTTTGTCGGCGTCCAAAATGGCCACCAGCGACACCTCGGGAATATCGAGCCCTTCCCGCAGCAAGTTGATGCCGATCAACACATCGTATTTGCCAAGCCGCAAATCGCGGATGATTTCAATGCGCTCAAGCGTCTTAATTTCCGAATGCAAATAGGCGACTTTGATGCCGGCTTCTTTCAAATAATCGGTCAAATCTTCCGCCATCTTTTTCGTCAGCGTCGTGACCAACGTTCGCTCGTTCCGCTCGACGCGTTCGCGGATTTCCCCGATCAAATCGTCAATTTGCCCTTCGATCGGACGGACGTCAATCGTCGGATCCAACAGCCCGGTCGGGCGGATGATTTGTTCAACGACTCCCGGGCTGTGTTCGAGCTCGTACGGCCCCGGCGTCGCCGAGACGTAAATGATTTGATTGATTTTTTGCTCGAACTCTTCAAACGTGAGCGGACGGTTGTCCAGCGCCGACGGCAGGCGGAAGCCGTGGTCGACGAGCACTTGCTTGCGCGCCCGGTCGCCGTTGTACATGCCGCGCAGCTGCGGCAGGGTGACGTGCGACTCATCAATGATGATCAAAAAATCGTCCGGAAAGTAGTCAAGCAGCGTATACGGCGTCGACCCCGGCGGCCGGAGCGCCAAATGGCGCGAATAGTTTTCAATCCCGGAACAAAAGCCCATCTCGCGCATCATTTCCAAATCATAGCGCGTCCGCTGCTCCAGCCGCTGCGCCTCCAAAAGCTTCCCTTGTCCGCGCAGCTCGGCGAGCCGCTCTTCCAGCTCTTTTTCAATGTTCTCGATCGCAATCCGCATTTTCTCCTCGCGCGTGACGAAGTGCGACGCCGGAAAAATGGCGACATGCTCGCGCTCGCCGAGCACTTCGCCGGTGAGGGCGTCCACCTCGCGGATGCGCTCAATTTCATCGCCGAAAAACTCGATGCGAATGCAATGTTCATCGCGCGACGCCGGGAAAATTTCCACTACATCGCCGCGGACGCGGAACGTGCCGCGCCGAAAGTCGATGTCATTGCGGTCGTACTGAATGTCAACGAGCCGCCGCAGCAGCACGTTGCGCTCGATTTCCATCCCGACGCGCAATGAAACGACAAGCTCGCGGTATTCTTCCGGCGACCCTAAGCCGTAAATGCATGAGACGCTGGCGACGATAATGACGTCCCGGCGCTCAAACAACGCCGACGTCGCCGAATGCCGCAATTTGTCGATTTCATCGTTGATTTTCGCGTCCTTTTCAATATACGTATCCGTCTGCGGCACGTACGCTTCCGGCTGATAGTAATCGTAATAGCTGACAAAATATTCGACGGCGTTATGCGGGAAAAACTCTTTCAGCTCGCTGTACAATTGACCGGCGAGCGTTTTGTTGTGGGCGATGACGAGCGTCGGCTTGTTGACTTGGGCGATCACGTTCGAGATCGTAAACGTTTTGCCCGTCCCCGTCGCCCCAAGGAGCGTTTGATGTTTCACACCCCGCTGCAAGCCGTCCACAAGCTTGGCGATCGCCTGCGGCTGATCGCCTTGCGGTTCGTACGGCGACACTAATTGAAAACGGCCCTCCACCGTTTCGCCTCCTTCTTCAATCCATCTTTCCCCATTGTATCATATCCTCTGCGCAGATGCACAAAAAATGCGAACTGGTATTCGTTCCAACCTGCACAGCGATTTCCATTCCGTCAGGCCGCTTCCAGCTGCATAGATGAAAAAGCGGACCGCTGCAGATGGGTCCGCTTCTCTGTCATTTCTTTAAGTTGTCCAACATTCGCCCCGCCAACAGAAAACCGGCAATCGTCGAGGCGATGTCGGCGACGATTTCGTGCAGCTCGTCCGTATACCCTTTGGCATACGAGGCGACAAGCAAGGCAACGGTCAACAACAACGCAATGTAACGGTTGTACGTCACCCGCGCAAACAGCAGCAACAAAAGGCACGGGATGATAAGGGCCGCGAGAAACCACATACGTCTAGTCTCCTTTACGACACAGCTTCGGACGCCGAAGCGCCTCGTTGATGAACGAACAGCAGACCAAGTTCGTGGTGGCCGTCTTCATACACCGCTCCTTGAACGAAGCGGATCTCGCCGTTATGGCTGATGACTTCCAGCTTGCAAAACGCGCGGTTGCGCTGGAGCGCCTCGTAAAACTCGGCCTCAGTCTGCACTGGAACGCCGTTCGCTTTTACAATCACTTCACCAATGCTTAACCCCATTTGTTCCGCTTTGGAATTCGGGAGCACCCCGACGATCACCACGCCTTGCGGATGGCGGGCAAACCGGGGCGGGCGGGCGCGGTCGGCGCGGTGACCGGAAAAGGCAATCCACTCCCGCCCAATGATGGCTGCAGCTCCTGCGGCAGCCCCTAGCAACGGATGCCATAATCCGAAGACGGCCAGCACGGCGACAAGCCAAGCGAGGCGAAGCACGCGCCGCCCTTCTTCACGAGCTGCTTCCGCTGGCAGCACGTGCTGCCGGCGCTGCGAAAAGCCGAGAAGAAACGGCACAAGCCAAAACGAATAGCCGTCCCCAGCTGGAATGAGCGGCCACCACGAAACCGACGGCAACGCGCCGTCGGATATCGGCAGCACGACCGGCACAAACCAAAACCGTTGCGTCCACTGCATGCCGACAATCATTCCGCGTTTGCTTCTCGCAAGCTGCGGCGAGGCCGCCCCATTTCGCGAGCGGAGAATCAGCCATCCTTCCGCCAACAGCAACAACACAAGCAGGGCGGCAAGCGCCCCTCCATCCGCCGCGCCGTCTGACAACAGATGAGCGGCAAGTCCGCTTGGCCCCGCCAAGCCGAGCAAGACGAGCGCTCCGCCCACCGTATAAGCCGGTGAAAGGAGGCGCGCCTCCATCGTCAGGCCAAGCAGGATCGTCAACCCCGTCACCGCCCACACCGCATCCGGCGGCAACGCGAGCCCGATGCCGGACGCAATGACAGACAGCACAGCGCCCGCAACCCATCCCCACGTCCAAAGCCCACGCCATTCTTGCCCCAGCCGATAGACGCGCACATGAAAATCGCGGCGCTCCCGCTTCACCCGCCGCCAGCCGGCACCCCAGGCCAACAGCAGGCCGTAATACAAGAGCGGCTGCCGCCACACATCGGCGACGCCTTCCAACCATTCCAATCCCCAAGTTGCCATCCGCCTTCCCCCTCGCTTCGTTCCCCATTCTTTATCTTCTATTCTACCAAATGACTGGGACAAATCCCATGCCTGTCGCCATCTTTTTTGCCTGAATGGCGAATTTGCGCTGTTTTCCACTTTCTTTGCCGAATGGACACTAGTTTTGTCGCCCGGGCAGGATTTCTTATGCCAATGAAAAAAGGGATATAGAAGAAGACAAAAAAGGAGGAGTGGAACGATGGAGTTAAAAACACCCGACGTTGCCGCCCGTCTCGGAGTGTCGCCAAAAACGATCCAGCGCTGGGTGCGGAAATACAACATTCCGCTGCAAAAAAATGAAGCCGGCCACTACTTGTTTGACGAAAAAACGATCGCTCTGCTTGAGCGGGTCAAATTTGAACAAGGCGCCGCGCTCGAAACGCAGCCGAAAGCAGAACCGAAAACACCGCCGGCCCCTAGCCGTCCTTCAACATCGCCGCCGAACGTTCCCATTCACGCCCTGTTTCAAGAATATGTCGGACCGGAAATCGGCCGCGTTTCCTCGCGCCTTGATCAACTCGAGCAGCAACTGGAACAAAAAGCTGACGATGTCGTTTCCATCCAATTGCTGCACCACCGCCGGGAGATGGAGGAAATCACAGCCCGCCTGACCGCCTTGGAACAGCTCGTCGCCCGCCTCGAGCAGCAGCTGAATCACCAGCCGCCCGCCCCGCACAATCCGTCGGAAGAACCGAAGCGGAAACGGCGCGGCCTCGGGCGGGTGATGAACTTGTTTGTCTAATCGTGCGAAGGCACAATCAGCCCCGCCAAGCAGGCAACGAGTTTATCGTGTGCTCTGCCTTAGGCAGGGCGTTTTTCTTTTCATCAAAAAGAGCCCCCATTGTCGGGAGCTCCGTTGTTGGTTATCAGAATAAGGCGTTTAGCGCCGCCTTCAGCTGCACATCATGCTTCGGATCGCGGACGGCTTCCATGATTTTCGTTTGCAGCACATCCGCCGTCGTCTCATCGATTCGCCCCGTAACCGGGAGCTGATTCGCTTTTTGGAACGCTTGGACGGCTTGCTCGGTGTCTTTGCTGAAGTAGCCGTCCGTGCGGCCCGGGTTGAAGCCAAGCCCTTTGAGCATTTTTTGCGCATTGGCGATTTGCTCGTCGTTCATGTCATACCGAAGCGGTTTTTCCACATGAAGCGGAGCGACGTGGAAATAATCCGGCTGCGCCACCGCGACATCCGGCTTGATCCCTTTTTTATGGATCCAATGCCCGTCCGGCGTCAGCCATTTGTACAGCGTCAATTTGATGTTGCTGCCGTCGCCCATCGGAATCGCCTGCTGCACCGTCCCTTTGCCGAACGTTGCCTCGCCGACCAGCTTGTAGCCGCCCGCTTCCTTCATCGCTCCGGCCAAAATCTCTGACGCCGATGCGCTTCCTTTGTCGATGAGCACGACGATCGGGTATGGCTTTTTCGCCGTTAAATCGGAATAAAACTTTTGCCGATCGCCATCGCGTTCTTCAATTTGCACATATGGTTTGCCTTTCGGGATGAGTTGCTTCAAAATTTCCTCAACGCTTTGCAAATAGCCGCCCGGGTTGCCGCGCACATCGATGATCAAGCCATCAATATGTTCGGCCTCAAGCTTCGCCAGTTTCTTTTTAAAATCGGCGGCCGTGTTTTCCGAGAATGATGTAATTTGCAAATAGCCGGCCTTTTTGCCTTCATACGTTTTGACCGACTCATACACCGTCTGAATCGGAATTTCGTCGCGGACGACTTTGACTTTCATCACGTTTTTGACGCCCGGGCGCAAAATGTCAAGCTCCACTGTCGTCCCTTTTTTGCCGCGGATTTTCAGCACCGCTTCATACAAGTCAAGCCCCTCTAGGCTTTCCCCGTTCACTCGCAAAATTTGGTCGTTCGGCTTCAGCCCCGCTTTTTCCGCCGGCGAATTTTTGATCGGAGCGACGATCGTCACCTTGCCGTCGATCATGCTCACTTCGGCGCCGATTCCTTCAAACGACGAGTCGAGCGACTCATTGAACTGCTCCGTCGTTTCCGCATCCATGTAGACGGAATACGGATCATGGAGCGTGTCGATCATCCCTTGAATGGCGCCTTCCGTTAATGTTTCTTCATCCACTTTTTCCACATACCGGTTTTTAATGAGTTCGTACGCCTGGCGGATTTTTTTCATTTCGTCATGATCGCTGGCCGTCTTGGACAGTTCCTCGGAAATGGCCGCCGGCATCGGCCCGTCTTCTGCTCCGCCGGCCAACTGCAAGCCGACATACGTCCCGCCGGCCCCGACGAGCATTGAGATGGCCATGAGTGCGGCCGTTGTCGTTTTCTTCACGTTGTTTCCTCCTCACCCTAAACCTGCCCTTTCCATTGCCTGCAACGGAAGGGAAAGGGGGTCTCTTCGTTCTCCTTCGGCGAAACAAGCGGATGCCTCTAACGCCAATGAGAAAAGGAAAAGCACCGCCCAAACGCCGTGCCATGCCTTTATCTCCATCATATGTTAGGCTTGTACCGAGTATGCTCATTCGTTGTCTATCCTTTACTAGTTTACACGCTGCGTTTTGATTTCTCAACTCATACGGGCGCGGAAAAAAGAGGCACCCCCCGCCATTTTGGCGAACGATGCCTCTTTTTGATTCGTCTTCTTAGCCGCATCCGAAGTGGCTGTCAAACGAATGAACCGCACAAAAACGAAATGCTCTTACTCCTCTTTGGGCAAATCAATGAGCATGAACTGCGCTCCTTCGTTCGTCACCAAGCGAAGCGCCGGCGTGTCCCTGAACCTCCCGATGGCTAAAGCCACGGGGTTCTTGTGTACTATAGAGCTTCTTCCATACCTTCGCATGGACACTGACTCTAATTCCACAAGACTTTCATGGGCAAACACCTTACTGGTGCTTATCGCCCTGTGCGCCCGATTCAAGACGCTTTTTATCATTTAAATTCCCATACTACTTACGACACATGAATGAAGATGAAGTCGTTTGATTTCTTCATCATGCAGTCGAATAAATTGATCCCATCTCTCTAAACATTTTTGTCTATCTATTTCTTTTCGATTGTCTTTCACATTCATGATTAAAAATGCGCTGTATAAATCTCGTTGCACTCTGCGTCCGTCTACTTCGTGCCATCGTTGGGAAAGTGTTTTCTTGTTGTACTCATCGTTTTGGTGGTCGTATTGACTTGCCTTGACGCGAAATGTGTCGATGTATTGAAGGGAATAGCCTTCATATTGCAGTTTTTGATTCAGTATGTTTAAAAACAAACTTGGTGCACGATTCGCAATACTTTTTCCAAATCGTTTTTTCTTTTTGTATTTTCCGTTGGCATCGACTTTTGTTTCTTTTGCCTTTGCTTGAAGTGCTCTGAAATTCATTTTTTCTACTTGGATATGATGACCTAATGCGATGATCCAATTGGCAAGCCGTTGATGATCTTGTTTCCGTTTATCTGCCATTTTTCTTTGTAATTCTGCTAACTGATTTCTCGTTTTGAGATAATTTTTACTCCAAACCCATTTTTCCTTGTTGTCTTTTTTTATTGTCCCATCTTCATTGTATTTGTGCGGATTATTCGCCCGTCTTTGACGATCCAATTTTCGTTGAAGAACTCGCTTTTGCTTTTCTATGTTTTCGACACTCGGCGCAAGAATAAGCAACTTGACATTATTCATCGAGCAAATAGCGACGGTTTGTGTTCCTATGTCGATACCAACATCGCCTCGCCCTATTGGATGTTTTATTTCTCCTGTTTGGCGGTTTATTTTCTTTGGTGGCACACCTTCAAGAGTGAGTTGAAGAAAATACTTGATTTTTCCTCTAATTCGTCTACGGACGATGCGACAATATTTTATACGGTCTTGTAGAGCCAGATGTGTATATATGTCGTTTGGGTGAATTATAACAGGAATAGATAAACCATTCCAAAGCAAATGTTTGTTTTTGAAACGGATGCCTGCGCTATTTGTTTTTCCTTCTAATGAATCCATATCGTTGTATTTCTTAAAAGACACTTTTTTTGCATTACCAAAGATGAGTTCTTCCATTGCCATCCATGCTCTCGTAGCGATTTTTTGTGCGGTGTGTGAGTCGATGTGTTTCTTGAAATGGTGTTGCATTGGCTTAACAAAATCGTGCATAGCGTATTCATTGATTCCGTACTGACGATATAACTCATTTAGCAAGTTGTTTCTTTCTTTTGATTTTGGTTGTTGGGCTAGATGACGATACTGCTTATCATGTTGTAGTTTTTTATGCCGTTTCAACAATTCGCCCAAACAAGCGTTGTATATTTTTCTGCCAATTTCAAAACGTTTCTCTAATATGTACGCCTGCCATAGTTCTGTTTTGAGTTTCAACGTCAGCACATAACTTTTGGTTTTTGTTTTCGCCAACGACACCACTTCCTTTATACGTTCTTTTGATTTTCGATGTATTGTTTAACCGCTTCTTCTGAAATATAGCCGACAGTACAACAAAAATAACTTCGTGTCCATAGCGATGGTAGTCTGCTTTTTAACGAAGGATATTTCTCCCTTAATATTCGACTGCTTTTCCCTTTAAACGCTTGTATAATTTTGTGCAAATGTTGACGAGGGTCAAAAGAAATGAACAAATGAACATGATCAGGCATAATTTCCATTGCTTTGATTTGTACATCATGTTCTTTGGCAACTTCTTCAAAAATTTTTTTTAAATCTCGTTCAATATCTCCAACTAACACTTTTCTACGGTATTTTGGACAAAACACAATATGATATTGATTGAGATAAACAATCCCTTTTTTATGGGTGTATTTTTCGTTTTCCAAAAACAATCACCTCTATACTAAATATACCATTAACAATAGATAAAATAAACACATCTAATAAATTTATCAAAAAAATACGCAATTCATCCCCTTGTCTAAAGACAGGGGCTTTCTTGCGCTTCCCCCGTAATAACGGGATGAAGCCCGGTCGATGCGGATCATCTTTTCCACTCCTTCATTGCAAGAAATGATCGTCCATCAAGCGCTTGCTGTTCTGAGCCAGCAAGCGCCATCACCACCACGGCCTACGATATTGATTCCCGTTTTGCGTTGTCTCATCCCCGTTGGGCGCAACCATTTCTCTTTATTCAATAAATCTCGAATTCGAGATAATTATATAAAACCCGCCTTCGCTTGTCAATCGGGAAACAGGCGACAAAACCGTTGAGCAGACAAACAGCTGCCCCCACTAGCCGGGAACCCGGCTAATGAGAGCAGCTTTATTTTAATTGGGGCTTCCCGCCGCCTATTTCCTGACCCCCGTTGCCGCGACGCCCCAGGGAATGGCCCATGTGTTTCCTATGGCGCTGCCGAAAGCTGCCGGCGCCTCCCATCGCCCGTTTATTTCCATCGTTCATTTGGGACAATATCCCGCATCCAAAACCACATATCATCGACCTTGCTGAAATATGCCCCTTCGAGCAATAAGTCAATAATCGGGCAGTTGTAGAGATTCTCCTCATGGGGGCAACATGCCTTCAGCTCAAGGAGCATCGCCTCCATTTTCATTAAGTCCTGAATCTTCTCCTTGATCTCCTTGATTTTCTGCTCGACAAATTGGTACATATCTTTGCATCGGTCGCGATCCCGATCGACAACGCCAAGCAGTTTATCAATCTCTGCCAAGGTGAACCCGAGCGCTTGCAACCGCTTAATAAACTGGATGCGCCTGACGGTTTCCTCCGTATACAGACGGTATCCGCCTTCCGTCCGCTCGGTTTCGGGAATGAGCCCCTTCCGTTCGTAGTACCGAATGGTTTCTTTGTTGACATGGCATCTTTCTGCCAGCTCCCCGATGCGGTAATGTTTCACATAACCACCTCACCCAAAAGGATCACCGTGCACGATCGTACAGGGTCAAGGAAATAGGAACGTTGCGCCGACATTTCGTTATGAATCGGGAAGCGCCCGGTCAAACGGATCGCTTCTTATTCCGCTTCATTGCAACCGCAATGAGTTCCAGCCCCTTCATAACGGTCCGCGAAGCGGCGGCCCAATTCGAAGGCCTCATCCCGCACAGCACGATAACTTCGAAACATCTTGGTCAAACGTCAGCGCCGCTAATTTCAGCCCCTCCGCCATCGTTAAATACGGAGCCAACGTGCTGCGAAGGTCGTCAATCGTTAATCCGAATTGAATCGCCAACGTGGCGGCATAAATGACATCACCGGCATTGTCCGCCACAACATGGGCGCCTAACAGCTTGCCCGTGCGCGCCTCAGCCACGAGTTTAAACACTCCTGTCGTGTCCCGGTTGACGATCGCGCGCGGCACCGCCTCAAGCGGCAAGACAGACGCTTTCACGTCATACCCTTTTTCTTTCGCCTGTTGCTCAGTCAACCCGACGGTGGCGATGGCCGGATGGGTGAACGTCACCGCCGGAACAACGGCCGTATCCCAGCGCTTGTTCAGTCCGCCGACGGCATTGGCTGCGGCAACGGCGCCTTGATAGGCTGCGACATAGACAAACTGCGGGCCAAGCGTGACATCGCCTGCCGCATAAATGTACGGGTTCGTCGTTCGCCCGTATTCGTCAATCAAAATCTCCCCGCGCGCCCCGACGTCCACACCGGCTGCCGGCAAGTTCAACGCGGCTGTATTCGGCGTTCTCCCCGTCGCCACAAGCAGTTCGTCCGCTTCGATGACCCGGGTGCGCCCGTCTACGTTCACATATACGTTTTTCGTGTTTCCGTTTTGTTCGACCCGTTCAAACGAAGCGCCCGTGATGACGCGGATGCCTTGTTCCGCGAGCGCCTCTGCCACCGCTTCGGAAATTTCCGGGTCATACGCTTTCAAGAGGCGCGGGCTCCGCTGCATCAATGTCACCTCGGAGCCAAGATGGTGGAACAGCTGCCCCAACTCCATCCCGATGTAACCGGCGCCGATGACAGCAAGCCGCTTCGGCACCTTTTTCAGCTCAAGCAGCGTCGTGCTTGTCAAGTAATCGACATCATGGAGCCCCGGAATGTCCGGCACGGCCGGGGAAGCACCCGTCGCAATCAAAAACCGTTTCGCCGACAGCGTTTGGCCGTTGACGTTAATCGTTTGACGTCCGACGAATCGGGCTTCCCCTTGGATGAAATCGAACCCGTACTCCGCGATTAAATCGGCATACTTCGCTTGGCGAAGCTGTCCGACCAATTCATTTTTTTGCTTCACTAACGGCGCCAAGTCAACCGGACCGGCAGAGGTATGCAGGCCAAAAAACGGATGATTGCGCGCCAACGCATTGATTTCCCCAGCCCGAAGCAACGTCTTTGACGGCACGCAGCCGATATTGACGCACGTCCCCCCGACCGTGCCGCGTTCGACCATGGCTACTTTCGCCCCGTATTTCACCGCTTCGATCGCCGAGGAAAACGCGGCCCCGCCGGAACCGATGACGATGTAATCATACTCTCCCCCGCCATCGAAGGAAGGGGTGGCTGGCACGGTGATCTCCTCGATATCCCCCGGCTCGTAATGAGCGTTTCGGACCGCTTGTTTCGCCAGGCCAATATCCGTGCCATCAGGAAGCGCGAATACCGCTTCACCGCGCCGGAAGCTGACGTCAATCTGCTTGGCCCCAATCGCCTCCAGCGCTGCAGTGACATGTTGTTCACAACCGGTGCATGTCATGCCTTGTACATTCATTCGGTACGTTTTCATGGTCACAAACACTCCTTAATGAAAAGTGGTCTTTCCTAGTTTTGAGCAAAAAGGCGGCTCCTACCACAAAAAAACACGAACGTCACTCCTGCCTGAACGGAGCACAGCACGCCTCATCGCCGTTTCCCGTTTTCCCCGGGGAGCAGCCGGCCGTTTCGCCTGACGGTTTTGGCTTTCGCCTGTAAAATATCATTGTCAGTGAAACGAAACATAACACCGTCAAAAGACCAACAGCAAGACTTTGGTGCCGGGTCAAATACGCACCGGCCGATGTTCCGGCCAACAGCGGCAGAACAAGCGCCAAATGGCACGGGCAGCTGAGCAGCGCCAGCACCGCCCAAAACGATGGTTTGACCATTTCGTCCGTTCCCCCTCCTCACCATGACGAAACGTTTCTCCTCGTTGTTTCCCATTATAAACGGTGTACTACGGTACAGAGTCAAGAGAAAGGAAAACGGACGAAGAGGACAAGGCAGTTTCAATGGCCGCCCCCCCGCCCGGAAGACTGTTGATTTCATGAGAAGCCTGCCCAACACGCGCCTTTCTCAAGTTGAGAAGCCTGTTAAAACCCGATTCTTTATGGCGGCTGCCAATACCTGTTGAAGGAAAATGGCCGTTTTTCACCGGCAGTCGACACGAACGAATGACAAAAAAATACGCAGCTTGTCCGCCTCATAGACAGACAAGTTGCGTATAGCAGAATTTAGAAAGCGATGTAATTACGCGGATCGACCGCATTCGTTTTTCCTGGGTTCCAGCTACCGCGATGCAGTTCAAAATGAAGGTGCGGACCGGTCGAATTCCCGGTATTGCCCATATAGCCGATCACTTGCCCTTTGCGGACGCGCTGTCCTTCCCCGGCCAGACGCGCCTCGAGGTGGGCGTAGACGGTTGTGTACGTTTGTCCGTTGATGACATGGCTGACGAAAATGACGTTGCCGTAGCTGCTAGAATAGTAGGAGCGGAACACAATGCCGTCCGCTGCCGCGACAACCGGCACAACAGGAGCTCGCTTGCCAATGTCGACCCCGGGATGGAAGTCCGTGCCACCAAACCGGTAGCCAAAGCCCGAGTTGATCGGACCGTTGGCTGGACGGGTGAAGGCCCCGCTCGACACAGGCGGTGTGCTGCCGCCCGATGGCGCTTCTTCTGATGACGATCCTCCATCGTTTGGCGCGGTATATGTACGTCCCCTCTGTTTCGCTTCTTCTTCCGCCCGTTTTTGCCGTTCGAGTTCGGCAAGCTGCTCTTTCACCGCCGCTTCTTGTTTGGCGATCAGTTCTTTTTCTTCTTCAAGCGCCATCTTATGATCATGCTCTTCTTCCTCTTTTTGCTTCAAATCAGCCATCAGGCGATTTTTTTGTTCCAACTGGCCAGCCAGTTCAGCCTGCAGCTGCTTCAATTCTTGCAAATCCGCTTGCAGCTTGTTCCGCTTTTCGGTCAATTCTGTTTCCTTTTTTTCTTTCAGCGCTTTGTCCGCTTCCTGTTCACGAATGATTTGCTGGTCCGCTTCCATAATCGTGGTGACGGCGCTCATCCGGTCGATGAAGTCGCTGAAGCTTTGGGCGCCGAGCAACACTTCCAAGTAGCTGATCGCTCCGCCGCTTTCCTGCAAGGAACGAAGCCGCTCCTTCAAAATTTCATTCCGCTTTTCAATCCGTTCTTGAATTTCGGCAATTTCTTGTTTCAATTGGTCAATGGCTTGCTCCGTTTGGTCAATATCTGCGCTGACGTTGCGGATTTTGCCGCTCGTTTCGTCAATCGCCACGTTGAGTTTTTGAATGTCATTGGCAACTTGGCGCTGTTGCGAGCGAAGCGATTCGATCGTTTTTTGCGCCTCATTGATTTTTTGCTCGACATCGGACCGCTTCGAACGAAGCGCGTCGATCTCGCCCCGCTTTTGTTCGATATCACGAGTGCTGACGGCGTCCGCCGCCGGCGGGAGAATGCCCAGCCCAAGCGCCCCGGCAACAGCGAGCGCCAACATGCGTTTCTTTTTCATCTTTCCCCTCTCCCTTTCTATCATTTATACTTTTAAAAACTTGCGCACAGACATAACGCTTCCCCAGACGCCGATGCCGGCGCCAATCACTAGCAGCAGCCCGCTTAACTGCCACATAAACGGCGAAAACGGAAGAAGTTCAAAAAACGGCAAGGAAACCCACTGTTCATACACTTGATACACGTTGTAGTACACGATCGAAAGCGCCGCGATCGGGAAGAGAGCGCCAAGCATTCCAAGCCATAGCCCTTCCAAAAAGAACGGCCAGCGGATAAACCCGTTCGTCGCGCCCACGAGCCGCATGATTTCAATCTCGCGGCGGCGGGCGAAAATCGTAATTTTGATCGTGTTGGAAATGAGAAACATCGCCGTAAACAACAATCCGAGAATGAGCACGAGCCCGACGTTACGCGCCACTTTCAGTGCGTCAAACAGCTTCTCGACCGTCCCTTGGCCATAATTGACTTTATGGACGAACGGCAATGTTTCGATTTGTTTGGCGATTTTCACTGTATCTTGCGGATGGGCCGCTTTCACGACGTATACATCGCTTAGTGGGTTGTCCTGTTCAAATAAGCGGAACGACGAGCCTTCCTCCCCCATGCTTTTGATCAGCCGCTTCAGCTCTTCGTCCTTTGATGAATAGCGCACTTCCTTCACGTTTGGAATGGCTTCAATTTGCCGGCGCAAGGCGTCTTTTTGCCGGCTGTCAGCCGTCAGCTCGATATGGACGCGAATTTCGACATCGTTTTCGACTTTCTGGGCGAAATGGTTGATGTTAAACATGACGACAAAAAAGACACCGACAAGCAACAACGTCACCGTGACGGCGCTCGCGGACGCAAATGTCATCCAACCGTTGCGGCCGAGGCTTTTCATGCTCTCCCGAACGTGGCGCTTGAACGTATTAAGCGTCATAACCGTATTCCCCCTTCGCCTCGTCACGGACAATTTTTCCGTTTTCGATGGCGATGACGCGCCGCCGGGTCGCATTGACGATCTCTTTGTTGTGGGTCGCCATCACAATCGTCGTTCCCCGGTCATTGATTTTTTCAAACAGCTCCACAATGCCCCATGAGGTTTCCGGGTCCAAGTTTCCTGTCGGTTCGTCGGCAATCACGATTTTCGGGGAGTTGACGATTGAGCGGGCGATCGAGACGCGCTGCTGTTCGCCCCCGGACAGTTCGTTCGGGTAAGAGCGGACTTTATGTTTGAGGCCGACTAGGTCGAGTACTTCCATCACTTTTTTGCGGATCGCTTTCGGCGATTCTTCAATGACTTCCAACGCAAACGCCACATTTTCATAGACATTGAGCTTCGGAAGCAGCTTGAAATCTTGAAACACAACGCCGATATGGCGGCGCAAAAGAGGAACTTTGCTGTCTTTCAGCTTGGCAAGGTTGACGCCGTTGACCATAATGGTCCCGCTCGTCGGCTTTTCCTCGCGGTACATCATTTTAATAAACGTCGACTTCCCAGCTCCGCTGGGCCCAACGACGTAGACGAATTCTCCTTGCTTGATGCGAACGTTGACGCCGTTTAGCGCCACAACGCCGTTTGGATACGTTTTGTATACATCTTGCATTTCAATCATCATCATCACCTATTTTCGACTTTCCTGCTGCCATTTCTCGAGCTGTTTCGAATGAATCCCGCAAAATTCCGCAAGGATTATTATAACACGATTTTCTATTGTCGAATTTTACATTTATATTTCAAATGGGGAACAATGGAGAAACTAGGACAAAAGACGCAAAAACAGAAAACACCGCCCAGTTCTTGAGCGAACAAGGCGGTGCACTTTCCTTGAGTGAAACGATCTTTTCTTTCAAAGAGTCAGAAACATCCATCCATTATTTTTTCGCGGCCAGCCACTCGGCCACTTTATCAGCGTCTTCCCCTTTGATGATTCCGGCCGGCATAGCGCCGCGGCCGTTGGCGATAATGTCTTTAATCTGATCTTTCGAATACTTGCTTCCAACCTTTTGCAAGTTCGGGCCGACCCCGCCCGACAGGTCTTGTCCATGACAGGACGCACAGTTTTGTTTAAAAATTTGCTCGGCAGCCGCTGCAGTATCCCCTCCACCGTTGCCGCCGCCGTTTTTCTCCCCAGCGTTGTCATCACCGCCGCCGCATGCTGCAAGCGCGAGCGAAACGCCAAGGAACATCGCAGCCAACTTCCACTTCATGGCGAACTCCCCCCAGAAAACAAAAATTTCATTCTCCTTTATTATAACCGATTTTTTCCGCTTTACGTACGTTGAAATCCCTCTCCAAGCACTTCAGCGGCGTTGGCAACGACGACAAACGCTGTCGGATCAATGGTTCGCACGATTTGTTTCAATTTTGTGAACTCCGATTGAGCGACGACGCACATCAACACCGGCCGTTCGTGTTCGGTGTAACCGCCGTACGCCGGCAGCCGCGTCACCCCGCGATCGATTTCGTGCAAAATGGCGCGGCGCACTTTTTCCTCTTCATTGGTAATAATCAAGGCAATTTTCGAATACCCAAGACCGACTTGGACGAGGTCGATCGTTTTGCTCGTCACATACAAGGCGATCAGCGCGTAGAGCGCTCGCTCAATGTCAAAGACAAACGCCGCGGTCAACACGATCAAGCCGTCAATCAAAATCACACACATGCCGAGCGACAGCCCGGTATATTTATGGATGATTTGCGCCGCCAAATCGGTGCCGCCCGTCGAAGCGCGGCCGCGAAATACAATGCCAAGGCCGAGTCCGACGCCGATACCGCCAAAGATCGCGCCAAGAAGCGGATTCGTCGTTGCCGGCTCCATCCCTTTCGTCATGTAGACGACCAGCGGCAAAAACACCGTTCCGACAAACGTCTTGACGCCAAACTGCCGGCCTAGCAGCACAACGCCAGCGATAAAGAGCGGAATGTTAAGCGCCCATTGGACGTAGGCAGGCTCAATGCCAAACAACGCGTGCATAATCGTGCTCACGCCGCTTACCCCGCCCGAGGCGATCCGATTCGGCAGCAAAAACACGTTAAACGCCACCGCGACAACTGCCGCGCCGACCAGAACATACACATACTCCAAAGCTCCCTCCACCGCCGGAGGCATCGCTTTCTCTCTTCGCTTCCGCATGCTTCCCCACCTTCCTCTGTGAGTATAGCATGCCCGTTTTGGCAAGTAAATGACAGCCGGTTAACGCGATAACGGTCTGCTATGATAAAGGAAAAAAGGACGATCCGATGATCGCCCTAGCCAAAAAATACAAGCCTCAATACACATCGCCACGGTTGCCGATCGCCTCAATATAGATGATTCGTTCATCATGATCGATGCGAAACAACACACGATATGTTCCGATTCGCAGCCAATATAATCCATCCTGCCCCTTCAACTTTTTAATATCCCCCTGTGGTGGGATCGCAAGCAGACCTTGCAACCCAGAGGCCAACCGTTCTTGAACCTCTTTTTCTTGCCTAGCGATGAATTTGACTGCAGCCTTACGGTAAATCAACTTGTAGCCCGAATTCACGCTTGGCTTCTCCCCCGGTGATATATCCTTCATCGCTTTGCAGCTGCTGGCGCTCTTCTTCCGTCAACGCTTCTTCATCTGTTTCGTCAATCCGCTCCCATACCATTCGTTCCTTTCTGGACCGATCAAGCAAGTACATCAAAAAATCGTACGCGGTTTGATGATCCGTTTCATCCAACCGGTCAATCAGTTCGTAAAGCAATTGTTTGCGCACAGCCAAAGCCATCGCCCTCCTTTTTCCTTATCATTACCTTCAGCGTATCACGAAAGCATAGATGCGTCAAAAGGCCAAAACACGATTTTGAAGCGAAAAAAGGACGATCCGATGATCGCCCTTTACTTCAACTTCGCACGCAAATACGCGTCAATAAACACATCAATTTCCCCATCCATCACCGCTTGCACGTTGCCGACCTCAACGTTCGTCCGATGGTCTTTGACAAGCGAATACGGATGGAAGACGTACGAACGAATTTGGTTGCCCCAGCCGATTTCTTTTTGCTCGCCGCGCAGCTCGGCGAGTTCGGCCTGCTGTTCCTCGAGTTTCTTTTGGTACAACTTCGCCTTCAACATGTTCATTGCTTTTTCGCGGTTTTTAATTTGCGACCGCTCCGACTGACACGTCACGACAATGCCAGTCGGCAAGTGGGTGATGCGCACGGCCGAGTCGGTCGTGTTGACGTGCTGTCCGCCCGCGCCGCTTGAGCGGTATGTGTCGATTTTCAGCTCTTCCGGCCGGATCTCAATCTCAATGTTATCATCCATCTCCGGCACGACTTCGCACGAGACGAACGACGTATGGCGGCGGCCCGAGGCATCAAACGGGGAGATGCGCACAAGGCGGTGCACCCCTTTTTCCGCTTTTAAGTAGCCGTAGGCGTTGTGCCCTTTAATGAGCAGCGTGACGCTTTTAATCCCCGCTTCCTCGCCCGGGAGGTAATCGAGCGTCTCGACTTTGAACCCTTTTTTCTCCGCCCAGCGCGTGTACATGCGCAACAACATCGACGCCCAGTCTTGCGACTCCGTGCCGCCCGCGCCCGGGTGGAGCTCCAAAATAGCGTTGTTTTGATCGTACGGCTCATTGAGCAGCAGCTGCAACTCAAACTCGCTGAAGTCTTTTGTCAGCTTTTTCGCTTCCTCGACCAGCTCAGCTTGGAGCTCGTCATCCGGCTCCTCCTTGAGCAATTCGTACGTCACTTCCAAGTTGTCAAACCGTTCTTCCAGTGAAGAAAATTCCTCGACAAGATCTTTAAGCGCATTCGCTTCGGAAATGACCGCCTGCGCCGCCTTTTGATCATCCCAAAAGTTGGGCGCGGCCATTTGCTCCTCTAATTCGCGAATGCGCGCCTGCTTCGCTTCGAGGTCAAAGAGACCCCCTAATTTCCGCTAATCGCTTAGCCATTTTCTCAAGCTCTTGCTTAATTTCCACCAAATCGATCATGTTGTCCTCACCTCATCATGAATATAGTATGTCAATGGTTCATATCTGCCATTCAAAAGGGAGGCAGCGCCCCCCTATTATTTATAAACCGTTACACCGTTCTTCCGCAACAATGTTTATATTTCTTCCCGCTCCCGCACGGGCACGGTTCGTTGCGGCCGACGCGCACCGCCTTGCGGACCGGTTTTCGCTTCGGCTCTTCGCCGTCTTCTTTCGGATGCACGGCTTCGCCTTTCGCCACTTCTTGGCGTTCGAGGTTTTGATGGATTTCCGCTTTCATGATATACGTCGCGACTTCCTCTTCGATCGCGGCAATCATGTTTTCAAACATCGCATAGCCTTCCATTTGGTATTCGCGCAGCGGGTCAACTTGCCCGTACGCACGCAAATGAATGCCTTGGCGGAGCTGCTCCATCGCGTCGATATGGTTCATCCATTTCATATCGACGGCGCGCAAGACGACGACGCGTTCAAACTCGCGCATTTGTTCCGGCGGGATTTTCGCTTCCTTCTCATCATAGCGCACTTTTACTTTTTCCCAAATCAGCTCGATCATCTCTTCGGGCTCTTTGCCGCGCAAATCGCCCTCCGTCACATCGCCGTCTGGCAACAGATGGGCATTTACGTAATCGACGAGCCCTTTCAAATTCCACTCTTCCGGCAAGTCCTCTTTCGGCGTATGAGCATGAACGGCGCGCTCAATGACCGAGCGGATCATGTTTTCAATGATGCCGCGCAAGTTGTCGGAATCAAGCACTTCAAAACGCTGGCGGTAAATGATTTCCCGCTGTTCGCGCAACACGTCGTCATATTGAAGCAGTTGCTTGCGGGCGTCGAAGTTGTTGCCTTCGACCCGTTTTTGCGCCGACTCAACGGCCCGTGTCACCATTTTGCTTTGGATCGGCTGCGAATCGTCCATTCCCAAGCGGTCCATCATCGCCATCAAGCTCTCGGAACCGAAACGGCGCATCAATTCGTCTTCAAGCGACAAATAGAACTGCGACACCCCAGGGTCGCCTTGGCGTCCCGAGCGGCCGCGCAGCTGGTTGTCAATCCGCCGGCTTTCATGTCGCTCCGTGCCGATGACGGCCAGTCCGCCAAGCTCCTTGACCCCTTCGCCAAGCTTAATGTCCGTCCCGCGCCCGGCCATGTTCGTCGCGATCGTCACCGCGCCTTTTTGCCCCGCTTGGGCGATGATCTCCGCCTCTTTCGCATGGTTTTTCGCGTTTAAGACGTTGTGCGGGATGCCCCGTTTTTTGAGCATCTCCGACAACAGCTCCGACGTTTCGATCGCCACCGTGCCGACAAGCACGGGCTGCCCTTTCGCATGGCGGGCGGCGATGTCCTCGACCACGGCGCGGAACTTCCCTTCCATCGTCCGATAAATCAAATCCGGGCGATCCTCCCGGATCACCGGGCGGTTCGTCGGAATGACGACGACGCGCATGTTGTAAATATTGCGGAACTCTTCCTCTTCCGTCTTCGCCGTCCCCGTCATCCCCGCGAGTTTTTCATACATGCGGAAGTAGTTTTGGAACGTAATCGTAGCCAACGTCATCGACTCGTTTTGAATCTCGAGCCCTTCCTTCGCCTCAATGGCTTGATGAAGTCCATCGCTGTAGCGGCGGCCGTGCATCAAGCGCCCGGTGAACGGGTCGACGATGATCACTTTTCCGTCTTGCACGACGTAGTCGACATCGCGCTGCATCACAACATGCGCCCGCAGCGCCAGCTGAATATGGTGGTTGAGCGTCACGTGCTTCAAATCAAACAAGTTGTCGATGCCAAACGCCCGCTCGGCTTTGTTCATTCCTTCTTCCGTCAGCTGGACGCTTTTCGATTTTTCATCGTATGTGTAATCGACATCTTTGCGCAGCGTGCGGACAAACGCATTCGCCTGCACGTACAGCTTCGTCGACTTCTGCGCCGTCCCTGAAATGATGAGCGGCGTCCGCGCTTCATCGATCAAAATCGAGTCAACCTCGTCGATCACGGCAAAATGCAGCGGCCGCTGCACCATATGCTCCTTATAAAGCACCATGTTGTCGCGCAAATAGTCAAAGCCAAACTCGTTGTTCGTCCCGTACGTAATGTCGGCGTTGTACGCCGCTTGCTTCTCCTCGCGCGACATGCCGCTTAAGTTCAACCCGACAGTCATGCCTAAAAACTCATACAGTTTGCCCATTTCCGTCGCATCGCGCGTTGCCAAGTATTCGTTGACCGTCACGACATGCACGCCGCGCCCCGTCAAGGCGTTCAAATAGACGGGCATCGTCGCCGTCAACGTTTTCCCTTCACCCGTTTTCATCTCGGCGATGTCGCCCTCATGCAAGACGACGCCGCCCATAATTTGCACTTTATATGGGTACAAGCCAAGGACGCGCTTCGCCCCTTCGCGCACAACGGCAAACGCCTCGACAAGCAAATCATCGAGCGATTCGCCTTGTTGGTAGCGGGCTTTGAATTCCTCGGTTTTTTGCCGCAGCTGTTCATCGGACAGTCGGGCCATCTCCGGACCGAGCGCGTCGACTTGATCGGCAATTTTCTCAAGCCTTGCCAACTGACGCTTGTTCGGGTCAAATACTTTTTTTAAGACTCCAAGCATAGGAAACGCTCCTTATTTTTCATGGACTCACTTCTTCATCATATCATTTACAGGGATCAGTGACAACTGTTGCACAGGCTTCAAGAGGGGGCATGTCCAAGAGAGGGGATCACAACTTGGACTGAAGTTGCTCAATCGCCGCTTCCGCATGGTGAAGCCGCCGATTCAGCGCATAAATTTCAAAACTTTTCTCCTCCACTTTTTCGTGAATTTTGCGAAGCAAGATTTGCACATCATCCACAAGCTGCGTTTCGACCCGATGTAGCGTCTCCTTCACTTCCCTCAATTCGTTTTCCACACCATCCAACCGAGTCTCCACGCCATCTAACCGTGTTTCCACACCATCCAACCGGATCTCCACACCATTCAACCGCGTTTCCACGCCGTCCAATCGGGCCTCTACGCCATTCAACCGCGTTTCCACGCCGTCTAACCGAGTCTCCACGCCATTCAACCGCGTTTCCACGCCGTCCAATCGGAACTCTACACCATTCAACCGCGTTTCCACGCCGTCCAATCGGGCCTCTACGCCTTTCAGCCGCGTTTCCACACGGTCTAACCGCTCTTTCACCGCGCCCATTTCCCGTTCGAGGCCGACGAGGCGTCCGTTCATCTCCGTCAAACGGCCATCCATCTGCTCAAACCGTTGGCGAGTTTCTTCTTGGAACACCAAAAACCCTTTTTCCATGTTGTCCAACTTGGACAAAATTTGACGCAACAATTCCTCCATTGCTCTCCCCCATTTTGATTTTTCTCATGCATATTATAACATCCCCTGCCCAAAAAAGCAGGGGATGCGCACAAGAGGCAACCGTTTAATTCGCCTCGATCAATCCGTATTTTCCGTCTTTGCGGCGGTAGACGATGTTCGTCCGGTTCGTCTCGGCATTCGTAAAAATGAAGAAGTTGTGCCCCAACAAGTTCATCTGCAAAATCGCTTCTTCGCTGTCCATCGGCTTCAAGCTGAAATGTTTCGTGCGCACGATTTCAAACTCGTCTTCGCTCTCTGCCGCAGAAGCGCCGCTTGGCACAGGGGCGGCCAGCTTCGCTTCTTTCTCGCGATCACGCAGCTTCCGATTGACTTTCGTTTTATGTTTGCGGATTTGCCGCTCCAGTTTATCCGTCACTAAATCGATCGCCGCATACATATCTTCATGGCGCTCTTCAGCGCGCAGCAACAAATGCGGCATCGGAATGGTCACCTCGATTTTCCCTTGCCCATCGTTGTAGACTTTTAAATTGACATGGACATTCACGTCATCGGTGCGGTCGAAATAGCGCTCCAACTTGCCGATTTTTTTCTCCACGTACTCGCGCAGCGCAGGCGTGACTTCGATGTTTTCCCCGCGAATGTGATACATCATGGCTGACCACTCCTTATTTTCAAACTATAGATCCCTACACTTTTTATTACCCATCAAACCCCTGCTTCAATCAAAAATATTTTTGAAGATTTTGTGAAAAACATAGGAAAATATGGTAAGATAGGCATAGGTTTTTTTTCTTATGATGTGGAAGGTACGGAGTGTGTGAACGATGCGAAAGGTCCATATTTCCCATGCGAAAAGCGGCGACGTGCTCGCTGTCGACTTGTTTGCCGCCAACGGCAGCGTCCTTTTGTCGCGCGGTGTGCGGCTGACCAGCGGCTACATCCGCTCGTTGGCGCAAAAAGGGGTTCAATACATTTACATTGACGACAAACAAACCTATGACATCCGCCCGCGCCCGCTCATCAGCCCGACCGTGCGCCAGCAGGCGGTGAAAAAAGTGTACGAGACGATGACGGCCTTGATTGAGCAAAAAAAACTGCTCAGCCGCGTGTCTTCCCTCGATTTAGGAAAAGAGTACGAAAACGTGTTCAAAGACATTTTGGACTATTTGCTCAAACAAGAAGATTTGCTCATCAACTTGTCGGATTTGGTCATCTCAAACGGCTACTTTTTCCACCATTCGGTCAACGTCGCCACGATCGCAGGCGTCATCGGCATCGCCAAAGGCTACCGCCCTCAGCAGCTGCTTGACCTCGGCATCGGCGCGCTGTTGTTTGACATCGGCATGACGCAGCTTCCTGATGGGCTCTGGCGGAAAAAAGGAGTCTTGACAGAAGAGGAAAAGGAAATCATCCGCCGCCATACGCATCTCGGCTTCGAGCTGTTGCGGCGCCAGCGCAACATCTCGCTCTTTTCCGCCCACTGCGCCTTGCAGCACCATGAGCGGTGCGACGGCAGCGGCTACCCGCGCGCCTTATCGGGCGATGACATTCACGAATACGCCCGCATCGTCGCCATCGCCGACGTTTTTGACGCCTTGACATCGGCGCGCTACCACCGAAGACAATACTCGCCGCACGAGGCAGCCGAATACCTATCCGCCGCCGGCGGCATGCTGGACTACGAACTCATTAAGCTCTTCCTTTCCTACATCGCCGTCTACCCGGTCGCCACGACCGTTAAGCTCAACACCGGAGAAGTCGGCGTCGTCTCGCAAGTATTTCCGGGTTTCCCGCTCCGCCCCATCGTCCGCGTCATCAAAAATCCCGCGGGCGAAGAGCTGAAAACTCACATTTCGCACCCTCTCGACGAAAATCGGGAGGATTTTTTCGTTCCGATGTCGAATGAATCCTTGACACACAAGGAACGTAAAGGAGTTTTTCTCTTATGAACGTTCAAGTCAAAAAGGTCTATCGTAATGATTATTTGAATATAATAAGTGCCCTATTCAAGAAACTGGGTCTGCCTCAATTGATTGACCATCTCGTGCCCGTCGATCCGCAGTGCCAAACGCGAGTCAGCGATGCCGTTCAGGCCATCATCTACAATATGTTTGACGGCCGGCAAGCCCTTGTTCACTTGGAACATTGGGCTCAGGAGGTCGATCTAGAGAAACTCATCCGTCCCGGTCTCCATCCTTCCTGGTTGAACGACGATGCCTTGGCTCGTCATCTCGATCGCCTGTATGAGGCTGGCATTCACAACGTCATCAGCACTTGCTTGATTCATATTTATCGCAAAGAAGGCCTTTCCCTCCGAGCCTTCCACGCCGATACGACGGACAAGACGGTTTACGGCGCGTATGAATCGGCCTCGTTAGAGGCCTTACAAATCACACATGGCTATAACCGCCATCATCGTTGGCAAAAACAGATCGGTTTCGGACTGGTCGGCAACGAGGACGGCATCCCGTTTTACGGCGATGTGCACGACGGCAACCTGCCTGACAAAACGTGGAATCCGGAGGTGCTGTCCCGTGTCCACGAACAGCTCAAACAAGCGAAGATGGAAGACGAATGGATTTACGTGGCCGATTCCGCCGCGATGACAAAAGACACTCTGGCGCAAACCAAAGCGGCCAACGCCTTTTTGATCACCCGAGGCCCTTCGTCGCTTCGGATCGTGAAACGGGCATTAGCGGAGGCCGATTCGCCTCACATCCCGTGGAGCGAACCCTTTACGCTGGCGGAGAGAAACGGCGCCACGTATCGGGTATGGGAAACATCCTCCACCTATGAAGGCCACCCCGTTCGGCTGATCGTCGTCGAATCGAGTGCGCTCGATCAGCGAAAAGGAAAGACGCTCGAAAAAGAACGAACCAAAGAAGCGGAGCTTCTTCGCGAGGAACAAGCCCATTGGGAGCGCCACCCTTTCTCGTGCCGGGAAGACGCTGAACAAGCCTTGGCGTCCCTCAAGGCGTCCCTTCGCCCCCGGTTTCATCGGGTTGAGGCCGCGGTCGAAGAGATCGTACGCCCGAAAAAACGGCGCGGACGGCCGAAAAAAGGGGCGGAACCCGAGGTGGAGACGCTGTATTTCTTGCACCTTGACGTCGAATTCGACCAAAACGCGTGGGAACAGGCAAGACGGAAAGCGTCCCGGTTTGTCCTCGTCACGACCGTTCCGGAGGAATGGAAGGGCCAACAAATGGATGCCCAAGAGATCTTGAAGCTGTATAAAGGGCAGATCTCGGTGGAAATGAACTTCGCTTTTTTGAAAGACCCTTTTTTCACGGATGAGATCTATGTCAAAAAGCCAGAACGAGTTGCGGTATTGGGCTATTTGTTTCTCTTGGCCTTGGCGATTTACCGCGTTTTTCAGCGCCGAGTGCGTCAGTTTATTACTCCAGAACACCCGTTGAAGGGTCCTGGAGGCCGCAAGCTGACCCGGCCGACGGGACAGGCGATTTTCCAGCTGTTTCAATATGTGAACGTCGTCCTGTTCAAGCTGCCGGATGGGCGCATCCAACGCTCACTGGATCGCTCCCTTACCCCTGATCAGCGAAGGATTCTGCAGGGATTGGGCATGGATGAGAGCATTTACGTGTAACGTCATACGGAACGACCAGCGATGGTAAAAAAAGGATAGCCATCGCTCGTCGTGTTGGTCAAAAAGTTATTCTGAAAAACTAAATAAAAAATCCTTTGTTTTGACCTTGTTAGGGTGCGAAATGTGAGTGAAAAGCCCGTATGAGATTGACTTGCGGAAAGAGATGAACATCACGATTGTCAAGGCCGTTTGACCCTTTTGCCGCTCACGGCAAAAACAGGCGAACGAATGCCGGTTTCATTCGCCCTGCCGCACAAAAGCGGGTGCCCTCGATTCCAGCAAGAGGACACCCGCTTTCGCTTGAATGGCTGCCAAAGCACCGCCGTTCGTTCTTCACTGCACAACATACCGCCGCAGACCGCTCTCCATCGCACTCTTCCACGCCTGAAACGCCGGTGACAACCGTCCGCAAACAATCCGCTCCTTTGCCGCTGCATCAGAAAACTGCCCGTCAAGTGCCGCGGCCGCGTCGAGCACATCGACAAACCGTTCAAGATGACGGACGAAATCGTTCTCCTCAGCGAACAGCTGCTCTAGATACACGTTCGTCTCGCCAATTTTCCCAAGCGCCAGCAACACATCCGAAAGCAGCACGTCCGCATGCATCCGCCGCGGGTCAGAAAAGCTCGCCGCCACATAGTCGAGCCCTTCTTCGACTGTCTCGAGCAACGCTGCGTATTGGCGGATGATGTCCAGCGCGTCACTCGTCAATTTTGCCATATCCATTCCACCTATCGCCGTTTATCGTAAAACATTCCATCGAACGAAAGCGGCTGCTCGTACGGGTGAACATAGCGGGCGTTCGCCTGCCGCTTCGCCTCCGCCATGCGCAAATCGTTTCGAATCTCATCACCCACGCGGTGAAGCCGCCTCTCAATTTCTTCATTCCAAGCGATGATCTCGCGGCCAAGCCGCTGCTCTTCCTCGCTGTACGGCGGACGCAGCTCCCGAAGCAGCTCCTCGCGCTCCTGAAGCAATCGATCAACCGTCCGAAGCCGCTCTTCCCGTTCCTCGGACGGCCACGGCAACGCCGTCGCCTCCAGCAGCTCCTTCGTCACCCGCCACACATCATGCACCACGCCCATTACGCCTGCCCGCCTTCCGCGTATTGGCGCTGCCGATGGAGCTGAATCACTTGTTTCCACGTATCGCGAAACTCGACGACATACCCTTCCACCTCGTCCAAAATCGCCGCATCGCTTTTCACATTCGCCTCGACCAGGCGGCGGTAGATGTAGTCATACATCGTCATCATCGACTTCGCAACCTCATACTCCATCTTCAATGTCTTCATCAGTTCCAAAATGATGTTTTGCGCCTTAATCAAGTTCTCATTGCGCGCCGCAATGTCCCCTTTCTCGATCGCCTGGCGCGCGAGCTTGATAAACTTCAAGCACCCGTTATACAGCATCAACGTCAGTTCACCGGGCGACGCCGTCTGCACAGCGTTCGCTTGGTAGTGTTGATACGGATTGTTCGTTGCCATCCCGATCACTCCTCTTCCACGTCAAGTGCTGCACACGTTTCAAGACTGAAGCAAGAACGTTTTTTTCAGCCAAACCGCCCCTTTCAAGAGGCGTCGCGCCTTTTCAGTTGTCTCAGCCTAAAACCTCCATCATCAGGAAGCGGATCGCTTTCCGATGATGGCCAAGCGCCAACGGACGCCTGCATGCCACAGCCGCTGATCGTTATCTTTGCATGCCGCCAAAGGCATTCATCAAATACATGCTTTGCTGGTTGGCGCGCTGAATCGCCTCTTCCATCGCTGTGAATTGGCGGTAGTAGCGGTCTTCAATCTGTTTCAGCCGATCTTGAAACCGGTCAATTTGGTCATTGATCTGGATTAAATCGCGCCCGATCGCAAACTGTTGGTTTGTCCAAACGGTTTTCCCCGCCTTTTGCTCGATTTTCCCGATCGTTTCCTTGATCGTATCGCGCAGGCGGCGGGCGATGCCTTTCTCCGCCTCCGTCGCACCGTCTTGGTTAAACAACTGATAGACGGCATCCGGATTTTCCTTGATTTTCTCCCGCAGCTTCGTTTCGTCAATGATCAATTTCCCGCCGTCAAGGTAATTCGACGACGTCGTAATCCCGATTTGCGTGAGCTGCGAGAACCCGCTTGGGATGTTCGCCCCTTCCACTTTCGTGTACACATTCATCCGCATTTTGCTTAGGGCGCTTGACAAAATCGAATCGCCGCGAAGCATCCCGCTCCGCGCCTTTTCTTCCCACAGCTCAATTTGTTTCTCCGTCATCGCCTCTTTCTGTTCGTCCGTCAGCGGCGGATAGTCGCGATAGCGCTCCTCTTTCAGCTCGGCGTTGATTTTGGCGATCGTTTCGTTGTATTTGTCAACAAACCCTTTAATGGCGTTAAACATCGCGTCCGCATCCGTCGCCACCGACACTGTCGCCGTGCCCGTCCCTTTCACCGTATACGTCACACCGTTGATCGTAAATGTATTCGACGAGCGGGTCGTCGTTAGGCCATTAATCGTCACTTGCGCGTCTTTACCCGCCGTTTTTCCCGTCAGCTCCTGTCCCGCTGCAGTATTCGTAAACCCTAGTTGCGTAAAAAAGTCCACTGTCGCCTGATCGGCGAGCACTAGACTCGCCTGCGCCCCCGTGTCTTTTTTCATGATTGAAACCCGCCCGGTCTGCTCGTCGTAAAACGCGCTGACGCCAAGATCTAGGTTGCTGTTGAGTTGGGCGATCACCCCATCGAGCGTCGTTCCTTTCTTCACCGTGATCGCCACCTGCTTCGTCGTCCCATCCCCGTTTGTCACGTTGATCGTCAGCGTCACATCAGCGGCAACGGAGTCCACTCTCACGGCGGCATCCGACAGCCAGACGGCCGATGTGGCCACTTGATTGACTTGAATCGCCGCCGCCACGTTCGCCGCACTCGATCCCGCCGTCGCTGTGACGACCGATTCGTTCGAACTCGAGACAGTTTTTTTGAGCATGTTGCTTTGGAGCGTGATGTTGGAAAACAAGTAGTCGTCAAGCCCCTGAAGCAGCGTGTTCATCGCCCGGTAATCATCGCGCTGCCACTCGAGCAGCTGCTTTTTTTGCTGGAGCTTATCCAGCGGCATCCGCTCTGCTTTCATCAAATCTTTGACGATTTGATCAATATCCATCCCGCTCGCCAAACCGCTGATGCGCAAATTCCCTGCCACGTGTCTTCACCACCGTTAAATTTTTCGATCCACCAACAATCCGACAAACTCCATCATCGCCGCATACGTATCCAGCAGCTTCTTCGGCGGAATTTCGCGGATCACCTCATGCGTCTTTTCATCGATTACTTGCACGTAGTACTCATTCAGCTCCTTATGCAGCTCAAACCGAACCGACGTATGGCTCGGCTGCACCAGCTCATTCAGGCCGTTGACTACTTTCTCTAAAGTTTCTCCTGAAAGCGGCT
Organism: [Flavobacterium] thermophilum; assembly: GCA_900450595.1. Taxonomy (GTDB): domain Bacteria; phylum Bacillota; class Bacilli; order Bacillales; family Anoxybacillaceae; genus Geobacillus; species Geobacillus thermophilus. The sequence goes on from UGGS01000001.1 coordinate 2,242,126, forward strand.
GGGAAAGGGAAAAAGCAGTGGCCTCCGCTTCTTGAAGTTGCGCCGCCGCACGTTCGACGGTTGGATGCACCTGTTCGCTTCGCATCGGTTCATATGAAAGGAAAGAAGAAGACACCCGTTCAATCGTCATCCGGATCCGCTCCTTTGTTTTGGACGCTTTCTATGATTTATATCGGATGAAACATGGGAAGTGTGAAGTGGGGAAAGGAGAGAAATGCGGTGGGTAACGACGAAAGAGTCCTTCTTGGAAAAATTGATGTATAATAAAGGTATCGAAAAGCAAAGGAGATGAGTACATTGGGGTTGGAGCATTTAGAGCAGTTTTTGAAACAGAAGAAAGAAGAAAGGGAGCGAAAGCAACTCAATCGCGAGGAGTTAAAAAAGCAATGGCTACGTGAAATCGAATCGTTCTATAGGCAAATCGAACCATTCCTTACCCCATTGCAGGAAAAAGGGTTGCTGTCAGTGAAGCGGGAAAACATCAAAATACAAGAAGAACTTCTCGGGGAATACACGGAAAAATGGCAGCTCCATTTTCCCGACCAAATCGTCACGATCGAACCGGTCGGGAAGGAAGTAATCGGCGCAAACGGGAGAATTGATATGATCGGAAAAAACGAAACCGTGAAATTTCTGCTAGTCGATCAACAGGCGCTGTCACCGAACATCACCGTTTCTTTTCCCAACTTGCCGGCTGAGGCATTCAAGAAGAGGGGCCTTCTCCGTGACAAAGACGACATCGAATACGCCTGGAAAATCGCCACTCCCCCGCCAAACATCCGGTTTCTTGAGCTAAACGAAGATTCTTTTTCCGACGCTTTATTAGAGGTTCTTGTGCGTTGAGACGGACGGTTTTGTCGGGGGAAGGAAAATTTTGTTTTCACCAGTCTTGTAGATCTATGCGCGATAAACAACTGCACAATGCAATGCCAGCTTTCTCGCTTTAGCGGTTGATAACATCGTTTTACTAGGGGAATCATGAATTTCGGCATGATATGGATTTCGTCGCGACGGACAATAAACAAGATGAGCGCCGATATCCATACAAAAACCGGCTTCAACATAGACGACAGCCTTTACTTTTTCCACACCAAAACGGTCTTGAAACCTAGAAACGACCTCTTCCTCCGTGCGTCCACCGTCTCGGTCAACAGAAACCCCTCTCTTATCTTTGAACAAAGCAGATGATGGACGATTGTGCTCCTCATCCCATACAATGCTCGGAAAAACAGCCCTAAACAGCCTTTCTTCCCGTCCGATCTCTGGTTTCATAAAAGTCAACAATGATTCGATTTATCTCCCGCACATCGTATGGGATCGATTTTTCCATTTCACGTCCATCTGCATATGACACAAAAACATCAATTTTGTTTTCAAAAAGTTCAAACTCCAAGTAATCTCCATTTTCTTTTTCAAACTCAAGCTGAATGCTATCTCGTGCTGTGGGGAACAGCTTCGGCTGCTTAATGATCGTGTGAATCACACTGAAGACCTTCTCAATCAATTTATCGGAAAATGAATCCGCGCCATTTCCATTCCAATCGTTCCCCAGTTCTCTGATGGCTTGCAGTTTGGCTATGTTTTCTGCCTTTCGCACTTGGTCATAAATAAATGGAGTCACCCGTCCAAAAGAATGCTCATTTCGCCATATCACCGTTTTCATCGGTGTTGCTGTTTCCTCAACATGGGGCAACCAAACATGTTCCTCTCCCACTGTTTCCCGAATCAATGGTTCCGAAACGGGGAAACGGGCACGGACAGCTTGGGTTTTCGGCAAACGAAAATACTCGTCGATTCCAGTAGATGAAGACTTCTCTGCGGGTAAAATCATCGCTGTGTCCCCTCGTTCCGAATTTGTTCCAACATCATAATATGCTCACCCAGCCACTCGTGAAAAAGTTTCGCGGTCTCCAAATTCATCACAACCCCAGTTGACACATAGCGGATCACATTTTCCTCATGGTCAGGGGGCTGTACATCCGTCTTTCTTGCTGGTTGTCCCGTTCCTTCAAACACGTATGTTTCCTCGTAAGGCAAGGGACGGCGTTCAAAATAAAAGTTCACAACAATCTCCCCCTGCGGAGAAATTCCGCCGTGCGCCCCATTGACGTAGACAGGATTATAGTCATCAGCAAACAAGTATTTAAAATGAACGACCTTTTCTTTGCCAGACATGATACAACCTCCATGCCACAGTCTTTATTTTCATTATGAACATACGTTTTGAAATAAACAAGATGTAACCTTGCCCTTAATACCTAAGGTCCAAATTGTTAACGATACCTAAATCATGAAACCGTATTTTTCCTTTCTCCATTCCCATCGCCATTTCCTGCCGCGATCACCAATAAAAACTCAGAAAGCTGCTTCCATCACATAAAAACCAGGCGGCAAACCTCGTTATTTTCGATAAAAGGAGAGCACTTTGTTTACCCCTTCTATAACCGTTCGAATATCATATTCGCTCATTTTCGGAAAAATGGGAATCGTTAACGCCCCTTCATACCACTTTTCCGCCACCGGGCAAATTCCTTTCTTGTATCCTAATCGTTGATAATAAGGGTGAAAATAAACTGGAATGTAATGAACGTGCACACCGATATTTTCTGCCCGCAGCGCTTCAAATATCTCTTTACGCCCAACCCGGAAATGCTCCAATTGCAACTGAAGTACATATAAATGCCAGCTAGAATCAACATATGGAAGTTGATAAGGAATGCATACACCAGGAACGTTAGAAAACGCCTCATTATAGATCGCAGCAATTTCTCGCCGTTTCTGCACAAATGCATCAAGCTTTGTCAACTGGCTGAGCCCAAGCGCTGCTTGCAAATCCGTCATTCGGTAATTGTAGCCGAGATCCACCATCTCATAATACCAAGGCCCTTCATCATTGTTTACATTTTCTGTTATAATCCCATGCGTACGAAAGCGTTTTAATTTATGATAATACTCCTCATCGTCAGTGACAATAATCCCTCCCTCACCAGTCGTAATATGCTTGACAGGATGAAAGCTGAACATCGTCATATCGGCCAACGAGCCTACTTTCTTTCCTTTATAACACGAACCTAGAGAATGAGCTGCATCTTCGATGAGGACGAGACCATATTTTCTGGCGATTTCCCGAATTGGATCTAAATCGGCAGGCTGGCCTGTAAAATCAACGGCAATAATCGCCTTCGTGCGCGAAGTGATGGCCTCCTCGATGAGATTGGGATCGATATTGTACGTTTTTTCATCAATATCCACAAACACAGGCGTGCCGCCAACATACAGCACGCAGTTGGCGCTGGCTGCGAAGGTAATCGGGGTCGTAATCACCTCATCTCCCCGAGAGATGCCAGCGGCAAAGCAAGCGCCATGCAGGGCGGCCGTCCCATTGGCAAACGCCACCGCATATTTCGCCCCGACATAGCGGGCGATTGCTTCTTCAAATTGCTCAATTTTCGGCCCTTGTGTAATAAAAGGGCTTCTTAATGTCTCCACCACCGCTTCAATATCTTCTTCATCAATCCATTGCTGTCCGTAAGATAAAAATGATTCTCGTACAGGAGTTCCCCCATCGATCGCTAACTTCATGCTCCATTTCCTCCTTGATATCCTGAAGAAAAGCCACCCGACTATATCAGGCGGCTCGTTTTGATCCATTCTTCCGTCTTTTGAATCCCCTCTTCAAGAGACACTTTCGGCTCCCAGCCTAGCAGCCGTTTTGCTTTTTCATAATTGCATAACAACTTTTGAATCTCGCTCTGCGGATGGATATGAGGAACATGCTCAATCCGCTTTTCATCGCCCACGATGAGCTTAGCTAAATCATTAATCGAAATATCCCTGCCTAATCCAGCGTTCAAGATTTCCCCGTTCACCTTGTCTGAATAGCCTGCCTGAACAACAAATCGTGCACAATCGTCCACATACAATAAATCACGTGTTTGCGTGCCATCGCCGTAAATGTGCAACGGCTCCCCCATCAATTTTTTCCGAATAAAGATGGCGACAACCCCGCCTTCGCCGCTCGTTTTTTGATAAGGACCATATGTATTAAACGGACGCACAACGACAACGGGCAGGTGATAAGCATAGAAATAAGACAACACCATATTTTCCGCCGCAATTTTCGCTCCAGCATACGGCGAAGCCGGCTTTGTCGGGTGAGTTTCGGCAATCCCTGTTTCATGATAGCAACGGTCATACACCATGCATGTGCTCATAAAAACCAATTTGGTTCGATGCTTCCGACATTGTTCAAGAAGATAAAACGTTCCAACCGTATCGTTGAAAAACGTCGTTCTAGGATCATCAATGGAATCCTGTACGTTAATCGATGCCGCTAAATGGTAGCAAAGATCATATTCATGTTCACGAAAAAGCTGGGCAAGCAAACGTTCGTCTTTGATATCCCCGACGATGAATTGCTTCAAATTCGGATGATGGCGAAACTCGGAAATATTTTCTTCCCGCCCATTCGAAAGGTCATCCACAATCCAGACATCATGCCCGTCGTCAAGTAGCCGTTTCGCCACGGCGCGCCCAATAAATCCCGCACCGCCTGTCAACAATATTCTCATACGGATCACTCCTTACCATAATAAATCCCATGTCACCGGCGTTCCTTTTTCCACGTCGCGTTTCACGGTTTTTCCAAGCAACTGGTCAACATATTTCGGCGGCAATCCATTGCCAGGACGAATCGCGCGCACATTTTCCTTCGTCAACGTCTCGCCTGCCTTCATATCTCGCACAATGTATAACGACCGCCGATGTTTCAATGATGCTTTCTCCGCGTCCGTAGGGCCATATTGAACATGGCCGATGCTTTGCCAAGCCCGTTCCGTTTCCGTCACCAATGCAGCCATTTCATGCGGTTCCATGGAAAAAGCGGCATCCACTCCTCCTTCTGCGCGGGAAAGGGTAAAATGTTTTTCAATGACAGTGGCGCCGAGCGCAACAGCGGCGACACTGACTCCAATGCCCATCGTATGGTCGGACAGTCCGACTTGACATTGAAACAGCTCTCTCATATGCGGAATCGTCGCCAAATGGGAGTTCTCTGGCGTCGCGGGATAGGTGCTTGTACATTTTAATAAAATGAGATCGTGGCAACCCGATTCCCTCGCCGCTCTGACCGTTTCGTCCAACTCCGCTGCTGTTGCCATTCCTGTTGAAATGATCAATGGTTTCCCCGTCTCGGCAACCTTGCGGATTAAAGGTAAATCCGTATTTTCAAACGAGGCGATTTTATAGGCAGGCACATTCAGTTCCTCTAAAAACTCAACGGCCGTTTCATCAAAAGGGGTGCTGAACGCAATAAGCCCTAATTCTTGACAACGCTGAAAAATCGGCTCATGCCATTCCCAAGGCGTGTAAGCTTCCTGATAGAGCTTATAAAGCGAATTCCCCTGCCAAAGGTTATCGGGGTCATCAATAAAAAAATCTCCTTCGTCCATATCGAGCGTCATTGTATCCGCCGTATACGTCTGCAATTTCACCGCATCGACGCCTGCCCGCGCTGCTGCTTCCACGATGGCCAACGCTCTTTCCAACGATTGATTATGGTTGCCGGACATTTCCGCAATAATAAACGGTTTATGATTCGGCCCAATAAGACGATGGCCAATTTGAATGTCTTTGATCAATGAATCATCCCTCCAATAGCGCCTCCACGACCGGATGTACGATATACTCTTTTGTACTCCCTACCAATTCGAGCGCTTTGCGGCTCATGTGCTTCAGCTCTTCCCGTGAAGCCATCGCTCTATCTATGATATCGGCATAATCAGCCGATTTTACATCTGCATGCCAACCTATATTCCAAACGGCTCCGTACGCGGCGGCGTCTTCCGTCGATCGCCTTTGGTTTTCCGCAACGATTGTCACCGCAGAGGGCAAGCCGAGAAAGCAACGTTCCCACATCGACGCGCCGCCGGCCCCCAGCGAAAAATCCGCCTTTGCCATCAGTTCGGCAAGGTAATCAATTTGACAATGGTAACGAAATCCTATTTCACGACAGAATTGTTCCACGCGAAAACGATTCAAATTGGCTTTACCTACCACAACGTCAACTTCCACATCAAGACCATCCAACTCCTTGAAAGCATGCAGCGCTTTCTCCGTTTCATTCGTCGGATCGCTGCCGCCGAAAAACAGAAGGATCCGCTTCACTTGACCGTTGCGAAGATTGGAGAATTTTTTCGCTTCATAAAATTCCGGCCGCAACAACATATATTGTGGACCTAACAATAGACGGCAGCCTGGCGGCACAAGTCCATGATACCGCTGTTGAGAATGCTGGTAATAGTTTTGATCCAACAAAATATCGCATTCATGAGAACGGTTCGCTAAATCATCGATCACCATCATACGGCCGACATAGGCTTTCACGTTTTCTTCCCAGCAGCGATCAAGCTCATAATGGTCGACAATGCACCAATCGAGCGATGGAAGCTGCTGCCTAATCACCTCAATCGTCCGCTTCGCATCGATTTTTTGTACAACAGGTCCTTCGTACACAAGGCGAAGCACAGGAAACCCTTTATGCTCAACCTCATCGCACAAATCCCCTGGGCCTGCCCTCATCGCAAAATAAACGGCACAACCAGCTTCTTTCAGCATCTCCGCCAACGCCAAACAGCGCATCACATGGCCGGTGCCGATCGCAAACGATGAGTCGACACGGAATAAAATATTCATGATCCTATTCGCCTCTATCCATTCAAGCCATAAAATGTTTGTGATACATCACCGTTTCAACGATTTTTTCCGCTCTTGCCAACCAAGTATGCTTTTCCATCACTTTCTTTCTTCCATTCTCAGCAATCTTCTGCAACGTTACTTTATCATCCAAAAATGACTGTATCCTAGCATGAGGATATGGAGCAAAAGAGTACAAAAGAAGATCTTCTCCGTCCTTAAATTCACTTTCCAAAAATAGATTATTGTCTGTCAAACTAACGGATCCATTTAGCATAGTCGTAAAAATTCTCTCATGACCACCGTGAACGAAATTGGGCAAAACATTCAGAACAAGTTTGGAGTCCCTCATCTTCTCATATACATCTCCAAAACCAATAGCCCGATTCAACTTTATGGAATGATGATTAGTGAATAAAGTTTCCCATCCATTCCCATATACTTCAAATCTAGCATCCAACTTGGCCGTTTCCAAAACCGCTTCCATTCTTCTCCTGTTTCGTATATACAAATCTACATTCACAAGATGACTCCAAAAGTTAACGTGATGCATATATTCCTGATCAATTCCATAGTCGACAAATACACTCTCAGCTATATCAATTAACGTTTGATTATGAGTATATAAATATTTTTCCATAATTGCATCAAACAATTTACCGATATACTTACCACAGTCTATCCACTGTTTTCGGAAGTGATCTGGATTTGTAAACGTCCCCACAAATAAAATATCGATCTTTCTCTCTTCTATTGTCTTACTTGAAACAGAAACCTCATGATACGAAGAACCATGAGGAATAAAAACTTTGGAATATACTCCATTCAAAAAGGTTCTTAGAAATGAAAGATGGGCTTGATCCACAGTCGAAACAATGAGATTTTTTACTCCTTGGTTTAATCGATTTATATGATACATAGGATGGTCAACTAAAAAGGCGAATAATGGAATATTTAAATGATCATATAACGACTTATCTCCAACCTTTATGTCAATTCCCATGGCATTCATGGATAAGAAGAAAAATACCTCTTTTTCTCTTAAAACTCTTTCTAGTTCTGCTATCCATGAAGATGCTAGAAGATCTATAATTTTCACTTCAAAACCAAGTCGTTGAAAACTTGCAGCGAGATCTTGAATAAAATATCGAAGCACACCATACTGACTTTGCCCATTATAAAGGACAATCGTTTTATTTTGATCACTCATCGCTTCGCCTCCTCTAGTACACATGTTACACCACCGGTTTTTGCTGAACGTGGGCGTTGAGTTTGGCCACATCGGGATGAGCCAGTAAAAACTGAACGACCTCGCTCGAACGAACGAGCCGATTCCCTTTGAAATGGTTCGCAACGGCCGCGCACAATTGATAGTCTTCTTCGGTATCCAACGTGATGCGCAACTGCGGTTGACAAATGTCTTTCGGCGCTTGAACATAGGTGCGGCGGAATTCAGTCGGAAATTCATAGGCGTAGTACGTCACATGCTCACGATGACGCGGCTCTTTCCCATGATGATAAATGTATTCGAGCGCGGAAAACGACACCATTTCCACAACTAGACCACGCGGCAGCTCTCCTTCCACTATGACAATATCAGATGGCTCAGCCTTCATGGCCGCAACAATTTGATTGGCTAGTTCAAAATCAACAAACGGGCAATCCGCCGTCACGCGAATGACATAATCAGGCTGATGAGGCTTAGCGCACTCGTAATAGCGGGCAAGCACGTCGCCCTCTGAGCCGCGGAAACAAGATACGTGGCGTTTCTGGCACCAATTTTCAATCGCATCATCTTGCATCAGAGTGGACGTCGCCACCATCACTTCATCAATTTCTTCTACTTGTTGGCATCGTGAAACAACATAGTCCAACACAACCGTATCCCCAAGCGGCATGAGCACTTTTCCCGGCAGCCGGGACGATCCCATGCGCGCTTGAATGATGATGATCGTTTTCAAGTCGATCCTCCTTCACCAATCAATCACAAAATCGGCCGGATGTCGAATTTGCCTCTTCTCTTTCGGTGAACGATGAAATGGATAATCGTCCAAATTCCTCCCCTGCGCCTCAAGAAAGAACCAATAAAAACTGTCCAAACCCGCTTCGATGCTTAACGTCGAAGCCCCGCCAAAGCGGGGGTTGCACTCGATGAGATGAAACTGCCCCTCACGATCAATGATCGCCTGCATCACCGCATGCCCGTATAACCCTAAATAGGAGGCGACAGCGGTACACATGCCCTCTAATTTTTCATTTCTGATCGTGGTGGTGATGTGCGACTCCCCATTGACCACGTAATCTCTTTTTCGCGCTACTGCTCCTTTCGCTCGCCCCATCCGCGTCATGTAGAGATCGATGCTGATCTCTGTCCCAGCGATAAAAGGTTGAAAAACAGGGGCCTCCAGCTTCTTGGCATGCCGATTTGCTTCCTCTTTCGTTAAACAAATCCCTATGTTTCTCGCCCCCGCTCCGTAACGCTCCTTCACAACATAATCACCATCGTTCAGCTCTTCCAGCGAAAGCGCTGTCGGGATGACAGGAAACCCTTGAGCAGAGAGCAGTTCATAAAACCGCAACTTGTCAAAACAAATCTCAATCGCGCTCCGTTCAGACACCATGACAAATATACCGTTCTCTTCGAATACTTGACGATAGAACGAAAAGAACGGAAGCTCGCCATCTCTTGTCGGTATAATAAAGCGGATGCACTTTTGACGGCAAATCGAAATGAATTCTTCAACAGTGAACTGTTCAAGTGAAGGCATGGGCCAAAATTCGTCGACAAAATATTGGCCAATGCAGCTACTGTTTCGATCAGCCCCGATCAAAATCCCTGGCATTCCGATTTTCTGCATGGCGCGTCGAACCGCTTGAAGCAACGGAATCTTTTTGGAAATGCTGGTCACTAAGACGTGTATACGAACCACCTCTTTCACGAAACGCGGAAAAAGCCCCCCACCTACAAACGCCTTTCAATCAATTCGGTCAACGAATGAATCGTCATGTCCGCTTCGTATTCGTCCCCCAACTTCGTTCGCATATGATCGCCGACATCTCGAATGACCCGCACCGTGCCCATCCCAAGCCTTTTCGCAGCAATAAAGTCTTTATTGGGGTTATCGCCGATGTATACGCAATCGCAAAAATCCAATCCCAAATCCTTCACCATCTTGCGATACGGCGTCTCGCTCGGCTTCCAATGTTCTCTTCCCAAATCCCCGGTTACGATGATGGCATCTACGACATGCTCAAGTTCAAGCGCTTTGATTTTCGCCCATTGCATCGTCGAATCTCCATCCGTGATGATGCCGAGCTTTTTTCCTGCCTGTCGCAAATGAACCAGGACTTCCTTCGCATCATCATATAGCGAAATATCGGGCCGATGACTGCGGTAAAGACGGACGAGGCGGACAATATCGGCGTCAATCCCCAGTTGCTTGCATACGTCATCAAACACCCGTCCACGTCCATTTCGCCGCCATTCATCGATCAGCATTTGATGAATGCCGTCTATCCCTATGTCTGGACGCTGCTTCGCCAGCTCATTCGCCACCGCCCGAAATCCCGATCTGACGTAATCGTGTTCACAATACAGCGTGTCGTCGAGGTCGAAGATGTATCCACTATAATCCATTAGTGCCTCCAAGTCATTTCAATTTTGATTACAAAAAACCCCTCTCCCTCTAGAAATGTTCATATATCAAGGCTTTTCGGCCTCTCAGGGGTGTCAAAAAATATTTTTCGACACCCCCCCTTACATCCTTTTTTAGTTTTGTGGATATCTTATAGACCCAGGGTGCGCTTCGCGGCCACGCCTGGATACATTTCCCTGACGTAGGGGGGAAGCGTATTCGATGCACCCTTGGATCTCCGCGTCGCTGATGAGAACGAACCTTCCTATGTCTCCGGGCGTCTTGGCGCCAACATTACCTCGTTCGGTCTCGTCATCAGGCGGAGGCCGGCCAAGCTTTCCTGAGGACTCGAGGTCGCATGGATAGTATCTCGCCAGTCTCCCCAGTGTCATCCTGTTGTCTAACTCATATTTCGCAACCTTTGCATAATATACAAAAAAACAACCCGGATATTCGCATAAAAATAATTTTTTATACAAAAATTGTAAAATAATTAATTTTTATTCGGTCAAATCGTGCTTATTTCGAATTTTTATTCAGGATACGAAATGTGAGTAAGATTTCTTACGTGCCGCCCACCGATCGCGGGCGGCTTCCATCAGCGCACGGATTTTCGGTTTCTGTGTGCTTTCAATCCTTCGCTTTTCCGGTACACCTCGACGAACTCCTCTATCGTCCGGCCCGCGATATCGGCCGGAAACGGCGGCATGTCCAATACGGCCACCGCCATTTTTCCCAAATTCTGAAATACGGTAGAGAACTTCGGAATCGAGTACGACTTCAAATCCAGTCCTCGAATCTTTCTGAATCTCTGTGATCCGGTACTGGTCAACCAAAACCGAAAATACCGTCTCGATCCCTCACACTTTTTCTTTATTCATTCTTCCTATGACTCGGATGGACGATGCTAATGATTGTTTCGAGACGGCGTCCAAAAAGCGACTCGGTATTCTTCATACCGTTTTTGTTGCAGATCACGGCTGATGTCTTGATTCGTTACTTGAAGATACAGATTGAATCCGTCGTATCATTGCTTTTTCGAAGACAATCCAATGTCGACCATTCCTCGAAATTGTTTAACACGCTACCTTCTTGCAACATGGCACAACGAAAACAGCAAGCTGACTACCAAAGCATAGACATGATGCTGGCTTCATTTGGCTCACGGTGGCAGATCCATTTCACCGCAAAACCAGGCTCTCGACAGCGGTGGTTGTACCGAGAACGTTCGAGAAACGGGCTGTCGGTGAACAAATTTCCCGTGATAAAACGGCGCCATTCCAATTCGGAAGAAAAGCCAAGCAGCTTTCCTAAAAGGTGAATCGCAATGGCCACGTCATCTTCTTGCTTAGCTAAGTTCCGATTGCGGCATTGAAAGATACATCCGAACTAGCAACAGTGAAGCAGAGACAAACACAAGAACATGGTGGCATATTGTTTTTGCCGTTCGGCTCGATCTGTAGGAACATGGAAGTGCTCTTGCATGGGGATTCTCCTTTCGAATGATGGTTGACGCTTTCATTCTACAGGAAATCCACCATCCAGAGCTATTTTTGCCTATCTGAATTTACCTACCGCAGGGTTTTCTTTTTATTTAATTTGAATATGTGTCAAAACCTCTCTAAGAAGCCTTGTTGTAAATTTATAATCTCTATAATCCACATGATTATCATTCAACAACTTTAAATTATGGGCTACATCACTATACTGCTTATTCAAATCACGCGCTTGATTAAACCAGTCTTTGGCTTTTGCGATTTGATCAAAATAGACAAGCATTACTCCTATATTATTAAATATAGACGGATTATTATACCCCTTTTTCACCAAATCATGTAATAATTCAAAGCTTTTATCATATGCATCCAATAAGAAATATAACACGCTATTATAAAACATGCATTCCTGATACGTTCTTCTATCAGATTGGTCGATCAACAACATCGCTTTTTGCAAATACGGTGAAGCAACATCCAAGTTATTTTGAAACAAATAACATATCCCCAACGATAAACTTACTTCAAATGGATTAAATCCCTTTTGCAGCAAATGTTGAAACAGTTCTTGATGCTCATATTGGCTAAAGATCGTTTTTACATCCTGTTTTTGTTTACTATAGTTCGCTGATGTATTACGATTATGAACACGATACCGGATTAAAATGTCAGGAATATATACAAATTGGTAATCCCTTAGTAGCATTTTCAAAGAAATATCATAATCCGTTGCTCCACCACTATCGACATGAAACTCGAAATCACCTTTATATTTAAAAGCCATAGCTGAACCTAAGAAATAAGTTCTCTTAAATTGTTCAAGCAATAGATTTTCTGAGGTGATAAAAGAAGGGAAAGAAACAATCCTTCCAGTCGGCTTTCCAAACTCATCAATAATTTCATAGTCCCCCATAATCAACTCAGCACCATTGGCAAACGCTTCTGCTGTTTTCTCTAACCGCCAAGGCATAGCAATATCATCTTGGTCCATGAAAACAATATAATTGCTACCAGCTTCTTGAATTCCTCTTTTTATAGCTTGCGCGATACCAACATGATCTTGACAGACTAACTTAAATCGTTGATCACATTTTACTATTTCTTCAATCAAATTTCTCGAATTATCGCTACTTCCATCATCCACGTATATGACCTCAAAGTTTGGATATGTTTGCTTTAACCAACTTTGCGCATTCTCATTTAAAAATTTTTCGCCGTTATAGACCGGGGTGATAATACTGAAAAATAACTGTCCACTCATACTAACAACCCTTTTTATTTGACTGGTGATTGATATACTGTAGTTGAGCAAATTTACTAACATAAATTGACAACCAAACAAAAAAGGAGACATGAACCCGACTCCTTGGTTAAAATAGATGTGCTAACCAACCATTCACAAGGAGGCTCATGTCTCATGAATAGATTAGCACATCATCAAGGAATCCACAAGTTTTTCGTGGCGTTGGGGTTGGCGCTTTATTTCTCGAAACCGGTCATCAAGCATCTCGTTCATATTGTGGATGCCTTGACTACCAAGGGATTTTCGGGAACGTTGACCGATATCCATCACTGGAGTTTTCATCCCAACCATCGAACAACGCTCAGCCATTTTTCACGAAAAGCCCTTGGGATGAAGAGACGTTGCTTCGCAAACTCCAGCAATGGATCCTTCATCGCATCAAGCGAATCGCCAAACGGGAGACTCAACCCCTTTTTGTTTCGATTGATGATACCATTTGCCAAAAAACGAAGCCTTCGTCACGGGCTGCACACGCCATTCAAGGGTGTGATTGGCATTTCTCTCACAAAGATCATCAATCTGTCTGGGGGCATTCGCTCGTTTGGCTGATGGTGCACACCTTCACGCAGGCGTTCCCATTTGCGTTCCGCCTGTATGACAAGAAGGCGGGAAGGAGCAAAATCGACCTGGCGATTGAGATGCTTTCCTCGCTCAAGGTGAACCCGGATCGGCCGGTGTATGTGCTCATGGATTCGTGGTATCCGTCTAAGAAGCTCATCGAAGCCTGTCTGAAAAAGGGATTCCATGTCATCGCGATGCTCAAGACGAACCGGATTCTCTACCCGAAAGGCATCGCGATCCAAGCGAAGCAGTTTGCCCGCTATATCGAGCCAAAAGACACCCGCCTCGTCACGGTGGGTCAGGAGCGTTACCGCGTGTATCACTATGAAGGAGCGATCCATGGCCTCGATGACGCGGTGGTGCTGTTGGCCTGCGTGTACAGCATCGCCGAATCCCAGCAAGACCTCTCCGCCGGATTGGAGCTTCTTCGATCGCGGAAAGGCCATAGCGTCATAGAGTTCATTTATGACGCCGCAAAGCAAGATATTCCCATTGATGTGATCAAAAAACAACTCCATGTCGCCTAAAGGGGAACTTGTTTGTCTCTTGAGTAATGGAAATTATTGTAACAAAAAATGCTCATCTACAGTGATATATTAAAAGTCTGAATGATCTACCCAAAAATCTTTTTGTTGCTCATAACCCATCTTAACCAACTCACTCTTAATCTCATCTGAATACATTGAAGCTATTATCACATAAGGTTTCAGTGCTTTTGACTGCAGTATTGTAGGAGAAAAAATAGGCAGATCAAATAAGAACTTATCCCATTTGGCTGGATCACTGTCTATAAATCCCTTTATCGCAAATTCAATCTCATTAATCGTCGAATACATTCTATAACCGCTACTTCCAGCTCCCCATATGTATATATCTCTCTGATTTTTTCTCGCATTATTTTGAAGTGAATGACGTAGTCTTTCTCTCTTCATTCTTTCTGCTGTATCAAATGGATCGCCTTTTTCTAGTAGTTTATACCATTTTTTACAAAAATAATCCGTATTATTTTTAGGATGAGCTTTTCCTCTAGTAGCACCTTCATAATGATAAAGCAAAACATTAGGATTCCAAACATTGTAGTATCCTTTTTCCCATATTTTTAGGCATAGATCTACGTCATTATAAACAACATCCAATTCTTCATCAAAACCATCTACCTCTTCAAAAATCTTCCTAGATACCATTAAACAGGCGCCTGTAACAGCTGAACAATTCCTTGTAACATAAAGCATCTCATTACTAGGAAAATTTGAAGGATAACCATAAAAAGCATGCCAAGCAGCCCCTTTGCCAATTACGACTCCAGCATGTTGAATAGTATTATTAGGATAAATCAATTTTGCTCCAACCGCTCCAATATGTGCTTGTTGTGCATAGCTAACTAACTCTTCAATCCAGTTATTAGTTATAACTTCCGTATCATTATTTAAAAACAATAAATAATCACCTTTAGATTTTTTAGCGGCTATATTATTTAATTTAGAGTAATTGAATTCTATGGGCAAATCTATTATATGAATATTATCCATTTTTTGCAGTTCATCAAAAAACAAATACGTTTCTTCTTCCATACTATTATTATTGATTATAATGATTTCAAAATTTCTATATACATGCAACATGAAGAGTTAACTTCTCAGTCATCCTGCACACCCTAAGCGCTGCAGCACTTCCTCCGGACGTTCGTGGATGTAGTTGACAAACCGAGTAATGGCTTGAATGATATCGTTGCGATCCTTGTGAAATACATTGGCAATCACCGTATCTTTCAGCCATTTCCATAAGCGTTCGATCGGGTTCAGCTGTGGCGAATAGGGAGGAAGGTAAATAAAGTGAAAACACTGCCCTTCTTCCCGCAAAAACTCCTTGACCATCTTGGCATGGTGAATGCGGGCGTTATCCAACACCAAGACCATGAGACGGTCTGGATAGCGCTCTTTGAGCATTCTCAAGAAATCCAAGAACGTCGCAGCATTGGCGGCAGTTGTTTGATGAAGCACCGTTTCACCATCATGGACGTTGACCGCGCCAAACAGCGATACGTGGGCATGATGGCCAAACGTCGGCACTTGTTTTTGGCGGCCGACTTCCGACCATGTGGACCGCAAGACATGGTAAGAGCGGATATGGGTTTCATCGATGTACAGAAGAACAGCATCTTCTGTCTCCTTGGTGATCAAGTTTTTTTTTATCAGATCCATTTGTTTTTCAAATTGCTTTTGCTCATCCGGATTTCCTTTCGCCAGTGTGTACGTCGGTCGTGTCCACGACAGCCCTTTGCGGTGCAGGAGTTTTCGCAACGCTTCGCGGGAAATGGAAACACCGAATTGCTTTGCGACATAGGATTGCAGGAGTTTGGTGTTCCACGCCGAAGCGACGTCCCAGCCCAGTTCCGCGGGAGTGGTGGTCAATACAAGCTGTTTGATCTTTTCTTGCTGTTCTTCCGTGAGAAACGGCTCCCGCCCAGGGGCGAAATCCCGATGAAGCAAGAGCTCCAGACCGCCTTCGTTGAACAGCGACACATAATGGGAAACGGTTTGTCGGCACACGTTGACCATGGAGGCCACCTCTTTGCCCAAATAGCCTTCCATGACCAGGCGGACGGCCATCACACGTTGGCGAAGAAGGGTGTTTTTGATTTTCCGTTCCTGTTTGCGAAGTGTCCGAGGTGTCCATCCGTGATCGTTGGTGATTTTGAGACGTTTCATGCAGAATTCCGCTCCTTTTCCATGTTTTTCATTAGGAGCAGTATAACCAGAGTGGGCACCGCTTATGCGAAGGTTAACTTTTCAATGAGCATGTATATATAAGAACTCTTTTCGCAAATGGAAGATACACATTTTCTCAACAAATCTATCTTATCTTTAGTCGGTATAATAATACTAACTAAGGGATTGCCAATAACCTCATAACGAATCCGATATCTTCCCGGGAATATCATCTCAACGTTTCCATTAATTCCTCTTCTTTTTAATGAATCCTCTAGAGTCTTTTTTGCAGCAATTAGGGCATAATTTTTACTATTAATTTTATCATCTGATGTCCAACTGGAAGCCTTTCTACAATGGTATAAAACTTTTCTTATGTGCTCTATTCTATTTGTTTTTTCTGTTACTCTCAAAATCAAGTCATAATTTTGGCATCCTTCATAGTTGCGCCATCCGCCTACTTTTATAATAATACTTTTTCTAAATACACTAAAATGATTGATATAATTCAATGCCATAAGCAAATCTGGGGAAAAGTCTGGCTTAAAATATGGTTCTACATATCTTCCGTCGTAATCAATTTTATCTTCATCTGTATAAATAAAATCAAGCATAGAATCATCATTTAACACCTTGACAACTTCATACAAACAAGAAGGATCTAATTCATCATGACAGTCCAGTAACCCAATAAACTCGCCACTAGCGAGTTTAAACGCTTGATTGGCCGCACCTGAAATTCCATGATTCTCTTTGAGAAAAACAACCTTAATCCTTTTATCCTTCACTGTATATTCTCTAAGAATAGTACGCACGCGCTCATTAGACGAACCATCATAAGTAATGCAAAGTTCCCAATGAGGATAACTCTGGTTTATTACCGATTCTATCGCAGAACGTAACCATGTTTCTTGAGAATCATAAACAGGCATAATAATACTTATTACTGGTTTATATTGAAAAGCTTCTACATTGTCTTTGCTTTTTTGTTTACTCAAAACATAGTCACTCCCTCTATGAGAATTGATATATCCATAGTTTTAGCTACTTTTCCGAGGAGTTAAAAATAAAAACGTTCTAACATTATTTTTGAATATGTAATAATCCTGAACCCGTGACGAATGTATTTGGATCATGACCTGAACATTTCATTTTTGGACACCGTACCCATTGTATACTTTATATGGATGGATAAAGCAGAATCGGTTCATCACCAAAAGATGTACTTGACTTTTAAAGACAAACATGATAGCAATGTTGCTCAAAGAGATGTGTGGTATAAAAAGGAAAAATGCTGTTTTGATTTTCTTTATCATAATCGTCTTTCTTTGTCAAGTACACTTTGTGGTGAAGAGCCGCAGAATCCATTCCTGAGCTATTCCTCGCCTTCATGGTGTTTCGACGCGGAGGCACACAAAAAAGACAAAAAAACAGGTGAAAGATCACTGAGTCTTAAAAACGAATTTTTGTTCGCATTTCTATCCTTCTGCAATCCAGCGATGGTATACCTGCCAAATCGGCTCACTGAAGCCATTCCTGCGGGCGAGCTTCATCCAGAGACGACGGGCGTTCCGAACGAGCCGTCCTGCCATGGTGATCACCGTCTGAATGATCATTTTGATGCGGCGGCGTTTCACCTTGTGATGCAACAGATGGCGTGGATCGCTCAAGATGTCTTGGCCGATCAAACGAAGAAGGTGGTACACGAACGCGCCAAGCGCCAACATCAGCGTATTCGTCTTCATTTTTCCGGACGGGAGCCGTTCCAAATCCAGATCGCTTTTGAGCTCGCTGTGGAACTGCTTGCAGGTGGCATGATCGTGATCAAGCGCCAATACTTCATCCATACCAATCGCCTCCTGTCCCCTCAGGCGCACCCAGTAACTTTCGATTTCATAATCGGGAACCAAAAGCAACTGTCCGTCCCGTTCCACGGTGCGTTCGGTGACCCGGGTCACTTGGAAGGAATAGGGGGTGGCCATGGCTCGTCAACGTTTACGGGAGGCAGAGATCATAAGTCTGAACCCCCTTCGATGCGGCCGTCATCGACGCGCCGTCCCTTATCCTATCAACGGCTCGCGAGAATTGTAAAGGTGTTTGGTCACGGATTCAGGTAATAATATCTTGTGGACACTTTTTCAGACACTGCGAGTTAAAATTGGTTGTATTGAAGAAAATAAGAGGCACAGAACCTCTGCGCAACTATTGATTTCTTGATAAGATCCAAAGCATCTATTTTACAAACGGTGATATAAGAATCCGATAATCATTTTCTTGATAGCCGTACATGCACAATTCTTGAACTATCTCGTTATAAAATATTGAACAAATCATAATGTAAGGTAATTTTGTCTGATTATTTAAGATGCTAGGTGAATAAACTGTATAGCCATAAAATGAACGCCCTTGTTTCTTAAAATCGTTATCAATAATGCCCTTTAAATTGAAAGGACGTGTTTTATTCAATAACTCAAGAGTTTTTCTTCCTCCTTCTCCGGCTCCCCATAAATATACTTCAGCTTCACCTAACGACTGATACATACTAGATATGAAACGGTTGAATTGATTACTTTCTAAATACGCTCGATTCTCTAAGCATTTTAATATTTCCCTATACCCGTGGTGCTAGTTGAGCGTCAGCGCTCAACCAGCCCTAGTGTGACCAAGGAATAAGCCAACAAGATGCCATCGAGTGCCACTTCAAACCCGGCCATGGAATTCGCTCGAATGTCGGTGATCCGGTATTGGTCTACGAGAATCGAAAACACCGTCTCGATGACTTTGCGTTTTTTTTGGATCCATTCTTCCCATGCCTTGGATGGGCCGTGCTTTTGATTGTGTCGAGACGGTGTCCAGAACGCGACTTGGTGTTCTTCGTACAACTTTTCTCGAAGAGCGTGGCTGATGTACCCTTTGTCCCCAAAGTTGTAGGGATGAGGGATTTGAGTCATCACCGTTTCAGCGGCTTTGACGTCGTGGCAGGACGCTTCCGTCACGACATAGCCCATGGCCAGCCCTTGATTGGTCACTTGAAGATGCAGCTTGAAACCGTAGTACCATTGCTTTTTGGAAGCACAATACCCCATATCCGCGATCCCTCGAAATCGCTTGACGCGCTGCATTCTCACGGGATGGCACAACGGAAGAGGCAAGCTGTCGACGACCGCATAAGCATGGTGTTGGCCACGTTTCGCCAGCTCATGACGGATCCATTTGATGGCGAAACCAAGCGCTCGGCAGCGGCGGTTGTATCGGGAGCGTTCAAGAAACGAGCCGTTTGTGAACAAATTTCCCGTGACAAAACGATGCCAGGCTCGTTCGGAAGAAAAGCCCAGCAGCTTCCCCAAAAGGTGAACCGCCATGACCACTTCGTCTTCTTGCTTGACCAAGTGACGGTTGCGGCGATGAAGATACATTTGAATCAACGACAGTTGGGCAGAAACAAAACAGAAAATAGCGGCATATTGTTTTTGAAGTTTGGCTGGATCTGTAGTAAAATGAAAGTGCTCTTGCATGGGGATCCTCCTTTTTAATGGTTGGTTACACTTTCATTTTAAGGGGATCCTCATGCAAGGGCTATTTTTATGCTTGTTTGAGTTTATCTAGCACCACGGGTTTCCCTATATAAGTTCCTGCTATCACAATCGACAGAATCGTCAGATAAAAAAGTTCTATCTGCCGTTTGACTATGTCTTAATTCTTTACATAAAAAGTCATCTATTTTTTCCTTTACTTTTAAATCACTGTATGTAGCTTCTATTTCAAGAAATTTGGAAATCTCATTGATCACTAACTCCCGATTATCCAATAACCGATCGAAATGCACAATTAATCTTCGGTATCCCCTAGTCCAATAAAATGAAGATATTGTGTAATGCTTCCAAACATCAATAGATTTAAAAAGACTGAAGTTGTCTCTTTTCATTAACGAGTTATGGACGTCTAAAGGATTTCTAACACAAATTATAAACCGAATGTCGATACCAAGTTCCTTTATAATATCGTTATATAGCGGGAGAAGAATAGAAGTTCTAGGGTCTTTCCAAACCCATCTTTCTGTAGATTTTAAATTACGGCTTAGCACCTCAATAATTTTCTCTCTGTAAGGTTTCATTTCACTTCGTTTCCACCAATCTCCACATATAGGAAGAGAAGTGTCCCATTCTCTTCCAAAGCAACTTAATATCTCATCATTTATTTTTACTAACTCCTTATTTTCCCAAAATCCCTTTGGATTGTCTTTTTGTGGATCTAATAATGTAGCTTCATCACCAACTTCAATTCCCAAAAGATTAATCACCCTAGTCGTAGCAGATGTACCACTTCTATGCATCCCTATTACGCATATAACAGTTTTCTTCATATGCTTTTTCTCCTAACCTAATATGATAGCTTGTCCTTCTTCATTCACATGCAAGAGCACACTTTCATCCACCTGCAATTCAATACCTTCAAAAATAAAGCTTTCCCCATTCCACAGTTCAATTTCAACCTCATGTACATCATCTTTTAAACCGCTTTTCTCAAACAATACTTCCTGAAAAGCTGGGGAAAATGGGAATGAAAAGCGTTTGTCTTTTGCTGAGAACCTTTCTTTATACCCATCAATCGTAATCCGAATCTCATCCGAGCAATCCGCATGCCTCCCCCCAATCACCCGAAGCGCTGTTCCTTTAAACTTGAATTGAATCGCCGCATTCGGTTCGTTCGTTTCGTAATATGCGCTGATCACATCCGCTTCTCCGGACGATTGTTTTTCAATTTTAATCTCCTTTTTCCGCCATTGGCCGATGTATTGAAATTCACTAGATGTGCATTCGCGTCTCTTCCAGCCATCGTCCTTCTGTTTCAGGGCGGGGTGCAAGTATGTTTGCACCAACGGCGCCATGTCGTTGTAGACTTGTTGGCATAGATGCAAATAACTGCGGAACGCCCGAACCACCTTGCCCGCTTTCACCACGGGGTCTTGCTCTTTGCGGATGTGGTGCGCTTCCTTTTGCAACATTTCCGTATAGACACGAACGACAGGCCGGACGTATACGTCAAAAAAGTCGTTTTTGGTCAAGCGGCGGAACTGCTCATCGAAGCGGGCGAACAATTTGCGCAATTTGTCTTCTTTTTTTCGAATAGCGGCTTGCTCCAACTCGTGAAACATTGCTTCCAGCTCATGGTATCTCTTGATGAAATCGGTCATCGCACGCTTCATGCTCCCGATTTTGTCTTCCACCCCTTGCATCCCGTTGCTTTCTTGGCCGCCATGCCAGTTTTCATTCACGGCTTTCTGCGTCAACCGAGTTTGAATGACGGCCTCCAGCGGAACGAATGGGGCACCAGCAATATCCGCACCACCTTTTGTCGTGTTGATGACCTCGATCTGAGTATACTTCTGGATATAGTGCTCCATCAGCAGCCGCATTTGGTTGAGCGATTCATTCGTCGTGACAAGATGTCCATATACGTCCTTCACTTGCATGAGGCCGCGCCGCTCATGTTCGAGCACTTCAGCGGTCTGCTTTTCTCCCCGTTTGATTTCTTTCGCATAATAGTAATTGTCGCGAAAGGCGAAATTTTGCCCGACAAGAATGACCGGATTCGCCTCCAGCTTCGCCAAGATTTGCAATGTAATGATGGCGATGGAGAACGCATCGTCGATCACTTCGCTGTGGTCAAGGCTGTCCAAATAGTATGGCGTTACCGTGTCTTGGGAGGTGACGGCGTAAAACTTTGGCCCTTTGTATTGTTGAATCGTTTCGTATCCGACGCTCGTCCCGTAAATCATCGGCACGTTGGCGTCAATGCCTTTGTCAATCATGTCCCAAAACACAGCGAAATTATGAGCCTGTGGATCATACGTGCAAACAGCGTCGGGAAGGATGCCGTTCGCCACTAACGCTCGATTCGCTGATCCGACGGCAAAGATATAGGCCAGCCCTTTTTCCTTTATATAGCGAAGGTTGTCATATTCCTCCTGCAGCGACGGCCCAGCGGCCACGAGCAAGACCGGCTTGGAACGAAAATGTTCTTTCCGGCTGAAAATGCTCGGCGATCGCAACGTTGTCGGCAAGTTCATCAAGCTGTTCAACGTCCAGCGCTTGCCAAAGGCAAATTCGGTCGCCAAATTGATGCGCTTCGACTGGAGAATATCACGAAACTGTCGGACAAATTGTCGATATTGATCCACGAAAATGCGCTCATAACTCGGCAGCGCCACAAGCCCCACATTCGTCTCAAGCGCGTTGGCAAACTCGGCAAAAAACTGCCTGCGCGAAGCCTCGTCCGTTTCGACATACAAATAGCGAAGCCGATGAAGCGGCCATTCGGTCACCCGTTTGCACGACAGAAAGCGGAAAAAGACCCACGGATTCGGTTCATAAATGGTGAACGACTTATCAGGAAACATGGATAACAGTTTTTCAACATGATACCCAAGCCCGATGCCGTAAAAAAATAAATGGTCGCATTGCTCCACTTGGTCTTTGAACTGCTGGGCGAGGCGCTCGGCTTCCTGTTCGGGATTGTATTTGCTGTGCAAATACAGAGGGCGTTCATCTACATGAACTTGAATCGTCGGCGGCCCAGCATGGGACCGGACGATTTCATATTGCGACCAAATCGGAGCATGCTCAATTTGCTTCCATAGCTGCCAAATGGATGGATAGTGGTTTTGCAAAAAGCGCTCATTTTCTGCCAACAACATGATGCTCATCTCTTAATCACTCACCGTTCCTCCTATATTAAGCCCTCTGCCAAAATCCAACGGCGCAATGTTTCTTTATCAATCATCTCGCCTTGAAACGGGTTTTGGCACGGGCGGATGCTCGATTCCTTTGGATAGGCATGCGGCTTCCAGCCGAAGGGAGGGCCGATCACATACATGTCGTCCGTTTCCCACGCCGTATGCGCTTCGTCTTCTGTCATCAGCTCTTCGTACATTTTTTCCCCCGGGCGCAAGCCGATCTCTTTGATGCGAATGGGCTCGTTGATGCGATATTTCTTGGTGACTTCTTCAATCATCACCTCAACTAAATCTTTCAGCGCCACCACGGGCATTTTCAGCACGAACACTTCTCCGCCCACGGCTAGTTCGTTCGCTTTCAAAAGGAGAGAAATGGCCTGCGACGGCGTCATCATGTAGCGAAGCATGTCCATATGGGTGACGGTCACTTCCCGATCCTCTAAAATCTGCTTTTTAAACAACGGAATGACCGAACCACGCGACCCCATGACATTGCCGAACCGCACCGCCGAGAAAATCGTTTGCTTCGGCCCTTTTTGATATTCGGTCGCCGCGATCAACCGTTCCGCTGCCAACTTTGTGGCGCCGTACGTGTTCGTTGGCGAAATGGCCTTATCCGTGCTAGTGAATAACACCTTTTTCACTCCGGCGCTCAAAGCGGCTTGAATGACATTTTGCGTGCCGATGATGTTCGTTTTCACCGCTTCAAACGGATTGTATTCACAAGCGGGCACATGCTTCATGGCGGCGAGATGAAAGACGTAGTCAATATCTTCCATCGCCCGCAGCACCCGCGCTTCGTCGCGGACATCTCCGATTAAATAGCGAAGCACTTGGGCATGTTGTTTGAATTGTTGCGCCAGTTCAAACTGTTTATGCTCATCGCGGCTGAAAATGCGAATGACGCTCGGGTCATGCTGCAACAGCGCTTTGGTGAGATGCTGCCCGATCGTCCCCGTGCCGCCGATAATTAAGATTTTTTTTCCTGTGTAAATGCTCAATTCGGTTCACTGCCTTTGCTGTCTCTGTTTAGTTGACCACGTTTGTTTGGACATGCTCGGTCATTTCCTTCCATAGCGGCTTGATCTCATACTGAATCAAGTCGGCGATCAAAATCGCGTCGCCTGCTTCTACAGCTTCAAGCAATTGCCGCAATTGTTCTGCCAGCGTTTCCCGAATGCGAGCGAGCGCTTGACGATCAAGCGAATGTTTTGGGTGTTCAGTCAGCCAATAAAGAGCTTGGTCGATCCATTGGATTCCTTCCAGCATTTGCTCGAATCGGATCCATGTATGTTCGGAAGGGGTTTGATAAAATTCATCGATGATACGCTCAATCTCTGGCAGGGCACGTGTCAAATACGAATGCATCGTCTGGAACACATCGCGTATGTATTCTTGCATCGTCACCGCCACGACATCAATCGTGCGGATGGAATCGATTCGCTCTTCGATATAAGCCTCCATCTCATCGTACACTTCAACGCCATCGACGACGAGATGGCTCAATTGCCGATCCTCCTCGGCAAGCATGGAGAAGATGTTTTGCCACATCCCTTCAAGCTCCGATCGATCATTGCGATATTCAAACGTTTGTCCGAAAATGTTGAGCTGCATATCCCGCACTCTCCTAGACGAGATTTGTCGATGATTCTTTCGACAACTTTCTATCATTATTATCGGATGGTTTTTCGTCAATATAAAGCGAATGATACAAGAAAAATACTTCCAAATCGGTTTATAAAAACATTCATGAGCGAGTTTCGCTCATCATCCCATCCTCAACATAACTTTTACAGCGTCAAAAAGGAAGGCCTCTCCCGTAAACCGAGAAGAGGCCTTTGCCTGTTTTTTTATCGCAGCAACTGAAGCACGCTTTGCGGCTGTTGGTTCGCTTGGGCCAGCATCGATTGAGCCGCTTGGGTGAGAATGTTTTGTTTCGTGAATTCCATCATCTCTTTCGCCATATCGACGTCGCGGATGCGCGATTCCGCCGCCGTCAAGTTTTCCGCCGACGTATCCAGATTGTTGATCGTATGCTCTAAACGGTTTTGGTACGAACCAAGGCGAGCGCGTTCCGTCGAAACCGTGTTGATCGCAATGTCGATTTTCGAAATGGCGGCTGTTGCACCGCTGAAGGTCATAATGCTCAAGGCATACTCAGCAGTACCTGTCTTGCTGACATCAGTCAATTGATTGGTAGCACCGCTTGTAAATTTCGCATTTTTAATGCCATCTTGGAGCTCGGTTGATACGCTCGTACCGTTTGACGTGGTTGCTGCACCGGTATCGCTGGCAGACCCACCACCGGTTGTGCCAGCCAATCCAAGCGCTTGGGCGCGCATATCGAAAATTTTAATTTCAAACGACTGATTGGTGTTCGCCCCGATTTGCAGTTTAATCGGGCTCGCGCCGCTCACATTGCCGTTCAACAATTTTTGCGTGTTGAATTCCGTCGTATTACCGATCCGGTTGATTTCGGACGTCAATTGGTTGAACTCTTTTTGCAGCTGCTCGCGGTCTGCTTGCGTATTCGTGCTGTTGGCCGCCTGCGTTGCCAGCTCGCGCATCCGCTGCAGGATGGAGTGCACTTCATTCAGCGCACCTTCCGCCGTTTGAATGAGCGAGATACCGTCTTGAGCATTGCGGCTCGCTTGCTCCAGCCCACGAATTTGGCCGCGCATTTTTTCCGAGATCGCAAGACCCGCCGCATCGTCGCCTGCACGGTTGATGCGGAGGCCAGACGACAGTTTTTCAATGGACTTCGAGGCGTTGGTCGTATTGGTCGTCAACTGCCGATACGTATTCAACGCCGCGATGTTGTGGTTGATTCTCATGTTCTCTTCCTCCTTGAAATGATGTTTTCCACGTCCTTGTGGAACGGCGGGGCTAGGGCGAAAGTCGGCCGCCTTTCGCCGCAAGCCGCGCTCACTTTTTATATCGGCGCGTTTTTTGGAAGTTTAATAGGGAAATGAAAATTTTTTGTCGACGGGACGAAAAAAGCGCCGCTTGGGCGCTTCGGCGTTATGGTTGTTTCCATTGTTTCAGCTTGGCGGTCAGTTCGGCGAGCGAGGCTTCGGACGCTTCGGCGGCGGCGTTGTTTTCCGCCTGAATGGCGAGGTACACTTCTTTGCGGTGAATGTCGATGTGTTTGGGCGCGTTGATGCCGAGTTTCACTTGGTCTCCTTGGATGGCGAGGACAGTGATTTCGATGTCATCGCCGATTTGGATCGCTTCTTTGATTTTCCGCGTTAGGACAAGCATCAAGCCGCCCCCTTTATGTCGCCACTTTGTCCGGGAAGAGGCGATGTTTCGTTTGGTACGGGGGGTTCGTTAAGATCACTTGCTTGCCGAGGCGCTTATGGACGTTAATGACCACGGGCGCCTGCAAGTTCGCCGTCGTCTCGTGAAACGGGTCGGCGACGGTGAGGATGACATACACGGCGACGTCGCGTTCGCTTTCGATGTTAAGTTGTTCGACCGTCGCTTCATCCAGCTCAAATTCGTACGATGGAAAGTACGAAAACGGCTCAATCAGCACAAACCCGAGCGCAGGGATCTCGACCGACTGCAAGATGACAAACGGCGTGTCGGCGAGCGGAAGAAGGACGAACCGCTTTTCGTCGGCGAATCCGGGCAAGCCATGTGGGAAATGGATAATGTCTTCTTCCTTCACCGCCACGGTTCCGTGGTATTTCGTGTCGATATTCATGAATCGTTCCTCCTGTTTTCTCAAATGACGACGTCAATGTGAAGCGACGGGCGCTGAGCGAGGGCGATCTTGACCGTTCCTTGCTGGTAGCGGATGATCGGCGCATGCGCCTTCACATCAATGCGCGGCGCGTGGGTGTTCCAGTCGATCGCCAGCCGTCCTGGTTCATAGTCGACCTTGACGCTAAACGGCGGCGGGACGAGGGCGATGTTGAACTCGAGCGGCGGGTCTTCACTGTTTACAACGGCTTGATCGGCGAGCGGGTTGCCGCCGTCCTCGATGCGCATCAGTTCATCGCCTTGGACCGCAGCGCGCTCGATGAAATCGAGCACCGCTTGCCGCCCGTCAGCGGCCGCATCCCGAATGAGCCGAAACACGTGCTTGTTGTTCACCGCCGCCCACGCCTCGGTCTGGTCGATCGTCAGGCGGGCGGGGATGGAAGCGATGCGCATGTCAGCGGGCGGTTGCTCGATCGTCATCTCCGCGGGCGGCTGGGTGATGTCAAGCCGCGCCCGTTCGCTTGAGATCGCCAGCTTGGCGTACGTCGCTTCCATCCTAAGCTGCGGAATGCGCATGCCCTTCCCCCTTTCAATGGTTGGGATGGATACCAAAACAGCGCGGGACTGTTCGGTGAAAAAAGCCAGCAGGAAGCTGGCTTAGCGCAAAAAGTCAACCAGCGTCGGCTGAATGACCCGCGCGCCGACGGCCAAGGCAGCACGATGGACGCTTTCTTGCGTTTTTAAATCCGTGATGACTTTCTCCAAATCGACGTCTTCGTTGTCCGACAACATTTTTTCCGCGATCACCTGCTGGCTGTCGATGCGGTCTTCCATCAGCTCGATCCGGTTCATGCGCGCGCCGAGTTCGGCGCGGACGCCGAGCAAATTCGTCAAGTGGCTGTCGAGTTTGTCTAAATAGCCCGTTACATCATCGCCGGTCGTACTCGGATTTTCGAGGGAAGCGGCCAAGTTTTGCAAGTCCGAAAACAATCCGCTGCCCGCCCCGAACGCTGTGCTCGGGGGAATGTTGACCGGAATGTAAATGCCTTTGGCAAGCTCTATGTTCAGCTGTTGGCTGTTCGTCGACACGGAAATCGTGCCGTCCGGGTTCACCGTCACAGGCGGCTCGGTCGTTTTCGCCCCGTTGAAAATGTATTTGTCGCCGACTTTTGTATTGGCGATCGTGACCAAATGTTCGGTCAACTGGCGCACTTCTTTGGCGATCGACTGGCGCTGCGTTTCTTCGTATGTGTCGTTGCTCGCCTGCACGGTGAGCTCGCGGATGCGCTGCAGCGCCTGCGTCGCCTTGTCAAGCGCCGAATCGGAGTTTTCCACCCAGTTGTACGCTTCCGAGAAGTTGCGTTTGAACTGCTCGACTTCCGCCAAATTCGAGCGATAGGCGATTCCTTTCATGGCGACGACAGGGTCATCAGATGGGCGGGTGATTTTTTTCCCTGTCGAGAGCTGGGTTTGGTATTTGTCCAAATTGGCGTAGCTTCGGGCAATCTGCTTAAGCGTATTGTTCGCCAACATGCTTTGCGTAATGCGCATCACCGTTCACCTACCTTCCGACGACGCCCATGCCGTTGATGAGTTTATCGAGCATCTCGTCAATCACCGTGATTTGCCTTGCCGCGGCGTTGTAGGCGTGCTGGAATTTGATCATGTTCATCATCTCTTCATCGAGCGACACGGAGCTCACTGACTGCCGCTTTTCCTCCACCGACTGGCGCAGCGTTTCACTATTGCTTTTCATTCGATTCGCCTGCTCGCCAGCGACGCCAAGCTGGCCGATCCAGCCTTGATAGTTCGTTTCGACCGTGCCTGAGGAAAGCGGCAAATTAAGGGACGCCAAGTTGACGGAGATGCCGTCTTGCAGCGAAACGGTCGCATTGGACAAAAGCAGGCTGCGGACGTTGGCGAGGTTGATGGCGTTGTTGCCGTTCCCTGTTTCCCCGCTTTTCGTCGACGCCGCGATGTTCGTCAAATCGTCGATGTCGGCAGCGAGCTTGATCGTGTTCGCCGCGCCGCTCACGGCACTGATCCCGTCAAAAAACGGGTGATTCGTGCTCCCGTTTAGCCCGTAGCCTTGGTGATGAACGGCGTTGAACACCTTGCCGAACGTGTAGGCGAGCTTGTCCAAGTTGGCGAGCATCTCGGGATACAGCCCTTTGACGATCGGCTGGCCGCTGGCGTCCGTTCCCGCCTGATAGCCGTATCCTTCGATCAACCCGCGCAGCTTGCCGTTGGCAAGAGCCGTGAAGGAAATGGTCGTCCCGCTGACATCAAGCGTATTGACGCCTGAAGCAGGGGGCATTTCCTTCACCCCGTCGCCGTCGACATCGCTGCCGTCGGGAAACGATACGGCAGACGCCGTGCGCCCTTGAACGAGATACACTTTCGCACTCCCGTTCATCACGTAAACATCGTACGTTCCTTCCGCCATGGGCAAAGCGTTGCCGCCGGTTGGATGCTTTTCCACACCGATCTCCATATACTGCGACAGCTGGTCGATCAACCGGTCGCGCTCATCGTACAAGTCGTTGGGCAAATAGCCGTTCGGTTCGATTTCGGCGATCCGTTCGTTTAAGGCTCGGATTTGGTTGAGAAGGGAGTTGATTTCCGTCACCGTCGTGCCGATTTGCGTGCCGATGTCCGTGCGGATTTGCGTCAGTGAATTCGATAAATAGTGGAACGTCTCGACAACCGCCAACCCGCGCTGGCGGACAACAGACCGCGCCCCTTCGTTTTCGGGATTGACGCTTAAGTCTTGCATCGCTTGCCAAAACTGATCCATCGTTTTTGCCAATCCGTTATCTGACGGTTCGTTCATAATGTCTTCCATCTTCGCCACCGCATCCGCGCGCGCTTCCCAATAGCCGAGCTTGCTGTTTTCGCCGCGGTATTGGATGTCGAGGAAATATTCGCGCACCCGTTCGACCGACGACGCTTCCACTCCTGTCCCCATCTGCCCCGGGATGTTCGGGCGGTTGAGCCCGGGCGTCGGAAACGGCGGCGTCGCCTTGAGTTGAACGCGCTGCCGTGTATACCCTTCTGTATTGGCGTTGGCGATGTTATGGCTTGTCGTGTACAAGGCGGCTTGTTGGGCCATCATGCCGCGTCGGGCGGCTTCAAGGCCATGGAATGTCGAGAGCATCGTTCTTCCTCCTTACGCTTTCGATTCAAACAGCGGTCGCTCGGGCGAAGGGGCATATTGTTGCGTGCGGCTGTAGGTGGACAGCGTCGGGGCGAACGTCTCGATCATCGCGGTGACAAACTGGAGCGACTGTTCAATGAGCTGGCGGTTTAATTCATTCGCCTCGGCCACCGCGGCGACAGCCGTCTGAAGCCGCGCTTGGCATTCCCTCAGCTCCTCGCGCTCCTTGCCTTTTGCCAGATCCATGCATCGGGAGAGGGTCGCCGCCTCATCACCGAGCGTCTCCTTCAGCCAGCGCCGCCGCCGTTCTTCGAGCTGGCGGATGGCCAAAATATGCTTCTGTTCATCGGCAAGCAAAGCCGACAGCGCCTCGATGTCGTTTTTCTTCAGCGCTTCCGTCTTCCTCCTCGACAGCGCCAGCAAGCTTTCATGCAGCTCGATATGCGCCCGCAAAAGATGGATGAGTGCCGCAAACGTCATCACGATCCGCTTCCTTTATCGTTGGTTTCGGTAATAGTCGATCATCCGTTTGGCGACCGCCTGCGGGTCGACTTGGTAGGCGCCGGTTTCAATTTGTTGGCGCAGCTCCTCCAGCTTCGCCTGCCGCGCCTGTTCCCAGCTTGCCGCTTCTTGCAGCTCTTTTGCTTCTTTGGAAATTTCCACTTGATCGCCCTTCGTCTTCCCTGCCGCTAGACGCTCCGTTTTGGCGAACTGGCGTTGGTACGGGTTCACGCCCGCCGGTCCGATATGGTGGATTTTCATCGCGTTCACCTCGCTTGAGAGAAACGGTTCACATCGTGCTATTGTTTATATCGGAACGTTAAGGGAAAATGTTTAGCGCTCTTTACGATCTTGACTGTAATAAGTGGCGCGGCGGGAACGAGCTTCTTTTTCCTTTTCCCCCTCCGCCCGCCGCAAGTCGGCTTGCAGCTGGCCGAGGCACTTGGCGCACAACCGCCCTTCACGGATCATCGCACCGCACGAGTCGCACGGATAGCCGAGATTCGGAAAATGGACGAGCTGCAGCCGCCCCGCGCGAATCCATTTGATGATCAACTTCTCCTCAACGCCTGTCGCCTCCACCACTTGCGCCATCGTCGCCGTGCGGTTTTCCCGTCTGCGCAAAAACGCGTAAACGCGTTCAAATTGCCGTTCTTCTTCTTGATAGCACGACTCGCATACGTCGCGGACAGAGTGTTTGACAAACAACCGCCCGCACTTCGCGCAATTGGCCAACTCCGCCATCGTCTTCCCCTCCCGATTGTCGACATCAAACGGCTTGGTCTGATCATATAAGCTCTCCTGCTTTTTCATGCAGCCGCACAGTAGCATGTTGGACTCACTATGGCCAATGGAGGCGTTTCAGCCTGCCGATGGGTCATGTATAGATGTTGATGATCAGTCCTTGAATCTCACCAACGAGCCGCAAAATCTCGAGTCCACGCTGTTCTTTTTGCAGCACTTCATTCGTCAGTTCAACGAGCTTTTGATCGACTTCCTTCACGAGCTTATAAATGCGCGCGCGCCCGCCGCGGCTGAATCCGCGTTGTTCCTCGAGCTGCAGGCCGTTTTTCACCGCGTCGTCCAAAAACGACTTGACGAGCTGTTTGTATTTGCGCAAATCCTCAACCGTCCGCGACTCGGCAAGCTTCTTCCCTTGCTCCTCGATTTGCCGGACTTGTTCGTTGATTCGCTCCCATACAACATCGCGGCGTGTTTTCGCCATCACTTCGGTGAAGGACACTGATTCCGTGGGAACGTCATTTTTACGGCCCACATTCGCCAGCCCTGTGCGCGTCACTTTTTGCACTTCCATTGCCATCACCTCTCGCTACCCCCATTATCGCACAACCATAGCAAAAGGGCGAGGCGTTTATGCCCCGCCCGATGCGGTCCGATTAGCTTTTCAAAAGCTGCAAAATCCCTTGCGGCAGCTGGTTCGACTGCGCGAGCATCGCCTGCGCCGCCTGCGTCAAGATGTTGTTTTTCGTAAACTCCGCCATCTCCATCGCCATATCCGTATCGCGGATGCGGGATTCGGCGGAAGTTAAGTTTTCATTCGCGGTTGTCAAGTTGTTAATGGTATGCTCTAGGCGGTTTTGGTAAGCGCCCATCTTAGAACGGGATTTGGATACGGAGATGATAGCATTATCCAATGTTGTGATCGCATTCTGGGCATCAGTAATCGTTTTAATATTTAAATTGCTAATGTCTGTAGCGTCCTCGCCAAGAGAGTTTTTCAATTGCTGTTTCCAAGATAATGTCAACGTTTGCCCATTGTTGGATCCAAGTTGGATATCGATATTTTGATCAGCAGCAAGAATATTCATTTTGTTAAATTGCGTATCTTGTCCAATACGATCAATTTCTTCAATCAACTGCTGAAACTCGCTGTCAAGCGCTTCTCGATCCGTATCTTGGTTCGTTCCATTCGCCGCCTGCACAGCCAGCTCGCGCATCCGCTGCAGGATGCTGTGGACTTCGTTTAACGCCCCTTCCGCCGTTTGAATGAGCGAAATCGCATCGAGCGCGTTCCGTTCTGCCATTTGCAGGCCGCGAATTTGCGAGCGCATTTTTTCCGAAATGGCAAGCCCCGCCGCGTCATCAGCGGCGCGGTTGATGCGCAAGCCGGAGGAGAGGCGCTCTAAGTTTTTCGAGATGCTTGACTGGTTGGCTGCCAAATTGCGGTAGGCGTTGAGCGCTTGAATGTTATGGTTGATTCGCATCAAAACCGACTCCTTTGCTTAAGATTGCTCATAGGCGATGAACTGCTCATACGCCGCTGTTTTAGGATTTCGCGCCGTTTGCGCAGAAGAGGCGCCGCTTTTGAGCGCCTCGTTCCAAGCGGTGGCGATCGTAGTCGTTAATTGCCACACTTCCTGAACAATCTTCACGTCTTTTTTCATATTCGCCTCGATCAGACGCTCAGCCATATAATTGTAGAGCGCGTCCAACTGATGGGCGATGATGCCTGCGTCATAGCGCAATCCCACGCCGAGGCGGCGAAGGATGTCGTTTCCTTTTTGCAGCTGCTTGTTCGCTTTCCAATAGTCTTTTTGTTCAAGGGCCGCGATGGCCTCTTCCAAACATTCCATCAATCCTTCATATAGCAATGCCGTCAGTTGCTGCGAGTTTTTTTGGTAAATCCATTCCTCGGTTAAAAAGTCCAACGCCGTGCCCCCCATTTGCCCTCTGTTTTTTATATCGGCGATGAGTCGACAATGTTTAAGCATTTTTTTCAATTTCTTCAATCAAAATCAAAATTTCGGCAATGACCCCATACAATTGCGGCGGAATGCGGTCGCCAAGATCAAGCTGAAGCAAGTTTTGCACGAGCAATGGATCCTCTTGAATCGGGATGTGATGCTGTTTCGCCAGTTCAATGATTTTCTGCGCCACATGTCCGCTCCCTTGAGCAACGACAGTCGGCGACTGGCCTGACGATTCGTCATAGCGGATGACAGCCGCCGTTGGGCCGTTCATATATCTCTGCTTTTTTTGGTTGAAATATTTCGTCATCATATCGTGAAATCGTACCCTCTTTCCGTAAACGGTCCGTACAGGCGAACGGATGGAACCCGTTTTTCTTCTTCCTGCCGCTTCGTTTCATTCGTCAGCTTTGTGATGTTGACCATTTTGACGTGGTAGCCGATCTCCTCCAATCGCTTTTTCGCCATATCGATGAACGGCGCGGCTTTTTCGGCAAAATCATCGCGGTCGTTGCGAAGGGTGACGGACAAGCTTCGCTCATTGGCTTGAAGCAAAATGCCGAGGTCTCCTAGCTTTTTCGTTTCCAGCAAGAAATAGAGCTGACAGTTTTCCCAATCGATTCGCTCGCCATCTTGGCGGGCGTTGACATAGACGTTGACGTTCCGCACTTCATTTTGCCATCGCAACGGCAAGGAGAAGAACAGGCTTTGCATGCCCACTCCTGCGTCCCATCGGTTTAGCAGCTGTTGACCCGTCAAATTCGTTAACGCCTGTTCCGCCTGTCGGGCGATGGGCTCATTTCCGCTTTGCGCGAGCTGCAGAAGCATTGCCTTCATGTTCTGTGGCGTCCCTTCCCCGTTGGCATCTTTCTGCACGAGCGACTCAGCCGCCTCATAATCGTGTGTAAAGCCAAAGCGGCGAAGTGCTTCAAACAATTGCCGTGCGGATGGCCCGTCAACGAACGGCTGCGCCGCTTCGTTCATTTGCCGGAAAAATGTTTCTGACAAATCCGTCTGCGGTTCGCCCAAACCGACCACAAAATGCTTCACTTTTGCTTCGGAAAGTTTCAGTTCCATATTCGCAAGGGTCTCTTTTACCCCATTGACCAATTTTCGAGCGCCTTGCTCATCCCCTTGACGAAGCCGCTTTTTCGCTTCGGCCAGCTGGGAGCTCGCCTTCATCAGCTGCTTTTCCGTCGCCATGTCCGTAAACAGCATCAAATCACTTTTTAAAATGACGTTATCCAACTGCTTAATGGCGCTTTCCAAGTACTGTTTTGTCTGCAAGCGGGCGGCTTGTCCTCCTTGTTCCATCCAGTGCAGCACCGTCTCCAAATGGCGCATCACATGGCGCTTCACAATCTGAAAGTCACGGGACGTCTGTGCCATTTTGGCTGTGACCGTTTGCACGAGAAAGTCCTTCGTTTGCATCGGCACACTCGCTTGCATCCATGTTCCATTAAGCGGAACATGGTCCGATGATCCCGAAGAAAGGGCTTGTTCCATGTCACTCAACATATCGAACAACGCTTTCCGGGCAGCAAGCTCTCTTCCGCTTTCCATCGACTGGCGCGCTTCTGTCAATGCTTCGTTGAACGCCTGCCTCCAGGCAGGATGAATCTGAACTCCTTCTCCAATCTCCTTTTGAATCAAGTCAAGCGCTTGTTCAAGATGCGGCTCTTTTTTCAGTTGCTCGATGGCATGAAGAACCTTGTCGCGCAATAAATTGATCGCTTGCATCATCTCTGTGCCATTTGCCTTTTGATGCGGTTCGGACAAAAGAGCTGTTAATCGTTGCAGCAATTGTTGAACGAATTCTTGTGGAGAACCAACACGGGACATAGAAGTTGACGCACTGTCGTCCAATTTTCCTTCCATGGAAACGCGGAACTTCTTTTGTTCATTCACCTTAAGCTCCTCTACCATATCTACGAGCCTCTCTCCGAGCGGCTTCCCATGCAGCGCCTCATGGACGGCCGCAAGATGAACGCCCGTCAGTTCTAAATGCTTATTGATGACCGCGCGGACGGTATCGAGTTTTTGCTCTGCGGTGCCTGGGGCTTCGGTGAAAAAGGTACGCAAGGTGGAAACGATCTCTTTTGTGAGCGATTGTCCATGTTTTTGCAGCCAAGCCCCGACCTGTCTCAGCTCAGGCGATAACGGTTCAGAAGCAGAAAAATGAACCGCTTGTTTGTCCGTCTCTTGGGGGGGACGGGGAACGATTCGCGCCACTGGAACTCCGTCTTGTTCCCCGACGATCTTGATGGCCACACGCCCTTCCTGCGGCCATTCCCCTTCCGTTCGCACCTGCACTTCGATCCCTTTGATCACGACAACGGCGGCGCCGCCTTGGCTTTCTTTGATGACGGCATCGTATGTTTCCCCTTTTTGCACCACCAGCGTTTGATTTGGCGACGTTATCGATTGCCTAGTCAAAACGTTGCGAATTTCCATCCCCGTTCACCTTCCGCTCCATTCGGTTGCTACTGTTTATATCGGCATCCTGCAGGCAAATGTTTAGCCTGCTCACGCCCGCACCAACGTCAACGCCCACACCTCCGCCGCCCCCGCCTCAAGCAGCACGCGGGCCGCGTGGCGGATGGTGATGCCCGTCGTGTAAATGTCATCGATAAGAACGATTCGCTTCCCATTTATCGGCGGATGGCCGGAGAGAAAAAACGGGTTGTCGGTCTTCAGCCGTTCGCGGCGCGATTTTTTCGACTGCTTCTCGGAATGCCGGCGGGCCAGCCAAGGGAAATACGGGGATGGAAGCAAGCGGGCGAGCGCTTCCGCTTGGTTGAAGCCGCGCTCATCGAGGCGCTCGCGGCTTAACGGGATCGGGACGACGTGCCAATCGCGGCCGAAATGGCGGCGAAACGCTTGGGAAAACGGTCGGCGGAACGCCTCGACGATGACATAGTCGCCGCGGAATTTCCATAAGGCGACGACGTCTTTCATCCAGTCGTTGTATAGATAGACAGATCGGTTTTTCACGAGCACCCTCCCCCATTGTTCATCTTCCTGCCACCTTAGACAGTCGGCGCACAGCGATGGCTTGGCTTCCTCAAGCGGACGGCCGCACATCTCGCAAAGGCGGCCGCGAATGACGGCGAACGACCCGCGGCAGCGCGGGCAAAGGACGTCAAGGTCTTCGAGGAAAAGAAGCTGGCGCCAGCTGTTAATCGGGTTATATGGAGAATGGCAAAGAAGGCAGTTCATCGATGCAGCAACCCCCTTTTCTTTGCTGTCTCATTCATGCGGACAATGTGGCGGCGCGCCCGCACCATCTCGTTCGTTTTCCCGTGATGGAAAAAGCGGACATCGCCATCCGGAAACGCGGCGTGGCGGCCGACGCGGCCGGCGATTTGCACGAGGGCGCTTTCCGTGAAAATGCGGTCTTCGGCGCCAAGGACGGCGACATCGATGTTCGGCACGGTCACGCCGCGCTCAAGGATCGTTGTTGTGACGAGCAGCGGCACGCGCCCATCGCGAAACGCCTGAACGTGCTCAGCTCTGTCTGGGGCTTCGGCATGAACGCCGACGATGCGGGGATCGACGCGCTGCAAGAGGCGGGTGACCGCTTCAAGCTCATCGATATGGGGAACGAACAAAAACGCTTGTTTTCCCTGCGCCAAACGATGGAGAACCCACGCAAGGACGTTTTCGGGCAAGCGGCCGCGCTCTAACCGTTTGCGCCAATTGCCGCACCATTCCAACACGGGGACGGGAAGCGGACGGCCGTGGTAGCGGGCGGGGATGACGGCGGCGTTCCGTTTGCCTCTTGTGATGTCAAGCTGCCAATCGCGGGATGGGGTGGCGGTTAAATAAATGAGGCTCGACTGTTCTTTCCGCGCTTGACTGACGGCGTATTGGAGCATCGGCTCAACAGAATATGGGAAGGCATCGACTTCATCCACGATCATAACGTCAAAGACGCGGTAAGCCCGCAGCAACTGGTGGGTGGTTGAGAGGACCAAGGAAGCGATCCGCCCGCGCTCTTCGCTTCCGCCGTACCATACGGCAAGCGGAACGCGCGGAAACGCTTGACGAAAGCGGGGAGCAAGCTCGCGGACGACGTCGACACGCGGCGTGGCTAGGCCAACGCGCCAGCCCTTCTCGAGCGCGGCGGCGATGGCGGGAAACAAAATCTCGGTTTTCCCTGCACCGCATACAGCCCAAACGAGCAGTTCGCTTCGATCGAGCACGGCCTGTTTGACAGCCATAGCGGCATCCTCCTGAGCGGCGGACAGCGTCCCATCCCAAACAAGCGGCGCCTCGTGCCGCTCGGACGGAAGCGGCATCGTCACGTGCACAAGGTGAGTGCAGGAGCTGATGCGCCCCATCACGAGACACTTGCGGCAATACGCGCAATCCGATCCACAGCGGGCGCATGGAAACGAGGCGAACAGATGGCGATCATCATTTCCGCAACGGCCGCAGCGCCAGCCGCGCGCTGTTTTGATGAGCCCGGGCTGTTCGCATAGCGAACCGGTCTGGATGGCGGCAGCGACTTCTCCATCAGGAAACGGCAGCTGCTCTCGGGGTAGGCGCTGGCCATTGAGCCAAGCGACGAGCGGGGAAGCAGCGGCTGATGGGGGAATGTACAATGAGCATCACTCCTTTTGTCATTTAGGAAAAGCATGTCTCCTAGTCGGGAGCCAAAAAGAGCGGATGACGCGGCAAAAACGCCATGGAAAACCACCCTCTCCCCAAGTTGAGAGACTTGAAGCGCATAAAGGTACAGGAAGAGCGATCTCACGGCATTCTTTAGAAGGCTGGTAATAAAAGACGGGTGTCATGCACA
The DNA here is from genome assembly GCA_900450595.1 of [Flavobacterium] thermophilum. Lineage (GTDB taxonomy): Bacteria > Bacillota > Bacilli > Bacillales > Anoxybacillaceae > Geobacillus > Geobacillus thermophilus. Next base: position 2,280,136 of record UGGS01000001.1, read on the forward strand.
AAACAACAACATTCGATCAGAAAAGAAAGTGGAGATGAAAAGGCCTTTCCAAATGGAATCAGGATGTGGTTTGACCGTCTTTTTCACGACATATCGGCCTTCGAAAGAAATGGATGCGGCGAAACCTGATGCCAGCGAAGATTCACAGGAGAGTCATGGAGCCGATCGATAACGTGTTTCGACAACATTCCCAGGGAAATAGCGACAAGTTTTTCAGGAAAGGAAAACGGTTCGACAAGTTCGGCCAGCCCCGCATCTTCGGTCCGTTTCATAAAGCAGAGAGAAACCTACTGTACAACAAATTCGCCGCCGTGCAAGGCGGAGCGCACCGTTCCGCCTTGCGCTTGGCTGTAGAGCCTCGAGACGGCGCTTTGCCGCCTCAGCTTAAGGCTGATACCACGTCAACCCGAGAGCGCCTTCGCCGACGTGCGTGGCGATGACTGGGCCAAAATAGCTGATCGAAAATTCGACGTGCGGATAGCGGTCAGCTAGTTCGTCGCGCCAGCGGCCCGCTTCATCCGGCTGGTTGGCGTGGATGATGGCGGCTTTGAGCGGCACACCCTTTTCCGCATCTTCGGCGAACAGCTCTTCGATGCGGTGGATCGCTTTTTTGCGCGTGCGGATTTTTTCAAACGGCACGATCACTTTGTTTTCAAAGCGAAGAAGCGGCTTGATTTGCAAGAGGCCGCCGATGAACGCCTGCGCCCCGGTCAGCCGTCCGCCCCGCTGCAGATGGGCCAAGTCGTCGACCATAAAGTAGGCGCGCAGCGTTTGTTTCATTTCATCCAAGCGAGCGATGATATCCTCAGGGAGCCTCCCCGCCTGCGCCATTTCCGCCGCTTCGATCGCATAAAACCCTTGTGCCATGCAGCTGATTTCCGAGTCGTATGCGTAAACACGCAATCCGTCCACCATCGTCCCTGCCGTGACCGCCCCTTGGTACGTGCCGCTGATGCCGCTTGAGAGGTGGATGCTGACGACCGCCTCGTATCCTTCCTCGCGAATGGCGGTGAACAAGTCAACAAACTCACCGACCGACGGTTGGGACGTCGTCGGCAACGTCGGATGCTGCTTGATTTTGGCAAAAAATTCATCGGCCGTCATATCAATCTCTTCGCGGTACGTCTCATTCCCGAAAATGACGCTGAGCGGAATCAGGCGAATGCCCAACCTCTCGCGCACCTCTTTCGGCAAGTAGGCCGTGCTGTCGGTGACAATTGCCGTTTTCACGAACGCCATTCCTTCCTGATTTCAAATTTTCTTCCATTATACCAAAAAGACAAACCGCCCACCACTACGAATCCAAATGGGGGATAGCGCACCGCAAGGACCTAAACAAAGCCGCTTGCCGCCAACTACAAAACAGCTTGTCCTCACCACGGACACACCAACAACGAAGCATCGCTGCCTCGATCCCCTCAACACCAGCCGCCAGACGCCCATCCAATCCGCTGACAATAGGCGGAAACGAAGGGGGCATTGCCATTAGCGCACTTCCACCCAGCCGTTTTTGATCGCCACAACAACCGCTTGCGTCCGGTCATTGACGTTTAATTTTTGCAAGATGCTGCTGACGTGGTTTTTCACCGTTTTTTCGCTAATGTACAGCGCTTCGCCGATGGCGCGGTTGCTTTTGCCGTCGGCCAACAGCTGCAGCACTTCGCATTCGCGCCGCGTCAACAAATGGAGCGGGCGGCGCACTTCTTGTTTGACCGCCACGCCGCCTTTTTCCGACGTCAGACGGCGGTATTCGCGAATCAAGTTGTGCGTCACTTTCGGATGCAAATACGATCCGCCTTCCGCGACGATTCTCACCGCCTCAATGAGCGTGTCAGCGTCCATTTCTTTCAGCAAATACCCGGTCGCTCCCGTCTGCAAGGCGCGCATGACATAGTTTTCATCGTCATGAATCGACAACACGACGACTTTCGTATCAGGGTAAGCTTCAATCAGCTGTTTCGTCGCCTCAACGCCGTTGATGTCCGGCATGTTAATGTCCATCAGCACCAAATCCGGGCGGTATGTTTCGACGATCGACAGCGCTTCGCTTCCGTCGCTTCCTTCCGCCACGACTTCAAAATCGCCTTCAAATTCTAAAATGCGCTTAATGCCTTCACGGAATAGTGAATGGTCATCGATAATGGCGATGCGTGTTTTCATCGTTTCCTCTCCTCCTTGGTCATGTCTGCGGCTGAACGGTCAATCGGAACGCGGATGAACACGGTCGTGCCGCTGCCAGGTTTCGAACGAATCGTCAACGTGCCGCCGAGCAGCTCCACCCGCTCCCGCATTCCAATCAAGCCGAACGCATTTTCTTTTTTGACCGATGGATCAAATCCTTTGCCATCGTCTTTGACACTGACAAGCAGATGGTGGCACGTCACTTCCATTTTGACGTCGATATGGCGCGCTTCGGCATGCTTCAAGGCGTTTTGCACCGATTCTTGGACAAGCCGAAACACGGCCGCCTCCATCCGCGACGGCAGCCGAATTTCTTCGCCGATATGTACAAAGGAAATGTGGACTCCGTTATTATATTCTTCGGTCGTTTGCAAGTATTTTTTTAGCGTCGGAACCAATCCTAAATCATCAAGCGCCATCGGCCGCAAATCGTAAATGATGCGGCGCACTTCGGACAAAGCCGAACGCACCATTTTGCGAAAATCACGAATCTCGGCGATCGCCGCCTCTGTCCCTCGCTCTTTGATCACCTTTTCGACCAAATCAGACCGAAGAAGGACGTGAGCGAGCAGCTGCGCCGGGCCGTCATGGATTTCCCGCGACAGCCGCCGCCGCTCTTCTTCCTGGGCTTCGATGATTTTCAGCCCAAATTCCTGCTTTTGCTTCGCCCCTTCAACGAGCTCGCTGACATGGCGGAAATCGCTGTTTAAGTAGTGGAGCACGACCGTAATTTGTCCAACTAAATAATCGGCGCGTTCGATAATTTGCGCAAGGCTCGCCAATCTCCGCTCGAGCTCGTCGCGGCGCAGCCGCAGCTGTTTCTCCCGCTCGCGCACCATCGTCAGCTTCATATGCAACTCATGCGCCGCTTCATACGCCTCGCGAATATCTTGCTCCGAGTGGGTGGAAAAGTTTTGACTCACTTCCGACAGGCGGCGGCGCGCCTGACGCGCCTTCATTTCCAGCTGATCCGCTTCTTCGATCGCCTGCACGGTCAGCCGCTTCACCTCCTCGAGTTCGCGAAGCAAATGGTCGTGCTCTTGACGCGACTGCTCCCCGATGCGGAAAATTTCGTCTTTGCTGTGTTGAACGGTGTCGATCATTTTTTCGACAATCCGATCTAACTGCTTTACGTCCCACTGTTTTGCCTTAGCCATTTGCCAACCTCCAACAGCGCTGCCAAGCGGTGCGCATGGGCGCCAGCAAAATTTGTTTGAAGGAAAAAAGTTGTCGATTTATAATAATAAAAGCATGCTCTATCTATTGCTCTTTTATTTTTAGTTTACCATATTGAGAACAGAGCGCTAGCCGTTCGTGCAAAAAAATGAACAAATAAACCGTTTGCACGATGTTGATCGTTGAGGTGTTTCGTTTTGTTGCAAAAATATTACACGGTTAAAGGATACGGTGAACACGAAATCGTAATTGAAAAATCACGGTTTATCTGCTATGTCAACCGCGCGGAAACGGAAGAAGAGGCCGTCGCCTTTATTCAACAAATCAAGAAGAAGCATTGGGATGCCACCCACAACTGCTCCGCCTATTTGATCGGTGAGCATGACCAAATCCAAAAAGCGAACGATGACGGCGAGCCGAGCGGCACCGCAGGGGTGCCGATGCTTGAAGTGCTGAAGAAAAAAGGATTGAAAGACACCGTCGCCGTCGTCACCCGCTACTTTGGCGGCATCAAGCTCGGCGCGGGCGGCTTGGTGCGTGCATACAGCCGCGCCGTCTCAGAAGGCCTGAACGCCGCCGGCATCGTCGAGCGTCGGCTCATGCGCGTCATGCATGTTACGATCGACTACCCGTGGCTTGGGAAAGTGGAAAATGAGCTGCGCTCTTCCGTATATACTATTAAAAATATCCAATATGCCGACCGCGTCACGTTTGATGTTCTCGTTCCCGAGGACGGCCAGTCTTCGTTTGGCGAGTGGATGACCGAACTGACAAACGGAAGGGCGGACATTCAGGCGGGAGCGATGGAGTATGCCGAACGGTTGCTTCCGTCTTCCTAAAACGACACCGTAAAGGAAAGAAGGGTTAAACGATGAATCATACAAGAAAAACGGTGAAAAAGCGAAAGAAAAAAAAGCGGCTCCGCCGATTATTTTTGCTCGTGTTTCTTCTGTTGCTCGGGGGTGTCGGCGCCTTTGGCTACAATATTTACTCCGAGACGAAACAGGCGTCAAGCAAAATTTATCAAGCGCTTGATCCATCAAGCAAGCCTGCAAGAAATATTGAAATGCGCAAAGATCCGTTTACCGTGCTGTTGGTTGGAGTGGAAAACCAGTACCACGACGAGGAGGGGCGGTCTGATGTCGTCATGCTTTTGACCGTCAATCCGAAGACGAACAAAGTATATTTGTTGAGCATTCCGCGCGACACGCGCGTTTACATCCCGAGCGAAGGGCGGAAAGACAAAATCACCCATTCCTACAGCTACGGCGGCATTCAATCGACGATTGCAGCCGTCAATGAGCTGATCGATGTACCGATTGACTATTACGTGACGACTGATTTTGAAGGGTTCGAAAAAATTGTCGATTCCTTAGGCGGCGTCACGGTAGATGTTCCGTTTACATTCAAAGCTCAGCTGACCGGCTCCCTCAAATGGCATACGTTCCATAAAGGCAAACAAGAGTTGAACGGCAATGAAGCGCTCGCCTATGTGCGCATGAGAAAATCGGACCCCCGCGGCGACTTTGGCCGAAACGAGCGGCAAAAACAAGTCATTCGCGCCATTATTGACAAAAGCACGTCCATCACCTCGCTGCCGAAGCTGGATGACATCATCGCCGATTTAGGGGATCACGTGCGGACGAACATCCCTCCGGCCGATTTGTTGTCGTTCATCTATGTCTATCAAAAAATGAAAAACGTGGACGTACAAAATCTGCATCTAGAAGGATACGATGAAACGATCAACGGCGTGTACTACTACATCCCCGACGAGCAATCGGTCAGCTCCATCAATGAAACGCTGCGGCAAGCGCTCGAGACGTCCAACGCCTCCCTCACGCGCAGCGATTCACCATCCACACAAAGCCAAAATTAACGATCACAAAGAAGGTGCTCCCAAACGCAATGGGGCGCCTTTTTCCATTTACAGCGTATCATGCCGCAATGATGATGAAAGAGCACAACCTTTCATGTCCTCTGCTTTTTTCTCTCTTTTTCAACAAAACTTTTCATTTTTTCTCATAATAGGACTGAATTCGGGTTGGATAAAACGGCAAAATTCGCTATGATAGTATAGAAAACACAAACTTGAGAAAAAGGGGGGATCGAATCCTTGAAAAAAACGCTTCTTTCCGTCTTGTTGGCGACTTGCCCGCTATGGCCGTCAGCCGCCTTGGCCGCCGATGGAAGTCCTTCCTCATCCTCACCGACACTCATGGTCGCGGAGCATAACGCTTTGCTGAGGAGAGGAGCGACGGATTCCTATCAAATCGTCGAATCCATTTCCGCTGGCCAACAAGTAAAGGTCATCGACAAGTTCCAAAACGCTGCTGGCGAAACGTGGTATCGCATCGAATACAAGGGCATCACGGGCTGGGCGCGGGCAGACGACTTTTCTGAAGCGCATGTCTCTTCCACCTTCCCTAACGTGATGTTCGCCAAGCAAGACTCGTTGCTGAAAAGAGGGGCAACCGATTCATATCGGGCCGTTGGTTCGATTCCCGCTGGCCAACAAGTGAACGTCATAGACGAGTTTCAAAACGCCTATGGTGAAACGTGGTATCGCATCGAGTACGGAGGCGTCACCGGCTGGGCGCGTGCGGACAGCTTTTCCAACCAACCGCCTTCCATGCTCGTCGGAAAGCGTGCGGTCATCGCCGCCAACGACATCGCGATGCGCAAGGGGGCATCCCCTTACTATCCGGTCGTAAAAACACTGTCTAACGGCGATGTCGTCTCCATCATGGCCGAGTTCACCAATTCGCTCGGGGAACAGTATGTGCGTGTGGAGTGGGCGGGAGTCAAAGGATGGGTGAAAACGGAACAGATCTACATACCCAAACAGCTTCCGACACTTTTGCCGACATTCATGAACGTTGTGCAGTCCTCCCCGGTTCGCCACGGGGCGAGCGTCCATTACCGCGCCGTCGCCACAGTGTCACGCGGTCAATCTGTCAAAGTGATCGATTTGTTCGTCACAAATGGTCAGGAACTTTGGTACCGCGTTGATCTCGGACATGTCCGGGGATGGGTGTCGGAAAAAGTGTTGACGATGTCATCAACCATGTCGGTTCCAAGCGGTGTCTCGGATACGTCCAGCGTCTCAGGCCAGCCGCTGACGGTCAGTGTTTCGGTCGCCAATGTGCGGCAAGCTCCATCTTTAAAAGCAAAAGTCGTCACCCAACTGAAAAAAGGAACCAAACTGAACAGCCTGTCAAGCGCCAAAGATGCGTCGGGAGCGCTTTGGTACAAAGTGTCCCTCAATGGAAAAACGCTCGGCTGGGTGCACGGGACGGTCGTAACCAAATCCTACCTTTCCCCACCAGCCAGCCAGGGGATGCAAAAGCAGGTGACCACCGCTAATGCGGCGCTGTTTGCCGAACCTTCGTTGAGCGCCGCCGTCATCGAGCGGATTGCGAAAAACCGAACGGTCACGGTTTTGAAGACGACAGAAGCATCTCCGTTCGACTGGGTGCAAGTCACCTCTGCATCGGGGAAAACGGGATGGATGCCGGTGTTTGAAGTAAAAGCCCCATCCTACGTATACGTCAAACAGGCGGGCACTCCGCTGCGCCGAGGTGCCTCTTCGAACTATCAATCGTTGAAGGCGTTGGCAGCGAATGAGCGGCTTGCTGTCCTTTACGAATATCATGGATGGCTGAATGTCGAAACATCCAATGGCGTCCGCGGATGGGTGGAAGAATCGAGCACCTCTACCGTCGCCTTAAATAGTCTCGTTGAACCGACATTTTCGACCATCAACGAAGATGCCTATTTGACGTGGAAAAAAACGTCTAATTTCCGCGTCTCCTATTCGTTGTTGCCGGGCAATCGTCTGAAAATCACCGGCTCGTTTTCCTACGCTGAAGTCCCGTCGACCGACATTCCAGGCATACAAACGGTGGAGTGGAACGGCAGCAGCCTGCTCATCACCTTTGAACCGGGGTACACGTTCACCCTGCGCCATTACAGCGACCGATTGGCGCTGAAAATTCTCGAGACCGGACTCAAGGGCAAAAAAATCATCATTGACGCAGGGCATGGGGCGCACGACACCGGGGCGATCGGCCCTGGCGGCACGCGGGAAAAAGATATTACTCTCGACACCGCCTTATTGCTAAAAGAAGAATTGGAGCGGGCCGGAGCGATCGTGAAATTGACGCGAAGCACCGACATCTTTTTGGAGCTGTCGGAACGGACATGGATCGCCAACAGTTCCGACTACGACGCCTTTATCAGCATTCACGCCGACTCGTACTCTCGGACATCTCGCGGAACGACAACGTACTACAACGTATCGAGCAACTTCAACGGGCCAAAAAGCGAGCAGTTGGCCGCCATCGTGCAAAAACATCTTGTCCAACAGCTCGGAACATATGACCGCGGCCATAAAACGCAAGACTTTTACGTCAACCGGAAAAACGAGCTGCCGAGCATTCTCGTTGAGCTCGCCTTCATCTCCAATCCGAATGAAGAGGCGCTGCTCAAAACGAAAGCGTTCCGCCAAAAAGCAGCCGTCGGCATTCGCGAAGGACTGGAAGAATACTTCAGCCAATTCTAGTTTGTTCACATTCGGAGAATAATAGCATGAGAAGGCCGATGATGCAACGGATATAAAGCTTTGGCAACGGTGTTTCTCAAGCTGGAAAAATATGGCAACATCGCGTTTTCATTCCTTGCGATTCCTCATGAACCGAGCGAATCCGTTGTTTTTCACCGGCCTTTTAGGAAAGCTATTATTCTCCTTTCTTTCCATATCCAAAAACGGGGGAGATGAACATGATGAAACGAAAAGCCAAATGGGCCGTTGCTGCCAGCCTGGCGGTCGGAATGACGGCAGGCGCCCTCTTGTTTACGCCATCGGCGATGAAAGCATCGGAAGAAGTCGTGTTAGCGAGCGTCGACTGGGTGACGTCCCAGCTCAACCCGATGAAAAACGACATTGCCAACCTGAAAGCACAACTGGCCGCCCAGCAACAACAAATTCAACAACTTCAACAACAACTTGCCAGCAAACCCGCTTCGCCTTCTTTGCCTTCTGTCGTCTATGTAGTGAAAAACAATGCGGCCGTCCGCAGCGGAGCGTCAACGAGCTACCGCGTCATCACTTATAAACAGGCAGGGGCTTCACTGCAAGTCGTCGGGGCGCACCTTACTTCCCAAGGACTTTGGTACAACGTCGTCCTATCTTCATCGCTGAAAGGATGGATCCATTCAGGCGATGTCTCGACATCCGCTGTCAGCAGCGACAGCACCAAGCACGTCATCGCCACGGCCGCGGTCAATATTCGAAAAGGAGCGACGACTTCTTATCCGATTATTGCGACCGTTCCAAAAGGGACAGAGATGGTCTATATCCAGCCGTTTACCAACAGCAAAGGGGAGAAATGGTACAACGTGCAACTGTCTGATGGGCGTCGGGGTTGGATGGCCGCTGAATTTGGTGAGGTGAAGTAGACGGTGAAAAAACTAGCGTGGTTGGCCGTCGTCCTGTTTTGGCTCATCACCTCTCCTTCCGCGTCGAACGCCGCTGGGGTGAAAACGTACAACAATCCCGTGCAAGTCCTTTTATATAAAGGGACATCGGTGACAGCCGCCGTCGAAGGAAACTATCAAATCGTCAATAAAGAGACGTTGACGATTACCCCGTTGCCAAGCAAGACAAATCTGACATTTCGGTCTTCCTCTTCGACTGTGTTTGTCACGTACAATGGAAAGACGGATTTTTCAAGCACCGGATTTACTATTCAAGAAACAATCGGCGCGGCGCCGTTGTCCCTTGTCAAGGTGAACCAAACGCGGTATCGGGGAAGCGTCGACATTCGCCTGCAAAACAGCGCCTTGTATGCTGTCAATATTTTAGATATGGAAGATTATTTAAAAGGAGTCGTGCCGAGCGAGATGCCTGCCTCTTGGCCGCTTGAGGCGCTGAAGGCGCAAGCCATTGCGGCCCGAAACTATGCCTATAAACATAAAACAAGTTTGACGACCAATCCAAACACACAGACGTATAAAGGATATGATGGAGAATCTCCACGATCGAACGCGGCAGTGGATGCAACAAGAGGATTGTATCTGAAATATAATGGCAATATCATTGAAACGTATTACCACTCGACAAGCGGCGGCAGAACCGCCAATGTAAGCGACGTCTGGAACTCGTCGCAAACCGCCTACCCATATTTGGCGAGCGTCGATGACCCGTATGAATCATCGCCGTACAGCCGATGGTCATTCACCTTCTCCCCAGCTGTGCTGTTGCGTTCGTTCGGGTTCACCGATCCATCGGTTGTTTTATACGACGTCTCGATCGCCAAAACCGGCGCGAACGGAGAAGTGGGTGCCGTCACGATTGAAACCTCGGCAGGCGAAAAAACGGTGAAAGGCAATGAAACGACCATCCGCAAACTGTTCCCGCTAGACGGCAATCAATTTTACGGCATCTTGCCGTCCAACTGGTTTGACATTCAAGTGCAAAAAAGCGGTCCATCCGTGTCGATTCAAACGGCCAGCGGCAACATCGCCGCCTCTTCCTTGTCATCTTACTCCGTCCAAACAGGGAGCGGAACCGTTTCGCTCGCCGGCGTCGAAGGAATCAAGGTGCAAACAACGGATGGCATCGTGCCGCTTTCCGCCTCGCCGTCAGGGGTCAGCTCGATCACCGTCACGGGAAAAGGCTGGGGGCACCGGATCGGCATGAGCCAATACGGAGCAAAAGCATTTGCCGAGCGTGGATGGACGGCGGAGCAAATTTTAGAGCATTACTTCCGCGGGGCGGAAGTCTCGTTCGAGTGAAAGCATGACGATTGTGAAGGAAAACATCACTCGCATTCCAACACTCCCGACGCGGTCGGAAAATATCTTTCCAAATGGAAACATAGCCGCTTTTCACATAAAGGAAAGGGCATCCTGCTTATGAGCGGGACACCCTTTTCTTTTTTATTGTTCCGTCGGCCAAACGGATTCGCGTTTTGTTTCATCGCCAAGGGCGTGAAGCAAATCGTCGACAATGCGAATCCATGAGTATTGCTCCACCGCCAACTTGCGCCCATTTTCCGCCATCTTTTCGTATTCCTCGCTCGGAAGGCAAAGCAACTCGAGAACCGCTGCAGCGATCTGTTCAGGATTTTCTGGAGGAGCGATTTTTCCGCAATGATATGTTTCTAAAATCTCAGCGCTCTCCCCTTCGCCGCAATACAGCACCGGGGTTCCGGTGGCGATCGCCGGGAAAATTTTCGACGGCCTTGCCCCTTTAAACAAATCGATGTTGCGCAGCGAAACGATGCTGTAATCGGTGATGGAGAAAATCTCCGGCATCTTCTCAACCGGAACGGATCCGTAAAACGTCACATTGTCAAGGCCGAGCTCTTCTTTTAACGCCATCAGCTTTTCTCGCTCTTGGCCGTCGCCGACAAACAGGAAATGCGCCCGTTCATCTTTTGCTTTGACGATGGCTGCCGCCCGCAGCACCGAATCGAGCCCTTGGGCGTATCCCATCGTTCCGGCATACGTAAACACCACTTTTCCTTCGAGCCCTAATTCCGCAAGCAGCTTCTTGTTTTTCGGCAGTGGGCGAAACACATCCGTGTTGACGCCGTTCGGCAATAAAAAGACATCCTCGGGCGCTTTCCCTTGCTCAATCATATAATCGCGAATGCCTTCCGTCGCGGCGGCGATTTTCCACGCCTTCCGGTATAAAAACAGCTCGAGCCATCTCGCCATTCGGATGAACAGCCGATTTTTCAAAATGCCGAGCTCAACGGCCGATTCCGGCCAAATGTCGGCGACGTTGAAAACAAACTTCGCCCGTTTCAACTTCGCGCCCACGTACCCGGTGATCCCTAAAAACAACGGCGGGGAATTGCAAATGATCACATCCGTCGGCTTCGCTTTCACAAGCAGCGAATAAAACGAGCTGAACGTAAACGAAAAATACGAAGCGAGCCGTTTCCAAAAGCTCCCCTTTGGCGACGGATAAATCCATGTCCGATGAACGGGAATGCCGTCCCATTGTTCGAACAAATAAAACAGGCCGCGGTATGGCTTGGGGATGACGCCGTGCGGGTGATGCGGGAACGCCGTGAGCACTTCCACTTGATGCCCCCGTTTGATCAGCTCCTTGCTCACCTCATACACACGAATTTGCGGTGCGCCTGTTTCCGGCGGGAAGTGTTGGCATAGGTAAATGATCCTCATGGCCCGCTCCACACCACTTTCCCAAAAAATCGCAAACGAACGTTCCATTTCGAGCGCCAAGAGGCGAGCGCAAACGAGGCGTGGAAAAGGGGAAACGCCCCCCTGGCATCGTCCCGCTGTCCTTGGATGGATAATCGTTGCCGCGAACCGACGGTCATCATGAGCTTGCCAACGGAAAGCCGCCGGCTTCGCGACTTAGCCTCCGCTTTCGGCAACAAACGAGCACCAACCGCGGCGGCTGATATGACGGCTTTGTTTCTCATCGACTCCCTCCACCGCCTTTCAACGTTTGCTCATACAATCGGATCATGCGCATCGCATTTTCCGTCCAATCGTAATGTTCATGGACATGGTTGACGCCGTTTTCCCCCATTCGTTGCCGCAGCCTCTCATCAAGCAGCAGCCGTTCGAACGCCTCCGCCAGCTTTTCCGGACTGTTTTTCGGCACGATCAACCCCGTTGTTCCCTCACGGACGACTTCCGGCAGCCCGCCGACGTTGGAGACGACAACGGGAACGCCGCACGCCATCGCCTCGACGGCGGCAACGCCAAAACTTTCGCTGTCTTCAGTCGAAGGCACGGCGAAAATATCCATTTGATTGATATACAGCGGCACTTGTTCGTTCGGAACTTTGCCGGCAAACGTCGTCACGGATTGGATGCCGAGGCGGGCGCACAGCTCCTCGTATTCACTCCGCTGCGGCCCGTCGCCGACGATCAACAGCTCCGTTTGCGGATGCCGCTCGTGCACAATGGCAAACGCCCGAATCAAATCGGCGATCCCGTACTTGTCGGAAAGAGCTTTCACCGTGCCGATCGTCACGGTCCGTTTCGGCTGTTTCGGCAACGGTTTGAAGCGGGCGACATCAACACCAAACGGCGTCACTTCGATCGGTTTGTCCGTATACTTTCCGGTTTCTTTCGCCATCACACGGCTTGTCGAACAAATGACATCCGCACGCTGGAATGTATATTCAAGCATCCGTCGGTTCCAACGATTGGCATTCGGAAACTGATACACGTCGCGCCCCCAGACGGAGACGTAAAACGGATGATACCCCGCAAGCGCCCCGATCAACCCGTAGCTCGAGGCATAATGGGCGTGCAAAATATCTGGTCGAAACGAAGCGAGCAGCCGCTTTAATGAAAAGACAGTGGAAAAATACGACAACTTCCCCGGCAGCCATTTCGGCAGCACAACTGTCTCGACTTCTTTCGCTTGCTCCGGCCCGTAATGGTCTTTAAACGTCACGACTTTCACATCAATGCCTTGCGTTTGGTAAAAGCGGGCCCACTTATGCGTATGGATCGATTTGCTTGGAGCCAATAAGGCGACTTTCATCGGAGGCCCCCCACCAACGTTTCTTTCACCTTTTCCACTCTCGCTTCCCACGAATGTTTCGCCATAAACGTCTGCTCAATGCGCAAGCGGCACTCCTCGAGCATGTCCGCCATCTTGGCGATCGCTTCTGCCATCGACGACGGGTTGTCGTCGCAAATGACGCCGTACCCATCCGCTTCAATCAACCGCTTTTGCGCTGAGCAAGCGGTGGCGACAATCGGCAGGCCGCTCGACAGATAGTCAACCAGCTTGACGGGAACGGAAAAATCATTGTACTCGCTCCGCCGCCGCGGGATGAAGGCGAAATCCATCTCCGCATACAAACGGTCGAGCGCTTCGCCGCTGACGTGCTCGACGCGCACTTGCAAGGCGGCAAGCTCTTCTTTCACCGCAAGCGGCTGCCGCTCGTACTCGTCTTTTCGGCAGACGACGGTGAGCGAAACAAGCGGCTTGCGGCGGTTTGCCAAGCGAATCGCCTCGAGCAGGAGCAAAAGCCCATAGTCGGCATTGTTGATGCCGCCAACATAAATGGCATTCAGCGGCTGTTTCGCCGTCCCGAACCGCTGAAACGGCTTTTGCTTCCCACCCGGCGGCAAATCAACCATCGGGCGGCGGATCGCGACATATGTTCCCATTTCGAGGCTCGGCAAAAAGATGACATCGCAGTACCGCTCGTAAAACCGTTCTTCCCAACGGTACATCATTTGCATGGCCGCTTTTTTCCAACCACGGAGCGGATACAAATCAGGAAACTTCCAATAGACGTCGCGGTAAAAGACGCCGATCGGAACGTTGCGGGCTTTCAAGTAGCGGAGAACGTCCCGGTCGACGAACGGACGTTGCGGCCGGTGTCCTGGGTCAGTGAGCCAAAGCGGAATCGTCTGGTTTTCCATATAGCAAAACCAGACATCATCGAGCTTGCCTTGGCTGCGGAGCTCTTGAAATTGCTTCTCCCGCTCGGCTGACGTGCCGGCGATCAGAAGAACGTCCACTCCCTCTTTCGCTCCCCAACGCAAAAACGCCTGATGCATTTCATACGGCCGCAGCTTTGACCCGCTGTTTCGTTCCGCGGCGAGTGAAAACGGGTAATAAATCAATACGGTTTTCATCATTCATCCCTCATCCGTGATTCGCCTTTTCGTTGCAAACCATGCCCGTAAATCCCCCTGCACCCGCAGCCATAACGCCATTCCGCCAAACAACGCCACGATCAGCAACCAGGTCGGATTGAACAAAAAATCGGTGAACCCACCGACGAGCGTGCGGGGGATGTTAACGGAAAAATAAACGAACAAACTTAAAAACAAAGGATTTTTTGGCAGCCGTAGAAACCCAATGTACAACAGCTGCGTCACGACACCGACATACAGCGTGCCGATGACGATTCCAACGTAGCCAAAGTTCGCATACGCCTCAGCGACAAAGAGCGTATTGAGCACCCCTCCCGTTCCATCCTCGATCCGCTCCGGGAACACGTGCGCCATCACGAGGCGGGCGGAGCGGACGTTCTCGACGTCAAACAACCCTGTTAAAATCGAGGGCAAGCTTTTTCCATAAAGAAATGGCAGCGCTTCGCCGAACAAATTCAAATGAAGAAACGTCGGCGCGATTTGCGCCAAAATCATGCGGCCGATCGGGCCCTTGTTGTAAGACAAAAAGGTCGTGGCATCTTGCACCCCTTGAATGACGATGTACATGCCGACGAGCACCGCCGCCCCCACTCCCCCATACAGCGCCAGTTTCACCGCCGACAGCCTTGTTTTTCCAATGTAAATGCGAATGAGGAAAAACATCATCACATAAAAGAAAATCGGCGATTTGGCCAAATCATACACATTGACGAACACCGCCCCGACAAACAGACAGATAAACAGTAGCTTCCACCGCCACTCGTGCGTCAGCTCGGCAAACAAATAAGCGATAAACGACAAAAGCGGCGTGAGCGTAATGGCAAAAATATTGCGAACGAGCACGTTTCCGGCAAAATGGCGCGACGCCTCAATGCGCAACGCAGCCAAGCTCTCATCCGTCCCTGTCAAGAGCGCAAACACCGGAATCGTCGGCGTTTTCCAAATCATATACGCAATGGCGGCAAAACTGAGCAGCGACAGCGCCAAAAACGCATAAAACACTTGGCTGCCCGTCGCTCCGGCCAACGGGGAAAGCGGCTTTTGCAAATAGGCGCGAAACTCCTGCCTGGCTTCAAATCCGCACAGCCTTGAAACGACCACCATCGACAGCGGGAACACGATCATAACGAAGCTGACGACGAAAAACCCGATCTGCCGGTATTCCTCGGGCCGAAACAACTTGCGAATCATGTAGTAATCGTCCATCCCCAAGGCGATCAGCAGCGCGCCGATGAAGCTCGACAGAAGGAACGAGTAATAGTACACAATCGACACGAGATTCGGCGCCTTCCATGAAAGCGTCCCCGCTGCATAGCGAAACATCAAGGTGGAGGCGACAAGAACAATCAACCCAATCAACACGTCCAACATGCCGACGCACCCTTATCGCTGTCCGATCGCCGCCACGATTTTCTCCGCCGCATGCCCATCGCCAAAGACGTCCGCATAAACAGGGGCGACTTCCTTGTGGACCGCCGCGACGATCTTCTCGCGGTCCGTGCCGGTTAAGATGTTCGCCCCGCCTTCGAGCGTTTCCACCCATTCGGTTTGTTCGCGCACCGTCACGCAAGGCACACGAAGGAAATACGCTTCCTTTTGTACGCCTCCTGAATCGGTGATGATTTTTTTCGCGCCGCTCTCTAACCGAAGCATGTCCAAATAACCGACCGGATCGATCAGCCGAAGCCCTGGAATCGCCGAAGCGTCCAAGCCGTACTCTTCAAGCTTATGCCGCGTCCGGGGATGAATCGGCCACACTTTCGTTCCGTCAATATCCCGAAAAGCAGCCAAAATGGCTTTCAATTTGTCGGGGTCATCGGTATTTTCCGCTCGGTGAATGGTAATCAAGTAGTAGGATTGTTCCGCCAGCGACAAATCAGCCAAAATCGTCGATTGGCGCTGTGCGAGCTCCTTGTTGTACAAAATGGCGTCATACATGACGTCGCCGACATTCCAGACGTTTCGCGTAATATTTTCTTTTCGTAAATTTTCCACGGCCGTCTCCGTTGGACAAAATAAGAGCTCGGAAACATGATCGGTCATGATGCGGTTGATTTCTTCCGGCATCTGCTTGTTGAAGCTGCGCAGTCCGGCTTCGACGTGGATGACGGGAATATGGAGCTTCGCTGCGACAAGAGCGCCCGCGAGCGTCGAGTTCGTATCGCCATAGACGAGCACATAATCCGGTTTTTCCTGCATGACAATTTCTTCAATTTTCATCAGCATTTCGCCCGTTTGCTTTCCATGGCTGCCTGAACCCACCCCAAGATAGTAGTCAGGCGTCGGAATGTTCAACTCCTCAAAAAAAATGGCCGACATATTCGGGTCATAGTGCTGCCCGGTATGGATCAGCACTTCGGTATATTGTTTTCGCAAGACGCGCGAGACGGGGGCAGCCTTGATAAACTGCGGTCTGGCGCCTAACACGGTGGCGATTTTCATCCGAAACACCTCCTAGATCAGATGAGCGGTTATCAAGTATTTTGCGCATTTTCGCCCTCGATCGTGCGCACCGGACGGCGCAAATCACGATCAACCCGGCTGGCAAAGAGCGTGGCGGCAAACAAGCCCCAACCAGCGAGCACCCAGCCGTCAGCAAGCGGCGCCTGCTGAACGTAGACGATGACGATGAGGGCGAGCAATGTGCCGACCAAAACCAAAGCCATCTTTTTCCATGACACTGGCACAGGATACACTTGCTGGCTTTTGCGAAAAATGAAAGCCACGGCGACCATATACGTCATGAGGCTGGCCGCGATCGCCCCCCAGCTGAGCCAAAGCGGCACCAACACGGCGTTCAACGCAAGATGAAGAAGCGCCGCTAGCGTGAACACCCGTGAAATATAGCCGGTTTCCTTTGTCAAAAACAAGCCGGTGGAAACAATCAGATAATAAAAGTTCAAAAACGTGACGGCCGATAAAAACGGAATATAGGACGCTGCATCGCGATATTCCGGTTTGAAAAAGGTTCCCACAAGCCACGGGCTCGCCGTGGCGATCAAAAGCAGCCCAAACGCTCCAATGAGCAAAAGCGCCATATACACTTTCGCAAACAACGCACGGCTTTCCGGCCGGTCTTTCATCGACATCGAATACGGACGCCACGCCATCTGCACGCCGCTCGTGATGAGCGTGATCACGGTCGCGAGACGCAAGGCAACCCCAAACACCCCGACTTCCTCCAACGATGCAAACCGTTGGATGAAAAACGTGCTGACGTTGGCGATCACCCAAAAGGCGAGCGAAGTCGGCACGAGCGGGGCGGCGTAGGCAAGCAGCTCCTTTAACACGTCAAAGCGCACGCGCCACACCATATACTTTACGGTCAAATGCAGCATCAACAAAAACACGAGCGCGCTGCTCACGAGCCGGCCGATGAGCAGCCCTTCCGGCGTCGCCGCGAACCACCGGAGCGCCGCATACGACAGCACAGCGACAAGCAGCATTTTCACGAGCGTCCAAATCACGACTTTTTTCGTCTGAAATTCAAACCGCAGCACCGTCGTCGCCATGACGAAAATCGTATCGAGCAGCAACGTCGCGATACTGATGTACAGCAAATCGACATAGCGAGGTTCTTGAAACAGCGCGCCTGCGATCCACGGACCGGCCAAAACGACAGCCAAAAATAAGATGGCGACGACAAACAGCCGGAAGTACATGACGTTGCGCACATACAAAAGGCGCTTCTCTTTGTCGTCCGTGTCGTAATAGTAAAAAGAGAGCGCCGAATCCGTACCGAAAATGACGAGAAATGTCAGCATCGACGTCCATTGGTCGATCAAGTAGACCGCCCCGTACTGCGCCTTTGACAAATAGCTTGTATAAATCGGCAGCATCAAAAAGGCAATCAGCTTCGTGCCGACGTTCATAAACGCGTAAAGGAGCGAATCCGCTCCTAAACGCTTGAATGCCGAGAACAATTTATAACAACTCCCGCTCGTCGACCATTTTGCTGAAGCGCGCCGGGAATCCTTTCACGACCGTCCTCGGTTCCGTATCTTTTGTGACGAGCGCCCCAGCGGCGACAAACGTCTCTTCCGCCACCGTCACGCCCGGCAGCAAAATCGCTCCGCCTCCGACGCGCGCCCCGCGCTTGACGGTCGCCCCTTTGATTTTGGCGAACCGTTCTTCCGTCCGCCCCATGTAGTTGTCATTGGTCGTCGTGACGCACGGGGCGATGAACACATGGTCTTCGAGCGTCGTGTAGGCCGTGATGTAGGAGTTTGACTGGATTTTCGTCCGATCGCCGATTTGGACGTGGTTTTCGACGCACACCCCGCGCCCGACGATCACATATTGGCCGATGTGCACGTTTTCGCGCACGCTCGCCAAATCAGCGATCAATGTGTAGGCGCCGATCACTGCTCCTCGATAGATGACGGCGTTGGCGCCGATCGTGCAATGGTCGCCGATGACAAGCGGCGGCAGCTCGCCCGACAGCTTGACGGTGCTCGTTTTCGCCGGCTTCGGCGGTTTGCCGAGCACCGCTCCGTCGGCGATCGTCACGCCGTCGCCGATGACGGTTCCTTCGTGAATCGTGACGCGATGTCCGATTTTAACGTCGTTTCCGATTTTTACATTCGCCTCGATGACCGTGAAATGGCCCATTTCGACACGTTCACCGCAAACAACAGAGGGATCGACAACGTTCATGGTTTCGTCTCCTTCGCTTACAATTTGACGTATTTTGCCGGTTTCGACACATCTTTCATAGCATTGCGTGTGTCAAACACGACCCGGCTGTGACGAGCGACCATTTCATAGTCGATGTTGGAATGATCCGTCGTAATCAAGACAAGATCTGACTGTGCAAGCAGTTCCGGCGTCAGCTCGACCGTCTCAATCACCCGGTTGCACGCCCGGAACGACGGAACATACGGGTCGACGACCGCAAATTCCGCTCCGTATTGCTCGAGCAGCTCGACGATTTTCAACACTGGCGATTCGCGCACATCATCAATGTCTTTTTTGTAGGCGACGCCGAGCACCGTCACTTTCGAACCGCGCAGCGCCTTCCCTTCTTCGTTCAAAATGAGCATCGCGCGGTTGACGACATATTCCGGCATTGCGTTGTTGATTTCTCCGGCCAGCTCGATCAAGCGCGTATGGTAGTTGTATTCGCGCGCTTTCCATGTCAAATAAAACGGGTCGATTGGAATGCAATGGCCGCCAAGCCCCGGGCCCGGGTAAAACGCCATAAATCCGTACGGCTTCGTTTTCGCCGCCTCGATCACTTCCCAAACGTCAATGCCCATCCGCTCGCACAAAATGGCCATTTCGTTCGCTAACGCAATGTTGATATGGCGAAACGTGTTTTCAAAAATTTTCTCCATTTCCGCCACCGCCGGGCTCGACACTTCGTGCACATCGCCTTCAAGCACGGCTCGATACATGGCCGCTGCCACTTTCGTGCACGTCTTTGTCACGCCGCCGACGACTTTCGGTGTATTTTTCGTCTTAAACTGCTTGTTGCCCGGGTCAACCCGCTCCGGCGAATAGGCGACGAACACCGTCTCCCCGACGACGAGCCCCTTTTTCTCCAGCGCCGGTTTCACGATTTCTTCCGTCGTACCTGGATAGGTGGTCGATTCCAACACGACAAGCATCCCTTCATGGGCGTATTTAGCGATTTCCTTCGCCGAGTTTTCGACGTAGGACGTATCCGGCTGATGATGCTCATCGAGCGGGGTCGGCACCGCGATCGCCACGGCATCGACTTCCGCGATCCGGGCGTAATCGGTCGTCGCCACAAGCCGCCCTTGTTTGACCATCTCATGCAAATCTTCATCGACGACATCGCCGATGTAGTTGATCCCATTGTTCACTTGATCGACGCGGCTTTGTTGGATGTCAAAGCCAATGACATGAAACCCTGCTTTTGCTTTTTCGACTGCCAGCGGCAACCCGACGTAGCCAAGCCCGACCACGCCGATGACCGCGTCGCGTTTCTCAAATTTTTGCAACAGCCGTTCCGCGTAGTTCATTCCTCTCATTCCTTTCTACTCAGATAGTTGCACTCTTGTCCCCGTTTCCGCCGAACGCAAAATCGCTTCGATCAGCCGAACAGGAGCCAATCCGTCCAAACCCGTGACGATCGGCTCGCGGTCTTCGCGAATCGCTTGCACCATATCTTCAATGATCCATTGGTGCCCCGGCTTGCCAAACGGGTCGGCGTTGATCTCATCGATGAGCTTTGCCCGTTCTTCCTCGCTGACGCCTTCCGCTTCCCACGTTTCGATAAAGTTGGCCGTCCGGCCGCCGATTTTCACCGATGCCGTTTCACCGAAAATGGCGATCGATTCCTCCAAGTTTTGCGGATAAATCGTCGTCGCTGCCTCAATGACGCCAAGCGCCCCGCTTTCAAACTCGACGACCGCCGCCGCGACGTCTTCCGTCTCAATCTTGCGCAGCCTTGTCGCCGCCATCGCTTGCACCGCCTTGACCGGCCCCATCAGCCAAAGCAGCAAATCCAAATTGTGAATGGCTTGATTCATCAGGACGCCGCCGTCAAACTCTTTCGTCCCCCGCCACGCCGCCTGGTCATAATAGGCTTGATTTCGATTCCAGCGCACCGTGGCGTTCGCATGGCTCAGTTTTCCGAACATCCCGCGCTCCATCGCCTCTTTCAGCTTCCGAATAGCCGGACGAAAGCGGTTCGGATGAACGACCGCGAGCTTCACGTCGTATTCTTTCGCCGCGCGGATCATCTCTTCGGCGTCGCTCACACGGAGCGCCATCGGCTTTTCCACAATGATATGACGGCGATAGCGGGCCGCCAGCTTGGCCAGCCGCGCGTGCAATCCAGACGGAACACAAATGTTGACGACATCGATCTGTTCGTTCTCCTTCAACATCGTCTCCATATCAGTGTAAACAGGAACGTCCGACACGTCGCGCAAACGTTCCGGATTCGTGTCGCACACTGCCGCCAGCTCGGCGCCGTCCGCCTTTTCAATGGCATCGATATGTTTTTTGGCGATATGCCCCATGCCGACAATGGCAAAACGGATCATGAAGAATAGTACCTCCTCGCGTCCAATATATACTTCCAAAGCACGAGCCAAACGATCGTCAAAAACAGGCCGAGGACAAGGCCGACGGCCATCAGCTGCCCCGTATACGTTTTCGATTTCGCCACCGTTTCCGACAACACGGCCGGTTTTTCGTAAAAGACAAGATTGCCGCGGATGCGATTGACGCGCTCCATCACTTCGGTCAAGTTGTTTTCCGACTCGACCAACAAGTCGCTGATGTCATTGAGCTGTTCTGGATTCAAGCGGCCCGACTGTATTTGTTCGCTATAATAATCGACTTTTTGCTGCAATGCGCGCTCCCGTTCTTCCAGCGCATGCAAGTATTTCGTGGTGACATCAATCCGCTCTTGCGAATGGCGCTTGAGCTCCTGACTGTATTCCGACACAACAAGCTTCAATTCTCGACTCACGTCTTGTTCATCGTCGCCTTTGACAGTGATTTGCACGTACTGTTCCTCAGGAACGACGACATCCAAGTTTTTCACCTCAGGAAACTTCGCTTCTATATTTTTCGGATCCGTCAACTCTTTTACGTCAATCGATCCGGTAAACACGACAGCTTTCCCCGTATACTTCTCCCCCTGCAGCAAAAACCGCCCTGCGATGACGGTCAACACGATCGTCGCAAGCGGAACGAGAAGAAACCACCATTTTCGCTGCCAAAAAAAGCGCAAATATTCGTATAGCACAAACGGTCGTTTTTCCGCCGTCAATCCGGCCACCATCCCTTATCATAAAATAACAAAGTGTTGTGAACAAAACAAATGATCCAACGCCAAAGAAAACGCCATTGCTGTGCGCAAGTGACGTTTCCTTTGGCCGGTTGGACGATCAAGCGAAATGACGGTAAAACTCTGCGATTTTCTCGACGACGTACTGTTGCTGCTCCTCTTTCAGCTCTGGGAACATCGGCAGCGACAGCGCTTCTTTCGCCGCTTTTTCCGCCTCCGGCAGCTGCCCTTCCTTGTATCCGAGCGAAGCAAACACCGGCTGCAAATGCAGCGGCAGCGGATAGTACACCATCGTCGCGATCCCCTGTTCTTTCAAAAACGCTTGCAGCTCGTCGCGCTTCGGCGCTCGAATCGTGTATTGATGGAACACATGATAGCGCCCGTCGACTTCTTTCGGCGTCACAACAAGGTCGCCGACCGCCTCCTCGAGCAGGCGCGTATACGTCGCCGCATGCTTGCGCCGCTGTTCCGTCCACCGATCCAGATGCGGGAATTTGACGCTTAAAATCGCCGCTTGCATCTCATCGAGGCGGCTGTTGTAGCCAAGTACATGATGGTAATATTTCGGCTTGCTGCCATGAACGCGGATGACCCGGCATTTTTCCGCCAGTTCGTCATCGTTCGTAATGATCATGCCGCCATCCCCGTAGGCGCCCAAGTTTTTCGTCGGGAAGAAACTGTACGTCGCCGCCGTCCCAAGCTCGCCGACGCATTTCCCGTTGTATTTCGCACCGATCGCCTGGGCGGCGTCCTCGATGACAACCAATCCATGCCGCTTGGCAATCGCGGCGATCGCCTCCATATCCGCCATTTGCCCGTACAAATGCACCGGGATGATGGCTTTCGTTTTCTCCGTCACCGCCGCTTCAATTTGCGCCGGATCGATGT
The DNA here is from genome assembly GCA_900450595.1 of [Flavobacterium] thermophilum. GTDB lineage: Bacteria > Bacillota > Bacilli > Bacillales > Anoxybacillaceae > Geobacillus > Geobacillus thermophilus. The sequence goes on from UGGS01000001.1 coordinate 2,302,820, forward strand.
TGAACGTCACCGGATCGATATCGACAAACACCGGTTTGGCGCCGGCCCGCGCAATCGATCCTGCCGTCGCGAAAAAGGTGAACGCCGTTGTGATGACTTCATCGCCCGGCCCGACGCCGGCCGCTTGCAAAGCAATATGTATCGCATCGCTTCCGTTGCCGCAGCCGATTCCGTGTTTCGCCCGGCTGTAGGCAGCAATATCTGCTTCTAGCTTTTTGACATAATCTCCTAAAATAAAGCGAGAGGAGCGCATCACTTCATCCAATACGCGCATGATCTCCGGCTTCAATTGTTCATACTGTTCGCTTAAATCCAACATTGGCACGTTCATCGCAAGTTCCTCCAAATCCAAAAAATATATAGAATAAACATGTTTAGTTTATCACATTTGCGTCAATATATAATGACAGTTTTGTGGCAATCTTGGCCTTGCCGCAAAAAAAATCAGCGAAGGAACGGCAGAAGCTGCATAAACAACGAAAAAGAAGGGTATAATTTTCCAAAGAAGGGCAATTCCTGAAAAAAGCCGTTTGTCCCTTTCATGACACAAACGGCCCATTTGCTATTTATCGGTCATTTCCGTATACTTTTCGGCTTCCCCGAAGCAGCTTGCGAATAAAGGTCATAAACGGCTTGTACTGATCATTGACCAAGCCGATCAGTTCAGCAAGCAGTTCCCCGAAGACGATCAAGGCAAAGACGATGAGAATGGACTGCCATAACGTCGAGGCGGAGAACAAAATCGCGCTGATGGCAAACATCAGGCCAAACGCATAAATGAGCAAGACCGTGTTGCGATGCGAAAAGCCGAGAGCCAGCAGTCGATGATGAAGATGCGACTTATCCGGCGCCGAGATCGGCCTTTTATTCACAATGCGGCGAATAATAGCAAATGTCGTATCGAAAATCGGCACGCCCAAAATGATCACCGGAACGACGAAGCTGAAGAGCGTCACGCTTTTGTAAAGCCCTAGCACCGACAGGACGGAAATGGCATAACCTAAAAACAACGCGCCGGTATCCCCCATGAAAATTTTCGCCGGGTGGAAGTTGTAAAACAAGAAAGCGATGACGCTGCCCAAGATGATCAAGCAGAGCGTGAAAATGAGCATTTTGCCCGCCATGCCCGCCATGACGGCAATGGCCGCAATTCCAATGGCGGAAATGCCTGCGGACAATCCGTCCAACCCGTCGATCAAGTTGATGGCGTTCGTAATCGCGATAATCCAAAATATGGTGATCGGGTAGCTCCACAGCCCCAACTCAAACGTGCCGACAAACGGGACAGTCAAAAGATCGACCTTCAGCCCGGAAGCGACAACGACGAACGCCGCCAGCAGCTGGCCGGCCAGCTTCACTTTTGGCGACAGCTCGTACAAATCGTCGAGCATCCCGACGAGCACGATGATGATGGCGCCGACCGTCATCCCCGTCACTTGCTCTTTATACACCCCGCCGACAAAATAGCCGACGGCGACACCGATAAAAATGGCCAATCCGCCAAGCCTTGGCATGACTTTTGTATGCACTTTTCTCCCGTTCGGCCGATCGACCGCGCCAATTTTGACCGCGAGTTTGATCACAAACGGGGTGATGACCAATACTGTAATAAACGAAGCCAAACATGCGGCAAATGCTTCCATATTCATGTGCAATCACCTTGGCCTTATAAAATCGCGGAAACACACATCATCTTTATGTTACCATATACGATGAGTAAATCAATCTTTTTTTACACCCCTTTTTTGTCCCCAAGGATGGAAAATTTCTTTTTCCCTTGCCGCGAGAAGCTCGAGCGCCAATCCGGCGAACGATTCCACATTTTACATCCTCCCTCCACAGGAAACATCTTGTGCTATAATTAGGTTTTAGAGCACTTGGTGTAAATCATGCCTGTCTAGGAGAGGAATGGACATATGTTTGCAAAAGTAAAGCAACTATTTGACGAAAGCGCGCGAGACGTGCAGCGTCTTGCCAAGCTGGCGGCGCAAATCAATGAATGGGAACCAACCATTTCTTCGCTGAGCGATGAACAACTGCGCCAAAAAACGGTTGTCTTCAAAGAACGGCTCGAACGCGGCGAGACGCTCGATGACATCAAAACCGAGGCGTTTGCCGTCGTCCGGGAGGCGGCGCGGCGCGTGCTCGGTCTGCGCCATTACGACGTGCAACTGATGGGCGGATTGGCGATGCATGAAGGAAACATCGCCGAAATGCAGACCGGGGAAGGAAAGACGTTGGCGGCCACTTTGCCAAGCTACTTGCACGCCCTCCTTGGAAAAGGCGTCCACATTATTACGGCCAACGAATATTTGGCGCGCCGGGACTGCGAACAAATGGGCCGTGTGTTCCGCTTTCTCGGCTTAACCGTCGGCCTGAATGTGTCGCAAATGACGGCCAGCGAGAAAAAAGAAGCGTACGCGGCCGACATCACGTACGGCACCGGCACCGAGTTCGGCTTTGATTATTTGCGCGACAACATGGTGTACCGCCTCGAAGATAAAGTGCAGCGCCCGCTGTATTACGCCATCATCGATGAAATCGACAGCATTTTAATCGACGAAGCGCGCACCCCGCTCATCATCGCCAATAAATCGGGAATCGGAGCCGAATTGTTCCCGATTATGGCACGCATCGTCCGCACCTTCGAAGAAGGAAAAGAGTATGAACGGTCTTTGGAGACGAAACAAATTTTCCTCACCGAAGAAGGGGCGCAAAAAATCGAGCGGGCGTTTGGCATCGATAACCTATACGACTGGGAGCATCACGTGCTGCTCCATCATGCGATGCAGTCGCTGCGCGCTTGGTTTATCATGCGGCGGGATGTCGATTACATCGTCAAAAACGGCAAAGTGATGATCGTTGACCCGTTCACCGGCCGGGTGATGGAAGGACGCTCGTTCAGCGACGGCCTGCATCAAGCGATTGAAGCGAAAGAAGGTGTGGAAATCACCGAAGAAAACGACATCCAAGCAACGATTACGATCCAAAACTATTTTCGCATGTATGAGAAGCTAGCCGGGATGACCGGCAGCGCTACGCCGTCGAAAGAAGAATTTTGGCAAACGTACCGGCTGCGCGTTATTACGATTCCGACAAACCGGCCATCCCGCCGCACCGACTGGGACGACCTCGTCTACCAGACGTACGAGGCGAAAGTACGGAAAATTATCGACGAAGTGAAAAAAATGAATGCCATCGGCCGTCCCGTTCTCATCGGCACGACATCGGTCGCACAGTCGGAACAGTTGTCAGCGGCGTTTTCGAAAGCAGGCATCCCTCACCACCTGCTCAATGCCAAAACGGAGGAAGAAGAAGCGCGCATCATCGCGACCGCCGGGCAAAAAGGGCAAGTGATGATCGCGACCAATATGGCCGGGCGCGGGACCGACATTTTGCTTGGAGAAGGCGTCAAGGAACTTGGCGGGCTGCACATCATCGGCACAGAGCGGCATGAAAGCCATCGCATTGATATGCAGCTGCGCGGCCGGGCAGGACGCCAAGGGGATCCGGGGTCTTCCCAGTTTATCATTTCGCTCGACGACGATTTATTCCGCTTGTATGATCAAGATGAATTGAAAAAATGGAAAAGCAAAGTCGAGACGGATGAAACCGGGCGCATCGTATCGCCCGACCCGATCAAGTTCGTCCAAAAAGTGCAAACAACGATCGAAAACGCCCATTATTCGGCGCGATTGCATTTATTGAAATTGGACACCGTGATCGACCAACAAAGCAAAGTCATCTACCATATGCGCGATCGCGTCTTGGCGCTGAAGCAAGCAGAGGTGCTGTCCGAGCTCCTTCGGCACATCCATCGCCATATCACGCAAACGATCGACCGTTATTGTCCGGAAAACGTCTTTTTTGAAGAGTGGAACATCGAAGGACTGCACAACGAGCTGCGCCGTGCCTTTTTCCGGTTTGCCTATCCGATTGATGATCTTCGCCATAAGCAAAAAGAAGAAATCGCCCAGCTTGTTTGGGACGAATACAAATCGCTTGAAGCGGCGCTCGCCGATCTTCCGTGCGACGAAGAACAAACGATGCGGCTTAAGCATTTGATGGTTGAAACAATCGACGCCCACTGGATTCGCCACTTAAATCAACTGAATTTATTAAAAGAGGGGATTCATTTGCGCAGCTACGGCCAAGAGGATCCGTACCGCGCCTTTGAAATGGACGCCTACCGCGAATTCGTCGCGCTGCAGCAAGCGATCGACGCCGGCATTTGCACGACAGCCATGAACTATTTGAAAAGCCAGTTTGTCATCGATGACGAAGCGGCCGCCGCCGCGAACAAACCATAACCGCGGCGCAGCACGCCGCCTCGTAAAGGAGGTTCCCTATGATTTTCCGACGAAAACAACGCACGCAACCGGAAGCCGAGCTGCCGGCGCAACATGTCAAACAGCCGGAGGTCGGAACGAAAACGACGCTGTCGTTTCATCCGGACTGGCAGCTGTCTCCGGAAGAAACGTACGTCTATCGCTTTTACCACGAACAGCTGCCGCCGCTTCAGCCAAACCAAATTTCCATTTCCGGCGTCAAGCTGGTCGAATACAACGATGGGTTTGTCGCTGTCGCCATTTTGCGCAACACGCTGCCGAAGCCGGTTCGCTTTGAACGAATCCGCCTGTTGCTGCTTGACGAGGATGGCACGGCGATCGCCCGCAAAGAGTTTGATATGAGCCCTTTCGGCGAACTGCCGCCGATGACGGCCCGCCCGTGGCGGTTTTTGTTCGCCGCCGAGGACAAGCTCGTCGATCAGTTGCCTGCAGATGGATGGAAGATCGCCTTTGAACTGACACCGCGGCATCGGCTCGACCTAGAGGAAAGCTGGGAGCAGGCGCTGTCGGCCAAGCAGCGCCAACATCTGCAAGCCCTCGTTGACTCGGTTCCGCCTCCCGCTCCCGGAGAGGTGAACTTCATGGTCATTGAAGCGAAACAGCTGCCTTCCGGTGAACTAGGCGTCACGTTGCTCATTCGCAACGGCAGCGACAAACATATCCATTTTGAACAAATCCCGCTTGAAGTGCGGGATCATGCTGGCGACATCGTCGCCCGCGGATTATTTCCCTGCCATCTGGAAGTGAAAGCTCACACCAGCAAACCATGGACGTTCCTCTTCCCACCGGAATTGCTGCACAAAGCAGAACCGGATTGGACGTCCTGGAAGGTGACAATCCCATCCTCCCCGGCACAGAGCGAAAAGCAAGAAACGCCGTCAAGCGACGAGTAACCGGCAAAAAGCTGGCCCCCATGGTCGCCAAACGACCGATGGAGGCCAGCTTTCTTTGCATCGTTCCGTTCAAAACGACCGCGCTCCCGCTGTCGGCCGCGCCTTAATCGAAGCAGCCGAACTTTGCACCATCAAGAGCAGACGGCTATCCAACGCATCTCGATGGGAGAGCCTTATTTCGTAGAAGCAGCGGTTTGAATCTCCATGTAAGCGCCTTTTTTCATCGCTACGCCGTCTTTGCTTTTTAACACCGGCGGAATGACCAACAAATAGCTCTGCCCTTTGGCCAGCTTCGCTGCCGGTTTGATCAAAAGCTCCGTCCCCCGGCGGATTTGCGCCGTCACCGCTACTTCCTGTCCACCTAATTGATACAATTTTACTCCGCTTACCGCGGTATTGGCGAGCGGACGAGAGAAACGGACGACAAACGTCTTATCGACCGGCGCATTGCGCAGCTTGCCGAGCGACTGATACCCTTTCAGCTGCCCAATCAGCAAATCGCGGTGAGCGGCATACAGCTCTTTCCCAACGACCGTCGGCACATCCGGCTTCACCCCAACGTTATGAATCGGCGTCCCTTTTGGCGAGAAAAAGTGGGCGACGGTCAACTTCAACATGCTGCCGTCCGACAGCTCAAACATTTCCTGCATCGATCCTTTGCCAAACGTCCGTTGCCCATACAAAACGGCCGCCTTTTGCTCCTTCACCGCCGCCGCCAACATTTCCGACGCACTCGCGCTCGACGCGTTGACAAGCAGCCGGATCGGTCCCGTCATTTGCACCGGCTGTTTGACAGCGGCATACACTTCTGGGTGATTCGAACGGTCGCGCAACTGAAACGCCTGTTTCACATTCGGGAAAAAGCCGGCGATTTTCTGCGCCGTTTCCACATATCCCCCCGGATTGTCGCGGAGGTCAAAAATCCACCCTTTCACCCCGCTTAACGAGCGGATGGCGCGTTCGATCTCACCGGGCGCTGTCTCATCAAAACTATATAGCTGAATATAGCCGATATTCCCTGCCAGCCGTTTGAACTCAACGTTCGGCCAGTCGATTTTTTCCCGCTTGATGGTGACACTGACGGTTTCCTCGGTCGACGGCCGCCAAACGGTTACGGCCACCGTCGTTCCTTCTTCCCCTGCGATCAAGCTCAATACTTTTTCCATAGTCTCATTTGTTACCGGCTGCCCGTCAACCGCCCGAATCACATCGCCCGGCTGCAGCCCGGCGCGGGCGGCTGGTCCATTGTCCAAGACAGACAGGATGTGGACGCCGTCCTCATCTTCCTCAACCATCACGCCGATGCCGACAGACTCCATGTCAATCCACTTCAAAAATTCCTCGTATTCTTGTTTTGTCATATAGGCAGAATACGGGTCAAGCTGTTTGACAATATCTTGCGGGGTGCTGGCTTTCAGCACTCGATCGCTTACGGGTTCAACATAATACTGACGAACCAACTCCCTCACTTCTTCGAGCACCTTCGTTGACGCCGGAGCCGCCGCCGCCTCCGCCGGCGGACTCCAAACCGAAAATGAAGCCGCAAGCAACATAAGAGCCGCCGCCCATCGCTGAATCACATTCATATCCGTCTCTCCTCTCCCGACATGCGCCGGTTTATTCGATATCGACATCTAAGACAACCGGCGCTTTAAAATCATCGATATACACCGCCAGCTGCTTGCGCGTCGCCGCATCCACCACATTTGGCAGCCACCGGTCGCAAAGCGACAGCAACCGCTCCGCCCGCGCGATATCCCCTTCATCATACGCATCAAGCAGCTTGTCCATGGCTTGCATAATATTGATGGGATCATACGCACGCTGCTTGACAGCCAAAGCCGGGCGTTGAAACCATCCTTCCATCTTTTCGCGCAGCGACACTCCCGGAACGCGGCCAATGAGAATCGCCGTTTTGCGAATTTGGTATTGCAACGGGGCATAGGAATCGTACACGACATCCACATCCCCCGTCCGCAGCGCCCGGTCGACGTTGGCCGTCAAGGCGCGCAATCGCTCCCCGCTTTCGACAGCGCTGATGTAGGCGGAAGCCTTTTTCATCGTCTGTTCTCCGGCAGCGATCCGTTTTTCCAACTGCGCCCTTGCCGTTTGCGGACGCACGCGCGCCACTTCTTTTTTTGCCGCCTCATAATCGCGTTTGACTTGGTTGAAGAGACGGTACGGCTTGGACCATTGATTGGCTTTCATCGCCCGCTCAAGCTGGGCGGCATGCTGTTCAAGCCTCTCCACATTCGGGAACGAGGCCGCTTCCGCCTGAACAGCCAACAGCGAAAACGACAACCAAAACACCGCCAGCCATCCGATGATGGAAAATGCTTTTCTCCGTTTTCTCCTCACACTTTCACCTGCTATCTACAAAAATATAAAACATGTATTTCAATTTTACTGGAAAAGACACAAAATGAAAATATGGGTTCATCACCAAAAGATGTACTTGACTTTTAAAGACAAACATGATAGCAATGTTGCTCAAAGAGATGTGTGGTATAAAAAGGAAAAATGCTGTTTTGATTTTCTCTATCATAATCGTCTTTCTTTGTCAAGTACACTTTGTGGTGAAGAGCCAAAATATGTTCTGAAAAAAATCGAACTTAAGCCCTTCAAAGCGTGAAATAAGGCCGACTCTTCAGCCACCTTTTTGACTGTCAGAGCCAGCCTTGATCAACGAAAGTCCGGCCAGTTCGTTTGCTGCTGATCCCCGTCGATTTTGCTCAGCGTCCGGTAGCGAAACGGAATGATGGCCTGTTCTGGCTTTCCAAGAAACTCTTTCGCCCATTCGAACGGAATCAAATCGAACTGTTCCTTGTTTTCGGCAATGAAATAGACGCCGACGACTCTTCCTTGTTGATGGAGGTCAATTGTCAAAAAAGCCGGGTAATACGTGCCGTCTTGCGCCCGCAGCACCGCTTTGGCCGTCACCCGACCGTCCCCTTCGTCTTCCACATCCGGATTGGCGATTCGCTCCAACACTTTGATCGCCCATCCTTGTTTTTTATATCCTCCGACCAGCTTCGGCGGATTTTTCCGCAACTGCTCCAACAACGTTTGTTCGTCCATCGCCAAGCTTTTGCCTCCCTTGCGGTTTGCCTATCCACATATATACAATACTTTTCAGAGAAATGCAAATGCCCAGAAGAACAGCATGCAAGGACTTTCTCGATTTCGGAACCCCTATCGATGAGCAACATCCCTTGTTCATTCACCATCCTTCTAGGCAAGCAGGGGAGGCGAGCGCATCAGCGGAAGATGGCGCGAAGGCCGTCGATATAAATCGCTCCGGCGTTTTTCCGTCCGATATCCGTTTCCATATAACGAACCGGCATCTCCAGCATGAGCGGAAGCGCGACATCGCTAGGCACAGCGGCTTGCACATATTTCCAACCGGTCCAATTGACATGGCGGGCAAAATCGATCCAGATGCGGCGCCCGCTTCCATCCCGCAGCTGGGCGCGCAGCCAATGGCCGCTTCCGTCTCCATACACCCACATGCCAATCGCTTGCGGCCGTTTCGAAATCCAAATCGCTTCCTCCCGACTAGCATAGACGCCGGATGTCCCTGGCATCCCGCGAAAATCATATGAAATTTTCAGCGCCTGCTTTCCTTCTCTCACCTTTTCTGTCGTCCGCTCGACCGCAGCCCCCACATAGTTGACGCCCGATGCATTCCACTTCGACTCCGTTTCAAAGTCATCAAGCACTTCTTCGCTTTCCCCGTTCTCTTGCGTCTCTTTGTACACAACAAGAAGCGCATTCGCCACCGGACGCGCAAATCCATCAGACGGTTTGTTTTCGACTTTGAGCTGCCCATTTGGCTGGCGGACGACAAATGTCGAAGAACCGCCGCCATCGAGCGTCATCGCATCGACGGCGCCAAGCTCATGCATCAGCTTGGCCAGCTCATTCAATGTCATTCCTTGGCTATGGGCAGGCTGGCGGCCATCGACAACGACGAGCATGACATTTCCGTTCTTGTCAATGCCGACGGCTGTACGCGGATGGACTCCTTTAATCGAAAACGGCTGCACTTTTCCATCCGCCACCAACCGGTATCGGCCGCCGAGCGCTTCTTTCACCCCACTCCATTCGGGCTGGTCATACTGAAGGGAAATTTCCACCGCATCCCCTTCTTTCGCCTGCCGCAAATAGTCACTCGCCCGGCCATGGCCCGACAACACGAGCTCTCCAGGCTGGAGCGGTTCATTGCCTTGACCGACTACAACTTTCTTCACCGTTCCGGTGACCGTTCCATTTCCGTTCAACACCCCTTGTACATTCGTCAGCACGACTTCCGTCCCAAGAGCGTTCGTTTTCGTGGAAGCAGCGAAATACGGGGTGTACAAAATCAACTGATGAGCGCGCCGCGGCTTGTTGATGCCATCGACGGGATATGAGCTTCCTTGTCCAATTCGAACGCCAATTTGAACATCTGGGTTTCCAATCATCGGCTTCCCATCAGCGCTGATGCCAAAAATCGTCCGTTCCGCCGCCGGCGTCGTATTTGTTATCACAATTTCCCCACGGTGCACCATCAAATCGGTCGGCGAACCATCCTGTTTGAAATAATCGCCGTTCACCGCCGCCAGCACGGTTCCGTCGCGGCCATCGTACCGTTTTGCCTGCTCAAGCACCGGTTCAATGCCAAGCACTTGATCATTGGACAGCGCCGTCTCAATGACCAGCCTCTCATTCGACGTATCGATGTCAAGCTTGTACACGTGCTGCTTGCCGCGCGTTCCGACGATTTCCATTTCCTCTTTTTCCACCCCAGAGGCGATGCGCGTCGACACTTCCTTTACCACTGTGCCGACCGCCAGCTGCCTTGCCCCATACTTCCCCGGATTGACAAGCTTCAGCTTCTCCCTCGACGGCGTTTTATACACAACATGCCCTTTGATATTGGTGACGTAATATCCACCGCCAACCCCGTATTGGCCGCCAAACGCCTCGTCATACGAATACACCCGGTACTGTTCTCCAGGCTGCAACACGCGGACAAACGTCAGCGCCCCGTTTTCCCGTTTCCATAGGTTAATCGGTTTCACGATCTCCAATTTTCCAATTTGCCCCTGCACAAGGCGCATGCCTTCCCAGTAAACGACATTCGCTCCGGCATCCGCTTCTGGCGCTTGCAGCGCCGTCCATGCGGCCAACACCGCCCCGACCCCAATGCGGATGATGTTCTTCGCTTTTCCCACTGGTCCCCTTTTCCTCTCTTTCTATCATTTTGTTGCAATCGATTCTATTATACGACAAACTTCTACAAAATGGGGGATCTTTTTCCATTTATCTGGTCAAAAAAAAATGTCCCAGCACTGCTGGGACGCTCTTGAGAAGCGAAAGGATCATCCGCGGTCACGGAGCATAAAACTCTTGAGAGTAGTAGGGTTGATGGAATGAATTGAACGCGACCCCGACGCCAAGGCGGGTAAAGTCCGGGTATAAAAGATTTTGCCGATGCCCGAGCGAGTGCATCCACGCTTCATGGACAAAAATCGCATCGTATTGTCCGTAGGCGATGTTCTCGCCCGCCACGCGATAAGCGATGCCATGGCGCTTCAGACGGTCAAACGGCGACAGGCCTTGCAAGTTCGTATGAGAGAAGTAGTGATGGACCGCCATATCTTCGCTATGTTCACGGGCGGCCGCCGCCGCCTTCGCATCCCACGCGAGCGCCGGAAGCCCGTGCAAGCGGCGCGCCGCGTTTGCTAAATCAAAAATTTGATATTCATAGGCCGTGCGCAGCTCCTCCGTCGTCGTTCCGTAAAACCCGGGCTTTTCATCCTCGAGCGCCCGATTGACGACAAGCACGCCATCCACCCGGTTGTTGTTGTACCGGTCATAAAAGAAGGTGACGTAGCGGCCGTTGACAAGATAGGTCCCGTATTCGTCATTTTGAATGTCGTAGACGGCATCCTTTTTTTGGATGAAGGCGAGCGGCCGGCCGTAGCGCGCTTCCACCACCGTTTTCGCCGTTCCGATGCCCGTTCCTTTTTTCGTTTGGACAATCGGCTGATTCGTGTACATCGCCGCCACCCGATCACGGTCATAGCTCACCATCAAAAAGTTTTTGTAACCGCCCTGATCATACGCCTCCCAATATAGGCCGTAGGCGTTTTTCGTCTTGCGCTTCGCCTTGCCGTACATCGCTTCGACCTTCGCGCGCGAGTCGCCGATCGCCACCCCGTTCATCGTGACATCCGCCATGCTTGTTTTCGCCTGCTGCACGCATAAAGCAGCGGCCAACTTCTCTCTTGACGGCGTTTCATAGCGGACGCGGGCATCGTTCTTGATCCCATATCCTCGGCCGACACCAAAATAGCCGCCGCCTAGCGCGTACACGCGATACACCGCACCGCTTGGCAGCGTCTTCACTGCTTTGTTCGACAACCATAGCTCTGTCGGCGCCACCACCGTCACCCGGCCGATTTGCCCGGGCTTCAGTTCAGCACCGTCCCACCACACTTTTTCCGTGCCGACACGTTCTCCGCATCCCCCCGCCTTGACCATGGATGAACTCGGCATCCAAAGCCATCCGGCCGCCGCCAACAGCATTCCAATTGCCACGGCCTGCACCCATTTCCTCACTTCCGCCCGCTCCTTCCTTTCTCTTTTTCTTTCATCATAGAGGTCTTTCCGTCAAAAGAAAAGAGAAAAAAGAATGATTTCGAAGAAAAAGAGGGGGCTTTGGTGGCGCAAAGGTCAACATTTCGTCAAACAAGCTTCTCAGTGTGAGTAAAATATTTGTGGGTGACATTCAGGAATGATTCCCCGACGAGGGTTGCGAACTTTTGTTCGCGACGCTCGTCGGGGCCACCAAGCGAAGCGCGGTAGAAAAAAGCAAATGTCATGCAAAAAGGACTCTCTCCCTGCTATGATGGTGATGACCAACATCCATAAAACAGGAGGGAGAGAGTCCATGAAACATCTTACCACAGAATGGCCTTTATTAAAAGAGCTGGAGGAACAATTAGTCAGAACTCTTCAAAAGGTGTTCGCTGTCTTGTTGGCGGCCCTTTTGGAGGAGATTGATCAACAACTGGCGGAAGCGCGGGACAAGCGCCGGTATCAGCTGAAAGACAAACGGCCGACCACGATCCAAACGCTGTTTGGAGAAGTGACGTTTCGACGGAACTACTACTATGATCGGCAGGCGGGGGCGTATACCTTCTTGCTGGATGCCGAACTGGGCTTTGATGGAGCGCAGTCGATCAGCCCTTGCCTCGAGGAAACGGCGGTCGAGTTGGCCGTAGAGTGCTCTTCCTACCGCAAAGCAGCCCGTACGTTGGAGTCGATCGTGGGGTATGCGGTCCTAAGCCACGAGGCGATTCGCCAACTGGTGCTGGAGGCCCCTGTCTCGCTGCACCACCCTGTTTCCCAACGGCACGGCCGAGTGCTGTTTGTGGAGGCGGATGGGCTGTTCATTTCCCGCCAGGGGAAAGGGAAACGGGCGAAAGAAGAGAAAATCCTGGCGGTTCACGAGGGATGGAAACGAAACGGTTCGCAGCTCGAGCTCGTGAACCGGCGCCACTACCTCCATGAAGGGGCGGGAGACGTGTGGGAACGGTTTGAAGAGTGGCTGATGAACGAATATGCCTATGACCCGTGCCGGGACCTTTTGATCATCAACGGCGACGCGGCGTCGTGGATCACGGCCTGCCGGGAGTATTTTGGGAAGCGGGCGTGCTTTCAGCTGGATCGATTTCATGTGGCGCGGGAGCTGCGTCAGTGTCTGTCCGGCCATCCGCGTTGGCGGGAGGTGCGGAAGAAGCTGGCGAAACAAGACGAAGAAGGACTTTTGGTCGAGCTGAACAGCGCGGTCGGCACGTTGGAGGACGAAGGCAAAGAACAACAGCTGGCCGCCTTGATTCGCCGGATCGAGTCGATGCCGGGATGCATCCGGGACTATCGGGAGTGGCTGTCGGAGCAAGGGGTGGAGACGACCGGCATGCGTCCGATGGGCCACGCCGAGAGCGTGATGAGCCGGTTTGCGCATCGGGTGAAATCCCGCCGCAGCTGGAAAGACCAAGGGCTTCGGGCGTTTCTGAGGGCGATGGCAGCCCGAATCGACGGGATTTGGCGGAGAAATGGGCAGTTGGTGGAGGAAGAAGAGACCCGAACGGCGGCCTCGGCCTCAACAAAGTCCAAGCGGATCGAACAGGCCAAACGGAAGGCCGGACGGTTATGGGCAGATGTGGTGCGTCAGAATCTACCGTGTCTGCAGCGGTCATCCGGGACGCCGATCCATCAAGCGTTGTCGGCGCTCCGGGATGGTGGTTGGGTGTAAAAAAATGGAATACAATATCATCACCTCAAGATGAGGGATGAGGGTCCGAAAGCGCTTACGATATGAATTCCTGAAAATGGTTCGCTAACTAGTGATTGACAACGCCCGTAGTGAACCGAAAAAATGTTCTCCACAAAGTCTTGACTGACTCAGCTTCTCACCGGACTTGGCTAAGGGGCGAAATATAGGTTAAAATGGATCATATTATTCTTCCATTTTCGTGAGAGAGGAGCATACTTTAGGCTCTTCACCAAAAGTTGTACTTGATTTTTTCTGAACATACCCTATTTACGCTTGTGAGGGAAAATCAACAAATCAGTGATTTTTGCACATCTTTGTGCAGGAAACCGTATTGCTTGTCAAATACATGTTGTGGTGAAGAGCCAAAAAACCAACAATAATGAAATAATTTTCCTCATATAGGTCCCTCCTGGATTTTTTACCAATAAATTGTACCATGGGAGTGCTTTATTGTAAATAATTATTTTCATTTTCTGACAATAAATAACTCAAACTTTGCAAACTGAAATCGTTGGCTCCTTGGTAGGAATTAGGGCTTAATACTATTTATCTAGCTTCTATTTTATATTAACTGTCTCAAAAGTTATTTGAAACGGATTTTATGTTTCTACTAAAGTACAAAAAGAAAAGACCTGCAGAGATTTATCTCCGCAGAGCCTTTCGACAAACTTGGGAGCGTGACAGGCGATATTACTTCTCCCTTTGAATCCTTAAATATGATATTAGAGGTATCAACTCCGTTCGTTACCGTCCATAATTGAACATTTTCTGCGCCTTTAATCTCTTTTACATTGGCATTGTCGATTAATACTTCTTTTACTTCTGCACCGCTTAAGTCAATGACAGCATCTTTTGAAGTTGGGCTGATCACAATTTTTGTATTTTTTAAACCTTCCCCTTTAACAGTAGCTGAGTTCTTTAGCCAGATTCCCTCTCTAATTACTGAAGTGCCGTCCATGTTGATCAGAGAGTTGGCAGCTTGAATCGTTAGTTTTTTGGTTGAGAATCCAACAAGATTATATACCTTGTCATATTTCGGCTGTGTAGCACCTAATTGTATCTGAATTAGTACCGGATCATGGTCGCTTGCACGTCCGTGCACTTCCATAAAAGATGAGTTGATATGGACAATATCGACTATTGTTGATTGTGCCAAGTTATTAGATACTAAAATGTGATCAAGTACTTGGGAGTTCCCTTGATGCGTATACGAATAGCGCTCTTCTGCCGGAACTTTCTCGATCATATTTGTTAATTCGTTTCCTTTTAGTGTTTTTAAAGGATTTGAAAATTCGAAATCATTAAAGTCCCCTAATACCACAATATTTGCATTCGGATCTTTTGATTGAACATCTTTTACAAAATTGTTAACGATTCTTGCCATTTCAAGGCGTTTAGCCTCGCTTTTGAATTCTGGAGGCTGAACTTTCCCGAATAAAGGAAAGTCTCCGCTTTTAGAGTTGAAATGGTTTGCTATTACGATCACACTTTTTCCATTAAATTTAAACTGTGCTGCCAGCGGCTTACGGCTGGAATCAAACGCCGGGTTTGTTGGGTCAATGCGGCCTGGGTTTAATGTCAGTTTTCCATTTTCAAAACCAACTGCTTGTGTGGCAGTACCTTTTGTTCCTTCTACAAGAGATACCCGGTCTTGGTTATAAAGAAAGCCAACGCGAATATTTCCACCAGGAGCACCGCCGTCCCTATTATTTTCCGGATCGATATCCGTATAAGCGTATTCTGGACCTCCAAGTTCTTTAATTTTGTTGATTAATCTCGCAAAACTTTGATCAGCATTGGTATTTCCGCTGTCTGTTTCCCCGTCATTATCCTGCATTTCTACTAAACCGATAATATCCGGCTGCTTCAAATTTTGGACAATTGCCTGTGCTAGCTTTGTTACCTTTGCGTCATCTGTTTTTGCTGAGAAATTCTCTACATTGTAAGAAGCAATTGTCAGTTTCTCTGGGTCTGGAGTAATCGTTGTTGTTTCACGAACGGTTGTTCCTTCAATAAGCTTTGGTAAATCACTTTTATTGCTTAACACTTTATAGTTGCTGAAACTATAACTTACAACTCCCTTGATTGAGCCATCAAAATAATCTCCCGTTTTTGCCACATAGTTTTCATCATTAATATCAATCATGATTCTTTCAGGGTTGTAGTCTGTTTCTGAAATTTTTAATCCACCAGCTATTGTATTCGTTGGAATTGATTCAGGGACAACGATGATCTCACCATATTTTTGCGGTGCAACAACCTTTGGATTATCTACCTGCACAAGCATTCCTTCTAAGCTTTCAAAGAAGTCGATTCCGTCTTCTTCCGGATCAAATTTAGTGAAACTGTCATTATCAATAACTTCAGTCGGAAGGGCTCGGTCTTTTCCAATCACAACTGGTGCAGGAAGCGGTTGTCCTCTTGAAATCACTTTTATTGATCCAGATGACGCATTTATTCCTGTAACAGTCAAATCTGTTTGTGCTTTTTCAGAGTATCCTTCCAGTAACCATTCTTTTACCTGTCCTGTTACTTGAACAACGTCACCAACATTTACGCCATGAAGTTTTTTATAAACTAATATTCCTTCTGATGTCTTATCATCATTATCTGGCTGTAAATCTTGCATATAAAAGTTATTATCATCAACTACATAAGTTACGATACCTTCAACATCTGTTACATTTGATCCATTTAATGGTGAAATATGCCCAGCGCCCTGAATATCACGGATACGAATTTCTCCAGCTTGAACGATGTAATTAAAGGTAGCTACTTCACTGTTCGTTAAACCATCTTTAACACCAAAAGCCTTGATCGTAGTATTTTTAGTTATAGTAATTGGTTCACGATAGACGAGGCTGTTTGTCGTAGGTTCGCTGTTGTCTGTTGTGTAGTAGATTGTCGCGCCTTCTGTGGCTGTTGATAATGTTATCTTATCTCCTCTCTTCACTAGTCCCGAACCAGGAGTCGCTGTAATAGGTTGCACTTTACTTAAATCAGTAATAATATCAGCTGCATCACGAGGAATTAACTGGTATGTCCCATCAAATGCACCTAAGACGCCGGTAATAGATTCATAGGTTTTATTAACAGAAAGTAAGTTTACATCTTCCGGACGAATTACAAACGTATTTCCGTTGCCATCTTTGGCAATATAATTGCCGTTGGATAAAGATTCAACGGTTACATTGTGAACAGCTACAAGCATACCTTCTTTATCTTCGTTAAGTTGGTCTGCTGTTAACACTTGCGGCTGTGGAACAGTCTCGGATCCGATTACTTGTACATCACTTGCTTGAACATTGATTTCCAATAACGTTCTGTATTCTGCTAAAGTTCCTTTTACACGAACTTTATCTCCGCGTTGAACATTCAGTCCTGAACCGTATAGGACGATTCCAGCCGTTTCATCCTGGATATAGACGGTATTTTTTAATACAGCCGTCACGATTCCTGTAGTCCTCACCTGTGTGCCGACTGCTTGTTTTCTTACATCCGCAATCGATTGCTCTTGCAAAACTTTATAGACAAAAGTCTGAACTTCACTTTTTTCAAGCCCATTTGCTACAGCGATTGCTTTAATCGTTACATCTCCGTCAATGGTTATTGAACCTGTATACTTTGTACTTGTTTCGGTTGGATCTGTTCCGTCCGTTGTATAATAGATTTTTGCACCTGGTGTTGCTGTTGATAGCGTTACTACTGTTCCCTTTTCAACCGCTCCGGCTGCAGGGGAAGCGGTGACTGGTTGGACTTTTGCTGGGTTAGTATCTTCAACAAATGCATAAGATGTTGGAGACTTAAGACCAGGGACATTAAAATAAGCTTCTAGGCTTCCAGTAATTTGAACTTTTTTCCCTAAATTCGCTGCATTAGTCTTTAAGTTAAGGGCTGTTCTAATCGGTCCGCTTGGCAACTGTACCGGGATTATTTTTGATTTGTCTGTTTCATTTGGATTATCTGCTAGTGCAAGGTTCGTATCGACAGTAAATGGCCCTGTATGTGAATACGTAATGCTTGCGCCATTTCCTGATTTTACAACTCCAACTATATAACCTTCTACTGTTGCGTTTCCAGAATTATTGGCAATTGCTTCAGCAACTGTCATAACTTCAGCTGCTTTTGATACTTTAACAGGGGCAAACAGACTTATGACCATAGCCCAAATGAGCACTATGTTAAAAGTCTTCTTCCAACTTTTTATCTTCATTTTATCCTCTCCATGTTCATATTTTCCTTCATACATAGCCCCTGGCAATTTTGCCCAGGGGCTTGTTTAATTTTTTTAGTCAAGGAAATATGTTTCGCCTTCTACCGTAACATGGTTTAAAACGATCGCTGTGTTTCCTCTTAAATAAAGGTCACCTTTTACAATTGCATACTCTAATTTGTCAACTCCCGTTACATCAACAGAAACGTTGCCGTTGTAAACTTTAGGAGATTGTGCCGTTCCGCTGAAATCAGCTGCGTTTATAGAGGTTATAGCAGTCGCTACATCAATGATACGTCCTTCCACCGATGGATTTACCGTTTGATTTGGTTGGGCGGCGATATAATCTCTGAACATTTCCCAATCGACAAATCCCGGTTCGCTAACGCGTCCTTCTGCGTAAGCCTTAGCGAACATGGTGTAGCCATCTCCACCTTTTGCGGTAAAGGTATTTGTGGCTACTACGTATGTTTTATTAGGATCTAACGGAACATAATTGTCTCCTTCTTTCACTTCCACTGTTAACACTTTTTCACCTAATGGTTTTCTGCTGTCATAAGTGAACCTCAGTCCAGAGACTTGCAAGAACCCTCCAAAAGGTTTTGGAGCGTCTTTTACACTGAATTCAAGCGCCTCTTTGATTTCGGCACCGGTCAGTTTCATTATTGCTAATGAGTTTCCAAAAGGCATTACTTCCATTATTTTTGCTAATGTAATGTTTCCAGCCGGGATGGTAGCACGGATTCCACCCCCGTTTTGGAGAGCAATGACTGTATCTGGATTAATAGTTTTTGCCTTTGCCAGCATGCTGGCAGTAATCAAATTTCCTAAGTTTGTTTCGCCAACACGTGCAGGCGGATTTCCTCCAATTAAATCAACGGCTGCTTGTCCAATAATAGTATTTTGCTTTTCTACAACTTTTGGTTTGTATTTTGTTGCTAAAATTTGAGCAGCTTCCGGATCATCTTGTAGCACATAAACCTCTTTATCTCCTACTTTTACTTTTTGATCAATGTCGATCAGCTTGCCGGCATAGCCAACCACTTTCCCATTCTCATCAAACTCGACATCTAGCGTACCAAGGTACTTGCTATATTCATTCGCTTGAACAATAACAGTCGGCTCTTCTCCTGTTTTATCAACAACAGGTTCAACAAGCTTATCGTGAGAATGTCCGCCAACAATAACGTCTATTCCTTCAACTTCCTTTGCCAACGTAAGGTCATTATCTCCACCGCCGTCGTTAAATCCTATATGGGTTAATGCGATAATTTTATTGACTCCTTGGGCTTCGAATGCTTCAACTGCTTTTTCCGCCTCTTCAATGTAGTCTTCAAAGACTACGTCTTCACCTGGACTTGAAATATTTTTCGTTTCAGCTGTTGTTAGGCCGAAGATACCGATCTTTTCTCCATTTACTTCTTTGATAATTCCATTATAAATTTTTCCATTTTCTGGATTTGAAGATATTTCATTACGGAAACTTACTTTTAGATTTTCATCTTTGGAGAAATCGACATTGGCGCTGACAAATGGGAACTTCGCCCCCTTCACAAAGTTAGCTAAAATTGCAGTTCCTTTGTCAAACTCATGATTTCCAAATGTCATGGCGTCATAGCCCGCAAGATTCATAAACTCTAAATCTGCTAATCCATTAAATTCATTAAAATACAATGTTCCAGAGAACACGTCTCCTGCATCTAATAACAACGAATTAGGTTTTTCTTGTCTCACCTGTTTAATTGCAGTGATACGTCTTGCAATATTGTCTAAATGAGCATGTGTATCATTTGTGTGCATTACTGTTAATTTAAATGGGTTTCTCGTTCCACCTGATCCTGTATTACCTGTTGAACCAGTTTGACCACCAGGATTGTTCTTTACTGTAACACCGGTAGCCGTTTGCACCGTACCGTTATTTATTACTTCAATAGAACCCGTGACGGATGAATCTTTCTTAATCTCTTTAATTACAGAATCTTTAGCTACTTCAATTTTTGCATTAGCATTTTTAACAGTGACCGTAGCTTCTTTTAAGTCCCCTTTTAATTCGATTTTTTGTCCTGATTTTTCGGCAGCTAAGTTCACGGCTTGTACTTTCGCGCCCTGTTCCGCTTCCAATTTCGCTTCTGTCTTCACTTCGATTTCTTTCACTACAGCGTCTTTCGCTACCTTGACTTGTGAACCTTCTCCCGTTACCTCTACCTTCGTATTAGAGAAGTCGCCTCTCAATTCCACCCCTTTACTCGATTCGCTTCCTTTCGTGCCAACGGAAACGACTTCGTACGCGCCTTTTTCTTTAGAATCAAGAATAATCGTTCCTGTCGCTCCCGCCTTTTCTGTAAGAGATAATGTCTTAATCTTTGTTCCTTCTTCCGCCACGATGTTGGCGCCATTCGCATCGTTGATTTTCAATTCTTCCGCTGTAACGTTTTTCTGACGCAAACTGTGATCAGCCACATCATCAACAATAATGACACCGCCTTGGTTGTTTACCTTGTTCACTTTCACATTTTCAAGGTAAACCGTTCCAGCGCCTGTTTTATTCCCTTTAATAATAATATTTCCATTGACCTCTGCATTTGCCAGTTTAATATATTGATCTTTTCCCGCAATGACGATAACGGATTGGTCGTATTTTTTCACTTCCGCTGCCGTTCCGCCAAAAGTGGTTGGCTTGTCCGCTATAGTAGAATCTGCATTAAAAATTGCAAATCGCTTTTCCAAATCTGCCTTAACCGGATTTACGTAAGCCATTACGCTTTTGAATAGATTGCTATTTTCTTTTAAAACTCCAAGTTTTAAACCTTCGCTCACAAATTTTTCAATACGGTTTTTATGGTAAATCGCTTGATCAATCTTATTTTCTTTTAGCGCCGCGTTCAAACGGTCTGTCTCTATTTTAATGGAAACTGGATATAACGCCGCATCTTTCACTTGTTGTGCAGGTTTGAGATATGTTTGAACCAATGCTGTACGAGTAGAAGCACCATATACTTTATAAAAAGCAGGGGACTTTGTACGAATTTCTTTTGTTAAATCATGATACGCTTTTTCTGTGGAGTCATTTACAATATGGTTAGAAATGAATTTCTTTAATATATTCGCTTTCGCTTCAATTTTTTTACCTGCTGAAACGGCATCAATATAGAAGGTAGCGCGATCAACGTATACTTGAACATTTTGCGTGAGACGAGCCTCCAAAATTTCTTTCTCTTTTCCTTTTAGCTTCTTTACTTCTTCCCGAGCAGCTTTCAACGCAGATTTTGTCTCATTAAACAGCTTCATATCTGGATAATCTAACACATTTTTAGGATAAACCTTTTTCCGGTAATCGTAAGAAACTTGCCATTTTAATGCGCCAGCAAGTTTTTCCGCTTTGACAACCAACTTCTCAGCATTGGTCGTTATTGCGGCTTGAGCCGGATTGGAAACCACCACTGCACTAGCGGCGAACGCAGACATAGCAGCAATAGATATTGCTAACTTTTTAGTTTTTTTCTTTCTCATTCTTCTTTCTCCTTTACTAAAAATATTGATTCCGAAAATAAGTATAAATTATTTTTCATATTAGTACAAGATATGTAACGTAAATAAATTATTAATTTTTTATTAATTATATATTATTTGAATATTATACTTTTAAATAAAAAAGAATAGATAAAGGTTTTCTCCCGTTCCACGGCGAATAAATACAAAGAGAAAATAGGGGAACGGAGAGAAAATATGATGCCAAATCACAAAGACGAGATCGAAAAGTTGTCCACTGCCATGAAAGAAGCAAAAAGTAAACGAGCATATGAACGCTACCAAGCGATTTATCTTCATTTGCAGGGATATACCAAAGGAGAAATCGCAACGATTATTGGTCGATCCAAGAAAACTATATTCATGCCTACGCCCAGCGCGGTCTTGATGGACTGGAGATGAAATACTCACCTGGCGCCCCACGTCGATTGACCCCTGAGCAGGAAAAAGAGCTGGCTTTGATCATTGAACATCAGCTCCCCGTAGATGTGGGATTCAAAGCAAAATATAATTGGACGCTTGCGATAATCGCTGAACTCATTCAACAAAAGTGGGGGCCAACATACACGCTTCGCGGAACAAGTGACATTCTGCATCGGTTAGGGCTAAGCTATACGAAACCGACCTATACACTAGCCAATGCCGATGAAGAGAAACAAAAAGAATTCGTCGAAATCACCTTCCCTGAAGTAAAAAAAACTGGTAGATGGGAACATCGCCCATGTCCTCTTTCAAGATGAGTCGATGACTCGTGATTACCAAGCGATTCAAAAAACATGGTTTGTCAAAGGAAAACAACGAATCATTCCGACGTTTGGAAAACATCAAGGGCTGAAGCTGATTGGCACATTGAACTACGAAACAGGGGAAGTGTTTTGCATCGAAGAAGAACGCTATGACGCGGAAACATTTCTTCGATTTCTTCAACTTGTGTTAGAACGCTATCCTACAGGCAAAATAGTGATGATTTTAGATAACGCTCGAATTCACCATGCCAAACTCATTCAGCCATTTTTAAAAGAACACGAAGATCGGTTAGAGCTCGTCTTTTTGCCACCATACAGTCCGCAATTGAACTTGATTGAAGGGCTATGGAAATGGCTGAAATCAGACGTGATTTACAACGTGTTCTATTCGAGTGTGCAAGAAATTAGAAAGAATGTCCAAGCCTTTATTCAGCGAATCAACCAGAAACCAGAACAAACGATCGATCGTTTGTGTGTTCAGTTGTAAATCTTTAATTCAACTTATATAGACGGCGGCCAAATGACTATTTTCGACCTCTGAACCATTTCATATATGTCTCAAACATTCCTGGGTTACCATTAAATCCCTAGTTGAAATTCGTGTACAGTATATTTGCTTTTTGTCACAACTCCCGGGTGCCGCAATGTTTCATGCACGTTCTCATGATACAACCGAACGTTTTCATTCATGACCTTCCACTCAACCGATCGTTGATGGCAAAACCCATCGATATCATTGTCGAGATGTTTCACATAGCGATAGGGGCTAATGATCCCAATGCTGAGCCATGCTCCATTGCGAACCAACACGATATCCCCTTGTTCCATCGTATGGACAAACGCCCAGATTGCGCCAAGAGCGTTGCCAAGCTTCGCCCCCGAATAATGGTACACGTTGCGCAATCGCTCTTTCCGTTCATCTTTGCTTATGCCGTCCAAATTGCCAATCAGCGGCCAGCCAATCCCAATGACCTGGTCGCGAATGAATTCGTCGTACCGCTGAAAAAAAGCGGTACACGTTGATCGCCGTCAGCCAGTTTTTCTTGTCTAATTTTTGTCAGGCTCTCAGATATTACTGCTCCATTCATTTCGTCTACCCTATGCTTTTCTAATTTTTGAGCTGTTGTCTTCTTCGTTACTCCCATTTAAGAGTCCGGCTATTCCACATTTTCCAATATTCATTTTCTTTTAAAATTGAGTCATATACAGGAAAAAGAAAATCTCGAATTTTCTCCATGACGAAGGGAAACTGTAGATCTTCTTTTATACCCGTTCTTTGCAAAAATGCCTTCCACTGTTTGTTTCGGCTCTCATCTTCTGCAAAAGAAGATGAAAACACAGGATGTTCTTTTTCTAAATTCGTTCGACGTCTTTGAAAGGTTTCAAATATGGCTTCCCATAAGACGCGTCCATCAAAATTCTCGGTTGATAAAAGTGTGAAAACATCATAAAAATCCTTCATTCTACATGTTGACAACAGATAGTGAGATCATCGCCTCAAACTTTTCAGCTATTACTGAATAAGTTGAGTAGACTCGAATCTCCGGGGGCTTCATATTTAATAAAGTAGGATACTGCATCTCTTGTGGTTTTGGGATCACGACATCACCAAACCCAATATCCAGTTGCAATTGCTTTTTTATTTTGCCAAGTGCTGCCGGAATTTTCATACGAATCCCTTCATAATCAGCACCCTCTTTAATTCGTTCAGCCGTAATGCCCTTTACATCAAATTCGACTCCATCTTCTTCAGTGGCTAACGCACAAATGGACTCAAACGCAGCTTTGATATATTGAATATCATTCGAAATTTGTCTGGCTAAAAAGTCAATATCTTTGGTTGGCCTAGATTGAAATTGTGTTAAGGAAAATAAAAAGAGACCGCCTTTTAGAACAAATTGATCCCGATAATGAGAAATGGAAAGTCGATATAGCAACCTTTCTTGAAAATACAACAGTAAAATGAAATCAAAGGTTTTTCCGCTTTGTTTGGCAAGATTCTTTAGTCTTTCTCCAACTGAAGCAGGTATATTTTTAACATTTCCCATTATAAAAGCACCTCTAAGTATTTTAATAAAACCGTCTTGATGCGCATTTTCTCAGCACATTCCACCAGTTTATTTATGTTTTTTTCAGGACTTTGCAAATAATTTCGCAAACCTTCTTTCATTAAATCGATTCCTATTTTTTCTCTGTATCGAATAATATCACAAATCGTTTTTTCACGATTATAAATGCTTATTTTATGGCCACCTACCTCCACTTCTTCAATTCCATATTCAAACTGTTTTTTTGAAAAATAGAAAATTTTAATTGGCGGATAATCGGGCAAACGGGGTTTCCTTGATTTTCTTTCAATAGCAATTTGGTACTCCCACGGGTTATAAGTTGTTAACTCATAAAAAGACAATGCCGACAAAAGACAAAGAACACCATTCGGGATCACTTTTGATACTTCAACCACTTCTTCATTTTGATCATTTTCAAATGCAGCATAACGGTACAGCCCACGTTTTATCCTAATGATGTCTCCATTTTGCTCGAACTTTCGAATATAATATTTGCTCACTCCTTCTCTGGTTAAGTCTTCTGTCTTCGCAAATCCTTTTTGACGCACAAAAATATCTTTTATGATTTTGCTTACTTCTTTATTCATTCATGATCACCACTCTTTTCACCTAAAAGTCGGCATTTATCATTCATTGCAAACATTTCATATACTTATTCTCCATTATTCACAATATCCCTCTTTTTTCACCTTAATGCATTCACTTATTATTATATGCCGACAATAAGTAAAATTCCTGCCGTTATTTTCACATATAAAAGCGAGGCTGCCCTATTGATTCGGACAGCCTCGCTTTCTTGCTTACTCCCCATTCACCAACTTCAACTTCTCCTTTGACGGCGTTTCGTAGCGGATGTGCGTGTCGATGTCGGTCACGTAATACCCGCCGCCGACCGCGTACTGCCCGCCGAAGCGCGCGTCATACCCGTAGACGCGGTATACTTCCCCAGGCTTTAAGATGCGGACGAACACAAGGCGCCCATCCTTCGTCCGTTTCCATAGATTGATCGGCTTTTGCACCGTCAAGCGGCCGATTTGCCCTTTTTTCAACTCCACGCCATCCCAGTAGACTTTTTTCACTTGGCCTGGAGGAGTGGTTGGCTTTCTCGGTTTCTCTTTTGGTTTCGATGGAGACGAGGCGCTTCGTTTCCCGGTGGAGCTGTGCCGCCCGGCGGAACGCTCCCCCCAGGGGATGCGCCATCCGATGGACCACCGCTGCCCGGAGAGGTGCCGTTGCCTGGCGTTGCCCCTCCGTCATGGGACGGCGTTTCGCTTCCTGGAGAATCGCCGTTGCTTGGCGGCGTTGTCAACTTCCCTTCACGCAATTGCTTCGTCTCCAAATTTAGCACGTAATCTTTCGTATTTTTCGCAATGGCTCCACCGTCGTTTTTGAACACGGCTGCTTTGCTTTCCGCTGACGGTTCGATATGGATCGCCACTTCTTTTTGCTGCGGAGCCGGCGTAAAGGTGTAGACAAATGCCATCTGATCATTGATCGGCACCCGCTCGCCATTGATCGTCAACACGCCGTTTTTAATGGCATTGCCCTTGATCGTCACTTGACTCCCTTGTTTTTGCACCTCTTCGATGACAACCGGCATATCGATCCAGCGCAAAATGCGGTCTTCCACAACCATCGTATTGTTTCCTTCATTGTGAACGGTCACTTTCAACTCCGTGCCGATCGAGCCGTATCCATAATAACTGACATCATCATCCCCATTGTCTGCAGGCGTATGATCAGCCAGTCCTTCCTGATCCCACGACCCGCCTTTCACATACTTATACGTGATCGTTTCCCCTTCTTGCACTTCAGTTGTAAATTGCCAATCAGGCGTCACCGCTCCATTGCGCGACATTTCCCATGCCCCTGTGTTCCAGCCATTCAAACTGTTCGGAATCGTAATTCGGGCATCTAACGGCGTATAGTCTGGGGCTTTGACTTTAAAAATGACTTTCACCATCACAATGTCCGGCTTCACTTTGACCGTGTTGGACGCGGTGACATTTCCAGCGCGGTCATACAGCTTGACAACGTACGCATACTCGGTGCCGTTTTCGACCCCGTAATCAACGAACGATGTGCTGATGGATGTCGTCATATGAATGACTGTTCCATTGCGTTCGATGACTAGCAAGTATGCATCCGCATCATCTTTTCCTACAAACTGCCATGACAAATGAACTTGCCCTGACTCAACAGGCGGCGGCGTCAGCTCAATCGCCTCGGCCGGCGCTTTTTGGTCGCTGGAGTCGGCCGCAAACGTCACTTGTTTGGCTTCCGTATACACCCAATTCTTACCAAGGTTGGTCGTCAGCGCGTAGCGATACGTATACGTCCCTGCCACAAGCGGGGTGAAGGCGGCACGGAACACATTAGCGTCGCCATCTTGCCCTTGGTAAACCGCTCTATATTCTTTCCATGCTTCGTCATGCGGCCCTTTCACTTGCAGCACCGCTTGCAACCCATCGGCTGCTCCTTTGCTTGTCACACCGTCGATGTTCACTTTGACATCGATTGGTTGGGGCTGGGACAAGTCGAGTGTGGCATCGCTTAACGTGGTCACGAACTGGACATTGTCGCTCGTCAGCGGATAATGAGGAACGACGCGATTCGTTTCCACCTTTGGCGACTCATTCCCGTTCTCATCGACGGCGGTAACGGCAAAGTAATACGCAGTCCCGTTCGCCAACGAATCGATCGTCACGGAAGTCTCGTTCGTTTCCACCGCTAACGTATAACCAGCCCCTTGAATGGTTGATTGGTACACCCGATACTTCGACGCTTGCCCTTCCCAAGTAAGCGTCACGCGACCAACCGCGGCGCTTGCCTGCAAATTTCTGACCGCGGCAGGCATTTCTGCCGTCACCGTCCCAAACATCATCCGTCCATCCATCGCCGGAACAGTGACCTTCAATGTTCCGCCGGCGACTGCGGCCGTTACGCCGTCATGCAACTCATCCGTGAGTACGGTGCCATTCGGAAGCAAAGAAGCGACATCCAATGTCACCGTTTTGTCCGCATCACCGCGGTTGACGGCAATGAGCGCCACGTCACGACCGTATTGGCGGGCAAAGACGTATACATCCCCTTGCGCATACACGGTCTTGATGTCGCCATGGGCCAGCAATGACGAATGATGTTGACGAATTTGGCCGACTTTTCGATAGTGCGCCAACAAGTTTTGGTCTTCGCTGCCCCACGGATAGGTGCGGCGGTTGTCCGGATCTTTTGAGCCTGTTACTCCCGCTTCATCGCCGTAATAAATCGTCGGCGCTCCCGGGTATCCCATCTGCAAAATCACCGCCAGCTTGAGCCGCTTTTTCCCTAGCTCCTCACGATAATTCGGATCCAGCTCCGCCCGCTCGGATGAATCCGTTCCGTTCCCAAGCAGAAAGACCGCCCGCGCCGTGTCATGGGAACCAATTAAGTTCATCAGCGCATAAAACGCTTCACTTGGGTAGTCTTCTCTTATGGCCGTCAGCCGTTTGTCCGCCTCTTCCGCATTTCCGTTTTTCAAAAAGTCAAGCACCGCCCCGCGGAACCGGTAGTTCATCACGGAATCGTACTGGTCGCCTAGAAAATATTTCGATGCGTCATCCCAAATTTCCCCTAAAATGAGCGGCTGCTCCCCTTCTTTTAACGTCGGACCGCGGTCGTACGACCCTTGAAGCAATTCTTGGCGGAACTCGCGCCAAAACGCCGGATCCACCTCATTGGCCACATCGAGCCGCCAGCCGGAGGCGCCGCGGGCAATCCAGCTTTTCGCCACCGAATCCGGTTCGCGGAAAATGTAGTTCGCGAGCGCATCGTTGTTCAATTCACTCGGATGCGGCACTTTTTCCCCCGTCACCGACTTAAACTCCGGCAAGCTGTCATAGCCCCACCATGACTGATACTTATAACGACCATCGACTTTTTCGTTTTCAATATTGAACCAAAGGTGAAACCCATACGGGCTGAACGTCTGTCCCTCTTGTTTGAACTTCTCTTCCACTTGTTTCCGCGCTTCTTCCTCGCTCAATCCTTTTTCATTCATCAAATCGTAAACCGCTTCCCAATATTCATACGCGCCGACGGTCGGATAGCGGTGGTAACGGTCGAAGTAAATCGAATCATCGGATACGTGGTTGAACACGCCGTCTAAGATGAGATGCATCCCCCGTTTCGCCAGTTCCTGAACAAATGCCTGAAACTCTTCCGGCGACCCAAACATCGGATCGAGTTCTTTGTAATTGCTTGCGTCGTATTTATGGTTCGAGGGCGCCGTGGCGATCGGGTTTAAGTAAATCGTGTTCACCCCAAGCGACTGCAAATAATCCAACTTCTGTCTAATTCCGGCGATGTCGCCGCCGAAAAAGTCGTTCGACCATTCGCCGTCGCCATCATAGCCGCTCGTCCCTTTCAAGCGCGGATTATCGGGCAACTCCGACCAATCGCGATGCTCAATCGGCTGCGCCCCGCGTGCCTGCTTCTTGCTGTTATCATTTGAAGGGTTGCCATTAAAGAACCGATCCGGGAAAATTTGATACACAACCGCTTCTTTCATCCAGTCGGGCGTCCTGTAATCCGGATCATACACCGTCAGTTGAAACAGCTCCGCGCGGCTGTCCACCGCTTTCCCCCATTGCCCTTCTTGCGTATCTTCGCCGTATTCCACTTTCGTTCCGGCATCTTGCGCTATAAATTTATACCCGTACACCCCGGGCGTCGAAGGGGTGAACGCCACCTCCCAATATTCATCGTCCCCGAGCACGCCGACTTTTTCCATCGTGTAGACGTTGGCCGTGCCGGTCGTCGTATTTTTCACATACACATCCGCTTTCGTCAAATCGCCTTTTTTCGCCGCTAAGCGAAGCGTCACCTTCGTTCCCGCTTTCACCGCCCCAAACGGCTGGCGGTACAGCGCATCCCATGTGTTATGCTTGAGCCGCTCTTTTTGAACGATTCCATCTGAACCTTGCGGGCGATAATCGGTATAGACCTCTTTCGTCTTCGCATTGAAAAAGAACGTGATAGTGGAAGGCTCCAACACGTTTAACCGTGCATTGTCTTGCGGATAGTTTTCATCCCAATTGGTTCCAAGCACGATTTTGTATTCATAAGATCCTTTCGGCACCTGCGCCGTCAACGCATAAACGGAGTCAAAATCGTCATCCTTGAGAAAGGCCGTCGATGTGGCTGGAGTCCAACCATTATTGTCTGTCTCACGACCGATGGCCGGCAATACGGTTCCGACCAAACACGGCTGTTTTTCCTTTGGAATCGGCGCATACCAAGTCGAGTCAGCGATGGCATGAGTGCGATCATGGTAGTAAAACGTTACCTTTGTCGGCTCGTTCAATGTCAATGTAAGATTTCCGCCGTTGCGCCCACCAGCACCGTAGTTTTCATCCCAGCTGCCGTTGATGGCGATTTTGTACTCATACGTCCCCGCCGGCAGCGCCCCCGTCAACGTATAAAGCCCATCGCCTTCATGATGCATCACGGTCGCTGTAGCCGACGGATCCCATTCCTTCGTATGGCCCAACTCATCTTGCAAATTGCCGACTAGCGTGATCGTCCGTGGCTGCGAGGCCGTGGATTCGGCCGTCCACCGATGCGCTCCATTCCCTAGAGCGCTAGAACTTCCTGCCTCGTTCGCAGCGGCAACCGCCTGGAAAGGAGTCAATGCCAGCAACAACACCGATGCCAAAACCAATGATAGCATTCTCCTTGCCCTCTTGATCATCCCCCGCTCCCTTCTCCTTTGTTTGGCCAACTTCCTTCTCTCCTTTCCTTTTTATATTCTTTGTGCAATCGTTTGCACAAAATGGTTGATGCAAACGATTTCATCAATCTTTATCTTATACGAATAAACAGAATATTTCAACTGTATTTTCCCCATGTTGAAAAACGAATCGTTCCGTTGTTCTATTTTCCATTCGTGTCAAACTCAAAATTGTTTAAATTCGATATTGAAAACGATTACAAATAAAAATTATAATAGACGTAAACGTTCGAGGGTTTGCTCCCTTTTTACTCTTTTTATGCAATCGTTTCCCTTAATTTTTTGGAAGCCAAACCGTCGAATGCAACATTTGATTAAAGGGGAAGGGCATTGTGCTAACGTTTCACCGCATCATTCGAAAAGGATGGATGTTCCTGCTCGCGTTTTTGCTCACTGCCTTGCTGTTCTGCCCAACCGGACAGCCCGCCAAGGCTGCCGCACCGTTTAACGGCACCATGATGCAGTATTTTGAATGGTACTTGCCGGATGATGGCACGTTATGGACCAAAGTGGCCAATGAAGCCAACAACTTATCCAGCCTTGGCATCACCGCTCTTTGGCTGTCGCCCGCTTACAAAGGAACAAGCCGCAGCGACGTAGGGTACGGAGTATACGACTTGTATGACCTCGGCGAATTCAATCAAAAAGGGGCCGTCCGCACAAAATACGGAACAAAAGCTCAATATCTTCAAGCCATTCAAGCCGCCCACGCCGCTGGAATGCAAGTGTACGCCGATGTCGTGTTCGACCATAAAGGCGGCGCCGACGGCACGGAATGGGTGGACGCCGTCGAAGTCAATCCGTCCGACCGCAACCAAGAAATCTCGGGCACCTATCAAATCCAAGCATGGACGAAATTTGATTTTCCCGGGCGGGGCAACACCTACTCCAGCTTTAAGTGGCGCTGGTACCATTTTGACGGCGTTGATTGGGACGAAAGCCGAAAATTAAGCCGCATTTACAAATTCCGCGGCATCGGCAAAGCGTGGGATTGGGAAGTAGACACGGAAAACGGAAACTATGACTACTTAATGTATGCCGACCTTGATATGGATCATCCCGAAGTCGTGACCGAACTGAAAAACTGGGGGAAATGGTATGTCAACACAACGAACATTGATGGGTTCCGGCTTGATGCCGTCAAGCATATTAAGTTCAGTTTTTTTCCTGATTGGTTGTCGTATGTGCGTTCTCAGACTGGCAAGCCGCTATTTACCGTCGGGGAATATTGGAGCTATGACATCAACAAGTTGCACAATTACATTACGAAAACAAACGGAACGATGTCTTTGTTTGATGCCCCGTTACACAACAAATTTTATACTGCTTCCAAATCAGGAGGCGCATTTGATATGCGCACGTTAATGACCAATACTCTCATGAAAGATCAACCGACATTGGCCGTCACCTTCGTTGATAATCATGACACCGAACCCGGCCAAGCGCTGCAGTCATGGGTCGACCCATGGTTCAAACCGTTGGCTTACGCCTTTATTCTAACTCGGCAGGAAGGATACCCGTGCGTCTTTTATGGTGACTATTATGGCATTCCACAATATAACATTCCTTCGCTGAAAAGCAAAATCGATCCGCTCCTCATCGCGCGCAGGGATTATGCTTATGGAACGCAACATGATTATCTTGATCACTCCGACATCATCGGGTGGACAAGGGAAGGCGTCACGGAAAAACCAGGATCCGGACTGGCCGCACTGATCACCGATGGGCCGGGAGGAAGCAAATGGATGTACGTTGGCAAACAACACGCCGGAAAAGTGTTCTATGACCTTACCGGCAACCGGAGTGACACCGTCACCATCAACAGTGATGGATGGGGGGAGTTCAAAGTCAATGGCGGTTCGGTTTCGGTTTGGGTTCCTAGAAAAACGACCGTCTCTACTATCGCTTGGTCGATCACAACCCGACCGTGGACTGATGAATTCGTCCGTTGGACCGAACCACGGTTGGTGGCATGGCCTTGATGCCTGCGATCGCGTTGTAAAGACATTCCGCTCTATCATTGAGGCAAAAAACACGGCCTTGCCCGCCATGAATGGCGGCACAAGGCCGTGTTTGATGTTACCATCCATTTGCTTGCTTCAACTTCTCCTTTGACGGCGTTTCATAGCGGATGTGCGTGTCAATGTCTGTTACGTAATACCCGCCGCCGACTGCGTACTGCCCGCCGAAGCGCGCATCATACCCGTAGACGCGGTACACTTCCCCAGGCTGTAAGATGCGGACGAACACAAGGCGCCCATCCTTCGTCCGTTTCCATAGATTGATCGGCTTTTGCACCGTCAAGCGGCCGATTTGCCCTTTTTTCAGCTCCACGCCATCCCAGTACACTTTTTTCACTTGGCCTGGAGGAGTGGTTGGCTTCTCCGACTGCTTTGGCGGGTTGGGCTTTTCTTCCTTCCAAAGCGGCAAGGCAAATTCATATTGAGCAAATCCGCTCGGCAAGGCGGTGACATAGCGGATGCTGCCGTCTTGCGGCAAGTATTTTTGCGCTTCCGGCGACGATTCAAACGTGACGGTCACCGGCGCTTTCCCTTTCACTGGCGCAAACCGCCAGTTGCCGTCCGCCGATGGGTTAATCGTTCCGTTTTCCCGAATGTAATCGATGATCACTTGCCGGTTTTCATCCGGCGCGGCCAAAATCGTGTTTTTCCCGCCCGGATTGATGATCCGGTTCGTCGTCGCCCGATAGTTGTTCGTTGCGACAACAAACTCCATGGTCGGCGTCACTGGCTTGCCTTCGAATCTCAAGTTTTTAATCCGATTCGCTTTCGGGTTGATCACATTTTGGTTTTTGTCGTATTTCGCCGGCTCGGTAACATCGATCTCATACGTCACGCCATCAATAATGTCGAAGTTGTACGTCGGGAAGTCGTTGTTGACAAGCGGCTGAACGTCTGTCTTGTTCGGGTCGATTTGGTTGAATTGCCCCGCCGACCACTCAAGCCATTCTTTCAACTCGGCTCCCGTAATTTTCAACGCATACACCGTGTTCGGATACAAGTACAAATCGGCGACGTTTTTAATGGCGATTTCCCCTGCCGGGATGTCGGTATAATAGCTCGCCCCGCCGCGTCCGCCGGCTTTGAACGGAGCACCGGCCGACAGCACCGGAAGGCCTTCATACTGCGTCCCTTTTAACATTTTTTCCACATACCACTTTTGGGCGTTCGTGACGATTTGCACGGACGGATCGTCTTTGATAAGCGCAAAATAGCTGTTGATCGGGCTCGTTGTTTTTCCAACCGGGCTGCGGACGTACTGAATCGTCGCTTCATGTTCCGCTTGGATCGCCTGCTCCACGGCCGGGTCGCTGTCAACCAACGGCGTTTTCGTCGCCTTGTCGTACACCGGGCGAAGCTGGGCTTTCGCTTGTGTCACTTTCCATTTTCCATCGATTTGCTCAACCGTCAAATCAATAACCCCAAGCGTATCGCCCCACGCCCCCGGCATCGTCACCGGAACACCGTTGATCGTGCCTGTTTCATTGTTGATACCGTTCCCATCCGGAAAATCGGGCGTCGTTCCCGGAAGCGCCGGAAATTTTTTATGCTGGTGGCCGGTCAACACGGCGTCGACCCCCGGAATTTGCGTCAAATAATAGGAGGCGTTTTCCATATTCGGGCTGTTTCCGCCGGTCTCAATGCCCGAGTGCGATAGCACAACGATCAAATCGGCCCCTTCCGCTTTCATTTTTGGAATATACTTTTGCGCCGACTGCACAATGTCTTTCGCAATCACTTTCCCTTGCAAATTCGCTTTGTCCCAATCCATAATTTGCGGCGGCACAAAGCCGATGACGCCGATCTTCAGCGTATGCTTCTCCCCGTCTTCATCAACGACTTCTTTCGCTAAAATTTGATACGGCGTGAAATAGTTGACATCGTTATCCGGATTTTGGTCATGATCGTCACGGTACACGTTCGCATTCACGATCGGCAGCTTGGCATCGTCATACACTTCATTGAGGAAATCCAAGCCATAGTTGAACTCATGGTTCCCAACCGTCGCCGCATCGTACTTCAACAAATGCAACAGTTTCACCGCTGGATGCACTTCGCCGTCTTGCAGCGGCTTCACTTTCGCCACATAGTCGCCAAGCGGCGTTCCTTGAATCAAATCCCCGTTGTCAAACAGAAGCGTATTCGGCTGCTCAGCGCGCGCCTGCTCGATCAAACGCGCCGTCTTCGACAACCCAAACTCATTCGTCGGACTATCTTTGAAATAATCGTAGTTGACGAGATTCATATGTACGTCCGTCGTCTCTAAAATGCGCAGCTTGACGACATCTCGGTCTTCCGCGCCCGCTGCGGTCGGCAACACAGCCGGAGCAAGCAGCCCCAACGCCAACACCACGCTCGCCGCCGCGTATTTCTTCCGTTTTTTCAATGCCCATCCCCCTCACTCAGATCAAATCATTGTCATCTCTATACATATTACCTCACATTTCGCACCCTGACAAGGTCAAAACAAAGGATTTTTTATTTAGTTTTTCAGAATAACTTTTTGACCAACACAACGAGCGATGGCAATCCTTTTTTTACCATCGCTGGTCGTTCCGTATCACGTTACACGTAGATGCTCTCATCCATGCCCAATCCCTGCAGAATCCTTCGCTGATCAGGGGTAAGGGAGCGATCCAGTGAGCGTTGGATGCGCCCATCCGGCAGCTTGAACAGGACGACGTTCACATATTGAAACAGCTGAAAAATCGCCTGTCCCGTCGGCCGGGTCAGCTTGCGGCCTCCAGGACCCTTCAACGGGTGTTCTGGAGTAATAAACTGACGCACTCGGCGCTGAAAAACGCGGTAAATAGCCAAGGCCAACAGAAACAAATAGCCTAATACTGCGACCCGTTCTGGTTTTTTGACGTAAATCTCATCCGTGAAAAACGGATCTTTCAAAAAAGCGAAGTTCATTTCCACCGAGATCTGCCCTTTATACAGCTTCAAGATCTCTTGGGCATCCATGGGTTGGCCCTTCCATTCCTTCGGAACGGTCGTGACAAGGACAAACCGGGACGCTTTCCGTCTCGCCTGTTCCCACGCGTCTTGGTCGAATTCGACGTCAAGGTGCAAGAAATACAGCGTCTCCACCTCGGGTTTCGCCCCTTTTTTCGGCCGTCCGCGCCGTTTTTTCGGGCGTACGATCTCTTCGACCGCGGCCTTGACCTGATGAAACCGGGGGCGAAGGGACGCCTTGAGGGACGCCAAGGCTTGTTCAGCGTCTTCCCGGCAGGAGAAGGGGTGACGCTCCCAACGGGCTTGTTCCTCGCGAAGAAGCTCCGCTTCTTTGGTTCGTTCTTTTTCGAGCGTCTTTCCTTTTCGCTGGTCGAGCGCACTCGATTCGACGACGATCAGCCGAACGGGGTGGCCTTCATAGGTGGAGGATGTTTCCCATACCCGGTACGTGGCGCCGTTTCTCTCCGCCAGCGTAAAGGGGTCGCTCCACGGGATGTGGGCCGAATCGGCCTCCGCGAATGCCCGTTTCACGATCCGAAGCGACGAAGGGCCTCGGGTGATCAAAAAGGCGTTGGCCGCTTTGGTTTGCGCCAGAGTGTCTTTTGTCATCGCGGCGGAATCGGCCACGTAAATCCATTCGTCTTCCATCTTGGCTTGTTTGAGCTGTTCGTGGACACGGGACAGCACCTCCGGATTCCACGTTTTGTCAGGCAGGTTGCCGTCGTGCACATCGCCGTAAAACGGGATGCCGTCCTCGTTGCCGACCAGTCCGAAGCCGATCTGTTTTTGCCAACGATGATGGCGGTTGTAGCCATGTGTGATTTGTAAGGCCTCTAACGAGGCCGATTCATACGCGCCGTAAACCGTCTTGTCCGTCGTATCGGCGTGAAAGGCTCGGAGGGAAAGGCCTTCTTTGCGATAAATGTGAATCAAGCAAGTGCTGATGACGTTGTGAATGCCAGCCTCATACAGGCGATCGAGATGACGGGCCAACGCATCGTCGTTCAACCAGGAAGGATGGAGACCGGGACGGATGAGTTTCTCTAGATCGATCTCCTGAGCCCATCGTTCCAAGTGAACAAGGGCTTGCCGGCCGTCAAACATATTGTAGATGATGGCCTGAACGGCATCGCTGACTCGAGTCTGGCACTGTGGATCAACGGGAACGAGATGGTCAATCAATTGGGGCAGGCCCAGTTTCTTGAATAGGGCACTTATTATATTCAAATAATCATTACGATAGACCTTTTTGACTTGAACGTTCATGAGAGAAAAACTCCTTCACTTTCCTTGTGTGTCAAGGATTCATTCGACATCGGAACGAAAAAATCCTCCCGATTTTCGTTGGGAGGGTGCGAAATGTGAGTATTACCATAAAAGTAACAAAATTTTGATAGAAAAAACAAACAAAAAAATAGAGGAAATAAACAGACAATATCGAAAGAGATAGAGGAAAGCACAATGTCCTATTCTTGGGGATGGTTGATCTTTTCAATCTTCTTTTTTACATTCATGCTGTATATTATCATTGAAACCGCCGTCCGACGAGCGATTGACAGCTCAACATTAGCAAGAACGCATCAAAAAACCGTTGGAAGATAGAAAAAGAAGGAATGACAGCCGACATTAAAGGAGTGACACGCATCGTTAAGAGGAGTAGATAAGGAAGCAGAAAAGCTGTTCAAATAATCCATTATTCGCAGAGAGAATATGCCTTGAAGGAATGTCTTTTCTAAAAGAGCAGGAAAAGAAGCAACCCAAGCAAAAATAGAAGGTCACCATTGCAACACAACGAAGAGCGCCCTCCACTGGCGCCCTTCCTCATTTCTATAGCAAATTGAGCAACGCCTTTTTGTTCGCTTGCACTTGGTTGTTCAACGCCTTGACTTTTTCTTTTACCTTCTGAATGTTTGCGTTGTTGGCGCCGACTTTCTTTTCAAGGGCGCGAATGTCATTCGTCACCGCCCGCAGCGGGTTGGACAGCGCGATGAGCTGGCCGATGAGGCCATCAGCGACAAACACCAATCGTTTTGTTTATTTTGATCGCTTGTTCAGTTGTCGGTTTGATTTCAACAAAATAAGCTTTTTTCATAACGGATCTTCCTTGCGGCTCTCTGCCTCTATCGAGCTTTCGCAACTTTTGAGAAGCAACGGATGCCCCTCCGTTAAAAGGAAATCTCTATTTTTCCTTCTTCAATCCATTTTGCCAAATTGGCATTTTTAATTTCTGTATGGAATGACTGTCCATCTAACGAATAAAGTAACTATTCAGCCACATCATAAAGTGAGCTGAATATTTTCTTCTTTCCTTGTCTATGATGTGAATATTGATAGACAAGGAGGTGAATCACATGTTGACGGTACAACAAGCTGTATTTACAGTTGAGGGCTTAATCGGCAAAGTTCAACAACAAAAACAGCTCATTCATCAACTCATTCAAGAAAATGAACATTTGCGTCACGAAAACAAACAACTACGCAAAGAAAATGAACAACTGAAGTACCGTGTTCAAGAGCTGGAAGCACGCACGAAAAAAAACAGCTCCAATAGCCATTTGCCCCCATCTTCTGACCGTTTTGAGAAAAAGCGTTCCTCCCGCGAGCCGTCTGGCAAAAAGCCTGGTGGGCAAGAGGGACATGAGGGGAAGACGCTCCGTCAAGTGGAACATCCACATCATCGTGTCGTCCACCGTGTGCATACGTGTCAAGGATGTGGAGCTTCTTTGCGTGAAGTCAAACCGTTCAAAGTCGATATCCGTCAAGTGTTTGATGTCCCTCCTGCGGCGATCGAGGTGACACAACATGAACGTGAAGTGAAATCGTGTCCACATTGTCGATGCGTGCAACAAGCCGAATTCCCATCCCATGTCACGAATCATGTGCAATACGGTCCACGGCTCACGGCGCTCGTTGTTTATTTACATCATATCCAATTGATCCCGTACAAGCGTTTAAGTGATACAATCGAAGCGTTAGTTTAAGTGATACAATCGAAGCGTTATATCAACACTCGATTAGTACGGGAACTCTTGCCAATATGGTGAAACGAGGACGCGAAGCGCTGGAATCAAATATGGACATCATCGAAGACGCCTTACTTGAATCCAACATCCTGCATGTCGATGAAACGAGTTTGCGCATCAATGGGAAACTCGCATGGGTGCATGTCGCGTGTACATCGGGATATACATACTTGGCTCCTCACGCTTCTCGTGGAAAAAAAGCGACCGATGATATTGGGATTCTTCCCCGATATGAAGGGACGATGATGCACGATGCGTTCGGTACGTATCCGAGATACACGAAAGCCACCCATGCCCTTTGTCATGCCCACCATTTGCGTGAGTTAAAAGGATTCATCGAACAGGGGCATACGTGGGCGATGCGCATGACCACGTTTCTGTTAGCCGCCAAGCAAGCCGTCGAAGCCCATCACGGTGCACTTTCCGAAGAAGAAGCGAGACGGTGGGAACGAGTGTATGATCGCATCCTAGAAAGAGCACAACACCGATTAGAAACGATGACGCCTCTTCCGAAAAAAGCACTCGCTTTTGTTCGACGCCTTCAAAAACGAAAGGAAGAAGCGCTGCGTTTCTTACGTGAAGTACATGTTCCCTTTGACAACAACCAAGCCGAACGCGATCTTCGCATGGTTAAAGTCAAAGAGAACATTTCGGGTACGTTTCGCGAAGAAACATTCGCGCAGTCGTTTTGCATCGCAAGAAGCATCGTTTCCACACTGACGAAACACGAAAAAAACGTGTGGGATTCGTTATGTCTTCTGTTGGCAGGCGAAACGATCGATCGAGTTCTTTCCGCTACCTAGGGCATTTTCTATGACCGAAATGCCCTATTTGTGCTGGGCTTTTTTATACACTAGCACTGGGGTGAATAGTTACCGAATAAATGACCTTCCTCGACTCGTTTCGACCGCTGCTGTGCACAAAAGCATAGATTTCTTCGGAGCTTAATTTCGTATTTTGAATGGATAATTGTAGAATACGGTCATAAGACAGCAGGATGTATTGCTGTTTAAATCCTAAAAAATCATCGATACCTAATATTCCAAGTGAACTACCCCCACTTAATTTTCTAGCGAAAATTTGAAGTGGGGGCTTCCAAAGAAGTTTGACTGCTTCAAGCAATCCTTATTCTTTGAGGCGTGTCCACTTCGCCGCTAGAGCATAAGACACTCAGGTCTACAGCTTTACTTTTCTTTAAGATGTTTAATGCGCCATTGACATCAGCATTAATTAGTTTGCCAGACTTTGTTCGATACAAGCCGCGCTTAATACGTTTGCCGCTGAACTTATATTCTTTTGGATTGTCGGCATTATATTCAGGAATCTCATCGCCGTCAAAAAAGCTGGCTTGAGACGTATAGGATTCTTCCTGTTTCAAGAATTCAATGCCGTAAAATTCACAAAGATATTCTAGTTTTTCTTTTATGTTACCGAGAGGAATATTGACAAAGTTTTGATTTGTCTTTTTTCCTAGATTCATATTGCGTTGCCATGTTTCCGCATAGCCAATGACAAGTTTGCCAATTTGATTTTCAATACAGTAGTTAATGATGTAACGGCAAGTCTTGTTGATATAATCATTCACTTTATTATTGCGATTCATAGCAAGCAAAGCCTGTTTACGAGTGGTGCCTTTGATTTTTTGCTTATCTTTTATGCTTTGAAGTCTGGCATTTTCTTTGTTAAACCATTGATTTATACTTTTTAATCTCCGCCCATCAATGATGAATGATCTGCCGTCTGATGTGACACAAGTGGCAAGATTGTTTAATCCTAAATCAATTGCCAGTGCTTTTTGGTCATTTAATTCTCTTTGATCTTCAGGCATTTCATATTTGTACTGAATCTCAAAGAACCTGGCATGATGCTTAGGAATGATTTCAATCTGCTTAATCTTTTTGTCCAGTAACACAGGCGGAATCGTTATCGTGATAGGCTTGTGAGTCTTTTTAAATAGGCGAGAATACGGTATCGTGAATTTGTTGCCGTCTATACGAATCTGGCCAATGATCAGTGAATGAAAGCCATCTTTTTTAAGATATTTTGGAATACTGATAGCCTTGTAGTCATATTTTCCTTGTTTGGCAAGACTGATCAAACCAAAGAAAGATTTAAAGGCTTCATTAACCTTTTTTAAAATTTGCTGTGCCATGTTGCTGTTTAACAGCTTATAGTTTTCGTTAGTTTTTGCAAGATGATAATTTTTCTCATAATTAAGAAATTCCTTGTGTTCAAAATAGTATTGTCTGACATTGTACAATCCGACGTTGTACATGTTCTTGGCAATATGGCACAGTTCTCGAAGAGTCAAGTATTCTTCTTTGGTCAAACCATTTAGCTGTTGTTTGATACAAAAATACATTTTTTCACCTCCCATCTAACTATATGATACTATATTTTACTGAATCTAT
Organism: [Flavobacterium] thermophilum; assembly: GCA_900450595.1. Classification (GTDB taxonomy): domain Bacteria; phylum Bacillota; class Bacilli; order Bacillales; family Anoxybacillaceae; genus Geobacillus; species Geobacillus thermophilus. Next base: position 2,343,127 of record UGGS01000001.1, read on the forward strand.
CCTATTTTCAGCAAAATATAGTTAAGGCGATTCATCTCCCACTTACTCCGCTTCGCTTCGTTGAAGTGGGAGTCTTCTCGCCTAATTAAGATAAACTTTCGTTATTTACAAAAGTATTATACATCGTATATACACCTTTGCCGTCATCACTACATATATAGGCAGGACCGTAGTACTGATGAACAAGCAATAATGAGAAAAAACAAATAAAGCGCTCTCCTGCATTATTTCCGTTATGTAAAATGATTTGTCTCAATTTTGGAAGATCCGAAATGGAGGATAATTCACATCGTTCCAGGTTATGAATAATATCTCTATTGACTCTGAAAGCTTGCAAAGCTAGTTGTTTCATCACATCCAATATGCGTTGCTTTTTCGTCATTCCTTTCTCTAATAAGTGATAAATGGTTTGCATCGATAGAATATACAGCTGTTTCTTCTCCGATAATTGTTTGAAAAGCTCAAAGTAATAATCATTATACCGTTCCTTTGTGGGTATATTCCTACAAGACTCTTCTAACACTGCATCAGGAATAAGAAAAATCGGAGACTGATGAAATGCCTGCAGCAAAAGCGGCAAATTTGATATTTGTTTTCTGAATTTCGTTAAGATCATATTATCTAACATATAAAATGCTTGATGTTCATTTAGTGACTGGTACAGTTGGACCGTATTATCTGAAATAAACGGGCGAACGGATTCTAAAACAGGGGAATCGAGGACCTTCATCCTTTCGTCCCCCTTTGATCATGCACTGACGCCAACACTTGTTCATATAGCTTATCATAAAATTTTTTAATCGATTGAAGATCCTCCTCATACATCAATCCTTTTGCCTTTTCATATAATTCATCAAACCCGCTGATGTTTATCGTATAACTAGGCTCGAACAATGATTTGTCTATATCATGGGGAATACGATTTCTATAATCATAGTCCAATGCATCTTTTGCTTCGTTAATCGTGATCAATTCGTTTTGAGCAAGTTTCACAACTAACGCTTTGTACGGGATCTGGAAGACACTGATTAATCGCATAATTTTTTGGGAGAGAGATTGTTTCATGTGAGCGGTCTCCAAAAATCGAAAACTTCTTTCCAACACAAAATCATTAATTAAAAATTCGGCAGCAAAGAGATTAGGAAGCCGCTCTTTTTCATCATAAATATGATCAATCATGATAAAATTTTGGTCAGGGTTCTTAATTTTCTCCTTGTCAAAAAAGAAATGATAAAACTCGTGCGCCCACATGAAATTTTCATATATTCTCGGCTGTGCGGTATTAATATGGACATAATAATCACCGTTATAGTAATACACAAGCCCACCATAGTCAGCATGTTGAATCGGAAACTGCAATACATTTGCATGCTCGTAAAGATAAGTTTTTATAAAATCAAGCGGCTTTACATGAGCAAGAGGATCTCCGAGGGAGTAAATACGGTCCATTGCCCTTTTCATTTTCGGCAAATGTGTTTTGTTATGCTCTAGAATCATTTCAAGATTGTCTTTTGCAATCAATGGACTACCCCCTTGGATGTTCGGAATTTGTCACTGATTTTAACACATCGATCAGTTCAACAAATTCGCTGAAAAGATGCATGCCCTTTTTGAATTCTTCGTCCTCTGCACCGTGAAACGAAAGGGCCACATAATTCATAAATGAATCAGATCGGCTGCGGCCAAACGTTTTTCCATTTAACTCCATATCTGCCTTGTAAAAAAAGAACGGATCGTTAATGCGGAACAGCTTATTGATCTTTGCAACATACTCCTCCACATTTCCTTCGCCTTTCAAGAAATTATAATAAGCTGTCTTCTTAATACCAGTGCGTTCCATCACCCATGAATGTTTAATGCCTTTCCCTTCTATATATTTTTTGACATTCTGACCTACAATTTTGTTTGTATTTACCATACACTTCACCTCCCGTATATCTAAAATGACGAATCCAACCTTGAACATCCCTGCGATGCTCAATGGGATGATCCGTGTGGAGTTTTCATCAAACTTTTGACCTTTTGCTTCTACAATCAATTATAAACTGAGAACAATTGATTTTCCATGTATTTTTCCTCAAAAAGCGGAATATATGATTAGTTTATGTCAAAAATCATGCAAAAGTTCTTGATTAAATTCATTTTTTCCTTAAAAACGGGAATAAGGACGTCCTTCCGTTAATGCAAAAAGGCGCCCCAACGTTTGGGACGCCTTCTCCCTTGATTTCTACAGCAACTGAAGCAACGCCTTTTTGTTCGCTTGCACTTGGTCGTTCAACGCCTTGACTTTTTCTTTTACCTTCTGAATGTTTGCGTTGTTGGCGCCGACTTTCTTTTCAAGGGCGCGAATCTAGTTCACCATTAAATCCCTAGTTGAAGTTCGTGTACAGTATATTTGCTTTTTGTCACAACTCCCGGGCTCCGCAATGTTTCATGCACCTTCTCATTATACAACCGAACGTTTTCATTGATGATCTTCCACTCCACCGATCGCTGGTGGCAAAACCCATCGATATCATTGTCGAGATGTTTCACATAGCGATAGGGGCCAATGATGCCGATGCTGAGCCATGCGCCATGGCGAACCAACACGACATCCCCTTGTTCCATCGTATGGACAAACGCCCAGATTGCGCCAAGAGCGTTGCCAAGCTTCGCCCCCGAATAATGGTACACGTTGCGCAATCGCTCTCTCAGCTCATCTTTGCTTATGCCGTCTAAATTGCCGATCAGCGGCCAGCCAATCCCTATGACTTGATCGCGAATGAATTCGTCGTACCGCTGAAACCCATGCGGTTTCGTTTTCATTTGAAATACATGCGCCATTTCCAATCCCCCGTTTCCCTTTCAACCTCCGCCTTAGCCACACCGTCCCATCCATCAAAAAGCGACAGGCGCGTAACCACTTCAACTTCTTGCATGCTTCTTAAGAACGGCGGTAATCGCCTCAATCGTTTCTTTGGCGCCATCCGTCAACGCTTCAAACTTAAAGGCAATCGACTGAGCGTTTGGATTGATGGACGGGCCTGCGTTTCGATCTCTGCGAAACGCTGTGATCGCCTCCAAGTCTCGTTTGAGGCCATCCGGAAGCAGCGCTCGCTCGAACCTCCAGCTGACAATGTAAGGCTCTTTCATTGCGTAATCGTTGCTTCCTTCATATTGTATAGCCCCGATGCGCTTCTTCCCTTTCTCGGAAGCGGCATCATTCATAAACAACTGCACGGTTTGCTTTGCATGGCCATCACATACATGCAAGCCTGCTTCCATCGATTTGTTTGCGATGAAATGGAAAATGGGTGCAATGGCAAAGCGGTACTCAAACATCTTCACCTTTTCTCCCCCCTTTTTTGTCATATTTGCAACAGGCTCATCTGCCCCCAACAAAATGACGAGCAATCTCCGTTCATGCATCATTAAGGATTCTTTCAACAAAAACAAGCAAACTCCTGCATATGAATGAAAAAAAATAGAGGCCCAACCAATGTTTCTCTGTTTCGATTAATCCTCGAGTGGATCCTTCCTGCCTCCACGAGCCTTTTTGTCACTTCAATGTCTTCCCTCGACGGCTCGCAATGACCGCTCGGATGGTTATGGGCAACGATGATGGAAGCCGAATTGGAGAGAATGGCAGCCTTCATCACCTCCCTCGGATGCACGATACTAGCGTTCAGGCTTCCGACATGGCAAACGTTGATGGCAGTCGGCTGGTTTTTCGTGTCAAGGCAGACAACGACAAACTTCTCACGGTCTGCTTCCACAAGAAACGGCTTCAACAGCCTGTACGCATCTTCCGGAGATTTGATTTGACGCTCCTTGTACAGCACGCTAGACTCACGAACAAGCTTCAGGCTGACAATGTTGACACGCTTCGCTGGCTACTTGGAAGACACCTCCCTTTCTAGCAACTCTAGCTGTTGGTGATTGATGGTTTGATACTTGCTCATCCTTTTCCCTCCTAAAACAAAAATAGCCCCAATTCCCCGAAAGGAATTGAGGCACCATGACTGTAGGTTCAAAATCATAATATATATTTGAAATCAAGCTTAATACAGATTCGGGCAAAAAGAAAAGCCCCGCAGAGATTTCTCTCCGCAGAGCTTTTCAACATTTCAAATGGTGACAAAGGCACCAGTTCTTAATTAGTTAGTAGTAAAGTTAGTTACAGGAATTGGTGTAGTGATTTCTGTCAAAGGATTATCTGCTTTATCTGTTGTCGAGTCAAGGTTCGTTTGTGCGTCAGTATCTAATGTAAACCCAAGAGTACGGTCCGCATTACCAAGGCTAGTTACAGGAATTTCAGCAGAAAGTCCGTCTGCAGAAAGCACAGCAGTTCCTAAAGTAATTCCTGTTGCAGCAGTAGATGCATTTGCTTTACCTGCAAGGACAAAGTCTGCTGCATTAACAACTTTCATAGCTTCAGAGAACTTCACAATAAGTTTGTAACCATTTGTAGCATTACCAGTAATATACGCTTCTTTAACGACAGGCTTAGTAGCATCTACAACGGCAACTGGAAGGCTAGTTAATGGTAAAATAGCCCCGGCAGCGTTTTTAACACCGCCAACAGAAATTGTTGCAGTACCACCATTACCGAATGCTGCATATGGACCAACTAAGTCCTTAGCATCAACTTCTGAAAGGTCAATTGTAACTGTATCTACAACAACTGTGTCTGACTTATCTCCATCTTTGTTTAAGTCAGCACCAACTGTTGCTTCGGAGACAGATTGGTCATTGTTGAATGTAACTTTTGCCTTAGCTGGAAGAGCAGCTCCATTGATTGAGTAAAGTGCCTTATTGTCTGCACCATCAACGTATAGGTTACCTGTAGCACGGTTGACTCCAGCTAGAACATCATTCTTATCGAAAGTTACAGTAACTGTCCTAGCTGCAGAAGTTACACCAGCAGATTGGATATATGCTGAAAGTGGTGCAACTGGAGTAACAACTTCTTTATCATTAGTGATAGTTAAGACTTGTGCATCATTAGTGTTAGATGAATCATCAGAAACTCCATTAACTTTCAATACTAAGCTATAGCTTCCATTTTTCAATGAGCCTGCAAGAGCAAGCTTATATTTATTCGTTCCAGCAACAGGAGTTACACCAGAAACTGTTGTCGCAGATGTACCATCTTGTTTGTTTACAAAGAAGTCTCCAGCTTCAACACCTGTTACAGCTTCTGAGAATTCTACCTCGATTTCATTAGCAGCTGTAAATTTAGCTTCTTTGATAGCTGGTTTCACAGTGTCACGAACAAGTGTTACTTGTGAAGTTTTAGTGTCAACCACATTACCAAGTTTATCTTGAAGAGCTTGTACAGTAACATCAAGTGTTGCAGAGTTTACAGTAGCATCTGCAAATGGAAGTGCAGCAAGCTCAACAACAAGTGTACGTTTATCATCTTTGAATGATGGAAGAGCTTTAAGTGCTACAGCATTACCTTTAGCATCTTTAACTTTGATTGAATCAACTGCTACAGCAGTGTTCATTTCTTTATCAAACTTGATTTCGAATGTCTTAGGACCAACTGCGTTAATAACGAAGTTTGGTTTTACAGCATCTTTCGTAACTACGATAGAAGCACGTTCTGGTGTTCCACCTTTGTTACCAGCAAGGTCAGTTAATCCGTAAACTTCAACTTCATATGATTTACCAACTTCAAGTTCTTTACCAGAAACAGTGTAAGTGAAATCGTCAACTTTAGCAGCACCTAGGATAGAATCTCCAACTTTAATAGTTGTGAATGAAACTGGCTCTGAGAATTTAAGTGTAAATGAATTAACTTTATCATCTTTTGTTACTGCAGATGCAGAAACAATCTTAGGAGCTACTGTATCTTCAACTGTAACATCTTTAAGGAATGAAGGAACTTTTTCACCGTTTACAGTTTCTAATTTAACACCTGTTACACGGTATTCTGCTTTTTGCTCAAGAGCAGATGAAAGTGTAATAATTACAGTTTTTCCATCTTCTGAAAGCCCTACTGAAGTGATTGTAGCGTCAGCATCTGTTGCAGATTTTGTAACTTTAAAGTTAGCTGCAACTACAGTATCTTTTTTAAGAGCTTTGTTAAATTTTACTTCAACTTGTTTAAGGTTAATCGCACTTACACTCTCAACCTTCGGCGTCAATGCTGCTTCATACGCCGCCTTGGCGTCTTGTGCTGCTTTTTGCAGTTCAGCTTTGAACGCATCGGTTACTTTCGATACGTATTGGTTGACTTTGTCAAGCGCGGCTTTCGCTTTGTCCAAGTTGCCGGCTTTGACAGCGTCTTGCGCTTCACGAGCTTTCATGGCAACGGTGATGTCGTAGATCAAGCTGTCGCGCAGTTTTTGCGCTTCGTCTTTGAATTGCGAGCGAAGCAGTTCGCGCGTCGTTTGGCCGTAGACGCGATCCAGGATGACCGTGCGCGTTCTGAGCTCGTACGAAATTTTGTGGTAGAGCTCTTCTGCCTTTTTCAAGTCTTTTGCTTCGACAGCTTTCGCCAGATCTTGACGCAGACCGTCAAGCTTGACTGCGTAGTTGTAAGCGTCGATGTACGTAGCCACGCGCGCTTCGCCCGATTTCGGGTTGGCTTTGAATACATACGTTTCGTATGTAGCTTGCAAATCAGCCAAATACGCGTCTTTTTTCGCGCCGCCGGCTTTGTTCACGACAGCAACCGCGTTTGCATACGCTTTTTTCGCTTTGTTGTAGGCGTCGTATACGTCGTTGATGTTCGGGAGTTTGCCCGTTTCCGTTACCGTGTGGCTGTACGCATAATACGCTGCTTTAAATTGCGCTTTCGCTTGGCTGACGACCGTCGCCACGTCCGTTGCTGCTTGGGAAGTGTGCGGGTTGGCTGCGACGAAAGCGCTCGCTGCTACAGCGCTGGCTGTGGCGAGTTTGACTGCTTTCTTTTTGTCCATAAAGCCCAAAATCCCCCTTCATTTTTATGAAACTTTAAGACAATGATCCTAAACGGCTGCCGTTTAGTAGATTCATTGCCTAAAAGGTGCTAACATCAACCAATATCATCCTTGACGGCTAGATGCTGGGCTGATTAGAAAGCCTAGCATCTGTTGCTAGCACTTGAGCATAATTCCTCAATGCTCCACGTCTCCTATAGTAATACATTTTTTTTCTAAATTCTAGTCCTAAATACAAATTTTTTAGAGAATATGCCTTTGAAATTATTGCCATCGATGGCGACATTGATATGAATATGCCTGTAACAGAAATTTAGAACGATATTTTGGCAGTTTGATGGTTTTGGTTGGCAAACATTTTGTGCAAAAACATCAATCGTTTTTCTTCACCGTGACGTCCATCGGTTGGCCAAGCGTCATTTTGACGACGTCATAGCGGTCATTCAAGTACAAATCGAGAAAGCGGAACTGTCCTGCGAATTGTTCCGGACTGTTCGTGATGGAAAATTGCAGCTGCATTGCGTAATCGCCGCTGTTGGCGAGCTGTTCGGCGATTTTTTCGATCTCTTCCTTCGGCACGTTGTACGCTTTTAAGTAAGAGATCGAGTCGGCGATCGCTTCGGCGTTGTCGTTGAAGAAAATGGAGAGCGTCACCGTTGCGCCGTCGATGCGGCCTTCAAGCGGCAATGACATATTTTGGCCGTATAAATACCAGCCGAACAGACGATTTCCTTTTTGCCGCTCAATGACGAACGGAACGGATTCATTTCCTGCCTGAAGAATGTATTGCCCTTTCAATGAGCGGGCGACAAGGGCGAGAAGTTCGTCTTTTGTGAACGGCACGTATTGGATGGCGTCCCCTTGTTTGGCATACAGTCCGCCGCCGAGGCTGTAATAGACGGCGCCGCCTGCCCGTTTTTGGCTGTAGACGCGATACTCGCGCCCTTGTTTCGCCGTCATGGCGGTCTGCCATGCCGCTCCGTTCAGGCGGTATAGAGGCGTGTCGCGCAAAATGACGACTTTGCCGATCATGCCTTGTTTCCATTGGACTTGCCCCCATTGGACGGCGGCGTCAACTGTTTGTCCATTTCCTCCGAGGGCGATGGCGGCGGCGAGGCAGATGGCAGCTGCCATTTGGAATGCATGTTTCATCTTCGTTTTCCTCCTCATTTTGGTCATCGTTGTCGTTCCAGCATGCTAAAATAACCGCTTCGCCCCCAAGTACCGCTGTTTCCAATACGATTGGTCGAGGCGGCTGATCGTCACGCCGGTCGAAGCGCCGCTATGGATGAACTGGCCGTTGCCGATATAGATGCCGGCGTGCGATGGGCCGTTGGTGGTCGTGGCGAAAAAGACGATGTCGCCGACTTCCGGGGCGGAAACCGATGCGCCTGCATTCCACATCAAGGCGACGGTGCGCGGGATGGGGACGCCTTGTTGCTGGAACAGGTAGAAAATGAAGCCGCTGCAGTCAAATCCCTCTTCCGGTGTCTCGCCGCCCCAAACGTATGGGGTTCCGAGCAGCTCAGCCGCATCGGCGACAAGTTCGATGACATCCACCTTCGTCGGGGGAGCTTGTCCAAGCAGACGCTCGTATGTTTCGCTGTCAACAATGCCGGTCGCTGGGAGTTTGGCCGCTTGTTGGAAACGGCGGACGGCATCGGCGGTGGCAGTGCCGTAGTAGCCGGTGATGTCCGTCCAGAAGTAGCCGAGCTCTTTGAGCTTCGTCTGAATGCGCTTGACGTCTTCGCCGAGCGCGCCGATTGAGAGGCGAACCGCCAGGCGCTCGCGCTCGATCGGTGCAGGGGAGGTCGTTTTCGCTTTTACTGCGCTCGCGAGGCGGGCAGCGGTTTGGTTGTCGACCGCGCCGGTCACTGGCAGGCCGTTGTCGCGTTGAAAGCGGCGGATGGCGTCGGCGGTCAGCACCCCATAGTAGCCGGTGATGTCCGAATACGTAAAGTAGCCGAGTTGTTTGAGCTGTTGCTGCAGCTCGCGGACGTCGTCGCCGCGATCACCGATTGTCAACACGTCAGACGACTCCACTGGCTGGCTTGTTGCTTTTTGCTTCAGCCGCTCAAGCGTCGCCCGGTCCGCCCGCCCGGTGGCGGGAAGCCCGTTCGCCCGTTGAAACTGCTTCACGGCATCGGCCGTCACCGCGCCGTAGTAGCCGGTGATTTGCGGATAGCGAAAATAGCCGAGCTGTTTCAGCCGGCGTTGCAAATCACTGACGGCCGCGCCGCGGGAACCGATGGCGAGCGTGTCGTTTGACGCAGGCGCGTTTTTGAGCTTCGCGTAGGTGGCGTCATCGACGATGCCGGTGGCTGGCAAGTTCATCGCCCGTTGGAACGCTTTGACCGCTTCTTCGGTAATGGCGCCAAAGTAGCCGGTCGCTTGCGGATACGTGAAAAAGCCTTTTTCTTTCAAGCGCTGCTGGAGCTGTTTGATTTCAGGAGAACTCATGCCTTTCTTCCATTCCGCCGCTTGGCTCTCGTCCGGCGCGAGAAAAAAGGCAGAAGCCATGGCAGCGGCGAAAACAACGTGATTCGGTTTCACGGATGCGCCCTCTCCCTTCGCCGTCTGTTTCGTTTTTCATCTTTCATCGAGGCCTCATGCGGGATAGTTCCTCAGGCCGGCTTGACATCCCGCAGCCAAAAATAGTAATGTTCTATATTTTCAGTATAACGGACGAAAGCCATGAAAGGAAACGATTTTTTTTATTGGAAGAAGGAAGAAGTTTATGCGCCGGAACGGGGCATGCTTCGCTTCGGAGGCGACGGATACGTGAACAAATACGACACGCATCGATCGTCGACAAGGTAAATCGACTGCAGCACTTCATAAATGAGCTGTTTTTCCATCGCCAGCCATTCATCTGCGCGGATCGGGATGTATTTTTGCCTCGGTTCGTTCCACTCATAAAGGGCGACGGTAAACTTTTTTTGGCGAAGATCGAGCTTGACGATAAACATGTAAAGCTGGCTCGTGCATTTAAATACAAAATAGAGCTGGGCTTCCTTTGAGCAGGTGATCGTGCGGAACAGCGCCTCGCCTTCCGATGCAAAACGCATCCGTCCACCTTCGTTTTTCAGCGAGCGCAGCGAATCGGTAAAACTGGCCGGGGCGATCGTTTTCAGCCGCACGGAAAACGGATTTTTCATTTCCTTAATATAGATGTGGTACATTTTCTGGGCGTGTTTCTCCCCGTTTCGTTCACAAATGACAAAATCGGCAAGATAGATGTTCACCTTGACCCCCTCTTTTTGGTTCGTAATTTCCTATTTTTAACTAATTGTACTATGTCCTTCCTGGACAAAAAAGATGCCGAACGACGAAATCACGGACAAATCTGTTCTGATTTAGAAACAAAGATAGAAATGAGCGAAAAAGGAACAACCATTGACTCCATGCTTTTCTATCTTTAAAGAGTAATGATGAAAAGCGTGGTGACGAACGATGACAAACTTGGGGGAGACGCTCAAACAACTGCGAAAACAACGGCGCTGGACACAGGAAGAGCTGGCCGAGCAGCTGAACGTGTCGCGTTCGCAAATCAGCAAATGGGAAAACGGCAGCTTGCTTCCGGATGTGCAGTCGCTTGAGAAGCTCTGCCAGTTGTTTGACGTCAGCGCCGATTTTTTGCTTGGCGGCGAAACGCGCCAACGCGAGCTGTTGCGCGAAGTGACAGACATATACGGAACGGCGGACGTGCACGAAACGGTGCTCGCGGCGTTGGACTACTTGCTTCATAACCAAGAGATGAGCGAAGCGGTGTACGCGCTCGCGAAGCTGCCGGATAAAAAGCGAAAACATGTCGAAACGATGATCATGACAATCGTAAAAGAGTGCTCCGAGCTCATGTAGCTCCCCTCATGCTGAAAAAAAGCGCTAACAACGACGTGCTAGCGCCATCCGTTGGGGAGTGTTTGGGGACACGTTCTTTCTCTTGGGGATTCGCTTTGAAAGGCATGTATGGGGAAACGACTATACGTGCTCCGGCCATTCTGGTTTCTTTCCGGAGTGGAGAAATTGGACGGACTCCGCGACGACTTCGGTGACATAGACGCGTTGACCGTCTTTTTTATCGTAGCGGCGCGTTTGGATTCTCCCCGTCACCGCCACCATCGATCCTTTTCGGCAATAATTGGCGGTATGTTCCGCTGTTTTCCGCCATAAAACGCATGGAACGAAATCGGCGTCAATCCCCCCTTCCGCGTTGCGGAAATTTCTCGCCACCGCCAGCGTGACAGTCGCGACGGCAGCCCCTTCGGCCGTGTAGCGAAGCTCGGGATCTTTCGTCAACCGGCCGACCAACACGACTTGGTTGATCATGTGTTGGCGCATCCCCCCTTTCCTCCACCGCACCTTTATGATAACGAATCTCGTTTTGGGTCGTAAAATCGCGATTTTTGCATTTTTTGGCGCACTCTATGGATACAATTCAGCGAAAAAGGCGAAATCTTCGTCGACAATGGCGGGGCAAAATGGCGTTTTTGCCATCCGACGGAAAATATGCAGATCGTTTTTCAGCAGGAAGGGCGGCATCCCGTTTTTCTTCCCTCGTCCGCCTGTGCTATAATCTTGGATAAGACAACGGTAACGAGGTGGACGAGATGAAAACGTTCAAGCTTGTCGGGCTCTCGGTCATCGACGACGACATGCACCGCCAAGACATCCCGTTTATTGACGGGTTGATCATCAACAAAGAAGACGGGCAAAACCGCTGGCTCGTGGAGGCGTATTTGGATGACGACTATGAGCCAATGTTTGTGAGCTTGCAGCGGCGTCCAGAGTTTCAACTGCAAGTGACGATCACCCACACGAGCAACGACCCGGCGAACATGCTTGTTGCCGTCCGTTCGATCACGAAAATGAACGGCCACATTAGCGTCTTGATGGAAGGGCTGATGATCCCGCGGCGCACCCATTTGGCGGAAGTCGTGCTGGCCGGCCTTGTCAAGAAAGGGCTGCAAGGCGAGGCGCTGCTCAAAGAATTCCGCCAGCAAATGGATGAGCGAATCGATGCCAAGGCGCCGCAGGAACGGAAAAGGTAAAAGGCTGGAGAGCGCACTTTCCAGCCTTTTTGTTTGCCTTCCTGCAGGCAAGTGGATCATCCTCTTGGAAACGCCAAGGCATCAACCCGAACCGGGCGGGCGGTGACGATGTAGCGCTTCGGAGCGCGGCCGATGAGGCGAAACGGGTAGCACGTTGTCACCGTCAGCGTTGGGCGCGCTTTCTCGACCAAAACGGTCCGGTCGTCGTCATCGACGATGCGGATGTTGACGATGCGGTAATGGATGGCGGCGCGATCCGTCCGAATGATAAGCGCATCGCCGATCTCAAGCTCGCCAAAGCGGCGGAACACAGTATCGCGGTGCCCGGATAGCACGACATGCCCTCGTCCCCCCGGCCAATCGCTCGCTGGATAATGGCCGACACCTCGGCGCAATTCTTGTTCGCCGACGCCTTCATACACGGGAATCGCCGCCCCGAGCTTTGGGATGGCGAGCTCACCAAGGTAGACGCCAAGCGGTGCGTCTTTTTGCGCCGAACGTTCCGCTGGAAGGCTTGCGGCCGGCGGTGAGGAAGGCGCAGGAGCATCCCGCTTGACCGCCATCCAGCCGACGGTGTACCAATAGCCGTTCCAACCGGCCATCGCCGCTCCGATGACGATCGCCGCCAGCGCCGCCCATTGGGCGGCCCGGCGCCCCCACGAAACCCGCGCGGGCTTGCCGTTCACGTTCCTTCACCCTTTCAGCCGCCTGACCCGCCGGTAAAGAAGGAACCCGGCGGAAGCGAGCATCAGTCCGGCCAACGTATAGGTCAAATACGGCGACGCCGTCTCCGGCAGTTTTTCCCCATACATCTTTCCTTTCATCTCTACAGCGAGTAGCCCCGCGTCAATGCCTTTCTCCCCCGCGCGGACGATGTAGCCCGATGTCAACATCTCCCGCGTTATGGCGATATCGGCGACCTCCTCGCCTTGGCGGTTGTACAATCGAATGCGGATCGGCTCCGCGCCGGCCGCCTTTATGTCCGGCTCGTCCGCCTCAAGTTCAAGCAAGCGAAGCCCCTCTTCCCACATCGCCCGCAGTTTGCGGCGCTCTGTTTCCGTCCACGGCCCTTCCGTCTCCGCAAACGGACGCAGCCGTTCGCGAAGCGCCGCCAGCCGCCCAGCCAATTGCGGGTCGTCAATCGAGGCGATATGGCGGGTGAAGGCGCGCACTTCTTGTTCCGTCATCCCGAGCGCCCCAAGCAAGTCGTTGATTTGCTGCATGGCGGCGTTATGCTGTGAGTAAAAGCGGACGGCCCGGTCTAAGTCTTCAACAAATGTGTAGTCTTGCACCGTTTCGCCAAACTGGCCGAGCAGCGCCTCGAGCTCCTCAACCGTCAGCCCGTGCCGGCGCAGAACGGCATGAAGCCGCTCGTCAGTGATGGGTGTGCCGAGCCATTGTTTCATCTCATCCATGGTGCGAAAATCGGCGGCTGTCAAGCCGTATTGATCCAAATAAGCCAACAGGTCGCTCACTGTCCAGCCGACGCTCTCAGCATACTGCTCAAGCTCGCTTCGGCTGATGGCCGCCGCCCCAGCCGGAAACGAAGCGAAAACGGCGACAAGCACAGCCATTCCTAGCCATTGCCGCATTCGTTTTTCCTCCCTTCCGCTTTCTTTGACGTACATTGGTAGTATTTTCCGAACATGCCGCTCTTATGTACGCCAACCAGCGAAAAAAAGAAGAAAGCTCGGCCTAGAGCGCTTGAACGTTCTCCCACCTACGCAAACGCTTAGAGATGGGAGATTCTCGGGGACACCTGCCATAAGGCAGACTGCCAGCCAGACCATTCCCGTCTGTCCCTGTGACTTGGCTGTTCCAACGAAGTCCTTCTTTCAAGATATTTTGAGCGGCGTTGGGGGACATCCATGATGGAAGACGCTGATTCATTCCCCCCTTCGGCTGATCGCGTGAAAGCGGGGGCTTCTCGGTACATAAGAACAGGCGCCCGAGTTTCGGACGCCTGTTTCGCGTTAGGAAAGGGGGCTTACGGTTGCCTGTTGGAAGTAGGCGTTGTACAAGGCGCGAACCGCCTCGTTGACGACTTCTTCTTTGACGCCGAACATCATGCTCACTTCGGACGAACCTTGGTTGATCATCTCCAAGTTGATGTTGGCGTCAGCGAGCGCAGTCGTGGCTTTCGCCGCCATCCCGATCGTTTTTTCCATCCCTTCGCCGACGACCATAATGAGCGCCAAGCCGTACTCAATCGTCACCTCATCGACGGCAAGCTCCTCGCGGATGCGGGCGAGGATGCGCTCCTCTTTTCCGTCCGCGAGCTGATCCGCCCGCAAGATGACCGACATGTTGTCGATGCCGGACGGCGTATGTTCGTAGGAGATGCCTTCGTCTTCTAAAATTTGCAGCACGCGCCGGCCAAAGCCAATCTCACGGTTCATTAAGTATTTGCTGATGTTGATGCTGCAAAAGCCCGTGTCGCTCGCAATGCCGGCGACTGGTTCGTCGATATGATTGCGCTTGGCGACGATCCACGTGCCTGGAGCGGCCGGGTTGTTTGTGTTTTTTACGCAAACGGGGATGCCGGCGCGATAGACCGGCTCAAGCGCCTCGTCATGAAAGACGGAAAATCCGGAATACGACAGCTCACGCATCTCGCGGTACGTGATTTCTTTCAACTTGCGGGCATCAGCGACGATCGACGGATTGACGCAATAAATCGAATCGACGTCGGTAAAGTTTTCGTACACGTCCGCTTTGACGCCCGCGGCGACGATCGAGCCCGTAATATCCGACCCGCCGCGCGGGAACGTGACGATATGGCCCGATCGGGAATAGCCGAAAAATCCCGGGATGACCAAAACGCCGCGCCGTTCGCGCAGCTGCTTCAGTTTGTCGTACGACTCCGGCAGCACTTGGGCGTTGCCCGGCTCATCGGTGACGATGATGCCGGCTTCCAGCGGGCTGACGTAGCTCGCCTCAAGCCCGCAATCTTGCAGATAGAGCGCCATGAGCCTTGCGTTATGGTCTTCGCCGCTCGCTTTCATGGCGTCAAACAGGCGGGGCGGATCGTTCCGATAGGCGCTGATTTTGGATTGTAAGTCATCCACAAGTTCAGCTAAAAATCCATCTGCTTCCAACTCAAGTTCATCTACAATGTCGGCGTATCGTTTTGTGATTTCTTGCATCGTTTGTTCATACGGCTCATCCGCTGCCACCTGTTCGGCGAGCCGAATGAGCATATCCGTCACTTTCACATCATCTTTATACCGCTTTCCAGGAGCTGATACAACGACGATGCGGCGCTCAATATCCGAACTGACAATGTCGGCCACTTTGCGGAACTGTGCAGCGCTTGCCACCGAACTTCCACCAAATTTGGCTACTTTCATCTCCATGACCCTTTCTGTCGAAAGTCTCTATAATTGTTTATCATATCACATTTTTCGCCGAGTGGAATCATTCATTTTTTAGAAGTTTCCGCAAACGGCGGAAATGGCCGTTCTTTTTGCCAACAGCCCCCTCTTAGTGCACCGTTTTTCATGTTTGCGCCACATTGCCGCGGCGGACGTTCGCAATGCCTTCTTTGCAGACGCCATACGGCAGCCACGAGCAATGGCGGCAGAGGTGGTCCAAATCGTCCGGTTTTACGTTTTCCGCCGTCCGCCGGATCAATTCCGACTTCCAATACACCTTGCCCGCCTCAAGCCCTAAATGGCGGATCACGTTTCCGTCGAGCGAGCGGACATGAGCGTCGGAATTCGGCCCCGCCTCGCACGTCGTCTCTCCATGATGCGGACAGGCGAGGCACGCCTCATCAAGCGCCGCTACCACTTCAATCGGAAAATCATCCTTTTCATCACGGATGCGCTCGACGATCGCCCACATCTTCTCGACGAACGACGGACTGTAGCCCATGCCCCGAAACCCATGCACACAAAGCAAATGGTGGCCGCGCAGACGCAACGGCTTCATGCTCCTCTCTCCTTTCCTTCGTCTCGTTCGAGCATATGACAGGCGCGTGAAAATATGCCTGTCGCGCCGTTCTTTCATCTCTAAAATCATCATACGCCAACTGGTCCCTAGCAGCAATCATGAATTTGACCGGCGCCTTTCCAACTTCTTTTTCATTCAAGGATGGGGAGCAACATGGTACAATGAAAGCGGCAACTTCGCAACGAAAGGAATGGCGAATGATGACGAAAGACGAAGCGGCACGTTGGCTTTCCGTTTTGCTTCACGAACTGACCAAACCATGGCGAAAAGAAAAAATCCATTCCGATGTGCTCGAAATCATTATGAAACTGCGCATCCAGGCAGCGGATGACGAACGCTATATGAATAATTTGCTCGGCAACATCGCGTTTGCGAGCGAATCAGCCCATGCGCTAAAGCAAATTTGGGGCTATATGCTGCGCGAGCAAACCTTTCTATCGCCACAGACGATCGAGGCGATGCTCACGGACGCCCAGCGCAAGATCCAGCGCCGGCTGTCAGAGATGACGGCCCGCTATGAGCGTCCGTTTTTGTCCATCGATGACCCGCTCGAGCGGAAACGCCAGCTTGAGCGATCCTACGGTGCGCTTCTTTTGTTCAACCGGATCGCCACCGACTTTTTGCTTGAGTTCGTCCGCGAAGAAAACGAAACGGCAGCGAGCGTCTTTTTCGCCGCCGACCCGAACGAGGCGATCGAAGTGTTCCATCATCTTTGCAGCGTCTACGCGAGCCGCTGGATTGAGGGGCTGGAAGTCGACTGATGCCCCTCCCTGCTCCGGCGGCAGGGCGGCTCGTTTTCAGGTGAAGGTCGTTGAGGCTTTTCCATTTGACAATATTGTCTAGCCATGCTAACCTAATCATTGGGAGGAATTTTTTGAATATTCCTTCCATTGTAAGCGGATACAGAATCCATTGAAGGAGGAATCGGGGATGATCTACGCACAACCAGGCCAGCCAGGCGCGCTTGTTACATTTAAAAAGCGCTACGAAAACTTCATTGGCGGCAAATGGGTGCCGCCGGTCGACGGCGAATATTTTGAAAACATTACGCCGATCACCGGACAGCCGTATTGCGAAGTGCCGCGCTCGAAAGCGGCGGACATCGAACTGGCGCTTGACGCCGCCCATGCGGCCAAAGACGCATGGGGACGCACGTCTCCAGCGGAGCGCGCCCGTTTGCTGAACAAAATCGCCGATCGGATGGAAGAAAACTTGGAAATGCTCGCCATTGCGGAAACATGGGAAAACGGCAAGCCGATCCGCGAGACGCTCGCGGCTGACATTCCGCTCGCCATCGACCATTTCCGCTATTTTGCCAGCTGCATCCGCGCGCAAGAAGGCACCATTTCGGAAATCGATCACGACACGGTCGCCTATCATTTCAAAGAACCGCTCGGCGTTGTCGGGCAAATCATCCCGTGGAACTTCCCGATTCTCATGGCGGCATGGAAACTCGCCCCGGCATTGGCCGCAGGCAACTGCGTCGTGTTGAAACCGGCGGAGCAAACACCGACATCGATCCTCGTTCTCATCGAACTCATCGAGGATTTGCTTCCACCTGGCGTCGTCAACATCGTCAACGGCTTTGGCTTAGAAGCCGGCAAGCCGCTCGCCTCGAACCCACGCGTGGCGAAAGTGGCGTTCACCGGCGAAACGACGACCGGACGGCTCATCATGCAATACGCCTCGCAAAACATCGTGCCGGTTACGCTCGAGCTGGGCGGCAAGTCCCCGAACATTTTCTTCGCTGATGTGATGGACAAAGACGATGACTTTCTTGATAAAGCGCTTGAAGGCTTTACGATGTTCGCCTTAAACCAAGGCGAAGTGTGCACATGCCCGTCGCGCGCCCTCATTCACGAGTCGATTTACGACGCCTTTATGGAACGGGCGCTTGAGCGCGTCAAGCAAATCAAGCAAGGCAATCCGCTCGATACGGAAACGATGATCGGCGCCCAAGCCTCCTCCGAACAGCTCGAGAAAATTTTGTCATACATCGACATCGGCAAACAAGAAGGCGCCGAACTTTTGATCGGCGGCGAGCGGAACATGCTCGAAGGAGAACTGTCCGGCGGCTATTACGTCAAGCCGACCGTTTTCAAAGGGCATAACAAAATGCGCATTTTCCAAGAAGAAATTTTCGGCCCAGTGCTCGCGGTCACGACGTTTAAAGATCATGACGAAGCGCTTTCGATCGCCAATGAGACGCTGTACGGCCTTGGCGCCGGCGTCTGGACGCGCGACATCAACACCGCGTACCGCTTCGGCCGCGGCATCCAGGCTGGCCGCGTCTGGACGAACTGCTACCACGTCTATCCGGCCCATGCGGCGTTCGGCGGCTACAAAATGTCCGGCATCGGCCGCGAAACGCACAAAATGATGCTCGACCATTACCAACAAACGAAAAACTTGCTCGTCAGCTATTCGCCGAAAAAACTCGGCTTGTTCTAATATTCATCCACCCACTCTTTCATCGCCTCCTCGTTTAGAGGCGAAGCGCCCATCATTTTGACAAGGTGTCCTGATCTTTTCGGGACACCCTCTTTTGCCTTTGGCGACACCGCTGTTGTCCCGCTTCGGCGGACCGCCGGGCGAGCGTCAATGTCGAAAACGGAAATCGAATGCATAAGGAGGGGACGTAATGGGCGATGAACCGAAAGTGATCGCCACCGAAGCGGCGTTGGCATTAATCGAAAAGCTGAAAGCAAAGTACGGCCCGCTCATGTTCCACCAATCGGGCGGGTGCTGCGACGGCAGCTCGCCGATGTGCTATCCGCTCGGCGAACTGATTGTCGGCGATTCTGACGTCCTGCTTGGCGAAATCGGCGGCTGCCCGTTTTACATTGCCAAGGCGCAATACGAATATTGGAAGCACACGCAACTGATCATCGACGTCGTTCCCGGGCGCGGCGGCATGTTTTCACTGGAAGGCCCGGAAGGCGTCCGCTTTCTCACCCGCTCGCGCGTCTTCGGACAGAGCGCCGGGACGGAAGAAGCATAGCGGCTGTGCCAACCGTCCGATTCCTTAAACTCCATACAGGGGATACGTCATGTTCCGCCGCGTCGAAAAACCCAGCAGAACCGCCGCCTGATGAAGTGGGGCGCATTCCGCTGGGTTTTTGATCATGAGAACCGTTACTCGGTCGTGTCCATGTGTACTTCTTCCCCTGTCCGAGCGGACAATTTAATCCGTTTCAAACCGAACACCAACAACAAACCGATCGCAATAAACACAAGCCCAAACAAAAAGACAGATTGCAATGAATCAACGAGCGACTGCTTCAACACCGGCACGAACATATCGCGCAGTGCAGCCGGAATGCTCTTCATCGCTTCTGGGCTGAGCAAGACGGAATACAGCCCTTGCGGATCGTCATGGATCATGTCCGCAAAGCGGTCGACAAGCCCTTTCGCCTGCGCCGGCAGCGCTTCGAGCTTTGGCATGAGCCGCTCGTCAAGCAAGGCGCTCGACCGGTGGTTCATGATGGCGCCAAGCACCGTCATCCCAAACGTCCCGCCGATCGAGCGGAAAAATTGGCTTGAAGACGTCACCACGCCAAGCTCCGATTTTGGAAAGCTTTCTTGCAGGGCGAGCGTCAAAATCGGCATCACGAGCCCTGTGCCAAGACCGAGAATGATCATATACATCGTCGCCGTCCATTTCGACGTCTCGACATCCATCGTGCCAAGCAGCCCGAATGCGGACGCCATAACGGCCATGCCGATGATCAGTTGCGGCTTCACCCCGATCCGGTATACCAGTCGACCGCCAAGGACGCTGCCGATGATCATCGTGATCATCATCGGCGTCATAATCGTTCCTGACTCTGTGGCACTTACCCCAACCACCCCTTGCATAAAAAACGGGACGAACATGATGGCTCCGAACATACCGACGCTCATGAAAAAGCCGATGCCGTTTAACAACGTAAACGTCCGGTTGCGGAAGAGCCAAAGCGGAATGATCGGCTCCTCCGCCCGCTTTTCTGCCCAAACGAACAAGGCGAAAAAGATCACCGCCGCCGCAAACAGCGAGATGATTTGCCATGAGCCCCACGCATATTGGTCACCGCCAAATGTCAGCCCAAGCAATAAGCTGACGACACCTGCCGTCAGCGTCGCCATCCCGGCAACGTCGAATTTCACTGGCCCTTCAGCTTTATATTTGCTTAACCCCATCGCAATCAGCACGGTCGCTAAAATGCCGACCGGCAAGTTAATATAAAACACCCAACGCCAGTTCAAATGATCGACGATAAAGCCGCCGATTTGCGGGCCCAGCACTGAAGCGAGACCGTACAGACCACCGAACACTCCTTGCCATTTCGCCCGCTCTTTCCCCGTAAACACGTCACCAACGACAATCATTGCCATCGGCATCATAATGCCGCCGCCGATTCCTTGAATGCCGCGGTAAACGATGAGCTCGGTCATATCGTTCGCCATGCCGCAAAGCGCGGAGCCGGCCATAAAAATGATGAGTCCGCTCACATATACGATTCGACGCCCTAATACGTCGGCAAGCTTCCCGGCGATCGGCACGACCGCTGTCGACGTTAACATGTACGCCGTTGTCAGCCATGTCATCACGCCAAGCCCGCCGAGCTCCCCGACGATGCGCGGCATGGCCGTTCCGACAATCGTCCCGTCCAACGCCGCAAAGAGCATCGCAATAATGAGCCCGGTGATCAGCAGCGAGCGATGACGAATGGTGCTCGTCGGCACTGCTATCGCTTTTTCCATACTTCTCTCTCCCATCCGTTTTGTCGTTGGTATTCATCCATTTCTTTGACCAATGCATCCAAAGCCGGCGCCAGTTGAGGCGTTTGTTGATGACGCAAATACAACAGCAGCGCTTCGACGATATAGGCGCGGGGCGGCGCGTGCCGTCCAAGCAGCTCTTCCTCCAGCGCCGCTATGGCTTCGAGCACATCGCTTGCCTGCTTTGGATCGAGATCGTTGACGGCCTCCCGGACGGCGGCGAACGCGGAAGCCAGCCGCTCCCGCTGACGCTCTCGCTCCTGCTCCTCCATCTTCACCCATGGCGCAAACG
Organism: [Flavobacterium] thermophilum; assembly: GCA_900450595.1. Lineage (GTDB taxonomy): Bacteria > Bacillota > Bacilli > Bacillales > Anoxybacillaceae > Geobacillus > Geobacillus thermophilus. The sequence continues at coordinate 2,364,096 of UGGS01000001.1, forward strand.
ACTCTTCCGTCAAAAGCGGACGCTCCTCAGCCGTGAAGCTAGCGACAATGGCATCAAGGCGGCGCATGAGAAAACGAGCCGCCTCGTCCGCATCAAACGCCTCCTCGCGAAAAAAGAAGTAAAACAAATATTGCCGGATGATGCCGTTGATCATCATGGCCACATCATACACATACGGACCAACCGCCTCGCCATAGACCTCCGTTAGGCGCGTGCAATACCATAAAAAAAGGCGCCCATGCTGGCGGAACATATACCGCTCCACTTCCGGATTGACTTTCGGCAATTGTTCCGACATGATCATGCGCAAAAAGTCTTTGTACTCGCGAATGTGAGAAAAATGGGCCGCCAACTGGCGGATGAACCGCTCCTTTTCCGGGCCATCCCCGCCGGATGCCGTGAAATCTGCGACCATTTTTTCGCTGTAATAGCGAAGCACTTCAAGCAACAATTCCTCCTTCGAGGCGAAATGATGGTAAAACGCCCCTTTGGAAATGCCCCACGCCTCGACCAAATCTTGAATCGAGGTGGCATGATACCCTTTTTCCGCAAACAGTTTCATCGCGGTTTCAATAAAGCGAACGCGCCGTTCATCCATGGCAACGACTCATTCCTTTCCCATTCGCCCTCATCCATTGCCGGTACGACGGCAACACCGCGCGCGGTTTCACGACATCAACCCGTACGCCGCGCTGTTGCAGCCATTCTACCAACCGTCGAACATGGATCATTGTCCTCGCCTCCATATCACTTATGACCAAATGGTCAAACTAATTATAAACCGACGTCATAAAGATACGCAACTCAAAAACGATTTTTTGACCAATAGGTCGTTTTTTTGCTAATTTCGTTGAACAATCGGTCAATATCCCTGCCTTCAAACAAAAAACGGCCCCACCGCCTGATTGAAGACGGTGAACGGCCGTCCTTGCTATTCGATCGCTCTCGCCGCAAGCGCCAACGCGCCCGCGATGCCGGCGTTGTCGCCAAGCCCTGGAAGGACAATATACTCATCAATCCGTCGCAAAATCGCCTCATGCTCGACATACCCGTTGAGCAGTTCCTGCACATGGCGGCGCACAAGCGGCAACACGTGCGTCTGCTTCATGACGCCTCCGCCCGTGATCACTTTTTTCGGCGATAACACGAGAATGTAGTTGGCAATCGCTTGGGCAAGATAAAAGGCTTCCAACTCCCATACTTCATGGCGGTCCGCCAATTCCGCCCCCTTTTTCCCCCAGCGCCGCTCGATCGCCGGGCCGGACGCCATCCCTTCCAAGCAGTCGCCATGGTACGGGCATATGCCGGCAAACGCGTCATCCGGATGACGGCGGACCAAGATATGCCCCATCTCCGGATGAAGCAGCCCATGCAACAGGCGGCCCTCGACGATTGCCCCAACACCTATGCCCGTTCCGACCGTTATGTACAGGCAGCTGTCAAGCCCTCGCGCCGCCCCCCAGCGCTGTTCGCCAAGCGCCGCCGCGTTGACGTCCGTATCAAAGCCGATCGGCACCGGAAAATGCTGCTTCATCGTGCCGACAAAATCAAACTGCGCCCACGCCTGTTTCGGCGTGCTCGTAATATACCCGTACGTCGGACTGTCCGGACGCAAATCGACTGGGCCGAACGACCCGATGCCGATCGCCTCAATGCCATGCGGACGGAAAAAGTCGATGACGTGCGCCATCGTCTCTTCCGGCGCCGTCGTCGGAAACACCGCTCGTTCATGGATGTTCCCCTGTTCATCGCCGATGGCGCAGACAAATTTCGTGCCTCCAGCTTCAATGGCTCCTAGAATCATATGTACGCCTCTCTTTCTTCATCTGCTCTTTTGTTGTATCTATTTTACTGGAAAAAGGGAGAGGACATCAATGGCAAAAAGCCGCTGATCAGCGGCTTTTTGAAACATAGGGAAATCGATTCTATTGTCCGCCGGGGTTGTTGATCTACACCGCTGATCGGCTCACCCCTTCACCGACCCCGCGAGCAAGCCGCGGACGAAGTATTTGCCGAGGAAAATGTACACAAGCAAAGTCGGCAGCGCGGCGAGCAAGGCGCCTGCCATTTGTACGTTCCATTGCACGATTTGGCTGCCGGATAAGTTTTGCAGTGCGACCATGATCGGCTGTTTGTCCGAGGTCGTAATCGTCACGGCAAACAAAAACTCGTTCCAAATGTTCGTAAACTGCCAGATTGCCACAACGACAAATCCGGTGATGGACAACAAGTCTTTTTTCCGAATGACTTTCGTCTCCGTATTCGTCACCACCGGCACGTCTCTCCCGGCGACGATCTCGGCCATCATTTTGACAGCCTTGTATCCCATTTCATACGGCTCCTGCACCACGGTCGCCGCAATCGTTCCTTTTTGCAAATAGCGGATCGTCTCAGGAAGCGTATCAAAACCAATAATATACGTCTTTTGCTCCCGATGAAACTGCTCGACCACCTTGGCAACGCCAATCGCATCAAGCGCGCTCGTGCCGTAAAACGCATTCACATCCGGGTGCTTTTTCAAAATCGTATACGCCTTTTCCGCGGCTTGTACACGCGTAATGTGCGACTCTTCGATGGCAACGATGCGGATGCCTTTTTCCTGTCTCACCGCATCCTCAAATCCGCGCACTCGCAGCTGTTGGTGCGCCGCCGTCAAACTGCCGGTAATAATCGCGACCGTCGCTTTGCCCTTCGTATCCTCAGCTAACGCCCGTCCCGCGAGAAAACCGGCATAATAATTATCCGTTCCCACATAGGCGACACGTCGGCTCGTCGGGGCATCCGTATCGATTGTCACCACAGGAATATTCTTGTCCGTGATTTCGTTAATCACTGGGACAAATTCCGCTTCCGTCAACCCTTGTGTGATAATCCCATCGACTTTCGCTGCTGCGGCTTTTTTCAAAATGCGCAAATGCTCATCATCAAGTGCAGAACGAGCAAAAAAAAACGCCGTTCCGAAACAGATTGGCTGCATTGGAACGGCGTCTCCCCATTTTTTACTCTTTCAACTTTTCCACTGCCTCCACTGGCAGTCCGGTCAACTCACAAATCGTTGGCACATCATATCCTTTCCCTAACATCCGTTTCGCAACGTCCATCTTGCCTTTTTCCATCCCCTTTTCCACCCCCCGTTGCTCGTACGACACGATGAGATCCATCACTTTTTTCGCTTCCTTCGTTTCCATTTCGTTCACCTCGTTTCGCAATTCGAGTTCCTCTTGTTCGGACAGCGTCAAATACGTCTCGAAAAATCCAAACAACAGCCGCTGTTTCGCTTCATCAAGCTCCAAACGGACGAGCATGCGCAAAAATTCTCTTTTCACGGCCACTCTTTCACTTTCATTATACCCCATTTTGCTTAACAGAGCGGCGGCGACCGGGTTATCGCGGCGAATGTACTCGCGCCATGGCAACTTGCGCAGTTCAACGGTAAGAAAGCGGAAATCGACAACGGTTAGGAACGGAAACTGGATGGTGAACGAGGACGGTTCATCGCGGATGGCGTCATAGCTGAAGATGGCAACGGGCAGAATGCGGCGGCGGTATTTTTGAAACAAACGGCTGACATAAAGGAACATGCGCTCGGGAAACGCCGGCTGCGTGTAGCTTTGGTGCTCGATATGGACGATGATCAGCCCGTCTTCCCCTTTCAATTTTGTTTCCACCAATAGATCGACACGGTGCTTTTCGCCGGCTGCCACATCCGTAAACACCTCTTCGGACAAAAAGGAGATGTGGCGGAAGTCGACTTGTTCATACACATGCGGGAAAAACAGAAGCAAAAACTCTTCAAAAAACGTCGACAACAACTCCTTAAACAGCCGATCATGGTCGATTCGCGTTTCGGACACGGTCTCCCTCCTTGTGATATTTGAACTTCCTTTATTTTCTTCGCCGCGCCTTAGGCAAAATCCTGCCGAAAAGGCTGGTGAAAAGCATTGATTTTGTCTAAAATAAGGGGAACGTGAACGGGAAGAAAGCCCTTGTGTTGTGCGGCTTTTCACGATGAAATGACAAAGCCGCCTGTCACTGGCGGCCTTGTCAGTCCACTATAGCTTAGTTTCCAGCCGCTGCTTTGGTCTGTTTGAAAAACTGCGGCAAATGTTCTTTATGCGCTTCAAGCATTTCGTCCAACATTTGTTTGGCGATGGTGTCAGACGGCACAAGCGGATTGATCGTCATGGCGACGAGCGCCGTTTGGTAGTCGTCGGTGACCGCCGCTTCGGCTGCGACGCGCTCGAACGACTTGATTTGCTGGACGAGCCCGCGCACCGCGACCGGCAAGTCGCCGACGGCGATCGGTTTCGGCCCATCTTTTGTGATGACGCAGTTGACCTCAACGGCTGATTCTGGCGGAATGCTGGCAATGGCGCCGTTGTTTCTCGTGTTGACCGGCTGAATGTCGCGCTTGTCGTTGTAGATGGAGCTGATCAAGCTGCAGGCGGCGTCGCTGTAGTACGCCCCGCCGCGCTGTTCGAGCTGCGGCGGCTTGATGGCCAAGTTCGGGTCTTTGTACAGCTCAAACAGCTCTTTTTCGAGCTGTTGGACGACTTCGGCGCGGGTTCCTTTCGTTTTCGCCGCTTCCAGTTCCTCGGCGAGCATTTTGTCTGTTTGGTAGTAATACCGGTGGTACGGGCATGGCAGCACTTTCAGCCCTTTTAGGAAATCCGGCTCCCAGCCAAGGTCGACGATATTTTTCATCGTCACACCGGAACGATCCGGATGGGCAAGGAGGTCGATCACCTTTTCCGTCACCCGGACGCCGTCCAGATAGACGTGCAAGCCAAACACCATATGGTTCAAGCCGGCAAAATCAATGTGCACGCGGTCGGCATCAACGCCAAGCAGCTTGGCGACGCCCATGCGCATGCCGATCGGCACGTTGCACAACCCGACGACTTTCTCCTGCTTCGTATAGCGCAAGACGGCTTCCGTCACCATTCCATCCGGGTTTGTGAAGTTGATCAGCCATGCATCGGGGCAAAGCTCTTCCATATCGCGAATGATGTCCAAAATGACCGGAATGGTGCGCAGCCCTTTAAACAATCCACCCGGACCGTTTGTCTCTTGGCCGATCACCCCGTATTGGAGCGGGATGCGCTCGTCTTTCGCCCGCGCCTCAAGACCGCCGACGCGAAACTGCGTCGTGACAAAATCAGCTCCTTCTAGCGCCCGACGGCGATCCAAAGTCAAATGAATCTCGATCGGCACACCGGCTTTTTCGACCATCCGTTTGGCAAGGGCGCCGACGATTTCGAGTTTTTCTTTGCCTTCCGGAATATCGACAAGCCACAGTTCCCCGACCGGCAATTCATGATAACGCTTGATCAACCCTTCGACCAATTCCGGCGTGTAGCTTGACCCGCCGCCGATCGTCGCCATTTTCAATCGTTTCCCCATAAGTGCACCGGTTCAAGGAAAACGGCAGCACGATCATCAGCATCACCAATCGGAAACATTGCACACTCGCGAACATCTCGGACTACAACTTGACATACTATACCACGCCGGAGCGGATCGGACAGACGGATGTCACCACTCAGCTTCCGGTCGTCTACTTGCTTGAGCGGCTGGCGAAGGAAATGTATCGGTTGCTGCCGGCGCAGACTGACCGCGGGCCGAGCGGACGGTGACAAAGCTACAGCTCGGCACCGTTCGTCTCAATCACACGCTGATACCAATAAACCGTGTTTGGCGAAAAAAGTAAAGGGCGCGGCGGCTTTTTGTAACGCCACGAACGCGAAAAACAATTGTTTCTTCGGAGTAACAAACTGTTACAAAAAGGATAAGAAAAGCAAGCGCGCAGTATGCAAAAAGCAACCGTGAGGACGTTTCATGAAATGCGAGCAACGGCACTCTCCATCCTTGTAGAGAAACACAAGAAGAAAAAGGTGCTCCATTCGTTCGGAGCACCCTTTTCCACATGCAGGACGGTCTTTCCCTAGTGATCGTTGGGAGAAAATCGCTATTACCTTCATCCGTTGAACCGCCATACGGACGAAGCGTTACGGCAAAAAGATTTTTCCCGGATTGAGAATGCCGTTCGGGTCAAACAGCTGTTTCAACCGTTTCATCCAAAGCACGGCGTCTCCTTTTTCTTCACGCAAAAACGCCCGTTTGCCGATGCCGATGCCGTGCTCTCCCGTGCACGTGCCGCCGCGCGATAAGGCATAGCGGACGATATGGGCGTGCACGCGTTCGATCCGCGCCATCTCATCCGCATCGTTCGGGTCAAAGGCAAGCACCGTATGGTAATTGCCGTCGCCGACATGGCCGAAAATCGCGGCGGTCATGTTCTGCTCGTTGACAAGCCGGCGCGTATCGGCGATCGCCCCCGGCAGCTCGGACAGCGGCACGCACACATCAGTTGAGAGCATCGCCTTGCCTGGATAGGCGGCTTGAATGGCGAACGCCGCATGGTGGCGCGCTTCCCACAGCTTCGCGCGGGCGAGCGAGTCCGTCTCGACCGCAAAGGAAACCGCGCCTTCGGACTCGCACAATTCTTTGACGAGTTCCGTCCCATCGTCCACGCTCGCGCGGCTGCCGTTCAATTCGATAAACAGCGTCGGCGTCACCGGATAATCCGTCTTTTTGTATGCGTTGACCGCGGCGATCGTCGCCTCGTCCACGAGCTCGATTTTGCCGGGGCCGACGCCGGACCGCAAAATGGCAAACGCAGCCCCTGCCGCTGTCTCGAGAGACGGGAAGCACACTTTGATGGCGTTCGTCGCCTCTGGAATGCCATGCAGGCGGACAATAAGGCGGGTGAAGACGCCGAGCGTCCCTTCCGATCCGACGAACAAGCCGGTCAAGTCATAGCCGGCCGACGATTTCACCGCCAAACTTCCCGTCTGAATGACTGAACCGTCCGCGAGCACCACCTCTAATCCGAGCACTTGATCGCGCGTGACGCCGTATTTCACGCAGTTCGTGCCGCTCGCGTTCGTCGCCGCCATGCCGCCGATCGTCGCGTCCGCCCCCGGATCGACCGGGAAAAACAACCCGTATCGCTTCAGCGCCTCATTCAGCTGCAGCCGCGTCACCCCGGGCTCGACGATCGCCAAAAAATCATCGGGACGAATGTCAATGATGTGGTTCATCAACGTCAAATCGAGGCTAATCCCGCCTTGGACCGGAATGACATGCCCTTCCAAGCTCGTGCCGGCGCCAAACGGTGTGACCGGAATGCGATGCTCGTTGGCAAACGCCAGCACCCGGCTCACTTCCGCCGCCGTTTTCGGAAACACGACGACATCTGGCGCATGCGGCGCATGGTAGGCGATGCCTTTGCTGTGGTGTTCGAGCACCGTTTCGTTTTGGCTCACCCGCTCGCGGTCGCCGATCAATTCAAGCAGTGATTCGTATACGTTCATCGTTCTCCTCCTCACCCGATCGGATCAAGCGGCGCCACCCATCGATGCGCCGCCTTTTCTCTTGACGCACTCTGATGGTGGATCGATCGACCCGGATGGCATGGTTCGTTTAGTAACGGAGCAACGTTTCAATTCCTTCCGCAATCCGCTCGGCGTTCGGCAGCCAATCATCCTCCACCGACGGCACCGGATACGGCGTGTCGTAGCCGGCGATACGCACGATTGGAGCTGATAGAGAAAACAGCGCCCGCTCGCTGATCAAGGCCGCCACTTCGGCGCCAAACCCGCCCGTTTTCACTGCTTCATGGACGATCATCACCCGTCCTGTTTTTTCCACCGAAGTGATGATGGTGTCGATATCAAGCGGCTGCAGGCAGCGAAGGTCGATCACTTCCGCGCTGACCCCTTTCGCTCCCATCTCGGCGGCGACTTTGTCGGCAAGCGGCACGGTCGCCCCCCAAGCAATGATCGTCACATCGTCTCCTTCTTTCACAACCCGTGCTTGGCCGAGCGGAATCGTGTACGGCTCTTCGGGCACTTCCATGCGAAACGCCCGATACAGCTTCATCGGCTCCAGAAACAGAACCGGGTCTTCATCGCGAATGGCGGAAATGAGCAGCCCTTTCGCATCGTACGGATTGGACGGCATGACGACTTTTAAGCCCGGCGAATGGGTAAACAGCGCCTCCAACGCATCGGAGTGCAATTCCGGCGTCCGCACCCCGCCGCCGTACGGGCTGCGCACGACGATCGGGCACGAAAACCGTCCGGCCGAGCGGAAGCGGATGCGCGCCGCCTGGGCCGCCAGCTGGTCCATCGCCTGGTACACAAACCCGAGAAACTGAATTTCGGCAATCGGGCGCATGCCGTTGATCGCCAGTCCAATAGACGTGCCGATAATGCCCGATTCCGCAAGCGGCGTATCAAACACACGCCCCTCGCCAAACTGCGCAAGCAGCCCGTCCGTCGCCCGGAAGACGCCGCCGTTTTCGCCGACATCCTCGCCCAGCACGATGATGCGCGGATCGCGCTCCATCTCTTGGCGCATCGCTTCATTGATCGCTTCAATCATCGTCAATTCCGCCATTTATCTCACCCCGCTCCGTTGTTTGCGCCGCATCACTTCGTCTTTTTGCTCGGCCAGCAATTTGGGCGCCTCGCTGTACACACAATCGAATGCATCGACAATCGAACCGGACTTGCTGGCGATGGCCGCCTCGTACGCCGCGGTCACTTCATCATTCACTTGGGCGACAAGCGCGTCTTCCTGCGCTTCCGTCCATAATCCGCGCCGTTCCAAAAGCAGGCGCAGACGGCGGAGCGGATCTTTCGCCCGCCATGTCTCGACTTCTTCCGGCCGGCGGTATTTCGTCGGGTCATCCGCCGTCGTGTGCGGCCCGAGCCGATAGGTGAGCGCCTCGATCAACATCGGCCCCTCGCCGCGGCGAGCGGCTTCGACGGCCTGCCTCATCGTTTCGTACACCGCCAGCACATCGTTGCCGTCAACGAGCACCCCTTTCATCCCGTAAGCGAGCGCTTTTTGCGCGATCGTCCGGCTTGCCGTCTGTTTCCGGTACGGGACGCTAATGGCGTACTGGTTGTTTTGGCAGAAAAAGATGACCGGCACGTTGTACACCGCGGCAAAATTCATCGCTTCATGAAAATCGCCCTCTGACGTCGCCCCGTCGCCGAAATACGCCACCGATACTTGCGATTCGCCTTTCAATTTCGACGCCCACGCGCAGCCGACCGCATGAAGCGTCTGAGCAGCGATGATGATTTGCGTCGGGAAAATGTTCACTCCCTCCGGCATCCGTTTCCCTGACAAGCGGCCCTGCACGTAATGGAAAAACTGCTCAAGCGGCATGCCATGCATCAAGCATACCGCCACTTCGCGGTAGCTCGGGAAAATCCAATCGTCTTTATGAAGCGCAAGGGCGCTGCCGATTTGCGCCGCCTCTTGGCCGCTGAACGGGGCGTAGGTCCCGATCCGCCCCTGCCGCTGCATGCGCAACAGCCGCTCATCAATGACGCGCGCCCGCCGCATTTCCCGATAGGCGCGAAGCAGCCATTCATCGGAAAACGCCGCCAGCTGCCTCTCGTCGCCGTTTCCGTTTTCGTCCAAAATTTGCACGACCTCGACCGACAATTGGTCCGGATCAAACATGGGCTTCCCTCCCATTTGTATTTTCATAGGCGGCTCGTTCCTTTTCCCATCTCGCCCTTTTCCAACATGGGGCAAAGGCCCGCCCTTCACCGCGCATCCAAAAGCAGCACTTCCGGATGTTCCAAATAGTAGGCCACCGTCCGCATAAACCGCCCGGCCGGCTCGCCGTCAATGACGCGGTGGTCAAAGGTGAGCGACATTCCCATCATATCGCGGATGACAATTTCGTCGCCGACGACAACCGGGCGCCGTTTGATCGCATGCGCTCCGAAAATCGCCACTTCCGGATAGTTGATGATCGGCGTCGCAAACCACCCTCCGCCCGCGCCGGTGCTCGTGATCGTAAACGTGCTTCCTTGCAGCTCGTCAAGGCGAAGCGCCTGGCGGTGCGCTTTTTCCGACAGCTCGGCGATCTCAACGGCGAGCTCGCGGATCGATTTTTGATCGGCGTCGCGGATGACAGGGACGACAAGCCCCGCTTTCGTCGCCGTCGCGATGCCGATGTGATAGCGCTTTTTCAAGACGATTTCATTCGTCTCTTCATCGAGCGAAGCGTTAAACATCGGATATTGCTTCAGCGCCCTTGTCACCGCTTTAATAATAAACGGCAAATACGTCAGTTTGATACGTTCTTCCGCCAATTGATTGGCAAGGTGCTTGCGGATTTCCACCAACTTCGTGACGTCCACCTCGTCCATGCCGGTCACATGCGGCGCCGTGTACGCCGATTTCACCATTTTTTCGGCGATTTTTTTGCGCAAGCCGCGAAGCGGGATGCGCTCTTCTTCTGGAACCACAAGCTCCGTGCTGGCGATGGACGTCCATGCGGCTTTGTCCGCCTTTTGCTCTATCGCCGTGCCCCCAACTGGCAAAACCGCGGCCCCGCTCCTTTCACGTAGCTCTGCCACCGCCACGGCTGCTTCCCGCTCGCGGACATATCGCTCCAAGTCGGCGAGCGTCACCCGGCCGCCTTCGCCCGTTCCTTCCACTTCATCGATCGGAACGCCCAACTCCCGCGCCCGCTTGCGCACCGAGGGCGCGGCAATCGCCCGCTTGCGCCCCACCGTTGGGCGCGGGGCTTCTATATGAACAGCAGACGCAGGCTCCTGAGCCAAATGGTCAGTCGGCGCCGCTTCGGCCGCCACCGCCGCCTCGGTTTCCACGACAATCAACGGCTCTCCAACCTTCACCGTCGCCCCTTCCGGCCCGGCAAGCGCCACCACTTTGCCAGCGACCGGCGTCGTCATTTCCACCATCGCCTTATCCGTTTGAATTTCAGCGATCGGCTGATCGGCCTTGACCACATCCCCTTCGCGAATGAGCCAGCGGATGATTTCCGCTTCATGCAGCCCTTCGCCGATGTCAGGCAATTTAAATTCGTAGATCATGCCATATCCCCTTCCCCTTGTTCTCATGCTGTGATGGGAAACAAACACAATGGTGCAGCATCCATGGTGCGGCGATCATGAGGAAACATAGAAGTTAAGCGCTTACAAAAAACGTGGTGACCATTCGTTTTTTCTACCAAAATATCAAATGAATATTTTAAATTTTCCAACCTACAAGATTTATGATAGTCTATAGATTGTCAAACTGTCAATATAAGGAGAGCAGACATTTTTCGCCCGCTTCGACAATCAACGACAGCCGTTTCCATTATCGCAAAATAATAACTCTCGGTTCGATTCGCCCCAAGCATCGAAAGCTGGTGAAAAACGATGCAGGTTTCATCGGCGGGGAGGCAGCTTTTTAATGATATCTATAGAAGGCCGGTGGAAAATGGCTGTCGCGTGCAAATCAGTGGCATTGGTTCAAAAAAAGTTGATTCTACAAGGTTTTTTTGAAAAACGCATCAGTTCAACGGTATTTTGCAATAAATCACCCGTCTTATAGAGGAGGAGTCGACATGCGTCTCACCACGATTCACCATATCGCTTTGATTTGCTCGGACTATGAACGATCAAAACGATTTTATACAGAAATTCTCGGATTTCGCCCCATCCGGGAGCAATACCGCGCTGAGCGCCGTTCGTACAAACTCGATTTGGAGGCTGATGGCGGCATTCAGCTTGAGCTATTTTCCTTTGAAAACCCGCCGAAGCGCCCAAGCTACCCGGAAGCGTGCGGACTGCGCCATCTTGCTTTGGCGGTGGACAACCTCGATGAAGCCATTGCCTACTTGCGCCAACACGGCATCGATCCCGAACCCGTCCGCGTTGATGAAGCGACCGGCAAACGATTCACCTTCTTCCAAGATCCGGACGGGCTGCCGATCGAGCTGTATGAAAACTAGAGAGAAAAGCACACTTGCTCCATGACGATGACAAAACGAAGCCTCTCCGTTGATTTGTGGTACAATGGGGGCGATACAAATGAAGGAGGCCAAACAACATGATTCGATTCGCAACCATCGGCACAAACTGGATCACCGAAGCATTTCTTGACGCCGCGCGCCTCGTCGATTCCTTCGAACTCGCCGCGGTCTACTCGCGAACCGAGGAGACCGCAAAGCAGTTTGCCGACAAAGTCGGGGCGCCGCGGACGTTCACGGACTTGCAAAAGCTGGCCGAAAGCGACGGCATTGATGCCGTCTATATTGCCAGCCCGAACGCACTTCATGCCGAGCAGGCGATTTGGCTCATGAACCACGGCAAGCACGTCTTATGCGAAAAACCGCTCGCCTCCAATGCGAAAGAAGTCAAAGCGATGATCGAAGCGGCCAATCGAAACGGCGTCGTATTGATGGAAGCGATGAAGGCGACGTTGCTCCCCACTTTCCTGTCCATCCGCGAGCACTTGCCGAAACTCGGCCGCATCCGCCGCTATGTGGCGAACTATTGCCAATACTCGTCGCGCTATGACGCCTATAAGCAAGGAACGGTGCTCAACGCCTTCAACCCCGCTCTCTCGAACGGGGCGCTGATGGACCTTGGCGTCTATTGCCTGTACCCGATGGTCGTTTTGTTCGGCCAACCCCGCAGCGTGAAGGCGCAAAGCGTGAAGCTCGAATCCGGCGTTGATGGCGAAGGCTCGATCGTGCTTGATTACGGCGACATGGACGCGGTTGTCTTTTATTCGAAAATCACGAACTCACACTTGCCTTCGGAGATTCAAGGGGAAGACGGAAACATGATCATCGACGCCATCCACACACCAGCCAAAGCGGAAATCCGCTACCGCGACGGACGGGTCGAGGACATCACCGCGCCGCAGGACAAGCCGCCGATGTACTACGAGGCGGAAGAGTTTATCCGTTTGATCGAAAACGGAGAACGCGAATCGGCCGTCAACTCGCACCGCCATTCGCTTTGGACGATGGAAATCATGGACGAAGCGCGAAAACAAACCGGCATCGTGTTCCCGGCCGACGAGCGATAATAAAAAGGTTCCAACCTAGTCTTCCTGGGGCTCGGTTGGAACTCTTTTTCTTTCTGTCTCATTGGATTTCCTTGGCCGCCGATAAGCCATGGCTGTCACCTTCTGCTAAAATACGGGCCAAGCCATCCGCTTTCATGCGTCATGACAAACGTCCAGTTGAACTCGCTGTCCACCACATATAGATCGATTTTGTCGTTTTCCGTTGCCAGATCGGCGGCTTTCAAGCCGGACGCATCCTCCACGGTGAACGCATCGTCGCCATGTTGAAAGAAAAGATAGCAACACGTTTTCTCTTCTTGATCAAACGCCATTTCCGCTTCTTCTCCTGTGAAACAGCCTCTCATCCCATAGCTGAACACATGCCATAAGTAGCCGTTAACTCCATTCCGATTACGAAGGTGGATGTGTTGTTTTTCTTCCGCTGTCAAATGGCCGGCAAACACCTCTTCCCACTGTTGTCGCCATTGCGCTCCGAAACCGGACTGTTTGCGGATTTTGATGTTTCGGCGAGCTAACTGATGAAATAACTCCATTTGGTTTCTACTCCAGTGACCTAATGTGGCACCGCCTTCATCGATGTGCTCATTTCGTCTATCAACAAGATGGCTTCTCACCATCTTTGTCACGCCGAGCGGTTTTCGTCCGCCCAGCCAATTCCCCGTTTCCGGCCGCACTTCGACGAGCAGTTGCTGCGCACCCTATGCAAGACAGTTTCCCCGCTCTTTGCGCCTTGTTGCACCGTCCCTATTCACCCGTCTCGGCAAACCGGCGGATGCGCGCGCCAATTTCATCGCGGACGCGGCGGAACACCGCCAGCTTCTCCTCTTCCGTCCCTTCCGCTTTCGCCGGGTCGTCAAAGCCCCAATGGACGCGCTTCACGTGCGGCGGGGTGACGGGGCAATGGTCGGCCGCATGGCCGCACAGCGTCACGACCAAATCAGCGCGGTTGAGGAGATCCGGGTCGATGACATCAGACGTTTGCTTCGAAATATCGATGCCGACTTCTTTCATCACCTTGACCGCATTCGGATTGAGCCCGTGCGCTTCAATGCCGGCGCTGTGCACTTCCCATTCCTCACCAAGAAGTTGTTTCGCCCAGCCTTCCGCCATTTGACTGCGGCACGAGTTGCCTGTGCATAAGAAATAAATGATTTTTTTCTTCATCGTTGATTCCCACCTTTATTTTGATTCTGGAGCAGCAGAGGAAAAATACTTTCGCTGAAACGCTAAAGCGACGTTGACAAGCGCGAGCATCACCGGCACTTCAATAAGCGGACCGATGACCGCCGCAAACGCCGCGCCCGAATGAATGCCAAACACCCCAACCGCCACAGCAATCGCCAGCTCAAAGTTATTGCTCCCCGCTGTAAACGCCAGCGTCGTCGATACCGGATAGCCAGCCCCCAATTTTTTCGCCAAAAAGAACGACACAAAAAACATGGTGACAAAATATAGCAGCAACGGAATCGCAATGCGCACAACATCGAGCGGCAAGCTGACGATCATATCGCCTTTGAGCGAAAACATCACCACGATCGTAAACAAAAGCGCAACAAGCGTCAGCGGGCTGATTTTCGGCACAAACACTGTTTCATACCATTGCAGCCCTTTCGCTTTCACAAGCACAAACCTTGTCGCCATGCCAGCGAGAAACGGGATGCCTAAGTAAATAAACACCGATTTCGCCACTTCCGCCATCGTGATCTCGACAACGGCTCCCTCAAGCCCAATCCATCCAGGAATGACCGTCACAAACACGTACGCATACAACGAGAAAAACAGCACTTGAAACAGTGAATTGAAGGCGACAAGTCCTGCTGCGTACTCGGTGTCGCCGCGCGCCAAATCGTTCCAGACGATGACCATGGCGATGCAACGGGCAAGCCCGATTAAAATCAAGCCGATCATATACTCCGGCTTGTCAGGCAAAAAGACAATCGCCAAGATGAACATCAGCAGCGGGCCGATCACCCAGTTTTGCACGAGGGACAAGACGAGCACCTTCACATCTTTGAACACGCGCCCCATTTCCTCGTAGCGCACTTTCGCCAGCGGCGGATACATCATCAAAATCAAGCCAATCGCAATCGGAATCGAGGTCGTACCGACTTGCAGACGGTTCAAGCCATCCACCAGCCCAGGAGCCCAAATCCCGACTCCGATCCCGACCGCCATCGCGAGAAAAATCCATACCGTTAAAAAGCGGTCTAAAAACGACAACCGCTTCGGTTCACAACAATCCACCATCATTCACCTCGTCATTTAACATCAGCACCCGCAGCGGGCTGCAGGATTCGCTGTCTCGATTTTGCGAATGTTTTCGTCTTGGTCCGGAACGTACGACAACACCGCTTGCAACAGCGAGTAGTATTCGCTTTGCGGCCGGAGCGAATAATACACCCATTGCCCTCTCCGCTCTTCTTTGATCAGCCCGGCATCTTTTAACTTGCGCAAATGCTGGCTGATCGCCGGCTGGCTTGACGAAAACACCTCCAGCAGCTCGCACACACAGCACTCCCGCTGATTCAAAATCGCCAAAATCGTCAGCCGCGTCGGATCGCCGAGCAGCTTCAACACCCGAGCGGCTGCTCCTATCTCCATTGCGAGTTGCGGCATATCACCCCTCCATTCATCATCATATCATGATTTGCTTATATAAAAACGAACATCCATCATGAAACGGCCACGCCGACCAATGAAATGGTTTCTGTCAATCAGTATATAATTAAATAATTATATAAGTCAACCATGATGTATCGACAAAAGCAAGAAAAGCGAGCGTGCCGCATGTTTCCACCGCACGCCCGCCAATGTCACTCCATCCGCTTTTTCGCCGCTGACAAAAGGTCGATCGCCTTCGTCCCGACCCCGACAAACGTCTCGAGAATCGCCTGCGCCCCGGCGATGGAAAAGACAAAAATCAACGGCATGGCGATCTTTGGGATGAATAAATACCCAAGCGCGAGAAACATCGCGCTCCATACGCCCGCGCACCAGTAACAGTTCAACAAATAGCCGAATTTCGATTTCGGCACTTTCTTGATTTCCGTACTCCCGTCTTCGTGTTGGATTGTCTCTTTTTTCATAAACGGATTGCGAATAAACTCCGTGATCTTATCAAAGACGATCAAGTGGGTGAACCGATAGCTGGCCAAAATGATCATGATGTACGTCATCCAGTCGAGTTCGCGAAGCATGGTGGGTTCCTTTCTTTTGCAATCTTTTTCTTTAGTATGAACAAAGATGCGTTTCCTTATGACCTCCGATGGTTGACGGAGCCGGTCGAGGGAAAGAGCGGAAATCACTGCTCACATGTCACACCCTAACAAGGTAGAAACAAAGGATTTTTGTAGATTGGTTGGTTTTGTTATCCCCTCTTGCACATGCTATAATAGATGTGTACATTATAATCAGCGTATGTCTCGTACATGTTTTTTCAAAACAGGCATATGCTATTGCTAAGGTGGTGATAGCGTATGCGCAGAAAGGAGCATCGCCAGTTGCGAAGATCAGCCATTTCAAGACGAAAAGATGTGCGAGCACAGTCATTAAGATCGATTTATGCTAAACCTGCTGTGCGAAATCGATACGCAAACATCAATGCGTCTTTAAGTTCGAGCATTTGTTTTGATCGGTTGCCTTCTGCTCCTTTATTGGATGTTAACCCTGATGGTGTTGTGACTGTGAATCGCGATAATCCTGTGCACCAATGGTGGCTAGATGAAGAATGATGCAGCCAGGTGGTATTTACGATCACGAGTGTTGATTATCCAAAATTAGACATACGCCTTCCATAAATTTGGGCATACTCAAACAAAGCAGCGGCCATCCCGGATTTCCAATCGAGAGGAAGCTGCCCAGAGAAAAAACGGCGAACGAACGAAATGAAGGAAAGAGAGACGTTCGTCTGTTTTTTGGTTTGATCATACAGCCATCGCAGCAACACATACGCGATGAACGCCGCAAACAGTTGGTTGTATACCGCATTTTCCGTCGTGCCAAACAAGGTTGGGACATTCAGATATTGCTTTACCCAGCGGAAAAAGACTTCAACGGTCCAACGTTGTTGGTACATGTCGGCAATGGTTTCCGCAGACGCATGGAAGAGATTCGTCACGACCCGAATGTCGCGGCCATTTGCATCTCGAAAGATCACCACCCGGTGACGCTTGGTCGATCGGCATTGTTTCGTCCCCAACTGGCACGTGAAGTCGGCTTGAACCGATGAGGATGTGCTGGAAAGGCGTTTCAAGCTTTTTTTCTGATGAAGTTCGATGTTGTCCTTCATCCGAATGACAAAGAGCTGATGCTGCTCCACAAATCGATCGAGGCGTTCGATTTTGAAATACGCCCGGTCTTCCACCAGCACTTGTTGAGCGTTCGTCAACTGTTCTCCCACCGGGCCATCATGACGCAGTCCGGTGGTTTCCACCACGTCTGCCGGCAGCGAGGATTCCGGCGAATACGCGACGTGCAGCTTCACTCCGGCGCGTTCGCCGTGATACGGCGCCCATGGCAGGCGGTTTTTCCCGACCGTGACGGTCGTCGAATCCACCACCCGAAGCGGTTTGGGAAACCGAAGCGAACGGCGGGTTTGGCGGTTGCACTTGGAAATGATCAACGCCAACAAGCGTTTCATGATGTCATAGGGAACTTCTTTCGCTTTCTTGGATACTGTGGAATAATGGAATCGCGGCAATCCATACAGAGGCCCCACATCGGCTCCGTGGCGAAAGCTTTTCCATTGATGCATGGCGGCCAGCAGGAAGAAGTGAATCCACTCGCGCAACGGAAAGGTTCGAGACGAATCACGATCCCCAACCGCTTCGGCAATCCGTTGAATCTCTTCATCCGAAACAAGTTTTTGCATCAAATTCGGGAGTGTGGTATGCTTGTTCATAGAGAGCACCTCCTGGGTTTGTTTGTGTCGCTACTCACATTCTACAGGAAAGGTGCTCTTTTTTCTATACCCTTTGGATTTTATTGGATAATCAACACGCCTGGCCCTTGAACCAATTCGAGCGGAACCGGAATAAATTTTTCCACTTTCTCCCCTTTGTGAACGCGAATGGCGGCTTCCACAGCTTTTTCGCCAATTAATGCCGGTTTTTGCGCGACCGTGGCTGCCATTTTGCCTTCTTTCACGGCTTTGACTGCGTCATCTGTCGCATCGAATCCGACCACAAGGACGTTGTTCATTCCATGTGCTTGCAACGCCTCTAAAGCTCCTAAGGCCATTTCATCATTATGCGCAAAAACCGCTTGAATGTCTTTATGGCTTTGCAAAATGTTTTCCATGACCGACAGTCCTTTCGCCCGGTCAAAATCTGCCGCCTGTTTGGCGACGACCTTCATATTGGCCGCTTTGTCAATGACTTGGTGAAATCCTTCTCCACGTTCACGAGCCGCCGAAGAACCAGGAATTCCTTCTAATTCCACGATGTTTCCACCGTTTTTCAAGTGATCGACAAGAAATTGGGCTGCCATTTTCCCTCCAGCCACATTGTCGGAGGCGATATGGGTGGCCACTTTCCCGCCGTCCGCGCTGCGGTCGACCGTAATGACCGGGATGTTGGCGCTGTTGGCGGATTCAATCGCAGACGTGACAGCGCTAGAGTCCGTCGGGTTGACCAACAGCACATCGACCTTTTGCTGGATCAAGTCTTCAATATCGTTAATTTGTTTTGCTGAATCATTTTGGGCATCGACGACAATCAATTCCGCCCCTTCGTCTTTGGCGGCTTTTTCCGCTCCTTCTTTTAAGGTGACGAAGAACGGGTTGTTCAAGGTGGAAATGGACAAACCGATTTTCACTTCTCCATCTTGTTTCGTTTTCCCTTTGTCGCTCGAGGCACTGTTCTGTTCGAGCGAACATCCACCCAACACGCCTCCCGCAAGCAACAATGCTGCCAATAACCCCACTGCTTTTCTCATTTTGATTCCCCCTTGTTTTTTGATCAAATCTATCATGCTTCTTTGCGGCGATCGAGCAAGACCGCAAGAAGAATGACCGCTCCTTTAATGACCTGTTGATAAAAGGAAGATACATTGAGTAAGTTTAACCCATTGTTTAACACACCGATCATGAGTGCTCCCACCAATGTACCAAAAATCCATCCTTTTCCTCCCGATAAGCTGGTACCGCCTAAGACAACCGCGGCAATGGCATCCAACTCGTACGCTGTTCCTGCCGTCGGCTGCGCTGAATTCAAACGGGAAGTTAAAATGAGCCCCGCCAAAGCAGATAACGTCCCTGTCAGCGCATATACATATATTTTGAGTCGATCAACGCGAAGTCCCGATAGACGGCTCGCTTCTTCGTTCCCCCCAACCGCGTACGTATGGCGGCCAAATGTAGTCTTTTTCAATACCACATACAAAGCGATATAGACCATGAGCATCAATATAATAGGTACGGGAATGCCGAAGAAATAACCGCGGCCTATCATCTGAAACATGGTGTCATCAGACGCAAACCCTGTAATCGGGCGACCGTCCGTGTAAACGAGAGTCAAGCCGCGAAACGCCGTCATGGTCGCCAGCGTAGCGATAAAAGGAGCGACTTTTCCTTTGGTGATGATCACCCCATTCAACACTCCCATTACCATACCCGCTAATAGGCCCACCAGTATAGCGACAAAACCATTCATTCCTTGCGCCATCATTCCTGCTGTGATAGCGCTTGAGAGCGCTAACACAGAACCGACTGATAAATCGATGCCTCCTGTTAAAATGACAAACGTCATCCCAAAGGCAATCAAGGCGTTGATGGATACTTGCCGCAGGAGATTGAGCCAGTTGTCCACCGTCAAAAAGTCATCGCTCAATATGGAAAGCACGATGCATAGCAGAAACAATCCGATGAGAGGCCCTAATTTTTTCACATCCCATTTTCGCTTTGCTTCCATCATCGATTCCCCCCTGTCGCCGCCCGCATGATCGTTTCTTGATCCAGCCCATCGTTCTCCAAGACCGCCTGAACTTTTCCTTCATGAATCACCATAACACGGTCACTCATGCCTAATACTTCTGGCAACTCGGAAGAGACCATCACGATCGCGACACCTTGAGCAGCCAGTTCATTGATGATTTCGTAAATCTCTTTCTTTGCCCCCACATCCACGCCGCGAGTAGGTTCATCCAAAATGAGGATGCGGGGGTTCATCGCCAGCCACTTTCCGAAGACAACTTTTTGTTGATTTCCACCGCTCAATGCTTTTACCGCTAAATCAGGCGAAGAAGTTTTAATATTCAGCAGATGGATGAATGACAACACCACGTCCCGTTCTTTCGATGACTGGATGAATCCTGCTGTCGCCAATTGTTCCAATTTCGGCAACGTCAAATTCTCATGAACACTCATCTCGAGAACGAGCCCTTTTTGCTTTCGGTCTTCGGTAATCATGGCGATGCCATGTTCTACAGCTTGATGCGGAGAGCGGATGCGCACAGGGCGTCCGTCGATATAAATATCTCCTTCATCGAATGGTCTGGCGCCGAAAATGGCTTCCATGATCTCTGTTCGCCCTGATCCCATCAATCCTGCAACACCAAGCACTTCACCAGCCCGCACGGAAAACGATACGTTTTCAAACACTCCGATTTTCGTGAGTCGTTCCACACGCAATCGCTCTTCTCCGATGGTGACACGCCGCTTTGGAAAGCGCTCCCCGATTTGCCGGCCGACCATCATTTGCACAATTTCATCAACGTTCGTTTCCTTGACTCGTTTTGTGCCGATGAACTGGCCATCACGCAAAACGGAAATCCGATCGCAAATCGTAAAAATTTCTTCCATCCGATGAGAAATGTACACAATCGCGATCCCTTGCTCCTTCAAGGTTTGAATGACGGAAAACAAGGCCTGAATTTCCCGTTCCGTGAGCGCCGCTGTCGGTTCATCCATAATGAGGCACTTGGCGTTCGTCGAAATCGCCCTAGCAATCTCGATCATCTGCTGTTTCCCGACAGATAACCGGCCGGCGAGCTCTCTCGGGTTCAGGTCCATTCCTAATCTCCGTAAATAGGCAGCGGCCTGTTGTTCCATTTCTTTATAACGAATGACACCCGTTCGCCCGATTTTCGGCTCGCGCCCAAGGAAAATATTTTCCGCCACCGTCAACGTTGGAATGATGTTCAACTCTTGATGAATCACGACAATCCCGTCGCGTTCCGCCTCTTTCGGATGGCGGTAATGCACTTCCCGCCCGTTGACAACAATCGTTCCCCCATCCCGATCATAAATGCCGGTCAGCACTTTAATCAGCGTCGATTTCCCCGCGCCATTCTCCCCCATCAACGCATGCACTTCTCCAGGGAGCACTTCAAAATCAACGCCATTCAAAACGATATTGGTGCCAAACGACTTTTGGATCGATCGCATGTCAATTAAGGGCCTCATGGTTTCTGCCCTCCTTTTCTTTCAGACATTTTCCTATGAAAAGTTCACACCAGAACGAAGAATGATATTGGCATAAGGAGTGGCTTCCCCTGTACGAATGACTGCCTTCGCTTCCTTCGTCATGACCTTGAATTCTTCATGAGGGACAAATTGAATCGGCACATCTCTCATTCTGGCTTTAATGCTTTCGTACATGTCTGGATTTTGGGTTTTGATTTCCTCCGCTAATACGATTCTTTCCACGACCAACTCATCGATGACCGCATCCAAGACGGACAAAAAAGGTGGAACCCCTTTGACAACAGCTAAGTCAATGCGCGCCTCTTCGTTTGGAATCGGCAGCCCGCAATCAGCAATCACGATCGTATCGGTGTGTCCTAGTGAGGCAAGCAATGTGCTCAGCTCTTTATTTAAAATCCCTTGTTTTTTCATGACTGACTCCCTTCCTGTTTGGCCAAAAATGATTCGACATCTTCCCGTGTCGGCATCCCGGCCTGCGCACCGAGCTTGGTGACCGATAGCGCTGCGGCCGCATTGGCAAACCGGCACGCTTCCGCGAGCGGCTTTCCTTCCGCCAGCGCAACGGCGAGCGCGCCGTTAAACGTGTCGCCCGCCCCAGTCGTATCGACAACCGGCACCCGGAAGCCCGGGATGAGCTGTTCCTTCCCGTCTTGCCAAATGCGCACTCCTTTCGCCCCTTCAGTGACGATCAGTTTATTGACCAACTTGCCCTCGTCCATGCCGGCAAACAACAACGCGCGCTCATGTTCGTTTGGCGTTAGGAAATCCGCCTGCTCAAGCACGGACGGCGGCAGCGGCTGCGCCGGAGCGGGGTTGACAATGACCCGCACACCACGGCGATGGGCGAGCGAAACAGCCCGCTCGACGACCGGAATCGGGATTTCTAGCTGCAACAGGCAAACATCGCTTTGCGCGATGACCGATTCGTACTTGTCGAGGTCCTCTGGAGGTAAGGCGTGATTCGCTCCGGGCACAACGATAATCCGGTTGTCCTGTTCGGAAATGGTAATCGACGCAATGCCGGTATGTTGATGTGTAACCGGTTTCACACCATCGACAGAAATTCCTTCGCTTTGCAGGGAGCGAAGGAGCTCCCTGCCGAATGCGTCCTCGCCAACCGCACCAATCATCCGCACGTCAGCGCCAAGACGGGCGGCCGCCACCGCCTGGTTCGCTCCCTTGCCGCCGGGAGTGGTGAGAAACCGCTCGCCCAAGATGGTCTCCCCTTGGTTTGGAAACCGTGCCGCCACGGTGACTAAGTCCATGTTGATACTACCAATCACAGTAATGACAGGCTTGTTCACGTTTGTTCCCTCCTTGACGTCGATTGCCGCACCATTAATTGAACCGGAAGCTGATAATGAATTTTTTCCAGTGGCTTTCCTTCGATTTGTTTGATTAAAATTCTGGCCGCGATGGCCCCCATTTCATAAATGGGCTGAGACACCGTCGACAGCTCAGGGGTGGTCATTTCCGTCAACGGGATGCCGTCGTAACCGATAATCGCAATATCATCAGGGACTCTCAATCCGCACTGCTGAACCGCTTTCAACGCACCGACCGCCATCGCGTCATTGCCGGCAAAAATGCCATCGATCTCATGATCGGTCAAAGCCGCCATCACCGCTTCTTTGGCCTGCTTGAGCTGGTAGTTCCCCTGAATCACTAACCGCTGCTCCCAAATCCCCAGTTCCATCATTTCATCCTGGTAACCACGAAAGCGCTCAACCGCGTTGACCACATGCATCGGACCTTGAATATGAGCGATGCGCCGACATCCCATTTCATACAAATGTCTAGTCGCCAACCGCGCCCCCCCATAGTTATCAGCGACCACAGACGGATACCGCTCATGGAACGGACGGTCCAGCACAACAATCGGAACATCCCATTCATCTACTTCATCCGGCGTCAATTGGTTCGTTGTCAAAATGACACCGTCCACATATTTTTGTTTTAACACTTCGATGTATTCTCGTTCTTTTTCTACTTTCTCATCGGAATTGCATAGAATGACCGTATAGTCATAAATGTTCATTACATCTTCCACCGCGCGCACGAGTTCCGGAAAGAATGGGTTGGTAATATCGGGGACAATCAATCCAACCGTTTTGGATGTTTTTTTAAACAGCGCCCTCGCCACTTCACTCGGCTTGTAATTCAGCTCCTTCATCGCCTGTCTGACGCGCTTCTCCGTTTCTTCATTCACGTACCCGTTTTGATTCAACACCCGTGACACGGTGGCGACGGAGACACCTGCACGCTTTGCGACATCACGAATCGTTGCCATTGTCGATTCCTTCTCTTTCGTTGATGTAACCGGTTACATATAGTATACATGATTTCGGAGAAGCCATCAAGCATTTTCCTATCCCTTCTCATCCCGAGGCTCCTTTTAAACATGGAGGTCAGTCATATTGTGATTTTCCCCGCCTACGGTTATAATAAGAGTGAAAAAACCATACGATAAAAGCAGGACATTGGCAGCCTCCAATGTCCTGATCAACACGCACGGCTGCTGCAAGAAGTGCAGTGGCCCGGAAACGAGCAGGAGCAACCCCATACCCATCAAGTTAAGAATTTTGGTCTTTGTGCATCGTCAAAAACATGGTATCCTTTCTAACGAACACTCCACGTTAGAAAGGATTTTTTTCATGGAAAAACAAATGAAAGCATGGATTCAAACCATTCGTCAACTCTTTTCTCCCGAAGAATTAACCCGTCTCGCACGGAAAACAGGCTTTATCCGGCGGCAGCGTTCGTTAACGGCGGAAGCCTTTCTGACTCTCTGTGCATGGGGAGATGGCTCACTGGCCAAACAGTCGCTTCAGCGGTTGTGTGCGGCCTTGACGCTTTGGCATGGCTGTTCCCTTTCAAGCGAAGGCTTGAATCAGCGTTTTACCGATCGGGCCGTGGCATTTTTGCGAGAAGTGTTTTTCCTTCTCCTCCTGCATCAACGTCCATTGCTTTTGTCAGCCATGGAGACCTATCGAACTTGTTTTACCCGCCTGCGGATTTTGGACTCAACCAGCTTTTTGGTTCCCGCTGACTATGGGGAAGACTATCGAGGTTCCGTTTCGTCGGGGGTGAAAATTCAGTTTGAATATGACTTGTTATCCGGCGCCTGCCTTCAGCTATGCGTTCAATCGGCCAATGACTCGGACGCTCGTTTTGCCTATCATGCCCAGCATACGATTTTACCGAATGACCTATGTATTCGGGATTTGGGCTTTTTCTCCGTTGCCGCACTGGCCGAGATCGACGCCCGCGGAGCGTATTATATTACTCGGCTCCGTTCCGATATGAAAGTGTATATCAAGGAGAATGGCCAGTGGAAGGAATGGGATTGGGAATCTCTTGGGAATCAATTAAAGGAAGGGGAATCAGTAGAAATGGAACATGTATACATCGGGCATGAGCGTTTGTATATCCCACGCTTGATTTTTCGACGTTTGACGGCGGAAGAATGGCAAAAACGGATGGCGTATGTGCGAAAAAGGGAAAAAAGAAAAGGGAAGGCACTGACACGCCAAACCCTCGAACAAAAGAAATACCACATCTTACTGACGAATTTACCACAAGAGTCGTTTGATGGTCAACAGGTTTATGAGCTCTATTCCCTGCGCTGGCAAATTGAATTGTTGTTTAAAGCCTGGAAATCCGTATTTGATTTGGAGAAAGTCAAGGAGATGAAAAAAGAACGTTTCGAATGCCATTTATACGGGACGTTGATTGCCATTTTGGTCACCCAGACGTTTCTGTTTCAAGCTCGGATGTATTGGCATCAAAAGGAAGACATTGAAATCAGTGAACGGAAAGCGCTCGATCTTCTCCAATCGTATTGGCACCAGTTGCTTTTGCGTTCGCATATGGCGGAAATCAACCTTTTCTCTCTCCTTTCCCTGTTACGAAAACATGCCAAGAAAGGTCGAAGGAAAGGGGAAGAAACGGCATCAGATATCTTAACGAAATTAGAGATATGGTAGAATTAGATATGGATATAAATACCAAATACCCCTCTTCTGGAGGGGTATTTGGTATGCCCAATAATGGATGTGATCCCCATCATTCACTGCGGGGATGAACACGAGTATCGTCTTAAAAATTTTATACCGCTAAACTTGACGGGTATGAGGAGCAACCCACCCTCACCTAGGCCGAGCAGGGTGGGTTACTTCTCTTTTGACACCGCAATGACTGCCACGACAAGCGACGCAAAGGAAATCATTAAGGACAACGCCTCCGCAACAGTCATCAATCCAGCAGCACCCCCTTTCATCAAGGGAGTCGCCACTGCCCACCCTGCGTAAACCGTGCATTTGTATTATACCATGCTCGATCCGAGCCAAAAATAGATCTTGGCAAATTCAGGACGTTTTTCCATCATACAAAACACTCCTTGCCCGCCGCAAGGAGTGTTGTTCGCTATTCTTTTTTCCACCGCTCGCTCGCTTCATCCGCCTGTTTGGCCGCCACCATCATACTCATGATGACAAGCATCACGAACGAACCGACAAACATTCCGGCGATAAACATGCCCATGGCGATCTCTCCCTTTTCTTTGAAACTAGTTATTTGCCATTCTTTCCTTTTTCGCCCCGGTCTATACGTTGGGAGAGTCTACAGCCATATCATACGCCGCGCTGAAGCGAACGATGCCTCGCTTTCCGCCAACGGCGGCAAAAAAACAGGATGACTAAAGCGATCAGCGCCCCGCACGAGTCGATCGCCACATCTTTCGGCGTCGCCGTCCGCCCCGGCTCAAATGATTGATGCCATTCATCGGTCGCGGCATAAGCGGTCGCAAACAGCCAAGCGCCGATATACGACGCCCGCCTCGGAAACAGCGCCCGCCAGACCAACACAGCCAAAATGCCGAATTCGATCAAATGCGCCGCTTTGCGAATGAGGAAGTTCAAGAACGAAGGGCCTTCCTCCTCCCCACCGCCAAACGGCCAATACGACAGAATCACTTGCAAGACGTGAGCGGTATTCGCTCCGGTGAACCACGAAGACTCGCTAAACGTGTAAATGACGAGACACCAAAGCATGACGGGGAGCCAGCGGGAGAGAAAATCTCTCATCGTTTTCACCTGCCAACCACCTTGTTGCCGACAAAGCGAACCAACGAAAGCCGACGCCTTGTCCGTGAAATCCTTTACCATCATAACAAGGATGGCGATATTTTTCCATTTTCTTTTTTCAAGGGAGTCAGTCAAGACTTTGTGGAGAATATTTTTTCGGTTCACTACGGGCGTTGTCAATCACTAGTTAGCGAACCATTTTCAGGAATTCATATCGTAAGCGCTTTCGGACTCTCATCCCTCATCTTGAGGCGATGATACGATATTCCATTTTTTTACACCCAACCACCATCCCGGAGCGCCGACAACGCTTGATGGATCGGCGTCCCGGATGACCGCTGCAGACACGGTAGATTCTGACGCACCACATCTGCCCATAACCGTCCGGCCTTCCGTTTGGCCTGTTCGATCCGCTTGGACTTTGTTGAGGCCGAGGCCGCCGTTCGGGTCTCTTCTTCCTCCACCAACTGCCCATTTCTCCGCCAAATCCCGTCGATTCGGGCCGCCATCGCCCTCAGAAACGCCCGAAGCCCTTGGTCTTTCCAGCTGCGGCGGGATTTCACCCGATGCGCAAACCGGCTCATCACGCTCTCGGCGTGGCCCATCGGACGCATGCCGGTCGTCTCCACCCCTTGCTCCGACAGCCACTCCCGATAGTCCCGGATGCATCCCGGCATCGACTCGATCCGGCGGATCATGGCAGCCATCTGCTTCTCTTTCGCTTCGTCCTCCAACGTGCCGACCGCGCTGTTCAGCTCCACGAGAAGCCCCTCTTCGTCTTGTTTCGCCAGCTTCTTCCGCACCTCCCGCCAACGCGGATGGCCGGACAGACACTGACGCAGCTCCCGCGCCACATGAAATCGATCCAGCTGAAAGCACGCCCGCTTCCCAAAATACTCCCGGCAGGCCGTGATCCACGACGCCGCGTCGCCGTTGATGATCAAAAGGTCCCGGCACGGGTCATAGGCATATTCGTTCATCAGCCACTCTTCAAACCGTTCCCACACGTCTCCCGCCCCTTCATGGAGGTAGTGGCGCCGGTTCACGAGCTCGAGCTGCGAACCGTTTCGTTTCCATCCCTCGTGAACCGCCAGGATTTTCTCTTCTTTCGCCCGTTTCCCTTTCCCCTGGCGGGAAATAAACAGTCCATCCGCCTCCACAAACAGCACCCGGCCGTGCCGTTGGGAAACAGGGTGGTGCAGCGAGACAGGGGCCTCCAGCACCAGTTGGCGAATCGCCTCGTGGCTTAGGACCGCATACCCCACGATCGACTCCAACGTACGGGCTGCTTTGCGGTAGGAAGAGCACTCTACGGCCAACTCGACCGCCGTTTCCTCGAGGCAAGGACTGATCGATCGGGCCCCATCAAAGCCTAATTCGGCATCCAGCAAGAAGGTATAGTTCCCCGTTTGCCGGTCATAGTAGTAGTTCCGTCGAAACGTCACTTCTCCAAACAGCGTTTGGATCGTAGTCGGCCGTTTGTCTTTCAGCTGATACCGGCGCTTGTCCCGCGCTTCCGCCAGTTGTTGATCAATCTCCTCCAAAAGGGCCGCCAACAAGACAGCGAACACCTTTTGAAGAGTTCTGACGAATTGTTCCTCCAGCTCTTTTAATAAAGGCCATTCTGTGGTAAGATGTTTCATGGACTCTCTCCCTCCTGTTTTCGGTTGGTTTGCCAATCACCATCATAGCAGGGAGAGAGTCCTTTTTGCATGACATTTGCTTTTTTCTACCGCGCTTCGCTTGGTGGCCCCGACGAGCGTCGCGAACAAAAGTTCGCAACCCTCGTCGGGGATCATTTCGGAATGTCACCCACAAATATTTTACTCACACTTTTCAAGGCGGGGGAAAACGACGGTTGATTTCAAAGCGGATTGGTGATGTGCAGGAAACATAAAGAAAACTTGTAAACCTTCGTTTTATCCCCTGCAAAACCGTTGTACAATGAGACAAATGAGGATGATTCACTAGCCTTTTCGATTTGGGGAAAGACTCGCCTCCAGTCAGAAAAACTTCTCCGTTCAGTCCAAACTTTAGGAAGCAGTTGTTCTTTCTCATATTCAAACCAAAAGGAAGGCAACGGAATCCGAGGCCTTCCTTCGTCTCTTATGCATATCATTCCTATTCAAGCGATAACGTTTTACATCACTTGTTTTCTTTCGTTCGTACTCACCGTATGAAACGGAATCCAACTAACAACAATGGTAACAACCATATTAATGATCAACGCGACAATGCCAACGTTTAAGTCTTGCACCGCTTGCGGCAGCGATGGGGACAACGTGCCGACGCTGCTGCCGGATAGCGTAATGTACGCAACCGTCGCGACGCCAGCCAAAATGCCCGCAAACGCACCTTGCTTCGTGATAAAGTTTTGCTTCCGTAAGCTTAACACAAACGACGGGAACAATTGCGTCACGAGACTGTATCCCATGAGAAGCAACGCCACGATCGTATCGCCGCCTCGGAACGTAAAGTACAACGAAACAAGGGCGATGACCGGAACGAGGTATTTCGCCAACTTGGCGACTTGCTCGTCCGTTGCGGACGGCACAAACACTTGATACACATTTTTCACAAGCAGCGTCGATGCGCTCATCAAAATCATCGACCCCGGCACCATGGCGGTGAGCAGCCCAGCGGCGCCAATCAACCCGACAACCCACGGGTCAAACGTTTGGACGGACAACTTTAGCAACGCCAAATCCGCGTCCGAACCTTCGAGTCCCGGCACTTGCAAAATGGCCGCGAAACCAACGAAAAAGACAAACAGCAACACTAACTGATAAATCGGCAAAACAATGGCATTTTTCCGAAAAACGTTGGCGCTTTTTGCCGAATAAATCGAGCCGAACGTATGAGGCCACATATAAAAACCAAGCGCCGTCAACAACACGGTTGAGATGAACCACGAGACGCTCATCCCTTTGTCTGGCAATGCTAAAAATCCAGGTTTCGCTTGTTCGACCGCCTCAAACATCGGCTGAATGCCACCATAATAGTGGAACGGAAGATAGATCCCTAAAAAGACGGCCACGACTAAAATCATGATATCTTTCACAACCGCCGTCCATGCCGAACCGTGAATGCCTGAAATCATTACGTAGATCGTTACCGCCAGCACACCGATCCAGATCGCAGCAGTCGGGGAAATCGTGCCGTAGGAAGCTTGGGAAACGATAATGCCGAGCCCTTTCAATTGCAGCACCAAATACGGGATGAGCGCCACAACTCCTACAAGCGCTACGAGAACGCCGAGCATCGGGCTATCATACTTGCGGGCGAAAAAATCCGATTGAGACATCAACCGATGTTCTTTTGCATACTTCCATACTTTCGGCAGCATCCAATACGATAGTACATAGGCCAAGCAGCCGTAAGCGATGATGTAGAACGTCGGACCGCCCTTGCCATAGGCCCAACCACTCCCGCCAAGGAAGGTAAACGTTGTGTAAATCTCGCCGGCCATCAAGAGAAATACAAACATCGTTCCGAACCCGCGGCCGCCGACGGTCCATTGCTCTAAGTTCATATCTTTCCCTTTGCGCGCCTGCAGCCCCAAATAAAGAGAAAACAACAAGAACGCAAAAATAATGACTAACGCTGCATTCATGTTTGCTCATCCTCCTTCACCGCGGGATCAAAGCGATACACAATCGCCATAATGACCGACGTAGCGATTACCCACCCAACTAACCAAAATAGAAGAAACGGCATTCCGAACACGTAAGGCTCGACCTTGTTCACAAACGGGATGCCGCCAAGCATGCCAACAAACGGCAGCACCATCAGCCAACGGATAGACTTCATCTTCTCTCCCCTTCCTTGATTTGATAAACAGAAGCGGAACCGATTATTCCGCTTCCGCCAACAATTTCAACGTTGCGCCGACAAACAGCTGCACGCCGATCTCGAGCGCGTCTTCGTCGATCGTAAAGCGCGGGTGATGGTGCGGGTACACGATCCCCTTTTCTTCGTTTCGGGCGCCGACGTAAAAGAAGCTGCCGGGCGCTTTTTGCAAGAAGGCGGAGAAATCTTCGCCGCCCATGTTCGGTTTCAATCGAGCGACGGCTTCCTCGCCCAACAGTTCGCGCGTCGTTTCTTCAATGACGCGGGTCACTTCATCGTAGTTCACAACAGGACGATAACCGTAGTCAAATTGGAACTCGTACGAGGCGCCGTGCGCTTCGGTAATGCCTTTGACAATGCGTTCCATCCATTGTGGCACCGTGCGCCGCAACGTTTCATCAAACGTGCGCACCGTCCCTTGGATTTCGACCTCTCCGGGCAGGACGTTATGCGCCGTGCCGGCGACAAATTGCGTCACGGACACAACGAGCGGCTCGATTGGGTCGACGTAGCGCGAGACGATGTGCTGCAAGTTCGTCACGACTTGCGCCCCTATGGCGATGGCATCGATCGTTTGATGCGGCATGGCCCCATGGCCGCCTTTGCCGATAATGCGAATGAAAAAGCGGTCCGGTGCGGCCATCATCGGCCCGTACACAATGCCGACTTTTCCGCGTTCCAGCGGCGACCAAAGATGCGTACCGATGACGACATCGACCCCGTCCATGACGCCCGCCTGCACCATCTCTTCCGCCCCGCCTGGGAACAATTCTTCCGCATGCTGGAACAAAAAGCGAACCTCGCCACGGATGGCATCGTGCAGCTGGGAAAAAATTTTCGCCGTCCCAAGCAGCATCGCCGTATGGCCGTCATGGCCGCACGCATGCATGACGCCGGGATGTTTTGACACAAATTCAAACGTGTTTTCCTCTTGAATCGGCAGCGCGTCCATATCGGCGCGAATGGCGACGACCCGGCCCGGCTGCTTGCCGATAAGCCGCGCCATCACGCTCGTTTTCGTCGGCCGCGAAAGCTCAAGGTGGCCGAACGATTGCAGCGTCTCGTAAACAAACTGCGCCGTTTTCTCCTCTTGGAACGACAATTCCGGATGGGCGTGCAGATGGCGGCGCCAGGCGATGACGTCCGCTTTCACTTCATCAACGAGTCGTTTGATTTCTTCCCTTGTCATCTGAATTCTCCCCCTGTTCTTTTATCTCCGTCGCCCTTGACGCCGCCTCTTTGGCGGGCGTTGATCAAGGGCGACTTTCGCTCTGCGAATGCCATATGATGCTCAACCGAACGGATCATGTGAAATTTCCCTGCAACGTTTGCCTGTCTTTTTCGTTATTCTCCTTGGGCCAGCTGCCATACGGTATGATAAAGGACCGCCGCTCCCGCCGCACAATCCTCTTTCGTGCTCCATTCCGCCGGGTTATGGCTCACCCCGTCTTGGGAGCGGACAAAGATCATTCCGATCGGGCAAAGAGGAGCCAACTGCACCCCGTCATGGGCCGCACCGCTCGGCAGCCAAAACGGCGGATACCCGAGCTGCTTGCACGCCCTTTCCGCGGCCTGTTTCACCACCTCGGAACATAACACCGGCGGCATGTCTTGCAGCTGCTCGGTCGTGACGCGAACGTCCCGTTCCTTTGCGATCGCCTGCGTTCGGGCAGCCACCGCCTGCCATACGTGGTCGCGCACCTCAGTCTGTAAATCGCGCAAATCCAACACAAATTCGACCCGCTCCGGGATCACGTTAATGCCGCCTGGAAACACATGAAGCTGTCCGACCGTTCCAACTGTTGTCCCAGTCCGTCGCGCCTCCTCTTCAATCACCGCGATGATTTGGGCGGCTGCCGCCATCGGGTCACGGCGCAACGACATCGGCGTCGCTCCGGCATGTTCCGCTTTTCCTTCGATCGTAAATTTCACCCAAATCAGCCCGGCGATGCCAGTGACAAGGCCAACAGGAAGCCCTGCTTCCTCAAGCACCCGCCCTTGTTCGATGTGCAATTCGACATAGGCTTTCACCGTTCCGCGTTTTCGCGCCGCTTCGTGCAAGCGGCGCGGGTCAACCCCCGTCCGTCTCATCGCTTCCGCAACAGAAATTCCGTTCGCATCGCGGTAGTCGAGCGCTTCCGGCGGCAGCGTCCCAGCCATGGCGCGGCTGCCGATCATGCCGAAACGAAAGCGCGCTCCTTCCTCGTCCGTAAACGCTACGACTTCGATCGGGTGATGCGTCTTCACCCCTTGCTCGTTCATCGCTTGAGCGACTTCGATGCCCGCCAACACCCCGAGCGGACCGTCAAAGCGCCCGCCGTTGTAAACCGAATCCAAATGCGAGCCGACGAGTACAACGGGAGCTTCTCGATTCGTTCCTTCTTTCCGTCCGATTAAGTTGCCCGCCGCATCTTCATGCACAGCCAGCCCTGCTTCACGCATGTAAGAAGCGACCAAGTCTTTCGCCTGCCGTTCCTCAGCAGTAAACGAGAGCCGCGTCACACCGCCGCCCGGCTGCCTTCCGACTTCCCCTAGTTCCATGAGCCGCCGCCAAAGACGTTCCCCTTGAACCAATCCACTCCCCCTCTCCCTTTCCGGCGATTTACGGATGAATTTCGGTTATGTCCTTAATTATAACGGATTATCCTAAATTTTCAAATAGTAAAAATCATATTGAATAGCGCGGATACTATTCCGCCAAACTTTTCCTTTTTGCCAACCAACGGCCAAAGCGGGGTAGATTTCCCTGTTCCTCTAGGGCGATGCTCCCCGCTTCCGTTTTACTATGGACCCTTTTTGCCAAATAAAAAATCAGCTTCGACAAACGACCGAAGCCGACTCACTTTATAAAAAAAGGCGATACACTTTCCGCGGGCGTCCGCGAGGATACGGATTCGTTTCTCCGATGGCCTCGGCGAGGCCGGCAGCCTCTAATTCTTTTAAAATCCGGCGGGCACTGCGCGGCAAAATTTGCATATACGCCGCCAGCTCATGCGCTTCGATTTCATTGTTTCCATGCTTGCGCAAAACAGCCTTCAGCTTGCCAAGCGTCGCAGCGCTTAAACCCGTGCGGCCAGCCAACTCCCGCAGCTCCTCGCCACCGAACGAGTAACGGATTCGCTCCCCTTTCCCTAACGGACCGGCAATCGTCCCGTCATCCAAGGCAACCATCCAGGCGCCTCTCCCATATTGTTTCGCATGCAAAAACGCCTTCCCCGCCTGAATTTCCGCCTCATAAGCCGTTCGCCCGATGCCGATGCCGCACGCTGCGATTTCCTCGTAAAGGTGCGCCATCTCCTCGGCCGGGGGAATCGTTTGATAGCCGGCGGTCATCTCTTTTAATGCGCCTCTTGTTGTAAAAATGACGTAGCGGCCCGGCCCGGCGCTTTTGAGCGACCCTTGTACATTTTTCGCATACCGCAACAGTTTTTCCGTCGTCTTCATTTCCATTTTATAAATTTCATCCGTTGAAAATGTCTCCGGAGATGCGGTGACCATCGAATCCACTTCGATCATCTGCACTGCGATTTGTGCCTCTTGTACACGAAGCATTTCTCCTGTGCGAATGATCGTTTGCACGACCGCTTCCACAGCTGAGCGAGCGGGCAGCACCCGGTATACCGGCATCCCGATTTTTTCCATTTCCAGATGAGCTGTCCGCAGGCAAGTGACCGCAGCTTTCGTTTTCCCCTGCCGCCATAGGTCGTAATGGTAGCCGGCAAGTTCTTGGGCGGAAATCCCTCCTTCGTAATGCTTGATGTACGGAACCGGCTCTTTGATGCCGGCTTCCTCAAGAAGCCGTTCCACCTCGTCGCGTTCATACGTATCAAAGCTCAGCTGGCCAATCGGGATTTGTTCTGTATAATATGCTTGCAACAGTGTACGGTATAAGCTCGCTCCAGTATGCGGCACGTAAAACAGCGGCACCTCAACCTCGCCGGACTGCTTGACGATCGAATAGGGCACTTGTCCGGAAAACAACCACATATCCGCTTCTGAGGCAAGCGGACGAATCAAATCGAGAATTTCGCTTTCATCCCAATAAACGACCGGAAGGCAAACGAATTCCTTATACTCCTCCGCCACCGCTTGAATGACCGGCAACGAATCGTCCGCCCCTAATATGCCTAATCGAATGCGAATGGCGCACACCTCCTCCCTGTTCCCTGCCCGATGGCGAACAATGTCCTCGCCTGATTCGCCTGTTTCTTGCTCCTTCTTGGATGGGTCATGGCGAATCCGAACATATCTTTTATGCTGCGGCAGCAGGCGTTCACACAGACATCTCGCAGCACCGCTATGCCGCCTCAACCTTTCAGTGAGCAGCGCCTTCTGGCCGTCCCCGCTGTGAACCAGTCATCGCGGGAAAACGGGCAGGCAAGCTCCGCCTTTTCTATCCTTTTGTTTCTCCTTGAGTCGTGACCGGGGCGTGCGGAGAAACGTCTATTGTCCCGCCCACCACCGGCCGCCCAATCGACTCGTAGATTAAGCCGGCGGCTTCGGCCGCCTTCGGGTCGTAGCAATTCCGTCCATCCACCACAAGCGGTGTTTTCATCAGCGTCTTGTAGCAGTGAAGGTCAAATTGCAACACAGCCGGCCATTCGGTGAAAATGAAACAAACATCCGCGCCGCGAATGGCTTCCTCGATCGTCTCGCAACAAACAACCGCATCGCCAAAACGGCGCGAGACATGACCGAGGGCGGCCGGGTCCCAGACGCGCACGTCGGCTCCTTCGGCAATGAGCCGTTCGATGTTCGCCAATGCCGGCGATTCGCGCACATCATCGGTGCCCGGCTTGAATGCGGCGCCAAGCACGGCGACCGTCCGGTTGCGGAAATCCCCAATGTGCAGACGCGCTTTGTCAAGAAGCTTCCATTTTTGTTTCTCATTGACGTCGATCGCCGCCCATACCGTTTTGAGCGAATAGCCGTGGGAAGCCGCCAAGGAATAGAGGGCATTTGCATCTTTCGGCAGGCATGAGCCTCCATACCCGACGCCGGCGCGCAAAAAGCGGCGGCCGATGCGCGGATCCATGCCGATTCCTTCCGCCACCGCCTGAATATCAGCGCCTACCAACTCGCATACGTTGGCGATCTCGTTGATGTACGAAATTTTCAACGCCAAAAACACATTGGCCGCATACTTGATCATCTCAGCGCTTCTCCGGTCCGTCACGACGTACGGGAGGGCAAACGGGGCGTACAGCTCCTTCATCACCCGTTCAGCCCGGTCCGAATCCACTCCCAATACAATGCGCGGCGCCTGCAGTGTATCGCGCACTGCCGTTCCTTGTGACAAAAACTCCGGATTGGATACGACGTCGAATTTCACCTCCGGCCGTCCGTTTTCCGCCAAAAAACGGGCGGCTTCATCGCCAGTGCCGACGGGCACGGTCGACTTGATAACGACAAGGCAATCGCGTTCGGCCGCCCCGGCGATGCGTCGCAATGCGCCCCATACATCATCAAGCCGCACAGACCCGTCCGGCTGCGGCGGCGTGCCGACGGCGATCATGATCACTTCCGCCCGTTGATACGCTTCCACATCGTTGGTCGTAAAGCGAAGGCGAACGCCGTTTCGCTGAATAAGCGAGTCAAGCCCCGGCTCATAAATCGGGACGATCCCTTCATTTAATAGGCGAATTTTCTCTTCGTTCACATCGACGCATGTCACATCATGCCCTTTATCGGCTAGACAAGCCGCGGTCACAAGTCCAACATATCCCGTTCCCGCAATCGCTATCTTCACGATTCCTCACACCTTTTCATCCATTGCGGCGATCGTCGCTTGTCCTCATTATATCGAATCGCCTGCCGGTTTTCACGGGTTCCGCCCCGTTGCTCGAACAAAAAACTATTTTCCACACAAAAAAGAGAATGCCCCAAAAGCAACGAGGCATCCTCCCTTCTTCCATATATATACATCAGATTATTCCCCCGACCGGGCGTACATGACCTTTTGAGTCAGCCCTTTACGCCGCATGTTTCCGTTTCGTTGCGGACGGCCGATCGATCATCAAGCCAAGCGCAGCGCCGATCAGCGCAGGGACAACCCAGCCGAGCCCGACTGAAAACAGCGGCGCCCATGAGAGGAGCGGTTCTAACCATGCCGTCTCCAGCCCGATCGTTTTCAAACCGTCATACAGGCTGAACATGCCGGTAAAGAGCAACGCCATCCCGTACACTTTCGCCGAACCACGGTAAAAGCGGCGGAAAAACGACAGGGCGACGAGCACGATCGCCAATGGATACAGCATCGTCAACACTGGAACGGAAACAGCGATCAACGCATTTAAGCCGAGGTTTGACATCAAAAAGCTAAATAAGGTTAATACAATGACATACGTTCGGTACGAAACAGTCGGGGTGAGCTCTTGAAAGTATTGCGCACAAGCAGCGACTAGACCAACCGCCGTTGTTAAGCAGGCAAGCGCCACGATCACGCCCAACAGCAACTTCCCTCCGCTGCCAAACAGCAGCGATGACACGTATGACAATAGCTCGGCTCCGTTGGCAAATGAGCCGACACCAGCCATTCTAGCACCAATGGCGGCAATACCGCCATAAACGAGCGCGAGTCCCAATCCAGCGATCAATCCGGCTTGCACCGTGGCTTTTGCCTGCAACGCCGGCCGGTCCACCCCGCGGTCACGGAGCGCATGAATGACGACGATGCCAAAGGCAAGGGCCGCGATCGTATCCATCGTTAAATACCCTTCCAGCATCCCTTTCACAAACGGCGCCGAGGCATACTTCTCAGCCGGCAGCGCCTGTGGGTCGTCAAGCCGGATTAAACCGGTAAGGCAAAGCACAGCAATGGAAAGCAGCAACATCGGCGTCAACAGCTGGCCGATTCGATCCACAAGCTTCGAGGGGTTTAAGCTGAGCCAGTACACAAGGGCGAAAAAGAGACCCGTAAACAGCCACATCACCAAAGATCCGCTCTCAGGGAAAAACGGCTTCGCTCCGATTTCATAGGCGACGCTAGCCGCGCGCGGAATGCCGAAAAACGGGCCGATCGCCAAATACACAGCGAGTGAAAAGCAAAGGCTGAACAGCGGATGAACAGCGTTGCCGAGCGAACGGATGCCGTCTTTGGCGAACGCCACCGCCGCGACCGACAACAGCGGCAGCCCAACACCGGTGACGATAAATCCAAGAACCGCCGGCCATACGGCCGTTCCCGCTTCCATCCCTAAATACGGAGGAAAAATCAAGTTGCCCGCGCCGAAAAAGAGGGAAAAGAGCATCAATCCAGTAAACAGCACATCTCTCGTTTTCATTGTATCCCCCATTTCTATTATTTTGAAAATGAATTAAATATTCTGATATATAACAAAACAATAGTATCAATTAGGATAACAGTCGATTATTATTATCCTAATCCTTTATAAATATTATACTTTTTTAACTATTGTGTCAACCAACTTCCACCCTTTCGCCCTTGCAGCCCTCAGGCAAACGCCTTGAAAAGCTAATGGCCCTCTATAGTCAGCCAGCGGTGATCCAAACAAGGCGAGGCGACAAAAAGCGCCCCGAAAATCCGGGGCGCTTTTTGTCATGCCGCAGTAGATCCGTTATCCACTTTTTAGAAAAGGGGCGTACTATTGAAAATAATGGCGCATGGCGTTCACGATGGCCGTCGTCACCGCTTCTTGATAACCGTTTGTCGCCACAACCGCAGCGTCCGACCGATTGCTTAAATAGCCGAGCTCAAGCAACACGGACGGCTTCTCGTTTTCTCGCAACACGTAATAGTCGCCAAAGGCGATGCCGCGAAACGGCAATGCGGAAAGTTGCCTGAACAGCCCTTGGAACGATTGCGCCAATTCGTAGTCCGCAAACCGATCGTAATAGTAAATGGTGATGCCGGACGCATCTGGATCAGCGGCGCTGTCGTAATGCAAGCTAATAAACGCGTCCGCCTGATACAGGCGGGCGGCGGCAACACGCGCCGACAGCGGCACATACTCATCGCTGGAGCGCGTCAGCACGACGCGAGCGCCGTAAGATTGCAGCTTGTTTTTTAGAAGCCTCGCCGTTCCCAACGTCAACTCCTTTTCCTTAACGCCAGCGACACTTTTCGCACCGCTGTCTTTACCTCCGTGGCCAGCGTCAAGGACGATCGTTTTTCCGGCCAGCGCCTGAACAGGACCGCTCGTCCAGCTGTCTGCATAAAGGCGCGAGTCGCTAGGCGCGATGATGGAAGGCAGCGAGCGGCCAGCCGACTGGGGCACTTCCGCTTCCTTTTCATTAGCTTGTCCACCCTTTACCTGCACATATGCGGATGACACCCACCCATCAAGCCCTGTTTGGGAGGCAATTTTGTACCATCCCGGTTTCTTTTCCACAATCTCGACCTCTTCGCCCCGGACAAGGCGGCCGACGCGCGCTGCCTTCAATGACGGCTCAGCCCGCACGTTGAGCGAACTGGCGTTGACGATTCCGGTTTGATGCGAAATCGATGACTCCCGAGCCGCAGTGAGGTATGCTGAAGACACCCAGCCGATCGCACCGTCTGCGATCACTTCCGTCCATTCCCCATCTTCCTTGATGATCCATACCGTTTCTCCCCGCGCCAAATGCCCGATAATTCGCCCATCTCGGCTCGGCTCTTGTCGAAGGCGGAGTCGGTTTTCTTGCACGATGGCCGTCTCTTTTGCCAACGCGACGTACCGCGCGGCGATCCACCCGGTTCGATTCGGTTTCCACTCGATGTTCACCCATCCATCCTTGACCTCGATCAGCCGATACGCCTCGCCACGGTGAACGTTCGCCAATGGACGGTATGGCACCCCCGGCCCTTGGCGGACGTTCACCTGATCCGCCGTCACCACCGCCAACTGAGCGGTTTTCCCACTCTCCCCTTTCGCCCCCACCGGCCAAGCAGCCGCAGCCAGCCATAGCAAACAAAACAACAGGGCGAGCCATATTCCTCGCCTCATGCGCATTCCCTCCCCCGTTGTCTCCAATTTGTCTACTATATCGTTCGCGCACAACGGGGAATTTCCTGTCTGTCACTTGGGAAAACCGCTCGACAAAACTAGCGGGGCGGCATCCATCAACCGACAATAGCTCTCCTTTTTCTGCATGATGCCTCTTCACACGACAGCAGCCACAACGCGCAACCCAGTCGAACCATCCAGCTACGGCCGACATACCACCATCGCTTCTCTAACCGATGTCCGAATGGATAAGCCGTCCCCATGAAGAAACACGCAGAAGCGCCAAAAGCGCTCCGTGCTCCAACGGGAGACGGTGTCCTTTGTCGCGCTGGAACCATTCAATGACGCGCATTCCATTGGGAAAACGGTGAATGAACAAGCACCAAAGTGTTTCAAAAAATCCAAAATATTATAAATACTTCATACCCTCTATTTTTTGGTAAAACGTCCGTCTCGCCACTGCTTGTTCGTTGTAAGACAGCGATTCATCCAAAAATCGCTGCACCATTTGCGACAGCTCATATTTTTGGCCAAAAAAGCGGCGCTGGCGCACCCGTTTGATTTCATGATTCTGCTGTTTGTTCATGCAGCACTTCTTATACTTTTTCCTACTTCCACACGGGCATGGGTCATTCCAGCCGATCGACATGCGTCATCCTCCTCTCCCATCTTTCTTTTTTCAATATTTCCATCAATAATGTTTAAATTCTACTATGGACAGGATAAACTACTATTATACAAAACGTTTATCCGAAAGGAGACGAGGGCTATGAACCCCGACAATCTTGCTAAACTGATCGACGAATTGTCTGCCATGTTCCATCCGACAGAGCGGGACCGTCCACACGGCAGATGGGTTGAGGCGCCAAAGAGCGCACCCCCCTCCAAACGGCGGCGGTCCAAAACAGCCTACCAGCTGAAAATCACATTAAACGGCATCCGCCCGCCGATTTGGCGGCGCGTCCTTGTTCCCGGACATGCGACATTTCACGAGCTTCATCTCATCATCCAAGAAGCGATGGGATGGGAACAAGCCCATTTATACGAATTCGATTTCGGAAGCGTTCTCATCGGCATCCCTGACGGCTGGGATTCGTTTCAGCTGGAAAAAGAACTGATGGACGCCCGCCGCATCCCATTACAGCAATGGCTGACGGAAGAAAAACAAAAGTTTCTATATATTTACGATTTTGGCGACTACTGGCGCCATACCGTCACTGTTGAAAAGATTGAAACACTCCCAAAACCGTTGGAACGCGCCGCTTGCCTGAAAGGAAAACGGGCGTGCCCTCCCGAGGATTGCGGCGGCGTCTATGGCTACCTGGAGCTGCTGGAAGCGGCGGCGCAAAAAGACTCTCTTGCCGATCCCGAATTGCGCGAGCTGGTAGACTGGATGTACGACATGAAAGGCGAAGATTTTGACCCTGATGCCTTTGACGTCGAGGAAGCGAACGAGCGGCTGGCCTATATCCGATTGTAACGCATGCGAAAGAAGGTATCCGTCATCTCTCAAGGGCACCTTCTTTCGCACCCATCTGTCCTTTGTTGCCTGCTTTGTTCATCGCCTTACAAAAATCCCCGTTCGGCAAACGTCTCCCAGACGAGCTCCTCGAGCTCCTTGCGCAACTCAGCTGCATCGACTCCTTCAAGCAACCCGTCCTTTTTCCATGTTCGGATCGCTTTGTCGATCAAGCGATGGACTTGATCAACGTCCCAGCCCTCGCAATCAAACAACTCCTCAACTTGGTCAAGCCATTCCTCAATCGCACGGTCCAGCTCATCGCCATCCTCCATCCCACCGTCGTCGAACCAGATCTCATCACCGTCATCCCCATCGTCAAAGAGCCACTCATCATCATTCTCGCCCTCATCATCTCCATCATCGAGCAACTCTGTGCGAAATAAAAACAATTCCATCACAGCGGCTTCCACTTCCTCTACAGGAACGCCGTAGTGTTCCGCAACCTTTTCCATATTGACAAATTCTCTTCCAGCCATTTCACTCGCCAAATAACGGAGTGCAGCCGCATACACAGCAGGATTCTTGATGACCGGTTCATCCATTTCGCAATATGCGCGCCAAAGGAACGCAGCCTCGCTGAGCACTAGGGAGGAGGTTGTTTCTTCCTTTTTCTTTAATTCGCGAAAAACATCATCTTGATCTCGATCCCCCCAGTCCTTTTCGCTCAGCAGCTGCCACAACAGCTCATGGACCGCTATTTCAAGCAATTCCGGAAACGACTCGCGCAAAAACACTTCACACGTTTTCATATCCGGATTCCATTCCGCTTGAAGCGCCCGCGCAAGCCGATCCTTCCCGCTCTTTGGAATCGGCAGCACCTTCATGAAGTACGCCCACTCGTCCCCATGCGGAACGAGGCATCCTACTAACACGTCCCCCTCCCTAGCAGACGGAAGCTCCTCCGGCGTCAAAAAACGGACGTACTTTTCTTTTCTGGTCAACAGATCGCGTACAAGGAAACGCCGCTCATCCTCGATATGAATGATCTCGTCAAACGACGGAACCGCCTCGTCCCATCGCTTCAAATGAGTTTGCACTGCTGGACGCCACCGCGTGCGGCGCCGGCTTCTCATATAGGCTGAAAAAATGGTCATCCCTTTGTCATCAACGTGTCTGTGAAAAATCGCCCAGTTCGTCAGCAATAAATTGGCGCTGGTCTCCAGCTCGTTAGGAAGCCCTTGAAATGGAGAACCAGACATCATGAAAGCAAGCTCTTCCTCATATCGCTCTAACGCAAACGAAAACACATCTTGCATACATTTGGCCACTTCACGGTCAATTAGAGATTCTATCGATACTGCTTCTTTCTTCCCACAACAATGCTTGTACGTTTTCCCACTGCCGCATGGACAAAGATTGTTTCGCGATGCCTTCACCATATAGCTACCTACTTTCTTTGTATCATAGTCATTGAACGTTCTCCCCCTCTACGCTAACGCTCGGGCCAGCTAAACACTTTGGGGAGACATTCACGATCAACGTGTGATGGAACTGCTTTCAGCAACACATATCGCAAGCACTTTGGGACTTCCGCCGCTCATGTCGAGAACATCGATTCGCATTCCATTTTTTATCAAAAGGTGCCCTTGGCTTTTTCAAAACATGCCATATTTCCTTCTCCAAGGAGAAATCAGCCAATCCATGATTTTCATGCCGGTTGACACTCCGCACTCCTAAAGGTGTAGGATTCTTGGATCATTCGCGTCCTCATCCGTTTCTCGGTAAAACGAGAAAAACCCTGCTTCTCAAGCACACGTTATGGTGATGGCCCAAAATCCTAAGAATAGAATATGAATGACTCTTACCATTGGGCTTGCCTGCATAATGGAGAATCATAGAGGCCGAGCCGAGAGAAACAAGCGCCCCGTCATTCATCGGGACGCCTACGGCCGGCGAAGCAAACGGGACAACGAGGCAAGCAGGCGCTCTTGAAACGCAGCCCGTTCTTTCTCCACCTTGTCTGGCCACTCTTGCAGCGCCTGAAGCCACGGCTCTACGTACGGAGAGAAAGACGGCGGATATACGCGGGCAAGATCGTCCAGCTTGCCGTTGCGATCGGTCGCGGCGACGATATACATGCCCGGCAACAGATGCGGCTCTGCCCGCTTCGGAATGTCCCATGTCACCGTTCGGTTATGGGCAAGCCAATCCAGCACCGCCTTCCCCTGTTCCACACGCTTGACGCGGAAAAACGAGAAACCGACGGAAAGGGAAATAGGCAAACCAAACAAACGAGCAAGCTGCCAAGCCATCAGTTCCTCATCCGCCTTTCCGTTCTCGCCCCTCCATTCATCCAGCAAAGCAAAGCAATGTTCCAATTCGCTTCTGACCTCTTCCAGCACGGCACCAATAACAGTTCGATGATTCGTTCCATAACGGCGGTCCAGCCAATCGGCCCACTCAAGCAACATATCGAGCGCTCGGCTCACCACTTCCCATGAAAACGAACTCCATCTTGACGGGATTTGCTCGACGATGCATTGTTTCCATTCTTCTTCTCCTACGTCCTCCCACGATGAAAACGTCCGCCCGGTCATATATTCACACACGAGCAAAACCACGGCCCAACACGCCTCTTTGGCTTCTTTTTCTTCGCTCACGATGACTTCGTTATAAAACGCCAATGCGTCATCGGTAAAATACATCCCTTCCCATTCCGCGCGGATCAACAATGTCTCGGTTCTTTCCGGCCCCATCCATTTCATTTTCCATAAGTCCGAAAGACGATGTGATGAGCTAAACGGAGATGGGGGCAATCCATAACGGGAGCGAATGGAATTCACTCCGATGAGCACCGGCAAATTGGCTCGTTCTTGCATGTTAAACAAATGGAATTCATACTCTTTCAGCCACTCATCCACTTCCTGCACACGCCCCTCGCGCGCCATTTCGTGAGGGGTTTTTCCATTCCATTTCTCAAGCGGGATGTGAAGGGCTTTTTCCATTTGAACATCCAATCCGGCCATCGTTGCCACCCAAGGGGGAGAGTCTGGGTCTGAATCAATATGAAGCGAAACGTTTTCGATCCCTTTTCGGCGCAAAACAGCTTCTGTCCGCCGTTTTCGTTCTTTTGGGGAATACCCGAACGCCTGCAACAGCGACACGAGCTGTTCGGCCGTCCCTTCCTCCTCGGTAGACAACACGAGACGCGACCGATGAGCCGATAATGACCCGCCTAATTCAAACACATGAATCGGCTTGGGGGAAATCACTCCGACATAATGGTACACATTGGTGCACCATGAACCTTCCACCTTCTCCCCATCGTCATGATCAATGTGAGCGCGTCCGATCGAAGCAAGCTTCCTCATCGCCTCAGCGGCTTCTTGGCATTCGTATTCATACGTCCACCGCGTGCGCTCTTCTTGTACATCGTCCGCCTTCGGAGGATAGCCTGCATCGACGATATCGAGAAAATGTTCAACGGCTACCTTGTCATACGGCCAATCGGTTTGCGTCAACAAGACGCGAATGTTCTCTTCCGCCCGTTCCACGCCCTTCGGATCTACGATCGATGATACACCGCAAACGTAATAGCCGCCGTCAAATGGCTCCAAAAAGGCAAACATGCCGCCCCAAGGGCGCACAACCTCCAATGTCTCGCAATACGGCATGAGAAGTTTCTCGCCCGTCAACCGGTCAACCGCCACTCCTCCTTCATCATCCAAATCGACAAATTGCACAAGGCGCGGCACAAGTCGAACCCAGCGGTCCAACATTTCCTTGAGCTCCGGAGACAGACGACGCCCTTTTTCCTGTTGAAACCATTCAACGCCGCGCAATCCATTCGGATAACGATGGAGGAAAAAACGCCAAAGCGTCTCAAACACCTTCAACTCTTCACGATGATCCTTTTGTTCGATCATTCGGCGAAATGTACGGTTGACCGCTTCGCGTTCATCATAAGACAGCGATTCATCCAAAAACCGCTGCACCATTTGCGACAGCTCATATTTTTGGTCAAAAAAGCGGCGCTGCCGCACCCGCTTGATTTCACGCTCCTGCTGTTTGTTCATGCAGCACTTCTTATACTTTTTCCCGCTTCCGCACGGGCACGGGTCATTTCGGCCGATTGCCATGCAAAATCCTCCCTTCTAATCATTCCTTTCCAAAACGGCGACCAAGATAATGAACCTCCCCCACTT
The DNA here is from genome assembly GCA_900450595.1 of [Flavobacterium] thermophilum. GTDB lineage: Bacteria > Bacillota > Bacilli > Bacillales > Anoxybacillaceae > Geobacillus > Geobacillus thermophilus. Next base: position 2,408,984 of record UGGS01000001.1, read on the forward strand.
ATCGAAGTGGGGGTTTCCTGTTTCCCCTTCGGAGGTGGATGCATGATAGGCTGGTTGGCAGCCTATCTGCAGGCAACACCTGGCACCCGTCCCGTTGGGAGCCACAGGCAACATGAGTATCCATGATACTCAAGGGCGGGAACTCGCCATCTACGACTTCATACCTAAGCAATCCGTCGATACGTAAACGGTTTGACCGTAAATTCCAATGGGCGGATTTCACCATAATATACTTTGGCAAATAAATTCATTGCCCCATGGATATCACGGTGTCGTTTGTACCCGCATTGACATGTATAATTTCTAGAAGAAGATTTATTTTTCTTCCCGCAAACAGGGCATGTTTGCGAGGTATAACTTTCATCTTTTTTCTCGATTTGAATTCCTTCGGCATTCAATTTGTATTTGAGATAATCAAATAATTTTCCAAACGACCAATTGGATAATTTCTGATTGGTCTTTTTGTTTCGTTTCTTTTTCGTATTCCGTTGGATTCCTTCGATATCTCCAATGACGACTTCTTTCACTTGGTTTTCCAAACACCAACGAACAAATTGTCTCGTGGTTTTGTGCAGTGCATCCTTTAGTTGTGCCTCTGATTTCGAAAGTACATATTGTTTCGCCCGATTGTACTTTTTCCATTGTTTGGAGCCTTTTTTGCATCTGCTCATGAGTTTTTGCAGTTCTTTTAATTTCTTGTTTCTCAACCGATGAATGCTTCTTATTTTTCTTCCCGTGATAATGAGGCTTTCCCCATTTTCACAAATGGCTGCGATGGTGTGAATTTCCCCTGGGTCAATAGCAACACGGTTTTTACATGGATTTTCTTTTGGTTTTTTCCCATCTTCATACGATAAACAAAGCCACAAACCACGGTCATAGACCAACTCGATTTCTTTGACTTTTCCGTTTGGAAGTTTCTCTTTGTCGATTTTCACCACCAAAGGAGATTGTCGTTTTCGATTCCAAATTCCTAGCGACAGTTCCAACGTTCCGTCTTCATGCAAAACAAACCCATCTTTTGCCCATTTCGTGTTGAAATGTTTTTTCTTTTTGTATGGATATTTGATTTTTTCTCCTTTTTTCCGTGCTTCTTTTGCCCCATCACGGGCAAAGATATATTTATGCACAACCGCCTGGATGCTTTGGCTGTGGATAGAAAAACGACCTTTTGTTGCTTTTTGCAGTTCCGTTTTGGTTATCCATTTTCCTGTTTCCAAATGATGTTCTTTTGCCAAACGAAGGCATTCGTTCCAAACTTCTGCGGAGATACGATTGCATTCAAATAGTTTTTGGATAACTTCTTTCTTTGCCCGAAAACGGGTTTTCAGCGTTCGATACATGGTTTCACCTCCTATGTTTATTGTATTCTATTGCCATCCAAAGAAGAAAGAGAAAAACAGAAAAACCGAACGCCATTCATCCCCCACCTGTAGAGGTGGGGGACTTCTGGCTGATTTATGTTAAAAACGGTCGGAATCGCGCACAAAGCCATTTTTCCCAATCCATTATGGATTCGGTCAAAACCGATCGTTCCCCGCCGCTTTTTTTGGAGTTTCACGAATGGAACGCATTCCATTCCCTGTTTCTACTTATAGAGGGCTTGGGTTGAGCTCCATGATGGTTGAATGAGAGAGCCCTTGTGGAACCGGCTTTCCTTTCTGACGAAATGCCGCTGACTTGCGCGCAGCGCCCGTTTTTCTGCCAGCTTCTAGATGAATCCCCGATCGGTGAAGATCTCCCACGCTACATCGCGGAGTTCTTTACGCAATTCTTTTTCATTCACTTCCTCAAGCAGGCCTTCATTCCGCCACGAACGGATGGCGCGGTCAATATGACGGTTGACTCGCTTCTCGTCCCATCCTTCACGCATCAACATCAGATCGATGTCATCGATCCATTCATTGATGCGCGCATCAAGCTCATCCCCTTCCTCTTCGAACCAGTCTTCCTCCCAGTCATCGAGCCATTCCTCGTCGTCTTCATCATCAACAGCCATCAGGAAAAAATCCAACGCCGCCGATCGCACATCTTCTGGCATCACGTCATACCGATCGGCGATGTCTTCCACCTCCGATCCTTCCGCCTTCATCAAATGCCCAGCCACATAGCGGAGCGCCGCCGCGTAGACGGGGACCGAATAAGGGAGGCGGGATGTTTTTCCGCAATAGATCGCCCATATGGCGAACGCTTGATTGAGCAGCGCCGCTGGCGCCTCCGGCTCGTTTTCATCGAGCTCGCGAATGACGGCCGCTTGTTTCGGATCATCCCATTTGAACTGTTTGGCGAACTGCCAAAGCCACTCCAAGAGCACATCGGAAAGCACAGCGACGAACCGATCGCGCATCCATAAAGCCGATGGCTGACCGCTCCACTCCCCTTCTTGTTGAATCGCCCGAAGCAATCGATCTTTCCCTGACGCCGGGAGCGGAAACACCGCTGTGAAACACGTGAACACGTCTTGGTACGGCACAAGGAAGCCGAACACCACATCTCCTGTTTCGATCACGCTCGGCCATTGATCGGAAGCCAATAAATGAACGATCTTTTCCCCTCCCGTCAACAAATCCCGGACAACGGGGCGATTGTCGTCATCATAGCCGATGAACTCGCCAAGCGACGGAACGGCTCCTTCCCACCTCTCGATGTGCGCCTGAACGGACGGGCGCCACCGCTCCCAATGACGGCTTTTCCGGTAAGCAGAAAAGATCGTTTGTCCTGTTTCATCAAGCGGCCAACAAAACAACATCCAGTTCACCGCCATGATCTGCACGCCAAGCTCGAGTTCCTCCGGCATCTCATCAAGCGGGAACTGATCTAAAAGCTCTTCCGCCTCCCTCTCATACCGCTGCAAAACAAACTGACGCATATCATTCATGCATTCGATCAACTCGCGGTCAATCAATGACGAAATCGAAACCGCCTCTTGCTTTCCACAACAATGCTTGTACTTTTTGCCGCTGCCGCACGGGCATAACGCGTTCCGCGGCGTTTCCGCCATATTCGATGCACCTGCTTTCTTTTCCATTTGGACTTTTTCTATTCCTATTATACCATCATCGATAGACGTTCAACCATCACCAGCTTTCTTTCTATCAAAACGCGTACACGTTCAAAAGCTCGCAATGTCCTTTCATGCCGGCTCGAGAACAGACGCGTTTTGTCACATTGCCCCTCTTTTTTCGACACGCTATCACATGCTATAATTAGATGATAAGGAATGGAACGGAAAGGACGGACCGACATGTTGCAAACAACCGTTTCCAAGCCGCTTTTGAAGCAGGCGGCTGGGGAATTGCTGAAAGAATTGCCGTTTCCTATTTTCCACAATCTCATTCAAAAAGGGCGCGACTTGTCAAGAAACGGGTTGGTCTATAACGTCATGGTGATCAACAGCCACGAAGTGGAAGGGGTCGTTTCCGACATCACCCCCCATGATGTCATGCTTGATTTGGCCAACATCACCCGCCGCCATCGCTGCCCATGCGGGACGGAAGGGCTGTGTCCACACGTTTTGGCGCTGTTCTTTTATATATACGGCAACGTGTTCGACGTTGGCGAGCTGTTTCGCCTTTGGAAAAAAGGGCAAATCGGCGCGTTGTGGAAAGAATCCGCTGTCCATGAACCAAAAACGCCTGCTCCAAAACGCGCGGGGAAAACGGCAGGCCTTTCGATCACAGCCAATGAAACGGTTGAAGATTGGCGGGGCCAGTTCGAGAAACAGTATGAAGACTTTTTCTCCCGCCATCAAAACGGCCAAAACTGGCCGTACCGTTTAGCCTTCCAGCTGCTCCCGAAACTTGGCAAAAACGAAGGGAAGCAAGCCGGCGCCCGTCCGTTGCGGGAGCTTCATGCCGCTCTATTTTTATTGGAGAAGCTTCGGCAGTACGGGGAGGCGCAAGGGTGGAACGACGTCGTATTCGCCTCTTACGGACAGTTTTCCTGGCAGCAGGACGTCAACTATGTCGCCGACCGCGCCTTTGACGCCTTGGAAAAATTGTCTACTCAATCGCTGCCGCGGTCGCTCAACGCGTTGATTGAACAGACGATTCCGTATGTTCGTGATGTACTGTTTTTGGACGGAGGGCTGTCATCATTCGGCTATGACTTTTACACAACCGCGTGGGAATCGCTGTTCACCAAGCCCACATGGCGGCAAGAGGAACGAGCCGAACTCCTTCGGCTCGCCAAAGACCGAGACGACATCCGCGCCGCTATGGCGACGGCTCATCTTTCCTTTTTGCTTGGCGAAGACGACGAAGCGATGGCGCTTTACCGCGCGTTCCCCGATCAGGCAGGCTTGTTTTTGGTGGAATGGATGGGGCGATTCATTCAAAACGGCCTCTTGAAACGGTTTGAATCCGTTTGGGAAAAAGCCAAGGACGATTGGCCGCTTTATCTTTCCCACATGTCCGACCTCGCCCGGGGAAGTTTTTTGGACGAAGCGGTTCATTTGTTTGAAATGTATGCCCGCCAACGAAACCGACCGGATGCATGGGAAGATTTTTTGCAGCGCAGTCTTCCATACAGCGTCAACTATTATACCAACTTTTTGTATCGGCAAGGGCGATACCGAGAAGTCGTTGACCTGTTTTTATGGGCGAACATCACCGCCGATGAATTGCATCCACAGCTGCTTAAAACATTGCAAGCGCGCAATCCAGAACTCGTGATGCCGTTATATCATCGGGCCGTGATGAGGCGGCTGGAAGAAAAAAACCGGGCGAGCTACCAAAGGGCGGTCCGCCATTTGAAAACGCTGCGGACCCACTACCGTTCGATGAAGCGGCTCGACCAATGGGAAGCCTATCTCGAGCAACTGCTCGCCAAAACGGCGCGCATGCGCGCGTTTCATGAAGAATTGAAGAAAGGAAAATTGCTCTCATGAACGTGTTGCAGACGATTCGGCTTTCGTGCAAGTGGGACGAAGAAGATCAATGCTTCGAACTCTCAAGCTCCACGCCTGTCTCGTCATGGGCGTCGACTTTGTTCGCTTGGCACGAAGAAACCTTTTACGGGACCATGATTGATATCGAAGACGACATCGTGCGGCTGTCGCCGTGGCAAGCGCTCACTCTGTTCGCGTTGCGTCCGCACTCGCGCTTTTCCGTCATCGAATGGGCGGATGAATTCACCGCCCGATTGGAAGAGTGGGCGAGACACATTTGGAATGGGTTGGGGGAACGCCGCTTCCTTCCAGACGCTTCCCTTTGGAAAAACACAGGCGGCGCATGGAGCGAAGCGGGTCGCACCCGCTGGCGCGGCGCGGATGACGATCCCGATCCGTTCGTCGCTACATGGCGGTCGCTGGCAATCGCCGACTGGCTGTCGCGCGACCCGGAACTTCGCGGCATTTGGGGCGAAATCGTTCGCACTTATCCATTAATCGCCTCCCCCAGCGGCCAATGGATCGGAACGGAAGACGACTGGCTCGAACAAATCGGATGGCTCGGCGACCGGCCGCCGTTTGTCGTCGGACTGCGCCTTGTCGAGCCGTCCGAGGAAGGCGACGTATGGACGCTTGAAGCGGTGCTAATCGCCGTCGACGACAGCGTCATCGCACCCGCAAGCGACATTCCGCGCGCTTGGCGCCCATATGAATCATCGATCCAGCGCGCCATTCGCCGCATTTGCGCGATCGTGCCGTGGCTTGACGCCGGGGAGGGTCTGCGGACGGAACTGTCTAATGAAGAAGCGTGGCGTTTTTTGTCCGAAGACAGCTTAAAGCTCACCGAAGCGGGCGTGCGCCTGCTGCTTCCCGACTGGTGGCACGATATCCGCCAGGCGCAGCTGTCGATCAAAGCGAAGCTGTCGCCTTCCGTCAACGCGGAATCATTATTCGGCCTTGAGCGCCTCGCGGACTTTGACTGGAGGGTGGCGACCAACGGGATTGAGCTGACAGAAGAGGAGTTTGCCGCTTTGGCGGAACAAAAGCGGCGCCTCATCCGCCTGCGCGGCCAATGGCTCATTCTCGATCCCGCCCTTGTCCGCCGCGCCCAGGCGCTCATGGAAAAGGCGAAAAAAGAAGGCGTGCCGATCCACGACATCGTGGCGCAAACGCTGCTTTCGGAAGCAGAGGAGCGCGAAGAGGCAGCGGACGAATCGATCCCGATCCACATTGACGTCCACGACCAATTCCGGGCGTTTATCCGCCAGCTCCAGCAGCTGGATGGATTGCCGAAAGCGAATGTGCCGCCGTCTTTTCACGGCACGCTCCGCCCGTATCAGCAGCGCGGCGTCGACTGGCTCGTCTTTTTGCGCCGATTCGGCTTTGGCGCCTGCTTGGCCGATGACATGGGGCTTGGCAAAACGGTGCAGCTGCTTGCTTATTTGGCGCACGTCAAAGAAATCGAACGCCCGGACACGCCGGCGTTGCTCATTTGTCCGACCAGCGTGATCGGCAACTGGCAAAAGGAATGCGCCCGCTTCACCCCAGACTTGCGCGTCTACGTGCACCATGGACCGAACCGGGCGAAAAACGATGCGTTCGTGCAAACGGCAGGCGAGGCCGATCTCGTCATTACGTCTTACAACCTTGCTCATTTGGACCAAGACGATTTAAAACAGATTCATTGGCATGCGATTTGCCTTGATGAAGCGCAAAACATCAAAAATGCGCAAACAAAACAAGCGCGCGCCATCCGCCGCTTGAGCGGAAAACATAAAATTGCCTTATCCGGCACGCCGGTTGAAAACCGTCTCGGCGAACTTTGGAGCATCTTCCACTTCCTCAACCCCGGCTACCTCGGCAGTGCGGCCGAGTTTGAACGCCGATTTGCCGGACCGATCGAAAAAGAAGGCGATGCCCGCAAAAAAGCGGCGCTGCAGACGCTCATCCGCCCATTTCTCTTGCGGCGGACGAAAACGGATGAAGCGGTTGCGCTCAACTTGCCGGATAAGCTTGAACAAAAAGAATATTGCCCGCTCACGGCCGAACAGGCTGCCTTGTACGAGCAGCTCGTCAACGACACACTCGAACGGGCAAAGGAAGCCAGTCCGTTTGCGCGGCGCGGCTTGATTTTGCAAATGCTAAACGGTGTGAAGCAAATTTGCGACCATCCGGCGCTGTATTTGAAAGAACGCCGACCCCGCCAGCTCGTCGAACGGTCGCACAAGCTCGAAAAGCTCATCGAACTGATCGAGCAAATCCGCGCCAACGACGAATCGTGCCTCATCTTCACGCAATACGTGCGAATGGGCGAGATGATCCAACAGCTGCTTTCCGACTTGTTTGATGAGCCGGTGTTGTTTTTGCACGGAGGCGTCCCGAAACAAACGCGCGATCGAATGGTCGAAGAGTTTCAAGCACGAAAAGCGCCGATTTTCCTTTTGTCGCTCAAAGCAGGCGGCACCGGGCTCAACTTAACAGCGGCCAACCACGTCATCCATTTCGACCGTTGGTGGAACCCGGCGGTGGAAAACCAGGCGACCGACCGCGCCTACCGCATCGGACAGACGAAATTCGTCCACGTCCATAAATTGATCACCGTCGGGACAATCGAAGAAAAAATCGACGAGATGCTCGAACAAAAACAAGCGCTCGCCGACATCATCACCGAAGGCGAGGCATGGATCACCGAACTGTCCGATGACGAACTGCGCGACTTGCTCGCCTTATCGGCCGCCGCGAAAGGAGGCGCTTGAGCATGGCGGAAGAAAAACGAAAGCGCAAGAAAAAAACGGCGGAAAACCCGTGGGAAAAGCTGCTGAAGCGGATGGAAGAGAAAATGAAGGAGCGGGAAAAGCGGCAAAAACAACCGTAAAGGACATCACGCAGGCGATGAACATCCTGTTGGACACAGAAAAAACTTCATCAACAAGTGTTGTTCTTTGTCCAGCCATGAAAAGGATCATCCAGGCACGTGTGTTCATCGAAACATCTCATGGGCAACGTTTTGCCCTTCACCCGGGCATGAACATGAATCATCAAGGCACGCGCATTTTCACGGAAAGGTCCATGGGCAGCACGCTTTGCCCTCCACCCGGGGATGAAAATCACGCGCCAGTCCTGCATTTTCACGAAAACAGCGTGGGATTGATCCCACGCTGTTCGCTTTCAAGCCATCCTCTCAGCACCTTGTCAACGAAACAATTCGGGCATGTCGATTGCAAGCCCCGGAAAATACACGGAGCGAACCGTTCCCGTTTTCACTTGAACATCCGCCTGCTCATACAGCCGTTCCTTATTGAGCACATACACCGTCACCGAACAAGTCACGTTTATGTCAAACCGAAGCCCTTCGCACAAGGCAAGAAATCGGCCAAATGTGAAAAAGGACCGGCCGCCAACCTTCCCCATTCATAGAGAAGGTCTGTCGCACCGATCCTTTCGCTAAACGGAAGCATACATCCGATCAAGCTCTTGCGCTTCGTATTTCGCAAACGGGTCGATGAGCGAAATTTTTTGCGCCTCGGCGTCGCTCACGCCGGCGTACAGCTCAGCCGTGCCGTCGCCTTTGCGGATGAGTCCGCCGCTAAAGACAACGTTCGCCAAATCCGGCCGTTTCGCCGGCCCGTCTAAAAAGTGGGAGCGAAGCGCAATCAATTCCAGCTCTGAACGCTCCATCGTCTCCGGGTTCAACACGAACACCATCGGGTAGTAATGGCGGTTGCCGTGCTCGTCAAAGCAAGCGATATGGCCAAGCGCCCCCACAAGCCCGTTTGCAAGCAAATGCGCCTCATTCACGCCGCCCCATTCTTCATCCGTAAATTGGGCGTCCAAAATCGGCGCGGCCTCGATCACGTCCGGCGTCAACTCATCGAGCGAGAAAATGCGGGTGAACCCGATTTTCCCGCGTCCGCCTTTTTCCCCTTGCGGCCGGGTGAACACGCCGATCGAGCCATCTTTCAGCTCGACAAGGCGAATGTCTTTCATTCCGTCCGGCCCTTCGGCGAACTTTTTCAAACTGCAGATATTGCGGCCGCGGTAAAAGACCGTCCGCCAGCTCAGCTCGCCGTCAAACACCGGATGCGGAAACGTCTCCACGCCGCCGAACACCAACTGACCGTGAATGCGCGCCACAAACGGATCCTGCAAGGCGAACACCGGCGCCCCTTCACGAGGGACCCAAACGCCGTCACGCTCGACGAAAAAGTACACTTCCGACTGCTCGCTGTCGCGCGCCTCGACGCGCCCAGCGATCACCCATTCTCCTTCATCCACAAACGGTGCGGAAATATTATAAACGTCTCGGTCCCCGACACCCGCAAAGCGAAGCTTTTCCGGCTCAAACGGCTGTGGGGCCGAACGAAATTCATCCACTAACACTTGACATGTCTTTAATGTTGGCAATGAGAATAACATGATTCATCCCTCCGGATGGCGCCAAAAACGCCCGCATTGGCATTTTTGGCTGTTTTTCCTGGTCGCGGTTCGAACAGGAAACCCCACTCCCTTTCACACCGGCTTCGTCATTCGGACATCAACGATGATGCCACCTCCTGTCGGCCGGATGAGAAAGTCAATGAAACTCATTCATTCGTGTGTTCTTATTATAATATGATATGAGAAAGAAGGAAACACGTTATTCATTGCCAAAAAAGCAGGGCCAAGACGAAGTCAAGGCCCTTTTTCTCCCTTTATTGGCGCTGTTGGACAAAACGGATGAATGCTTGATCAATATCCACCACCACAAACTCCACATCCTCGACCGGACCCAACACCTCGACAAACAACTGCGCCACGTTTTCTTTGTCAAGCCTTCCGACGCCTGTCCCTAGCGCTGGCAACGCCACCTTCTTGATCCCGTTCTCCCGACAGTGCGCGACGAGCCGCTCGAGACACGCCCGAACGATGTCATACGACGTCGCCCCTGCAGGCTGCTTCATCGTCACTAAGTGAAGGACCCCGCGAAACGGCAGCGAGCCTGCTCCTGTCACGTACAAATCGCCGGGCTTAGGGTCTTGCGCTTGACAGACGCGGATCGCTTCCTCCTCGATCACACGTCCCCCCGCCCGACGGATCGCCGCTGCCACGCCGCCGCCCATCGGCCCGATGCCGTTGGCGGCATTGCAAATGTACTCGACTCCTTCCACTTTGGTCAGATCGCCGACCATGGCGCGAATCATCCGAACCCCTCCTTAGCGATGTTTATTCCCCCTCTTCCTCCGCCTCCATAAGCTCATCCAGAACACGGTTGATGGCAGACGATGCTTCATCGATCGCTTCGGCCTGGATTAACCGTAATTCATCATCGATAATGCTTCGGTAGCGGAATCTCCCTCCCTCGCTCTCTAGCATGTAGGCCTTTAACCGCTCCGGAGAAAGGCGCAGCTTTCGGTCCACAATCGGCTCGGCGCGTCGATCTAGCTTTTCTCCAATCTTAGCCGCGTACAAATAAATATTGAAAGCGGATAAAATATATGGGCTATGAGTCGTAATCACTAGCGTATTATCCGTCGCATTTAGCAATAATGCAAACAAGGCGACCATTTCTTTTTGCGCGCTCGGGTACAAGTGAGCCTCAGGCTCCTCAATCACCATAAACACTCGTCGCCGTTCCAAAATAACCGTGAATATAAGCAACAAAATCCACACTACTTCTTGTTGCCCTGAGGATGAAAATTTTAGCTTTGTATACTCTCTTTCATTAAAAAAGATTTTTTCTCCCTGGTCAGAGAACATGTACTTTCCTTTCATCACCCGCTCAATAATATCAATGGCAAACCGAATCGCCTCAAAGTCAATTTTCTCTGTCGAAAATTTTTTCCGATCCTCGACAATTTCCTCAAACGATTGCGAAAACGCCTTCTTTAGCAAGTTAATTCGTTCGATAAACTGTTCTGTCAAGACATCGAGTTGCCGTGGGTTAATATCTTGCAGCTGATCGGACAACGTCGCGACTAAACTTCTGCCTGCCGGAATGAAGATCGATGTTTTCGAATCGCCAAATACTTCATCAATAGACGTTTTAATTGTTTCTACAACACTTTATTGCCGCGCTTTCCAAGATGAGACATTCCAAAAATCAGTCAACAGCCGCTCTTGATATTGCGTCTCTTTTTTCAACTGAATAACGTGCTTGAACCAGCCTAGATGATCACCAACATCCCGCCACCAAACGGTTCGCCATTCATGCAGATCGCGCGCCTATTTTTGGCCAACCGCGTTTGGCATGCACCCCCATTTCGCCGCTTGTCCTCACCGCTTCTCCTTCGCCACAATCTGCTCCAAAAACGCAAGCAAATCGGCGCGCAGCTCCTCGTTTTGCAAGGCAAACTCAATCGTCGTTTCGATAAAGCCGAGCTTCTCCCCGACATCGTACCGTTTTCCTTCAAACTCGTAGGCAAAGACACGCTGAATTTCATTCAGCCGCCCGATCGCATCGGTGAGCTGAATCTCCCCGCCTGCGCCGACCTCCTGCTTCTCCAAAAACAAGAAAATTTCCGGCGTCAACACGTACCGCCCGACGATCGCGAGGTTCGACGGCGCTGTGCCCGGAGCGGGTTTTTCGACAAAGCGGCGCACTTGGTAGCGCCGTCCCTTCTGCTCGAGCGGGTCGATGATCCCGTAACGGTGCGTCTCTTCCTCCGGCACGCGCTTGACGCCGATCACCGAGCTGAACGTTTGTTCATACTGCTCAATGAGCTGTTTTAAACAAGGTTTTTCCGCTTGGACGATATCATCGCCCAACAACACCGCAAACGGCTCGTCTCCGATGAAATTGCGCGCGCACCAAACGGCATGCCCCAGCCCTTTTGGCTCTTTTTGGCGAATGTAGTGGATGTCCACTTTTGATGGCTCTTTTACTTTCTCAAGCAAGTCCAATTTTCCTTTTTGCTTCAGCAGCTGCTCGAGCTCAAACGCATAATCAAAATGGTCTTCAATCGCCCGCTTCCCTTTCCCGGTGACGATGATGATGTCCTCAATGCCGGATGCCATCGCCTCTTCAACAATATATTGAATCGTCGGCTTATCGACAATCGGAAGCATCTCCTTCGGCATGGCCTTTGTCGCCGGCAAAAACCGCGTCCCAAGGCCCGCTGCCGGAATGATCGCTTTGCGCACTTTTTTCATGATTCCGTCCCCCTCTTCTAGCCGATAATGACTCGTTCTTTCGGGTAATGGTAGCTATCTTTCACCGCTCGGCCGCGGATGAGCCATAAAAACGAAATGATGCCGACCCGGCCGATGAACATAACGACCACCAACACCATCTTGCCAAACGGGCTGAGCTCAGAGGTAATGCCGAGCGACAGCCCGGTCGTCCCAAACGCTGAACATACTTCAAACAAAAGCATGACGACAGGAAGGGACGATTCCGAGACGGAAAGCGCAAGAACCGCCGCAAAACAAAGGAACAGCGCGCCGATAAAGACGACAAACGATTTTAAAATATCTTCCTCATGAATTTCACGCCCGAACACTTTGACCGCTGAGCGCCCTTTCGCATAATGCCAAACCGTTAACAAAATCACCGCCAACGTCGTCGTCCGGATGCCCCCGCCAACGCTGCTCGGGGAAGCACCGATAAACATCATCGCGCTCAAAAGCAATAACGTCGGGTCGGAAAACTCGTTCATATCCATCGTCGCCAGACCGCCGCTGCGCGATGACACCGACTGAAACAAGGCGTAAAAGAGCGACCGGTGCCACGGCTTTCCAGCGAAAAAATGGCTCCATTCAAGCGCATAAATCGCCACCGTGCCAAAGAAGACGAGGGCAAAAAACGTCACCGTCGTCAACTTCGTAAACAGCGAAAACCGGTAGCGCCCTCGGTCGCGCGCAAACAAAAACTCCTTCACCTCAATGAGCACAGGAAAGCCAATCGCGCCTAGAATGATCAGAATGATATGGATGACTTGCACGAAATAATCACCGGCGAACGGAATCAGCGACTGGCCGGTAATATCAAATCCAGCGTTCGTCGTGGCACTGACCGACGCAAACACCGCCTGCAAAAGCGCCTCCGGCCACGTCGGAAAATAACGCAAAAAATACACGCCCAAAACCAGCGCACCGACCGCTTCAATGGCCAGAATCAAGAAAAAGATGTCCCGCGTGAGCTTCACGAGCCCTGAGAGCGCAAGACGGTTTTGATCGGTCATGATCAGCTGCCGCTCACGAAACCAGATTTTTTTGCCAACTAACAGCCAAATGAACGTACTAAGCATCATTAACCCTACGCCGCCCACCTGCATCATCACAATCAACAAAACAATCCCAAACGTATTAAACGTCTCCGGAATCGACACAACCGTCAACCCGGTCACACTAATGGCGCTCGCCGCCGTAAACAGCGCATCAATCCAGTGAAGCTCCACTCCCGGATGATGTACAATCGGCAGCCATAACAGCACCGTCGACACCGCGACGGCCGCCAAATAAAACAGAATGATCAACTGAATCGTCGACAACTTCAACCATAATGAACGTTTGATTGTCATGCCGTCACCACCATTGCCCCGACCAGCGCGCGGGCAGCTTCCGTACGCCAAGCCTGCATCAGTATGGATACGTACGATACATCGACGTTGTTTTCCATTATATCAAATCTTCCTAGCCAAGAAGAAATGTATCCCGATCCTTGTCGGCGAAAAAAACGTTCAACCCGCTATATGATAACGACAAAAAAAGAAACGCCTGATCTGTTTAGGCGTTTCCGTCCATGCCCTAATGCGCAGGCGCTCTTTTTCATCCCTTACCAAGCGAAGCCAAAATATCGCTAAGCCGCAGTTCCACACACGCCATCGACGTATCCGCGGCGCCGTAATACATTTTCACGATATCACCCTCAACGAGCGCCCCACATGAAAAAACAACGCGGCCGAAAAAGCCGTTCACCTCATAATCCGCTTCCGGCTCAACAAGCGGCCGCTCCGAGCGGGCGAGAACTTTGGATGGGTCGTTCAAATCGAGCAGCACCGCCCCCATGCAATAGCGGTGGTCATCCGATGCGCCGTGGTACAACTCGAGCCAGCCGTGCTCCGTTTTGATCGGCACCGCCCCGCCGCCGATGCGGGCGCTGTCCCACTTCCCTTCGCGTAGGCCGAACAAAAAGCGATGATTCCCCCAATGAAGCAGATTCTCTGACTCGGCAATCCACACCTCAGGGCGGCCGTTGCTTCTCGGCACCGGGCGATGAAGGGCGTAATACTTGCCGTTGATCTTCTCCGGAAAAATGAGCACATCTTTATTTTCCGGAGCGAAAATCATGCCGTGGTGCGTCACCGTCTGAAAGTCTTTTGTCGACACCATCGCCTCGCCGACTCCTTTTGGCGACACGGCGCTGAAATAAATGTAATACGTGCCGTCAATGTACGTAATGCGCGGATCTTCAATACCAAATGTCTCGAGCTCATTCGATGGATAGACGAACGGGCGGTCGTCGATCGTAAACCGCCGCCCGTCCCGACTGCGGGCGAGGCGCAAATACGAAAGCGACGTCAAATAGGCGAACCGCTCCGCCCCCGCCTCTTTAATAACGCGCGGGTCGGAAAAATCATAGCGCGGATCGTCTTTGCGAAATTCGTAAACATCGACCTTCCCCGTCTTTGGATTCCATACCGGCGCTTTCACGATGTTCGGGTCATCCGACACGGGGCGCTCCGCCACCCGAAGAAGCAGCAACACTTCCCCTTGAAATTTCGCCACCCCAGCGTTAAACGCCCCGATCACTTCAAACCCGTCGTGGTGCGGCGGCACATCGTTCGGCGTAATGAGCGGGTTCTCTTCATAGCGGTAAAGGTGCATCGTCACCCCTGCCTTTCGTATTTCGAAAATGGGTCAACAATTTCGAAACTGATCAAACGGGAATCCACAGCAGCAAAACCAACGCGCTAGGGCGGGGCTGGCCTTTTGCCCCGCCTGTTTGATTTCCATTCACTTGAAGCCGCTTTGTTTCATTTCCTCAATCTCCGTCACAGGCAATCCGGTCAGTTCGTGAATCGTCTGCGCATCAAACCCTTTCATCAACATCCGTTTCGCAATGTGCCGTTTTTCTTGTTCCGCTCCCTCTTTGCGTCCTTCCTTTCGGCCTTGAATTTTTCCCTTTTGCTCGTACGAAATGATCAATTCCAGCACGCGTTCTTTTTCTTTCGTCTCCATTTGTTCCACCTCGCTTCGAAGCTGTTGTTCTTCTTCATCGGACAGCTTCACATACGTTTCAAAAAAGCCCATCAACAAACGCTGTCTTGCCTCGTCTAGCTCAAGACGCACCAACATGCGCAAAAATTGCTTTTTCAGTTCCACTCGTTCACTTTCAGTATAACCCATTTTGCTAAGCAGCGCAGCCGCCACCGGGTTGTCGGTGCGGATGAATTGGCGCCAGTTTTGCTTGCGCAACTCCACATGGAAAAAGCGAAAGTCAAGCACATCGCCAAACGGAAAGGAGAGCGTGAACGAAGAGGGTTCATCTCGGATGGCATCATAGCTGAAGACGGCAATCGGAATGATCGGAGTGCGGTATTTTTCAAACAAGCGGCTGAAGTAAAGAAACATTCTTTCTGGAAATGACGATTGAACGTACGCTTGGTTTTCTACGTGAACAATGATCAATCCGTCTTTTCCTTTGAACTTCGTCTCGACGAGCAGGTCAACGCGGTACTTCTCCCCAGCCGTTACGTCCGTAAACAGCTCTTCGGACAAAAACGACAAATGGTTGAAATCAATATGCTCGTGCATATCCGGAAAGAAGAGAAGCACAAATTCCTCAAAAAACGTCTGCAACAACTCCTTGAACAACCGGTCGTGATCGATCGCCATACATTCACCTCACACGAATACGTTTCGTATTCTCTTTTTCGACATCATCAAGCAAAATCCTGCCGATGGCACAAAAATGACCGTCCCTTTTCAAGAAGAGACAGCCAAGACGCCAACCGCAATGTGAATCCCTTATTCCTGGAACTATAAATGTTCCGCCACTTGCACGCAAGGCCGAAAAGCAGGGGATGCCAAGGCGGCTACATCCCCACCTTCCTTCCCCCAGCCGCAACTTTCGCCCGGCGGAAACGGGCGATGACGTCATCCATCCCCCCGCTGCCGAACAACACGCCCACGACGATGAAAAGAAAACCAGCCAGCTGCATCCATGAAATCGGCTCACCAAGCAACCAGTGCGCCCCAAGCAACGAAAAGAGCGGATTGAGGTTGATGAACACCGCCGACTCAGCGGGCCCGAGGTGCTGCACGGCCTGATTGTAAAACATATGGCCGAGCGCCGTCGCGACGACCGCCGAAGCAAGGAAAATCATCCAAAGCGGAAGCGTGCCTTCTTTCAAACTCGATAGGCCGCTCGGCTCGAGCACGAGGCTTAAGACAAACAGCCAAAGCGACCCGAAGACAAGCATCCACCCTGTCATCACCCGCGCCTCGACCGTCGCCTTTTTGATCATAATGAAGCTGATCCCTTGCGCCAAGACGGCCAAAAACACGTATACATCACCGATCGACAAATGGCCGAGGCCGCCGTTGCCGCTCGCCACAACAAACACGATGCCAAAAAACCCAAGCGCGATGCCAAGCAGCCGAAACAACGTCGGCCGCTGGCCTAAAAACACGATCGCCAACAGCGCCGTCACAAGCGGCACAAGCCCTAGCACAAGACCCGCATTCACCGCTGTCGTCCTCGCAATTCCCAACGCTAAAAAGAAGTGATGGGCCACGACGCTGAACAAGGCGGCCACGCCAATCTGTTTCGCCTCCTTCCAACTGACTCGTTCCAGCTTGCCGATCCCCCATAAAAACAAAAGCACGACCAACCCGGCCGTTAGAATGCGCAGCGCTGTCAACGCGACGGGCGAAAAATGCTCCACAAGAATTTTCAACGCCGTCACGTTCAAGCCCCAAGCAACCATAATGGCGACCAACAGCGCATAAATAAATGATTTCCGCATCGCTCTCTACCTCTCCTGCATCTCTGTTTTCAGCGGAACGGCAAAGGAAAAACGGAGCCCTAAACGCTCCGCCTTTTCACCCGCCTCCAAATAGGACAAACCACCGTTTCTCACGCTAGTGCATCATTTCCAACAACTTCTGCCATCCATTTTACTACACTCTGATGAATTTTTTGACTAAAAAATGCGGCCGTAATGTCTATCCTGTGACACATGCCACGGCGCTTCCGCCCTTTCCCTGCCCATATCCGCCGCCCATCGTGCATATGGTATAACAGAGAGGAGAGAAGACCCCATGTTCCCACGCTACCGCCAAAAAACGATCCGAGCCAAGACTGGGGTGGCGGTTCTCACCGCCGCCGTGTTGGTGGCGATTTTGACCCTGTTTCTTTCGAACGAACGGAACGAGGCAAAGGAAATCGTTGACACGTTTTACCGCTACGAGCAGGCAGGGGATTTTGGCAGCTCTTGGGAGCTGTTTCACCCGCTCATGAAAAAGAAATTCCCAAAAGACGTCTACATCCAGCGCCGTGCCCACGTCTTTATGCAAGACTTCGGCGTCGAGACGTTTGACTACCGCATCGATGAGGTGGAAAACCTGTCGTCATGGTCGATGTCTGATGAGAACAAACCGCTTCACGACGTGTATCGCGTCCGCGTCATTCAGACGTTCCATAGCGCTTTTGGCGTGTTCGAAATCCATCAAGACGTCTTCGTCGCCAAAGAAAAAGGGGAAAAGAACATTTTGTTCCCTTACCGCCCGTAACCCCAACATCGACGCGGCCCCGATATCGACCGGGCGCCGCTTTCACCGCTCCTTCCATTCCTCGATGATCTCAAGCGTCCGATTCATGCCGACATTGTATATCAACAGCTTAAGCAAGTTTTCCCGCTCCTCTTTCGTAAAAAAGAGATCGCCGTCCATGATCTCAAGCGGGACAGGGGAGAGCTCGGCATACAGCTCATCATCAACCTTCTGTCCTTCCGATTTTAGGACAAACGTTCTCATTCGCGCCATCCTCCTTTTCCCCTACACGTTTTGACAAGAAACACCCGTTAGGCAGCGCTCCCTGTCAAGTATAGACTAACGCACAGCGCGTTCATACGGCATTGGCGGCCGCATGCCATGCGCATGAGACTCTCTTCCCATTTGAGCAACCTCATCCGAATCTTCTCATACACTAATGTATCATCAATCGGAGCTATTTTCTCCATCCAGCGAAAAAAGGAGCGAAATGCCATGTACAAACATATCGTCAAACGCGGGGAAACGATCGCTTCCATCGCCCGCGACTACCGCACATCTGTTGAGGCGCTCCTTCGCGCCAATGGGTTGACCGCCGCGTCCGTCATCTTCCCTGGCCAGGGGATCGTCATCCCCCACCTTCCGCCGAAAGGATCGATTCCGTACACGATCCACATCTCGATCAGCCGCCGCCAGCTGACGTTAAAACACCAAGGGCGGACGATCCGCACGTATCCCGTCGGCGTCGGGAAAATGGTCACCGCCACCCCCGTCGGCGATTTTGTCATCGTCAACCGCCAGCCAAACCCAGGCGGGCCGTTCGGCGCGATGTGGTTAAGCTTATCCAAACTCCATTACGGCATCCACGGCACGAACGACCCGTCCTCGATCGGCAAATACGTATCCAAAGGCTGCGTCCGCATGCACAACAAAGACGTGCTCGAACTCGCCTCCATCGTCCCGAACGGAACGGAAGTGTTCATCCGTCCGTGAGGGCAAAACAGCACCATTCATCCATCTGTTCCGGGTCGCAACCTGTTTTCTGTTTCAAGGAGATGCCATGCGCTCCCACCGAACGAACACCGTGTTTCCGCTCACGATGGCAGCTGACAATCGATCGGGCAAGTAGTATAATTTAGGTCAAAAGCGAATGGAGTGAAGACGATGCCAGGCGGGATCTCGCATCACGCCAAAGACATTTTGTTCAAGTCGCTGAGCGCATTGTACCAAAACCAAGCCCTCGATGTATACGGACTTCACGGACTCCCGCGGATCAAAGCACTGCTTCCAAACGAATTTCCGTCTGTTCGGGCGGACGAACGGCGCGCCGACACCGTGTTTCTTCTCGAAGACGATTCCATTTTGCTTCTGGAATACGAAAGCAACGAACGATTTCTCGACAACCATTTGAAGTATCTTGATTATGCCTGCCGCATCCTTCACACATACTATCAACAGGAAAAACGAATCCGCCCGATTCGCATCGTTGTGATCTACACAAGCGATGTCACGACCGCCCGCGAACAGCTTGACGCCGGCGATGTGCTTCTTTCATCCAAAGCGGTGCTGCTTGGCGAATTCAACGGCGATGCCATTTTCCATGCCATTGAAGAAAAAGTCCACAACGGCGAACCGCTCACTCCGGAAGAAACGATGAAACTCATCCTCGTGCCGCTCATGCACACCCGCTTCGACCGGCAAACGATGATCGAAAAAACGATCGAGCTGGCGAAAGCGATCGGCGACGAACCGAAACAGCTGCACATCATCGCTGGCGTTCTGACCGCCACAGACAAATTCATCGACCGGTCATACGCCGAAAAAGTAAAGGAGTGGATCAAAATGAACAAAGTGTTTCGCCTGTTAGTCGAAGAACTTGAACAAGAAAGAGAAGAAATGTTGAAGAAAGTGATGCAGGAAAAAGAACAAGCAGTGCAAAGAGTCATGCAAGAAAAGGAGCAGGCGATCAAGCAAACGGAAAAACGGAAGGCCATCGAAATCGCCAAAAATTTGCTTGATGTTCTTCCCATTCACGAGATCGCCAAACGAACCGGACTGACCGTCGCCGAAGTCGCCGATCTCGCGAAGGAAATGGACAAATAGGCAGCACAAAAGAGCCGCAACCGTGCGGCTCTTTTCATCCGCTTTTTCCCCACAGGAATCAGTGCTGTTCTTGCGTGTAGAACAAGCAACAGCCGGACTTTGCCTTTGGTTTTTCGCCGCAAAAGCGGGCACACTTCAAAGCGCGTCAAACACTCTTCTCCCCGCTTGCCAGCCGCCAACGTGCCTCATCCGTTAACAACAAATACGGACGGCGTTTCCCCTCCTCCTGGCGCATCACTTTCTCCGTCCACGGGTGAAGCAAAAACAGCCCTAACTTTAGACGGGATTCCGAGTCCACCATTTTTTGCCGCACGCCATCTTCATGGGCGATGAGTTTTTCAATCACGTTGAGCATCGCCTTCTTGCTTAGAAACACTTCCTTTTCCTTCGAACTCAAGCGCACGGTAATCCCCTCATCGGAAAACAAGACGACGCGAAACGCTTCCTTCCCTTTGAACGTCGATACGATTTTTCCTTCGTACAGTTCAACCAACAACGATTTCCACATGTTCTCGGCAAACGTTTGTCGATCCATCCGTTTCACCCCCTATCCTTCTTTGTCCCTCATTCCATTCGCCCCATCCGCACCGCTCGAACTGAACGAACGCCGAACATCCGCCAATTGCAACGCCAGTTTTTCCAATTCATCAGCGCAAACGATCGCTTCCACAAACCGCTTCGGCAGCTGGCTGTATCCGATTTCCAGCCCTTTCAGTCCTCCCGCAATGGCTGCAATCGTATCGCTGTCTCCACCCATATTCGCCGCCGAAATGACGACATCTTCGAACGAGTCACAACGGAGCAGCCAATGCAGCACCCACCCCATCGTATGGACGACATACCCGTCAGGAGGGTAGGCAGGCGTCACCATAAGCAGCGGCTCATAACGGGTATGCTCCACTTCTTTCCGAATCGCCTTGGCGAGCGGCTCTCCTTGAAGCACCCGAAAGGCGACGCGGTTGTAAATCAGGCACGCCTCTGTCGCCCGTTCGTCCGCATGCGTCATGCGGGAATGCAAAGCCGTTATTTCTTCCATCTTCTCTTGGTCCGCATATGCCAGCGCGATCGGCAAACAGCGCATCAGTGACCCATTGCCTGCACATCTTCCCCCTAACTCCTCGCAAGCCTGCACCGCGGCCGCAAACCAGTCGCCCTGATACCGCCTCAACACCGTGCGGATGATGATGCCGACATCGGGCGGGTCAGTCTCGTACCACCGCCAAAACTCTTCGCCAATGTCATGAATCGGGCATGTCGGATCGCGAATAATCCCCCGCGCCACCGCGATCGTCATCGCCGTATCGTCCGTTACTTCCCCGGGCTTCAAGTCAAGGAAACCGCCGCCAATGATGTCCGTCACCTTTCCATACTTACGGCGGACGTCATCAGCGCTCATAAACTCCGTCGTCGCCCCAAGCGCATCCCCGATCGCCACCCCAAACAGTCCGCCTTTGATCCGATCCAGCACCCTGCAGGCTCCCCCCTTCTCTATGTATGAACGGCCTCAATCGTCAAAACCATCGATTGCGATTCATCGCGGCTGCGCACCGCACTGCCCTAAAGGTCTTCAGGCCGACGTGAAGTTGTTCTCCGGATTCCCGTCCGGATTCGTCCGCTCATAGCCGCCGCCCTGTTCCTCGGTCAAGTTCACATCAGTATTCCCGTCGCCGTCGCGCCAATATCCTTCAATCCACTGCCCGTCACGCCAATGTCCTTCCACCCAGTGCGGGCGGACATGATGCGTTCCCGGACTTTCGTCTGACTCGACGGCCGCAGCTGCTTCAAGGGACGCGGAACTGACCAGCTGACTCTGAACATCTGCACCATGGCTTGCGCGGTTCACATCCCCGCCGCTCTCAACCCCATCACCGTAGTCTGCTCCATCGATCATGTCGACAATTCCGACGGCCAACATTCCTATCGCCGCCGTTTTGGCGATGCTGGCCAGCCCGTTTTTCACCTTTTGGACGTCATCATCGCGCATCCCCTCATACACTTCCTTGCCGCTTTCGTATGTATGTTTAGCGGTCTCATATACGCCTTTTGCCGTGCGTGAAATCGACTGGCCGATGCTCTCGATCTCCCTCTCAATCTTCGCCTCGTCCTTTTGGATAAGGCCGGAAGCCGTATTCCACACGCCGTCGACTGCCTGGCCGAACGTGTCGCCAGCGAACTCAGACGCCTTTTTCACCCCGTTTCCGACCTCTTTGAGAAAGCGGCTGTCCGCCAGCTCGCCGACTGCGTTTACCGCCCCTCCAATCAATGCCCCTGTTGCCTTCCCTGCTAATCTGCCAAGTTCCCTCCATGTCCGTCGATGTAGATGTCCGTTGTTTAATTTCGACCTTTTTCCTCAGAACCCTTTTCCTTCTATAAAATTTTTAAGAACGAAGACCCAGGACATAGGGACTTCCCAGCATTCCGGTGTTGACTAGTTCACAGATTTTTTCCCATAAATAAACCGCCCTATCATCAGGACGGACTTCCCGTTGGCATATGGTTCGTTATCCGATGTTCGTTTCCATAGATTCGCCAATCCCTCCTTTTAAAACTGTGTGACATCATCGCTCAACACGGAAAAAAATCAAGGTGTTATACAAAAAAGAGCGCTTTAGACATTATCGAGAGTTTGGTCATCATGCCGGTGTCGTAAGAAATTCCCGCCTCATACCATGAAAAAAACCTTCTATAGGGAAGGTGTATTTGGCATGCCTATCTTTATATATTCTCACGGTCACAGCCTCCAAAGATGAAAAGTGAAGCCTTGGAGCTACTCGCTCCAAGGCTTCACTTGATGGCTATGGGGACAGCCTCTTTTCGCACTCTTATCCTCCCATAACACGAGCTAAATAATAATAAAAACTCCAAAGACCTAAAGAACTAAGGCTACTTAACAAGACAGCAAGCGATAAAAATAGGCTAGCATTGGATTCCTTTCTATAACGAACCAGAAACATAATGGACAGGATGATACCAGCAACGAAAAAGGGGAGCCATACTAGCCATAAAGAACCGAAGGGGAACCCAGTATCTATGAGGTAACCCACTATAAAAACAAGATTGACGAATAAAATTACAGGAAGAATTATTTTCTTCATTTACATTTTCACCTCTTTCTATCCTGAAAACACCATTTAAGACAAAAAACGGAGCCCACCTAGCCTTCGGAATCGGATTCCAAAGGAAGGTATTTCAGTATATATATGGTTAATAAGTGCTATGCACTCGTTTTTTCTAGTTTCACTTCGTACCCTAACCCCTCTAATCGTTTCACCGTTTGACGCACGATGCTCGCTTCTCGCTGCCGATCCCAGTAGTCGGCTCCCAACTCTCTATACGGTTCCTTTCGAGTTAAGATGTAATAGATCATTTCTAAAATCGTTCTCCCGACCGCGACACTCGCTCGATTCGCTCCTCTTCGTTTGGCGATCCGATGATACTTGGCCGATAGGTACGTGTTCTTCGTTCGGGCGGCGGCACGGGCGCATTCCACGAGGCACGACCTTAGCTTCTTGTTCCCTTTCCTCGTTCGACCTGACAACCGTTTCCCTGCACTCTCATGATTCCCGGGAGCCATTCCGGCCCATGAGGCCAAGTGCGCGGCGGTAGGGAACCGGCTCATGTCCGTCCCGATTTCCGCTACAATTTGTTCCGCGCTTTGCCGCCCCACTCCCGGGATCGTATCGATGAGCTCCAGCGCTTCATGAAAAGGGCTCGTTCGTTCCTCGATTTCCCGATCCAACCGGGCAATCGCTTCATCTAAATACTCCACATGACGCCATTGCTCGGCCAGCATCATGCGTTGATGCGGCCCCATCACTCCTTTCAATGCGCGCCGGAGCTCTTCCGTTTTTTGTTTCAGCCGCCCTTTGGCGAGCTGGGCGAGGGCCGCCGGATCGTCTTTTCCTTCGATAAGGGCGCGAATGATGAGCCGGGCCGACATCCCGTTGATGTCGGATACGACCGAAGAAAGCTTGATATTGGCTCCTTCCAGCACTTTTTGGATGCGGTTGAGCTCCCGTGCCCGTTCCTCGATCAAACTGCGCCGATAACGGACCAGTTCCCGGAGCTCCCGCTGAGCTCGATGAGGGATGTAACTCCCTTTTAGCAATCCATGGCGAAGCAAGTCCGCGATCCATTCAGCATCTTTGACATCGGTCTTTCGCCCAGGAACCGCTTTGATGTGTTGGGCATTGACGACAAGCACTTCGATCGGCTCTGCTTCGAGGAGATTATACACCGGCTTCCAATATACGCCCGTCGACTCCATGGCAACGTGCGTCACCTTTTTTTCTTTCAGCCAATCCACCAACTCCTCGAGATCGTCGGTCAGCGTACCAAACGTGCGAATCTCTTTTCCTTCAGGGGTAAGGGCGCAAGCCGTAATCGATTGCTTATGCACGTCCAATCCGCAACAGCGTTCATACAAGACGCGCATCGGTCTCCCTCCCTGCTTCGTTCTCAAAAACAGCTGGTGCAGCAGCCTTTGTTCAAGCATTCTATCCTGCGTGCTTCCCTCAAGGGAGCGACATTCCGTAGTGTACCAGACTACTGGGGTCCGTCTATATATCGGACTTTTACGTACCATAGATACAACGACCTCATGACCCCAGCTGCAAGGAGACCATTCGACAGAAGGTTGTTTTCATCCTTCCGATGGTGACGAAATTTTTTTGTCATGGGAGTCTAACAGCCGACTTCCCTCCTCGATAGGCCAGCGCTACCTTCCATCTCTGCACCGTGTTGCGCCCTCTCCTCACCCCGGCCTAATTCCACTAGTCTGTATGCCCGTCAGCCAAACCCCACCGCCCCTAGCGCTTTCGTTCCTTATGCATCACCTTGGCGCCCGACTCTGTCCCTTGTTAACCAAAATCACCCTCACGATGTACATCTTATTTCGTCACACCGCCGTTATGCCTAGGATCAACCATGCAAAAATATTCAGCCATAAACAAAGATGTCCGCTGTTGAAGTGCGGTTTACATTTTCTCCAGTTCGTCCAAAGAAAGATACCTGACGGGATTTTGTCCCTTGAATCTTCTCGCTATTTCACTTTCCTTCCGTCGCAACTTCTGCAGAATTTCTACTGGAGCCTCTACGCCCTCAAACCGCCTTTTTTTCTGACCTTTTTCCTCGATAGTTTCCCACTTTTCAGGACGAAAAGCACAAACGATTTTTCCATGATTGATCCCTACTACATACTGGATATACGGGAACCTCCGTTCGCTTATCAGCCAGTTTCCACGTATCGCTTCATAGTAGTCTTTTCCCTCTGCCAATGTATGATGGATTTTTACCAGCACTATTTCTTCCTTCACGTCCTTCTCCTCCCTTTGTCCGTTGATACACACCGCTGTGCGCTGAAGAAACATGTCCAGTCATAAGACGACTGCACCTGTCTCGGACCTTTGGCCTTGATTGATGGGTTCGGGTATGTACTCATTACCCGTTTCGTTACAGTCGTTTATCGTGGGCATCCCCTCTTGCCAGCAGCGTTTTTCAGGTAAACATTGACTTGCTTCTGCGTCCAGTTAACGGGATTGCCTCGCCCATGCAAAATCATTTCCAGCTGATATTGCTTCCCCCATCATCAACCTTATGCCCTCCTTCCCCGCTGAAGACTCTCTGTTCATTTCACCCCAAACGTCGGCCTTTTCCAGTGCACCGCAGCGCAATCGGCCATGAAAAGTGAAAAGAAATTCATGCCATTTATAACCGATTCTATATACCCTCAAAAAATCCTTTTTATTCCACGAATTCATCAAAACCTATGACAATGGAAACGGCAAAATTTCGGGCGGTGACAGGCACCAAACATGATTCACCGGCCTTCTAGGCGCCGAATGAAATGTTCTGCTTTGCGGACACCGAGATGATTGCCTTGTCGGCAACGTTCATCGAGTTCCTGGCGCCCATTCGAAAGAAGCTCGTCGTACACCGCTTCCCAATACCGGACTTCCAAGAGTGATGGTAAAGTTCGGTATACTCCCGAAGCTCCCGGAGATGATGGGCGTGGCAAAGGGCATGGCTCGCCTGCGTATACATCGGGTATACGGCATACGCATCATGCACCATCGTTCCTTTGTACCGCGGCAAAATCCCGATGTCATCCGCCGCTTGTTTGCCACGCAAGCGATGAATCCCGTATCGGGTTTCCTTGGAAGTGGAAGCGACGTGCACCCATTGTTTCGTTCCTTTCACACGCAGGCTCGTTTCATCGACGTGCAGCGTGCTCGGGGTGAGCAGCGCGGCTTCGATTTCTTCAATCGCGGCTTCTGCCACAGGCTGCCACCGTCTCGTCATGTTCACTGCCTGCACTCATCGAATGGCCAGTGAGCGCTTTGACCATCTCCGTGACACGCTCGCACGGGATCAACTGCGCGTGATTCCAGTATAAAATAAGGGAAGTGATAGCTGGACCGTACTGGACATGATTCGTGACATAAAAAGGGAACTCCGCCTGCTGGACAAGTCGGCATTCAGGACAACGCTTGATTTCCCGCTCGTGTTGAGTGACTTCCATGCGAACCACTGGGAAGTCGAACACTTGGCGAATGTCTACTTGAAGTGGATCGATATGTTCTAACGAGTGGCCACATCCTTTGCATTGGGTCACACGGTGAAGGACTCGATGGTCAGGATTCGGTGATGGTCGAAGCGTCGTTCCTTGGTGCCCTGGCTGTCCTCCCGGCCGTTTCTCCGACGGTGGGCGAGAAGGAGATTTCGCCCCAAACCGGTCAGAGGACGGCGGAAAATGACTATTCGTACTGTTTTTTTTCGTACGGGCTTCTAATTCTGCAATACGTGCTTTCCATTGCTGGTTTTCTTGTCTTAACTGTTTATTTTCGTTGATGAGTTTTTCGATGGTCTGGGCTTGACGTTCGATGTTTGCCACCATGCTTTCGAGTGTGAAGACCGCTTCTTGGAAGCCAAAAGCAACATTTGCCATTGTGTTCACCTCCCATGTCTATGATGGTAATTCGTATAGACAAGGAAGGTACGAACAAACCGGCTCTCGTAAATTTTTTCTATGTACGGGCTGAATAGTTACCCGCAAACTCTGACTGCATCTTGTTAATATCGCCTTAATCTCGGAAACTCCTTTCCGTTCACAAACAAATAATATTTTCGCACCGCATTTTGATAAGCATTATGATATAGCTTATCATTAAGCCTTTCTTGAATTTGCAGCAACAAATGATACATGGCTTCATCATTTTTCACAATATCATCTAAATTGACGTTCAGCTCTCGTTCGACCCTTAAAGCCTTTGCTACTCTTGAATGAACTGCTTTCACTTTGCTTTTTATATTGCTGTCGTTCATTAAGAATCTTCGAAACTCTTCTTCTCTCATTCTACACTCCTCCCTTCTTTATTTAGAATATTATCACAAAAAACAGCAGCCTGATTTAGCAAATTGCTGCTTAAACATTTCTCTTTATTAAGGTGGGTCAAACGCAATGGCATTTTCTCTTTTCAGCAATATATCAATCACTAATTTTCTTGCCCATTTCAATGTTCGTGCAATCGATTGGTCAATGTTTCCCATCTCCGTCGATCTTCGCTTCCTTCGACACAGAAGATCGAAGGGAAGTATGAACACGGAACGATTGATGTTATTTCACTGAACAATGTAAATGTGGACACCCTTGAAATGGGAAAAGTCCAAGCACAATGTGGCAAGGCAGCCTATGAATATATTGAAACGGCTGTTCGTTTGGCATTGAATGGAAGCGTATCAGCTTTAGCAACCACACCGATCAATAAAGAATCGCTGAAAGCTGCCAATGTTCCTTTTATCGGCCATACAGAGATTTTAGCTGCTTTGACCAACACCGATGATCCGCTGACGATGTTTGAAGTAAGAAATATGCGCATTTTCTTCTTAACGAGACATCTGTCCTTGAAAGATGCCATCGCTGCCATGACAAAAAAAAAGAGTTTGCGACTATCTCATTCGTTGTGATCAAGCCCTACAACGCTTGGGAGTAGAAAATCGGAAAATCGCCGTTGCCGCATTAAACCCACATGGTGGAGAAAATGGGCTGTTTGGAAGGGAAGAAATCGATGAGATTCTCCCAGGCATTCAAATGGCGCAAGAAAAGGGAATCAACGCGATTGGCCCTGTTCCTGCCGATTCAGTATTCCATCATGCTTTAAATGGACGCTATGATGCCGTTCTTTCCCTTTATCATGACCAAGGTCATATCGCCGCAAAGATGGCCGATTTTGAAAGAACCATTTCGATTACCAATGGACTTCCATTTTTACGCACATCCGTTGACCACGGAACCGCGTTCGACATCGCAGGAAAAGGCATTGCAAGCAGCATAAGTATGGAAGAATGCATTAAAGTGGCCGCTAAATACGCTGGACGGTTTCGCTCCTTACAAACAGCATAAACCGTCCAGCTGACCGAAAGCAATCGGGCAGTAGTTTTGTCCGTATTGCTTTCCATCACACGCTATTTGAAAGCGGTCGCGAAAAAATCTTCATGTAAAATGGGGGAGTACGATGAAATCAACATGAGCAAGAATCATTCCTGTCGCCTTTATCATGTACATGCTTGCGTATATGGATCGTATTAACATAGGTGTGTTGATGCCTTATATACAGGAAGATTTAAATATTTCTTCTTCTGCAGCTGGAGATATCGCTGGAATCTTCTTCATTGGATATTTATTATTGCAAATCCCTGGGGGCATCTTAGCCACAAAATGGTCAGCCAAAAAGTTTATTCTGTAGATGAGCAAATTCACTTACATAAATTGACAACTAAACAAAAAAGGAGACATGAACCCGATTCCTTGGTTAGAATAGATGTACCACCAACTATCCACAAGGAGGTTCATGTCTCATGAATAAATTAGCACATCACCAAGGAATCCACAAGTTTTTCTTCACGCTGGGGTTGACGCTGCAGCTTTCCAAACCGGTCATCAAGCATCTCATTCATATCGTCGATGCCTTGACCACCAAGGGATTCTCGGGAACATTGACTGATATTCATTACTGGAGCTTTCATCCGAATCATCGAACGACGCTCAGTCACTTTTTCACGAAAAGCCCTTGGAACGAGGAAAGGCTGCTTGGGAAGCTTCAAGAGTGGATCCTTTCCCAGGTCGAACGACTGGCCAAA
Organism: [Flavobacterium] thermophilum; assembly: GCA_900450595.1. Lineage (GTDB taxonomy): Bacteria > Bacillota > Bacilli > Bacillales > Anoxybacillaceae > Geobacillus > Geobacillus thermophilus. The sequence continues at coordinate 2,437,806 of UGGS01000001.1, forward strand.
CGGAAGAATCAACCCCTTTTTGTTTCGATTGATGATACGATTTGCCAAAAAACGAAGCCTTCGTCACGGGCTGTGCACGCCATTCAAGGGTGCGACTGGCACTACTCGCATAAAGATCATCAATCGGTCTGGGGGCATTCGCTCGTTTGGCTGATGGTGCACACCTTCACGCAGGCGTTCCCATTTGCGTTCCGCCTGTATGACAAGAAAGCGGGAAAAAGCAAGATCGACCTGGCGATCGAGATGCTTTCCTCGCTCAAGGTGAAGCGGGCTCAGCCGGTGTATGTGCTCATGGATTCGTGGTATCCGTCCAAAAAGCTCATTGAAGCCTGCTTGAAACAGGGATTCCATGTCATCGCGATGCTCAAGACGAACCGGATTCTCTACCCGAAAGGCATCGCCATCCAAGCCAAGCAGTTCGCCCGCTATATCGAGTCCAAAGACACCCGCCTCGTCACGGTGGGGCAGGAGCGTTATCGCGTGTATCGCTATGAGGGGGCCATCCATGGCCTCGATGACGCGGTGGTGCTGCTGGCTTGGAAGGCGGATCAGCCGATGGCGCCGGAACATCTTCATTGCATCTTGAGCACCGACCGGGAACTCGGGGACGAAGACATCTTGCGTTACTACGCCCAGCGCTGGACGATCGAGTGCTTTTTCCGGCAGGCGAAAGATCAACTGAAGCTGGATGGATACCGCGTTCGCCACATTCGGGCGGTGAAACGGTATTGGGCGGTGGTGCTGTTGGCCTGTGTGTACAGCATCGCCGAATCCCGACAAAACCTCTCCACCGGGCTGGAGCTTCTTCGGTCGCGGAAAGACCACAGCGTCGTCGAGTTCATTTATGACGCTGCAAAGCAAGATATTCCCATTGATGTGATCAAAAAACAGCTCCGTATCGCGTAAGGGGTACCCTGTTTGTCTCTCTAACCATGGAAATTATTGTAATGAAAAATGCTCATCTACAGTATTAACGTAACCGGCTCCCCTTCAACGACGTCAATATAGATGTTTTGCGGCATTGTTCTTTCTGATTTGCCTATTTCATCGACATGGGCAAGGCGAATATTGCTGCGATTGTAATGGTAAATCGCTGCCCCTCTCGATACGGCATACATCGAGTTGACTGGCATTAACGGAACGATACGGCGTCCAAATAATTGATAAATGCGCTCTTGCACTGTCGGATAGTACGTCATTCCTCCTACTAAAAACACATAGTCTATGTCAGAAAGTGTTAACGGAACACGTGCATCCTTAATCGCATTACGAATCGGATATTCAATGCATTTCTTTTCCTCGCGTGCATATTGAGCGTCCAACAAAGGACGAATGGCCTCATCGATTTCCGCTTTGGTAATGTGCAAACTAACTCGAAGTTCTTCAGGAACATTGGCCATCAGTTGCGTAAAATGATAAGAATCTAGCTCTCTTTTCTGCTCGTCAGAAAGCTCCACATAACTTTTTCCGTTCATATTCATTTGCAGCGTCATATTAATTTTGTTCGCAATTTGAACTTTTGCTTCTTCTGCCATGGCAAGCAGCGACTCTCTAATTTGCAAGCGCACGTGCTGCGGCAATGCTTGAAACTGCTGTTTTGTAAGATGTTTTTCCCCCATCACCTTATGTAACCACTTATCCATCAGCTTTTTCATAATTAGTTCATCAAAATCCGCCCCGCCAAGCTCGGTATATTGGGAGATAGAAAGCTCGGTAATGTCAAAGCCGCCATTTTCGTTACGGCTCACCCGATGAATCGTGACGTCACATGTTCCGCCCCCAAGGTCGAACACTAAAATATTTTTCGGGCCGCTATTTAACTCACATTTCGCACCCTAACAAGGTCAAAACAAAGGATTTTTTATTTAGTTTTTCAGAATAACTTTTTGACCAACACGACGAGCGATGGCTATCCTTTTTTTACCATCGCTGGTCGTTCCGTATGACGTTACACGTAAATGCTCTCATCCATGCCCAATCCCTGCAGAATCCTTCGCTGATCAGGGGTAAGGGAGCGATCCAGTGAGCGTTGGATGCGCCCATCCGGCAGCTTGAACAGGACGACGTTCACATATTGAAACAGCTGGAAAATCGCCTGTCCCGTCGGCCGGGTCAGCTTGCGGCCTCCAGGACCCTTCAACGGGTGTTCTGGAGTAATAAACTGACGCACTCGGCGCTGAAAAACGCGGTAAATCGCCAAGGCCAAGAGAAACAAATAGCCCAATACCGCAACTCGTTCTGGCTTTTTGACATAGATCTCATCCGTGAAAAAAGGGTCTTTCAAAAAAGCGAAGTTCATTTCCACCGAGATCTGCCCTTTATACAGCTTCAAGATCTCTTGGGCATCCATTTGTTGGCCCTTCCATTCCTCCGGAACGGTCGTGACGAGGACAAACCGGGACGCTTTCCGTCTTGCCTGTTCCCACGCGTTTTGGTCGAATTCGACGTCAAGGTGCAAGAAATACAGCGTCTCCACCTCGGGTTCCGCCCCTTTTTTCGGCCGTCCGCGCCGTTTTTTCGGGCGTACGATCTCTTCGACCGCGGCCTCAACCCGATGAAACCGGGGGCGAAGGGACGCCTTGAGGGACGCCAAGGCTTGTTCAGCGTCTTCCCGGCACGAGAAAGGGTGGCGCTCCCAATGGGCTTGTTCCTCGCGAAGAAGCTCCGCTTCTTTGGTTCGTTCTTTTTCGAGCGTCTTTCCTTTTCGCTGATCGAGCGCACTCGATTCGACGACGATCAGCCGAACGGGGTGGCCTTCATAGGTGGAGGATGTTTCCCATACCCGATACGTGGCGCCGTTTCTCTCCGCCAGCGTAAAGGGTTCGCTCCACGGGATGTGAGGCGAATCGGCCTCCGCTAATGCCCGTTTCACGATCCGAAGCGACGAAGGGCCTCGGGTGATCAAAAAGGCGTTGGCCGCTTTGGTTTGCGCCAGAGTGTCTTTTGTCATCGCGGCGGAATCGGCCACGTAAATCCATTCGTCTTCCATCTTCGCTTGTTTGAGCTGTTCGTGGACACGGGACAGCACCTCCGGATTCCACGTTTTGTCAGGCAGGTTGCCGTCGTGCACATCGCCGTAAAACGGGATGCCGTCCTCGTTGCCGACCAGTCCGAAACCGATCTGTTTTTGCCAACGATGATGGCGGTTATAGCCATGTGTGATTTGTAAGGCCTCTAACGAGGCCGATTCATACGCGCCGTAAACCGTCTTGTCCGTCGTATCGGCGTGGAAGGCTCGGAGGGAAAGGCCTTCTTTGCGATAAATATGAATCAAGCAAGTGCTGATGACGTTGTGAATGCCAGCCTCATACAGGCGATCGAGATGACGAGCCAAGGCATCGTCGTTCAACCAGGAAGGATGGAGACCGGGACGGATGAGTTTCTCTAGATCGACCTCCTGAGCCCAATGTTCCAAGTGAACAAGGGCTTGCCGGCCGTCAAACATATTGTAGATGATGGCCTGAACGGCATCGCTGACTCGCGTTTGGCACTGCGGATCGACGGGCACGAGATGGTCAATCAATTGAGGCAGACCCAGTTTCTTGAATAGGGCACTTATTATATTCAAATAATCATTACGATAGACCTTTTTGACTTGAACGTTCATAAGAGAAAAACTCCTTTACGTTCCTTGTGTGTCAAGGATTCATTCGACATCGGAACGAAAAAATCCTCCCGATTTTCGTCGAGAGGGTGCGAAATGTGAGATTTAAATCAAACGCACTATATTTGTCAGACGCTTCCCTCTCCTGGTTGAGAAAATCAATTAATGCAGCTGTCGGCTCGGGAATCATAATGATTTTATCCCGGTCAAATCCTGCTAATACCGCTGCCTCCCTTGTCGCCCCCTGTTGCTGGAAGTTAAAGTTAGCCGGAATGGTGATGACAGCCCCATCAATTTTCTGATTTAAAAACCGCTTTTCCACCGCATTTTTGGCCGCTTTTAAGTAAAATGATGATACCTCTGACGGAGTGAAATACTGCCCATTTTCCATCTTCCAACGATATTTTTTATCTTCTCCGATGTAACGTTTTGCCTTGCTTGCGGTAAATTGCGGCTCCATCCACGCCATTTTTTTCGCATAGCGGCCTACATAAGGAACGGAATTTTCATCGATGTAAAGCACACTTGGAAGCAGTTTTTCTTCAACAAAATTCCCATACTCATCCACTTGGCCGATGTCCAATGTTTCCGCGTGCAGTTTGCCAGTTGGGCTCAAGTAAGCAATCGATACCGTTGTATTCGTCGTTCCTAGGTCAATGCCGACATAATATTCTAGCTTTCTCATGATTACTCTCTCCCCTATTTTTATTCCGTGACCTCTTCTACCAATGGCTGAACAATGACTTGGCCATAAATCATCCAACCATAGCGTGTAATTTTTACACGCACTTCATTTGTCGAACTAGCGATTGGATGAAGCATCATAAACCGCTCCCGTAATTCTTGCCTTGTGAGCGTCAATTCCTGCCCAATTTCATATCCGTAAGCGGTCGGTTCTAAGCCAAACAGGCTGAACGCATTAAACAAATTCACCAACCGTCCTCGTGTAATCTCAGAATCTACTACGGTCGCCCCTTGACTTTCCTCATATAATTCGGAAAGCAAATAATGATGCTGATTCCCACCAACAGCCTGTATAAATTGTTTGAATCGCTTCCATTCGATCTCTGCTTGCTGTTGTTTGAGCTGCTCGATTTCCATATAAAGACGTTCATTTTCTTCTCTTAGCTGTGCAATCACCTCCTCATTGTCCGCGCCTGACGCATTGGCTAGTCCACCTGCAAGCCGCTGTTCTAATGCACGCAAACTTTCTTTGATCCGCGCGGAAAACTCGTCCACTTCCTTGGTTAGCTGCTGTATCGTTTCCTGATCAGTCAATGAGGAGGAAACAGCTACTTCCGTTTCACTCGCTATCTTCTCCTCTATCTCTTCTGCCTCCGCTGGTTGTAATTCTTCCTGTGTTCCTGCTTCTGTCGCTTCGAGTCGCTCAACCTCCACCAAAGAAGCTTCTTCTGCAAGCAGATGTTTCGCTTTCTCACTTACGTTGCGGAGGAAATTCGCAATAACCTCCTTATCCTCTTTTTCTTTTAAAATTGGAATGATAATGCTGAGCATCCCATTATGGAAAACTAGTTCATCCGGTGAAAAAGCTTGGCCATACTGATGCATCATTTTGTAATCTGCGGAATCATCCTTTCTCGTCATCAATAAAGACCGCAGTACCCTCATCACTTCTTTTCTGGCATGAACCCCTTTGAACAGCGAAGGGAGAACCGCTTCTGCCAACGAAAACACATCCCCCGGCCGATCGACAAATTGCACCACCGTGCGGACAAACAATTGCACAAATAACTGTGGATTCCCTTGCGTATACAGCTCATAAGAAGGAAAATTGCCGCTGCACAACGCATGAAACGCCCTTCTCATCATGTCATGGCGAATTGGCAGATGGTCCAGCATTGCCCGAACGACAAACTTGTCTATAGTTGGCTGAAACTGCCCATTCCACTCTTTCACCACTAGATCAGCCACATCGCTGTTTTGCTCGTTCGGATGCTCAAAAATAACCTTTTCAACAACCGCTTGCAATTTCCATAAAAATCGGCTTCGCTTTGCGAACGTATTCAGTTCATATTGTTGTAGCTGTCGCTCAAGCTCCTCCCGATTAATCCCTTCTTTGTCAACAAACGACCAAAAATCTCCAGAAAGCCCTTGATACTTCACAAATTGTTCTAACCATTGTGTCGACATTCCACTACTTCCCCTTTCGAAAATGTATAAATAGTACCATTTTTCGCGGCTACCACTGGGACAGCCAAATTGTTTTTCAATAAAGAAAAAACAGTTGGGTATACAACGCCGTTCGAACGGGGGACCCTATATTGTTGCTCATGCTCCCCGTGAACTAAAAAAATAGCACTTGGATTTAAAGAAATCGCTGTTTTGATAATTTCCTCCCGGCTAGCATGGGCGCTTAACCGAATGGAACAAATCTCCGCCTTTACAGGATAAAGGCGTTCGTTCAGTCTCACCGTATCCATTTGGCCGTGCAACAAAGAATGTCCTGGACTCTCTTCATCTAAGTATCCAGAAAAAGCAATCGCATTTTTCGCATCCGCCACGATCTTTTCGGCATAACGGGAAGAAGCACTCCCATCTTTTAACATTCCCGAGCTAGCTATGATGCAATTTTTTCCTTGATTTAACATTCGTTGTGCAAACTCATCAAACTTACCGTTTCGATAAAAACTCCTTGCCTCTCGAATCCCTTTATCAAATAGAGAAGAATAACCGCTATGATGAGACAAATAGAAGTCATACACTTGAGAAACTTCAGCTACTAAACCGTCCACATAAACAAAAAACGGCAAAAAGCGATGATGGCGAAAATATTCATGTAAAATCAGCATAATTTCTTGAGCGCGCCCAAGCGCAAAGGCAGGAATGAGTATATTCCCACCACGCTCCATTACTTTCTCTATCTGCTTCACCAACAGCTTTTCTTGCTCTTTCCTGCTCATACAGGCGTTCGTTGGCAGGGAGCCATATGTATTTTCCGTAATTAAAATATCTACATGCAAATCAGGAGGCAGGACCATCCCTTTTACCGTTTTTTGATCCGTAATAGAAAAATCACCTGTATAAAAAATAGAAACGCCTTTTATTTCCAAACATACCGCAACAGCCCCTAAAATATGGCCTGCACGATAAAAAGTTACTTTCCATTCGTCATCTTTAGAAGGAATCGTAAACGTATGGCAGGCACATTCCATATGTTCCAATGCCGCCTGTAAATCCGCTTCGGAAAATCCAATCTCTTCCTTGCTATGCTGCTTTAGCAAATCCGCCAACATGACACCCATTAACCGTTTCGTTTCTTCCGTAGCGTAAATAGGAATATTCGGACATTTTCGGTACAAATATGGAACTGCCGCACTATGATCCATATGGGCGTGGGTAATGATCAGCGCGTCAATATCTTCCCATTTTACATTTAATCGATCTAGGGGGGTATAGTCAGGAAGGACATTCCCTTCACCTAAATGAAACCCGGCGTCTAACAAAATATGATGATCTTCCACCGACACAAGTATAGATGAACCCCCGATCTTCTCTCCCCCACCCAGCACAGTCACCCTCACCTGATCCAGTAACGGCTTTCTCCTAACCGCCCTTGCCTTCTCTAATCGATGAAAAATACGGACAGCTTCCTCCAAATCGGCATAGTGAGTAAAATGATGGTGCAATAAATCGTAACTGTCGAGCCCGTTCATCATCACAGCCAGTTTCATCGCGAGCCAATGGCCACGGAATTGCTTCACCTTCTCGGCTTCTTGAAGGGAAATCGCTTCACCGACGATGAGCTTGCCATAAATGATATAAAGAAACTGCTTCTCTGCTAAAAATGGATGAACAAAGGTTTGCTGGCAAAACTGCCGCAACTCCTCTTTGGTAATCTTCCGCTGATACATTTTTTGCACGGTCAAAAAAAAGCTCCAATTTTCTTCGCAAAGACATAAGGCCAAATTCCGCAAGGCCTCATTCTCCCACCACTCTTCCAACAAATCCAACTTTACGGAACAGACAAACAATTCATTCGCCTTTTCTGACACATCAAGCTGCAAGAACAACAGCTTGCGCAAATGAAAACGGGCCTGCGGAAAATTTCCCGCCTCCATCTCCAAAACAACAAGGAACAGAACGACATCCATATAGATATCTTGGTATTCCACGCTTTCGGCAAAAAGCTGTTCTGTTACTTCATAAAGCTGCGTTGCTTCCAAATAAACATGTTCGCCCTGTTTCCATAAATGTTGCAGTATAGGCAAACAAATTCTTGGCTGCCTGCGAACCCCAAACTGATCGTATATATGCCAAAGTTCTTCCGTCTTCCCATCTACTTGTTCCCATGCTTCAATGAACGGTGGGACAAACTTTTCCAACTCTCCTCCTTTTTCTAATGCTTCTTTTGCCACCTGCAATACCTTTTGGAAATTCCCTATTCTATGAAAATATTGCATTAAAGCATATAGCATATCTAACGTGATATGTTCCTCTTTTGCCAGTTCTTCGTAATAAAAAGCCGCCTCCGCAAACCGATGGCGATTCTCCAAAAAAACCGCCTTGTGAAAAAGCTCCTCGCTTCTACTCATACTTTTGTCACCTAATTTTCTATTTTTTTTATCTTGATAAGTATATTTTAACCAATACAACCTAGGAATTTTGTCGAAATTGGTCGTATTAGCGGAATTTTTGGTATACATTTTTTATTTAAACAGCCTATATAGAGTGAACATCAACCGAAAAAATCGATCCACTAAAAAAGCTTCTCACTGTTGCGCGGTGAGAAGCTTTCCTAACCCAATCATTATTCAATCCGCTTTTTCATTTCACCTGGCACTGGCAACGCAACTGACATGAACAACGCACTCGCCCACCATGGATGATTCTAAACGGCCACCACTCAACGAGCTATGTGCCCTTTCACCCGATTACCTCATCAAACGGGGAAAAAGCAAAAATGCGGGTAATCCGGTCATACATACTTGTGCGGAACCGAAGATAAATTCTTCTCTCCCGTCAGCTTTCCGGTTCGGCAGGCGCCTGCGGCTTTACTTTCCGCAAAAAGAAAATGCCAAGGAGCACCATCACCAAAAGTGTCCCCATCGCCAACCGATTGGCAATGTTTCCATACGAATGAAGAAGGAGGGTAATGCTTCCGTAAATCGTCGGGCCGACGATGGCCGACACTTTTCCGGAAAAAGCGAACAGTCCGAAAAATTGCCCTTGCTTGTCTTGCGGCGAAAGTTCGACAATATACGTTCTCGAAGTGACCCACATCGCTCCTAAACTGACGCCGAACAAACTTCCGGCGATCCACAAGGAAAGCTTGGAAAAAGCAAGCGCTCCTATCGCTAGGGCGATGCACATCATGATGCTGACATACAACACCGCTTTTTTTGCCCCTTTGCTTCTCGTAATATAGCCAAAAAGAAAGGAACCTATAATGCTAGAAACGGTGGAAACTAAATATAAAAGGATAAATTCCCCCACCGTAAACCCGGCAATGGCTTTGGCATAAACGGACATGATGGCAATTGTCGTCGCCACGGCATCATTTAAAAAGAAATAAGCAATCATGAAAGTAAAAATGTTTTGATACTTTTTCATTTCTTTCAACGTCGCATAAATATCCCGATAACCCGCAAAAAATCCGACCTTTCGCTTTAGCGTAGCGGCTTCTTCTTTGACAAAGAAAAAAAGCGGGAAAGAAAAGAGGAGAAACAAAAGGGCGCTTGGAATAAAAGCCCGGTAGTAATCCTTTTCGCCAACAAACGGATACACGGCAAGCCCGACAAGCGTTCCGACATATCCGACGGCAACGCCAAAACCGGAGATGAGCGGAATTTCCTGTTTATTCCCCAAACTCGAAATCATGGAATCGTAAAAAACGAGGCTCGAATGGTAAAAAAATTTTGCTGCGACAAATAAAAGCACGGTGATGACAAAAGACACCGGCAATCCAAAAATGAAATTCCCATGATTCGAATATCCGGCAACGCCCATAAGCAAAGTCGCTACAACCGCAAGAACTGTGAATATCCCAAGCCATTTCTTTCTTCTCCCAGTCCGGTCAATCCATGTGCCGTATAAAGGAGAAAATAAAACTAAAAAGAAAGAGGCTAACGCATTCGCATACGAAATAAATGTACTGGCTACCTGGTTCAAGCTCTCGCTTTTTCCCACCGTTTCCGAAACATAAAGCGGGAAAAAAATCGTATTCACATTCGAAGAAAAAATCGTATTCGCAAAATCATACAACGCCCACGATAAAACCGGCAAAGAAACATACAGTTTCCAGCCCGGCCGCCTCTTTGTTTCATGCAAAGGCAAGGCATCTTCTATCTTCTTCACTGCGCTCTCCCCCATTCTTTCGGTTATAAAACGGTCGGCAAATCACTTACTCTACTATATAGGTTACTTTACATATTTAATGATTTTGTTTAGTTTACGTAAATAAATCTTTATCTTTTTTACGAAGAACGCCTCTCCGGCTTCCAAAAAACGGCGCTTTTATTTTCACCTGAATCCGTGATAAAAACGCGTTCAAACTGCTGAGAAAGCTTGATAAATCAACAAATATCACACTTTTTGCTTTTCACTCAATAAGTGAACATCCGAAACTGGGCTAAACCCTTGATATGATTACGTTTTCCGGTGCTTTTGATGAGCTGCTGTCACGGATTCAGGTTTCACAAAATATACATAATATTTTAACAAATTATCGTGTATTTGTGCACCATCATCGTTTCCCGCCAATGGAGAGATCGAGCCGCCAATTGCCCCATCACCCATATGCATCCTTCCTCATCAAAGGAAACCGCCAAAAGCCGGATGGAAAACACCCGCAATCAACGCCCTTAGTTAGTGTGAGTCAAGTTTTTATGGGATCCTTTTCCCCCCTTTTTTACTTTAAAAAGAGGGCTCGGACTCCTTATAATAAGAGTTTTCTAACTCCTTCTCTCCTCTTTTTCCTACGTTTTTAAAAACCTTTAATGGATTTCAAGGCAAGTCCACACGGTAATTTCGAATCATAGTGCACAGGCGCGCAAGAAAAAAGAAGAGCGCACCGCCTTCGCGGAAACGCTCTTCCGATAATCTTCATAGGGAAATCAGACGTTTGTCATTTTAAGTTGCCCGGAACGGATTTAGAAAGTCTTCCCGAGTTGGACGCCGCAACTGGCGATACCGCTGGACGTAAAATGCGCATATCGTTTCACCTCCTCTTTTTTAAAAATAGGATTCTGTCCATCTTGGTTATGAACTCGATCCGATTGATGGGCAATCTGATTTCTTCGGTGATATATTTCATCCATTCATTCATTTACTTCAACATTTTCTTTTCCTAGTCCCTTACATGTTAAATTGCAAATTTTTTCGTTAGATATTAACGCCAGAACTTCTTTTATTGTCTTATTAGCCATAAAAGTTTTATGACTACAACATACCGAAAGCAGCAGGCATCCGCCAGCTACTTTCACAGAAAACACGAAAAAGCACAAAGGGGACTTATCGGACAGCCTCTTTTTCGCTGCTTATCTATCCATTTTTTCCAATCATACAACAAAATAGAGATGGCCGTTTGAAATTTTTTTACTTAATTAGGTAGATTGCTTTGTTTCCTTTTTCCTTGAAACTTCTCTATCATCCACTTTTACCACGTTCATCAGAAAGATATGATGATCGACATTTTATTTTTTTCCTTTTATCTCATATTCTTCATCAAAAAAAATTTCCCCTAATGAGTCAAGCATGGCCATGCCGTTTACAGATATGGAACCGTCTGGGCTTAGTCTAACTTCGATTCTATTAGGAATTGTCGATAGTTGATCCCTTAAATGTTCATACCTTGATGTCAGGAAATGATACCTTTGGTTTGACGAACCGATCCAAGGGCGGCTTAAATCTATTTTTTCTTTTACAAAAGGGCCATCGATTAATAAATCGGTAACCTTTAAGAGCTCGATTTGCTCCTTGTTATTTGAAGATACAATATCTTCATATAAGTACCCTGTAAAAGTCATGACCGTTAAACCGATTTCTTTCACCATCGAAGCCAATTTTGCTAAAGGCAAGGCTTGATCAAACGGTTCGCCTCCAAGGAACGTAACACCTTCAATACCGTTTTCTCTTTTACTTTTTTCAATTTCTATAAACAACTCTTGAACCGTTTTCTCTTCACCTTTATTTTTATCCCATGTCCAAGGAACGGCACATCCCTTACAGCGAATCGAACACCCTTGCACCCAAAGGCAAGCCCTTTTCCCTGGACCTTCTACTGTTGTCAATGGTAAAAAACGATGAATCGTAAGCTTCATTAAAAGTCTACTACCCTTCCTTCATGTTTACCTTGTTTTCGTGCAGCTTCGACTTCAGGAAATTTAACAAATGGTTTAATCTTTTCAATGACATGCGGCTTTAATTGCAGGGATTCGGCAAAGTGTTCTAAAGATCGAAAACCGCCTTCCTGAGCACGGACAGCAACCACTTTTTTAGCCAATAGCCCGCCAATGGCAGGGATTGACGCAATTTCTTCTTCTGTCGCAGTATTAATGTCAATTGGTCTATCGATGGCACGACCTTCTATATTTACTTTTCCATCTTTCATATCCTCCTTATTTTTCACAGTTTCATCGATTGAAGGACCGTCCAAAGCTTCATACTCTTTTTTAATGGATTTTTTCAATTGTTCCAGCTCATTCTCTTTCAACGAAACTCTTGCTTCAAGACGCAGCAAATATTCGGCTCTCATTTTAAAAACATGAATAATAGAGACAATCCAAGCAATAAAATAGATTGCGAAGATAAGGTCATCCAACCAATGCTTTTCATCGATTGCTTCCATCGAAATGACAAACAAGATAAATGGTATGGAATAGAGCAGCCCCCAAATAAACCACTTTCTTTGTTTTACTCTATAGGCGGCATAAAAAAAAGAAACATAGTTAAAAAATCCAAACGATAGAATCGCCCAAAGCATCCAAATGGAATTCATGATTTCCCATTTTATCCCTTTATTGGATCTTCACCACAAGTTGTACTTGATCATTTAAGGTAGGTGTGCATAGAGGGTACAAAAAATGCGAATTTTCCTGTATGGTAAAGGTGACCAAACCAAACCATGGAGGGAAATTCGCATGTACTCTCAGTTTATCAAAGAACTCATCGATTTACCAGATGTTTTGATTCAAAAGGTGCGAAAAGAAGGGGAACGTTGGATTTTCGAACTTTCTCTACCCGAACAATGCCCGTTATGTCCTGTCTGTTTGAAGCGCACGATCAAAATGACAGACAAAAAGAAGCAATGGATGCATGGCTATGCTCAGCGAATCGGAATTTTTTGGATCGAACTTCCTGTCGAGCGCAGACGTTGTAGCACGTGTGGCGTGACGTTCAGCACGTCGTATCCAGCCATCTCTCCTCGAAGTGTGGCGACGGATGCGTTTCAGCGATGGGTCGCGCAATCTTGCATCGGAACATCCATTCAGGCGGTGGCTCGTATGCTCAAGCTTCCTTACACGACCGTTGAACGATGGTTTTATACCCATGCCCCTTCCTTCCTATCGAATGACGTCCAACCAAAGGCGGTTTGTGTCGATGAGTTTGCATTTCGAAAAGGGCACGACTATGGAGTGGCGATCATGGATGCCGAAACGGGAGAAGTGTATGCCATGGAAGCAGGAAAGAACGAGGAAGCCATTGGGCGTGCATTGGCTCATGTGTCTCGTTCCGTTCAGTATGTCGTGAGTGACTTGGCTCCAGCGATGAAAAAAGCGATTCAACGGGTTTGCCCAGAGGCGACACATGTCGTCGACTATTTCCATGTCATTCAGCTGTTTACCGATGCTTTAGAACGTTGTCGCAAATATTTGGGCAAAGGAGGCAAGAAACACGGAAATGTCCGTTACGTTTGCCGTTTATTGAGCCAATGTCCAGAGAAATTGACGGAGGAAGAACGTCAAATCATACGAGAATGGTGTAATGAAAGCGATTACTTAAAGTCTGTTTACCAATCGCTCCAACATGTTCGCTATGTGTTCAAAAGCAAAGATGAGCAACAGGCGAAACGACGCTTGGAGGCTTGGATTCATCGGTATTTGTTTTGTCCTTGTTCCGCTGTTCGTGCCATCGCAAAATCACTCGTCAAACGAACAGACGAAATTATATCGTGCATTTTATCCCATTATTCGAATGGGAAGATGGAGGGAACGAATAACAAGATCAAGCTGATGAAACGTCGGGGATACGGATACCGAAATATCCAGCGTTTTGCACTGCGGGTTCGGCTAGAAACAGCTAACATACTTTCATGACAGGTGCAAGTACATCTTTTGGTGATGAACCAACAAGAAAACAAGCCGAAACTCGTTTGGCACAATGGTTTGATCGCCACCTCTTTAGTGAATGTGCGGCTGTGCGAAAGTATTACCAAGGCGCTGCTCGCTCGAAAAGAGGCGGTGCTTTCTTGCATCGTTTTTCCTTATTCCAATGACCCAATGGAAGGAATCAACAACAAAATCAAGTTGATCAAAAGGCGGTGATATGGATACCGAAATATCCAACGCTTTGCTTTGCGTGTGCGTTTAGAGACTGCTATCATATGTTAACGTAAAAATCAAGTACATCTTTTGGTGATGAACCCCTTTATTTGTAATCGGCTTGCGCATTCTCTCACTCCCCTTTAATCATTTGCCATTGTGTCTCATTCATTACAACATTTGTTTCAAAGTACTCATGTGTAAATTCAGAATCGATCGTTTCAGCTTCGAGCAATTCCTCTAATATTTGAATATACTCAAGACATTGCTTACCCTTCATCCCTGATGTCTCAGCAAAAATTTTCCCGTCCTCTGTGATTTTGATAATAATTTTTTTCTCTTCCATTTGGACCACCTTACGAATTTACTTTTAGAGTCAGCATAATCGTTCGATCTCCCTGTATTTCTTCTGACTCCAAAATAAAGCCTTTTTCTTTTGCTCTCTCGATGACCTTTCTGTATGTTTCTTGTTGAAGGACATATTTATATTCACTTGTAAGATTTTCAATAAAATTTGCAGCATCCTCCAACTTTACATCTTCATCAAAAACGGCTTCAAAAACACCATCGTTATTTTTTTGGAAAAGGATTTTTGTTTTTGCTATTTCTGTTTCGTAGTTGTCTTTTGTCAATACGTTTACATTGCATCCATATTGCTCCAATGCCTTTTGCAGCAAACTCTCATCCTTCATAATGGTCGTTACTTTGAACGTATGGTCCATTTCCCCTGTCTTTTCAAGCATTGCACTTACAGATTGTGTAATAGCGATTCCAATAGGAATTAACACTAATTCAATACTCACATTTCTCACCTTCAAATTTATTTTTAGAAATCTATCGTTCTTCCTCCGCGTGATCGGCGTACATCTTCATGATGACTGTTCTGATCACTGGCCACATATTCCTGCAAATCTTCTCGAGGGGTAGCCGTTACAGCCCGGACATTGGCCCATTGGCGAATCTGTTGAATTTGCTCAGCCTGTGTAACAGATAGAGGAACCATTTGTTTACACGCTTTTTCAAAATCCTCGAACGTGACACTTCGATCTTCGGAAAAAGCTTCAAACAAGCCATCAACAACGACCTGTTCAATTTCTGCTCCGATAAATCCTTCCGTTAAATCAGCTAGTCTGTTTAAATTTTCTTCTGATACAGTAAAAGAACCTATTACACCCGGATCTTTCAATCGTTTATTTAAATGAACCCGAAAAATTTCAACCCGTTCGCGATGGGTTGGAAGGTCAACGAAAAACACTTCATCGAAACGCCCCTTTCGCAAAAACTCTGGCGGCAAACTGGAAATATTATTAGCCGTAGCAATGACAAACACAGGCTTCGTTTTTTCCTGCATCCACGTTAAAAAGTGTCCAAAAATTCGTGATGCCGTACCGCTGTCGCCATTAGAATGTAACCCGCTAAAACCTTTTTCAATTTCATCAATCCAAAGAATGGAAGGGGCAATTGCTTCAGCCGTTTTGATGGCTTTTCGCATGTTTTCTTCACTACTACCGACGATTCCGCTGAAAATTTTCCCAATATCCAACCGTAATAATGGAAGCTGCCACATTGCACTAATCGCTTTACTAATTAAACTTTTTCCACACCCAGGAACTCCTGTAATCAATACTCCTTTTGGAGAAGGAAGTCCATATTTTTGGGCAGATTCCAGCCACGATTTGTTCCGTTTCTTAAGCCATCTTTTTAAATTCTCTAATCCGCCCACGTCATCCATATTTAAATGGCTATGTACAAACTCTAAAATTCCTGTTTTTTTAATAATTTGCTCTTTTTCTTCTAAAATCACTTCCACATCATTGATATCAAGCCTGCCGTCCTCTACCATCGCCCGAGCAAAAGCATTTTCTGCTTCCGAAAGGGTCAAGCCTAACGCTGCTTTCGCTAATTTTTCTTTTTCGTTCTCTTTTAAATCAATGGTAATTCGTCCGCTTTGCTTATTGACATCAATCATTTCCTCTAAAATGTGCATGATCTCTTCGAAAGTAGGGAGCTCAAAATCGATAATGGTAATATCCTTTTGAAGATCAGTTGGAAGCAGAAGGATCGGTGAAACAAAAATGACATTTTTTGGATATGCACTTTGCTTAATGCTTATAGTCATATCCCTTAATTTCCTGATTATTTGAAAATCCGGTAATCTCCCCTGATCTCCAAAGTAAATGTGAAAATCTTGAAGGACAAAAATAGCCGGTTCTTCGTAGCTCTCTATAAACTCTAACGCCTTCATCGGGTTTTTTGTATCATGACCTGAATCCGTGACAGAAGTGTATCAAAAATGCTGGGAAACCCAATCGTGTCGAGACTTCGACTCCATTTCGAATGTTCACCTATTAGGTGAAGAACCCCGAGTGCAATATTTTGTTGATTGATCCAGTTTTCTTGGCAGCTTTGAACGCGTCTTTATCACGGATTCAGGTATCATGAAACTGCTTATCGTTATTTGCCAGCCCTGTTGTTAACTTCCACGTGATGACTTCCCTAGGCGTTTTAATCAATGAAAGATCAGAAGCAATAGAGCGAATTAATGAAAGAACTCTTTCTTCTTCCCACGTAGAAATATAAAGAAATGGGAAACGGGCTCGTAGTAAATTGGCAATCGTTTTTTTCGTATTTGCTTTTTGACAGTTTGCCAATGAAACCTCCCCTTTCAATATACAAAAATATCACTAATATTACTATTTTACTGGTTCATCACCATAACTTGGGGTTGTTAATATAAAAATAGGTTCATCACCAAAAGATGTACTTGACTTTTAAAGACAAACATGATAGCAATGTTGCTCAAAGAGATGTGTGGTATAAAAAGGAAAAATGCTGTTTTGATTTTCTTTATCATAATCGTCTTTCTTTGTCAAGTACACTTTGTGGTGAAGAGCCAATTTTTTGTGATGAGGCGACAAAGGGCGCCCGGGCGGCGGTCGGTGTATTCAATGACGGCTTTGCGACCGATGACTTTTTTCACATGTTTCAATCACTTCGTTGACAGAATAGCCTAAGCTGTTGCATAGGTTATAAATGGCTTTTTTCGACAAGTAACAGGCAACCATACAAGTAATCAGGATTCTACTGTTTGAGATTGTTTGCTCTTGGAATCGGAATCGTCAATATATTTCGAAATAAATAACAGGCCAAAAAAAGACACACAAAAGCCAAGATAATAACTTACTGCCGCTTTAAAAAATAAAAGTTTATATAAGTATACAGGGAGTGCTATTAACATTGCTAACATTGCTATTACGATACTTACTGGGATTAACAAAATCCTCAATATGATATTTATAAAAATACTCACTTTGAGAAGTGAAATAAAGTCATCTAATGAGGTATACAGATCCCAGCCACCCACAAACAACATTTTAAACACCTTACCTAACAAGGCTAATCCATTGTTTAATCCATCAGTAAAATTAAGGTTGTCTTTAATTATAACATGCTCAGAGTCTTTAAAATAATATGTTTTCCATAATATTGTATAGCTTTTGTCAGTGGCTTCGGAAATATGAAAATCTGTGAAAAACATTCCGTAGATTATTACTAAAGAAATTAAAATGGAAATAAATCTTCTCATCCAGTATAAACATCCTCCCTCTAGAAATGTTGATGTATCAAGGCTTTTCGGCCTCTCAGGGGTGCCGAAAAAATATTTTTCGACAAAATCCCTTACATCCTTTTTCAGTTTTGTGGATATCTTACAGACCTAGGGTGCGCTTCACAGTCACGACTGAGTACATTTTCCTGTTACGGAGGAAACGTATTCGATGCATCCTTGGATCTCTGCATCGCTGATGAGGAAAAACCCCCCATGTCTCCCGTCATCTTCACACCAATATTCCCCCGTTCGGTCTCGTCATCAGGCAAAGACCGGCTCAGTTCGGGTCTTAAGGTCGAATGGGTCGTATTACGCTAGCTGCCCCGGTGTCATCCTATTGTCAAGCGTCTCTTCTTTTCACGGGGGAAGGCACTAGGCCGCCCGATGTCGAACTTGGGGCAGGATGTCCTGCACCATTCGCTCTGCGTCAAACGTCCGTTGCTTTGTGCGGATCGTAAACAGCACCTTTAACAACTTGCCGCATAGCACCAAAAATTGACTACCTCTTCGACAGTGGGATTACCGCCCGGGTCGTGTCATACTCATGCAATGCGCGAAACGCCTCATTGTGGTGAACCAGGGAATCATCACCCAAAACAGTATGGAGCACAGCCGTTTTCGTCCCCGTTTCGAGACCTGTTTTTGTCCTTTGTGCTGACCGGAGGAGTGATCTTTGAGCGTTAGGTCCGCTAGTTTGATCAACTGTCGCGAATTCCAGTAATGGGCAAAACTTCCGATCTCAGCTAACAAGTCAACAATGGCGGCATCGCCTAAACCGACTACGGTTTTCATCCACTGGTATTCCATCGTTGTCTGCACGATGGCAGTTAGCCCGCCATCCAGGACAGCGATTTCTCCCTCTCATTGACGATAACGACGGTCAAGCGTGACGATCTCAAAACGGGCCATCTGCGTTCGCTCCGTCACGTCAACGGAATATCTAATCACTTTCAAGAATTTCTGGACTTTCGGCTTCTGCGACGATACCAGCCCTTTGCTTTGCCAGTACACCTCGACCAACTCCTCGACTGCCCGGCCACCGATGTCAGCTGAAAAAGAAAAAACAAGAGACAATCGCAACAGCTTGTCCATTTGGCAACATGAACGGTGGTTGTCTTATAACCGTCTTTCTGTCCCCGTCTCCCTTGCCGTCTCTTTTGCACCTCTAGCGAACGTCGGCCACGGGTGAATACGACTCCGGGAATGCCGTACGCCGCTCCATGAGATGGTGATGTACGATTTCTATGAAACTTTTGATGTCCCCTCTCCATTTACCCTTGTTTTCCCACCACCCGCTTCGCTGTGGCAGGATTTGCGTAAATGCTTTGCATGGAAGGAAATTGGGTTAATTTATATTTTAACACCCGCCTTACCGATTCGTTGATTCGCTCCTCGGACAGCTTTCCGGTTTGCACGGCATTCCAGATTCCGTCCATCACTTTTCTTTGATTGTCAAAAGTATGACAGACAAGCAACAAATCGGCGCCAGAGGCGATCGCCCGGTATCCGAGTTCCTCGTAGGTGAAATACTTGCTCACCGCCCCCATCTCCAAGTCATCGGTCACCACTATGCCTTCATAGCCCAATTTTCCCCGCAGCAATCCCTGAATAATAGCCGGAGACAGGCTGGCTGGATTTTCTTTGTCATATGTCGGATATTTAATATGGGTGACCATAACGAAAAAACGATGATGGTCTATATTTGTGATAATGCGCTTAAAAGGAAAAATGTCCTTGTTTTCAAGATCCTGCTCGGATGCTTGAACAGAAGACGTGTCATGGTGCGGGTCTGTCTGGCTGCGCCCGTTTCCCGGAAAGTGCTTGAGCACCGGCGTCACCCCCGCATCGGCCAGCCCCGTGACGACCTTTTCCCCTAACCTTCCCGCTACAACCGGATCGGTTCCAAATGACCGGCTGTCTATGGCAGATAAGTCCAGCACCGGGGCAAAATTGATTTGAATGCCCATCGCGGCGAGTTCTGCCCCTGTCCGCCGAGCGGTTTGGTACACTTTTGCGCCGTCTCCGCTTTTGCCTAATATTTGTTGAGAAGGGATGGGGGAAACGTATTGCCGCATTCGGACAATTTTTCCCCCTTCTTGGTCGATGCTAAAGACGAGCGGGATTTGGAAGCGGTTTTCCATCGCCAACCGTTGCAACCGGCTAGTTAAATTGGCGACTTGTTCGGGTGTTTCCATGTTGCGGTCATATAAGATCACCCCGCCCGCATGATAGTCCCGAATCATTCGCTCTATGTGTTCATCCGGTTGGGTGGATGGAAATCCGACAATGACCAACTGCCCGATTTTTTCACGAAGGCTCATCGTTTCGATCAGCCGATCAAGTTTTTCGTCTATGTTGGACGACGGTTCAAAAAAGGTGACCGATGGCTGCTTGACAATACGACTGTCGTCGGCTTGCAATTGTGGACGGTTCGCCGCATTTTGTTTTTCAGGCTGACTCGCAGAACGGTCGGCCGCTTTTGAATTTGTTTGTTGATGAATCACCACGGCATAGGCCGATAGACAGATGACTAGTGAAAGCATTAGAATGAACAAAATAGATGCCAATGAAATCGTTCGTTTCCTCCGTCTGTCAAAACGCCCCATAGCTTTCCACCCTAGAGTCGAGTTTTTGAATGTCCGCGTCGTCGAGAACCCAACGACCGGATTCTTTAATGAGATACCAGTATCCGCCCCACTGCTGAACCAGCACCGTCCCGTCTCCGTTATCATCATAAGACGTCAGCTCCACATAGGCTGTTGCAGATTCGCCATCGAGAGCGGTAACTTCTATGGTATTCACTTCATTCTTTATATTATGTTGCAGCCCATCCGCCCAGCCTGCCATCGTCACTTTCCGTTTTCGGTCGCTCGAAAACAAGTCATAGGCAGTCTCAAAATCATCATTGCTGATGCTGGCGTAATGTTGCCTTACGGTGCTCTCCACCGCCCCAGCTTCACTTCCTTCGGCCACGTCCGCGCCATAATCCTCGCTTGGAATGTCATAGCTGTTGATTTGGTCAGTGCTGAGCAGCTCTTGAACTTTCAAGGTGCGGTCCGGTGAAACCGCGATTAGGAATTCACTGCGAAAACTTTTAATTTTCTCTGATTCGCCATTATAGTTAATTTCATATTCTTCGTATGTTCGTACTTTAAAGCGACTTTCGTCCACCACTTCGACTTGTTGCACATCCAAGGTGACCAATTTTTCGGTAATGCCTTCTTCACCGACATGTTGAAGATAATTTTGCGTTTCTTGGTATGCAGGCCCATTGGGATCAATGAGGTCCTCAATGAGAGAAAAATCGCGCTGATTAATGGATTCTACCGCCAAAGTAATGTACCGTTTCATAAAAGTCCGGACTTGTTGTTCGGATACGGAAGATGTCAAATTTGAGTCAGTTTCTGCGGCAACCTGTTCGGGAGCTGTATTCTCCTGCGCAGTTGCCGCATCCGTTTCGTCAACATGACTGTTTTCTGTTTCCTCACCCGCCACATCTGCAGCGACGGAAGGCTGTGATGCTTCCTCTCGTTCTTCCTCATGTGAAAAGAACAGCCGATATGCACCGAATAGCAATAAACATACGACCGCGAACCGGAAAACGGCAGATAATTTGCTTCTCCTCGGCTGGATCGGTGCAACTGGGGCTGGAACGCTCACCGGTTGTTGCGGTGGTATAGCGGCGGCGGACGGACTTGGGCTAGGTGACGGCATCGAAACGGAAGGAGGGGATGCGGCTCCCTGTGCAGCCTCTTCCTCCTCTTCCAATATTGCACGTTCTGGAACCGCCTTATCCAGCACTTCCCCCCAACATCCGACAGCCCACTCAGCAATTTGGAGATCAATCGCGGCGTTTTGATGCAGCCGCGCCACCATTCGGTGATAAAAGTGATCGTCCAACTGTTCGTCCGGATATTGCGCGATCTCTTGAGAAACCCCTTCTTCTACGGCGCTGATGAGAGCTTTGATTTTCCCTTTCGGTTCTGTCGTCATATCGTGAAGCATAGATTGAAGACGCTTTGGCTCCGAACAAATTGAAGCGCCATGTTGACTGATGATCTTTTTTAACGCCTCTTTAGCGGGATCATTGGCACTCATGTTTCATCGCCTCTCCCTAACCAAGAATGGTTCCTTCCGTGGACGCGGTAAACTGTATTCTTACCCCTGCCTGCAAAGGGACCGATTTTTGGGGAGGAATCTCCCGAACAGCCCCAGCGAGGGTTGTCGCTTTCCAAGGAACATTGGTGTGATTGCGTATTCCCCAAACTGACGGGTTCGCCGGATTTTGCACGACCTCCCCGACAAGTTCGGCCCATTGCTCCTCCTTTGAGGATGGATCGATATGCCGTCTTTTAATGCTCGTTCCTTTGTTTAATACGATATACTGTTTCCCAGCCGCTGATTTTACTAAAAGTTTGGGCGGAACAGGGACAGGCTGCTGGCAATACCAACAACGCACATTAGGCTGTTTTTCGCTCCAGAAGTTCTCCGCCGAATCGTGCGGGCACTGCGTAATGCAGTCTTCCAGCTCTAAAAATAATTTTCTCCACTCTCCTTCTGTGACGCGGCGCTTAGGATCATGCAGCCCGATGGTGAAAGCCTGGATAAATTTCTCTTTCAACGGTTGCGGGCATACCTCCCACCGACGTTTAGCCGTTTCATAATCAGGATCATCAGGCAAACGATTTTCCGGGTTGACAGGATCGAAAATAAACACTGGGTTTTGGCCATAAATTTTTTGTTTGGCGATCAAATCCCATGAGCGGACTTCATATTCCATCTTCCCGTGAAGCGGGTGATGCCAAATCCAAAGTTGAAACAATAAGACAGCCAACGAATGAAGATCCGTATCTGTTGACGGTTTCGCTTCTTTCCGAACCACTTCGGGGGCCATATACTCCATCGTCCCCCACACTTGAGCGTCGGACTGATTGTTTACCCCAATGTTGTCGTTATCACAAATCAACACATCCCCCTGCACAGGATCGAACATAATGTTGCCGGCGGAAATATCCCGGTAGCATAACCCTCGCAAATGCAATGCCCTATATGAATCGGCGGCCGCATAGGAGATCCTGCACAACGCTCTCATCGTTGGCGCTGGTTTCCGTTTCGCCCAGACTTCGCCCAACTCCGCAAATCGCTGGGTATCAATCAAGTCCATCAAGTAACCGAACTGAGAAGAATGAGGAGAGCATACAAGGTCTATGGGCCATACAAATCGTTTTCCAGCCGCTCCGCTCGGGGGGCCCTGTTGGACGAGATCCAGAATGATTTTCATTTGTTCTTCCGTCGCCTGCTCATGGTTATACCACTTCAATGCCTTTCTTCCCAACTTTTGCCCTTCGACAAGGTAAACGGCCCCTTGCCCCCCTTCCCCCAGCTTTTTCACTACCGTTAATGTTTCCTTCGTCATCAAAGTTTGAACGGTTGCGTTTTCCTGCAATAACACTGTCCTTCACCTTCCCGGCTGTATTCATGTACCTTTTCGTTAAGGGTCTTTATTGCAACTCATCTTTAGGCCTTATATTAATGATCGGACCTTGCAATTTGTCGTTGTTTAATGACACAGGCTTATAGATACTCCCGCCTGCTTTTCTGTAAGTTTCTTTCGATAACGGACCTAACCGATAGGTGCACGACTCGCTTTTCCCGCTTTCCAGCGAACGGCTTTTGTCACGTTCTTCATCCGCTTCCAAGACAGCCGCCGGCTCTTTTTCCTCCATCGTATCGGACGGACGTGTTTCTTCCTGGGTGTCCGGCCGCATATGGGGGGTGGATATGTTTTTAAATTTCAACAGGGCAAGAGTAATATCATCTCCACTTCCCCTGCTTGAGTAGGTGAATAGCAATGAAGGAAATGCATCGCTGGCCGAGGAAAAGGTATGGCGATCCACATATTCAGCGAGGCTCGAGGCAAATTTATAAAAATTGTCGTCGTCCTCAAAACAATTCGAAAGCCCATCCGTGCTCATCATCAAAAATTTATTGCCTAGCGGACGGGGAATACGGGCCGCATTCCAAAAGCGGTTAGCCTCTGGCGAGCAGAGGGAGTAGGTGGCATTCCCGACTAAATCGTCCCCTTTATCCAGGGACGGGATGGGGCGATTTTTCCCATCAATCACAAGAATGTCACCGTCTCCAATCTGCCCGACTAACGCCTCTTCCTCACATACTAATGCCACCAGCAACGTGGTTCCGTATCTCGTGTACACCTTTGACGGATCCGTCCCATCAATGTCATGTGCGGACGCATGCGCCAACACTTCTTTTTTCCACTGCTTGACGACTTCTTTAAGAAAATCATCCCGGAAGCTGCGAAATAAATATGTTCTCGACTGCTTCAGCTGTTCATATAAATCTTTCAACACATGAACCGCTATGTGGGTGGCGAGCTTTGCGCCATAATGGCTCATATCATGCCGTTTATCGCCATGGCCATCGGCGATGGCGATAATGAGCGGCCCGCCCGTTTCGCTATCTTCCAGGCAGGCAAAGGCGTCTTGACAAGGCTGTTGATTTTTCACATGAGAAGCTCCTTGAACCGAAACGATCGTATAACAGCCATAGGCGGAATGGTTGTATATTTTTTGATGCGTTCCTCCTATATCACTCATAAAGCCCCTCCATGCCCTTAAAATACATCGAGATCATCATCCGTCGTCTGAACAACGGGAGGAGAAGGCAAGGCAACGTTAGTCGACGGGCTGCCGCTCCCGACGTAACTTTTCCCAACCGATGCCCCCACTGTGGCGGTGACGCTTGCCCATTTTATGTACTGAATGAGCTGTTGGGAAGTATGGGCTTTAAGCACGCCAATCTCACTATGGCTTACAAACTTCAGCAACTCTTGTTCATCATACTCATACTCATCCCCGATCGCGATCACAAGCCGAACAGCCCTTTTCCCCCAAGGAAGCGATTTCAGTCTTTGAATGGCTTGGTCGTATTCTTCTGGCGGATCTGTGCAAAACCCGTCTGATAACAGGATGCAGACCGGCGGCAATCCCCTTCTGTTCATCTTTTCGATGTCCAGTTCCTCACACAACAAGTGAATCGCCTGTGCCGTCGCAGTCAACCCGTTCGCTTGCAGGTCCGGCCAAACAAAGTTTTCGATCGGAACAGGGGAAGGACCCACATGCCAACTGGCCGTATCGCTGAATTTAATCGCCCTCATCATCACTTGCACTTCCGGATGCGCTGCCAAGGCGGCGCGAATCTCAGGAATCACTTCCCGAATCGCCTGATTGAGAGAGGCAATTTTAGCCCCCATCATAGAACCGGAGCAGTCGGCAATCCAAAAAAATTGCAATGTTCGTTTCGCAATATTCCCTTCTAATGTTGGAATGACAGTCACCGTAGACCCCCCTAATTCTTTTTTCATAAGTCAATAGTCATTTATGCTTACTATTCTATATCTTTTATCGGCATAATAGAATACGATTTTTACTATTTTGTAGATTTTTGGTTTGCAAAAAAATCGGTTTTCACCGGGACTTCAAAAGCAACATTCAGCCCACCTTTCACACCCTTCCAACAAAAAGCAGGAGAATTTCCCCATTTTCATTGGGACCTGTTCCTTCTACAACTCCAAGCCCCTTTCATGTTCAGGGCATTGTCAAAAGTTTACCCTCCACACTCGGGGCTTCCCCTGGAATTGCAATGGTTGGGCGAAAAAGCTTGCGCCCCTATTGTTTCCGGCCATCATGGCGGCAACGACACCCAACAGCCAAAACAAAGAAGTGGCAAACTTTGTTACCTCAATGATTCGCCTATTTGCTTCATAATCATCAGGACCCAATATGAGATCATTGTCTATCCGCTGAGCGTGACAATGCGCAACGGAATGGTCTGTGTGGAGTTTTCATAAAATTTTTGACGCTACCGCCAGCGGCGTTTTTCAGGTAAACATTGACTTGCTTCTGCGTCCAGTTAACGGGATTGCCTCGCCCATGCAAAATCATTTCCAGCTGATATTGCTTCCCCCATCATCAACCTTATGCCCTTCCTGCTGAAGACTCTCTGTTCATTTCACCCCAAACGTCGGCCTTTTCCAGTGCACCGCAGCGCAATCGGCCATGAAAAGTGAAAAGAAATTCATGCCATCTATAACTGATTCTATATACCCTCAAAAAACCCTTTTTATTCCACGAATTCATCAAAACCTATGACAATGGAAACGGCATGGCGCTCGCCAAGCGTTGGGACGGATACGGGCATTCCATGAAGGAAAATGAGCGTTGGATGCTTGACGAAACAGCTGTTCGACACTTCAACCGGACAAAAAGCAATGAAGCGTTCTAGAAGAAGGGCAAAAAAGCGGACAACGCGATCAAAAGGGGAGGTGGAAGACAGCCAAAAAGAGGGGGGCAGCGAAAAAGAGAGTGGAAACTGCATACCCGCCTGAACCAAAAAGCGCAACCATTCACCTAGGGTTCGCTTGCAAAGAAATGCGGCACCGGGCAGCCTCAGCAAATTCGCGATTGAATATAAACACAAAATATCGTATATTTATAAAAAGAAAATCTATAATCATACGATAGTGAGGGAACCCGATGCAAATCGACCACGCAGTCACCAGCGATGTAAAGGAAATGCACGCATTAATTCAACACTATGCGGAAAAAGGCTTGGTTTTGCCCCGTTCGTTGTTATCCATCTACCAGCACTTGCAATGCATGTATGTGGCAAGGGAAGACAACCAAATCGTTGGAGTCGCTGGGTTGCATATCCTAGGGCACGATCTTGGGGAAGTCCGTTCGTTAGTCGTATCGCCTGACCATATGGGGAAAGGAATCGGCCGCATGCTCGTCGACCATATTGCGAACGAAGCGGCAAGACTCGGGGTGAAGCGGTTAATCTCCTTCACTTACCAAGTTGAGTTTTTTCGAAAATGCGGATTTGAAATCGCCGAAAAAGCAACGTTGCCTGAAAAAGTGTGGATTGACTGTGTCAATTGCCCCAAGCTGGACTGTTGCGATGAAACAGCCATGATCAAATACATTTGACCCTTCTCCCACCTGCGCAACCGCGAAAAGGTGGGAGATTTGCTTGAAAACAACCGCCCTGCGACAGAGCGGTTGACACCTGCTTCTTTGTCGAGAGGGTGCGAAATGTGAGGTCTTCGCCAATTCCCCCCGACTCGTGCGCCCCAACGGCATTGAAATAGCGAAGGACGACATCGTTGAGCCCATAGCAGAGGCAAAATCGACCAAAACTAATGGATTTGTTCGTTAATCATATGAAAATTAATATTCACCGGTATCAACTTCTTTATACGCTCAATATCCCGCTTCTTGTAGTCCATAATCACAATGCCAGTGATGACCTCATCCTCTTCAGAAAACCGGGTGAACTACCCCATACCCGTCAAGTTTAGCGGTATAAAATTTTTAAGACGATACTCGTGTTCATCCCCGCAGTGAATGATGGGGATCACATCCATTATTGGGCATACCAAATACCCCTCCAGAAGAGGGGTATTTGGTATTTATATCCATATCTAATTCTACCATATCTCTAATTTCGTTAAGATATCTGATGCCGTTTCTTCCCCTTTCCTTCGACCTTTCTTGGCATGTTTTCGTAACAGGGAAAGGAGAGAGAAAAGGTTGATTTCCGCCATATGCGAACGCAAAAGCAACTGGTGCCAATACGATTGGAGAAGATCGAGCGCTTTCCGTTCACTGATTTCAATGTCTTCCTTTTGATGCCAATACATCCGAGCTTGAAACAGAAACGTCTGGGTGACCAAAATGGCAATCAACGTCCCGTATAAATGGCATTCGAAACGTTCTTTTTTCATCTCCTTGACTTTCTCCAAATCAAATACGGATTTCCAGGCTTTAAACAACAATTCAATTTGCCAGCGCAGGGAATAGAGCTCATAAACCTGTTGACCATCAAACGACTCTTGTGGTAAATTCGTCAGTAAGATGTGGTATTTCTTTTGTTCGAGGGTTTGGCGTGTCAGTGCCTTCCCTTTTCTTTTTTCCCTTTTTCGCACATACGCCATCCGTTTTTGCCATTCTTCTTCCGTCAAACGTCGAAAAATCAAGCGTGGGATATACAAACGCTCATGCCCGATGTATACATGTTCCATTTCTACTGATTCCCCTTCCTTTAATTGATTCCCAAGAGATTCCCAATCCCATTCCTTCCACTGGCCATTCTCCTTGATATACACTTTCATATCGGAACGGAGCCGAGTCATATAATACGCTCCGCGGGCGTCGATCTCGGCCAGTGCGGCAACGGAGAAAAAGCCCAAATCCCGAATACATAGGTCATTCGGTAAAATCGTATGCTGGGCATGATAGGCAAAACGAGCGTCCGAGTCATTGGCCGATTGAACGCATAGCTGAAGGCAGGCGCCGGATAACAAGTCATATTCAAACTGAATTTTCACCCCCGACGAAACGGAACCTCGATAGTCTTCCCCATAGTCAGCGGGAACCAAAAAGCTGGTTGAGTCCAAAATCCGCAGGCGGGTAAAACAAGTTCGATAGGTCTCCATGGCTGACAAAAGCAATGGACGTTGATGCAGGAGGAGAAGGAAAAACACTTCTCGCAAAAATGCCACGGCCCGATCGGTAAAACGCTGATTCAAGCCTTCGCTTGAAAGGGAACAGCCATGCCAGAGCGTCAAGGCCGCACACAACCGCTGAAGCGACTGTTTGGCCAGTGAGCCATCTCCCCATGCACAGAGAGTCAGAAAGGCTTCCGCCGTTAACGAACGCTGCCGCCGGATAAAGCCTGTTTTCCGTGCGAGACGGGTTAATTCTTCGGGAGAAAAGAGTTGACGAATGGTTTGAATCCATGCTTTCATTTGTTTTTCCATGAAAAAAATCCTTTCTAACGTGGAGTGTTCGTTAGAAAGGATACCATGTTTTTGACGATGCACAAAGACCAAAATTCTTAACTTGATGGGTATGGTGAACTACCCCCACTTAATTTTCTAGCGAAAATTTGAAGTAGGGGCTTCCAAAGAAGTTTGACTGCTTCAAGCAATCCTTATTCTTTGAGGCGTGTCCACTTCGCCGCTAGAGCATAAGACACTCAGGTCTACAGCTTTACTTTTCTTTAAGATGTTTAATGCGCCATTGACATCAGCATTAATTAGTTTGCCAGACTTTGTTCGATACAAGCCGCGCTTAATACGTTTGCCGCTGAACTTATATTCTTTTGGATTGTCGGCATTATATTCAGGAATCTCATCGCCGTCAAAAAAGCTGGCTTGAGACGTATAGGATTCTTCCTGTTTCAAGAATTCAATGCCGTAAAATTTACAAAGATATTCTAGTTTTTCTTTTATGTTACCGAGAGGAATATTGACAAAGTTTTGATTTGTCTTTTTTCCTAGATTCATATTGCGTTTCCATGTTTCCGCATAGCCAATGACAAGTTTGCCAATTTGATTTTCAATACAGTAGTTAATGATGTAACGGCAAGTCTTGTTGATATAATCATTCACTTTATTATTGCGATTCATAGCAAGCAAAGCCTGTTTACGAGTGGTGCCTTTGATTTTTTGCTTATCTTTTATGCTTTGAAGTCTGGCATTTTCTTTGTTAAACCATTGATTTATACTTTTTAATCTCCGCCCATCAATGATGAATGATCTGCCGTCTGATGTGACACAAGTGGCAAGATTGTTTAATCCTAAATCAATTGCCAGTGCTTTTTGGTCGTTTAATTCTCTTTGATCTTCAGGCATTTCATATTTGTACTGAATCTCAAAGAACCTGGCATGATGCTTAGGAATGATTTCAATCTGCTTAATCTTTTTGTCCAGTAACACAGGCGGAATCGTTATCGTGATAGGCTTGTGAGTCTTTTTAAATAGGCGAGAATACGGTATCGTGAATTTGTTGCCGTCTATACGAATCTGGCCAATGATCAGTGAATGAAAGCCATCTTTTTTAAGATATTTTGGAATACTGATAGCCTTGTGGTCATATTTTCCTTGTTTGGCAAGACTGATCAAACCAAAGAAAGATTTAAAGGCTTCATTGACCTTTTTTAAAATTTGCTGTGCCATGTTGCTGTTTAACAGCTTATAGTTTTCGTTAGTTTTGGCAAGATGATAATTTTTCTCATAATTAAGAAATTCCTTGTGTTCAAATAGTATTGTCTGACATTGTACAATCCGACGTTGTACATGTTCTTGGCAATATGGCACAGTTCTCGAAGAGTCAAGTATTCTTCTTTGGTCAAACCATTTAGCTGTTGTTTGATACAAAAATACATTTTTTTCACCTCCCATCTAACTATATTATACTATATTTTACTGAATCTATCCTATTTTCAGCAAAATATAGTTAAGGCGATTCATCTCCCACTTACTCCGCTTCGCTTCGTTGAAGTGGGAGTCTTCTCGCCTAATTAAGATAAAAGGGCGGACGCCGCCGCCCTTTTTTGGTTTAAAACATTTCCGATACGGTTTTCGCTTGCATATGGAGGATCAAATAGTCCGGGCCGCCCGCTTTCGAGTCAGTGCCTGACATGTTGAAGCCGCCAAACGGCTGATACCCGACGATCGCCCCTGTGCAGCCGCGGTTGAAGTACAAGTTGCCGACATGGAACTCGTGCCGCGCTTTTTCAAGATTCGCCCGATTGCGCGAGATGACGGCGCCTGTCAATCCGTATTCCGTGTTGTTCGCAATCTCAAGCGCATGGTCAAAGTCGCGCGCTTTCGCAAACGCCACGACCGGGCCGAAAATTTCCTCCTGCATGATGCGCGCGTTCGGGTCGACATCCGCAAACACGGTCGGCTGGATGAAGAACCCTTTCGAGTCGTCTCCTTCCCCGCCGGTCATGAGACGGCCTTCCTCCTTGCCGATTTCGATATACTCCATAATTTTGTTGTACGCCCCTTGGTCGATGACAGGCCCCATAACGTCGCTTGCTCCGCCGGATCGCCGACGTTGAGCTGCTTCGTCAGCTCGACAACGCGATTCAACACTTGGTCATACACATCTTCGACGATAATGGCGCGCGAGCACGCCGAGCATTTTTGCCCAGAGTAGCCAAACGCCGACGCCACGATCGATTGCGCCGCCAGTTCGAGGTCCGCTCTTTATCGACAATGATGCCGTCTTTGCCGCCCATTTCCGCGATGACGCGCTTTAGCCAAATTTGCCCCGGATGCACTTTCGCCGCCCGCTCATAAATGCGGATGCCGACATCCCGCGATCCGGTGAAGCTGATAAATCGTGTGCGCGGATGGTCGACGAGATAATCCCCGACTTCGGCTCCGCTGCCCGGAATATAGTTCAACACACCAGCCGGAAGCCCCGCTTCTTCCAACACTTCCACAAATTTATACGCCACGACCGCGTTGCGCTCGCCGGTTTCAGCAGCACCGTATTGCCGGTCACAAGCGAAGCGACCGTCGTTCCGGCCATAATAGCAAACGGGAAGTTCCACGGTGAAATGACAACCCCGACGCCAAGCGGAATGTAGAAAAACCGGTTCGTTTCCCCCGGACGGCTCTCAACCGGAATGCCGTCTTTCAGCTTCAGCATTTGCCGTCCGTAATATTCCATAAAGTCGATCGCTTCCGCGGTATCGGCGTCCGCTTCACGCCACGGTTTGCCCGCTTCTTTCACCAGCCAAGCGGAAAACTCGTGGCTTGCGCCGGCGCACGATCGCCGCCGCCCGGAACAAAATATCGGCCCGCGCTTCCGGACTTGTCCGGCTCCAAGTGCGGAACGCCTCATCAGCGGTTTCATCGCCCGCTCCGCCAGCTCTTTGTTCGCTTTCGCCACCCGGCCGACCACTTCCGTTTTGTTCGCCGGATTGATCGACGTGATTTTGTCTTCCGTCATCACCCGCTCGCCGCCGATCACAAGCGGATAATCGCGCCCAAGCTCCGATTCCACTTTTTTGAGCGCCGCTAAAAACGCCTCACGGTTTGCTTCTACGGTAAAGTCGGTGAGCGGTTCGTGTCTGTACGGCTGCACCCATTTGGTCATCCTCCTTTTAAAGGCAAAAAAATTTTTCGTTAATAAAACGGTTTCACAGTTATATTATGCAAATGATTATGGCTTTTTTCAATTGTTTTTACCTGGCGGCCTTGAGCTCCCCCTTTTTTCTGCAACTAGGAGCTGAACCCGTTTTTTCGCCACAAGGTGGTAGTACCCATAACACGCAAGGAGAACGGAATGCCGCAGTAAAGCGCGATCCGTTGATCTGGAGTGAACTACCCCCACTTAATTTTCTAGCGAAAATTTGAAGTGGGGGCTTCCAAAGAAGTTTGACTGCTTCAAGCAATCCTTATTCTTTGAGGCGTGTCCACTTCGCCGCTAGAGCATAAGACACTCAGGTCTACAGCTTTACTTTTCTTTAAGATGTTTAATGCGCCATTGACATCAGCATTAATTAGTTCAGGCATTTCATATTTGTACTGAATCTCAAAGAACCTGGCATGATGCTTAGGAATGATTTCAATCTTCTCGAAGAGTCAAGTATTCTTCTTTGGTCAAACCATTTAGCTGTTGTTTGATACAAAAATACATGTTTTCACCTCCCATCTAACTATATTATACTATATTTTACTGAATCTATCCTATTTTCAGCCAAATATAGTTAAGGCGATTCATCTCCCACTTACTCCGCTTCGCTTCGTTGAAGTGGGAGTCTTCTCGCCTAATTAAGATAAATGCCTGCTTTTTAGCTCTCGTTTCAGTTCTTGCACTGGTTGCATCCGAAAACTCTCCCCTCTCTATGATAGATTCCGCAATCGCTTACATTTTTATCAAACGAATAGCAACCTCCTTTTATGCAAAATTATTTTTCAATTTATAATGTATTACAACTTTATTACGAAATTATTTTTTTTCTATTTTCAATATATTTAGCAAAAAATTTTTTCACATCTTTCTTTCCCTTCCTGTCTCCCGTCCACCTTATGCTATAATACAAAAAAGAGAGGTGCTGATCGTGAACCGGGATATGGAAACGCTTTTATCAATGTATGAGCAAATTCTCGAACTGATTGACCTTGGCGTCCATGCCGTCGATCAACACGGGAAAACCGTCATTTACAACCGAAAAATGCGGGACATCGAGGGCATGAACATCGAGGACGTGCTCGATAAAAACATTTTGGACGTCTTCCGCTTCAACCCGGAGCAGCCGAGCACGCTGCTAGAAGCGCTGCGCACCGGTGAAAGCATTCTGAACAAGCAGCAAACGTATTTCAATAACAAAGGACAAGCCGTGACAACGGTCAATCAAACACACCCGCTGCAAAAAGACGGGCGCATCATCGGCGCCGTGGAAATCGCCAAAGACATCACGAAGTTCCGCAAACTGATCCAAGAACACCACCAACGCAAGGAAGCCAGCCGCACGTTTGCCGATATCATCAGCCAAAGCGAAGCGATGCAAAAGGCCATCCGCCTTGCGCGTCATGCCGCCCGCTCCGAAGCGCCTGTGCTGCTCATTGGGGAGAAAGGGACAGGAAAAGACTTGCTCGCTTCCTGCATTCACCATGAAAGCGAACGGCGGGCCAAGCCGTTTTTTGCGCAAACGTGCCTGTCGCTTCCGGATGATTGGATGGAAACGATGCTGTTTGGCAGCGAAGAAGGCGGCGAGATCCAGCCCGGTTTGTTTGAACAAGCGGACGGCGGCACTGTGCTGCTTGACGATATCGACTCGTTAAGCCTGCCGCTTCAACAAAAACTCGCCCGTTTCCTGCAAGAAAAACAGTTTGTCCGCGCCCATGGCCAAAAA